>NZ_JAJOZK010000001.1 GCF_022419185.1 Thermomonas flagellata | reverse complement strand
TGCCCACGATCTCCACTTCGTCACCCACCTTGATGACGCCGCGCTCGATGCGCCCCGTCACCACCGTGCCGCGGCCCGAGATCGAGAACACGTCCTCCACCGGCATCAGGAACGGCTTGTCGATGTCACGCTGCGGCTCCGGAATGTAGCTGTCCAGCGCGTCCACCAGCTTCACGATCGCCGGCACCCCGATCTCCGACTGGTCGCCCTCCAGCGCCTTCAGCGCCGACCCCTTGATGATCGGAGTGTCGTCGCCCGGGAAGTCGTACTTGGACAGCAGCTCGCGGACTTCCATCTCCACCAGTTCCAGCAGCTCAGGATCGTCCACCATGTCCGCCTTGTTCAGGAACACCACGATGTACGGCACACCCACCTGCCGCGCCAGCAGGATGTGCTCGCGCGTCTGCGGCATCGGGCCGTCCGCCGCCGACACCACCAGGATCGCGCCGTCCATCTGCGCCGCGCCGGTGATCATGTTCTTCACATAGTCCGCGTGACCCGGGCAGTCCACGTGCGCGTAGTGCCGCGTCGGGCTCTCGTACTCCACGTGCGCCGTCGAGATCGTGATCCCGCGCGCCTTCTCCTCCGGCGCCGCGTCGATCGCGTCGTACGCCTTGAACTCACCACCGAAACGATCCGCGCCCACCTTCGTCAGCGCCGCCGTCAGCGTCGTCTTGCCGTGGTCCACGTGGCCGATCGTCCCCACGTTCACGTGAGGCTTGGTGCGCTCGAACTTGCCCTTTGCCATGGTTGCGTCTCTTGCGGTGCGTGAAGTTGCGGAAGTGTGGTGCTCACGAATGGAATCGAACCATCGACCTCCTCCTTACCAAGGAGGTGCTCTACCGACTGAGCTACGTGAGCGCATGTTGTCTTGGGCGGGCCGGACGTCGCGTTGCAATGGTGGAGCGGGAGACGGGAATCGAACCCGCGCTAGTAGCTTGGAAGGCTACAGTTCTACCATTGAACTACTCCCGCGCCGGGAGGCCTGCCATGTTGCACCGCCGGGTGGTGAGGCCGGCGTTGGTGGAGCTGGTGGAGGGAGGTGGATTCGAACCACCGAAGGCGTAAGCCAGCAGATTTACAGTCTGCCCCCGTTGGCCGCTTGGGTATCCCTCCGGATCCCGGCGGCGGCCCCGAAGGCCCGCCACCAAAGAGCCCGTAATTTTGACCATGCACCCGGGCACTGTCAACGGTCAGCGCTGCGATCCGGGGGGCAGCAACCCGCCTCCGGCCGCCCGTTCAGACGTTGAAGCGGAAATGCAGGACATCCCCCTCCTGCACCCGGTACTCCTTGCCCTCCAGGCGCAGACGGCCGGCGTCGCGCGCGCCGGCCTCGCCGCGGTACCGGATGAAATCGTCGTAAGCGATCGTCTCGGCGCGGATGAAGCCTTTCTCGAAGTCGCTGTGGATGACTCCGGCGGCCTGCGGCGCAGTGGCGCCGGCCTTGACCGTCCACGCGCGCACTTCCTTCTCGCCGGCAGTGAAGTAGGTCTGCAGCCCCAGCAACTTGTAGGCGGCGCGGATCACCCGGTTCAGGCCCGGTTCGTCCAGCCCGAGGTCGGCCAGGAAGGCATCGCGGTCGGCCTCGTCCAGTTGGCTCAGTTCCTCCTCGATCGCCGCGCACACCGGCACCACCTCGGCGCCCTCGCCGGCCGCGCGCGCGCGCACCGCGTCCAGGTGCGGGTTGTCCGCAAAGCCGTCCTCCAGCACGTTGGCCACGTACATCACCGGCTTCATGGTGAGCAGGAACAGCTCGCGCACCAGCGCGCGCTGCTCCTCGTCCAGCGCCAGCGTGCGCGCGGCCTTGCCCGCGTCCAGCGCGGCGCGCAGCCTACCCAGCACCTCGATCCTGGCCTTGGCGTCCTTGTCGCCGGACTTGGCGACCCGCTCGTAGCGGGCGATCGCCTTGTCCACCGTCTCCAGGTCGGCCAGCGCCAGCTCGGTGTCGATGGTCTCGATGTCGGCGATCGGATCGACCCGGTTGGCGACGTGGATCACGTCGGGATGCTCGAAGCAGCGCACCACGTGGCAGATCGCGTCCACCTCGCGGATGTGCGCCAGGAACTTGTTGCCCAGGCCCTCGCCGCTGGCCGCGCCGGCCACCAGCCCGGCGATGTCCACGAACTCGACCGCGGTCGGCACCACCTTCTGCGGCTTGACGATTTCGGCCAGCGCGTTGAGCCGTGGATCCGGCACCGGCACCACGCCGACGTTCGGTTCGATCGTGCAGAACGGAAAGTTGGCCGCGGCGATGCCGGCCTTGGTCAGCGCGTTGAACAGGGTGGACTTGCCGACGTTCGGCAGGCCGACGATGCCGCATTTGATGCCCATGATGCCTCTTGCTCGGTTGCCGCGCCGACCACTCGCCGGCGCGATGATGTCATGGCGAGCGCGGCGTATGCAGCCGCGTCATCGCCTCCATGAACTGGCCCTGCACCGCCAGCGGCAGCACCTCGGCCGCATTTCCGATCGCGCGCAGGATCAGCGCCTCGTCGGCTGCGCCCGGACGTCCGAGCACCCACGGCGTCACCCGATCCTTGTGCCCGGGGTGGCCGATGCCGATGCGCAGGCGGTGGAACTTGCCGTGCCCCAGCAGGCGGATGATGTCGCGCAGGCCGTTCTGGCCGCCATGGCCGCCATCGAACTTCAGCCGCGCCACGCCCGGAGGCAGGTCGAGCTCGTCGTGCACGACCAGCATTTCCTCCGGCGCGATCTTCCAGTAGCGCAGCGCGGCAGCGACCGACTTGCCGCTGGCGTTCATGAACGTCGCCGGGCGCAGCAGCCACACCGGCAGGCCGGCGATGTCCGCCTTGGCGGTCTCGCCGAACAGCTTGCCCTCCAGCCCGAAGCGCACGCCGGCGGCCTGCGCCAGTGCGTCGATGAACCAGAACCCGGCGTTGTGCCGGGTCCGCAGGTACTCCGCCCCGGGATTGCCGAGGCCGACGATCAGGCGCAGTCCGTCCATTGCCGCGGGCGGCCCGCCGCCACCGCCGCGGGCGTGGCGGGGCCACGCGCCGGGCGGGACGGACGGGGACGCTTACTTCTCGTCCTTCTTGCTGGCCTTGGTGGCCGGCACCTCGGCCGCGGCCGGCGCGGCGGCGTCGACCTCCTCCTCCTTGGCGTGCTTGGCGATCACCACCGCCACGTCGTGCTCCTTGCCGAGCTTGAGCGCCGGGATCTCGACCCCGGCCGGCAGCTTGAGCTGGGACAGGTGGATGATGTCGCCGACCGTCAGCGCGCCGAGGTCGACCTCGATGAACTCCGGCAGGTCCTTCGGCAGGCAGCTGACCTCGACCTCGTTCATCTCGTGCAGGACCAGCACGCCCGCGGTCTTGCCGGCCGGCGACTTGTCCTCGTTGACGAAGTGCAGCGGCACCTTGGCGCGCAGGGCATGGTTGGCATCCACGCGCTGGAAGTCCAGGTGCAGGATCAGCTGCTTGTACGGGTGGCGCTGGATGTCGCGCAGCAGGACCTGCTCGACCTTGCCGTCGATGTCGAGGTTGAGGATCGAGGAGTAGAACCACTCGTTCTGGCTGGCCAGCCAGATCTTCTCGTGCTCGAGCTGGATCGGCTGCGGCGCGGCGCTGCCGCCATAGACGATGGCCGGGATCGACGCGGCGCGGCGCAGGCGGCGGCTCGCACCCTTCCCTGCGACGTGGCGGCCGGTGGCCTGGATGGTGTGTTCGGACATGGGCGTTCTCACTTGCGTTGCGATTAAGCCGCCTCGCGGCGGCGGGGACACTCACCCGCGACCAGGTGAGTGGGGTGCGCCGCCGGCGGGCCGGCGGCACGGAAGGGGTCAATCCACGTACAGCGAGCTGACCGACTCGCCGAAGGCCACCCGGCGGATGGTCTCGGCCAGCAGCTCGGCCACGCTCAGCTGGCGGATCCTGCCGCAGGCCTTGGCGGCCGGCGACAGCGCGATGGTGTCGGTCACCACCAGCTCGTCCAGCGCGGAGCGGGTGATGTTGTCGAGCGCGGCGCCGGACAGCACCGGGTGGGTGCAGTAGGCCACCACCTTGCGCGCGCCGCGCTCCTTGAGCGCGTTCGCCGCGGTGCACAGGGTACCGGCGGTATCGACAATGTCGTCCACCAGCACGCAGGTCTTGCCCTCGACCTCGCCGATCACGTTCATCACCGTGCTCACGTTGGCGCGCGGACGGCGCTTGTCGATGATGGCCAGATCCGCGTCGTCCAGGCGCTTGGCGATCGCGCGCGCGCGCACCACGCCGCCGACGTCCGGC
This sequence comes from Thermomonas flagellata, assembly GCF_022419185.1. Classification (GTDB taxonomy): domain Bacteria; phylum Pseudomonadota; class Gammaproteobacteria; order Xanthomonadales; family Xanthomonadaceae; genus Thermomonas; species Thermomonas flagellata. Next base: position 460,552 of record NZ_JAJOZK010000001.1, on the reverse strand, counting down.
GAGACCACGATCAGGTTGGCGGTGCCGTGCATGCGCCAGATGTCCGCCAGCAGCAGCGGCGAGGCGTACACGTTGTCCACCGGAATGTCGAAGAAGCCCTGGATCTGGTCGGCGTGCAGGTCCACCGTCAGCACGCGGTCGGTGCCGACCGCGCCGAACATCCGCGCCGCGACCTTGGCCGTGATCGGCACCCGCGCCGAGCGCGGGCGGCGGTCCTGGCGGGCGTAGCCGAGGTAGGGCACCACCGCGGTCACGCTGGCGGCGGAGGCGCGCTTGAGCGCGTCGATCAGCACCAGCAGCTCCATGAAGTTCTCCGCCGCCGGCGCGTTGGTCGGCTGGATCACGAACACTTCCTGGCGGCGGACGTTCTCCTCGATCTCGACCTGGACCTCGCCGTCGGAAAAACGCCCGACCAGGGCCTTGCCCAGGCGGATCCCCAGCTCGTGGCAGATCGCCTCGGCCAGCGGCCGGTTGGCGTTGCCCGCGAACACCAGCAAGTTGCGATCGTCCTGCATGGCCTGCTCCGCTGCGCTCTGACCGTGGCGGTGGGATGGATGTCGGGCGCGCCGCGAGGCGCGTGCGGGGCCGCGCCCGGGACGGGCGGCGGCGGGAATGGCAGGGGCGGAAGGATTCGAACCTACGGATGCCGGGATCAAAACCCGGTGCCTTAACCACTTGGCGACGCCCCTGTTGGGTACCGCGCCACCGCGTCCAGCAGTGGCGACCGCTCCGCGCCGCGCGCCAGCCAGGCCGACAGGCCCGCCGGCAGCGCCGCGAGTGCGGCCTCCGCGGAACCGCGCTCGGCGAATTCCACGAACACCACGCTGCCCGAGCCCGTCAGCCGCGGCCGGCCGATGCGCGCCAGCGCGGCGAAAGCGGCCTCGACGGCCGGTTCGCGGCGGCGCAGCACCGGCTCGAACGCATTGTCGAGCGCGGTCCCGGAACGGAAGTCCGCTATTGTCAGGGGGGCGGCATCGCGCGTCAAATCCGCGGCCGCGAACAGCGCGGCGGTGGCCGCGTGCACGCCCGGATGCACGAGGAGGTACCACGCCGGCGCCAGTTCGATCGGCTGCAACGCCTCGCCGATGCCTTCGGCCCAGGCATTGTGGCCGTGCACGAAGACCGGCACGTCGGCGCCCAGCCGCAGCCCCAGCGCGGCCAGCCGGGCCGGGGGCCACGCCAGCCCCCAGAGCCGGGACAGCCCGACCAGCACGCTGGCGGCATCCGAGGAACCGCCGCCCAGGCCAGCGCCCGCCGGGATGCGCTTTTCGATCCGGATCTCGGCGCCTTGCGCGCAGTTGGCCTCCGATTGGAGCAATTTCGCCGCGCGCACGGCCAAGTCGTCGGCCTCCGCCACGCCCGGCGCGGACTGGCCGATGCGGCGGATGACGCCGTCCGCGCGCGGGCGCAGCCAGACGGTGTCGCCAAAGTCCAGCAGGCGAAACACCGTCTGCAGCCGGTGGTAGCCGTCGGCGCGGCGGCCGAGGATGCGCAGGAACAGGTTGAGCTTGGCCGGGGCCGGCCAGGGCGTCCAGCCGGCGCCGGGCGGGGGCGCGGAGTGGCTCATTCCAGCCCCCACTGCTGCACCGCCAGGCGCACCCGGTCCGCGCCGCGGTCGGCCTCGATCCGGAATGGCAGCCACTGCCGGCTGAACGGGTCGCGCCGCCAGTCGCCGTAGCGCAGCCGCCAGCCCCCTTGCTCCAGCTGCGCCGGCCAGCCGTCCGCGCCGAACGTCATCCGCGCCTCGCCCCACACCGCCGGATCCGCCTCCACCCCGCGCAGCCAGCAGCCGAGCGCGGCCAGCGGGATGTCCCAGCCGGCGACGGTGCGCAGCAGCCGCGCCGGATCGCGGTCCTGCCACTCGCCCTCGGGGATGCCGCGCAGGCGGGCGCCGTCCGGGCCGGCCTCCAGCACCCAGCCCTGCCCGCCGATCGGCGCCGACAGCACCAGGCGCAGGCGGCCGTCGCCCTGGGTCCACTCGATCCGCGCGTTGCCGCCGTCGCGGCCGTTGCTCAGCGCCGCCCGCCCCAGCATCACCCAGCCGGGGTCGCCGCAGGCATGCCCCTGCAGCCCGAGCGCGGCGGCACGCGCCTCTTGCGCCGCGCGCGCGGCGTCCGGCGCCGGCGCGGCGGACGGCGGCAGGCCCGCGCAGCCGGCGCCGGCGGCCGCGAGTGCGACGGCCAACACGCGCAGGCCTGCGCTCATGCGCCGGTCTCGCGCAGCGCGCGCGCCAGTGCGCGGTTGTCCGGATCCAGCCGGCGCGCCTCGTCGAAATAGCGGCGCGCCTCGTCGTGGCGCCCGAGCGCCCACAGCACCTGGCCGAGGTGGGCCGCGATCTCGGCGTCCTGCTGCAGGGCGTAGGCCTGGCGCAGTTGCTCGAGCGCCTCGCGCAGGCGCCCGAGGCGGAACAGCACCCAGCCGTAGCTGTCGATGATCGCGGCGTTGCCGGGCGCGGCCAGGCGCGCGCGGTCGATCAGCTGCAGCGCCTCGCGGTAGCGGTCGGTGCGGTCGGCCAGGGTGTAGCCGAGGGCGTTGAGGGCGTCCACGTCGTCCGGCGCGACCACCAGGATGCGGCGGAAGTCGGCCTCGGCACGCGCGATGTCGTCGCGCCGCTCCCACATCAGCGCGCGCGCGTAGAGCAGGGCCTTGTCGTCGGCGAACGCCGCCAGCCCGCGGGCGTAGGCCGCCTCCTCGCCGGCGCGGTCGCCGTCCTTCTGGCGCAGGTCGGCCTCGAGCAGGTAGGCGTTGCGGCGGTCCGCGTCCTCCAGCAGCGCATCGTCCTGCAGCGCGCGCAGCGCCGCGTAGGCCTCGTCCGCGCGCCCGAGCGCGTGCAGCACCACCGGCCGCCGCAGCCGGGCCTGGACCTGGGCGCCGCCACCCGGGACCTTGTCGTACCAGTCCAGCGCCTCGCGGTAGCGCCCGAGGTATTCGGCCAGCTGGCCGAGCAGCAGCCGGCGCGCGGGGTTGGGCTGGCTGGCGCCGGCCCGCACCTCGTCGTACAGCGCGGCCAGGCCGGCCTTGTCCTTGGCCTTGTCGAGCAGGAACGCGCGCTGGCCGTAGCGCTCCTCGTCCTGCGGCCCCGCGGCCAGGATCGCGGCGGCCGTGGCCGGATCGCCGAGGGCGTCGTACTCGAGCGCCAGCGCCTGCTGCAGGGCCGGCTGCGCGGCCGCGGCCGGGCGCAGCGCGGCCAGCCGCCGGCGCGCCTCGTCCAGGCGCCCGGCCTCGCGCGCCAGCTGCGCCTGCAGCAGCTGCACCCGGGGATCGCCGGGGAAGCGCCGCACCACCTGTGCCACCACCCGGTCCACCAGCGCCGGCTGGCCCAGCCGCTGCGCCAGCCCGCCGAACGCCAGCCAGGCGTCGAGCTGGGGCGGCAGGCGGCCGCCGTCCACCGTCTCCGCCAGCAGCCGGGTGACCAGCGCCGGCTGGCTGCCGACCGCCGCCATCAGCGCCGCCATCGCCTGCTTCCAGCCATCCGCGCCGTCCGCCAGCAGCGCGGCGAGCGCCGGCCGCGCCCGGCGCGCATCCCCCGCGCGCAGGGCCAGGCTGGCGGCGACCGTGCGCTGCATCGGACTGCCCTCCGGCTGCAGCCGCTGCCACAGGGCCAGACCCGCTCCGGCCAGCGCATCGTCGACGGCCAGCAACGCGATCCGGGTCGCGCGTTCGGCCAGCACCGGGTCGGAGGCCGCGCGCGCCGCCTCCAGATACGCGCGCGCCGCGTCCTGCAGGCGCCCGTCCTGCAGGGCGAACTCGCCGACCAGGCTGGACTGCAGCGGATCGGACGGCGGCGAGGTCTGCGCGCGCAGCGGCACCGCCAGCCCGAGCATGCAGGCGAGCAGGGCCGTGGGCAGCAGCAGGCGGCGCGGCGTGGGCATGCGGGCGGGCCGGTACAATGATGGATTCGTGCCCGCAGCTTAGCGCAGGCACCTGAATGGATCGCGCCCGCGCCGCATGAACCTGCACGCCCTCGGCATCAACCACCAGACCGCGCCGGTCGCCCTGCGCGAGAAGGTGGCGTTCGCCGCCGAGGCGCTGGCGCCGGCGTTGCGCGCGGTGCATGCGCTACCGGGCGTACACGAGGCGGTGCTGCTGTCCACCTGCAACCGCACCGAGCTGTACGCGCGCGCCGAGGGCGACGGCCGCGCGCTCGCCGACTGGCTGGCGCACCACCCGGACGCCGGCGAGGACCTGCACGCCTACCTGTACCACCACCGCGACGGCGATGCGGTGCGCCACCTGTTCCGGGTCGCGACCGGGCTGGACTCGCTGGTGCTGGGCGAGCCGCAGATCCTGGGCCAGGTCAAGCAGGCCTGGGCCGCCGCCCGCGCGGCCGGAACCCTCGGCGGGCCACTCGACCGCCTGTTCCAGCAAGCCTTCGCCACCGCCAAGCGCGCCCGCACCGATACCCGGATCGGCGCCAACCCGGTCTCGGTGGCCTCGGCCGCGGTGCGCCTGGCGCAGGACAACTTCGCGCGGCCCAGCGAGTCCACCGTGCTGCTGATCGGCGCCGGCGAGACCATCGAACTGGCCGCACGCCACCTGGTCGAGGCGCGCGTGCGCCGGCTGCTGGTCGCCAACCGCACCCTCGCGCATGCGCAGGCCTTGGCCAGCCGCCACGGCGGCTACGCGCTGCCGCTGGCCGACCTCGAGCCGCACCTGGCCGAAGCCGACATCGTGATCGCCGCCACCGCCAGCCCGCGCCCGATCCTCGAACGCGCGCACGTCGAGCGCGCCCTGCACCGGCGCCGGCACCGGCCGATGCTGCTGATCGACCTGGCGGTGCCGCGCGACATCGCGCCGGACGTGGCGGAGCTGCGCGACGCCTTCCTCTACACCGTGGACGACCTGCAGCAGGCGATCGAGGAAAACCGCCGCAGCCGGCGCGAGGCGGCCGAGCAGGCGGAGGCGATCGTGGCCCTGCAGACCGCGCGCTTCGTGGAGCAGCTGACCGCGGCCAGCCGCCAGCAGCCGCTGCTGCGCCTGCGCGCGCACGGCGAGGCGGCGCGCGCGCACGCGCTGGCCAAGGCGCGCGCGCAGCTGGCCGCCGGGCTGCCGCCGGAGCAGGCGCTGGAGCTGCTGGCGCACACCCTGACCAACCGCCTGCTGCACGCGCCCACCGTGGCCCTGCGCGAAGCCGCGCTGGAAGACGATGCCGAGCTGGCGCGCGCGGTCGAACGCCTGTTCCCGCCGCCGGCGGAGGCCGGCGAACCGCCGGACCGCGCCGACCCATGAGCCCGCACCTGCGCCGCCGGCTCGAGGCCCTGCGCGAGCGCCGCGAGGAAGTCGAACGCCTGCTGGCAGACCCCGCGATCGCCGCCGACCCCGCCCGCTTCCGCGCGCTCTCGCGCGAGTTCGCCCGCCTGCAGCCGCTCGCCGACGCGCTCGCCGCCGAGGCCCAGGCGCGCGCCGACCTGGCTGCCGCGCAGGCCCTGCGCGCCGACCCGGAGCTGCGCACGCTGGCCGAGGCCGAGATCGCCGCGGCGCAGGCGCGGCTCGCCCAGTTGGAGGCCGACCTGCTGGCGCAGCTGGTACCGCAGGACGCCCGTGACGACGGCGGCCTGTACCTGGAGATCCGCGCCGGTATCGGCGGCGACGAGGCGGCGCTGTTCGCCGGCGACCTGTTCCGGATGTACGCGCGCTACGCCGAAGCCCAGGGCTGGCGGGTCGAGGTCGAATCGGCCAATCCCGGTGAGCACGGCGGCTACAAGGAGATCATCGCCCGCATCGAGGGCGAGGGCGCCTACGCCCGCCTCAAGTACGAGGCCGGCACCCATCGCGTGCAGCGGGTGCCGGCGACCGAGGCGCAAGGCCGCATCCACACCTCCGCCGCGACGGTCGCGGTGATCGCGCTGGAGCCGGGCGAGGTGGAGGTCACGCTGAATCCGGCCGACCTCAAGATCGACACCTTCCGCGCTTCCGGCGCTGGCGGCCAGCACGTCAACAAGACCGAATCGGCGGTGCGCATCACCCACCTGCCGAGCGGCACCGTGGTCGAGGCGCAGGGCGAGCGCAGCCAGCACGCCAACCGCGAGCAGGCGCTGCGGCGCCTGCGCGCGCTGTTGGTGGAGGCCGAGCGCGAGCGGCGCGCCGCCGCCACCGCCGCCGAGCGCCGCCAGCAGGTCGGCAGCGGCGACCGCAGCCAGCGCATCCGCACCTGGAACTTCCCGCAGGGGCGGGTCACCGACCACCGGGTCGAGGGGCTGACCCTGTACGCGCTGCCGGCCATCCTCGAGGGCGACCTCGACCCGCTGATCACGCGCCTGCGCCAGCAGGCCCAGGCCGAGGCGCTGGCGCGCCTGGCCGAGGGCGGCTGAGCGCGGCGCAGGGGGCCGGCGGGCGCTGGCATCCGCCGCCGCCGGCGCTACACTGCGGCCATGCCTGCCGCCGATCCGCAGTTCCTGCCGCTGTCGCTGTGCGTGCTCACGGTGTCCGACACCCGCGGCGCCGACGACGACCGTTCCGGCGACTACCTCGCCACCGCGCTGGCCGAGGCCGGGCATCGCCTGCACGAGCGCGCGCGCGTGCCGGACGACCGCTATGCGCTGCGCGCGGTCGTCTCGCGCTGGATCGCCGACCCCGCGGTGGACGGCATCCTGACCACCGGCGGCACCGGCTTCACCGGCCGCGACGGCACCCCGGAGGCGCTGCGCCCGCTGCTGGACAAGGAGATGGACGGCTTCGGCGAGCTGTTCCGCGCGCTGAGCTATCAGGAGATCGGCACCAGCACCCTGCAGTCGCGCGCGTTCGCCGGGCTGGCCAACGCCACCTTCGTGTTCGCCCTGCCCGGCTCGACCTCGGCCTGTCGCACCGCCTGGGAGCAGATCATCCGCGCCCAGCTGGACAGCCGCACCCGGCCCTGCAACCTGGCCCAGCTGCGGCCGCGCCTGCGCGAGTGAGCATGCCGCCGCTGGATGCCACCCTGCGGCTGCTGCGCAAGGCCTCCGGCCTGAGCGTGGCCGAGCTGGCGACCGCCATCCCGCGCGCCGGGATCGACACCGTCAACGCCTGGCTGAAGGGCGAGACCCTGCCCGGGCGCGACCAGATCGACGCCCTCGCGCGCGCCTTCGGGGTGCCGGCCGGCGCGCTGCTGGCGGAGCTGGCGCAGACCCTGGACCCGGCGCGCACCCGCGGCGAGCACCAGCTGCTGGCCGCCTACCGCGCGCTGTCGCCGCGCCAGCAGGGCGCGCTCCTGGAGGTGGCGCGCGGGCTGGCCGCCGGTGCGCCGAAGGGCGAAAGCCCCTCCCGGCCCACACCTCGGCGGCGCAAGCCGGCATGAAGCCGCTCAAGCGCAAGGCCTACGAGGCGGCGCTGGAGCCGATGCTGCTCGAGCTGGACGCCGCCGCGCGCTGGCTGCGGCATGCCGGCAAGCGCCTGCTGGTGCTGTTCGAGGGCCGCGACACCGCCGGCAAGGGTGGCGTGATCAAGGCCATCAGCCAGCACCTGGACACCCGCCAGTTCCGGGTGGTGGCGCTGCCCAAGCCGACCGAACGCGAAAGCACCCAGTGGTACTTCCAGCGCTACGTGCCGCACCTGCCGGCCGCCGGCGAGATCGTGCTGTTCGACCGCAGCTGGTACAACCGCGCCGGGGTGGAACGGGTGATGGGCTACGCCAGCGAAGCGCAGGTCGCCGCGTTCCTGAAGCAGGTGCCGGTGTTCGAGAAGCTGCTGGTGGACGACGGCATCCTGCTGTTCAAGTACTGGCTGACCTGCGACCAGGCCGAACAGGAGGCCCGCTTCGCCGAGCGCCGCGACGACCCGCTCAAGCGCTGGAAGCTCTCGCCGGTGGACGTGGCCGCGCGCACCCGCTACGCCGACTACACCCGCGCCCGCGCGGACATGCTGGCGGCCACCCACACCCGGCATGCGCCGTGGACGCTGGTGGACTTCAACGACCAGCGCCGCGGCCGCCTGACCCTGCTGCGCCACCTGCTCGACCACCTGCCGGATACCCAGGTCCCGGAGCCGGTGTTCGACCTGCCGCCGCTGGCGGGCAAGCCCCTGCGCGAGCGCTTCCACGGCCTGCGCCCGATCCCGTCCTGGCAGCCCGGGTGAGCGCCGTCGACGGCGCGTGCACGCAGGCGCGGCATCCTGTCGCCCATGCACCCCGCCGATCGCGGCGATCCAGCGAACCGAATGTCCGAGCCCTACGAATCGACTAGCGTGGCGCCTGGCGTGCTGCAGCGGGCCGCGGCCCTGATCCGGGCGCACCGCTTCGGCCTGCCGCATCCGCACCCGGCTTCCGATGCGCCCATGGACAGCTTCGCCGCCCGGCTCGACGCCCGCACCCGCGCCGCCGCCCTGGATGCCCTGCGCGGCCAGGGGCGGATGCGCCTGCTGCCGTTCATCGGCCCGGCGGTGATCGCCTCGGTGGCCTACATCGACCCCGGCAACTTCGCCACCAACCTGCAGGCCGGCGCGCAGTTCGGCTACACCCTGCTGTGGGTGGTGCTGTGGGCCAACCTGATGGCGATGCTGGTGCAGGGGCTGTCGGCCAAGCTCGGGATCGCCACCGGCAAGAACCTGCCGGAGGTGATCCGCGACCGCTGGCCGAAGCCGCTGGTGTGGTTCTACTGGGTGCAGGCGGAGGTGGTGGCGATCTTCACCGACCTTGCCGAGTTCCTCGGCGCCACCCTCGGCTTCCACCTGCTGCTGGGCCTGCCGATGGAGGTCTCGGTGCTGCTCGCGTTCGCCGCGACCATGGGCATCCTGTACCTCGAGCAGCAGGGCTTCCGCGGGATCGAGTTGGCGATCGCGGCGCTGGTCGGGGTGATCGCGCTGACCTTCGGGGTGCAGCTGCTGTTCACCCACGTCGCGGCCGCGCCGGCGCTGGAGGGCCTGCTGCTGCCGCGCCTGCCGGGGCCGGAGGCGACCTACCTGGCGGTCGGCATCCTCGGCGCCACCGTGATGCCGCACGTGATCTACCTGCATTCCAGCCTGACCCAGCACCGGCTGCAGGTGCCGGAGGACGAGAAGCCGGCGCTGATGCGCCAGACCCGGCGCGAGGTGCTGCTGGCGATGGGCGTGGCCGGGCTGATCAACCTGGCGATGCTGGCGATCGCCGCCGGCGCCTTCGCCGGCGAGCGCGGGATGGACGACCTCGGCAGCGTGTGGGCGAAGATGGACCACACCCTCGGCCCGCTCGCCGCCGGCGCGTTCGCGGTGGCGCTGCTGGCCAGCGGGCTGTCCTCCAGCGCGGTCGGCACCCTGTCCGGGCAGGTGGTGATGCAGGGCTTCGTCGGCTTCCGCATCAGCCTGTGGCTGCGCCGCACCCTGACCGCGCTGCCGGCGGTGGCGGTGATCCTGCTCGGGCTCGACCCGACCCGGGTGCTGGTGTTCTCGCAGGTGGTGCTGTCATTCGGGATCCCGTTCGCGCTGGTGCCGCTGCTGCTGTTCACCCGCCGCCGCGAGCTGATGGGCGCGCTCGCCAACACCCGCGCGATCGACCTGCTCGGCTGGGCGGTGACCGCGCTGATCATCGCCCTCAATGCCTGGCTACTGGTGGGCACCTTCTCCGGCCGGCACTGACGGACCGCCGGCGTCGGCGATCGCCTGCTCCAGCTCGCGCGCGGTCACCGGGCCGGTGAAGCGGCGCACCATCCGCCCGTCGGGCGCGATCAGCCAGGTCATCGGCAGCCCGCGCGGCACCTCGAAGTCCGGCGGCGGCGCGTACACGTCGGCCAGCACCACCGGATAGGCCACCGGGCGCTTGGCCAGGAACGCGCGCAGGGCCTGCACCGTGGTGTCCTCGAACGCGACCCCGACCACCTCAATGTGGTCGCGCAGCGCGTGCAGGGCCGACAGCTCCGGCATCTCCTTCAGGCACGGCGCGCACCAGGTCGCCCAGTAGTTCACCACCACCCAGTGGCCGCGGTGGGCGGCGAGGTCGTACTGGCCGCCGTCGACGCCGGGCAGGCGCAGCTGCGGTCGCTCTGCGGTGGCCGCCGGTGGCGGCTTGGGCGGGGTCGGCGCGGCCGGCGGGGCGGGCACGGCGCCGGGTGCGGCCGACGGCGCGGGCGGCTGGCGCTGGCAGGCGGCCAGCAGCAGCGCGGCCGTCAGCCAGGGCAGGAAGTGGCGGCGGGTGGACAGGCTCATGGATCGGGCAATCCCTGGTAGATGGCGGCGACCGGCCGCCGCAGGCGCTCGCGCAGGGGCTGGCGCAGGTCGTCGAGGGTAGCCAGCACCGCGCGCCCCAGGGGGTCGTCCGCCCCCGGCGGTGGCGTCCCGGCCTCCAACGGCAGCCGCAACCCGGCTGCGGCGTACAGCGCGTCCAGCCCGTAGTGCTCGAGGTCGCGCGCCAGCAGCCACTGGCCGTCCTCGGCGCGTACCACCACCCCGGCGCGGGCCAGTCGCTGCAGGAACTGCTGGATCAGCGCGTCGGTCAGGCCCGGCTCCAGCGCCTGCACCTGCCCGACGTGCAGGCCGCGTCCCTGGCGGCGGGCCTGGTACAGCCGCCCGAGCAGGCGCAGCAGGCCGTACAGCTCCTGCCCCTCCGGCAGCCGCTGTGCGGCCGGCAGGTAGCGGAAGGCCGACAGCGCGGAGGCGAACGAGGCGCCGACCAGCACCGACACCCAGCTGAGGTAGATCCACAGCATGAAGATCGGCACGAACGCGACCGCGCCGTAGATCTTCTGGTAGGAGTCGAAGCTGTCCAGGTACAGCCCGAGCCCCCACTTGATCAGCTCGAACAGCAGCATCGACAGCAGCGCACCGGCCAGCGCATGCCGCCAGGCCACGCTGCGGTGCGGCACCACCTTGAACAGCGCCGCGATCGCCAGCAGTTCGATCACGACCGGCGCCAGCCGCAGCAGCACGGCCTCCAGCCAGCGCCCGGGCAGGGTCTCGAACACCGCCAGCGCGAAGAAGCGGGTGGACAGCGCCAGGCTGGCCGCCGCCATCAGGCTGCCCAGGGTCAGCACCGTCCAGTACACCAGGAACCGGCCGAGGCGCGGGCGCGCGCTGGGCACCCGCCAGATCCGGTTGAACACGGCCTCGATGCTGCCCAGGGTCACCAGCAGCGAGACGATCAGCGCCACCGCACCCGCCGCGGTCAGCGACTTGGTGCTGGCGGTGAATTCGGTCAGGTAGTCGGACACCTTGTGCGCCGCGCTCGGCACGAAATTGGCGAACACATACCCGGTCAGCGCGTCGCGCCACTGCTCGAACACCGGGAACGCGGACAGCACCCCGAGCGCGACCATGCTCAGCGGCACCACCGCGAACACGGTGGTGTAGGCGAGCGCGCCGGCAGCCTCGAACACGCGGTCCTCCAGCAGGCGGCGCACCGCGAAGCGCGCGAACGCGGTCCAGCGCGCCGGATCGCGCAGGTGGCCGCCCCAGCGCCGGAGGAGGACGAACGGTTCCATCCGTGCAGCCTACCCGATCCCCGCACGCGGCCGCGCCCGCGGCGGCAGGCGCGGCGCGCACGCCACCGCACGGCCAGCGGCCACCCCCGGCACCGGTGCTTGCCACCGGCGCGCGCGCGCATGCGACACTGCGCGCCCCGCCCGTTCCCGGATTGGCATGCCCGACATCCTGGTCCTGTACTACAGCCGCGGCGGCTCGGTGGCGCGGCTGGCGCGCCAGATCGCGCGCGGCATCGGCGAAGTGCCGCAGATGCAGGCGCGCCTGCGCACCGTGCCGCCGGTGGCACCGGTGACGGAGGTCGCGGCCCCGCCGGAGCCGGAAGCCGGCGCGCCCTATGTGGAGCGCCGCGATCTGGCCGAATGCGCCGGCCTGCTGCTCGGTAGCCCGACCCGGTTCGGCAACATGGCCGCGCCGGTCAAGCATTTCCTCGACGGCCTCGGCGCCGAGTGGGCGAGCGGCACCCTGGTCGGCAAGCCGGCCGCGGTGTTCACCTCCACCGCCACCCAGCACGGCGGGCAGGAATCCACCCTGCTGACCATGCTGGTGCCGCTGCTGCACCACGGCTGCGTGATCGCCGGCCTCCCGTTCACCGAGCCGGCCCTGTCCACCACCCGCGGCGGCGGCACCCCGTACGGGGCCAGCCATGTCGCCGGGCCACACGACGACCCCGAGCCGAGCGAGGACGAAGCCCGGCTGGCGCGCGCGCTCGGGCGGCGGGTGGCGCAGCTGGCCGCCCGGCTGGCGCCATGAGCGACGCGCGTGCGCTGATCGCGGCGCTGCTGGCGCTGGCTGCGCTGTACGCCCTGTGGTTCTGGCCGGACCGCCACCGCGTCGCGGCGCTGCTGGTGTTCGCACTGCCGCCGCTGCTGCTGGCAGGGCTGGTCTGGCGCGGTGGGCGGCGTGCCGGCTTCGCCGCCGGGCTGCTCGCCCTGCTGTGGTTCAGCCACGGGGTGATGGTGGCCTGGACCCGCCCCGGCGAACGCCTGCCGGCGCTGCTGGCGGCGGCGCTCGCGGTGGCCGTGGTGGTGCGGGTGAGCCTGCCCGGGCTGCGCGCCCGCCTGCAACGGCGATGAGCGCGCTGCCGGCCGCGGCCCGGGCCCTGCTGCAGGAGGCCGCGCGCGCCCTGCGCACGGGCGCGCCCGCCGCGGCCGAGCGCCTGCTCGCGCGGGCGCAGGCGCTGTGCGCGGACGCGCCCGAGGTGCTGGTCCTGCAGGCCAGCCTGTTGCTGCACCGGCGCCAGCCGGCGCACGCGCGCGCCGTGCTGGAAGCGGGACTCGCCCGCCACCCCGGGCATGCCGCCCTGCGCTGCGAATACGGCAACCTGCTCAACGCCTGCGGCGAGGGCGAGGCCGCGCTCGCGGCGTGGGAGGCGGCCTGCGCATTGGACCCGCAGCTGGCGGTGGCCTGGTACAACCGCGGCCGCAACCACCAGCTGCGCGGCGAGACCGCCGCCGCGATCGCGACCCTCGAGCGCGCCTGCGCGCTGGCGCCGCAGGCGCTGCCCCCGCGCGTGCTGCTGGCGGACGCGCTGCTGCACGCCGGCCGCCTGGACGACGCCGAGCGCGAGTACCGCGCCGCGCTGGCCGTCGATCCGGCCTGCGGCGACGCCTGGCGCGGCCTGTCCAACCTCAAGACGCGCCCGCTGGGGGCAGCGGACGCGGCCGCGCTGCAGGCGCAGCTGGCACGCCGCGACCTGCCCGCACCGGACCGCATCGCCATGCTGTTCGCGCTCGGGCGGCTGGAAGAGGACCGCGGCCAGCCGCGCGCGGCGCTGGACGCCTTCACCGCCGCCAACGCCCTGCAGAAGCGGCTGACACCGTGGAGCGCGGAGGCCTTCCGCACTTACGTGCAGCAGGCGCTGGCGGCGACCGCCACGCTGCCCGCGCCGGTGGATCCACGGCTGGGCGAGGAGGTCATCTTCATCGTCGGCCTGCCGCGCTCCGGCTCGACCCTGTTCGAGCAGATCCTGGCGGCGCACCCGCAGGTCGAGGGCGCCAGCGAGCTGCCCGACCTCGGGATCGTGCTCCAGCAGGAATCCCGGCGCCGCGGCCAGCCCTACCCGCAGTGGGTGGCACAGGCCAGCGCCGAGGACTGGCACCGGCTGGGCCGCGACTACCTCGCGCGCACCGCGCGCTGGCGCCGGCGGCGGCCGCGCCAGACCGACAAGCAGCCAGACAACTGGAAGCACGCCGGCATCCTGCGCGCCATGCTGCCCGGCGCGACCATCATCGAGACCCGCCGCGACCCGCTGGAGACGGCGTGGTCGTGCTTCAAGCAGCCCTTCTACAGCCAGCCGCATTTCGCCAACGACATGGCCGACATCGCGCTGTACATGCAGGGCTGCGCGCATGCCATGCAGCAGTGGCGCGCGCGCGACCCGGCGCGCATCCACCTGCACGTGTACGAGGACCTGTTGGCCGCACCCGAGGCGCGCATCCGCGCCCTGCTGGACGACTGCGGGCTCCCGTTCGACCCGGCCTGCCTGGCCTTCCACCGCGCCGAACGCAGCGTGCGCACCGCCAGCGCCGCGCAGGTGCGCCAGCCGCTGCGCGCCGACACCGCGCGCGCCCTGGCCTACGGCAGCCTGCTGCAGCCGCTGCTGGACCTCTTGGCCCTGCCCTGGCCGTTCTGAGCGCTGCCCGCGTCCGCGGTTTGCGGGACAATGGCGGGCATGGACACCCTGCTCATCGTCACCACCGGCGGCACCATCGACAAGGTCTACTTCGACGCCAAGTCCGACTACCAGGTCGGCGAACCGCAGATCGGCCGCATCCTGCAGGAACTGGAGGTCGCGTTCCGCTTCCACGTCATCCCGCTGCTGCGCAAGGACTCGCTGGAACTGACCGACGCCGACCGCCAGTTGCTGCGCGCGACCATCGCCGCCCAGGAAGAAACCCGGGTGCTGGTCACCCACGGCACCGACACCATGGTCCAGACCGCGCGCGTGCTGGCCGGCATCCCCGGCAAGACCATCGTCCTGACCGGCGCGCTCAACCCGGCGCGGTTCCAGGGGTCGGACGCGGAGTTCAACATCGGCTGCGCAGTCGGTGCGGTGCAGGTGCTGCCACCAGGGGTCTACATCGCCATGAACGGGCGCATCTGGGACCCGGCGCGGGTGCGCAAGAACGTCGAGGCCAACCGCTTCGAGGAGGCCGGCTGACCCCCGGCCGCGCGCGCCCCGAGGGCGCGCAAAAAGAAAGGCCCCGGCACAGGGCCGGGGCCAGGTGTCGGCCGGGCCGCGCCTGACAGGCGACGCGGCCGGGCTGCCCGCCTCAGGGCGTACGGGTCGCCTTCAGATTGACGCCGGAGAAGGTCGAGTACGCCCGCACCGCGATGTAGTAGGTGCTGCCCGCGGTCGGGTTGCTGATAGTGCAGGTCTCGTTGTTGCCCGACAGGTACGGCCGGCAGGTGTAGCTGGTGGTGGTCGGGGCCGCACCCTTGCGCACGTACAGGTCGCCATCGCCGGTGCCGCCGGAAGTGGCCACGACCAGTTGGGTCGTGCCGCTGGGGATGCTGACCGTGTAGGTGGACGACCACGACCCGCTGCTGACCGTCGGCAGGTTGACGTTGAGCACCACCGTGCCGCCCGAGCTGGTGGGGCAACTCACCCCGACCGCCGAGAACGCGGAGGTGACGTCGGCCACGCTGTAGCCGAGGTCGGATGCAGCGGTCTGCACGCCGCAGGCACCCTGGTTGAAGTTGGTGCTGGAAGTCCAGTACAGGTCGTTGGCGCGCGCGAACACCCGGAACGCCTTGGCGGTGTCCCAGCCGGTCTTCTTGGCCAGGGTGCAGAACGCCTTGTTGTACACGCCCGAGCTGTAGTGCACGTCCATCGTGCTGGTCCAGTTGGCGGCGTTGTCGATCGACACCCCGTCCTGGGTCGGGTTGCACATGTAGCGCAGGGCGCCGCTGCCCTTGAAGATCTCCGCGCCGACCAGCCAGTCGTTGCTGCCGCGCGCGTAGAACTCCGCGGCCTCGCCGGCCATGTCGGAGAACGCCTCGTTGATGCCGCCGGACTGGCCGGAATAGGTCAGGTTGGAGTTCTGCTCGGTGAAGCCGTGCGAGACCTCGTGGCTGGCCACGTCCAGGCTCACCAGCGGGTAGAACGTGCTGGCGCCGTCGCCGAAGGTCATGGCGCTGCCGTCCCAGTAGGCGTTCTCGTAGTTGGTCTTGTAATGCACCTTCATCACCAGCTGGAAGGTCAGCGGCGCGCGGCCCAGGTAGGCCTGGTACATGTTGAAGATCACCCCGCCGAAGTAGTGGGCGTCGTTCAGCGGCGAATAGGCGCCGTTGATCTGCTTCACCGTGTTGCGCGGGCAGGTGTAGGAGAACGCGGTGGTGCTGGTGTTGGTGGAGGCGTTGTTGAGGTTGACGGTCTTGACGTTGGCGTTGTTCATGGTGCAGGTGCTGCCGCTCTGCGCCACGTCCAGGTAGCCATAGTTGGTGCCGTACTCGTACTGGCCGGTCTTCTGGTTGCCGCCCGGGCCGGTGCCGATCTGCGCGTGCTGGAGGTTGTCCCACTGCTTGAGGATGGCGCCGCTGTTGGCGTCCACCAGCACCATCGGGCGCGTCGGCGCCAGCTGCTCGCCGTCGGCGAAGAAGCTCACCGCGTAAGCCAGGTGGGCGCGGCCGGCATCGTCCACGAAGATCACCAGGTCCGACTTCTCGTCGCGGGTCTGGTAGGCCGACAGGCGCGCGCCGAGGCGCTGCTGCTTGGCGATCCCGAGCGCATTGGCGGCGGCCAGGCGCGGGGTGGTGGAAGCGATGTCGCGGCCGATGCCGCTGATCAGGTTGCCGAACAGCGCGCGCGGGTTGCCGGCGGCGTCCTCGCTGACCACGATGCCCTCGCCGAACACCGGGATGCCCCGCCAGGTCTGGGTGTAGCGGTAGTGGGTCATGCCGCGCGCCGCCTCCGGACGCTTGACCTGCATCAGCAGGCGGCTGTCGGCATCCGCGCCGATGAGCTGGGCGTGGCGGGTGTGCGCCATCGGCGCGGCGACCCCCTGGTTGGCCGCGACGGCGGCCGCGTACTGCTGGCGGAGCTGGCCCAGGTCCTTCTGGTGCAGGTCGGTACGGTCGGCCGCGTAGGCCGCAGTGCTGCACAGGCCGAGCGCGATCGCCACGGCCAGGAGGTTCATCGGACGCTGATTCACGGAATTGGGTTCCCTGGAGTTCGACTGTGGTGAAAAACAAACCGGCGATGCCCCCATCGCCGGCCGTGGGCCCGCGCCGGCCGGCCGAAGCCGTTCCCCGCCGGTCGCGGACGCTCCGGAACCTGAACGGTTCCCGAAGCGGGTTTGACTGTCAGGGATGTGAAATCCGGTCGTCAAGCGGCGGTCGCACCGCGAACCCGGCGCCCGCACGCCGCCCCCGCGCGGAGACGCGCAAACCGCGCTGGAATGCGGCTCCGGGCGGGCGTGGGCCGGCCGCGGCGCAGGTAGCAGCGGCGCCGTTTTGTGCGGCGCATCATAGTTTCGCGTGAATCCATCGCCGCCCGCAGCGTCGTACGCGGTTACAGCATCCCGGTCTCGAGCTTGGCGACCTCGGACATCATCCCGTGGTGCCAGGGCGGGTCGAACACCAGCTCGACGTCGGCCTCGGCCACGGTCGGGATCAGCCGCAGCTTGCTGCGCACGTCGTCCACCAGGATCTCGCCCATGCCGCAGCCGGGTGCGGTCAGGGTCATGCGCACCGCGACCTCGCGCTGGCCGTCCTCGCGGGTGCGCACCTCGGCGGCGTACACCAGGCCGAGCTCGACGATGTTGACCGGGATCTCCGGATCGAAGCAGGTGCGCAGCTGCTGCCAGACCAGGCGCTCCACGTCCTCGTCGCTGGCCCCGGCCGGCAGCGTGATCGGCGGCGGCGGGGTCTTGCCGATGGCATCGCCGTCCTGTCCGGCGATCCGCACCAGGTTGCCCTCCACGAACACCGTCCAACTGCCGCCGAGCGACTGGGTGATATAGCCGACGGTGCCGGCCGGCAGCGTCACTGCCTCGCCGGACGGCACCCGCACTGCGGGGCAATCGCGCTCGAAGCGGACGGGTTCGCTGCTGCGGGAATACATGCCAGACATTCGTGGACGGGTCGCCATTCTACTACCGCGGCGGAGACGGGCTTGGGCGGCATGCGCACGCCCGCCACGACGATGCGCTATAACCCGCGCATTGATCGCGTCGCGCGGGAGGGAGGCCCGCCGCCGCGCCCGACCGACTCCCGCGGAGATTGCCGATGTCCCGACCGCTCGCCGCGCGCCGCGCGCGCCCGCACGTCCTCGCCCTCGCCCTGCTGGCCGGCCTCGCCGCCGCCGGCGCGCACGCCCAGCAGGCGCCCGCAGCGCAGGCGAAGCCCGCCGCCGGCAAGGAGGCCAAGGAACTGGACCGCATCGTGGTCACCGCACAGAAGCGCGAGCAGCAGATCCAGGAGGTGCCGATCTCGATCAGCGCCTACACCGGCGACTTCCTGCAGCGCCAGGGGATCCAGGACTACGGCGACCTGGGCTCGCTGATCCCGGGCCTGGAGGTGCGCACCCAGAGCGTGACCAACCCGAGCATCTCGATCCGCGGCATCACCGCCGACCTCGACGATCCGACCCAGGAGCCGCGCATCTCGCTGTTCCAGGACGGGGTGTCGATCAGCCGCGCGCGCGGCTCCTCGGTGGAGATGTTCGACATGCAGCGGGTGGAGGTCCTGCGTGGCCCGCAGGGCACCCTGTTCGGACGCGCCGCGGAGATCGGCGCGATCCACCTGATCCAGAACAAGGCGGTGCCGGGCACCGGCGGCGGCTTCGAGCTGGGCCTGGGCAGCGACGCCTGGCGCAAGTTCACCGGAGTCTACAACACCGACCTCGGCGAGGGCGTGCAGGGCCGCATCGCGGCGTTCTACGAGAAGCGCGACGGCTACGTGCGCAACCTCGACGGCGGCACCCTGCAGGGCAAGGACACCCGCGCCCTGCGCGCCTCGCTGCACTTCGCCGCCGGCGACCGCGCCGACTTCGACCTGATCCTGAACTACCAGCACGACACCCCGCCGGGCACCGCGTTCCGCAGCCAGGTGATCCCCAACACCCGCGGCAGTCTCGACCCGTACGTGGCCAACAACCAGCGCGGGCGCGCGCTCGGCACCGACCGCGACGTGTACGGCGCAACCCTGCTCGGCAACGTGTTCCTCAATGACAGCTGGAGCCTGTCCACCATCACCGGCTGGCGCCGCTTCGACAGCACCGACAAGTTCGATGCCGACGGCTCGCAGGCGGACCTGATCGAATTCGACGAAGACGCCAGCGGCCGCCAGTTCAGCCAGGAGCTGCGCCTGAACTACGACGACGGCGGCCGCTTCAGCGGCTTCCTCGGCGGCTCCTGGTTCGAGGAGACCGCCAAGCGCGACCTCGCCTACCAGGGCGACGAGCGCCAGCTGTACGCGCTGTTCTCGCCGCTCTTGAACGCCGCGTCCGGCGGGCTGTTCCCGGTGGTGCCGCTGCTCAAGCCGGACCTGAGCCCGAACACCGCGGTCGGCGCGCTGGCCCTGCCGCTGCCCGGCGGTGGGCTGCTGCCGCTGCCGCTCAACCCCGACCACCGCGAGCGCTTCGGCAACAGTGCCAAGATCCGCAGCTTCGACCTGTTCGCCGACGGCACCTGGAAGTTCAACGACGCCTGGTCGCTGACCGTCGGCGTGCGCGCCACCCACGAGAACGCCACCTACGGCTACCACGCCGATGCCGGCAACGGCTCGGCGCTGGGCTACTTCCTTTCCGGGCGCACGGTGCCGATCTGCGCCCTGCCCAATCCGTGCACGAACCTGCTGTTCCCGGCCACCAGCGGCTGGCTGTACGGGCGCGGCCGCTGGAATTCCTGGGTCGGGCGCGCGGTGCTGGGCTGGCGCATCGACGAGCACCTGAACGCCTACGCCAACGTCTCACGCGGGCGCCGCCCGAACATGATCAACGTCAGCGACCTCGGCACCAGCGAGATCCCGGCCGAGATCGTGTGGAACTACGAGCTGGGGCTGAAGGGCGACGCCCTCGGCGGCCGCTTCGTGTACGACCTGTCGGTGTTCTACTACGACTACACCAACTTCCAGGCCTCGGTGCAGAACCCGACGCCGCCGCCGTTCTTCGTCACCACCAACGCCGGCAAGGCGCACGCCGCGGGGCTGGAATCCTCGCTGTACTGGCGGATCGATCCGGACCTGCAGGCGTGGCTGACCTACGCCTACATCGACGGCGGCTTCAACGCCTTCGACGGCAGCGGCCGCCCGCAGCAGCTGGCCGGCAACCGCTTCCGGCTGATGCCGAGGAACACCCTCGCGCTGGGCATGGACTGGACGATCCCGCTCGACGGCGGCACCAGCCTGTACCTGCGCCCGGGCTACAGCTACCGCTCCGGGGTGTACTTCGAGGACGCCAACCAGCCCAACCTGTACCAGCCCGGCTACGGGCTGGTCGGGCTGCGCGCGGGCGTGCGCTTCGGCCGGCACTGGGACCTGTCGGTGTGGGGCGAGAACCTGGCCAACAAGAAGTACCTGATCGACGCCGGCAACACCGGGCTGCTG
This sequence comes from Thermomonas flagellata, assembly GCF_022419185.1. GTDB lineage: Bacteria > Pseudomonadota > Gammaproteobacteria > Xanthomonadales > Xanthomonadaceae > Thermomonas > Thermomonas flagellata. Next base: position 440,644 of record NZ_JAJOZK010000001.1, on the reverse strand, counting down.
TTCGGCATCCCGACCGTGATCGCCGGCCGCGACCGCAGCTACGGCGTGCTGCTGCGCGTGCGCTTCTGAAGCGACGCCGGGCGGGGCCGGCGGCCCCGCCCGCGGCGGCGGGCGATCGGCTATCCTGCCGCGCCCCGCCGCCGCCCCGCCCGCCTTGCCGACCCCGCCCGCCCCGCGTTGGTATGCCCTGCCGCTGCTGGTGCTCGGCCTGCTCGGCTTCACCGCGTTCTGGGTGCTGACCGCGCTCGCGTTCGACGTGGTCGGCGCATGGCTGGCGCCGCTGGCGGCGCTGGACATGGTCTGGCTGCTGGCGGTGGCCGGCTGGCGCGCCGGCCCCGCGCGCGCGCTGCTGGCCACCGCCGCCACCGCGCTGGTGGTGGTGCTGGCCAACTACGGCATCGCCGCCGGCCAGATCGGCCAGGCGTTCGACCAGCGCCCGTGGGAATCGGCCCTGCACATGGGGCCCTGGTTTGCCTGGCAGCTGGCGCGGCTGGCCAACGGCCCGCTGCAGGCGGGCCTGTACCTGCTGGCGCTGGGGCTGGCGCTGGGGCTCGGCCTCAGTGGCCGCCGTCCAGCGCCTTCAGCTCGCTGACCAGCGCATTGGCCATCTCCGCGCCGTCGCCGTACAGCATGCGCGTGTTGTCGGCGTAGAACAGCGCGTTCTCGATCCCGGCAAAGCCGGTGCCCTTGCCGCGCTTGATCACGATGACGTTCTTCGCGCTGACCACGTCGAGGATCGGCATGCCGTAGATCGGGCTGGACGGATCGGTCTTGGCCACCGGGTTGACCACGTCGTTGGCGCCGATCACCAGCGCCACGTCGGTGTTGGGGAACTCCGGGTTGATGTCGTCCATGTCCGCGATCAGGTCGTAGGGCACGCCGGCCTCGGCCAGCAGCACGTTCATGTGCCCGGGCATGCGCCCGGCCACCGGGTGGATCGCGAACTTCACCTTGACCCCGCGCGCGATCAGGCGCTGCGCCAGCTCCCAGATCTTGTGCTGGGCCTGCGCCACCGCCATGCCGTAGCCGGGCACGATCACCACCCGCTCGGCATAGGCCATCATCGCCGCCGCATCGGCCGCCTCGATCGGCTTCATGCTGCCGGCGATCGCCTGCCCGCCGCCGGCCGTGCCGCCGAAGTTGGAGAACAGCACGCTCTTGACCGAACGGTTCATCGCCTTGGCCATCAGCCGCGTCAGCAGCAGGCCGGCCGCGCCGACCATGGTGCCGGCGATGATCAGCGCGTCGATCCCGAGCACGTAGCCCTCGAACGCCACCGCCAGCCCGGTGAAGGCGTTGTACAGCGAGATCACCACCGGCATGTCGGCGCCGCCGATCGGCAGCGTCATCAGCGCGCCGAGCGCGAGCGCCAGCACGAAGAAGGCGACGATCCACGGCAGCGCCAGGGTGTGCAGCGCCATCGCCCCGCACACCACCGCGGCGACGGCCACGAGCGCGTTGAACCACTGCTGGCCGGGGAAGGTGTAGCGCTTGTCCATGCGCCCGTCGAGCTTGGCCCAGGCGATGACCGAGCCGGTCAGCGAGACCGCGCCGATCAGCGCGCCGACCACCGCCAGCACCGCCGCCACCCGGCTGTCGGCCCGGCCCGCCGCGCTCCAGCGCACCAGTTCCATCGCGCCGATCGCGGCCGCGCTGCCGCCGCCCATGCCGTTGAACAGCGCCACCATCTGCGGCATGTCGGTGATCGCCACCTTGCGGCCCCAGACCCAGTTCAGCGCGACCCCGAGCACGATGGCCACCGCCATCAGCGCCAGGTTGTGCATCCCCGGCAGGAAGAAGGTGGCGAAGGTCGCCAGCAGCATGCCCACGCCCGCCCACTGGATGCCGCTGCGCGCGGTCTTCGGGCTGGCCATGCGCTGCAGGCCGAGCAGGAACAGGGTGGCGGCGACGAAGTAGCTCAGCTTGACCAGGGTGAGGACGCTCACTTGCCGCCCTCCTGCTTGCTGGACTTGAACATCTCCAACATGCGCTCGGTCACCACGTAGCCGCCGGCGGCGTTGCCGGCGCCCAGCAGCACCGCGACGAAGCCCAGCACCTGCTCGGCCGGGGTGTCGGCGTGCCCGAGCACCACCATCGCGCCGATCAGCACGATCCCGTGGATGAAGTTGGAACCGGACATCAGCGGGGTATGCAGGATCACCGGCACCCGGCTGATGATGACGTGCCCGGCGATCGCCGCGAGCATGAAGATGTACAGCGCCACGAATCCGTCGCCCACGTTCGGCCTCCCCATCGGACTGACCGCATCATAACCATGGAGCGGGTCGCGCCGGGGGCTGTCAACCGCGGCGGCCGCCTTGCGTTTCATCCGCAAGCAACCACGGCCGCCCGCATGCTGCTCAGCCCGCTCGCCCCCGCTACCCTGCCCCGGATGGATGCCCCGCCCGACCCCGCTGCCGCCGGCCCGCAGACGCTCGAGCAGTTCCTGGCCGGGATCGAGGCGCGCGCCTTCCGCTTCGCCGAGCTGGCCCTGCGCCAGCGCGAGGACGCGCTCGATGCGGTCCAGGACGCGATGCTGAAGATGCTCGGCTACCGCGACCGCCCGCCGACGGAATGGACGCCGCTGTTCTGGAGCATCCTGCGCCACCGGATCGTGGACCTGCAGCGCCGCGGCCTGCTGCGCCTGCGCTGGCTGCGGCCGGCACCGGACGCCGACGGCAGCGAGCCGGACTGGGCCGACGAAGCCGGCCCGGATCCGGCGCGCCAGCATGCCGGCCGCGAGGCCTGGGCGCGCATCCGCGCCGCCCTGCGCGAGCTGCCGCCGCGCCAGCGCGAGGCCTTCACCCTGCGCGTGCTGGAGGAGCTGGACGTGGCCGCTACCGCCCGCATCATGGGCTGCAGCGAGGGGTCGGTGAAGACCCATCTGTCGCGCGCGCGCGAAGCGCTGCAGCAACGCCTGGAGGATTTCCGATGACCCGCTCCCCATCGTCCGACGCCGCCGCCCGCGACCTGCTGTTCGACGCCGCCCTGCGTGCGCGCCATGCCGAGGCGCTGGGCGCGCTGTCGCCGCGCGTGCGCGCGCAGCTGGCGCAGCGCCGCGCCGCCGCCCTGCGCGGGCAGGCGGCCCGCCCCGCGCCGGCCCTGCGCTGGCGGCCGGCGGTCGCGGCGTTCGCCGCGGCCGGCGCACTCGCGCTCGGACTGCAGTTGCACCGCGCGCCCGCGCCCGGCGCGGCAGCCCCGGTCGCGGCCCTGGCCACTGCGGACGCGGCGGCCACCACCACGGCGCCCGCCACGTCCGCGCCCGCCACGCCCCTGGCGCGCCCGCGCGCCGACACCCTGCTCGACCAGGATCCCGAATTCTTCGCCTGGCTCGGCTCCGCCGATGCCCGCCGCCTGGCGATGGAGTGATGCCATGCCGACCGTCCGCCGCCCCTCCCGCCTCCTGTTGCTGAGCCTGCTGCTGGCGCCGCTGGCCGCGCTGGCGCAGAGCGCACCGCCCGCGCCGGCCGCCGGCGCGCCGCTGCCGGACTGGGATCGCCTCACCCCGGCCCAGCGCGAGCTGCTGATCGCCCCCCTGCGCGACCGCTGGAACGCCAGCCCGGACGACCGCGCGCGCATGCTCGAACGCGCCCGCCGCTGGCAGGCGATGCCGCCGCAGGAGCGGGCGCGGGCGCGCGCCGGGATCGAGCGCTGGGAGCACATGCAGGCGCACCAGCGCGAGGAGGCGCGCGCGCTGTTCCACTACCTGCGCGACCTGCCGCGCGAGCAGCGCCGCGCCTTCCTCGAGCAGTGGCGGCAGATGGGCCCGGCGCAGCGCCAGCAGTGGCTGCAGGCGCATCCGGCGCCGCCGCGCCCCGCCGCGCAGGACTGAGTAACCGGCCGCGCCGCGGCGGCGGGCTCAGGCCGCGGGCGCGCGCTCCGGCCAGACCGTCTTGGCCAAGAGCTCGTCGTCCCAGTCGAGCGCCAGCGCGCCATCCTTGAGCAGCAGCATGGCGAAGTTGTACAGGTTGCGCGCGTACATCTCGCTGGCATGGCGCGCGCCCAGCGAGGGCAGGTTGAGCGGCCCGGCGATGGTGACGCCGCCGGCCTCCACCCGCTCGCCGGGGCGGGTCAGTTCGCAGTTGCCGCCGGTCTCCGCCGCCAGGTCCACGATCACGCTGCCGGGCGCCATGCCGGCCACCATCGCCGCGCTGAGGATCTTCGGCGCCGGCCGCCCCGGCACCGCGGCGGTGCACACCACCACGTCGATGCCCTGCAGGTGCGCGGCCAGCCGCTGCTGCTGCAGCGCGCGCTCCTCGTCGGTCAGCGCCCGCGCGTAGCCGCCCTCGCCGGCGGCGGACACGCCGAGGTCGAGGAAACGCCCGCCCAGGGATTCGATCTGCTCGCGCGTCTCCGGGCGCACGTCGAAGCCCTCCACCTGCGCGCCGAGGCGCTTGGCGGTGGCGATCGCCTGCAGCCCGGCGACGCCGGCGCCGATCACCAGCACCTTGGACGGGCGGATGGTGCCGGCCGCGGTGGTGAGCATCGGGAAGAACCGCGGCGCCAGTTCCGCCGCGATCAGCACCGCCTTGTAGCCGGCCATGCCGGCCTGCGAGCTGAGCACGTCCATCGCCTGCGCGCGGGTGGTGCGCGGCAACCGTTCCAGCGGGAAGGCCACGATGCCGCGCTCCCGGATCGCCTGGCCGCGCGCCGCATCCGCCTGCGGCTGCAGCAGCCCGACCAGCGCGGCGCCGGGCTTGAGCGCGGCGATCGCCGCGGCCGGCGGCGGCTGCACGCACAGCACCAGGTCGGCCGCGGCCAGCGCATCCTCGCGCAGTTCGGCCCCGGCCTCGGCATACAGCGCGTCCGCGAAGAACGCCCCGGCGCCCGCTCCCGGCTGCACCTGCACCGCGCACCCGGCCGCCACCAGCTTGCGGCAGGTCTCCGGGGTGAGCGCCGTCCTGCGCTCGCCCGCCGCCGTCTCCCGCGCCACGCCCACGATTACCGCCATCGTCGTCCCCGCTTGCCGTGTTTGCCGCATCCTACCGAATGCGGCGGCTACCATGCCGTCCCCAGCACAGGATCGCCCATGCTGTCCCTCGCCGACCTCGATACCCGCCGCTCCGTGCCGACCCGGCAACTGGCCGCGCCCGGTCCCGACGACGCGCAGCTGCTGCGCCTGCTGCGCACCGCCGTGCGCGTGCCCGACCACGGCAAGCGGGTGCCGTTCCGGTTCCTGCGCATCGCCGGCGATGCCCGCGCGGCGCTGGCCGAGGCCGCGGTCGCGCGCCTGCGCCAGCGCGAGCCGGACGCCGGCGCCGCCGCGGAGGACAAGCTGCGGACCCGCTTCACCCTGCCGCCGCTGACGCTGGCCGTGGTCACGCGGCTGGGACCGGACGCCAAGATCCCGGAGGTGGAGCGCCGCGCCACTGCCGCCTGCGTCTGCCTGCTGCTGCTGCAGGCGGCGCAGGCCGAGGGTTTCGGCGCGCAGTGGCTGACCGGCTGGCTGGCCTACGACCGCCCGTTCCTGGAAGGCACGCTGGGGCTGGCCGCGGACGAGGCGCTGGCCGGCACGATCGCGATCGGCACCCCGCAGGTCGCCGCGCCCGAGCGCGAGCGCCCGGACCCGGCCAGCCTGCTGGCGGACTGGCGCGCCTGAGCCGCGCCGTGCCCGCCGCCGCCGACCCGCGCATGGCCGCGCCCACCCTGCACCTGGTGGATGCCTCGCTGTACGTGTTCCGCGCCTGGCATTCGCTGCCGGACGCGTTCCACGACGCCGACGGCTGGCCGACCAACGCGGTCCACGGCTTCGCCCGCTTCCTGCTGGAACTGCTGGAACGCGAGCGCCCGACCCACATCGCCATCGCCTTCGACGAGGCGCTGGACTCCTGCTTCCGCCACGCCCTGTACCCGCCCTACAAGGCCAACCGCGAGCCGGCCCCGCCCGCGCTGCGCCGCCAGTTCGCCTGGTGCAAGGGGCTGTGCCGGGCACTGGGGCTGGAAACCCTGGCGCATGCCGACTACGAAGCCGACGACCTGATCGGCAGTGCCGCCCACCGCGCGCGCGCGCGCGGCTTCCGCAGCGTGATCGTGTCCGCCGACAAGGACCTCTCGCAGCTGTTGCAGCCGGGCGACGAGCAGTACGACTTCGCCCGCGGCCAGCGCTGGGGCGCGGACGGGGTGAAGGCGCGGCACGGCGTGCACGCGCACCAGATCGCCGACTACCTGGCGCTGACCGGCGACGCGGTGGACAACATCCCCGGCGTCACCGGCATCGGGCCGAAGTCGGCGGCGGTGCTGCTGGCCCATTTCGGGTCGCTGGAGGCGCTGCTGGAACGCCTCGACGAAGTCCCGTTCCTGCGCCTGCGCGGGGCCGCGCAGCTGGCCGCGCGACTGCGCGAACAGCACGCCCAGGCCCGGCTGTGGCGGCAGCTGACCACGGTCGCGCGGGACGCCCCGCTGCCGGCACGACTTCCGCCGCCACGGCGGCGACCCCGGCGAACTGGACGCGCTGGCCGACTGGGTCGGCTTCGGCCCGCTCACCCGCCGCCGGCTGGCCGAAGCCGCCGGGTTGGTCGGCTAGCCGCGCCCGCCACACCCTCGCCTACGCCGCGCCGCACCGACCGCAGGCGGTCATCCGCTTGCGCTAGGATCGCGGCATGAGCGAGGACCGGCAGATCCTGTACCAGGGCGACTGGCTGCGGCTGGTGCGCATCGGCCATTGGGAATCGTGCGAGCGCGTGCACGGCGAGGGCATGGCGGTGATCATCCTCGCCGCCACCCCGGCCGACGAGGTGCTGTTCGTCGAGCAGTACCGCATCCCGCTGGGCGCGCGCACGATCGAGATGCCGGCCGGCCTGGTCGGCGACGAGCAGGCCGAGGACAGCCTGCTGGACGCCGCGCGCCGCGAGCTGATCGAGGAGACCGGCTGGGCGCCCGGACGGCTGGACGTGCTGCTGGTCGGGCCGACCAGCGCCGGCCTGACCAGCGAACGCATCGCCTTCGTGCGCGCCAGCGAACTGGAGCGGGTGGGCGACGGCGGCGGCATCGACAACGAGCGCATCACCGTGCACGCGGTGCCACGCCGGGACGCGCCGGCCTGGCTGATGCGCAAGCGCGCGGAGGGCTACGAGCTCGACCTCAAGCTCTGGGCCGGGCTGTGGCTGCTGGAACACGAGCCGGACGGGCGCCCGCGCGCCTGCCCGTGAGCACGCCTCAGGCGGCGAAGCGGTCGGTCGCCTGCACCAGCGCGTCCACGTTCTCCTCCTCGAACGCGGAGTGCCCGGCGGTCGGGCTGACGTGCAGCTGCGCCTGCGGCCACACCGCGTGCAGGTCGAACGCGTTCTGCAGCGGGCAGACCACGTCGTAGCGGCCATGCACGATCACCCCGGGGATGCCGGCCAGCCGGTGCGCGTCGCGCAGCAGCTGGCCCTCCTCTTCGAAGAACCCGCCGTTGACGAAATAGTGGTTCTCGATCCGCGCGAAGGCCAGCGCGAACGCGGGGTCGCCGTGGGTCTGGGCATAGTCGGCCGGGATCCGCAGGTAGCTGGTGCCGCCCTCCCAGATGCTCCAGGCGCGCGCTGCGGCCAGCCGTACGCCCTCGTCGTCAGAGGTCAGGCGGCGGTAGTAAGCGCCGATCAGGTCGCAGCGCTCGACTGGCGGGATCGGCGCGAGGAAATGCTTCCACGCATCCGGGAACAGGCGGCTGGCGCCCTCCTGGTAGAACCATTCCAGCTCCCAGCGCCGCAGCAGGAAGATGCCGCGCAGCACCAGCTCGGTGACGCGCTGCGGGTGGGTTTGCGCGTAGGCCAGCGCCAGGGTCGAGCCCCAGCTGCCGCCGAACACCTGCCAGCGGTCGATCCCGAGGTGCGCGCGCAGCGCCTCGATGTCCGCCACCAGGTGCCAGGTGGTGTTGTCGCTGAGATCGGCATGCGGCGTGCTACGCCCGGCGCCGCGCTGGTCGAACAGCACGATCCGGTACTTCGTCGGGTCGTGGAAGCGGCGCATGTTGGCGCTGCAGCCGGCGCCCGGCCCGCCGTGCAGCATCACCACCGGCTTGCCGTCGGGATTGCCGCACTCCTCCCAGTACAGGGTGTGGCGCGCGTCCACCGCGAGCATGCCGCTGCGGTAGGGCGCGATCTCGGGATACAGGCGGCGCATGGTGGAGCTCCGGGAGTGGCGGAATCGGCGCGATTCTAGCCGGCCCGCGCACGCGGCCCCATCGCCGCCCCGCGCAGCCTGACGCGCTATGCGCCCGGCCAGCGCCCGAGGGTCACCCGCTCGCGCTGCTCCAGATCGCGCTCGGTGGCGACCTCGGCGAAGCCCGCGGCCTGCAGCAACGCCCGCACCGCCGCGCCCTGCCGCCAGCCGTGCTCGAGCAGCAACCAGCCGCGCGGCTGCAGGTGGCGGCCAGCCTCGCGCACGATCGCGCGGAGCGCGTCCAGCCCGTCGGCGCCGGAAGCCAGCGCGGCCGGGGGCTCGAAGCGCAGGTCGCCCTGCGCCAGATGCGGATCGCCCCGTTCGATGTAGGGCGGATTGCTGGCGATCAGGTCGAAGCGCTCGCCCGCCAAGGGCGCCAGCCAGTCGCCCTGGCGGAACTCGACCCGGCCCAGACCCAGGCGCTGCGCATTGCGCCGCGCCACCGCCAGCGCCTCACCACTGGCATCGGTGGCGACGATGCGCGCCCGCGGCCGCTCGCACGCTAGGGCAAGTGCGATCGCGCCGCTGCCGGTGCCGAGGTCGGCCAGCGCGAGCGGCGCATCGGCGGGCAGGCGCTGCAGTGCCAGTTCCACCAGGCGCTCGGTCTCCGGGCGCGGGATCAGGGTCGCCGGGCCGACCTCGAGGTCCAGGCTCCAGAAGCCTTGCCGCCCGGTCAGGTAGGCCACCGGCTCGCCCGCCTGCCGGCGCGCCAGCAAGGTCCGGTAGGCCGCGGCGACCGGCGCCGCGACGATCGCATCGGCATGCGCATACAGCCAGCTGGCGGACTGCCCCAGGGCATGGGCCAGCAGCCTCCTGCGATCGACAGGATCGATCGCATCAGCCTGAATGCGAAGCAGCTCGGCCACCGTGGCAGGCATGGCATCCTCGTCGATGTTCAGAGATAACCCGCATTCATCCATATTTATTGCCGGAATTGATGCGGAATTCGGTTAATGAAAGATTTTATCAATCAATTCAATAGATTTTTCTGCATTGAATCGATCAATCACCGCCGCTAACGTTTGCGCAGTGCAGCATCCGCTGCCCGATCCCCGTCCATCCATCCCTGCCTGCAGTAGAGGAGGCCCCATGTCGCTGCTGGAAAACACCCTCGAAGGTCAGCGCCGCCCGCTGATCAACACCCGCATCCCGGCCTTCAAGGCCCATGCCTACCGCGAAGGCAAGTTCATCGAAGTGACCGACAAGGACCTGGCCGGTAAGTGGTCGGTGCTGATCTTCATGCCGGCCGCCTTTACCTTCAATTGCCCGACCGAGATCGAGGACGCGGCCGACCACTACGCCGAGTTCCAGAAGCTGGGCGCCGAGGTGTACGTGATCACCACCGACACCCACTTCTCGCACAAGGTCTGGCACGAGACCAGCCCGGCGGTGGGCAAGGCCAAGTTCCCGCTGGTCGGCGACCCCACCCACCAGCTGACCCGCGCCTTCGGCGTGCACATCGACGAGGAGGGCCTGGCCCTGCGCGGCACCTTCGTCGTCAGCCCCGATGGCCTGATCAAGACCATGGAAGTGCATGACAACGCGATCGCGCGCGACGTCAGCGAGACCCTGCGCAAGCTGAAGGCCGCGCAGTACGTGGCCGCGCATCCGAACGAAGTGTGCCCGGCCAAGTGGAACGAGGGCGCCAAGACCCTCAAGCCGTCGCTGGACCTGGTCGGCAAGATCTGACCGCCGCGCCGCGGGCGGCCCCGTGCCGTCCGCGGCCCGTCCCCCTTCCCCCTGCGGGAAGGGGCTGCGGCCAGCCCCGCCGCGCGCGGCTGGCCGCAGCCCCGTTTCCTCCCTTACATCCCGCTGCTGCGGCGCGCCGCGTCGCCACCGCCGGAGTCCCGCATGCTCGACGCCGAACTCAAGACCCAACTGGCCGGCTACCTGGAGCGCATCCAGCAGCCGATCGAACTGGTCGCCAGCCTGGACGACTCGTCGGCCGCGCGCGAACTGGACGCGCTGCTGGACGAGATCGCCGCGCTCTCGCCGAAGATCCGCCGCGTCGCCGGCGATGATGCGCGCAAGCCTTCGTTCCTGATCCGCCGCGCCGGCAGCGACGTGCAGGTCGGCTTCGCGGCGGTCCCGCTGGGCCACGAGTTCACCTCGCTGGTGCTGGCCCTGCTGCAGGTCGGCGGGCATCCGGTGAAGATCGACGAGGCGCTGGCCGCGCAGGTGCGCGCGCTGGACGGCGACTACCGCTTCGAAACCTACATGTCGCTGCACTGCCAGAGCTGCCCGGACACGGTCCAGGCGCTGAACGCGATGAGCGTGCTCAATCCGCGCATCCGCCACGTGGCGATCGACGGCGCGCTGTTCCGCGACGAGGTGGAGGCGCGCCAGATCCTGTCGGTGCCGACCGTCTACCTCAACGGCCAGCCGTTCGAGACCGGGCGCATGGGCGTGGAGCAGATCCTCGCCCGGCTCGACACCGGCGCGGCCGCGCGCACCGCCGCGGCGCTGGCCGAGCGTGAGCCCTTCGACATGCTGATCGTCGGCGGCGGCCCGGCCGGCGCGGCGGCGGCGGTCTATGCCGCGCGCAAGGGCATCCGCACCGGGCTGGTGGCCGAGCGCTTCGGCGGCCAGGTACTGGACACGCTGGCGATCGAGAACTTCCCCTCGGTCGAATACACCGAAGGCCCGAAGCTGGCCACCGCGCTGGAGGCGCACGTGCGCCAGTACGGGGTGGATCTGATGCTGGGCCAGCGCGCGGACGCACTGCACCCGGCCGGCGAGGACGGGCTGCTGCGGATCGCGCTGGACAGCGGCGCCACCCTGCGCGCACGCAGCGTGGTGCTGGCGCCCGGCGCGCGCTGGCGCCAGACCGGCGTGCCCGGCGAGGCCGAGTACCGCACCCGCGGCGTCACCTACTGCCCGCACTGCGACGGCCCGCTGTTCAAGGACAAGCCGGTGGCGGTGATCGGCGGCGGCAACTCGGGCGTGGAGGCGGCGATCGACCTCGCAGGCGTCGCTTCCCAGGTCACCCTGCTGGAATACGAGGGCACGCTGCGCGCGGACGCGGTGCTGCAGCGCAGGCTGCACAGCCTGCCCAACGTGCGCGTGCGGGTGAACGCCCAGACCACCGAGATGCTGGGCGACGGCCGGCGCCTGACCGGCCTGCGCTGGCTGGAGCGCGGCACTGCCCGCCACCACGAGCTGGCGGTGGACGGCGTGTTCGTGCAGATCGGCCTGCTGCCCAACACCGAGTGGCTGAAGGGCGCGCTGAAGCTGTCGCCGCGCGGCGAGATCGTGATCGACGACCGCGGCCAGACCTCGCTGCCCGCGGTGTTCGCCGCCGGCGACGCCACCACCGCGCCCTACAAGCAGATCGTGGTCGCGATGGGCGCCGGTTCCACCGCCGCCCTGTCCGCCTTCGACCACCTGATCCGCACCCCGGCGGGTGCCGCGCGGGCGGCATGAGGCGGGCGCCCGCGCCAGGCGGCGATGCGGCATGATGGCCGGCGCACGCCCTCCGGACCCGGCATGAACCTGCGCGATCTCAAGTACCTGGTGGCCTTGGCCGACCTGCGCCACTTCGGCAAGGCCGCCGATGCCTGTTTCGTCAGCCAGCCCACGCTGTCCACCCAGCTGCGCAAGCTGGAGGACGAGTTGGGGGTGGTGCTGATCGAGCGCGCCCCGCGCAAGGTCATGCTGACCGCGGCCGGGCAGGAGGTGGTGCAGCGCGCGCGCCGGATCATCGCCGAGGTCGAGGAGATGCGCGAGGCCGCGCGGCGCAGCCGCGACCCCGGCTCCGGCACCCTGCGCCTGGGCGTGTTCCCGACCCTCGGCCCCTACCTCTTGCCGCACGTGGTGCCGCGCCTGCGCACGCGCTTCCCGCGGCTGGAGCTGCTGCTGGTGGAGGAAAAGAGCGACGAGCTGCTGCAGCGCCTGCGCGAGGGCAAGCTGGACGCCGCCCTGCTGGCGCTGCCGGTGCACGACGACCAGCTGCACGCGCAGTTCCTGTTCGAGGAGCCGTTCCTGCTGGCGGTCCCGCAGCAGCACCGGCTGGCCGGGCGGCGCGACCCGCTGGCGATCGAGGCGCTGGCCGAGGAGACCCTGCTGCTGCTGGAGGACGGGCACTGCCTGCGCGACCAGGCGCTGGACGTGTGCCGGCTGTCCGGCGCGCGCGAGAAATCCGGCTTCCGCGCCACCAGCCTGGAGACGCTGCGCCAGATGGTCGCCGCCGGGGTCGGGGTGACCCTGCTGCCGGCGCTCGCCGTGCACGCCGCGATCGCGCAGCCGGCCTCGATCTGCCTGCTGCCGTTCGCCTCGCATCCGCCGACCCGGCGGATCGCGCTGGTGTGGCGCAAGTCGTCGGCGCTGGACGGGTTCCTGCAGCAGCTGGCGGCGCAGATCGCGGAGGTCGCGCAGCAGCAGTTGCAAGCCCCCGTCGGCGGGTGCGCCTGAGCGCGCGCACCGCGATCGCGCTGCTGGCCCTGGCCTGCGCCGCGGCCTGGTGGCTGGCGCTGCGGCCGCGCCCGACGCCGCCGCCGCCCACGCCCAGGATCGCCGCGGAATGCCCGGCATGGCCGGACTCCGCGGCCGGCACCGGCGTCTGGCAATCCGCGCCGACGCGCTGGCTGCGGCTGCCGGCCATCGCCGATGCCCACGCCACCCCGCTGGCCAGCGTGGCGCTGCAGGCGCGCGTGCTCGGCCGCGCCGACTACCGGCACGGGCGCGAAGCCCGCTACGCCCCGACCGACCTCGCCCTCGGCTGGGGGCGGATGACCGAAGACGCGGTACTCACCCGGCTGGCCATCACCCAGTCCGGGCGCTGGTACCACTACCGCTGGCAGGGTGCGCCGCCGCTGCCGCCAGCGGAGATCGTGCGCAACAGCGCCAACATGCACCTGATCCCGGCGACCGCGGAGGTGGCCGCCGCCCTCGCGACGGTCCGCCCCGGCCAGCAGGTGCAGCTGCGCGGCTGGCTGGTGCAGCTGGACGCGCCGGACGGCTGGCGCTGGCGCAGCTCGCTGACGCGCGAGGACAGCGGCGCCGGCGCCTGCGAGCTGGTCTTCACCTGCGCGCTGCAGGCGCGCTGAGCAGACGCGCGCAATCACGGCCGGCCCGCACAAACACGGGATCCGGCCCGTTGCGCTGACCTGTATCGCCACCTGCCGCGATCCGGCACACCGGCGCATCCCGGCACATGCGTCATCGCCATCCGCGGCCTGCGCAACGGCGATGCCGCTGCGCGGCGGGGGAACCTCAATCGCCGTAAGCGGAACTGGCGCGCACGCAGTTGCGGCCCTCGCGCTTGGCCTGGTAGAGCGCCTTGTCGGCGCGCGCCAGCAGGGTGCGCAGGTCGGGGTCGCCGTCGCGCAGGCCGGCCAGGCCGATGCTGGCGGTGACCGGGATGCGCCGCCCCTCCCATTCGATCACCCGCCGCTCGATGGTCTGGCGCAGGCGCTCGGCCAGCACCCGCGCCGCCGCGGCGTCGCTGCCCGGCAGCACCACCAGGAACTCCTCGCCGCCGTAGCGGCCGAGCACGTCGCCGGGCCGCAGCTGCGCCGACAGCGCCTGCGCGACCTCGCGCAGGCACAGATCGCCGGCTGCATGCCCGTACTGGTCGTTGATCGGCTTGAACCAGTCCAGGTCGATGAATAGGACCGACAGCGGCAGGCCGCGACGCTGGCAGGCGGCGAACGCGTCCTGCGCCATGCGGTCGAGCGAGCTGCGGTTGGGCACGCCGGTCAGCGCGTCGCGGTCGGCGCTGCGGCGCAGCTGCGCGGTGGCGAACGCCTCCTGCGCGTGCAGCACGGCCAGCCGCGCCATCCCGTCCAGCGCGTCCAGTTCCGCCGCATCCGGCTCGCAGCCGGGCGGCAGCCGCACCACCAGCGCGCCCCAGGCCGGCGCCGGCAGCGCCAGCGGCACCACCGCGTGCAGCGCCGGCTCGTAGCGCTGCGAGCGCGACAGGTGCACCAGCCGCGGCACCCCGGCCTGCGCCAGCGCGTGCAGCGCGGTGCGCTCACCCATCGCCATGCGCGCCGCCGCCGAAGCCGGGTCGGCGCCGTAGGCGCGCAGCCCCGGATCGCCGAAGCAGCCGTGCGCGACCACCACCGCCTCGCCGCAGCCGAGCAGGCGCTGCGCGGCGTCGGTCAGCAGCCGGAACGCAGTGGGCGCGATCGCCGCCTCGGCGATCCCGGCCAGGCCCGCCTGCAACGCCGGAGCGAGGTCGGCGCGGACCTGCTCGCGGCGCAGGCGCTGCTCGCTCAGGCGGCGCGCGCCGGCCTCCACTTCCAGCCGCGCGCGCACCTCGCCGATGCGGCTGCTCAGGCCCACGAACAGCAGCAGCGACACCAGCACCAGCGCCACCTGGTAGCCGTAGCGCGTCCATGCGTTGTCCGGCAGCAGCGCCGCCTGCATCAGCTCGTGCGCGACGCCGGTCGCAGCCAGGATCCCGAGCGCCAACAGCAGCGGCACCGCCATTGGCTGCCGGCGGCGGGCGGCGCCGTACACCAGCGCGATCGCCAGCACCAATGCCACCATCCAGGACAGGGTCGCGACCCAGCCCACGACCTCGGCGAGGGCAACCGGCACTACCAGCGACAGCACCGCCAGCGCGGCATAGACCTGGCTGACCCGCGCCAACGGGGCCAACAGCGCGCGCGCCGGGCGCGCATAGCGCAGCACCATCACCAGTCCGACCGCGCCGAACCCGATCAGCATGAACCAGGATCCGCCGCCGGCCAGCAGCGCCAGCCACGATGACGGCACCAGCAGGTGCAGGTGGCCGTTGACCGCTAGCGCCAGCAGCCAGGCACCGCCGGCATAGGCCGCGAACCACAGGAAGATGCGGTCGCGCACGGCGGCATACAGGGCCAACGCGGCCACCGCCAGGGTCAGCAGCGCGGCGTACACCGCCGCCACGATGGTGCGGTCGCGCGCCAGCAGGCGCAGCATGGCGCGCTCGCTGATCACCCGCGGATGCGGGGCGGCGCGCACGCCGGCGGCGATCGTCAGGTGCACGCGGCGCTCGCCGCGCCAGGCTGCAGGCAGGGGGAAGGCATAGCCGCTGGGCAGGAACTCGCCCGGCTCCGGATGGTGCAGGCCCTGCGGCGGCGGCGACCAGCCCGGGGCACTGGCGATGACGGAGTCCAGCACGTCGCGCGAGAGCCATAGCACCCAGCGCTCGTTGCCCTGCTCGGGCAACCGGAAGTGCAGTTCGGCCTCGATCGGGCGTGCCTGCGCCGCGCGGTAGCGCAGGCGGTCGCCGACCGCATGCTCGGACTGGACCTGGACCGGCACTGCGTCCGTCGGCTCGCCCGCCCCGCCGGTCTCCGCGTACCAGGCCAGGCCGGCCATCGGCAGCAGCAGCGCCGCCAGGCCCAGCCCGTGCAGCCAATGCCTCAGCCGGGACATGCCGCGCCTCCGGCCTGCTCGGGACCGGGATCGGCGGCGCCGGCCTGCGTGCCGGCATCGGCCGCGACCAGGCCCAGCGCCTGCAGGCAGGCGCACGCGCGCGGCCAGGCCGGCTCCGGCACCATCACCGCCACCAGCCCGAACACACCCAACTCGCCGATCCCGCCGGTCAGCGCCTCGCCGCGCACGAACGCGGGGATGCCCTCGATCTCCAGCGTTTGCCGGACCAGATGGGCATCCATCAGATTGGCGGCTTCATAGACCGTGCGCATGCCCCACCTCCCTGTGACAGCTTTCAAGCACGATCCGTGCCAAATCCGCCAAAACCGGGACGAGCGGCGCATCCGCTACACTGAACGGGTTTCCCTCCAGTCTCCCGCCCGTGTCCCATCCCCTGTCGCACCCCACGCCGGACCTTTCTGCCCGGACTGATTTCATCCGCCAGATCGTGCGCGAGGACCTGGCATCCGGCAAGCATAGCGCCATCCGCACCCGGTTTCCGCCGGAGCCCAACGGCTACCTGCACATCGGCCATGCCAAGGCGATCTGCCTGGATTTCGGCATCGCCGCGGAATTCGGTGGCCGCTGCAACCTGCGCCTGGACGACACCAACCCGGCCAGGGAAGACCCCGAGTACGTGCGCGCCATCCAGGACGACGTGCGCTGGCTCGGCTTCCAGTGGGCCAGCCTGCGCCACGCCTCGGACTACTTCGAGGTCTTCTACCTCGCCGCCGAGAAGCTGATCCGCCAGGGCGACGCCTTCGTGTGCGACCTCAGCCCCGAGGAGGTGCGCGCCTACCGCGGCAGCCTGACCGAGCCGGGCCGCAATTCGCCTTACCGCGAGCGCAGCGTCGAGGAGAACCTCGACCTGTTCCGGCGCATGCGCGCGGGCGAGTTCGCGGACGGCGCGCGCACCCTGCGCGCCAAGATCGACATGGCCAGCGGCAACATCAACCTGCGCGACCCGGCGCTGTACCGGATCAAGCACGTGCCGCACCAGAACACCGGGGATGCCTGGTGCATCTACCCGATGTACGACTTCGCGCACTCGCTGAGCGACGCGATCGAGGGCATCACCCACTCGCTGTGCACGCTGGAATTCGAGGACCACCGCCCGCTGTACGACTGGTGCGTGGACCGGGTGGACCTCGCCGGGCATCCCGAGTTGCTGCAGCCGCTGCTGGCCAAGGGCCTGCCGCTGGAAGCCGGCAAGCCGCGCCAGATCGAGTTCTCGCGCCTGAACTTCAACTGGCTGGTGCTGAGCAAGCGCAAGCTGCTGCAGCTGGTCGAGGCCGGCCACGTGGACGGCTGGGACGATCCGCGCATGCCCACCCTGCAGGGCATCCGCCGGCGCGGCTACACGCCTTCGGCGCTGAAGCTGATGGTCGAGCGGGTGGGCGTGAGCAAGCAGAACTCGCTGCTGGACATCGCCATCCTCGAAGGCGCGCTGCGCGACGACCTCGACGCGCACGCGCCGCGGCGGCTGGCGGTGCTCGACCCGCTCAAGCTGGTGCTCACCAACCTCGCTGCCGGCCACGAGGAAATGCTCACCTTCCCCAACCACCCCAAGGACGCGGGCCTGGGCGAGCGCGCGGTGCCATTCGCGCGCGAGCTGTGGATCGAGCGCGAGGACTTCGCCGAAGTGCCGCCGCCGGGCTTCAAGCGCCTGACCGTGGGCGGCGAGGTGCGCCTGCGCGGCGCCGGCATCGTGCGCTGCGACGCGGTGGTGAAGGACGCCGACGGCCGCGTGGTGGAGCTGCACGCCACCCTCGACCCCGACTCCCGCCCCGGCATGCCCGGCGCCAACCGCAAGGTGAAGGGCACCATCCACTGGGTCAGCGCGCGCCACGCGGTGGCCGCGCAGGTGCGCCTGTACGACCGCCTGTTCCGGGTCCCGGATCCGGACGGCGGCGCCGACGGCCGGGACTTTTTGGCCCACCTCAACCCGGACTCGCGTCGCGTGGTCACCGGCTACGTGGAGCCGGCCGCCGCGCAGGCCGCGCCGGAGACCAGCTTCCAGTTCGAGCGCCTGGGCTACTTCGTGACCGACCGCCACGACCACCGCCCCGAGGCGCCGGTGTTCAACCGCAGCGTGACCCTGCGCGACACCTGGGCGACGCAGGGCTGAGCCATGCCAATGCCGCTGCCGGTGCAACTGCACCTGACCCTGCCGGTGTGGGCCCTGGAGCTGGATCTCGCCGGGCGTGATTTCTCCACCGATGCGGCCAAGGTGGGCTTCGCGATCGAGCTGTCGCGGCTGAACGTCGAACACGCCAGCGGCGGCCCGTTCGGCGCCGCGGTGTTCGGCCCGCAGGACCGGCTGATCGCGATCGGGGTCAATCGCGTCGTGCGCCAGAGCTGCTCGGTGGCGCATGCCGAGATGATGGCCTACATGCTGGCGCAGCAGCGCCTGCAGCAGTTCCGGCTGAACGCGCTGGGCGGCCCGGTGACGCTGGCGACCTCAGCGCAGCCGTGCTGCCAGTGCTACGGCGCCACCGTGTGGGCCGGGATCGACCGCCTGCTGATCGGCGCGCGCAGCGAGGACGTGGAGGCGCTCACCGCGTTCGACGAGGGCCCGCTCCCGGCGGATTGGGTGGGCGAACTCGGCAAGCGCGGCATTGAGGTCGTGCGCGACATCGAGCGCGACGCCGCGCGCGCGGTGCTCAAGGCCTATGGCGAGCTCGGCGGGCCCAATTACTGAGGGCCTGCTGGCCTACTGCCGCGCCGGCTTCGAGCCGGACCTGGCCGCGGAACTCAGTGAACGCGCCGGCGCAGCCGCACTGGCCGGCTATGCGCGCACCACGCGCGGCAGCGGCTACGTGCTGTTCCTCACCCCTGCCCCGGCCGACGCCGATGCGCTCGAGCGCGCGCTGCCGTTTTCCACGCTGGTGTTCGCGCGCCAGAAGCTGCGCCTGCTCGCCGCGCTGCGCGGACTGGACCCGGGCGACCGCATCACGCCGATGCTGCAGGCGCTGCACGGGCAGCCCCGGTTCGGCGCGCTGGTGATGGAGCATCCCGACAGCGAAGCCGGCAAGCCGCTGGCCGGGCTGGCGCGCAGCCTCGGCAACGCCCTGCGCCCGGCGCTGCGCAAGGCCGGCCTGCTCGGCGCGCAGGACGACCCGCGCCTGCCGCGCCTGCACGTCTGCTGCGTCGCCGGCGACCACGCCTTGCTCGCCCGCAGCCTGCCCGCCGACAGCGCGCCGTGGCCGCTGGGCATCCCGCGCCTGCGCATGCACCCGGACGCGCCCTCGCGCTCGGCGCTGAAGCTGGAGGAGGCCCTGCGGGTGCTGCTGACCGAGGCGGAGCGCGCGCGCCTGCTGCAGGACGGCATGCGCGCCGCCGACCTCGGCGCCGCCCCCGGCGGCTGGACCTGGGTGCTGACCCGCCACGGCCTGCGCGTCACCGCGATCGACAACGGCCCGCTGCGCCCGCACGTGCTGGAGACCGGCAAGGTGCAGCACCTGCGCGCGGACGGCTTTTCCTGGCAGCCGCCGCAGCCGCTGGACTGGATGGTCTGCGACATGGTGGAACAGCCGCGCCGGGTGGCCGAGCGGATGGCGACCTGGCTGCGCGAGGGCTGGTGCCGGCAGGCGATCTTCAACCTCAAGCTGCCGATGAAGAAGCGCTGGCAGGAGACCCGGCTGTGCCTGGACCTGTTCGCGCGGCAGGCAGGCAGGCCACTGACGCTGCGCGCCCGCCAGCTGTACCACGACCGCGAGGAGATCACGGTCTTCGCGGGCCACCCCTGACGCGCGCCGCGCGGCCCCGCCATCTGGCTGGCCATCCGCCTGAACCGGGCCGCCGCCGGCGGATGGCGGCAACATGACCGATGTTTCATCCGCTTTCGATGGCCGCTTAACGGCCGCGGGCGGAATTTCTTCATGCGAATCCGGCAACCCCCACCGCCGCGGTTCGGGTTCCCGCAAGTCACCATCGCGCCCATTCCTGAACGCCCATGAGGTCCACCATGAACATCCGCCCCACCCCGCTGCGCACCGTCCTGTTCGCCGCCCTGATGCTGGCCGGGGCCACCGCCTTCGCCGCGCAGCCGGCACCGCAGCAGCACGCCAAGAAGAAGGGCACCGCCGAGCAGACCGTGACCCGCCAAGCCGAGGCCGCGGCCGCGGTCAATGCCACCGAGGCCGCCCTCAACACCGCCGCCGCCGCTGGCGACATGGCCGCGGCCGACCGCGAGGCCAACCGCGCGATGAAGGATGCGCGGATGGCCAAGCACGCCAAGCACAAGAAGACCCGCAAGGCCGACCGCCGCAAGGCCGAAGCGAACGCGGTGGCGGCCGACGTGAACGCCGCCGACGCCGCGCTGCGGATGGCCGCCGCCGACCGCGAGGCGATGCGCGCCGCCGGCGATATGCAGGTCGCGGCGAACGCCCAGCAGGGCTTCGTGCAGACCGCGCCGACCAAGGAATTCACCACCCCGAGCGGACAGAAGGTGGTGGTGCGTTCGATCATCCCGATCGCCGGCAAGAACTGACCCGCACACCCGCCCGCCGCGCCCCCACCGCGGCGGTCGGGATGTTCCCCCGCTCAGCCAGCGGCATGCGCACCGGCACCTTGGGGTGCCGGTGCGTTTTCATGGGCTGTGACGCGCAGGCGCCCTATGATCGGGCCAGGGCCTGGAGGCCGCTCGCCGTTCCCGGCCCATCGATGTGCAGCCGTGGGCGTGCGGCTGAGGCCGCGCTCAGCCCCCCGCGGCGTGCCGCCAGAGCGCGTGCACCAGCGGCGGCAGCCGACCGGCCAGTCCGAGCAGCGGACCGCGCACCAGGGTCGGCAGCAGCGCATCGCCGGAGAACCCGGCATTGATCGCCTCGAACGCATACGCATCCACCGCGGTCGCGCTGCGCCGCGCCCGCGCCCAGCGCGCCAGCCGCGCCGGGCTGGCCAGATCGCGGCCCTGCGCGCGCGCCGCGCGCAGCACCTCGGCCAGCGCCGCCACGTCGCGCAGGCCGAGGTTGACCCCCTGCCCGGCCAGCGGATGCACCCGGTGCGCCGCATCCCCGAGCAGCAGCACGCGCCCGTCGGCATAGCGCTCGGCGAGCTGCCGACGCAGCGGAAACGCCGCGCGCGGGGAGCACAGCCGGAACCCGCCGAGTTCGCCGCCGAAGGCGCGCGCCAGCGCGGCGGCGAAGGCTACCTCCGGCTCCGCCAGCAGGCGCGCGGCCTCCGCGCCCGGCAGGCTCCACACGATCGAGCCCAGATGCCCGGGCGGCGCCAGCGCCGGCAGGTCGGCGAACGGCAGCAGCGCGACCGGCCCGCCGACTTGGAAGCGCTGCCAGCAGGTCTGGGCATGCGGGCGTTCGCTGGCGACGAAGGCGACCACCCCGGACTGGCGGTAATCGTGTGCCGGCGCGGCGATCCCGGCCAGCCGCCGCAGGGCCGACTCGCCGCCGTCCGCCGCCAATGCCAGCCGCGCGCGCAGGCGGCGGTCGTCATCCAGGCGCAGGCGCACGCCGTCGTCCTCCTGCGCGAGCGCCGCGATCCGCGCCGGCGCCAGCACGTCGACCCCGGCTTCGGGCAGGCACTGCCACAGCGCGCGCACCAGCACGGCGTTCTCCACGATCCAGCCCAGCTGCGGCTGGCCGAGCGCATCGGCATCGAACACCAGCGGCGCGCCGCCGCCGGCATCCCAGACCTGCATCCGCCGGTAGGGCTGCACCCGCTGCGCGCGCACGCCCTCCCACGCCCCCAGCCGCGCCAGCAGGGCGGCGTTGTCCGGCGCCAGGGCATATACCCGCAGGTCGGGCGTATCGCCCGCCGCCGGGACCGGCGGCTGCGCCTCCACCAGCGCCACCCGCAGGCCAAGCCGGGCCAACGCCAGCGCCGCCGCGGCACCGACCACGCCGCCGCCGGCGATCACCGCATCGTGGCGCTCGCCGCGGCTCATGCCGCCCCCCGCGCCAGCCGCGGCACATCGCCGCGGTAGCCCATCGCGCCGCCGACCAGCCAGCCCTGCAGGGCGGGACTGGCGGCGATCGCCAGCAGGCCGGCGCTGCGCAGCGGCGCCAGCCACGGCGCAGGGTTGCTGGCCAGTCGCGCCAGCCCGTCGGAGAACGCCAGCGTGCGCGTGCGGTCCTCGCCGCGGCGCTGCGCATGGCGGGCGAGCAGCGCGGGCGCGCCCGGATCGCCGCCCTGCGCGGCGGCCGCGTGCAGCTCCTCGGCCAGGACGAGGGCGTCGCGCAGGCCGAGGTTGAAGCCCTGCGCGCCGAGCGGATGCAGGCTCTGCGCCGCGTTGCCGACCAACACCGCGCGCGGCGCGGTGACGGTCTCGGCCACGGCCCCGACCAGCGGGTAGGCGCTGCGCGGGCCGACCGCGAGGAAGCGCCCGGCGCGCCAGCCGAACGCCGCCTGCACCCGCGCGAGGAACGCGGCGTCGGCCAACGCCGCCACCGCCGCGGCCTGCGCCGTGGCGACCCCGTGCACCAGGCCGTAGTGGCCATCGCCGCGCGGCAGCAGCGCGGTCGGGCCGTCGGCGGTCAGGCGTTCCCAGGCAGTGCCGTCGGGCGCGCGCGCGCCGCGCAGGCGGGCCACGAACAAGGTTTGGCCGTAATCATGGCGGCGCACCCCGATCCCCAGCGCCGCGCGCACCGCGCTGTCGGCGCCGTCGGCCGCGACCAGCAGGCGCGCCTGCACCCGCCGCGGGCCGTCGGCGGTGTCCAGTTCGACCGTGCGCGTGCCGTCCGCGTCCGCGCCGACCGCGACGCAGCGCGCCGGGCGGTAGCGCACCAGCCCAGGCAGCGCCTGCAAACCGGCCTCCAGCGCGCGCCCGAGGTCGGCCGCGACCACCACCTGGCCGAAGGCCGTGCGCCCGAAGTCGGCGGCATCCAGCCAGAGCCGGCCGAACTCGCCGGCGCGGCTGACGTGGATGCGCCGGATCGGGCCGCCCGGCGCCGCCAGCCGCGCCCACACGCCGAGCGCCTGCAGCGCGTGCACGCTGGCCTCGGCCAGGCTGAGGTTGCGCTGGTCGTACACCGGCGGCGGCGCGCCGGGCGGGGCGGCCTCGGCCAGGGCCACGTCGAGGCCGCTGCCGTGCAGGGCGAGCGCCAGGCTGGCACCGACCAGGCCGCCGCCGACGATCAACACATCGTGCCGGGGCGGGCCTGCGGGGGAGTCGGAAGGCATTGCGCTATGCTAGCGGCTTGCAGGCATGTTCCGCAGGCATCCCGTGATGAACCGCTCCTCCGCCCCCCTCGCCCCCGGCCCGCTGGTACTCGCCGGCCTGATCCTGCTGGCCGCGCTCAGCCGGGTGCTGCCGCACCCGCCGAACTTCTCCCCGATCGAGGCGATCGCGCTGTTCGGCGGCGCCTACTATGCCGACCGCCGCTGGGCGCTAGCCGTGCCGCTGCTGGCGATGTTCGTCTCCGACCTCGCGCTCGGCCTGCTCAACGGCGGGATCTACTGGGACTACTTCGCCAGCGCCGGCTACCTGCTGGTGTATGCGGCAATCGTGCTGTCCACCCTGCTCGGCTTCGGCCTGCGCGGGCGCGCCAGCGGCGCGCGCGTGCTCGGCTATGCCCTGGCCGGCTCGCTGCTGTTCTTCCTGGTGACCAACTTCGGCGCCTGGCTGGCCAGCCCGCTCTACCCGCGCACCGCCGGCGGCCTGCTGGCGGCCTATCTGGCCGGCATCCCGTTCTTCCAGTGGAGCGTGCTCGGCACCCTGGTCTACGCCGGGCTGCTGTTCGGCGGCTTCGCGTGGCTGCGCCGGCGCGTGCCGGCGCTGCGCGCGCGCACCGCCTGAGCCTGCGCCCGCGCGGCCGCGGCCATGGGCAACCGCCTCAGCAAGATCTACACCCGCACCGGCGACGACGGCAGCACCGGCCTGGGCGACGGCAGCCGCACCGGCAAGGACGCGCCGCGGGTCTCCGCCTATGGCACCGTGGACGAGGCCAATTCCTGCCTCGGCCTGCTCTTGGCCTGTGCGCTGCCGGACGACGTACGCGCGCTGCTGGTGCGCATCCAGCACCAGTTGTTCGACCTCGGCGGCGAGCTGTGCATCCCCGGGCATGCCGCGATCTCCGACGCCGACATCGCGGCGCTGGAGGCGCAGCTGGACCACTACAACGCGCCGCTGCCGCCGCTGAAGGACTTCATCCTGCCCGGCGGCGGCGAGGCCGCGGCGCGCTGCCACCTGGCGCGCACGGTGGTGCGCCGGGCCGAACGCGAGACGGTCGCGCTCTCGCGCCTGGAACCGGTGCGGCCGCAGGCGATCGGCTACCTCAACCGGTTGTCGGACCTGCTGTTCGTGCTGGCGCGCGTGCTGGCGCGCGCGGACGGCCACGGCGAGGTGCTCTGGGACCATGCCCGCCGCTGAGGCCGGCCCGCAGGCGACGCCGGTGTGGGTCTACACCCACCGGGCCTGCCTCGCGCACGATCCCGGTCCCGGCCATCCGGAGTGCCCGCCGCGGCTGACGGCGCTGCTCGAGGCGCTGCGCGCGGGCCTGCCCGGGCTGGACTGGCGGCAGGCCCCGGTGGCCAGCCGCGGCCAGCTGCTGCGGGTGCACGCGCCGGCCCTGCTGGCGCAGGTGCTGGATGCGCGGCCGGCCGTCCCGCAGCGGCTGGACCCGGACACCGTGCTCGGCCCCGGCTCCGGCGAGGCGGCGCTGCGCGCGGCCGGCGCGGTGGTGGCCGCGGTGGACGCCGTGCTCGGCGGCGACGGCGGGCGTGCCTTCTGCGCGGTGCGCCCGCCCGGCCACCACGCCACCGCCGACACCGCGATGGGCTTTTGTCTGTTCAACAACGTCGCGGTCGGCGCCGCGCACGCGCTGGAGGCGCATGGGCTGGCGCGGGTGGCGATCGTGGATTTCGACGTCCACCACGGCAACGGCACCCAGGCGATCTTCGCCGCGGATCCGCGCGTGCTGTTCCTCAGCTCGCACCAGATGCCGCTCTATCCCGGCAGCGGGGAGGCCTGCGAGCGCGGGGTCGGCAACCTCGGCAACGCGCCGCTGCCGCCCGGCGCCGACGGCGCCGCGTTCCGCGCCGCCTGGCGCGGGCAGCTGCTGCCGCGCCTGCACGATTTCCGCCCGCAATTGCTCCTGGTCTCCGCCGGGTTCGACGGCCACCGCCGCGACCCGCTGGCGCAGCTGCAGCTGGAGGCCGAGGACTTCGCCTGGTTGACCTGCGAGCTGGTCGCCTGCGCGCGTCGCCACGCCGGCGGCCGGATCGTCTCCAGCCTCGAGGGCGGCTACGACCTGCAAGCGCTCGGCGAATGCACGCTCGCCCACGTGCGCGCGCTGGCTGCCTGACCCCGCGCGGTTTGCCCGCCCTGCGGGGTTCCGGCAAGCTAGCCGTTCGTTTGCCCCAGACGGAACCCCCGTGCGCCCGGTCCTGCGCCTGCTGCCCCTGTCCCTGTGCATCGCCCTGGCCCTGCCCGCCCGTGCCGGCGACATGCAGCCCAACTGGAAGCTGTGCCCGGCGCGCGACCCGGTGCCGGCCTTCCCGGATGCGCAGCAGGCCCCGGAAGGACTGAAGGTCGACAACGCCGAGCAGCCGATCAACATCGGCGGCGACGACCTGTCCGGCACCGAGGACAACCCGGTGTTCAAGGGCAACGTGACCCTGCGCCGCGGCACCCAGTTCATGGGCGCCGACCAACTCACCTACGACCGCAACCAGGACGTCTACACCGCGGTCGGCAGCATCCGCTACCAGGGCGGCGGCCTGCGCCTCATCGCCGCGCGCGCGGAGGGCAACCAGGCCACCGACAGCCACCGCGTGGACGACGTGCGCTACCAGCTGCTGGCGCGGCGCGGCAACGGCAGCGCACGCCGGGTCACCCTGACCGGCAACGACGGCGTGCTGTACGACGGCACCTACTCGACCTGCCAGCCCGAGGACCGGCGCTGGGAGGTGCGCGCCAAGCGGATCGACATCGACACCGAGGCCGGCTTCGCGGTCGCGCACGACGCCACCCTGCGGATCGGCCGCATCCCGGTGCTGTACCTGCCGTGGTTCCGCTTTCCGACCGACGACCAGCGCCGCACCGGCCTGCTGATGCCGATGCTCTCCAACTCCAGCCGCAACGGCCTGGACTGGCGGCAGCCGGTGTACCTGAACCTGGCGCCCAACTACGACGCCACCTTGACCCCGCGCCTGATGACCTCGCGCGGGCTGCAGCTGGGCGCGCAGTTCCGCTACCTCGTCGAGGGCGGGCAGGGCACGGTCGAGGCCGCCTACATGCCGCACGACCGCCTGCGCGACCGCAGCCGCGGGATGTTCCGCTACTGGGCGTTCCAGGACGTCAGCCCGCAATGGCAGGCGCGCGCCAACCTGAACTGGATCAGCGACACCCGCTACCTCGAGGACTTCAGCAGCAGCCTGGACGGGCTCTCGCAGTACTCGGCCTACAGCGAGATCGGCCTCTACGGCCATGGCCGCGGCTGGGACGCGGCGCTGTCCGCCGACCGCTGGCAGCTGGCCGACTTCACCCTGACCGAGGCAGTGATGCCCTACGACCGCGCGCCGCGCGCCTGGGTGCACGTCGACCGCCCGCTGGCCGGCCTGCTGCACTGGCGGCTGGACGCCGAGGCGGTGCGCTTCTGGCACCCGGCGCGGCCGGGCGGCGCGCGCCTGGACCTCAAGCCCGGCCTCAGCCTGCCGCTGGAGGGCGACGCCTGGTTCCTGACCCCGACCCTGGCCTACCGCTACACCACCTACGAACTGGACGACGCCCTCGCGCGCCAGCTCGGCAGCCGCAGCCCCTCGCGCGGGCAACCGATCCTGAGCGTGGATGCTGGCCTGTTCTTCGACCGCGAGACCCGGATCAAGGGCAAGGACTACCTGCAGACGATCGAGCCGCGGCTGTTCTACCTGCGGGTGCCGTACGCCGACCAGACCGACATGCCGGTGTTCGACACCCAGCCGCTGACCTTCGGCTGGAGCCAGCTGTTCCGCGACAACCGCTATTCCGGCGCCGACCGCCAGGCCGACGCCAACCAGGTCACGCTGGCGGTCAGCACCCGCAGCATCCGCCAGTCCGACGGCCGCGAGCGGTTCTCCGCCAGCCTCGGCCAGATCCACTACCTGTCGGCGTCGCGGGTCACCCTGCCGAACGAGCCGATCACCGAGAAGGGCCGCTCGGCCTGGGTGGTGGACGCCAACTACGCGCCGACCGACCGCTGGACCATCGGCGCCTCCTACCAGTGGGATCCCAAGTTCAAGCGCACCGATCTGGCCAGCCTGCGCGCGCGCTACCTGCTGCCGGAGCAGGGCGTGGTCAACCTCGGCTACCGCTACCGGCGCGGCGTGCTCGAGCAGACCGACCTGGCCTTCCTGTACCCGGTGAACGCCAACTGGAGCCTGGTCGGCCGCCACTACTACTCGCTGCGCGACCGCAAGACCCTGGAGAGCGTCGCCGGCGTGCAGTGGGACAGCTGTTGCATCGCCGTTCGGGTTGTCGCGCGCCGCTACGTGCACAATCGCGCCGGCCAGCTTGCCAATTCCCTGATGTTCGAGTTCGAACTGAAGGGCATGGGCTCGGCCGGGCAGGACACCCAGCGCATCCTGCGCCGCGCGATCCTCGGCTACAATCGGGACGATCTGTACCTGGTGCCGCCGCAGACCGCCACCGGCCAGCCGCCTTCCTCGACGGACCTCGACGACACCACGCCATGACCCCCGCCTTCCGCCGCCTTTCCCGCCCGCTGCTGCTCGCCCTGCTGGCCGCCCCGCTGCTGCCCGCGGCGCCCGTGCTGGCGCAGCAGGCGGCGGCGCAGGCGCAGCCGGTGGACCGCATCGCCGCGGTGGTCAACGACGACGTGATCCTGCGCAGCGAGCTGGACCGCGCGATCGCCAACATCCGCGCGCAGTACGCCGGCAAGGAGAACCTGCTGCCGCCGGAGAACGTGCTCGAGCGCCAGGTGCTCGAGCGCCTGATCCTGACCCGCCTGCAGATCCAGCGCGCGACCGACGCCGGCATCACCGTCAGCGACGAGGAGCTCGAACGCGCGGTGCAGGCGGTCGCCCAGCAGAACGGCATGAGCGTAGACCAGCTGCGCGCGCGGCTGGCGCAGGAAGGCATCGACTTCCCCAGCTTCCGCAACAACCTGCGCGACGAGATCGTCACCCAGAAGCTGCGCCAGGGCTTCGCCCAGGGCCGGATCAACGTCAGCGAGGCGGAGGTCGACGCTGCGCTGGCGACCGCCGCCACGACCGCCAGCCAGCAGTTCCACCTCGCGCACATCCTGGTCGCAGTGCCCGACGGCGCCACCCCCGAGCAGCTGGCGATCGCCGAGAAGAAGATCAACGGCGTCAAGGGCCTGATCGACCGCGGCGAGATGAGCTTCGCCGCGGCCGCGGTGCGCTATTCCGACAGCCCCAACGCGCTGGAGGGCGGCGACCTCGGCTGGCGCAGCCTCAACGAGATCCCGCCGGCGTTCGCCGCGGCGATCCAGCAGATGCAGCCCGGCCAGGTGATCGGCCCGATCCGCGGCCCGAGCGGCTACCAGCTGGTGCAGTTGATCGAAACCCGCAACCAGGCCCCGGCGGCCGGCGACAAGGTCACCCAGTTCGCCGCGCGCCAGATCCTGATCAAGGTCGACGACAAGACCAGCGACGCCGCGGCGCACGCCAAGGCCGACGCCCTGGCCGCGCGCCTGGCCGGCGGCGCCGACTTCGCCAAGCTGGCCAGCGAGAATTCCGACGACCCGGCCACCCGCCGCCGCGGCGGCGACCTCGGCTGGTTCACCGCCGACGCCTATGGCACCACCTTCGGCCTGCAGGTCGCAGCGCTCGCCGACGGCCAGACCTCGGCCCCGTTCCGCACCGACGAGGGCTGGGTGATCGTGCAGCGCACCGGCAGCCGCCAGGTGGTGGCCGGCGACGAGAACCGCCGCGCCCAGGTCCGCGAGACCATCGGCCGGCGCAAGCTCGAGGACCAGTGGGACCGCTTCCTGCGCGAGCTGCGCGGCGAGGCCTACGTCGACGTGCGCACCAGCGAGCCGGCGGCGCCCGCCAGCGGCGGCTGAGAGGCGGCCGTGCGGCCGCGGCTGGCGCTGGTCCCGGGGGAACCTTCGGGCATCGGCCCGGAACTGGTGGTGCGCGCCCTGCAGCGCGACTGGGGCGCCGACTTCGTCCTGTACGGCGATCCGCGCGTGCTGCACGCCGCCGCCGCACGCCTGGGCCTGCCGCTGCCCACGCAGTTGCATTGGGTCGAACTGCCCTGCCCGGCGGCGGCGGTCGCGGGTCGGCCGGATCCGGCCAATGCCGCCAGCGTGGTCGCCGCGCTCACCCAGGCCGGGCGCGCCTGCCTGGACGAGGCCTGCGACGGGCTGGTCACCGGCCCGGTGCACAAGGCAGTGATCAACCAGGCCGGGATCGCGTTCACCGGCACCACCGGCCTGCTGGCCGAACAGGCCGGCTGCGACGTCGTGATGATGCTGGCCAATCCGGCCATGCGGGTCGCCCTGCAGACCGTGCACCTGCCGCTGCGCGCGGTGCCGGAGGCGATCACCGCGGACGCGCTGGCGCGCACCCTGCGCATCCTCGACGCCGCGCTGCGCACGCAGTTCGGCATTCCCCAGCCGGTGATCGCGGTGCTCGGCCTGAACCCGCATGCCGGCGAGGACGGCCACCTCGGCCGCGAGGAGCTGGAGGTGATCGCGCCGACGCTGGAAGCCCTGCGCCGCGCGGGCCTGCACCTGCGCGGCCCGCTGCCGGCCGACACCGCCTTCCTGCCGGAGAAACTGCGCGGCGTGGACGCGGTGCTGGCGATGTACCACGACCAGGGCCTGCCGGTGCTCAAGCACGCCGACTTCGCGCATGCGGTGAACATCACCCTCGGCCTGCCCTATCCGCGGGTGGCGGTGGACCACGGCACCGCGCTCGACCTCGCCGGCACCGGCCAGGCCGACCCCTCCAGCCTGTTTGCGGCGATCGCCACCTGCGCGCAGCTGGCGCGGCGCCGGCACACCGCATGAGCCACGGGTTCACCGCCGCGGCCAAGAAGCACCTCGGGCAGAACTTCCTGCACGAGCGGGGCGTGATCGCGAAGATCGTGCAGGCGATCGACCCGCGGCCGGGCGACGTGCTGGTGGAGATCGGCCCCGGCCAGGGCGCGCTCACCTTTCCGCTGCTGGACCGCCACGGCGAACTGACCGCGATCGAATTCGACCGCGACCTGCACGCCCCGCTGCAGGCCGCGGCCGCTGCGCACGGGCGCCTGCACCTGATCGCAGGCGACGTGCTCGGGGTGGACTTCAGCGCGCTGGCCGTGCGCGGCGGCGACGCCCGCGGGCAGATCCGGCTGCTCGGCAACCTGCCCTACAACCTGTCCTCGCCGATCCTGTTCCATGCGCTGGACCACGCCGGCGCGATCCGCGACATGCACTTCATGCTGCAGAAGGAAGTGGTGGAGCGCATGGCCGCCGGGCCGGGCAGCAAGGTCTATGGGCGCCTGTCGGTGATGCTGCAGGCCTATTGCGCGGTGACGCCGCTGTTCACGGTGCCGCCCGGCGCGTTCCGGCCGGCGCCGAAGGTGGACTCGGCCGTGGTGCGGCTGGTGCCGAAGCCGGCCGACGCGATCGCGGTGCGCGACCGCGAGGTGTTCGCCGCCGTCGTGCGCGCCGCGTTCGGGCAGCGCCGCAAGACCCTGCGCAACGCGCTGCAGGGCGTGGCCGACGGCGCCGCGATCGCGGCCGCCGGCCTGCGCGCCGACGCGCGTGCCGAGCAGGTGCCGGTGGCCGGCTTCGTGGCGCTGGCGAACGCACTGCCGCGCGCGTGAGCCGGGCCCGCTAGAATGGGCGCATGAGCTCGTCCGATTACCGCTTCGACATCGCGGTGGCCACCCGCTTCCTCGACGACCAGTCCGCGCCCGAGCAGGGCCGCTACGTGTTCGCCTACACCGTGCAGATCCACAACCGCGGCCGGGTCGCGGCGCGCCTGCTCGGCCGCCGCTGGACGATCGTCGACGGCAACGGCAAGGTGCAGAAGGTGGTCGGCGAGGGCGTGGTCGGCGAACAGCCCTGGCTGCGCCCTGGCGACGGCTTCGAGTACACCTCCGGCGCGGTGCTGGAGACCGACATCGGCACCATGCAGGGCAGCTACGACATGCTGGCGGACGACGGCACCCGGTTCGAGGCGCCGATTCCCGCGTTCACCCTGTCCGTTCCGCGCACCCTGCACTGACGATGGCGACCTGGGCCATCGGCGACCTGCAGGGCTGCTACGACGTCACCGCCCGCCTGCTGGACACGCTGCGGTTCGACCCCGCGGTGGACCGCCTGTGGTTCTGCGGCGACCTGGTCAACCGCGGCGGGCAGTCGCTGCAGACCCTGCGCCTGGTGCACTCGCTGCGCGAGGTCAGCCACGTGGTGCTGGGCAACCACGACCTGTCGCTGCTGGCGGTCGGCGCGCGCAGCCCGGACGAGCAGCGCCGGGTCAACCCCGACCTGCTCGCGGTGGTACAGGCCGAGGACGGCCCGGAACTGCTGGACTGGCTGCGCCGGCAGCCGTTGGTGCACGTGGACCGCGCGCTCGGCTGGATGATGGTGCACGCCGGGCTGGCACCGAAATGGACCATCGCCCTGGCCGAGCGCCACGCGCGCGAGGTCGAGGCGCGCCTGCGCGGCGAGCAGTACCGCAAGCTGCTCAAGCACATGTATGGCGATGGCCCCGACTGGTCGCCCGGCCTGCGCGGGGTCGAGCGCGACCGCGCGATCATCAACGTGTTCACCCGCATGCGCTACTGCAGCCCGCGCGGGCGGATCGCATTCGAGCACAAGGGCGCGCCCGGCACCCAGCCGGCCGGCCTGTATCCGTGGTACGAGGTGCCCGGCCACGCCGCGCGCGAGCTGAAGATCGTGTGCGGGCACTGGAGCACGCTCGGGCTGTTCATCGGCCACGGGGTGCACGCGATCGACACCGGTGCGGTCTGGGGCGGGCGGCTCACCGCGTTGCAACTGGACACCGAGGAGTTGCGGGTGGTGCAGGTGCCCGGGCGCGACACCCCGGCGCCGCCGCCGAAGCCGCGCAAGCCCGCGCGCCCGCCGCCGCCCCCCACCAGCGGCTGAATCCGCCGCGCGGCGTCAACGCCGGCGGTAATCCACGAACGCGAACGCAAACGCGTGGGCGGCGTCCGCGGGATGCGCGGCCTGCGCCACGACGTCCCACGCGCGCGGATCGAACGCCGGGAAGAAGGCATCGGCACCGTCCACCCGGGTGTCCACGTGGGTCAGGTGCAGGTCGGTCGCGCGCGGCAGCGCCAGCGCGTACACCTGCCCCCCGCCGATCACGCACAGCTCGTCGCCCTCCGCCGCGGCGGCCAGCGCGAGCGCCTCCTCCAGCGAAGCGACCGCCTGCATCCCCGGGAACGGCACCTGGCCACCGCGGGTCAGCACCAGGTTGCGCCGCCCCGGCAGCGCGCGCCCCAGCGATTCGGCGGTGCGCCGCCCCATCAGCACCGGCTTGCCGAAGGTGAGCGCCTTGAAGCGCTTGAGATCGTCCGGCAGGTGCCAGGGCAACGCGTTGCCGCGGCCGATGGCCGAACGGCGGTCGAGCGCGGCGATCAGCGAGACGCGCATGCCAGGCTCGGCCACGGCCGGCTCACACCGCCACCGGCGCCTTGATCGCCGGCCACGGGTCGTAGCCGTCGATCGCGATGTCCTCATAGCGGAAGCCGAAGATGTCGCGCACGTCCGGGTTCAGCCGCAGCGTCGGCAGCGGGCGCGGCGTGCGCGCCAGCTGTTCGCGCGCCTGCGCGAAGTGGTTGGAATACAGGTGGGCATCGCCGAGGGTGTGCACGAAATCGCCGACGCCCAGCCCACACACCTGCGCGACCATGTGGGTCAGCAGGGCGTAGCTGGCGATGTTGAACGGCACGCCGAGGAAGATGTCGCCGCTGCGCTGGTAGAGCTGGCAGCTCAGGCGGCCGTCCGCCACGTAGAACTGGAACAGCACGTGGCAGGGCTGCAGCGCCATCTTCGCCAGGTCGGCCACGTTCCAGGCGGACACCACCAGCCGGCGCGAATCCGGGTTGCGGCGGATCTCCTCCACCACCCAGCGGATCTGGTCGATCGCCTGCCCGTCGGCGCCCTGCCAGCTGCGCCACTGCTTGCCGTACACCGGCCCCAGCTCGCCGTCGGCGTCCGCCCACTCGTCCCAGATCGAGACTTTGTTGGCCTTCAGGTAGGCGATATTGGTGCCACCCTGCAGGAACCACAAGAGCTCGTGCACGATCGAGCGCAGGTGCAGCTTCTTGGTGGTGACCAGCGGGAAGCCCTCGCGCAGGTCGAAGCGCATCTGCCAGCCGAACACGCTGCGGGTGCCGGTGCCGGTGCGGTCGGCCTTGTCGGTGCCGTGCGCCAGCACGTGGCCCAAGAGGTCCAGGTATTGCCTCACTGCGCCGTCTCCGCGGCCGGCATCAGGGTCGGCGCCGTGCGCGACTTCCACAGCCAGAACAGGCCGAGCAGGATCAGCGGCAGGCTCAGCAGCTGGCCCATGGTCAGCCAGCCGAAGGCGAGGTAGCCCAGTTGGGCGTCCGGCTCGCGCACGAACTCGACCAGGAACCGGAAGCAGCCGTACAGCAGCGCGAACAGGCCGGAGACGGCATAGCGCGGGCGCGGCTTGCGCGAGTACCACACCAGCACCGTGAACATGACCAGCCCCTCCAGGGTGGCCTGGTACAGCTGCGAGGGATGGCGCGCGAACGCGTCCAGCAGGCCGGCATCGAACTGCGCGCGCAGGGTCGCCGCGTCCATCGAGGCGAACGGCTCCGGCAGCGAGCGCGGGAACACCACGCCCCAGCCGTCGAACCAGGTGCCCTGGGTCGGCTTGCCCCAGAGTTCGCCGCCGATGAAGTTGCCCAGCCGCCCGAACCCGAGCCCGGCCGGCACCAGCGGCGCCACGAAGTCGGCCACGTCGAAGAAGTGCAGGCGCTGCCGGCGCGCCCACCATGCGACCGCGACCAGCACGCCGATCAGGCCGCCGTGGAAGCTCATGCCGCCCTCCCACACGCGCAGGATCAGCAGCGGGTCGTGCAGGAACGCCGGCAGGTCGTAGAACAACATGTAGCCGATGCGGCCGCCGAGCACCACGCCGAGCATGGCGTAGAACAGCAGGTCGCCGAATCCGGCCTCGTCCACCCCCGGCAGGCGCCCGGCGCGCACCCGCCGCCGCCCCAGCCACCAGGCGACCAGAAAGCCCAGCAGGTACATGATCCCGTACCAGTGGATGCGCGGATGCACGCTGCCCAGCAGCGGCAGCGTCCACTGGCCGAGGTCGAGCGCGATCGGGTCGATCTGGTGCAGGTAGGGCATCGGCCTATTGTGCCCCACGCCCGCGCCGCCGCGGGAACGGCGCGCGGCTCACAGCCGCACCGGGCGGTCCGGCAGCTCGTTGCTGTCCGCCTGCCCGGGCGCGCGCGGAAAGTGCTCGGCGAGCACATCGCCGATCGCCTCGACCGCCGCCACCACCGCATCCGCGGGCGAGCCGGCCTGCAGGTCCGCGCGCAGGCGCGCGCAGATCGCCTGCCACTGCGCGGGCGCCACCCGCCCGTCGAGGCCGCGGTCGGCAACGATCTCGATCGCGCGG
This sequence comes from Thermomonas flagellata, assembly GCF_022419185.1. Taxonomy (GTDB): domain Bacteria; phylum Pseudomonadota; class Gammaproteobacteria; order Xanthomonadales; family Xanthomonadaceae; genus Thermomonas; species Thermomonas flagellata. The sequence goes on along the minus strand of NZ_JAJOZK010000001.1, from coordinate 406,600 downwards.
TCGGCCAACTGCAGGTACAGCAGCACGCCGTTGTTGGCGGCGGTGTCCCATACCCGCAGGCGCGCGAACGCCTCCTGCGCGCGTGCGCGCGGCGACTGCCCGCGCCACAGCGCGCGCCACGGCAGCCCGGCTTCGACCGCGAAGCAGATCTCACCGGTGTGCGCCTGCTCGCTCATCGCGATCGCCTGCGCGATGCGCTCCATCGCGGCGGGCGGGAACCAGGCATGGGTGCCGCCGACGGTCAGGTGCCGCCACCCGCGGCGCAGGGACGCGCGCATCACCAGCCTCCCGAGGCGCCGCCGCCGCCGGACAGCCCGCCGCCGCCCGACCAGCCACCGCCGCCGCCACCACCGCCGAACCCACCTCCGCCGCCCCAGCCGCCGAAGCCGCCCCAGTCGCGGCCGCTGGCAAAGCGCCCGCCGCCGCGGTCGCCGGCATTCAGGCCCAGCAACATGCCGCCCATCGCGCCCAGCGCGGCGCCCACCTGCGAAGACGACACCCACCAGCCCACCGCGCCGCCGACCACGGCCCCGGCCATCCCGCACAGCAGGGCCGGCAGGAACCCGAGCAGGGACGTCGCCACCCGCGCGGCCACCAAGGCCGCCAGCACGCCCAGCGCCAGACGCAGCCCGCTGGGCTCGTCGCCGGTGGCGTGCGCGGCCACCGGCGGCGGCAGCGGTTCGCCGTCGACCAGGCGCACCAGTTGCGCGGTGGCCTCGCGCAGGCCGCCGGCGTAGTCGCCCTGGCGGAAGCGCGGCACCAGGTATTCCTGGATCACGCGGCCGGCGGCGATGTCCGGGATCGCCCCTTCCAGCCCGTAGCCGACCTCGATCCGCGCACGGCGGTCGTCCTTGGCCACCACCAGCAGCACGCCGTCGTCCACGCCCTTGCGCCCGAGCCGGAACGCCTCGAACGCGCGCACCGCGTACTGCTCGATGGTCTCCGGCCGGGTCGTGGGCACGATCAGCACCTGCAGCTGGGCGCCCTTGCGCTGCTGCAGCGCGCGCGCCTGCGCCTCCAGTGCCTGCACGCTGGCGGCATCCAGGGTGCCGGTGGTGTCCACCACCGGCCCGCGCAGCGGCGGAATCGCGGCCAGCGCTTGCGCCCATGCCGGCAGCGCGACCGCCGCGGCGGCCACCAGCAGCAGCCCCAGCAGCGCCAGCCGCCAGCCGGCCGCTTGCATGCGCACCCGGCTCATCCCGCCGTCCCGGCGCTCACTCGGTCTGCAGGGTCGGCGGCGCGTTGCCGCCCGGCACCGGCGCGGCCGCCGGCTCCGGCGGGTTCACCACCCGCCCGCCGGGCGGATTGGCGACCTGCGGCAGCACCTGCGCCGGGGTCGGCGCCGGGGCCGGCGCCGGCGCGGCGAAGTCCACGCTCGGCGTGCGCTGCACCTGCGCCTCGTCCTCGACCGTGAAGTTGGGCTTGGGCGCGTAGCCGAACAGCTTCGCGGTCAGGTTGACCGGGAACTGGCGGATGTAGGTGTTGTAGTCCTGCACCAGCTGGATGTAGCGCCCGCGCGCGACCGCGATCCGGTTCTCGGTGCCCTCCAGCTGGGTCTGCAGGGCGAGGAACTGCTGGTCGGCCTTCAGCGCCGGATAGTTCTCGCTGACCATCAGCAGGCGCCCGAGCGCCTGCCCGAGCTGGCCCTGGGCGGCCTGGAACTGCGCCAGCGAGGCGGCATCGTCGGCATTGACGTTGATCTGGCCGACCCGCGCGCGCGCCTCGGTGACCGCGGTCAGCACCTGCTGCTCGTGCGCGGCATAGCCCTTGACCGTGGCCACCAGGTTCGGGATCAGGTCGGCGCGGCGCTTGTACTGGTTGAGCACCTCCGACCAGCCGGCCTTGACCGCCTCGTCCTTGGCCTGGATCTGGTTGTAGCCGCAGCCGCTCAGCAGCAGCACGAGGCCGGCCAGCAGCAGGCCGCGCAGGAAGGGGACGGAACGCATGCTCGGATCCTCTCGGGGCGTCGGCGGACGCGACCGCGCGATGGTACGCCGGCGCGGCGGCGGCTTACCACTCGCCGGCGCCGGGCACGTGGTGGGCGGCGGCGCGCCGGCGCATCAGCAGGTTCAGCCATTCGACCATGACCGCGAAGCCCATCGCGAAGTAGACGTAGGGCTTGGGCACGTGCACGTCGATCCCGTCCAGCACCAGCACCGCGCCGACCAGCAGGATGAACGCCAGCGCCAGCATCTTGATGGTCGGGTTGGCGTCGATGAAGCGCCCGAGCGGATTGGCCGCCAGCAGCATCACCGCGACCGCGACCAGGATCGCCACCACCATGATCGGGATGATGCTGGCCATGCCGACCGCGGTGATCACCGAGTCCAGCGAGAACACGATGTCGATCACCGCGATCTGCGCGATCACGAAGCCGAAGCGGGCGGAGGCGCGGGTCGTGCGCGGGTCCTCGTCCTCGCCGCCGGTGATCAGGTCGCGGATCTCGGCGGTGCCCTTCACCAGCAGGAACAGCCCGCCGAGGATCAGCACCAGGTCGCGGATCGACAGCCCGTGCCCGAACAGGGCGAACAGGTCCTGCGACATCCGCGCCAGGAAGGCGAGCGTGACCAGCAGGCCGATCCGGGTCACGCAGGCGACCGCGATCCCGATCCGGCGCGCCAGCGGGCGGCGCTGCTCGGGCAGGCGACTGACCGCGATCGAGATGAACACCAGGTTGTCGATGCCGAGCACGATCTCCAGCGTGCTCAGGGTGACCAGGGTCAGCCAGGCGTCGGGGGAGGCGAGGAAGCTCAGATCCATGCAGGCAGCTCCGGCGGGCGGCTCACAGCAGGCGCGGCGCCAGCAGCACGCCCCAGACCAGCAGCACGTTCATCATCAGCACGAACACCGCGGCCGACCCCATGTCCTTGGCGCGCCCGGCCAGTTCGTGGTGCTCCGGGCCGTAGCGCTCGATCACCGCCTCCAGCGCGGAGTTCATCAGTTCCATCGCCAGCACCAGCAGGCAGGAGCCGATCAGCAGCACGCGCTCGACCGCGGTCTGGCCCAGCCACCAGCCGAGCGGGGCCAGCACCAGCAGCAGGTAGACCTCCAGGCGGAAGCTGGATTCGTGCAGCCACGCCGCGCGCAGGCCCTTGAGCGACCACTGCGCGGCGCGCCAGACCCCGCGCGGGCCGCGCGGCAGGTGGCCGTAGGTATCAGCCATGCCGCCCCCGGCGCGGGCGGGCCGCGCGCGTGGCGCGGCGGGAAGGAGGGGACATGCTCGCCATGCCTGTTGCTCGGCCGCACGGCCGCCGGCGCGGATTGTGCCATAGGCACGCGCCGGCCCGGCCGCCGCTATTGCGAGCGCAGCGCCTCGATCGGATCCAGCCGCGAGGCCTTGCGCGCCGGGTAGTAGCCGAAGAACAGCCCGGTGGCGATCGCGAACGCCGCCGCCAGCCCGACCACCTTGAGGTTCAGCGCGACCGGCAGCTCGCTGAACTTGCCGACCAGCAGCGCGCCCGCGATCCCGATCGCGATCCCGATCACCCCGCCGATCAGCGAGATCAGCATCGCCTCGGCCAGGAACTGGCGGCGGATGTCGCGCGGGCCGGCGCCGACCGCCAGCCGCAGGCCGATCTCGCGGATGCGCTCGGTGACCGAGACCAGCATGATGTTCATGATCCCGATGCCGCCGATCACCAGGCAGATGCCGGCCACCGCGCCGAGCAGCTTGGACATCAGGTTGGTGGTCTGGGTGCGGGTGGCCACGATCTGGCTGATGTTGCGCACCGCGAAGTCGTCGTCGGCGCCCGGCTGGATCTTGTGGCGCTGGCGCAGCAGCGCCTCGATCTCGGCCTGCGCCGCGTCCAGGTTGCGGGGGTCATCCACCCCCACCGAGATCTGCTGGACCGCCCCCGGCGGCATGTTCTGCGAGGTCGCCAGGCGCCGGCGCGCGGTTTCCAGCGGCACCACCACCAGGTCGTCCTGGTCCTGGCCGAAGCCGCCCTGGCCCTTGGGCTTGAGCACGCCGACCACGGTGAACGGCACCCGCCCGAGGCGGATGGTCTGGCCGATCCCGTCCTGGTCGCCGAACAGGGTGCGGCGCACCGTCTCGCCGAGGATCACCGGCTTGCCGGAGCCGCCGTAGTCGGCCGCCTGGAAACCGTCGCCGTGGGCCAGTTCCCAGCCGTTGATCGCGAACCAGTCCGGCTGCACGCCCTGCCACTGGGTGGCGGCATTGTTCTCCGCGTACACCACCTGGGTGCCGCCGCGCAGCGAGCCGGCGGCGTACTGCACCTGCGGCACCTCGGCGCGGATCGCCTCGACGTCGCCGTCCTTCAGGCTCCAGCGGCTGCCCTGCGCCAGGCGCGCGCCCCCCGGGCCCATGCCGCCGGCGCCGAGGATGTCCAGCCGCTGCGAGCCGAGGCCCGACACCAGCTTGTCGATCTCGGCCTGGGTGCCTTGGCCGATCGAGACCATCACGATCACGGCGGCGATGCCGATGATCACCCCGAGCGAGGTCAGCGCGCTGCGCAGCCAGTTGCCGCGCAGGGCGTAGAACGCGGTGCGCACGATCTCCAGCGGCCTCATGCGTGCGCCCCCGCGCGGCGGCGCCCGAGCACGCCGTCGTGGATCTCGTAGATGGCGTCGGCGTGCTCGGCCACGTGCGCGTCGTGGGTGATCAGCACGATGGTGCGGCCGTCGTCGCGCAGGCGCTTGAACAGCGCCAGGATCTCCTCGCCGGTCCTGCTGTCGAGCGCGCCGGTCGGCTCGTCCGCCAGCAGCAGCGGCGGGTCGTTGATGAGCGCGCGCGCGATCGCCACCCGCTGCTGCTGGCCGCCGGACAGCTCGGTCGGGCGGTGCTCGGCGCGGCTGCCCAGGCCCAGCGCCTGCAGCAGGGCCATGGCCTTCTCGCGGCGCTCATGGCGGTGCATGTGGACGTAGCCCAGCGGCATCATCACGTTCTCCAGCGCGGTCATGCGCGGCAGCAGGTTGAACTGCTGGAACACGAAGCCGATCTTGTGCAGGCGCACCTGCGCCAGCTCCTCCGCGTGCAGGGTGGAGACGTCCTCGCCGTCGCAGTGGTAGGTGCCCGAGGTCGGGGTGTCGAGGCAGCCGAGCAGGTTCATCAGGGTGGTCTTGCCGGAGCCGGACGGGCCCATGATCGCCACGAACTCGCCGCGGCGCACGGTCAGGTCGGCGCCGTGCAGGGCGACCACCTCCGCCTCGGTGCCGGCCAGGTAGACCTTGCTCAGCCCGCGCGTCTCGATCACCGGCGGCAGCGCAGCTGCGGTCACGGCGCCCCCGCGCTGCGTTCGCCGCTGATGACCTGATCTCCCGCGCGGATGTCGCCCATCACCTCGCTGGCGCTGCCGTCGCTGGCGCCGACCCGGATCACCGCGGCCTGCGGCTTGCCGCCGACCAGCTTGTACACGGTGACCCGGCGCGCACTGAGCTGATCCTCTAGCGCGGCGTCCCACTGCGCGCGCTGGCGGGCGTCCAGCGACGCGGTGAACGCGGCGAACTGCTGGTTGAGGCGGTCGCGCAGGCGGGCGCGCATCTGCGCCTGCAGCGCCGCATCCGCACCGCCCCCGCCGCCGCCGGGCGGTCCGAACCGCATCCCGCCGCCCCCGCCGAACAAACGGCTGCCGCCCTGGGCCCCGCCCTGCCCGCCCTGGGCCTGGCGGAACTGCGCCGCGCGCTCGGCCTGGCGCTGCTGCAGCTGCGCCAGCGCGGCGTCGAACGCGGCCTGCTGCTGCGCGTTCAGGCCGAGCCCGGACGCGGCCTGGCGCAGCGATGCGGCCATCCCGGCGCCGCCGCGCCCCGCGCCCTGCTCCGCCGGCTGCAGCGCGGCCAGCGGGGAGTTGTCGCTCGGCTTGAAGCGCAGCGCCGCATTCGCCAGCTTGAGCACGTCGGCGCGCTTGCTGACCTCGATCTCGGCATTCACGGTCAGCCCCGGCAGCAGGGTGCCGTCGCTGTTGTCGACCGTGACCACCACCGGATAGGTCACCACGTTGTTGTTGGTCGCCGCGGCCAGCCGCACCTGCTCGACCGTGCCGCGGAAGCGGCGGTCGGGGAAGGCATCCACGCTGAAGCTCACCGCCTGCCCGGGCTTGACCTGGCCGATGTCGGACTCGTCCACCGCCAGCTCGATCTTCATCTTCGACAGGTCTTCGGCGATGGTGAACAGCTCCGGCGCCTGCAGGCTGGCGGCCACGGTCTGGCCCGGCTCAATCTTGCGGGTGAGCACCACGCCGTCCACCGGCGAGCGGATCACCGTGCGCTCGAGGTTGACCCGGGTGGTCTGGGTGGCGGCGGTCTGCTGGCGGATCGCGGCCTGCGCCGCGTTGACCTGCGCCTGCGCCTGCTCCAGCGCGGCGCGGGCGAGATCCACGTCGCTGCGCGCGACCAGCTGCTGGCGGCCGAGGTCGGCCTTGCGCTGGTAGTCCAGCGTCGCGTTGCGCAGGGTCGCCTGCGCCTGCGCCAGCTGCGCGCGCGCGCTGGCGATCTGCGCCTCGCCCTGGCGGATCTGCGCCTCGTAGGTGGACGGGTCGATGATGGCCAGCACCTGGCCCTTCTTCACCGGCGCGTTGTAGTCGACCAGGACCTGGGTCACCTGGCCGGAGATCTGGCTGCCGACGGTGACGGTGGTGATCGCGCTGAGGGTGCCGGTGGCGGAGATCGTCACCCGGATGTCGCCACGCTGCACGGTCTCGGTGCGCCAGCCGCCTTCGGCCGCGGCCTTGCGCGCCTGCCAGTACTTCCAGCCGGCGAAGGCGGCCGCCAGGACCACCAGGGCGAGGACGACGCGAGCGATCGGGAACGGCGGGCGGCGGCGGATCGAATTCATGCGGGATGGCCGGATTCAGGTTTCAGGGGCGAACGCACGGCGGCGCGCGCGGTTGACAGGCCGCGGGCGCGGCTCAGGCGGCGGCATAGGCCGCGAGCGCACGCTGCAGGCGCGCCAGCCCCTCCGCCACGTCGTCGTCGCCGATGGTCAGCGCGGGGACGAAGCGCAGCACGTCGGGGCCGGCCTGCAGCAGCAGCAGGCCGTGGGCGGCGGCATGATCGAGGATGGCCGCGGCCCGGCCGGCGTGCTCGGCCCTGAGCACCGCGCCCAGCATCAGGCCGCGGCCGCGCACCTCGGCGAACAGGCCGAACGTGCGATCCAGCGCCACGAGACCCTCGCGCAGCGCCTGCGCCTGGCGCGCGACGTTCGCCGCGATCTCCTCCGACGCCAGCCGCCGCAGCGCCACCCGCGCCACCGCGGCGGCCAGCGGATTGCCGCCGAAGGTGGTGCCGTGCGCACCCACCTGCATGGCCTGCGCCACCTTCGGGCCGGCCAGCAGGGCGCCGACCGGGAAGCCGCCGCCGAGCGCCTTGGCCAGGGTCACGATGTCCGGCACCACGCCGTCCTGCCAGTGCGCGAACAGCGTGCCGGTGCGGCCCATGCCGCACTGGATCTCGTCCAGCACCAGCAGCGCATCGAAGCGGTCGCACAGCGCGCGCACCGCCTGCAGGTAGCCGGGCGCGGCCGGCAGCACGCCGCCCTCCCCCTGCACCGGCTCCAGCATCACCGCGGCCACGTCGCCGCCGGCAAGGGCCTCCTCCAGCTGCGCGAGGTCGTTGAACTCGACGTGGCGGAAGCCCTCCGGCAGCGGCTCGAAGCCCTGCTGGTACTTCGGCTGCGCGGTGGCGGTGACGGTGGCCAGGGTGCGCCCGTGGAAGCTGCCGCGGCAGGTGACGATCACCCGCTGCTGCGGCGGGCGGCCGGCATCGGCGGCCCATTTGCGCACCAGCTTGATCGCGGCCTCGTTGGCCTCCGCGCCGGAATTGCACAGGAACGCGCGCTCGGCGAAGCGCGAGGCGGCCACCAGCTCCTGCGCCAGGCGCAGCGGCGGCTCGCTGAGGAACACGTTGCTGGTATGCCAGAGCAGGCCGGCCTGCGCGGTCAGCGCGGCGGTCAGCTCCGGGTCGCAATGGCCGAGGCTGCACACCGCGATGCCGGCGGCGAAGTCCACGTAGTCGCGGCCGGCGCTGTCCCACAGGCGCGACCCAAGGCCGCGCGCGAGGACCATTTGCCGCGGCTGGTACACCGGCAGCAGCACCTGCTGCGCCAGCGCCAGCAGTTCCCCGGCCTCTGCCTGCACCGCGCTCACCAGCTGCCCACGTTGGGCATCGACGCCCACGGCTCGCGCGGCGGCAGCGGCGCGCCCTGCTGCAGCAGCTCGATCGAGATCGCATCGGGCGAGCGCACGAACGCCATGTGGCCGTCGCGCGGCGGGCGCAGCACCTGCACTCCGTGCGCCTGCAGGCGCTCGCAGGTGGCGTAGATGTCGTCCACCGCGAACGCGAGGTGGCCGAAGTTGCGCGCACTGCCGTAGTCCTCGACCCGGCCGTCGGCATCCGGCCAGTTGTAGGTCAGCTCGATCTCGGCCTGCGGGGTCTCCGGCGCGGCCAGGTACACCAGGGTGAAGCGGCCCTGCGGATAGTCGCGGCGGCGGGTCTCCACCAGGCCGAGGGCATCGCGGTAGAAGGCGAGCGAGGCGTCCAGGTCGCGGACCCGGACCATGGCGTGCAGGTAGCGCATGCGCAGGCTCCGTGGGAGGGGGAGGCGCATGATCCCACGGCTGCGGCCGCGGGCAAGCGCCGCAGGTCATGGCTCGAGGTAGAGGTCCGGCAGCAGCGGCTGCGACGGGTCGACCGCATAGGCGGAGAAGTCGGTCACCCCGGCCTCGCGCAGCACCTCCTCGTCGATCAGGAAGCGCCCGCTGAAGCCGGCGGCCGGGCGCACCAGCACCGCGTGCGCGGCGTCGGCCACGATCGCCGGGGTGCGGCCGTTGCCGGCCTGCACGCCGGGGATCATGTTCAGCGCATCGGTGGCGATCAGGGTGCGCGGCCACAGCGCGTTCACCGCCACCCCGCGCGGGCCGAACTCGGCGGCCAGGCCCAGGGTGACCAGGCTCATCCCCATCTTGGCCAGGGTGTAGGCGGTGTGCGGACCCCACCATTTCGGATCGAGCGAGGGCGGCGGTGCCAGGGTGAGGATGTGCGGGTTCGGCGCCTGCAGCAGGTGCGGCAGGCAGGCCTGCGCGCACAGGAAGCTGCCGCGGCTGTTGACCTGCTGCATCAGGTCGAAGCGCTTCATCGGCGTGTCCAGCGTCCCGCGCAGCCAGATCGCGCTGGCGTTGTTGACGAGGATGTCGATCCCGCCGAACGCATCCACGGTGGCCGCCACCGCCGCGCGCACCGCATCCTCGTCGCGGATGTCGCACTGCAGGGCCAGCGCGTTGCCGCCGGCCGCCTCCACCGCGGCGGCGGCGGTGTGGATGGTGCCCGGCAGCTTCGGATTGGGCACCGCCGACTTGGCGGCGATCGCCACGTTGGCGCCGTCGCGCGCGGCGCGCAGTGCGATCGCCAGGCCAATCCCGCGCGAGGCGCCGGTGATGAACAGGGTCTTGCCGGAGAGGGTGGACATCGCATGCCGCCGGGAGGGATGCGGCAGGAGTGTAACCGGCGCTCCGTATACTGGCCGGATGCAGGGAGCCTGGTTCGACAGCACGGTGGCCTGGATCGGCACACACCCGTGGGCGGCCGGGCTGGTGGTGTTCCTGATCGCGTTCGGGGATGCGCTGATCGTGGTCGGGATCGCGATCCCGGCGCTGCCCCTGCTGTTCGCGGTCGGCACCCTGATCGGGCTGGGCCATCTCAACGGCCCCTACGCGCTGGCCGCGGCCGCGCTCGGCGCGGTCTGCGGCGACGGCCTGAGCTTCTGGATCGGCCGCCGCTACGGCCCCGGCCTGCGCCAGCGCTGGCCGTTCAGCCGCTATCCGGCGCTGCTGGCGCAGGGCGAGCGCGTGTTCCGCCGCCAGGGCACGCTGGCGATCCTGATCGCGCGCTTCGTCGGCCCGATCCGCCCGTTCGTGCCGGCGATCGCCGGCATGCTGCACATGCCGGTGCGCCGCTACCTGCCGATGAGCCTGCTCGCCGGCGTGCTGTGGGCCGCCAGCTTCCTCGCCCCGGGGTGGCTGTTCGGGGCGGCCTACGAAGCGGTGGCGGCGGTCGCCGACAAGCTGGCGCTGGTCTTGGCCGCGCTGGTCGCGGCGCTGGCGCTGGCGTGGGCACTGGTGCTCTACACCTGGCGCTGGTTCGCCGCGCATGCCGACGACCTCTTGGCGCGCCTGCTGCGCTGGAGCCGCGCGCACCCGCGCCTGGGCCGCTATGCGGAGGCGCTGGTCGATCCGCGCCGGCCGGAATCGCCGGCGCTGCTGCTGTTGATCGTGTGCCTGTTCGCGGTCGCCTGGCTGTGGGCCTGGTTCAGCGCCAGCCTGCTGCTGCGCGGCGGACCGACCCTGCTCGACCATGACGTGCACGCCTTCATGTTCGCCCTGCGCAACCCGCTGGCGGACCGCCTGATGGCGGCGCTGGCGGCGATCGGCAGCGTGCCGGTGCTCGGGCTGCCGGCGCTGGCCGCCACCGCGTGGCTGCTGTGGCGGCGGCGCTGGCAGGCGGCCGCGCACTGGGTCGCGGCAATCGTGGTCGGGCTGCTGCTCACCCTCGGCCTGGATGCGCTGGTGGACATGCCGCGCCCGCCGACCGCGGTCGCCGGGTTCGGCTTCCCCTCGGTCGCGGTGACCATGACCGCGGTGGTGTTCGGCTTCTTCGCGGTGCTGATCGCGCGCGAGTACCCCGGCCGGCAGCGGGTGTGGCCGTACCTGCTGGCCGGGATCGCCACCGCGCTGGTCGGCTTCGCGCGGCTCTACCTCGGCGCGCACTGGCTGTCGGACATCCTCGGCGGGGTGCTGCTCGGGGTGGCCTGGTTGCTGGTGCTCGGCATCGCCTACCGCCGCCACAGTGCGCGCGGCTTCCTGATGCGCCCGCTGGCGTGGACGTTCTACCTCAGCTTCCTCGCGGCTGCGCTGTGGTACGCCCCGCGCACCAGCGAGGCCACCCTCGCCCGCTTCGCCCCGCCGCCGCCGGCGCGGGTGCTGGCGGAGGCGCAGTGGCGGCGCGACGGCCTGCACGACCGCCACGCGTTCGACCTCGAGATCGCCGGCCCGCTGGACGTGCTGCGCCGGCGGCTGCAGGCGCAGGGCTGGCAGGTGCAGCCGGCGGCGGACTGGCTGGCCACGATCGGACTGCTCGACGACGCCATTCCCCTGGCGCGCCAGCCGGTGCTGCCGCGCGCGCTGGACGCGCATCCGGAGGCGCTGCTGCTGCGCCGCCCCGGACCGGCGCCGGACCGGCTGGAGGTGCTGCGGATCTGGCCGGCACCGGCGCGTCTGGCCAGCGGCACCCCGCTGTGGGTGGCGCGCTACGAGGCGATGCAGGCGCGCCGCCACCTCGGCCTGTTGACCCTGTGGCAGCCGCTCGCCCCGCATCCGCCGCTGCCGCCGGCACTGGCGGCCTGGGCCGCCGATCCCGGCCCCGGGCTGGTGGTGCGGACCGCATCCGCGCCGGCCGCCGTCAGCCCGGCGCCGGCTCCTCGCTGAGGCCGTCCAGAAGCGCCTGCAGGCGCGCGTGCGGGTCGTCCAGCCGCAGCAGGTGCAGACGCTGGGCTGCGCTCAGCGGCAACCATTCGGCCAGCCGCCAGCCGACCCAGGCGGCATCCTCGAACAGGGCCGGCTCCGGCTCCGCCGCGGCGGGGCCGGCCTGGGCCAGGATCCGGCGCAGCAGCTCGGCCAGCAGCGCATGCTCCGGGCGCAGGCGCGGGGACGGCTGCGGCTCCGGCCGCCAGGCGACCTCCGCCTGCAGCAGCCCATCCGGCCGGACCTGCGGCGGCCCGGCGCGGAACCGCCGGTGGCCGCGCACGCGCAGTGCGAGCAGGCCCTCCGGGGTCTGCCCGAAATCCTCGATCACGGCCTCGGTGCCCCACTCCGCGGGGGTCGCCGGCGCCCCGACCTCCTCCCCGGCGAGGATCAGGCACACCCCGAAACCGTGCCCGCCGCGCCCGCAGGCCGCCACCATATCGAGGTAGCGGCGTTCGAAGATGCGCAGGTCCAGCACGCCCCCCGGCACCAGCACGGTGCGCAGCGGGAACAGCGGCAGCAGGGCCGGGTCAGGCATCGGCCAAGCGTGCCAGAAACCTCCGCGGCGCGCCGTCGAAGCCACCGTTGGACATGAACACCACGTGGTCGCCGGCGCGCGCACGCGCCGCCAGCGCGGCGATCAGCGCCTCGGCATCCGCCACCGCCACGCCCTCGCCGCGCAGCGCCGCGATCACCTTGCCGGCGTCCCAAGGCAATTCCGGGCGCGCGAGGAACACCACGCCGTCGGCCAGCGCCAGCGACGGCGCCAGCGCGTGCGCATGCGCGCCGAGGCGCATCGAATTGCTGCGCGGCTCCATCGCCACCAGGATCCGCGCCGACCCCACCTTCGCGCGCAGCCCGGCCAGGGTGGTGGCGATCGCGGTCGGGTGGTGGGCGAAGTCGTCATACACGGTGATGCCGGCGTGCCGGCCGACCACTTCCAGCCGCCGCTTGATCCCGCGAAACTGCGCCAGCGCCGGCAGCAGCGGGGCCAGCTCGACCCCGGCCGCGGCGCAGGCAGCCAGCGCCGCCAGCCCGTTGAGCACGTTGTGGTCGCCCAGCAGCGGCCAGTCGACCGTGCCGACCTCCTCGCCCCCGCGCAGCACCATGAAGCGGCTGCCGTCGTCGCGCAGCTTGCGTGCGCTCCAGTCGAACCCCGCCTCGAAGCCGAACCGCTCCACCGGCGTCCAGCAGCCCATCGCCAGTACCTCGGCCAGGCGCGCGTCGTGGCCGTTGACGAGCAGCCGGCCATGGCCCGGCACGGTGCGCACCAGGTGGTGGAACTGGCGCTGGATCGCGGCCACGTCGGGGAAGATGTCGGCGTGGTCGTACTCGAGGTTGTTGAGGATGGCGATCCGCGGCCGGTAGTGGACGAACTTGCTGCGCTTGTCGAAGAAAGCAGTGTCGTATTCGTCGGCCTCGACCACGAAGTCGCGCCCGCCGCCCAGCCGCGCCGACACCCCGAAATCCGCGGCCACGCCGCCGATCAGGAAACCCGGGGCGCGCCCGGCGCGGTCGAGCAGGAAGGCCAGCAGGCTGGTGGTGGTGGTCTTGCCGTGGGTGCCGGCCACCGCCAGCGTGGTGCGCCCGGGCAGCACGCGCTCGGCCAGCCACTGCGCGCCGGAGGTGTAGCGCATCCCGGCGTCGAGCACGTGCTCGACCGCCGGGTTGCCGCGCGAGAGGGCGTTGCCGATCACCACCTCGTCGCAGTCGGCGGCGATGTGCTCGGGCCGGTAGCCCTGGGTGAGCGCGATGCCCAGCTGCTCGAGCTGGGTGGACATCGGCGGGTAGATGTTGGCGTCGCTGCCTTCGACCACATGGCCAAGCTCGCGCGCCAGCGCGGCCACGCCGCCCATGAAGGTGCCGGCGATGCCGAGGATGTGCAGTTTCACGTGCAGGCTCCGGAAGGGACGCGGGCGGGCCGGCGCGGCGCCGCCCCGCCGCCGCCCTGGGTGGGACTCAGCCGACCTCGGGGGTGCGCTGGATCGCCTCGAGGATGCGGGTGAACACCTCGTCCAGCGAGCCCACGCCGTCCACCACGGTCAGCTGGCCGTGCTGGCGGTAGAACTCGATCACCGGCGCGGTCTTCTCGTCGTACACCTTCAGCCGATGGCGCACCGATTCGGGAGTGTCGTCGGCGCGGCCCTCGGCCTGGGCGCGCCCGGCCAGGCGGGCGATGATCTGCTCGTTGTCCACCGCCAGCTGCACCGCGGCGTCGAACGGCTGGCCTAGCTCGGCCAGCAGGGCGTCCAGCGCGGCGGCCTGGGCCAGGTTGCGCGGATAGCCGTCGAGGATGAAGCCGTGGCGGGCGTCCGCGCGCGCGAGGCGGTCCTTGAGCATGCCGAGCAGGATCTCGTCGCTGACCAGGTCGCCGCGGGCCATGACCTCGCCGGCCTGGCGCCCGAGCGGGGTGCCGGCGGCGACCTCGGCGCGCAGCAGGTCGCCGGTGGAGATGTGCGGCACCTGCAGGTACTCCTTCAGCCGTGCCGCCTGGGTGCCCTTGCCGGAACCCGGCGCGCCCAACAAGACCAATCGCATCAGATCACTCCAGAATCGAAGCCGGGATCGGCGCCGGAATACCCCGGCCCGCATTCGTCGCCGGGCAGCTTACCGTATCGTTGGCCCGGTCCGCCGGAATCCCCGGCCCGCCCGCCAGGAGCCCGCCATGCCCACCGGAACCCTGCTGTATGCCCAGAGCGGCGGCGTCACCGCCGTCATTAACGCCACCGCCGCCGCGGTGCTGCAGGCCGCGCGCGCGCGCCGTGTGCGCGTGCTGGCGGCGCGCAACGGCATCCTCGGCGCGCTCGCGGAGGACCTGCTGGACGCCTCCGCACTGACCGCCACCGAGGTCCGGCGCCTGGCGCACACCCCGGGCGGCGCGTTCGGCAGCTGCCGGCTCAAGCTGAAGTCACTGGCCGAGGACCGCGCCAAGTACGAACGCCTGCTCGCGGTGTTCCGCGCCCACGACGTGCGCTGGTTCCTCTACAACGGCGGCAACGATTCGGCCGACACCGCCCTCAAGGTGTCGCAGCTGGCCGCCGAGTACGGCTATCCGCTGACCTGCGTGGGCGTGCCCAAGACCATCGACAACGACCTGGCGGTCACCGACTGCTCGCCCGGGTTCGGCTCGGCCGCCAAGTACACCGCGGTGTCGGTGCGCGAGTGCGCGCTGGACGTGGCGGCGATGGCCGAGACCTCCACCCGGGTGTTCATCTACGAGGCCATGGGCCGGCATGCCGGCTGGCTGGCCGCCGCCGCCGGGCTGGCCGGGGACGGCCGCGATGCCGCCCCGCACCTGATCCTGTTCCCGGAGCGGGTGTTCGACGAGGCCGACTTCCTGGCGCGGGTGGACGCGGTGGTCAAGCGCGTCGGCCACTGCGTGGTGGTGGCCAGCGAGGGCATCCGCACCGCCGACGGCCGCTTCGTGGCCGAGGCCGGCGGCCAGGACAGCTTCGGCCATGCCCAGCTGGGCGGGGTCGCCGCGCACCTGGCGGCGCGGGTCAAGGATGCGCTCGGACACAAGGTGCACTGGGCGCTGCCCGATTACCTGCAGCGCTCTGCGCGGCATCTGGCCAGCGCCACCGACCTGGCGCACGCCACCGCGGTCGGGCGCGCCGCGGTCGAAGCCGCGCTGGCCGGGCAGAACGCGGTGATGCCGGTGATCGTGCGCGACGGCGACGCGCCCTACCGCTGGCACGTGGACATCGCCCCGCTCGCGCGGATCGCCAACCACGAGAAGACCATGCCCAAGGGCTTCATCCGCGCGGACGGCTACGGCATCACCGCCGCCGCCCGCCGCTACCTGGCGCCGCTGGTCGCCGGCGAGGCCTACCCGCCCTATGGCCGGGACGGGCTGCCGGATTACGTACAACCCAAGGTGCCCGGCGTGCGCCGCCGGCTGCCGCGCTGGCAGGCGTAACCCTTCCCGCCCATCCTCGGCACGGGGACGGCCATGGCCCGCCGCGACGCGGCGGGCGCACTGCCGCGCTTCCGCGCCACTCATCGTTTTCTTTAAGGACGGGGACTTTCCACCATGACCAAGACCGCACCGCTCACCCTGGCGCTGGCCGCCGCCCTGCTGGCCAGCCTGCCGGCGCAGGCGCAGTGGAGCAAGAAGCAGAACGACCCGCAGGGCGCCGCCGCCGGCGCCAATGCGCAGGGCGCCGCCGCCAACCTCGAGCACTGCAGCGAGCCGATGGGAACGATCGCGGTGGTCGAGGAGCAGGACGGCGACTGGTACCGCTACCTCACCTCGGACCTGCGCCTGCCCTCGACGGTGCCGGTGATCCGCATGCTGATCCAGCAGTCCAACTGCTTCGTGGTGGTCGAACGCGGCCGCGCGATGCGCAACATGATGCAGGAGCGCGCGCTGATGGACAGCGGCGAGCTGCGCCAGGGCAGCGACTTCGGCAAGGGCCAGATGGTCGCCGCCGACTACACCCTGAACCCGAGCATCAACTTCTCGCAGAGCGATGCCGGCGGGGTCGGCGCGGTGCTGGGCGCGTTCGGCGGCCGCCTCGGCGCGGTCGGCGCGCTCGCCGGCGGGCTGAAGTTCAAGAAGGCCGAGACCCTGCTGACCATGATCGACAACCGCTCCGGCGTGCAGATCGGGGTCGCGCAGGGCAATGCCACCAAGACCGACTTCAACCTCGGCGCGGCCGGCTGGGGCGGCAGCGGCTTCGGCGCGCTCGGCGGCTATACCAACACCCCGGAAGGCAAGGCGCTGGCGGCCGCGTTCGCCGATGCCTACAACAACCTGGTGCGGGCGATGCGCGACTACCGTCCGCAGGAAGTCCAGGGCGGGCTCGGCAAGGGCGGCAAGCTGAAGGTCGGCCGCTGACGCGGCGCACGCCGACCGCGAACGCCCGGCCCCGCGCCGGGCGTTCGCGTTTGCACGCGCGGCGCGGCGTGCGATCCTGCCGCGCATGCCGGTCCTCGTGGTCAAGGCCAAGCCGAACAGCCGCGTCAGCGCCCTCACCGCGCAGGCGGACGGCACCTGGCTGGCGCAGCTGAAATCCCCGCCGGTGGACGGCGCCGCCAATGCCGAACTGGTGGCGCTCATCGCCGCAGCGTTCGGTTGCCGCAAGGCGGAGGTGCAGATCCGCAGCGGCGCCGGCGGCCGCCTCAAGCGGGTCGCGATCCCCGATTGATCCGACGCGCCTCAGCCGCAGCGGCCGACGACCTGCAGCCGCGCCGTGAACTGCGGCAGCGCCGGCAGGCGTCCGGCCGCGGCCGCCTGCATCCGCTCCTGCAGGTAGACCCGCGCCCGGCCCTGGGCATCGCGCGCCGGCGGTGCGCTGCCGGCGCCGTCGCGGCGCCATACCTGCACCACCGCGACCTGCGCCGGGCAGGCGGCGTTGGGCACCCGGATCACGTCGTTCAGGCGCCAGCCCGTGGCCTCGCTCGGCGCCGCCTGCGACGGGTCGCTCCAAGCCGCGCGGCGCGGGCAGCGTGCCGCGCTCGGCACCGCCTCGAGCCGGTAGGGCGCCGCCGGATCGCCGGTGAAGTGGCCCTGCAGGCGGGTGCATGCCTCGGGGATGGTGCGCAGGGTGTGCAGCACCCCGACCGCCTGCGGCAGCGCGGGCGGACGCTGGATCTCCGGCACCGGCTCGCCGGCCGGGGCCAGCGCCGGCAGCAGCAACGCCAGCCAGCCGGCCTGCGGCAGGATCGTGTGCAGTCGCAGCATCAAAACACCCCCGGCGGTATCGGAACCGGAGCCGAGCCTGCCATGCCGCGGCTGAATCCGGCGTTCACCGCGCCCCGGCGCGCGCATGCCCGGCGCGTCGCCACCGGCGTGTGCGATAGTCGGGCGGTCACCCGCGACGGGGACAGCTGCGTCTTCACATTCGGATACTCCGGGGAGGGAGTTTCATGCTGGAGCACTACGGTCTGGTCCTGGCGCTCGCCTGCGCCGCCATCGCCATCCTCTACGGCCTGTGGTCGGCCGCCTGGATCAGCAGGCAGCCGGCGGGCAACGCGCGCATGCAGGAGATCGCCGGCGCGATCCAGGAGGGCGCGCGCGCCTACCTCAACCGTCAATACACCACCATCGCGGTCGCCGGGATCGTCCTGCTGCTGCTGATCGGGGTGTTCCTGAGCTGGCACACCGCGATCGGCTTCGCGATCGGCGCGGTGCTCTCCGGCGCCGCCGGCTACATCGGCATGAACGTCTCGGTGCGCGCCAACGTGCGCACCGCCGAGGCGGCGCGCAGCGGCATGGCGGCGGCGATGAACGTGGCCTTCAAGGGCGGCGCGATCACCGGCATGCTGGTGGTGGGCCTGGGCCTGCTCGGGGTGGCCGGCTACTACGCGCTGCTGGTGCATGCGCTCGGCGCCAGCCAGGACGAGGCCCTGCACGCGCTGGTCGGGCTGGCGTTCGGCAGCTCGCTGATCTCGATCTTCGCGCGCCTGGGCGGCGGCATCTTCACCAAGGGCGCGGACGTCGGCGCCGACCTGGTGGGCAAGGTCGAGGCCGGCATCCCCGAGGACGACCCGCGTAACCCGGCGGTGATCGCCGACAACGTCGGCGACAACGTCGGCGACTGCGCCGGCATGGCCGCCGACCTGTTCGAGACCTACGCGGTCACGGTGATCGCCACCATGCTCCTCGGGCACCTGATGGCCGCCAGCGTCGGCGGCAACGGCGTGCTCTACCCGCTGGTGCTGGGCGGGGCCTCGATCCTGGCCTCGATCATCGGCGCGTTCTTCGTCAGGGTATCCTCCGGCGGCGCCAGCATCATGGGCGCGCTCTACCGCGGGGTGATCGTCTCCGGCGTGCTGGCCGCGATCGCGTTCTACCCGATCACCACCCAGCTGATGGCCGACGCCGCGCACGGCGCGCTGAACCTGTATGCCTGCGCCCTGATCGGGCTGGTGCTGACCGGCGTGATCGTATGGATCACCGAGTACTACACCGGCACCCAGTACGCGCCGGTGCGGCACGTGGCGCAGGCCTCGACCACCGGGCACGGCACCAACATCATCGCCGGGCTCGGGGTGTCGATGAAGTCCACCGCGCTGCCGGTGGTCGCGGTGTGCCTGGCGATCTGGATGGCCTATGCGCTCGGCGGCCTGTACGGCATCGCGATCGCCGCCACCGCCATGCTGTCGATGGCGGGGATGATCGTCGCCCTCGACGCCTACGGCCCGATCACCGACAACGCCGGCGGCATCGCCGAGATGAGCGAGCTGCCGGCCGAGGTGCGCAGCGTCACCGATCCGCTGGACGCGGTCGGCAACACCACCAAGGCGGTGACCAAGGGCTACGCGATCGGCTCGGCCGCGCTGGCGGCGCTGGTGCTGTTCGCCGACTACACCCACAACCTGCAGGCCGCGCACCCGGGCGTGCGCTACAGCTTCGACCTGTCCGACCACCGGGTGATCATCGGCCTGCTGATCGGCGGCCTGATCCCGTACCTGTTCGGGGCGATGGCGATGGAGGCGGTCGGCCGCGCCGCGGGCAGCGTGGTCGAGGAGGTGCGCCGCCAGTTCCGCGAGATCGCCGGGATCATGGACGGTACCGGCAAGCCGCAGTACGACCGCGCGGTGGACATGCTGACCAAGTCCGCGATCAAGGAGATGATCGTGCCCTCGCTGCTGCCGGTCGCGGTCCCGATCGTGGTCGGCCTGCTGCTCGGCGCGCAGGCGCTCGGCGGCCTGCTGATCGGCACCATCGTCACCGGCCTGTTCGTGGCGATCTCGATGACCACCGGCGGCGGCGCCTGGGACAACGCCAAGAAGTACATCGAGGACGGCCACTTCGGCGGCAAGGGCAGCGAGGCGCACAAGGCGGCGGTCACCGGCGACACCGTGGGCGATCCCTACAAGGACACCGCCGGCCCCGCGGTCAATCCGCTGATCAAGATCATCAACATCGTCGCCTTGCTGATCGTGCCGCTGCTGCCGGTCGGCGCCACCGCGACCGATGCCGCGGCCCCGACCGCGCAGGCCGTTCCGCACGCGCAGCCGGCCGCGCCGCAGGAGCTGGCGGTCACCGAAACGCGGCGCGCGGACGGCGCCCTGCCCGACTGACCCTGAGCGCGCGGACGGCGGCCCCGCCGCCGTCCGCCGCGTGCGCGCCGGGGCCGGCGGCGGGGTTGGGTACAATGCGCCCATTCCCTCCCCTCCCCCCGCCCGCCGCCCGTCGGCCGGGCACCCACTGGAGCACGCACGCATGGGCCTGGACCTGGTCCCCACCGGCAGCAACCCGCCGGACGACATCAACGTCATCATCGAAATCCCCAAGGACGCCGAGCCGGTCAAGTACGAGGTCGACAAGGCCAGCGGCGCGATCTTCGTCGACCGCATCCTGTCCACCCCGATGCGCTACCCGTGCAACTACGGCTACGTCCCGCACACCCTGTGCGGCGACGGCGACCCGGTGGACGTGCTGGTGATCCTGCCGCTGCCGCTGGTGCCGGGCGCGGTGATCCGCTGCCGCCCGGTCGGCGTGCTGAAGATGACCGATGAGGCTGGCAGCGACGAGAAGCTGGTCGCGGTGCCGGTGGCCAAGACCTTCGCCGGCTATGCCCACATCACCGACATCGCGCAGGTGACCCCGCACTGGCTGGAGCGCATCGGCCACTTCTTCGAGCACTACAAGGACCTCGAGAAGGGCAAGTGGGTCAAGCTCGAAGGCTTCGGCGGCGCCGACGAGGCCCGTGCCATCCTGCGCGATGCGATCGCGCGCTACCACGCCACCCCGGACGCGGAAAAGCCGAACTTCTGAGGCCCGCGCGCGCCCGCCGGCGGCTCAGTGCCGGCGGCGCTCGGCGTCGGTCACCAGCCCGACCAGGCGCGAGACCACCAGCGCCATGTACATCACCCCGGCGAACATCTCCAGCATCGCCAGTGCGCGCGCCGGGGCGCGCACCGGCACCACGTCGCCGAGGCCGGTGCTGGACAGGGTGGTGAAGCTCAGGAACAACAGCTCGGTCCAGGTGCGCGGCGCCTGCGGGTCGACCGCCGCGGTGAAGCTGCCCGGCCATAGCTGCTGGCAGACCGAATAGGCGTAGGCGAAGGCCCATGCCAGCAGGGTGAAAGTGGCGGCGACCGCGTACAGCTCGTCGCGGCTGACCCGGTGGTCGGAGAGCATGTAGTGGATCAGGCCGTACGCGGCGTAGGCATACAGGGCCGCCTCGCAGGCCTGCGCCAGCACCAGCAGCGCGGTGCGCTCCGGCCACAGCCCGCCGAGCAGGGTCACCAGCAGGGTCAGCCCGACCGCCGGCAGCGCCAGCGCCCAGCCGATCCAGGTGCGGGTCGGGCCATGCGCGATCACGCGCAGCGCCAGGCCCAGGATCACGATGCCGAGCGCCGCGAACAGCGCGCGCCCGCCGGCGGTGTGCTCCAGCCACGGGTAGACCAGCAGCCCGAGCAGCTGCACCAGCAGCAGCAGCGCCGACGGCTCGCGCCGCCACCACGGCCGCGCCGGCGCCGGCGCGCTCATGCCGGCCGGTAGACCTCGCCGCCCTGGCCGCGGAACTCGCGCGACTTCTCGGCCATCCCCGCCTCCAGCGCGGCCTGCGCGTCCAGGCCCTGGCCCGCGGCGTAGTCGCGCACGTCCTGGGTGATCTTCATCGAGCAGAAGTGCGGCCCGCACATCGAGCAGAAGTGCGCCAGCTTGTGCGCGTCCTTGGGCAGGGTCTCGTCGTGGAACTCGCGCGCCTTCTCCGGATCCAGCCCGAGGTGGAACTGGTCCTCCCAGCGGAACTCGAAGCGCGCCTTGGACAGGGCGTTGTCGCGCACCTGCGCGCC
Source organism: Thermomonas flagellata (assembly GCF_022419185.1). GTDB lineage: Bacteria > Pseudomonadota > Gammaproteobacteria > Xanthomonadales > Xanthomonadaceae > Thermomonas > Thermomonas flagellata. Next base: position 385,379 of record NZ_JAJOZK010000001.1, on the reverse strand, counting down.
GGGATGGCCCTTGGCCAGGTCGGCGGCGTGCGCGGCGATCTTGTAGGCCATGATCCCGTCGCGCACGTCCTCGCGGTTGGGCAGGCCGAGGTGCTCCTTGGGGGTCACGTAGCACAGCATCGCGGTGCCGTACCAGCCGATCATCGCCGCGCCGATGGCGCTGGTGATGTGGTCGTAGCCCGGGGCGATGTCGGTGGTCAGCGGGCCGAGGGTGTAGAACGGCGCCTCGCCGCACTCGGCGAGCTGCTTGTCCATGTTCTGCTTGATCAGCTGCATCGGCACGTGGCCGGGGCCTTCGACCATCACCTGCACGTCGTGCTTCCACGCGAGCCGGGTCAGCTCGCCAAGCGTTTCGAGCTCGCCGAACTGGGCGGCGTCGTTGGCATCGGCGATGCTGCCCGGGCGCAGGCCGTCGCCGAGCGAGAAGGCCACGTCGTAGGCCTTCATGATCTCGCAGATCTCCTCGAAGTGGGTGTAGAGGAAGTTCTCCTTGTGGTGCGCCAGGCACCACTTGGCCATGATCGAGCCGCCGCGGCTGACGATGCCGGTCACCCGCCCGGCGGTCAGCGGCACGTAGCGCAGCAGCACGCCGGCGTGGATGGTGAAGTAGTCCACGCCCTGCTCGGCCTGCTCGATGAGGGTGTCACGGAAGATCTCCCAACTCAGCTCCTCGGCCCTGCCGTCCACCTTCTCCAGCGCCTGGTAGATCGGCACCGTGCCGATCGGCACCGGCGCGTTGCGGACGATCCACTCGCGGGTCTCGTGGATGTGCCGCCCGGTGGACAGGTCCATCACCGTATCCGCGCCCCAGCGGATCGCCCACACCAGCTTCTCCACCTCCTCGGCGATCCCGGAGGACACCGCGGAGTTGCCGATGTTGGCGTTGATCTTGGTCAGGAAGTTGCGGCCGATGATCATCGGCTCGCTTTCCGGATGGTTGATGTTGCACGGGATGATGGCGCGCCCGCGGGCGACCTCGTCGCGCACGAACTCGGGGGTGATCCGCGCCGGGATGGCCGCGCCGAAGCTGTGCCCCGGGTGCTGGCGCAGCAGCCCCGCGTCCTGCAGGGCCTCGAGCCGCTGGTTCTCGCGGATGGCGATGAACTCCATCTCCGGGGTGACGATGCCGCGGCGGGCGTAGTGCATCTGGGTGACGTTGGCGCCGGGCCGGGCACGGCGCGGCAGTCGCCGGTGCGGGAAGCGCACCGCGTCCAGCCGCGGATCGGCCTCGCGCGCACGCCCGAACTCGGAGCTCAGCTGCGGCAGCGGCGCGCTGTCGCCGCGCTCGGCGATCCAGCCGGCGCGCAGCGGCGGCAGCCCGCGCGCCAGGTCGATCGCGGCCTGCGGATCGGTATACGGGCCGGAGGTGTCGTAGACCGCCAGCGCCGGGTTGTCCTCCCCGCCGAACAGGGTCGGCGTGCGCGCCTGCGCGATCTCGCGCATCGGCACCCGCAGGTCGGGGCGCGTGCCCGTCACGTAGACCTTGCGCGACCCCGGGATCGGGCGGGTCACCGCCTCGGACAGGCGCTCGGTCTGGCGGATGAGTTCGGAGGGCACGGCGTTCATGGCATCGTCCTGGTCGGGAGGCGGCGGAGCCGCGGGACGAAGCGGAGGCGCAAGCCGCGCGGGCGGTTGCGAAGCTTCCCTACGCCGGTATCAGCCGGATCAGGTTCGAAGGGTCTGTCTCAACCGCCCGGCGTGCCGGGCGGTACCCCCGCTTCCGGCACCGATTAGACCACAAGCGCGCCCCTGGCGTGGGACGCGTGCCCGTGGCCGGCGTCAGGCCTGCTCCAGCAGGGCGCGGTTGCGCACCGCGCCTTTGTCGGCGCTGGTGGCCAGCAGGGCGTAGGCCTTGAGCGCGGGGCTGACCTTGCGCTTGCGCGGCAGCGCCGGCGTCCAGCCCTGCGCGTCCTGGCGGGCGCGGCGCGCCTCCAACTCCTCCGGCTCGATCAGCAGCTCGATCGCGCGGTTGGGGATGTCGATGCGGATGCGGTCGTCGTCGCGGATCAGGCCGATCGCCCCACCGGCGGCAGCTTCGGGCGAGATGTGGCCGACCGACAGCCCGGCGGTGCCGCCGGAAAAGCGCCCGTCGGTGATCAGCGCACACGCCTTGCCCAGTCCCTTGGACTTGAGGTAGGAGGTCGGGTAGAGCATTTCCTGCATCCCCGGCCCGCCCTTGGGGCCTTCGTAGCGGATCACCACCACATCGCCCGGCTTGACCTCGTCGCCCAGGATGCCCTTGACCGCGGCGTCTTGGCTTTCGTAGACGCGCGCCGTGCCCTCGAACACGAACAGCGACTCATCCACCCCGGCGGTCTTGACCACGCAGCCATCGGGGGCGATGTTGCCGTGCAGGATCGCCAGCCCGCCGTCGCGGTTGTAGGCATGCGGCAGGTCGCGGATGCAGCCCTTCTCGCGATCGAGGTCCAGGGTGTCGTAGCGGGTGCTCTGGCTGAACGCCTCGGTGGTCGGAATGCCGGCGGGGCCGGCGCGGTAGAAGGTGCGTACCGACTCGTCTTGTGTGACCGCGACGTCCCATTTGGCCAGCGCGTCGGCCAGGGTCGGCGAATGCACGGTCGCCACCCGGGTGTCGAGCAGCCCGGCACGCGCCAGCTCGCCGAGGATGGCCATCACCCCGCCGGCGCGGTGCACGTCCTCCAGGTGGTAGTGGCTGGACGGGGCGACCTTGCACAGATTGGGCACCCGGCGCGACAGGCGGTCGATGTCGCGCACGCTGAAGTCCAGCTCGGCCTCCTGCGCCGCGGCCAGCAGGTGCAGGATGGTGTTGGTCGAGCCGCCCATCGCGATGTCCAGGCTCATCGCGTTCTCGAACGCGGCGAAGTTGGCGATCGACCGCGGCAGCACCGAGTGGTCGTCCTGCTGGTAGTAGCGCCGGCACAAGTCCACGATCAGCCGCCCGGCCTGCAGGAACAACTGCTTGCGGTCGGCATGGGTGGCCAGCATCGAACCATTGCCCGGCAGCGCCAGGCCGAGCGCCTCGGTCAGGCAGTTCATCGAGTTGGCGGTGAACATGCCGCTGCACGAGCCGCAGGTCGGGCAGGCGCTGCGCTCGTATTCCTCCACCTCGGCGTCGCTGGCCTTGGGGTCGGCGGCGATCACCATCGCGTCGATCAGGTCGAGCTTGCGCTCGGCCAGCCGGGTCTTGCCCGCTTCCATCGGCCCGCCGGAGACGAACACGGTCGGGATGTTCAGCCGCAGCGCGGCCATCAGCATGCCCGGGGTGATCTTGTCGCAGTTGGAGATGCACACCAGCGCGTCGGCGCAGTGGGCGTTGACCATGTACTCCACGCTGTCGGCGATCAGCTCGCGGCTGGGCAGCGAATACAGCATGCCGTCGTGGCCCATCGCGATGCCGTCGTCGATCGCGATGGTGTCGAACTCCTTGGCCACTCCGCCGGCGGCCTCGATCTCGCGCGCCACCAGCTGGCCGAGATCCTTCAGGTGCACATGCCCCGGCACGAACTGGGTGAAGGAATTGGCCACCGCGATGATGGGCTTGCCGAAGTCCTCGTTTTTCATGCCGGTGGCGCGCCACAACGCGCGCGCGCCGGCCATGTTGCGGCCGTGGGTGGAGGTTTTCGAGCGGTAGTCGGGCATGGCGGCTCCGATGCGCGGCGGGGCGGCGAGGCAGGCTGCAGGCCTTGATTCTGCTGCGTTTTGGCGGTTGCAGCGGAAACCGTCGCGGCGCGCGAAAAAACCGCTTGACAACGTGCACAGGCGCGTGCTCAGCTTGCCCTATGCTGCATCGCCACACGCCCGCGCCGACCGCCCTCACCGCCACCGCGGCGGCGCTCGTACTCGTCCTCATTACCTCGCCCACAGGTGCGGGACGGTCCGGCGTGTAAGCACGAAATCCACGACCCAGGAACCGAAGGCCCCGCACCGCAAGGTGCGGGGCCTTTCCGTTTCGGGCCTGCCAACGCCTCCACCACCCTCCAGGAAACGCCGCCCATGAACGCCAGCAGCACCCCCCGCATCGCCATCATCGGCTACGGCAGCCAAGGCCGCGCGCATGCGCTCAACCTGCGCGACTCCGGCTTCGACGTGCGCATCGGGCTGCGCCCGGGCGGCCCGACCGAGCACAAGGCGCGCGCCGACGGCTTCGCCGTGGCGACCCCGGCCGAGGCGGTGCGCGAGGCCGACATCGTCGCGGTGCTGACCCCGGACATGGTGCAGCCGCAGCTGTACGGCGAGGTGATCGAGCCGAACATCCGCCACGGCGCCTGCCTGCTGTTCGCGCACGGCTTCAACGTGCACTACGGGCAGATCGTGCCGCGCGAGGACCTCGACGTGGTGCTGGTCGCGCCCAAGGGGCCGGGCGCGCTGGTGCGCCGCGAGTACGAGATCGGGCGCGGGGTGCCGGCGGTGTACGCGGTCCACCAGGACCGCAGCGGGCGCGCCGAGCAGCTCGCCCTGACCTATTGCGCCGGGATCGGCGGCGCGCGCCAGAACGCGATCCGCACCAGCTTCCGCGAGGAGACCGAGACCGACCTGTTCGGCGAGCAGGCGGTGCTGTGCGGCGGCGCTGCGCGCCTGGTGCAGGCCGGCTGGGAGACCCTGGTCGCCGCCGGCTACCAGCCGGAGGTCGCCTACTACGAGTGCCTGCACGAACTGAAGCTGATCGTCGACCTGTTCTACGAGGGCGGCATCACCCGCATGCACGAGTTCATCAGCGAGACCGCCCAGTACGGCGCGCTGACCCGCGGCGACTACGTGATCGACGACCATGCGCGCGCGCAGATGCAGCGGATCCTGGCCGAGATCCAGGACGGCACCTTCGCGCGCGAATGGATCGCCGAGTACGCCAGCGGCAATGCGCGCTACCGCGCGCTCAAGCAGGCGGACCTCGCGCATCCGATCGAGGCCACCGGCAAGCAGCTGCGCGCGCACATGGCGTGGCTGGGCAGCGGCGCACCGGCGGCGCCGGCCGCGCCCAGCGCCGCGCCCGCCGCGGCGCCGCAGACCGAGGCGGCCTGACATGAACGGCGCGCGCTGGCTGGCGCAGGCGCTGGTCGCGGAGGGCGTGGACACCCTGTTCGGGTATCCGGGCGGCACCATCATGCCGTTCTACGACGCCCTGCACGGCACCCCGCAGCTGCGCCACGTGCTGGTCCGGCACGAGCAGGGCGCGGCGTTCGCCGCCAACGGCTACGCGCGTGCCAGCGGCCGGGTCGGGGTGTGCGTGGCGACCTCCGGCCCGGGCGCCTCCAACCTGGTGACCGGGATCGCCGACGCCATGCTCGACTCGGTGCCGATGGTGGTGCTGACCGGGCAGGTGCCGACCGCGCTGATGGGCACCGACGCGTTCCAGGAGCTGGACGTGTTCGGCATGACCCTGCCGATGGTCAAGCACAGCTTCCTGGCGCGGCGGGTCGAGGACCTGCCGGAGATGGTGGCCGAGGCGTTCCGGCTGGCGCGCTCCGGGCGCCCCGGCCCGGTGCTGATCGACCTGCCCAAGGACGTGCAGATGGCCGACGCGCGCCACCTGCCGGCGCACGTCAGCCGCGGTACCGACCCGGTCCCGGCGCCGGGCGATGCCGCCCTGCACGAGGCGCTGGCGCTGATCGCGATGGCGCAGCGGCCGGTGCTGTACGGCGGCGGCGGGATCGTGCTGGGCGGTGCGGTCGAGGCCTTCCGCACCTTCGTCGACGCCACCCAGATCCCGGCCGTGCTGACCCTGAAGGGGCTGGGCGCGCTGCCCAGCGGGCACCCGCTGAACCTCGGCATGCTCGGCATGCACGGCAGTCGGGTCGCCAACCTCGCGGTGCAGGAGGCCGACCTGCTGATCGTGGTCGGCGCCCGTTTCGACGACCGCGCCACCGGCAAGCTGGCCGAGTTCGCGCCGCACGCCCGGGTGGTGCACATGGACCTGGACGCGGCCGAGATCGGCAAGCTGCGCGCTGCCGACGTCGGCGTGCGCGGCGACCTGCGCACCACCCTGACCCGCCTGACCCTGCCCTGCGCCGCGCACCTGCACGGCCGCCACGGCGCCGCGCGCAAGGCCTGGCGCGCGCAGTGCCAGCAGCGCGCGCGCCAGTGGGCGCCGCGCTACGACGCCCCGGGCGAGGCGGTGTACGCGCCGGCGCTGCTGAAGCGGCTGTCGGAGCTGGCGCCGCAGGCGATCGTCGCCTGCGACGTCGGCCAGCACCAGATGTGGGTGGCGCAGCACTGGCGGCTGGCGCATCCGCGCGCGCACCTGACCAGCGGCGGGCTGGGTGCGATGGGCTTCGGCCTGCCGGCCGCGCTGGGCGCGCAGCTGGCTTGCCCGCAGGCGCCGGTGGTGTGCGTCAGCGGCGACGGCTCGTTCATGATGAACCTGCAGGAGCTGGCGACCCTCAAGCGCTACCGGCTGCCGGTCAAGATCGTGCTGCTGGACAACCAGGCGCTGGGCATGGTCCGGCAGTGGCAGGAGCTGTTCTTCGAGAAGCGCTACTCGGAGATCGACCTGTCCGACAACCCCGACTTCGCCGCGGTCGCCTCCGCGTTCGGCATCCCCGCGCTGCGGGTCGAGCGCGCCGATGCGGTGGACGCCGCCCTGCGCGCGCTGCTGGACGCCGACGGCCCGATGCTGCTGCACGTGGCGATCGACACCGCCGCCAACGTGTGGCCGCTGGTGCCGCCCAACCGCTGCAATGCCGAGATGCTCGATCCCGACGCCGCCGAGGCCGATGCCGGCGCGCCGGAGACCCCCGTTCCCGCCACTGCCCCTGCGACCCATGCGCTACCAGCTTGACCTCACCCTGCGCCGCGCCGAAGGCGCACTCGCCCGCGTGCTCGGCACCGCCGAGCGGCGCGGCTTCTCCCCCGTGCGGATCGACGGCGAAGCCCAGGCCGACGGCGACCGCTGGCACCTGCGGATGACCGTCGAGGGCCAGCGCGAGGCCGACAACCTGCAGCAGCAGTTGGCCAAGCTGTACGACTGCCTGGACGTGCGGGTGCAGCCATGTCGGTGAGCGCACTGGCGGTGCCGGCGGCGGCGGTCGACGCCGCCCCGCGGGTCTGGTTCGACGGCGCGCTGATCGCCGCGGATGCGCGCCCGGCCGGGCTCGACACCCATGCCCTGCACTACGGCAGCGGCGTGTTCGAGGGCATCCGCGCCTACGCCACCGCCGACGGCGGCGCCGCGGTGTTCCGCTTGCCCGAGCACCTGGCGCGGATGCAGCGCGGCGCCGCGCTGCTCGGGCTGGCGTTCGACCCCGCGCAGGCGCAGGCCGCGGTGCTCGCCACCCTGCGCGCGAACGGCCACCGCGACGCCTACGTACGCCCGCTGGCATGGTTCGGCGCCGGCAGCTTCGGGCTGGACGTGGAGGGCCACCCCGCGCACCTGATGGTCGCCACCAGCGCCACCCAGGTCCACCTCAACGGCCACCGCGCGCGGCTGGGCGTGGCGCGCTGGCGGCGCAATCCGGCCGACGCGCTGCCGCCGCTGAAACTGTGCGGCGCCTACGTCAACTCGATCCTGGCCAAGCGCGAGGCCAAGGCGCGCGGGTTCGACGAGGCGCTGTTCACCGACCGCGACGGGCGGGTGGTGGAATGCACCGGCGCCAACGTGTTCCTGGTCAAGCACGGCCGTATCACCGCGGTCGCGCATCCCGACGCCCTGCCCGGGATCACCCGCGACACCCTGCTGGTGCTGACCGGCGCGCAGGAACGCGCGGTCACGCTGGAGGAGCTGCTGGACGCCGACGAGGTGTTCGCCTGCGGGACCGCGGCGGAAGTCGCGCCGATCGCGCAGGTCGAAGACCGCCGCTACGGCGACAACCCGGTCACCCGCGAGGTCGCCGCCGCCTACCGCCGGGTGGTCCGCGGCGAGGACCCGGCGCATCGCCACTGGCTGACGGTAGTGTGATGGACGCGCCCGCCGCCCGCCCCCTGCCGGTCACCGCCAGCGACGTGCTGGCCGCGCAGGCGCGGCTGCGGCGCTACCTGCCGCCCACCCCGCTGCACTACGGCGAGCGCTTCGGCTGCTGGCTGAAGCTGGAGAACCTGCAGCGCACCGGCTCCTACAAGGTGCGCGGCGCGCTCAACGCGCTGCTGGCCGCGCGCGAGCGCGGCGACACCCGCGCGGTGATCGCCGCCTCCGCCGGCAACCACGCCCAGGGCCTGGCCTGGGCCGCCTACCGGCTCGGCGTGCCGGCGATCACGGTGATGCCGCGCGGCGCGCCGGACACCAAGGTCGCCGGCGTCGCGCACTGGGGCGCCACCGTGCGCCTGCACGGCGACAGCTACGACGAGGCCAAGGCGTTCGCCGCGCAGCTGGCGCAGCAGCACGGCTACCGGCTGCTGCCGGCATTCGACGACCCGGACGTGATCGCCGGCCAGGGCACGGTCGGGCTGGAACTGGCCGCGCTGCAGCCGGACGTGGTGCTGGTGCCGATCGGCGGCGGCGGCCTCGCCGCCGGAGTGGCGCTGGCGCTGAAGGCGCAGGGCGTGAAGATCGTCGGCGCCCAGGTCGAGGGCGTGGATGCGATGGCGCGCGCGCTGCGCGGCGACGAGTCCGCGCGCGAGCCGGCCGCGACCCTGGCCGACGGCGTGCGCGTGCGCGAGCCGGGCCGGCTGACGCGGCGCGTGCTGCAGGCGCTGCTGGACGACATCGTGATCGTGCGCGAGGCCGAGCTGCGCGAGACCCTGGTGCGGCTGGCGCTGGAGGAGCACGTGATCGCCGAGGGGGCCGGCGCGCTGGCGCTGGCCGCCGGCCGGCGCGTGCCCGGCCGCCGCAAGTGCGCGGTGGTGTCCGGCGGCAACCTGGATGCCGCGGTCCTGGCCGCGCTGCTGCGCGACGTGCGCCCGCGCCCGCCGCGCAAGCCGCGCCGGCGCACCCGCGAGCCGGTGCCGGTGCTGGGCACGGCCGCGCTCGGCGCCGCCCCGCGACTTACCCCGGCGGCGGCCGCACGCCTCGCCCTGCCCACCGCCCTGCCCGAGGACTGCCCGACGTGAACGCTCCTACCATGCCCGCTCCCGAACCCGACGTACCCGCCCGCGTCCTGATCTTCGACACCAGCCTGCGCGACGGCGAGCAGGCCCCCGGCTTCACCATGAGCGCAGCGCAGAAGGTGCTGCTGGCGCGCGCGCTAGAGGAGCTCGGGGTGGACGTGATCGAGGCCGGCTTCCCGCGCAGCTCGCCGGCCGACCACGCCGCGGTGCAGGCGATCGCACGCGAGGTGCGCGGCTGCCGGATCGCCGCGCTGGCGCGCTGCCACCCGGAGGACATCGCCGCCGCCGCCTCGGCGCTGGCGCCGGCCGCGCACCCGCGCATCCACGTGTTCATCTCGACCAGCCCGCTGCACCGCGAGCACAAGCTCGGCCTCGACCGCGCGCAGGTGCTGGAGCGCGCGGTGATGGGCGTGCGCCTGGCGCGCAGCCACGTGGACGACGTCGAGTTCTCCGCCGAGGACGCCACCCGCACCGAGCCGGAGTTCCTGGCCGAGGTGTTCTCGGCCGCGGTCGAGGCCGGTGCCACCACCCTGAACGTGCCCGACACCGTCGGCTACGCCACCCCGGCCGACCTGCGCGCGCTGTTCGAGTACCTGCGCGCGCACGTGCGCGGCGCCGAGCGGGTGGTGTTCAGCGCGCACTGCCACGACGACCTCGGGCTGGGCGTGGCCAACTCGCTGGCCGCGATCGAGGGTGGCGCGCGCCAGGTCGAGTGCACCATCAACGGCATCGGCGAGCGCGCCGGCAACGCGGCGATGGAAGAGGTGGTGATGGCGCTCAAGGTGCGCGGCGCGTTCTACCGCGCCGACACCGGCATCCGCACCCGCCGCCTGCTGGCGACCTCGCGCCTGCTGTCGCAGATCACCGGGATGCACGTGCAGCGCAACAAGGCGATCGTCGGCCAGAACGCATTCGCGCACGAGTCCGGCATCCACCAGCACGGGATGCTCAAGAACCGCAACACCTACGAGATCATGCGCCCGCAGGACGTCGGCTGGGAGGACTCGCAGCTGGTGCTCGGCCGCCACAGCGGGCGCGCGGCGGTGGCCGACCGCGTGCGCCGGCTGGGCTATGTGCTGGACGAGGCGCAGCTGGACCGCCTGATCGCGGACGCCAAGGCCCTGACCCAGACCCAGCACGTGGTCAGCGACCGCGACCTGCAGCGCCTGATCGAGGGCGAGGCGATCGGGCCCGGCTGGCGGATCGCCGGCATGCAGCTGTCCGACTCCGGCCATGGCGCGCACGCGCAGGTGCAGCTGTCGGACCCGGACGGGCGGCGGGTGGTGCAGGCCGCCGACGGCCAGGGCCCGGTGGAGGCGCTGTTCGCCGCGCTCAGCCGTGCCACCGGGGTGGACTTCGTACTGGAAACCTACGAGGTGCACAGCATGGGGATCGGCCCGGACGCCCGCGGCGAGGCCAACCTGAGCGCGCGCATCGACGGCACGCTGATGACCGGCCAGGGCACCAGCCGCGACGTGCTGGAAGCCTCGGCGATCGCCTGGCTGGACGTGGCCAACCGCGTCCTGCGCGAGCGCGCCCCGCGCGCGGAGGCGGCCCTGGCATGAGCCCGCGCACCCTGTTCGACAAGCTGTGGGACGCCCACGTGGTGGTGCCGGAGCGCGCCGACGCACCGGCCGTGCTGTACGTGGACCTGCACCTGGTGCACGAGGTGACCTCGCCGCAGGCATTCGCCGAGCTTGCGGCGCGCGGGCTGCGCGTGCGCCGCCCGGAGCGCACCAAGGCCACCCTCGACCACGCCACCCCGACCCTGCCCGCGGACGCGACCGGCACCCTGCCCTGGGGCAGCGAGGCCGCGCGCCGGCAGGTGGAGACGCTGCGCGCCAACTGCGCGCGCCACGGGATCGAGCTGTTCGACTTCGGTAGCGGCCGGCGCGGGATCGTGCACGTGATCGGCCCGGAGCTGGGCCTGACCCAGCCGGGCATGACCATCGTGTGCGGCGACAGCCACACCGCCACCCACGGCGCGTTCGGGGCGCTCGCGTTCGGGATCGGCACCAGCGAGGTCGGGCACGTGCTGGCCACCCAGTGCCTGCTGCAGCGCAAGCCGCGCAGCATGGCCGTCACCCTCGACGGCGAGCTGGCGCCCGGGGTCTCGGCCAAGGACGTGATCCTGCACGTGATCGGCGCGATCGGGGTGGACGGCGGCACCGGCCACGTCATCGAGTACCGCGGCAGTGCGATCGATGCGCTGCCGATGGAGGCGCGCATGACCCTGTGCAACATGTCGATCGAGGCCGGCGCGCGCGCCGGCATGATCGCGCCGGACGAGACCACCATCGCCTGGCTGCGCGGGCGCCCCTACGCCCCGCAGGGCGCGGCGTTCGAACGCGCCGCCGCGGCCTGGCGGCAGCTGCGCAGCGATCCCGGCGCCCGCTACGACCGCGAGGTGCGGATCGACGCATCCGCGATCCGCCCGACCGTCACTTGGGGCACCCACCCCGGCCAGGTCGCGGCGCTCGACGCGCAGGTGCCCGACGCGCCCGACGCCGACACCGCCAAGGCCCTCGCCTACATGGGCTGGACCCCGGGGCAGGCGGTCGCCGGGCGCGCGGTGGACGTGGTGTTCGTCGGCAGCTGCACCAACGGGCGCCTGTCCGACCTGCGCGAGGTCGCGGCGGTGCTGCGCGGGCGGCAGGTGCATCCGCGGGTGCGCATGCTGGTGGTGCCCGGCTCCGAGCAGGTCAAGCAGCAGGCCGAGGCCGAGGGCATCGACCGCATCGTGCGCGCGGCCGGCGCACAGTGGCGCGAACCCGGCTGCTCGATGTGCATCGCCATGAACGGCGACCTGGTCGGCCCCGGCGAGCTGGCGGTGTCCACCAGCAACCGCAACTTCGAGGGCCGCCAGGGCCAGGGCGCGCGCACGGTGCTGGCCTCGCCGGCCACCGCCGCCGCCTGCGCAGTGGCCGGGCGGATCGTGGGCGCCGCCGCGCTGCCCGCGGCCGGCCAGCCGCACCCGGAGGCCGCGTGATGGACGCCCTGCGCCGCCTGCAGTCGCGCACCGTGGTGCTGCCGCAGGCCAACATCGACACCGACCAGATCATCCCCGCGCAGTTTTTGACCACCACCGCGCGCGCGGGGCTCGGCCAGTACGCCTTCCACCACTGGCGCACCCGCGCCGACGGCAGCCCGGACCCGGACTTCCCGTTCAACCGCGCCGAGAACGCCGGCGCGCAGATCCTGGTGGCCGGGCGCAACTTCGGCTGCGGCTCCTCGCGCGAGCACGCGCCGTGGGCGCTGCGCGACCTCGGGCTGCGCGCGGTGATCAGCAGCCGGATCGCCGACATCTTCCACGCCAACGCCCTCAAGAACGGCCTGCTGCCGGTCGAGCTGCCGCCGGCGCTGGTCGACGAGTTGCTGGCGCAGCCCGGGATCGTGCTCGAGATCGACGTCGAGCGCGGCGAAGTCGCGCTGCCCGACGGCCGCCGCGCGCCGTTCGCGCTGGAGCCGTTCGCGCGCACCTGCCTGCTCGAGGGGATCGATCCGCTCGGCTACCTGCTGCGCCAGGCCGACGCGATCGCCGCCTACGAATCCGCCCCTGCCCCGGAGACTGCCCATGCACGCTGACATCCTGCTCCTGCCCGGCGACGGGATCGGCCCGGAGGTCACCGCCGCCGCCGCCGACGTGCTGCGCGCGGTGGCCGCCCGCCATGGCCACCGCTTCGAATTCCACACCCGGCCGATCGGCGGCGCCGCGATCGACGCCTGCGGCGAGCCGCTGCCGGCCTCCACCCTGGATGCCGCGCGCGCCGCGGACGCGATCCTGCTCGGCGCGGTCGGCGGGCCGAAGTGGTCCGACCCGGGGGCGCGCGTGCGTCCGGAACAGGGCCTGCTCGCGCTGCGCCAGGCGCTCGGCCTGTACGCCAACCTGCGCCCGGTGCAGCCGCACCCGGCCACCCTCGGCGCCGCGCCGGTCAAGCCGCACCTGCTGCAGGGCGTGGACCTGGTGGTGGTGCGCGAGCTGACCGGCGGCATCTACTTCGGCGACAAGCAGCGCGACGCGCAGTCCGCCTCCGACCTGTGCCGCTACAGCGTGGCCGAGATCGAACGGGTGGTGCGCTTCGCCGCGCGCCTGGCGCGCACCCGCCGCGGCCGCCTCACCTCGGTGGACAAGGCCAACGTGCTGGAGACCTCGCGCCTGTGGCGGGAGGTCGCGACCCGGGTGGTCGCCGCCGAATTCCCGGACGTGCAGCTCGAGCACCAGCTGGTGGATTCGATGGCCATGCACCTGATCGCGCGCCCGCGCAGCTTCGACGTGATCGTGACCGAGAACATGTTCGGCGACATCCTCACCGACGAAGCCTCGCTGCTGGCCGGCTCGCTGGGCCTGCTGCCGAGCGCCTCGCTGGGCGAACCCGGGCCGGGGCTGTACGAACCGATCCACGGCTCGGCGCCGGACATCGCCGGGCGCGGCATCGCCAACCCGTACGCGGCGATCCTCAGCGCCGCCCTGCTGCTGCGCCATTCGCTGCGGCTGGAGGCGGAGGCGCAGGCGGTGGAGCAGGCCGTCGCGCAGGCGCTGGAGGCCGGGCGCTTCACCGCCGACCTCGCCCCGGCCGGGCGCGCCGCCATCCCGACCCGGGCCGCGACCGACGCGGTGATCGCCGCGCTGGAGACCCCCCGCCCGGCGGTGGCGATGCGCGACTGAGGGCGGTGGCGCCGGTTTGATCCGGGTCATGCAATTGTTGCACTGCATGGTCTACTATTCGGCCATGCCCAGCCCGCGCGCCCGTCGTCCCGCCACTGCCCCGGCCGCTCCGGCTCCGGCCGCGCGCACCGCCGGCCCCGGCCGGCCCAAGGATCTGGCCAAGCGCGCCGCGGTGCTGGAGGCCGCCAAGCGGATGTTCGCCCGCCACGGCTTAGATCGCGTCAGCATGGACCAGATCGCGGCCGAGGCCGGGGTGTCCAAGCTCACCGTCTACAGCCACTTCGGCGACAAGGACCGGCTGTTCGCCGAGGCCGTGCGCGCGCACTGCGAGCAGAACATGCCGGCCTGCCTGTTCGAGGACGCCGATGGTGAACCGCTGCGCGAGCGCCTGCAGCGGATCGGTGAGGCGTTTGCGGCGATGGTGATGGAGCCGGAGGCGATCGCCGGCCATCGCATCCTGTGCTCGCCGCCGGTCGCCGGCGGCCCGCTGGCGGCGGTGTTCTGGGAGGCGGGCCCGGCGCGCGTGCAGGCCGCGTTCGCCGCCCTGCTCGCGCGCCGCCGCGCGCGCGGCGAGTTGCCGGGGCTGGACGATGCCGCCGTCGCCGCCGGCCACTTCTTCGCCCTGCTGCGCGGGGAACCGCACCTGCGCGCGGTGCTCGGCTGCCCCGACCCGGGCGCCTGCGAGGAGGCGCGCCAGCGCCACGTCGCGGCGGTGGTCGCGCTGTTCCTGCGCGCTTACGGCGGCGGGCCGGCGCCCCCCCGATGAGCCCCCGTGCCGGAGCGCCTGCTGACTTCCGGCACTGCGTCCGGGTGTACCAGCACAGTGACACTGCCATCCAGTCCCGCCCCCGCGCCGTACAATCACAGGTTGCCCGCCGAGGAACCGCATACGATGGACTTCGATTTCGCCCAGGCCCGCGAACACATGGTGGAACAGCAGGTGCGTCCATGGGACGTGCTCGACCCGCGCGTGCTGGCGGTGCTGGCCGAACTGCCGCGCGAAGCCTTCGTCCCGGCCCACCTGCGCACCCTGGCCTACGCCGACCTGATGCTGCCCCTGGCGCACGGCGAGGTGATGATGAAGCCGGTGCAGGAGGGCCGCGCGCTGCAGGCGCTGCTGCCGCAGGCAGGCGAATCGGTGCTGGAGATCGGGACCGGCAGCGGCTACCTGACCGCGTGCCTGGCGCGCCTGGCGCGCGAGGTGGTCAGCCTCGAGCGCCATCCCGACCTCGCCGAGGCCGCGGCGGCGCGCCTGGCCGAGCAGGCGGTGACCAACGCCCGGGTGGTGGCCGCGGATGCCTTCGCCTGGCAGGCGGACGGCGCCTTCGACCTGATCTGTGTCACTGGCGCGGTCGCGCAGGTGCCGGCAGGCTTCCTGCACTGGCTGCGGCCGGGCGGCCGCCTGTTCGTGGTGCACGGGCAGGCGCCGGCGATGCAGGCCAGCCTGCTGCAGCGCGAGGTCAACGGCCTGCGCGAGACACCGTTGTTCGAGACCGAATTGCCGTACCTGGCGGGCGCCGAACCGCGCCCGCGCTTCACCTTCTGATCCCACACACCGCTGCCCGCCCAAGGACTGCCCATGCTGCGCCGCCCGCTCGCCCTCGCCCTCGCCCTGGTCCTGCTGCCCGCCGCCGCCGCGGCCGAGGATCTGGTGCAGGTGTACCAGCAAGCCCGTTCCAGCGACCCGCAGTACGCCGCCGCCGAGGCCAATCGCCTGATCGGCCGCGAGGGCGCGGTGCAGGCGCGCGCCGCGCTGCTGCCGCAGGTCAGCGGCAGCGCCAGCTACCAGCGCAACCGCAGCACCGGCCCGTCGATCCAGACCCAGTTCGATCCGGTGACCGGGCAGCCGATCCGCTTCAGCGGCGACAGCACCACCACCACCAATACCCGCCGCTACGGGGTCGGGGTCAACCAGGTCCTGCTCGACTTCGGCAAGTTCAGCCAGTTGCGCAGCCAGAACGCGCTCAGCCAGGCCGCCGACTACCAGTACGAGGCTGCCGGGCAGTCGCTGATCACCCGCACCGCGCAGGCCTACTTCAACGTGCTGGTCGCGCTGGAGACGCTCAACGCGGCCGAGGCCTCGGAGGCCGCGTTCAAGAAGCAGGCCGACTTCGCCAGCAAGCGGCTGGAGGTCGGTCTGGCCCCGATCACCGACGTGTACGAGGCACGCGCCCAGTACGACGGCGCGCGCGCGACCACCATCCAGGCACGCAACGCAGTGCTGGACGCCTACCAGGCCCTGCTGGAGATCACCGGCACCCCGGTCTCCAGCCTCAAGGGGCTGCCGGAGGACTTCCAGCCCGGCGCACCGGGCGAGCGCGATGCCGAGGCCTGGGTGGCGCAGGCGACCGCCAACAACCCGGCGCTGAAGGCGCTGGAACTGCAGCTGAAGTCGGCCGAGGCCGATGTCGCCACCGCCCGCGCCGCGCACCTGCCGACCCTCAACTTCAGCGGCGGCTGGAACAAGAGCGCGACCTGGGGCGACTCCACCTTCACCAGCCGCAACCCGCCGTTCTCGGCCACCTTCCCGATCGGCAACGACAGCCGCGGGCCGTCGGTCGGCGTCACCCTGAACGTGCCGCTGTTCGCCGGCGGCGCGATCCAGTCGCGGGTGCGCCAGGCGCTGGCCCAGCGCGACGCGGTGCAGGACCAGCTGGAGCAGCAGCGCCGCGCACTGGCGCGCAATACCCGCAACGCCTACCAGACGGTAATGGCCGGCATCAGCCAGGTCGAGGCCCAGCGCCAGGCAGTGCGCTCGGCGCAGAGCGCCTACGATGCCTCGCAGGTCGGGCTGGAGGTCGGCACCCGCACCGTGCTGGACGTGCTCAACAACCAGCGCATCCTGTTCTCCGCGCGTCAGGCCTATGCCCAGGCCAAGTACAACTACCTGCTCAGCCGGCTGCAGCTGGAGCAGGCCGCCGGCACCCTGCAGCCGGCCTCGCTGGAGGACATCAACCGCCTGCTGAGCAGCGACGAATCGCTGGCGCGGGTGCTGGGCAAGGCGCAGTGAGCGGGGCGCCGCCGGCTCAGCCCGGCGGCAGCAACGGCTCGACCAGGGCCAGCGTGCGCGCCAGCGCGCCGCGGCCCTCCTCCAGCAGCCGGCGCGCGTTGCCGGCCATGCGCGCGCGCCGCGCAGGATCCTCCAGCAGGCGCAGCACCGCCGGGCCGAGCGCGGCGGCATCGGCGACGATCTCCATCGCCTGCGCCTCGCGCAGGCGGCGCGCGATGTCCGCGAAGTTGTGCAGGTGCGGCCCGCTGAGGATGGCGGTGCCGGTCGCCGCCGGCTCCAGCAGGTTGTGGCCGCCGACCGGCTGCAGGCTGCCGCCCACGAACGCCACCTCGGCGCAGGCATAGAACGCACCGAGTTCGCCCAGGGTGTCGATCACGAACGCCTGCGCGGCGCCCGGGCCGCCCTCGCCGCTGCGGGTCGCCACCCGCCATCCGGCCTCGCGCAGGCGCTGCGCCACCGCGCGGAAGCGCTCGGGATGCCGCGGCGCCCACAGCAGCAGCGCGTCCGGATGCCGCTGCAGCACCGCGCGGTGCGCGGCCAGCACCGCGGCCTCCTCGTCCTCGTGGGTGCTGGCGGCGATCCATGCCGGCCCCGGGTGGGCGCGCCGGCGCGCGAACTCGGCCACGAACGCGGCGTCGTCGCGCGGCGGCATGTCGAACTTGAGGTTGCCGGTGACCATCACTCGCGCCGGCGGCGCCCCCAGCCGCAGGAAGCGCGCGGCGTCCTGCTCGGACTGCGCCGCGACCAGCCGCACCTCGGCCAGCGCACGCCGCAGCAGCGGTGCCAGCAGGCGGTAGCCGCGCAGCGAGCGCGCCGACAGCCGCGCATTGAGGATCGCCACCGGCACCGCGCGCGCGCGGCAGCCGAACAGCAGGTTCGGCCACAGCTCGGTTTCCACGATCAGCGCGGCGACCGGGCGGAAGCGGTCGAGGAAGCGCGCCACCGCGCCCGGCAGGTCGTAAGGCAGGTACACGTGCTCGATCGCGTCGCCCCACAGCGCCTGCACCCGCTCCGAACCGGTCGGGGTGATGGTGGTGACCACCAGGTGCAGCCCCGGATGCGCGGCGCGCAGGCGGTCGACCAGCGGCGCCGCGGCGTTCACCTCGCCGACCGAGACCGCGTGCAGCCACAGGGTCGGCGTGCGCGCACGCGCGGGGTAGCGCGCGTAGCGTTCGTCCCAGCGCTGGAAGTAGGCGCGCTGGCGGAAGCCCCGCCACACCAGGTGGTACAGGGTCGCCGGCAGCAGCAGGTACAGCGCAGCCGAGTACAGCCCGCGCAGCACGCGTTCGGTGAGATCGGCCCGCATCGATACAAGGATACCGGCGGCACGTCGGGCGCGCAGGAGGGCTGCGTAGAATCCGCGCATGACTTCGCGCACCGACCTGCCCCTGCCGCTGCCGCCGCGCGGCCCGCGCCACTGGCCGGCGTGGCTGGGCGTGGGCCTGGCGGTGCTGCTGGCGCGCCTGCCGTGGCCGCTGCAGCGCCGGCTCGGGGCCGCGTTCGGCGCGCTGGCGCTGCGCCTGGCGCGCGCCCGCCGCGCGGCCGCGCGCGCGAACCTGGCGCTGTGCCTGCCGGAGCTCGACGCCGACGCGCGCGAGGCCCTGCTGCGCGCGAATTTCCGCGACACCGGGATCGGCCTGTGCGAGTTCGCCCGTGCCTGGTGGGGCGAGATCGCGCCGCTGCGCGCGCGCACCCGGATCGAGGGGCTGGAGGTGCTGCAGCGGCTGCAGGCGCAGGGCCGCGGCGTGCTGCTGGTGTCCGGCCACTTCACCACCCTCGAGCTGTGCGGACGGCTGCTGTGCGACCACGTGCCGGTCGCCGGGATGTACCGCCCGCACCGCAGCCCGGTGCTGGAATGGGCGGTGCTGCGCGGGCGGCTGCGCTATGCCAGCGCGATGTTCTCCAACCGCGACACCCGCGGCGCGCTGCGCCATCTGAAGCAGGGCGGCATCCTGTGGTACGCCCCGGACCAGGACATGCGCGGCAAGGACACCGTGTTCGCGCCGTTCTTCGGCGTGCCTGCGGCCACCATCACCGCCACCCACCAGTTCGCGCGCCTGACCGGCTGCGCGGTGGTGCCGTTCTTCCATCGCCGCGAAACCGGCGCGGACGGCCGCGACCTGTACCTGCTGCGGATCGGCGAGCCGCTGGCACCGTTCCCGACCGCCGACGCGGTGGCCGACAGCACCGCGGTGAACGCGGCGATCGAGGCGATGGTGCGGCAGGCGCCCAGCCAGTACCTGTGGCTGCACCGGCGCTTCAAGCGGCAGCCGCCGGGCAGCCCGCCGCGCTATTGAGGCCCGCGCGCGCGGCGCCCGGCCTCCAGCACCTTGGCGTACTTGAGGAAGGCATAGAAGGCCTGGGTGCGCGCCGCCAGGTAGCCGGCCCAGCCGGCCAGGAAATAGCGCTTGCCGAAATAGAACTTGAGGAAGGCCAGGCTGGGATAGAGCAGCACGCGCAGACCGAGCAGGCGCACCCGGCGCCGGCGCTTGTGCGCGGCCAGTCCGCTGGAATAGCGGTTGACCTTGTCCACCCGGTCGGCCAGCTGCGGCTCGCCGTGGTGCAGCAATGGTGCGCGCAGGTCGCGCACGCGCCCGTCCACCTCCGGCGCGGCGTGCACCGGCACCGCGTTCATGCGCCCGCAGCCGCGCCGGAACAGCCGCAGCTGCCAGTTCGGGCGCACCCCTGGAGGCGGCCAGCGCCAGAACAGCCACTCCTGGCGCGGCAGGCGGTAGCCGTCGGCACGCGGCGCCTGCAGTTCGCGCAGGATCGCCGCCCGTCCCTGCGCGGTCAGCTCCTCGTCGGCGTCCAGCAGCAGCACCCACTCGCCCTCGGCCAGCGCGATCGCGGCCTGCTTCTGCGGCCCGTAGCCGGCGAACGGCTGGAACGCGATCCGCGCCCCGTGCCGGCGCGCGATCGCGAGGGTGGCATCGCGCGAGCCGGAATCGAGCACCACCCGTTCGTCGCACCAGGCGAGGCTGGCGAGGCAGGCGTCCAACGTGCGCGCGTTGTCGCGGGTGGTGACCACCGCCGAGACGCGCAGCGGCGCCATCAGCGCGCCTCGCGCCCGAGCAGGCTGCCGGCGTACAGCGCGGCCAAGAGCAGCAGCACCCCGCCCCAGAAGGTCGAATACGCGGCCAGGTGGGTGTTGAGCGGGAACACCGAGACCGCCAGCGCGATCAGGGCCGGGCGCGCCTGTTCGCGCGCCTGCGCGTCGGCATAGCGCCACGCGCGCCAGGCCATGGCGGCGCCGGCCAGCCAGAGCAGGAGCCCGATGATGCCGGTTTCGCTCAGGATCTCCAGCACGATCTGGTGCGCATGCAGCGCCGGCCCGCGCCCCCACGCCGCCAGCGCGCCGTGGCCGGCATCGCAGGCGGGGAAGGCCTCGCGGAACCCGCGCGCGCCGACGCCGTTGATCGGGTGCTCGCGGATCATGCAGGCGGCGGCGCTCCAGATGCGGGTGCGCCCGGACAGCGCCGCGTCCACCCCCTGCTCCTCGCCGGACAGCGCCAGCGCGCTGCGGTGCAGGCGCTGCGCGACCTCCGGCGAGACCATCGCGGCCGAGGCCAGCAGCAGCACGCCGCCGAGCAGCACCACCAGCAGCCGGCGCGCGCCCAAGCGCCGCCCGCCGCTCCACAGCAGCACCAGCGCATAGGTGATCCAGGCCGCGCGCGCGCCGGCCAGCAGGATCGCCAGCCCCGCCGCGGCCGCGGCCAGCAGCCAGCCCGCGGCGCCGTAGCGGCGGCCCGCGCCTTCCAGCAGGAACGGCGACAGGCTGGCCAGCACGATCCCGAGCTTGAGGTTGCACGGCCCGAGCACGCCGCTCAGGCGGTCGAGCGCGGCGATCTGCTCCGCGCGGCAGGTCGGATGCCCGCTGACCGCCTGCTTGAGCCCGTCGAACAGCAGGAACAGCGGGCTGGTGCCGGTGGCGGCCTGCACCAGCGCATCCAGCGTCCACAGCCCGGCGATCACCGCCAGCCCGCCGAAGGTGCGCCGGCGGCCGACCGGATCGGCCACTGCCGCGGCCACCACCCACAGGAACGGCAGGTAGCGCAGGTCGACCGCGACCTCGCGCCAGGCCCGGCCGAGGTCGGTGGCATCCAGCGCCGACACCGCCTCCGGCAGCCAGTAGGCCAGGAACAGGATGGTGGTCAGCGCCCAGGCCGGCCCGCTGAGCAGCGCGGCGCCGCCGCGGAAGCGGTCGCGCAGCAGGCGCACCACCCCGGCCAGCGCGCCCAGCACCAGTACCAGTTCGGCCACGCCCGGCGCCGGCCACAGCGCGACGTAGGCCAGCACCCAGGCCGGGGCCCAGCGCCAGCCGCGCGGGGGAAGGGGGGCGTCAGCAGCCTGCATCGGCGAGCAGCTCCTCGTACAGCGCCAGGGTGGCCGCCTGCATCGCGGCCAGCGAGTCGGGCATGGTAGCCGGCGGCGCCGGCGGCTGCGCCAGCAGCGCGCGCGCGCCGGCGTGCAGGGCCGCGGCATCGAAGCAGGCCACCCGCCCCTGCGGCTGCCACTGCGCCAGCAGTTCGTCCACGCCGCCGTGCGCCCAGCCCAGCACCGGGCGGCCGACCGCGAGCGCCTCCAGCACCGTGCGCCCGAACGCCTCGGGCTGGCGCGACAGCTGCAGCACGAGGTCGCAGGCGGCATACGCCGCCGGCATGTCCGCCTCCGGCGCGGTCAGCGCCAGCGCCTGCGCGACTCCGGCGCGCCGGGCCTGCGCCTGCAGCGCGTGCACGTAGCGCTCCCGCCCCGACTGCAGCGCGCCGGCCAGCCACAGGCGCGCGTCGAGGCCGTCGGCGCGCAGCCGCGCCAGCAGCGCGATCGCGTCGGCATGCCCCTTCAGGCGGGTGCCGCGCCCCGGCAGCAGCAGCAGCGGGCCGTTGCCGCCCAGCGCCGGCTGCCGCGCCGCGACGGCCGCGCGCGCGGCCGGGTCCGGCCGCGGCCGGCGCGGGAAGCGGGCCGGGTCGATCCCGCGCGGGATCACCACCAACCGCGCCGGATCGGTGTCCGGGTAGTGCCGCAGCAGGTGCGCGCGCACCGCCTGCGACACGCAGATCACCCGCTCGCCGCGGGCCATGATCGCGCTGTAGCGCGAGGGCGAGTTCAGCCCGTGCGCGGTGGTGACGAAGCGCGGGCGCGCCGCGGCCGGCAGCCCACGCAGCGCCCACCACGCCAGCCACGCCGGCAGGCGCGAGCGCGCGTGCACCAGGTCGGCGCCGGCGAACAGCCGCCGCAGCGCCGGCAGGTGGCGCAGCACCCGCGGCGACTTGCGGCCGATGTCCAGCGCGATGTGCTCGGCGCCGAGCGCCTCCAGCTCGGGCAGCAGCCGCCCGCCGGCGGAGACCACGCTGGCGCGGTGGCCGGCGGCGACCAGCGCCGCGGCGATCTCGAGGGTGGAGCGCTCGACCCCGCCGGCGTCCAGCGCCGGCACCAGTTGGATGACGTGCAGGCGGCGCACGCCGGCGCCGCGCTCAGTCCACCAGCACGTAGGTGGCGCCGCAGTACGGGCAGTGGCTGGTGCCGCCCTCGGCCTCGATCGGCAGGTACACCCGGGGGTGCGAGTTCCACAGCGCCATCGACGGCAGCGGGCAGCTCAGCGGCAGGTCGGCGCGGTGGACTTCGTAGCGCTGCTGGGCGTTGGCGGGGGCGCTGGCGGTGCGGGCGGGGTCGGCCATGGGGGACGCGGACGGCGGTGGGAATGCGCTGTGCAGTGTAGCAGCGGCACCGGCTCAGGCCGGCAGCGCGAGCAGCAGCACCTCGCTCGTGGCGGCGACCCCGTGCAGCGCCAGCAGGCCGGCCGCGCCCTCCAGCGCCAGCGCGTCGCCCGCGGCGAGCGCGTGCGCCCCGCAGCGGACCTGGCCGGAGAGCACCTGCAGCCAGTAGCGCTGCGCCGGATCCAGCGCCCGCGCGAGGGCCTCGCCGCTGTGCAGCGCGGCGGCCAGCGCCTCCGCCTGCTGGCGCAGCGGCAGCGCGCCGTCATGCCCGTCCGGCGCCGCCAGCCGCTGCCAGCGGCCGTGGCGCGCGTGCCGGTCGAAGCGCGCCTGCGCCCACGCCGGGCGCGCATTCAGCCGCTCCGGCTGCAGCCACAGCTGCAGCAGCCGCAGCGGCTGGCGCGGGTCCGGGTTGGACAGCGCCACGTCCAGCCCGTGCCCGGCACCCAGCCATAGCCCGTCGCCGGGGTCCAGCCGCGCCGGCGCCGCTCCCGCGGCGGCCCATTCCAACTGGCCCTCGAGCACCAGCAGCAGCGCCTCGACGTTGGCGTAGCGCGCGGGCGCAGCGGCGTATCCGGGCGCGAGGGTCTCCTCGTCGAGCAGGCGCAGCACGCCGAAGCCGCTCCACGCCGGTGCCGGCGCCGGGCTGGCGAAGGCGTGCCGGCGCAGGTGTCCGCCGCGCCGGGATTCGCCGCGCGCGTGCGCGGGCCGCAGGTGGATCACCGCCGCCTCACAGGATCTGGCAGGCCTCGTCGAACGGCAGCCGCGGCGAGCGCGGGAAGACGCTGGCCGGATCGCCGTGGCCGAGATTGACCAGGATGTTGGAACGAATCGGGGTGCCGGCGAAGAACGCCGCGTCGACCTTGGCGTTGTCGAACCCGGTCATCGGCCCGCAGTCCAGCCCCAGCGCGCGCGCGGCCAGGATCAGGTAGGCGGTCTGCAGCGCGCTGCTGCGCATCGCCACCCAGGCCAGGTTGTCCTCGCTGCGGTGCTCGAACCAGGCCTTGGCGTCCACGTGCGGGAACAGCACCGGCAGCTTGTCGTAGAAGCGCATGTCGTAGCCGACGATCGCCACCACCGGCGCCGCCATGGTCTTCTTGTAGTTGCCCTCGGACAGCGCCGGGCCGAGCTTGGCCTTGGCCTCCGCCGACTTCACGAACACGATCCGCGCCGGGGTGGTGTTGGCCTCGGTCGGGCCGAACTTCAGCAGGTCGTAGAGCTGGTGCAGGGTCGCGTCGGACACCTCGCCGGTGAAGGCGTTGTAGGTGCGGGCGGTGCGGAACAGCTGGTCGAGCGCGGCATCGGGCAGCGGCTGGCCCATCGGGGCTCCTCCTTCGCAGGCGGTGGGGAATGCCAGATAGTCTAGAGTCGCGGCCAGCCACCGGCCCCGCCACCTCCGCAACGGACCGAGCACGCCCGCGAGACGATGCCCCCCGCCGCGCCTTCCCTGCTCGCCGTGCACGACGGCCGCGCCGGCAATGCGCGCCAGGCATTGGCGCTGGCGCGCGCACTGGATCCGCAGGCCGCCGAGTGGGCCCTGCAGCCGGGCTGGCTGGCGCGCCGGCTGGCCCCGCGCCGCTGGCCCGGGCTGCGCGCACCGTTCGGGGCGCAGTTCGCCGCGCTGTGCCGGCAGCCGCCGGCGCTGGCGATCGGCTGCGGGCGGCTGGCCGCGCTGGCGACCCGCCTGCTGGGGGCCGGCGGCGCGCGCACGGTGCAGATCCTCGACCCGCGCCTGTCGCCGCGCCACTGGGATCTGCTGGTGGTGCCCGCGCACGACCGCGTGCGCGGCGAGAACGTGCTGACCCTGCGTGGCAGCCTGCATCCGGTGGACGCCGGCTGGCTCGCCGCCGCCCGCCGCGCCTTCCCCGCGCTGGCGGCGCTGCCGGCGCCGCATACCGTGCTGCTGGTGGGCGGCCCGACCCGCCATGCGGCACTGGACGACGCCGGGTTCCAGGCCCTGCTGCGGCAACTGGCCGCGCACGCGCGCGCCGAAGGCGGCAGCTTCAGCGTGGTCGCCTCGCGGCGCACGCCGCCGGCCTGGCGCGCAGCCCTGGCGATGCTGCCGGCGGATGTCCCCGGGCTGCGCTGGCGCGACAGCGGCGACGGCGCCAATCCCTACGCCGGGCTGCTCGCGCATGCCGACCGCCTGGTGTGCACTGCGGACTCGGTGAATATGCTCAGCGAGGCGGCGGCGACCGCCGCCCCGCTGTTCGTCTGGCAGCCCGACCGCACGCAGGGGCGCCTGCACGCCTTCCTCGCTGACCTGCTCGCCAGTGGCCGCGCGCGCCCGCTGGACGCCGCGCTCGCGGCATATCCGGTCACCCCGCTGCGCGAGACCGCACGGATCGCCGCCGCCGTGCGCGCGCGCCTCGGCCTGCCCTAGGCCTCGCCCGTGGGTTCGGCCGCGGATGCCAGCCCGGCCGCGGCCAGCGCGCCGCGGATGGCCGCGCGCGCGGACGCGATCGGCGCATCCTCCGGCACCCGCCGCGGGCGGCGGTCCAGGGTGCAGCGCAGGCCGGCCTCGAGCAGCGCCGCATGCGCCGCTTGCAGCGCCTGTCCCTGCGCCGGGTCGAGCTGGCCGCCGGCGACGCAGGCCGCGAGCAGGGCCGGGGTCGCGCGCGGCGCGCGCAGGCGCGGGTCGCGCGCGGCATCGCGCAGCACCAGGTACTGCAGCAGGAACTCGAGGTCGACCAGCCCGCCCTCGCCCTGCTTGAGGTCGAACCGCGCCGCATCGCTGCGGTCCAGCTCGGCGCGCATGCGCCGGCGCATCGCCGCCACCTCCGCGGCCAGCGCCGCGGGATCGCGCGGGCGCGCCAGCACCTGCGCGCGCAGCGCCTCGAACTCGGCGGCGAGCGCGGGATCGCCGGCGACCGCGCGCGCGCGCACCAGCGCCTGGTGCTCCCAGGTCCAGGCGCGCGTGCGCTGGTACTCGCCGAAGCTGGCCAGGCTCGACACCAGCAGGCCCTTGGCCCCGTCCGGACGCAGCCGCACGTCCACTTCGTACAGGCGGCCGGCGCCGGTCTGCGCGCCCAGCAGCGCCACCACCTTCTGCCCCAGCCGCGCGCACCAGCGCGGGGCGTCGAGCGCGCGCGCGCCGGTGGACACCGCGCCGTCCGGCGCGTCGTACAGGAACACCAGGTCGAGGTCGGAGCCGAAGCCGAGCTCGCAGCCGCCGAGGCTGCCGTACCCCAGCACTGCGAAGCGCGCCCCCGGCAATGCGCCGTGCGCTTGCTCCAGCTCGGCGCGGGCCAGGGCCAGCACCTGCACCACCACCGCATCGGCCAGCGCGGCCAGCCGCTGCGCGGCGCAGTCGGCGCCGCAACGGCCGTCGAGGAAGGCCAACGCGATCCGGAAGCTGAGCGCCTGGCGGACCTCGTTGAGCGCGTGCAGGCGGGCTTCCGGATCCTCGGCCTGCGCCGCCGCCCGGCACTCGGCCTGCATCCGCGCCGGGTCCGGCAGCTCGCCCGCGACGCGCACGTCCAGCAGTTCATCCAGCAGCAGCGGATGCGCGGCCAGGCGCTCACCGAGCAGGGCGCTGGCGGCCAGCGCATCGACCAGGCGCCGCAGCGCGGCCGGCTGCTCGTCGAGCAGCGCGAGGTAGCTGGCGCGGCGCAGCAGGGTCTGCAGCAGCGGCAGCAGGCGCTGCAGTACGGCATCCGGCTGCGCGCTGGCGGCCGCGGCCTGCAGCAGCTGCGGCAACAGCCGGTCCAGGCGCGCGCGCGCACTGGCCGACAGCGCCTGCACCGCCGGCGCGCGGGCGACGTCGACCAGGCTGCGGTGCAGCGCCTCCACCCGGGTGAAGCCGGCCGCGGCCAGCGCCTGCGGATCGGCGGCCTCCGGCAGCGCCCGCCAGTAGGCCGCGAGCTGGCCTTCCGCGGGCGCGGCCCGGCGCGGCGCGAGCAGCGCCGCGAACTCGGCCGAGACCAGCGCGCGCTGCGCCGCCAGTGCGTCCGCCAGCGCGGCCCAGTCGGGATAGCCCAGCCCGGCGGCCAGGCGCGCGCGCACCATCGGATCGCCCGGCAGGACGTGGGTCTGGGCATCGCCCAGCATCTGCAGGCGGTTCTCCAGCCGGCGCAGGAAGCGGTAGGCCTGCGCCAGCGCGGTGCCGGTCGCCGGCTGCACGTGCCCGGCGGCGACCAGCGCCTGCAGCGCCGGCAGCAGCCCGCGCACGCGCAGGGCCGGCTCGCGCCCGCCGCGGATCAGCTGCAGGGCCTGGGCGAGGAACTCGATCTCGCGGATGCCGCCGGGGCCACGCTTGATGTCGTCGGCGAGGTCGTGGCGCGCGACTTCGGCGGCGATCCGCGCCTTCATCGCGCGCAGCCCGTCGAGCGCGCCGTAGTCGAGGTAGCGGCGATAGACGAACGGCCGCAGCGCCTCCAGCAGGCGCGCACCCGCCGCGCGGTCGCCGGCCACCGGGCGCGCCTTCTGCCAGGCATAGCGCTCCCAGTCGCGGCCCTCCTGCTGCACGTACAGCTCGATCGCGGCGAACGACTGTGCGATCCGCCCGGCGCTGCCGAACGGCCGCAAGCGCAGGTCCACCCGATGGCAGAAGCCGTCCGCGGTGGTCTCGCCCAGCAGCCGCGCCAGCTGCTGGCCGAGGCGGGCGAAGTACTCCTGCGCCTGCAGCGCGCGCGCGCCGTCGCTCTCGCCCTCCTGCTCGTAGGCATACACCAGGTCGATGTCGGAGCTAAAGTTGAGCTCGCCGCCGCCGAGCTTGCCCATGGCGAACACCACCAGCCGCTGCACACGGCCGTCGGCCGCGCGGACCTCGCCGTAACGCGCGCGCAAATCGTCCTCCAACGCCGCCAGCGCCAGCTGCAGGCAGTCCTCCGCCAGCGCGGTGCTGCCGGCCAGGATCGCCTCCACCGGCTCGCCCAGCACCACATCGCGCCAGACCAGCACGGTCGCCGCCGCCTGCCGGTAGCGGCGCAGCAGGCGCGGCCAAGCCTCCGGCTGGTCCGGCGCCAGCACCGGCCGCGGCAACGCCAGCGCATCGCCGCCCGTGTGCAGGCGATCCAGCAGCGCCGGCTGCGCGGCCAAGGTCGCCAGCGCGAAATCGCTGGCCAGCGCCAGCCGCTGCAGGCCGTCCATGAAGCCGGCGTCGTCGCGCCAGGCGGCATCCCGCGGCAGGCGCTCGAGCGCACGCGCGACCAGGGCCGGGTCGGGCAGGGCCAGAGCGGGCGGAGCCGGGGCGGTCATGCCCGGATTGTGGCATCGCCTCCGGCTCGGAATCCGGGCGAAAAAAAGCCCGCTTCGACCGGAGTCTCAGCGGGCCTGCTCCCTCCCCCACGTCGGGACGCGGGCTGATCGTGAAGGGTTCGTTAGCGGCTTGCACGCTGCATCGCAAAATAGGACTTGTGGGTATAGCAATGTCCCGGAAATCCTGCTAAGCGGCCCGCAGATCTGCCACGCCGGCGCGGGCCGGCCCGGCCCGTGCCCGGTTCGGCGGGCGCGCCGCGAACGGGCCTGGGATCGCCCGCCCCCCCTCCCCCCGCGAATCGGCCCGGATGCCCCGCGCCCCGCGGACGGTCCCAGTCAGCGCGAACGCGAGCGCGGTCGGCCTCTCGCACACGACACGGCTCGCCATCGGCCCTGCCCGAGCGCGGCCGGCGACGCACCGCAGCGCAAACCGGACGGCCGCACCTCAGGCCCCCGCCGCCGGTGACGGCCCACGTCAGTCCGGGCGCGGGCCGCGGCGCAGGTCGCGCAGGATCTCGCGCGCGGCGTTGCGGCCGGGCAGGCCGGTCACGCCGCCGCCGGGATGGCTGCCGGAGCCGCACAGGTACAGCCCGCGGAACGCGCCGCGGTAGGCACCCTGCCCCAGCAGCGGGCGCGCGCTGAACATCTGGTCCAGCCCCAGCGCGCCATGGAAGATGTCGCCACCGACCAGGCCGAAGCGACGCTCCAGGTCCAGCGGGGTCAGCGCCTCGTAGCCCAGCACGCTGCGCGCGAAGTTCGGGGCGTAGGCGTCGACCGTGGCGATCATCAACCTCGCCACCACGTCGCGGTGCGCGTCCCAGCCGCCGTCCGCCTCGGCGATGGTCGGGTTGACGTGCTGGCAGAACAGGCTGGCCACGTGCTGGCCCGGCGGCGCGAGGGTGTCGTCCAAGGCCGAGGAGATCACCAGCTCGACGATCGGCTGGCGCGCCCAGCCGGGGTTGTGCGCGCGCGACTTGGCGTCGAAATACGCCTGTTCGAAATACGCGAGCGACGGCCCGATCAGGATGCCGCTCTGGTGGTGCGGCTGCAGCCGGGTGCCAGGCAGCGCGGTGAAGTCCGGCAGCTCGGACAGCGCCACGTTCATGCGGAAGGTGCCGGAACCGCAGCGGTAGCGGCGGATGCGCCGCGCGGTGTCCTCATCGAGTTGGCCGGGTTCCACCAGCTGCGTATAGAGCAGCTTCGGGTTGAGGTTGCTGGCAATCGTCGCGGCGCGCCGTTCGCGCCCGTCGGCCAGCGCCACGCCGACCACCCTGCCGTCCTCGATGAGCAGCCGTGCGACTTCGGCCTCGGTCTCGATGGCCACGCCGCGCGCCTCGCATGCCTTGCGCATGGCCTGGGTGATCGCGCCCATGCCGCCGATGGCGTGGCCCCAGGCGCCGGCCTTGCCGTTGACCTCGCCGAACACGTGGTGCAGCAGCACGTAGGCGCTGCCCGGCGTGTACGGACTGGCGAAATTGCCGACCACCGAATCCCAGCCCAGCGCGGCCTTCAGCGGCGCGCCCTCGAACCAGTCGTCCAGCAGCTCGCCGGCGGACTTGGTGAACAGGTCCAGCAGGTCGCGCCGGCCGCGCATGTCCAGCGACTTCAGCTGCTTCGCCACCGCGGCGGAATTCAACCAGTCCGCCAGCACGAACCGGTCGCTCACGTTCGGCGGCGTGCGCCGCATCAGCTCGCGCAGCACGACGACGATGCGGTCGAGCATCGCGGAGTACGCGGGCAGCCGCTGCGCATCGCGCGCCGACCACTTCGCCACGTCCGCGTGCGTGTACTCGCCGCCGAGGCGGAAGCTGCGCCCGTCCGGCAGCGGCAGGAAATTCGCGAAGGGCCGCTCGACCACGCGCAGGCCGTGCTCGGCCAGGCGCAGGTCGCGGATCACCGCGGGGTTGAGCAGGCTGACCGTGTAGCTGGCCACCGAGTTGCGGAAGCCGGGATAAAACTCCTCGGTCACCGCCGCGCCGCCGACCAGATGGCGGCGCTCCAGCACCCGCACCTTCAGGCCCGCGCCGGCCAGATACGCCGCGCACACCAGGCCGTTGTGGCCGCCGCCGAGAATCAGGACGTCGTCATGTGCGCGCGAGCTCATGGATCGGATCGCAACCGGGAAGACGCCCGATGATCCGCGGTAGGCCGCGGCAAGGGAAGCGCCGCCGCGGCCTCACTCCACCCCGGCGGCCAGCAGCTGGGCGCGCAGCGCCGCCACTTGCGGCAGCGGATGCCGCGCCTGCAACTGGTCGCACAGGGCCAACGCCTTCGACCAGCGCCGCTCCTGCAGTGCCGCCAGCAGCCGCAGCAGGCCGAGGTTGACCGCGGACGGCACCGAGTCGGGATGCAGCGACGGGCTCGAGAGCGTGTTGTCATACCAGCGCTTGTCGAAGCTATGGCCCGCGACCTCGCGGCATGGCTGTTGCCAATCGCTGCCGTACTCGGCCGCCAGATAGTCTTTCAACGGTGCCGGCACCGGCCATGTCCGCCCGCACCAGTCCACATGCTCAACGCCATGGAGCGGCAACTCGTAGCAGAGGCCGTCCGGCCAGCCCAGGCAAATGCGCAGCTTGCCGTCCACCGGCTGCTTGAAGAACAGGTCGATGCCGATGCCGGTCGGCGGGTGTACGTAGCCCATGCACCAGCGCGGATCCGCGGCCGCCGCCGGCACCTCGATCGCGCGGAAGCCACCGGCCGCCATCGCCGCGGCCACCGCAGCGCGGTCGGCGTCGAACTCCACCCCGATATCGACGTCCTTGTCGCCGGCGAACGGGCGGCCCTGGCGCACGATCCCCAGCACCACCCCACCGACCAGATGGTGGCCGATCCCGGCCGATTGCAGCGCGTCGCAGGCGGCGGCCATCGCCGCGCGCATGCGTTCGATGCCGGCCGCCTCGTCCGCCTGCGTGGCGGGCGCCGGCATGTCCTGCACGGTGGGCGTCGGCTGCAGCATCGGGCGCAACAGCGCGAGCGCTGCCAGTGCCGCGGTGCGCGCCAACCCCACGTCGCCGGCCAGGCGCGCGCATTCGGCCAGCATCTGCTGGATGCGCGGCGCGCGCGGCAGCGCCGCCGAGGCACGTTGCAGCACCGTGCATGCGGACTTCGGCTGCCCCACGCTGCGCCACATCCGTGCCAGATCGAGCGCGGCCGCCTCCAGCGCCGGCGCCAGCGCGCAGGCGCGCGCCATGGCCTGCGCGGCGTCGCGGCGACGGCCGCTGCGCCACTGCGCCACGCCGAGGTTGACCCAGGCCTGCGCCAGCCCCGGGGCCAGCGCCAGGGCACGGCGGGCGTGCGCTTCGGCCTCCTGCGGCAGGTCCAGACCGAGCGCCAGTGCGGCCAGATTGCAGGCCTGCGCCGGGCCCGTCAGGGGCGCGGTCGCCGCCTGCCGGTACCCGGCCAATGCATCCTCGCGGCGACCGGCCTGCGCCTGTTCCAGCGCCGCCAGCACCGGCGCGTCCGCGGGGGTCGCCGAGGCCAGCACGCAAACCTCCAGGACCACGCGATGTTTCCCGAGCGATTCCGTCATCTGCGCATCATACGCAGGCAACACTCGGTCGTTTTCCGCGCCGTGCCGCAGTCGCTCGCCCCCATGGCGACTCGCAGGCCGGACGGGCCGCGCTATCACGGCTCGCCAGAAAAACGGAAGGCCCGCCGAGGCGGGCCTTCCGGTACTGCGGTGTCGCAATGTGGGCGCGGATCAGAAGTCCATGTCGCCCATCCCGCCACCGTGTGCGGGGGTCTTCTCGTCCTTCTTCGGCAGCTCGGCCACCATCGCCTCGGTGGTGATCATCAGGCCGGCGATCGAGGCCGCGTTCTGCAGCGCGGTGCGGGTCACCTTGGTCGGGTCGAGGATGCCCATCTCCAGCATGTCGCCGAACTCGCCGGTGGCGGCGTTGTAGCCGAACGCACCGCTGCCCTCGGCGACGCGCGCCAGCACCACGCTCGGCTCCTCGCCGGCGTTGGCGACGATCTCGCGCAGCGGGGCCTCCATCGCGCGCAGGGCGATCTGGATGCCGTGGTTCTGGTCCTCGTTGGCGCCCTTCAGGCCCTTGATCGCGGCCTTGGCGCGGATCAGGGCGACGCCGCCGCCCGGCACGATGCCTTCCTCGACCGCGGCGCGGGTGGCGTGCAGGGCGTCCTCGACGCGCGCCTTCTTCTCCTTCATCTCGACCTCGGTGGCGGCACCGACCTTGATGACGGCCACGCCGCCGGCCAGCTTGGCCACGCGCTCCTGCAGCTTCTCGCGGTCGTAGTCGGAGGTGGTCTCCTCGATCTGCGCCTTGATCTGCTTGATGCGCGCCTCGATCGCCTTGGTGTCGCCGGCGCCGTCGATGATGGTGGTGTTCTCCTTGCTGACCTGCACCTTCTTGGCACGGCCGAGGTCCTTGATGGTGGCCTTCTCCAGCTGCAGGCCGACCTCCTCGGAGATCACGGTGCCGCCGGTCAGGATGGCCATGTCCTCCAGCATCGCCTTGCGGCGGTCGCCGAAGCCCGGGGCCTTGACCGCGCAAACCTTGACGATGCCGCGGATGGTGTTGACCACCAGGGTTGCCAGCGCCTCGCCTTCGACCTCCTCGGCCACGATCAGCAGCGGCTTGCCGGCCTTGGCCACGCCCTCGAGCACGGGCAGCAGCTCGCGCACGTTGGAGATCTTCTTGTCGTGCAGCAGGATGTAGGGATCCTCCAGCTCACACTGCATCGACTGCTGGTTGTTGATGAAGTACGGCGACAGGTAGCCGCGGTCGAACTGCATGCCCTCGACCACGTCCAGTTCGTTCTCCAGGCCCGAGCCGTCCTCGACGGTGATCACGCCTTCCTTGCCGACCTTGTCCATCGCCTGCGCGATCAGCTCGCCGATGTTGGCGTCGCTGTTGGCGGAGATGGTGCCGACCTGCGCGATCTCCTTGGAGGTGCTGGACGGCTTGCTGATCTTCTTGAGCTCCTCGACCGCCGCGCTCACGGCCTTGTCGATGCCGCGCTTGAGGTCCATCGGGTTCATGCCGGCGGCGACCGCCTTCATGCCCTCGCGGATGAACGCCTGCGCCAGCACGGTGGCGGTGGTGGTGCCGTCACCGGCGTTGTCGGAGGTCTTGGAGGCGACCTCCTTCACCATCTGCGCGCCCATGTTCTCGAACTTGTCGGCCAGCTCGATCTCCTTGGCGACGGAGACGCCGTCCTTGGTGATGGTCGGCGCGCCGAAGCTCTTCTCGAGCACGACGTTGCGGCCCTTCGGGCCGAGGGTGGCCTTGACGGCATTGGCGAGCACGTTGACGCCGCGCACCATGCGCACGCGGGCGTCTTCGCCGAAACGGATGTCCTTGGCAGCCATTGCGATTACCTCGAATTCAGTTCAGTTGGGGAATGGGGCGGAAGGCCGGCTCAGCCGAGGACGGCGAACAGGTCGTCTTCCTTCACCACCAGGTACTCGACGCCGTCCAGCTTGACCTCGGTACCGCTGTACTTGCCGAACAGCACCTTGTCGCCGACCTTGACCTGCGGCGCGCGCACCTGGCCGTTGTCCAGCACCTTGCCGGGGCCGACGGCGACGACTTCGCCCTTGATCGGCTTCTCGGTGGCGCTGTCCGGGATCACGATGCCGCCCGCGGACACCTTCTCTTCCTCCATGCGCTTGATGACCACGCGGTCGTGCAGCGGCTTGATGTTGGACATGGCAACCTCTTGCAAATGGTTGATGGGGTTGGAAAAACCCGGAAATCTTAGCAGTCGAGCAACCCGACTGCCAAATTCCCGGGAAAGCAAATCCCCGGAAGGGGACTGCCACAAGATGGGGTGGGCCGATGGGCTTTCAAGGGGCAGGCAGCGCCGCCGTCCGGGACGGCCGCGGCGGCCGGCAGGCTACCCGCCCGGGTATGCTGGCGGGCATGCCACAGCCCACCCCGCCCACGCCGGCCATTCCGCCGGCCCTGCTCTGCCTGTGCACCTGCCCGGACGCCGCCTGTGGCGAGCGCATCGCGCAGGCGCTGCTCGAGGAACGTCTGGCCGCCTGCGTCAGCCTGCTGCCGGGGCTGCAGTCGGTGTACCGCTGGCAGGGCGCGCTGGAACGCGCGTCCGAGGTGCTGCTGCTGATCAAGACCACGCCGGCGCGCTACCCGGCCCTCGAGACCCGGCTGCGCGCGCTGCATCCCTATGAACTCCCGGAACTGCTGGCGTTCGAATCCAGCACCGGCCTGCCGGCGTACCTGCGCTGGCTGGCCGCCGAGACCGGGCCGCAGGACCCTGCCGCATGATCCGATTCCCGCTTCGCCTGCGCCGCGCCCTGGCCGCGCTGGCGCTCACGCTTGGCCTGTCCGTCGGCCTGCCGCTGGCCACCGCGCCCGCGCGCGCCGCCGACGTCGCGCTGCCGCCGGTCGACCAGGTGTTCGTGCTGTCCGCACGCGCCACCGCCCCGGACCGGATCGAGGTGCAATGGACGATCGCCGATGGCTACTACCTGTACCGCCACCGCACCGCGGTCACGGCCGACCCCGGCTTCGGCCAGACCCGGCTGCTCCTGCCGGAGGGCGCCCGGCACCACGATGAATTCTTCGGCGACGTGCAGACCTACCGCCGCCGCCTGGTGGCGGTGCTGGAGGGCCACCCGGCGCCGGGCACGCGCAGCGCGACGCTGACCGTGAAGTACCAAGGCTGCGCGGATGCCGGCGTGTGCTATCCGCCGCAGACGCGCACCCTGCAGGTGGCGCTGCCGGCCGCCGGACCGGCCCCGTCGGCGGCGGCCGGCGAGGACGGCTTCGGGCTCGCGCCGCGCCGCGCCGGCGGGCTGTTCGCGGTGGCGGGTGGCGCGGCCGCGGAAGCGCTGCCGCTGCCGCCGGAGCAGGCCTTCGCCAGCGAGGTGATCGCGCGCGACGGCCACAGCCTGCTGCTGCGCCTGACCCCGGCCCCGGGCTATTACCTGTACCGCGACAAGCTGTCGGTGCGGCTCGAGGGTGCGCCCGGGTCCACCGTCGCGC
This sequence comes from Thermomonas flagellata, assembly GCF_022419185.1. GTDB lineage: Bacteria > Pseudomonadota > Gammaproteobacteria > Xanthomonadales > Xanthomonadaceae > Thermomonas > Thermomonas flagellata. Next base: position 350,867 of record NZ_JAJOZK010000001.1, on the reverse strand, counting down.
TGCCGTCCGCGGGCCGGCTGCCGCTCGCGCGCGCCCACCGCGACGAGCATTTCGGCGAGGTGGCCGTGTATTTCGACCAGGTCGAGATCCCGCTGCCACTGGCACGCCGCAGCCCGGAAGCGGCCCAGGCGACCCTGGTGCTCGGCCTGCAGGGCTGCCAGGACGGCGGCATCTGCTACCCGCCGATGACCCGCCGGCTGGCGGTCGACCTGCCCGCCGCGCCGGCTGTGCCCGCCGCCGCCGAGGCCGTGCCTGCGCGGGTTGCGCCCGCCGCTGACGCGCCCCCGGCGGCGATCGCCGCGGTGCCGCCCTCCGACGCCATGCCCGCGGCGGCCGCGCCGGCCACCGCAGGCGAGGTGCGCACGCCGCCGCCTGCCGCGGTAGCCCCCGCCGCGGGCCGCGGTGGCCTGTGGCTGGCGCTGCTGCTGGCCCTGCTCGGCGGGGTGATCCTCAACCTGATGCCGTGCGTGCTGCCGGTGCTGACCCTGAAGGCCCTGGGGCTGGCGCAGAGCGGCGAAAGCCGCGCGCGCGCGCGCCGGCATGCCCTGGCCTACACCGCCGGGGTGCTGCTGAGCTTCGCGGCGCTCGGCGTGCTGGCGCTGGCCCTGCGCCGCGCCGGCATGGCCCTGGGCTGGGGCTTCCAGCTACAGCAGCCGCTGGTGGTGGCGGTGCTGGGGCTGGTGATCTTCGCGTTCGGGCTGAACCTGTCGGGCGTGTGGCAGTTCGGGCTGGCGGTCGGTGGCCGCGCCGGCGCGCTGACGCGGCGCGACGGACCGGCCGGCGACTTCTTCACCGGGGTGCTGGCGGTGGTGCTGGCCACGCCCTGCACCGCGCCGTTCATGGGCAGTGCGCTCGCCTACGCCTTCACCGGCCCGTGGCTGGGCGGGTTGCTGGTGTTCCTCGCGCTCGGGCTGGGGCTGGCGCTGCCGTTCCTGCTGGTCGGGTTCGTGCCGGCGCTGGCCGCGCGCCTGCCGCGGCCGGGGCCGTGGATGGAGCACTTCAGGCAGTTGCTGGCGTTCCCGCTGTATGCGACCGCGGCTTGGCTGCTGTATGTGCTGGCCGCGCTGCGCGGTGCGGAAGCGGTGTGGCACTTCGCGCTGGCCGCGATCGCGCTGGCGCTGGCGCTGTGGGCATGGAACCGCACCGCGGCCGGCGCCGCGCGCGGCTGGCGGCTGCTGGCGATCGTCGCCGCCCTGGCGCTGGCCTGGCCGCTGGCGAGCGTGCACCGGCTGCCGAAGCCGGCGGCGCGCAGCGCGGCCGTGCAGCCCGACGGACCGCCGCGGGTGGCCTGGTCGGAGCAGGCCTTGGCCGACCTGCGCCGCCAGGGCCGGGTGGTGTTCGTGAACATGACCGCGGACTGGTGCGTGAGCTGCAAGGCCAACGAGAAGGCGGTGTTCGCACGTGAAGACTTCGGCCGCTGGCTGGAGGCCGCCGATGCCGTGTACATGGTCGGCGACTACACCGACGTGGATCCGGCGATCACCGCCTACCTCGAGCGCCACGGCGCGGTCGGGGTGCCGCTGTACGTGGTGTACCCGCGCGGCGGCGGCGAGGGCCGGGTGCTGCCGGTGATCCTGACCCCGGAGCGGGTGCGCGCGGCGCTGGCCGCGGCCGCGCGCGGCGGGCGCTGAGCGATGGGCTCCGGGGCGAAGGTGGTGCTGGTCGCGCTGCTCGCGGCGCTGGCCGGGGCCGCCGCCAGCCTGTACTTCGAACCGCGGATCGCGCTGCGCCTGGCCGGCACCGAGACCGGGCAGCGGGTGCTGCAGGCGCTGTACCGGGTGCAGGCCCCGCCGGCGCCGGCCGGCACTCCGCGCGCGCAGGTCGGTGCCCCGGTGCCCGCGTTCCGGCTGGCCACCCTGGACGGCCGCGCGACCGCGCTGCCGGCGGCCTGGGCCGGGCGCACGGTGCTGGTCAACCTGTGGGCCACCTGGTGCCCGCCGTGCCTGAAGGAGCTGCCGGAACTGCAGGCCTATGCGCGCGCGCAGGGGCATGACGGCGTGCTGGTGGCGGGGATCGCGCTGGACGAGCCGGCCGCGGTGCGCGCCTTCGTGCAGGCGCATGCGATCGAGTACCCGCAGTGGGTGGATACCCCGGGACCGGCGGATGCCGGGGTGATCCTCGGCAATCCGGCCGGCATGTTGCCGTATTCGGTGCTGATCGGCCCGGACGGCCGCCTGCTGCGCACGCGCCTCGGACCGTTCCGCGACGGCGAAGACATCCGCGCCTGGGTGACCGCGGCGGCACCGCCGGGGACGCAACGGTGACCGCCGGATTTAGAGCCGCCGCTCCAACGCGCGTTTAAAGTTTTCGTAATCCGGGAAAAGTTCGGCGATCTGGACAGCATCCGGCATCTGGGCGACACTGCGCGGCCTTCCCGGAGGGCGCCATGGCGCGATTGCTGGTCCTGCACGGCCCCAACCTGAATCTGCTCGGCACCCGCGAGCCGGAGGTGTACGGCCGCACCACCCTGGCCGAGATCGACGCCGATCTGGCCGCCCGCGCGGCCGCCGCCGGGCACGTGCTGGAGAGCCTGCAGGCCAATGCCGAGCACGTGCTGGTCGAGCGCGTGCAGGCCGCGCGCCACGACGGCACCGCGTTCATCCTGATCAACCCGGCCGCCTTCACCCACACCTCGGTGGCGCTGCGCGACGCGCTGGCCGCGGTGGCAATCCCGTTCATCGAGATCCACCTGTCCAACCCGCACGCGCGCGAACCGTTCCGCCACCACAGCTACTTCAGCGACCGCGCGCTGGGGGTGGTGTGCGGGTTCGGCGCCGATTCCTACCGCTACGCCCTGGACGCCGCGCTGCAGCGGCTGCCGGGCTGACCCCGAGGAGCCCCGAATGGACCTGCGCAAGATCAAGAAGCTGATCGACCTGCTGGAAGAATCCAACCTGGCCGAGATCGAGATCCGCGAGGGCGAGGAATCGGTGCGCCTGGCGCGGGTCCCGGCCGGCGCGACCGTGGTCGCCGCGGCGCCGGCGGTAGCAGCGCCGGCCCCCGTCCCCGTACCGGCAGCAGCCCCGGCGCCGATGCCGATGCAGTCGCCGACCGAATCGGCCACCGGCGGCAGCCACAAGCCGCACGGCCACGACCTGCCGGACGGGCACGTGGTGCGCGCGCCGATGGTCGGCACCTTCTATGCCAGCCCGGCGCCGGACAAGCCCGCGTTCGTCAGCGTCGGCCAGCAGGTCAAGGCCGGCGACACCCTCGGCATCATCGAGGCGATGAAGATGTTCAACCCGATCGAGGCCGACGTGTCCGGCACCGTGCGCGCGGTGCTGTGCGAGAGCGGGCAGCCGGTCGAGTTCGACCAGCCGCTGTTCGTGATCGCCTGAGGCCGGCGCCGCGCGCGCCGGCGCCCGCCCGCCGCCCGGCGGGCCCGCTGCACAGGACCCCAAGGCAACGCCCATGCTCGAGAAAGTCGTCATCGCCAACCGCGGCGAGATCGCCCTGCGCATCCTGCGCGCCTGCCATGCGCTCGGCATCCGCACCGTGGCCGTGCATTCCACCGTGGACCGCAACCTCAAGCACGTGGCCATGGCCGACGAGTCGGTCTGCATCGGCCCGGCCGCGTCCAAGGACAGCTACCTCAACATGCCGGCGATCATCGCCGCGGCCGAGGTCACCGACGCCCAGGCCATCCACCCCGGCTACGGCTTCCTGTCGGAGAACGCCGACTTCGCCGAGCGGGTGGAGCAGTCCGGCTTCGTGTTCATCGGCCCGCGCGCGGAGACCATCCGCCTGATGGGCGACAAGGTCGAGGCGATCCGCGCGATGAAGGCCGCCGGGGTGCCGTGCGTGCCCGGCAGCGGCGGCCCGCTCGGCGACGACCCCGCGGTCAACGCGCGCATCGCGCACGAGATCGGCTACCCGGTGATCATCAAGGCCGCCGGCGGCGGCGGCGGGCGCGGGATGCGCGTGGTGCACGCGGAGGCCGCGCTGGCCAACGCGATCGCCACCACCAAGGCGGAGGCCAAGGCCGCGTTCGGCAACGACCAGGTGTACATGGAGAAATACCTGGAGAACCCGCGTCACGTGGAGATCCAGGTGCTCGCCGACGGCCAGGGCCATGCCATCCACCTCGGCGAGCGCGACTGCTCGATGCAGCGCCGCCACCAGAAGGTGGTCGAGGAGGCCCCCGCGCCGGGGATCACCCCGGAGCTGCGCGCGCAGATCGGCCAGGTGTGCGTGGAGGCCTGCCTGCGCATCGGCTACCGCGGCGCCGGCACCTTCGAGTTCCTGTACCAGGACGGGCGCTTCTACTTCATCGAGATGAACACCCGCATCCAGGTCGAGCATCCGGTCACCGAGATGGTCACCGGCATCGACCTGGTGCGCGAGCAACTGCGGATCGCCGCCGGGCTGCCGCTGTCGATCCGGCAGGAGGACGTGGTCCTGCGCGGGCACGCGATCGAGTGCCGGATCAACGCCGAGGACCCGGACAGCTTCCTGCCCTGCCCGGGGCTGGTGACCCATTTCCACGCCCCCGGCGGGCCCGGCGTGCGGGTGGATTCGCACGTGTACGAGGGCTACCGGGTGCCGCCGAACTACGACTCCATGATCGGCAAGCTGATCGTGCACGGCGCCGACCGCGAGCAGGCGATCGCGCGCATGCGGGTGGCGCTGTCGGAACTGGTGGTGGACGGGATCAAGACCAACGTCCCGCTGCAGCAGCGGATCCTGGCCGACGCCGGGTTCGCCGAGGGCGGGCGCAACATCCATTACCTGGAGAAGAAGCTGGCCGAGCGCCGCGAGGCCGCGATCGGCCTGTGCTGAGGCGCGCGCCGCGGGCGTGGCCGGTCGCCGCGGCGTTTTCCGCTTACCGGGGTGTCGCCACCACCGGAACCGGATGCCATGCGCCCCCGCTTCGCCCTGCCCGCGCTCGCCTGCGCCGCCCTCGCCCTGCCCGCCGCCAGCCAGCAGGCGGCCAAGCCGCCGCCGGTCAATCTCTACATCGACGCGGCCACCCAGAGCATGGCCGGGATGCCGGACATGGGCGGCATGCTCGGCGGGCTGGGCGGCTTCCTCGCGCGGCGCATGGGCGGCGCGGAGGCGACCACCCCGGTGTATCCGACCACCCGCGGCAGCGGCGGGCTGGGCGGGCAGTACCTCGACGTGGCCCTGCACAACCGCCTGCGCCCCGGGGTCGAGGCGCAGGACCAGATCCCGCCCGGCCTGCGCCTGGGCAAGGCGCTGGTGCTGCTGCCGATCACGCCCGGCAGCGCCACGCCGACGCCGGAGCGACCGGTGCCCGGGCAGGCCCAGGTGCCGGACATGGAGCTGACCATCCGCGAGTACTGGGGTTGCGGCCCCAACGTGCGCCCGGGGCAGCCGAAGGTGAGCACGATCAAGGTCAAGGGCGGCACCTTCGACCCGCGCCGCGGCCCCCAGGGCATGGGCATCGACGTGCAGGCCACCGGCAGCGTGTCCAAGGGCCTGTACGTGCCGGACCGCGACATCGACGTCCAACCGGGCTATGTCTACTGGCCCAACCCCAAGACCGGCAAGCCGGTGCCGGCCGGCGCCAGCCTGGCCGGCGAGCACCGCATCACCGGCGAGGGCATCCCGGCCTCGATGCAGTTCCAGGTCGAGGCGGCCTCGGACTTCATGCCCAAGCTGGCGCTGCGCAGCCAGGGCGAGCCGAGCGAGTCGATCGCGCTGAGCTGGCCGGGCCTGGCCCAGGCCCAGGCCTATTTCATCTCCGGCATGCACATGCAGATGCAGGGCGAGAACCGCTACACCCTCACCGTGTGGAGCAGCGCCGAGGTGCCGGGCGCCGGCAGCGAGCTGCACACCTACCTCGGCCCCGGCCAGCTCGACAAATGGCTCAAGCAGAAGGTTCTGCTGCCGGCCGCCACGACCAGCTGCGCGATCCCGCGCGGGATCTTCGCCGGCGGCTCGCAGGTGCAGGGACGCGAAGCCGGCATGCCCGGCATGCTGACCATGACCGCCTACGGCCCGGAGCGCTGGATCACCTACCCGCCCAAACCGGCCGACCCGCGCCAGCCGTGGAACCCGGAATGGAGCGTGCGCCTGCGCACCCGCTCCAGCACCATGGCCATGGTCGGGATGGATTTCGGCGGCATGGGCATGCCCGAGGACGACGGCGAGGCCCCCTCCCCGCAGCAGAAGAAGCCGTCGATGAAGGGCCTGCTCAAGGGCATCCTCGGCGGCTGAGCGGACAGCCGCGCGCACGTGCGCGGCGCCCGCGGGCACCCTCGCGAGTCCGTCTTGTCTTGCGCGCGCCGTGTGTGCACGGTTCGCGCTGCGCCCGTCGAACCACCGGCGGGGTTCTCCCGCATGTAGGCGTCGATGCGGCCGCCCGTTCGCGGTGCGCCCGTCGAACCACGGACGGCGCGGGCGGAACCTGCGAGAATGGCGCGCTTCCGCGCCGGTACGCCCATGCCCCATCTGCAGCTCACCCTGCCCTGCACCCGCGCCAGCCAACCGCGCTATGAACGCGCGCTGGAGGATCTGGGTGCACTGGCCGTGACCCTGCAGGACGCGCACCTGGACGCCCCCGACGAGCAGGCGATCTTCGAGCCGGGGGTCGGCGAAGCGCCGCTGTGGGAGGCGATCACCCTCTCCGCGCTGTTCCCGGAGGAGACCGACGCGCTCGCCCTGCTGGCCGCGCTGGAGGCGTTCGACCCCGCGCTGGACTGGTCGCAGGCAGGCTTCGCACGGATCGCCGACCAGCCGTGGGAGCGCGCATGGCTGGACAGCTTCCGCCCGATGCGCTTCGGCACCCGGCTGTGGGTCGTCCCCAGCGACCAGGCCGTGCCGGACGCAGCCGGGCCCGAGGCGGCGATCGTGCGCCTCGATCCCGGCCTGGCCTTCGGCTCCGGCACCCACCCGACCACCGCGCTGTGCCTGCGCTGGCTGGATGCGCTGGCGCAAGCCGGCGAACTGCAGGGCAGGACCCTGCTCGATTTCGGCTGCGGCAGCGGCATCCTCGCCGTGGCCGCGTGCAAGCTCGGGGCCGCCGGCGCCGATGCGATCGACAACGATCCGCAGGCGCTGACCGCCACCGCGGACAACGCCGCGCGCAACGGCCTTGCGATCGCGACGTTCCTGCCGGAGCAGGCCCCGCGCGCGGCCTATCCGGTGGTGGTCGCCAACATCCTCGCCAGTGCGCTGGACGCGCTCGCCGAGACCCTCGCCGCGCGCACCGCGCCGGGCGGCCGGCTGGCGATGTCCGGCATCCTCGCCGGGCAGGAGGACGCGTTGCTGGCGCGCTACGCACCGTGGTTCACCGATCTGCGGATCGAGCGCGCGGACGACTGGCTGCGCATCGACGGCCGCCGCCGCGCATGAGCAGCGCGCCCGCCCCCGAGTTCCTGCGCCCGTCCGCCCGCCCGCGCCCGGCGCGCTGGGAATGGCTGACGCTGGGCGCGCTGGCCCTGCTGCTCGCCGCGCAGCTGCTGCTGGCGCGCTGGGACGCGCTGGCGGCCGATCCGCGCTGGCGGCCGCTGCTCGAACGCGCCTGCGCGGCGCTGCCGTGCCGGCTGCCGGCGTGGCGGGAACCGGCGGCGATCCGCCTGCTCAGCCGCGACGTGATCGCGCTGCCGGACCGTCCCGGCGTGCTGCGGGTGCAGGCCAGCGTGCGCAACGACGCGCGCTGGGCGCAGCCGTGGCCGACGCTGCGGCTGGCGCTGACCGATGCCGACGGCCGCGTGCTCGGCGCACGCCGCTTCGCGCCGGCGGAGTATCTCGGCAGTTCGCGTGCGCCCGGCCTGCTCGCGCCCGGGCAGAGCGCGGAGCTGGCGTTCGACGTGCGCGAACCCGGCCCCGGCGTGGTCGGCTTCGACTTCCGTTTCGAGTGAGTGAACGAGGCGCCGCCACGCGCCGCATGAATGCGCGCGGCCTGACATCCGCCCGCCCGCCGCGCTAGACTGCCCGCCCCGCAGCGCCGCCCACCCCGCGCCGCGGCCGAGCCACGAGGGGCCGCCTTGAACGCCACCGCCGACCGTCCGGATGCCGCGCGCACGCCGCTGCGCGAGCACGTCGCCCAGTCCGTGCGGCGCTACCTGCGCGACCTCGACGGCACCCCGGCCGAGGACCTGTACGTGATAGCCCTGCGCGAGCTGGAGATCCCGCTGTTCGCGGAGGTGCTGCACCACTGCGAGGGCAACCTGAGCCGCGCCGCGGCGATGCTGGGCATCCACCGCGCCACCCTGCGCAAGAAGCTGCGCGACTACGGCCTGGCCTGACCTCCGCGCCGCCGCCTTCGGCGCCGGCCCGTATAATCCGCGCACCCCACCGCTGCCTCCGCGCATGCCTGCCGACTCCTTCCCCGGCGCGCCGGTCACGCTCCGCCGCGCCCTGCTGTCGGTCTCCGACAAGACCGGCCTGGTCGACCTGGCGCGCGCGCTGGCCGCGCATGGGGTCGAACTGGTCTCCACCGGCGGCACCGCGCGCGCCCTGCGCGACGCCGGCCTGGCGGTGCGCGACGTGGCCGACCTCACCGGCTTCCCCGAGATGATGGACGGCCGGGTCAAGACCCTGCACCCGGTGGTGCACGGCGGCCTGCTCGGCCGCGCCGGCGTGGACGAGGCAGTGATGGCCGAACACGGCATCGGCGCGATCGACCTGCTGGTGCTCAACCTGTATCCGTTCGAGGCCACCACCGCGCGCGCGGACTGCACCCTGGCGGAGGCAGTGGAGAACATCGACATCGGCGGCCCGGCGATGTTGCGCAGCGCAGCGAAGAACTTCGCCCGCGTCGCGGTGGCCACCGACCCGGCGCAATACGCGGGTCTGATCGCCGAACTCGACGCCAGCGGCGGCAGTCTGTCGGCGCAGACCCGCTTCGCGCTGGCGGTGGCCGCGTTCAACCGCGTCGCCCAGTACGACGCCGCGATCAGCCACTACCTCTCGGCGATCACCGACGCCTCCGCCGAGGTGCCGGTGCGCGCGGCGTTCCCCGCGCAGGCCAACGGGACGTTCGTGAAGGTCATGGACCTGCGCTACGGCGAGAACCCGCACCAGCAGGCCGCGTTCTACCGCGACCTGCATCCGGCGCCGGGCTCGCTGGCGACCTTCGAGCAGGTGCAGGGCAAGGCGCTGAGCTACAACAACCTCGCCGACAGCGACGCCGCGTGGGAGTGCGTGCGCCAGTTCGACCTGCCGGCCTGCGTGATCGTCAAGCACGCCAATCCCTGCGGCGTGGCCGTGGGCAGCGGCTGCCTGGACGCCTACGAGCAGGCCTATGCCACCGACCCCACCAGCGCGTTCGGCGGCATCCTCGCCTTCAACACGCCGCTGGACGGCGCCGCCTGCAAGGCGATCCTGGAGCGCCAGTTCGTCGAGGTGCTGATCGCGCCCGACTACGACGCCGAGGCGCTGGCCTACGCGAAGAAGAAAGCCAACGTGCGCATGCTGCGGATCGCGCTGCCGGCCGATGCGCCGGCCGCGACGGCGCTCGACGGCAAGCGCGTCGGCGGCGGGCTGCTATTGCAGACCGCCGATGCCGGCAGGGTCGGCCGCGACGCTCTGCGCGTGGTCACCCGGCGCGCGCCGACCGAGGCGCAGTTCGCCGACCTGCTGTTCGCGTGGAAGGTCGCCAAGTTCGTCAAGTCCAACGCCATCGTGTATGCCAAGGACCAGCGCACGATTGGGGTCGGCGCCGGGCAGATGAGCCGGGTGTATTCGGCGCGGATCGCCGCGATCAAGGCCGCCGACGCCGGGCTCGCGGTGGCCGGCGCGGTGATGGCCAGCGATGCGTTCTTCCCGTTCCGCGACGGCATCGACGCCGCCGCCGAAGCGGGCATCACCGCGGTGATCCAGCCGGGCGGCTCGCTGCGCGACGCCGAGGTGATCGCCGCGGCGGACGAGCACGGGATCGCGATGGTGTTCACCGGGATCCGCCACTTCCGCCACTGACCACGGGAGCTTTGCCATGCGCCGCCTGAGCCTGCTGCTGTGCCTGCTGCTGAGCGCGCTGCCGGCCTGGGCCGGCGAGGTCCTGCACGTGTACGGCCCGGGCGGGCCGGCCCCGGCGATGAAGCAGGCCGCCGCCGAATACGGCGCCGCGCACGGCATTCGCGTGGAGGTCACCGCCGGCCCCACGCCGCAGTGGTCGGTCCAGGCGATGCAGGACGCCGACCTGATCTACAGCGGCGCGGAGAACATGATGACCGGCTTCGCCGCCGCGCTGCCCGGCCTGTTCGACCTCAAGGAGGCGATCCCGCTGTACCTGCGGCCCTCCGCCATCCTGGTGCGTCCCGGCAACCCCAAGCGCATCCGCGGCCTGCGCGACCTGCTCAAGCCCGGCGTGCGCGTGCTGACCGTGGCCGGTGCCGGCCAGACCGGGCTGTGGGAGGACATGGCCGGGCGCACCGGCGACATCCGCCTCGTGCGCGCGCTGCGCGCCAACATCGCCTTCCCCGAGGCCGCCAACAGCGCCGAGGCCAAGCAGCGCTGGCAGGACGACCCGAGCCTGGATGCGTGGATCATCTGGAACATCTGGCAGGTCGCCAACCCGGGCCTGGCCGAGGCGGTGGCGGTGGCGGTGGAACCGGAGTTCCGCATCTGGCGCGACTGCGGGGTGGTGGTGACCACGCGCGGCAAGGCCAACCCGCATGCCGCGGGGTTCCTCGCCTTCCTGCAGTCGCCGCGCGGCCAGGCCATCTTCGCCGCGCACGGCTGGCGCACCGGCGCGCGCTGAGCCGGCATGCTGGCGCTGCTCTTCCTCGCCGGCCTCGCCCTGCTGCTGCTGGGCGCGGAGGCGCTGGTGCGGGGTGCGTCGCGGCTGGCGCTGGCGCTCGGACTGACGCCGCTAGTGGTGGGCCTGACCGTGGTCGCGATCGGCACCAGCGCCCCGGAACTGGCGATCAGCGTCGGCGGCGCGCTCGCCGGCACCCCGGACATCGCGCTCGGCAACGTGCTCGGCAGCAACATCGCCAACGTCCTGCTGGTGCTCGGCTTCGTCGCGCTGGTCACCCCGCTGGTGGTGCAGCGCCAGCTGGTGCGGCTGGACGTGCCGATCATGATCGGCGCCTCGCTGCTGACCCTGCTGCTGGCCTGGGACGGGCGCATCGCGCGCGCCGAGGGCGCGCTGCTGCTGGCCGGCGCCGCGGCCTACATCGGGTTCCTGCTGTGGCTGGCACGCCGCCGGCCGGAGGCGGCACCGGAGGCCGGGGAGCTCGACCTCGCGGTGTCCGGCGCCCCACCGCGGCGGCTGCGCCAGGTCGCGCTGATCGCGCTCGGGCTGGCGCTGCTGGTGATCGGCGCGCGCCTGCTGGTGCGCGCGGCGGTGGAGCTGGCCAGCGCGCTGGGGCTGAGCGAGCTGGTGATCGGGCTGACCGTGGTCGCGGTCGGCACCTCGCTGCCGGAGATCGCCACCTCGGTGGTCGCCGGCCTGCGCGGCAGGCGCGACCTGGCGGTCGGCAACATCGTCGGCAGCAACATCTTCAACCTGCTCTTGGTGCTGGGGGCGACCGCGCTGGCCAGCCCGCGCGGGATCGCGGTCAGCCCGGCGGCGCAGCGCTTCGACCTGCCGGCGATGGTCGCGGTGGCGATCGCCTGCCTGCCGATCTTCTTCACCGGGCACCGCATCGCGCGCTGGGAAGGCGCGCTGTTCCTCGCCTACTACGTGGCCTACGTCGCCTACCTGCTGTTGCAGGCGGGGCAGCACGCAGCGCTGGCCGATTACCGGCTGGTGATGCTGTACGGCGTGATCCCGCTGACCGCCGTCACCCTGCTGGTGCTGGCGCTGGATGCCTGGCGCGCGCAGCGCGCCGCCCCTGCCCCTCGGGAGCCTTGAACCCATGAAACTGCTGGTGATCGGATCCGGTGGCCGCGAGCACGCGCTGGCGTGGGCGCTGGCGCAGTCGCCGCGCGTGAGCGAGGTGATCGTCGCGCCGGGCAACGCCGGCACCGCGACCGAGCCCAAGTGCCGCAACGCGGCCATCAAGGCCACCGATCTGGACGGCCTGCTGCAGCTGGCGCAGCGCGAGGGCGTGGCGCTGACCGTGGTCGGCCCCGAGCAGCCGCTGGTGGCGGGCGTGGTGGACCGCTTCCGCGCCGCCGGCCTGCGCATCTTCGGGCCCACCGCCGCGGCCGCCCGGCTGGAAGGCAGCAAGGCCTTCGCCAAGGACTTCCTGGTCCGCCACGGCATTCCCACCGCGTTCTACGCCGTGCACCACGACGTCGAGGCCGCGCTCGCCTACGTGCGGGCGAAAGGGGCGCCGATCGTGGTCAAGGCCGACGGCCTGGCCGCCGGCAAGGGCGTGATCGTGGCGATGACGCTGGCCGAGGCCGAAGCCGCGGTGCGCGACATGCTCGGCGGCAATGCCTTCGGCGATGCCGGCGCGCGGGTGGTGATCGAGGAGTTCCTCGCCGGCGAGGAGGCCAGCTTCATCTGCATGGTGGACGGCCGCCACGCGCTGCCGATGGCGACCAGCCAGGACCACAAGCGGGTGGGCGATGGCGACACCGGCCCCAACACCGGCGGCATGGGCGCGTACTCGCCCGCGCCGGTGGTCACGCCCGCGGTGCACGCCCGCGTCCTGCGCGAGGTGGTCGAACCCACCGTGCGCGGGATGGCCGCCGAGGGCATGCCGTTCACCGGCTTCCTGTACGCCGGGCTGATGATCGACCCCAGCGGCGCGCCGAAGGTGATCGAATTCAACGTGCGCTTCGGCGATCCGGAAACGCAGCCGGTGCTGCTGCGCCTGCGCTCGCCCCTGGTGGATCTGGTCGAAGCCGCGATCGACGGCGCGCTCGACACGGCCGAGGCGCAGTGGGACCCGCGCCCGGCGCTGGGCGTGGTGATGGCCTCCCGCCCGTACCCGGACGCCCCCGTCACCGGCGAGGCGATTGCCGGGCTCGACGCGGTGCCCGCAGGCGTGAAGGTGTTCCACGCCGGCACCGCGCTGGATGCCGCGGGGCACGTGGTGACGGCGGGCGGACGCGTGCTGTGCGTCACCGCGCTCGGCCACGACCTCGCCGCGGCCCGCGACGCCGCCTATGCGGGCGTCGCCGCGGTGACCTGGCCCAGCGAATTCCACCGCCGCGACATCGGCTGGCGCGCGCTGGCGCGCCGCTGATCCGCGGCGCGACCGGCCTCAGCCCGCGCCGGGCGGGAGGTCCGCGCGAACCGGCGCGCCCGCCGCCGCGGCATCGCCCGCACCCGCCGCCGCGGGCGGAGCCATGCGCGCCGCGCGCGGATCGGTCAGCCGGCGCATCCGCCAGGTGCCGCCGCCGGTGTCCTTGGCCTCGTACAGCGCCGCGTCCGCGGCCGCCTGCAGGTCGGCCGCGCTGACCGGCATCTCGGCGCAGGCGATGCCGATGCTGGCCCCGACCCGCACCGCGCTGCCGCCCAGCGCCACCGGCGTGCGCGCCAGGGCGAGCAGCTTGCCGGCCAGCGACAGCACCCCGGCCGGGATCTCCGCATCTTCCACCAGGATCGCGAACTCGTCCCCGCCCAGCCGCGCCACCAGGTCGGTCTCGCGCACCTGCGCCTGCAGGCGCGCGGCGAACTCGACCAGCACGTGGTCGCCGGCGGCATGGCCGTGGGTGTCGTTGACCGGCTTGAAGTCGTCCAGGTCGAGGAAGAACAGCGCCAGCGGGCGGCCATAGCGGCGCAGGCGCGACAGCGCCAGCCCCAGCCGCTCCTCGAACTGGCGGCGGTTGGCCAGCCCGGTCAGCGGATCCTCGCGTGCCTGCTGCTCCAGCTCGCGCAGGCTCGCCGCCAGCGCCTGCTCGGTGGCGACCCGCTGCGAGATGTCGCGGCCGGTGCAGATCAGCTCCGCCTCGTGCCCGTCGAACGCCGGGATCGGCCGCACCACCCCCTCGATCCACACGTACTGGCCGTTGCGGTGGCGCAGGCGGTAGCGCCCGATCTGCGCCTGGCCGCTGGCGAGCGCCCGCTCCAGGGTCTGCAGCTGCGCCTCGCGGTCGTCCGGATGCAGCTGGTCCTGGCAGGGGCCGAGCATCTGCTCCGGCTCCCAGCCGAGCACGTCGCGCGCGGCCGGCGAGACGTACACCCGGGTGCCGTCCGGGCGCATCCGCACGATCAGGTCGTGCGAGTAGTCGGCCAGCAGGCGGTAGCGCTGCTCGCTCTCGCGCAGGCGCTGCACCAGCCGCCGGCGCTCGGCCATCACCAGCACCGCGGGGATGGTCAGCACGCAGGCGCCGGCGATGTACAGCTGCAGCAGCGCGATCCGGCCGGCGCGGCCAAGGCCGTCGTCGAGGGTCAGCGGGCCCTGCCCGAGCGTGGTCGCCAGCCCGCCGACCAGGCCGAGCACCAGCACCCCGGCCGCGACCCCGGCGAAACCGAAGCGCAGCGCCAGCCACAGCAGCGGCGGATAGGCCAGGTACAGCACCGGGTATTCGATGCTGAACACCACCAGGGTGACCGCCGCGACGATGAGGGTCATGCCCAGGAACGGACCGGTGCGCAGCTTCGGCATCGCCATCGCGCGGCGGTCGTACAGCACCACCAGGGTCGCGGTGGCGAACACCACCATGCCGAGCACATGCGCGGCGAACCAGGTCACGTAGCCGACCACGAACTCGGTGCCGCCGCTGGCGGCATTGGCGGCGGCCGCCAGCAGCGCCGACAGCAGGCAGGCGACCAGGGTGGCGACGGTCGCCACGGCGCCCAGCTGCGTCCAGCGTTCGGGATTGCCGACGTCGGGCGCATAGCGGCGCACCAGTTGCACCACCAGCACGATCTCCAGCAGGTCGGCCAGGGTCAGCGCCGCGGCCAGCAGCGGCAGCCCCATCAGCGCCAGGCGCGCGGCCAGGTCGACCAGCATCGGCGCCAGCAGCGCACGCAGCCAGCCCAGGTACGGGCGCGCCAGCAGCCAGCCGGCGAGCACGCCGTTGCCCAGCCAGAGGGCCGACAGTTCCCCGGGACCGCGGGTGAAGGCCAGCGCGGCGCCGTTGAGCAGGCCGACGAGCACGGCCATGGCGAGGGATTCCCGCCAGACCGGGGCGATGGGCGCGCGCGTGGTGTCCGGGAGCGTGGTCAAGTGGCTGATCATTTCCCGCCCGTGGCAGCGGCGCAAGGGGCGCTGCGACCGAGCGTGACTGCGCGCACGCCGGCACCCCGGCAAGGGCGCCCCCAGGGCGCATTCCGACCGCAGCCTGCTGCGCCGCAGCGTACGGCGCCGATCCGGGGCAGGCTCCGCCATGGCGCTCTCCCTGCCGGCAGCCGCGGCCCGGCTGGCCAAGATCGGCGCCGCGCGGATGGGCCGTGGCCCGGGCGCGTCCGATTCCATCGGCGGATGGCCTCGCGCAGACCACCGCACCGGCGCGCGCGATCCGCACCGGCCCTGCCGCTACACGGCCACAACGCCTGCTCAGGCATTCGTGTCCTCCGGCGCCACCCCGCGCGGCAAGGCCGCCGCCCCGGGCGCGCTGCCGGCGGCGACCGGCGCACAGTCGGCGTCCAGGGTGAACGCGGCCATCGACAGCGCCCCATAGGCGAACCCGTCCACCAGCCCCTCGCTCGCCCGCCCCGCGGCGGCGGACAGACCGGCCAGGTACAGCAGCGGCAGGAAATGCTCGTCGGTCGGCACCGCCTTGCGGTAGTCCGGATGCGCGGCCAGCGCGGGCAGGTCGTGCGGGCGCTCGGCCAGCACTGCGCGCGCATCGGCATCGAAGCGGCGGGCCCAGTCGAAACCGCCCTCCGGCTGCGCCCAGTCCAGCGCGCGCAGGTTGTGCACCAGATTGCCGCTGCCCAGCACCAGCACCCCGCGCTGGCGCAGCGGGGCCAGCTTCGCGCCCAGGGCGAGGTGCCAGTCCAGCGGCTTGCGCGCGTCCAGCGACAGCTGCACCACCGGGATGTCGGCATCGGGAAAGGCGTGCACCAGCACCGACCAGGTGCCGTGGTCGAGGCCCCAGCCGTCGCGGTCGGCGCCGACCACGAAGTCCGGCGCCACCACGTCGGCCACTTCCTCCGCCAGCTGCGGCAGCCCCGGCGCCGGGTACTGCACCTCGTACAGCGCCGGCGGGAAGCCGTAGAAGTCGTGGATGGTGCGCGGGCGCGGCATCGCGGTCACCGCCAGCGCATCCACGTGCCAGTGCGCGGACACCGCCAGGATCGCGCGCGGGCGCGGCACCGCCGCGCCGAAGGCACGCCACGCCGCGCTGTAGCGGTTTTCCTTCAGCGCATTCATGGGGCTGCCGTGGCCGAGGAAGGCGGCGGGCATCACGCGGGCGGCGGGCAGCGGGGCCATGGCGCAACCTCCAGGCTCAGGCGGGTGTCGCCGCGTCCGCGGCCGGCGGCGGGCGCAGCACGCCGGGCGCGTGCGGCGCGGCGCGCAGGTAGGACGGCGGGCAGTCCGCCTGCGCGCCCAGTGCGGCGGCGGCATGCCAGGGCCAGCGCGGATTCCACAGCAGGCCGCGCGCGAGCGCCACCGCATCGGCCTGGCCGCTGGACACGATGGTCTCGGCTTGCACGGGCTCGGTGATCAGCCCGACCGCGACCACCGGCATCGCCACCTCGCGCCGCAGCGCGGCCGCGAACGGCACCTGGTACCCCGGCCCCAGCGGGATGCGCTGGCGCGGGTCCAGCCCGCCGCCGGACACGTGCAGGTAGTCGCAGCCGCGGTCGTCGAGCGCACGCGCCAGCACCGCGCTCTGCGCCAGATCCCAGCCGCCCTCGACCCAGTCGCTGGCGGAGATCCGCACCCCGAGCGCGACCTGCGCCGGGATCGCCGCACGCACCGCCTCGAACACCGCCAGCGGCAGGCGCAGGCGGTGCTCGAGCGGTCCGCCCCAGGCGTCCGTGCGCTGGTTGCTCAGCGGCGACAGGAACTGGTGCAGCAGGTAGCCGTGCGCCATGTGCAGCTCGATCAGGTCGAAGCCGAGCGCGACCGCGCGCCGCGCGGCGGCGGCGAAGTCCGCCACCACCCGCGCGATCCCGGCCTCATCCAGCGCCTGCGGCAGCGGATGCCCCTCGGCGTACGGCAGCGCGGAGGCCGACACCACCGGCCACGCGCGCGCATCCTCGGCCGGCAGCGGCGCGCCGCCGGCGTCCCACGGCTGGCGGCAGGCGCCCTTGCGGCCCGCGTGCGCCAGCTGGATCCCGAACGGCACGTCCGCATGCCGGCGCGCCACCGCCAGCGCGTGCGCGATCGCCGCCTGGGTGCGCTCGTCCCATAGCCCGAGGTCGGCCCACGAGATCCGCCCCTGCGGCGACACCGCGGTCGCCTCCACGATCACCAGCCCCGCGCCGGACAGCGCCAGCGTGCCCCAGTGCACCGCGTGCCAGTCGCCGGCCTCGCCGTCGCGGCTCATGTATTGGCACATCGGCGCGACCACGATCCGGTTGCGCAGGGTGAGCGGGCCGAGCGGCAGCGGTTCGAACAGGCGGGGCATGGCGGCTCCGGGCGGCAAGCGAGCGTGGATTGCAGCGCGCGGCAGGTATAGCCGGCGTGCACGCGGGCCGCGATCGCGGGCGCGCAATGCAGCGTTGCAGCCGCGGCCGCGCACGCTCACGGCGGGCGAACGCGCGCGCGCCGAGGATCGCCGCACCCTCTCCGCCCGGAGTCCACGCCCATGAAGCTCTACTACATGCCCGGCGCCTGCTCGCTGTCGCCGCACATCGTCGCCCGCGAAGCCGGCCTCGACCTCGAGCTGGACCGGCTCGACCACGCGAGCATGCGCACCGCCTCCGGCGAGGACTACCGCGCGCTCAACCCCAAGGGCTACGTGCCGGCGCTGCGGCTGGACGACGGCGACCTGCTGACCGAGGGCCCGGTGATCGTGCAGTACCTGGCCGACCAGGCGCCCGCGGCCGGGCTGATCCCGGCGGCCGGCACCCGCGCGCGCTACCACGTGCAGGAAATGCTCTCCTACATCACTTCCGAACTGCACAAGACCTACAGCCCGCTGTTCAACCCCGCCAGCCCGCCGGAACTGCGCGCGGAGCGGATCGCCTACCTGCAGCGCCGCTATGCGCCGCTGGAGGAGCGCCTGGCCGCGCAGCCCTACCTGCACGGCGCGCAGTTCCAGGTCTCCGATGCCTACCTGTTCGTGGTCACCCACTGGGCGCGCGCGCTCCGGCTGGAGCTGTTGTCCGCGCTGCCGGCGCTGCAGGCGTTCCAGCAGCGGGTGGCGCAGCGCCCGGCGGTGCAGGCGGCGATGCGCGCCGAGGGCCTGATCAAGTGAACCCGGCGCCCGCCGGGCCGCGCCGGTGAGCGCCTCAGCGCCGGCGTGGCGGCGGCAGCGCGTCGAGCGCGCGCAGCACCTCCTCCGCCAGCAGCGGCTGCGCCGCGGCGGTCGGATGCAGGTTGTCGTCCTGGAACCAGCGCCGCTCGGTGCCGAGCGGCGCCAGGAAATGCGGCACCACCCCGGTGCCCAGTCGCTGCCCGATCAGCACGTAGCTGCGCTGGAACTCGCGCGCGTAGGCGCCGAAGTTGGGCGGCAGCTGCAGCCCGAGCAGCAGCACCCGCGCGCCCGCCGCCTGCGCGCGGCCGATCATCCAGCCGAGGTTGGCGCCCAGCTGCGCCAGCGGCAGCCCGCGCAGGCCGTCGTTGGCGCCCAGCTCGATCACCACGATGTCCGGGCGCGCGCGCGCCAGCTCGGCGTCGATCCGCTGGCGGCCGCCGGCGGAGGTCTCGCCGGACACGCTGGCATTGACGAAGCGGTAGCGCGGCGAACGCGCGTCCGCCAGCGCCACCCAGCCCTGCTCCGGGCGCAGGCCGTGCGCCGCCGACAGCGAATCGCCCAGCACCAGCACCACCTGCTCGCGCGCCTGCACCGGCGCCGCCAGCGGGATTGCCAGTAGCATCGCCAGCATGGACACCCACCACGCGCCCGCGCGCCGCACCGCCATCACCGCCTCGCCTGCCTCCGACCGGGGCGCACACGCTAGCACGGACGCCCCCGGCAGCCTGCGCATGCAGGCGGTGGCCAAGCAGGTGCCGCTGGCGGACGGCCCACTCGCCATCCTTGAGGACATCACCCTCGCGATCGCGCCCGGCGAGCGGGTGGCGATCGTCGGCGAATCCGGCTCCGGCAAGACCACCCTGCTGTCGCTGCTGGCCGGGCTGGACCTGCCCAGCCGCGGCGAGGTCTGGCTGGACGGGGTGGCGATCCACGCCACCGACGAGGACACCCGCGCCGCCCTGCGCGCGCGCGCGGTCGGCTTCGTGTTCCAGAACTTCCAGCTGATGCCGATGCTCAGCGCGCTGGACAACGTCGCCCTGCCGCTGGAGCTGCGCGGCGAGGACGGCGCCGAGGCGGCGCGCGCGCTGCTGGCGCAGGTGGGCCTCGGCGCGCGCCTGCGCCACCTGCCGCGGCAGCTGTCCGGCGGCGAGCAGCAGCGGGTGGCGATCGCGCGCGCGTTCGTGACCCGGCCGCGGATCCTGTTCGCGGACGAGCCGACCGGCAACCTCGACCGCCGCACCGGGCAGGCGGTGGAGGACCTGCTGTTCGCGCTGGACGCCGAGCGCCGCACCACCCTGGTGCTGGTCACCCACGACGAGCGCCTGGCCGCGCGCTGCGACCGCGTGCTGCGGCTGGACGCGGGGCGGCTGGTCGCATGAGCCCGCAGCGCCTGCTGCGGATGGTCGCGCACCAGGCCGCCAGCGGCTGGCGCAGCGGCGAGTTCGGCATCCTGCTGGCGGCGGTGTTCGTGGCGGTGCTGGCGCTGTCCGGGGTCGGCAGCCTGACCCAGCGCACCGCCGACGCGCTCGCCCAGCAGAGCCGGCGCCTGGTCGGCGGCGATGCCGCGTTCCGCAGCGATGCCGGCCGGCTCGGCCCGGCGCTGGCGGACGCCGCGCGCCTCGGCCTGCGCCGCTACCGCAGCGTGGAGCTGGTGAGCATGCTCGGCAGCCCGGGCGGGACCCCGCAGCTCGGCAGCCTGAAGGCGCTCGGCGCGGACGCGCCGCTGCTCGGGCCGTACCGGGTGCGCACCGCGGCCGGCGCGCAGCGGCTGGCGCGGCCGGCGCCGGGCACCCTGTGGCTCACCGCGGCCGGGGCGGAGCGCCTAGGCGTGGCGCTCGGGCAGCCGGTGCTGGTCGGCGGCCGCCCGCTGCGCCTGGCCGGACTGGTGGAGGAAGAGCCCGACCGCCCGATCGAGGGCGTGGAGCTGGGCCCGCGCGCGATCCTGCCGCTGGCCGAGGTCGAGGCCGCCGGGCTGCTGGCGGCGGGCGCGCGCGCACAGTGGCGGGTCGCGGTGGCCGGCGCGCCGGCCGCGGTCGCCGCCTGGGTGCGCGCGCGCGAGGCGCAGCGCCGCCCGGGCGAGAGCGTGCAGACCGGCGACGACCTCAGCCCGCAGCTGCGCGGTGCGCTGGAGCGCGCGCAGCGGTTCCTGGCGGTGTCGCTGGTGCTGACCGCGGCGCTGGCCGCGGTCGCGATCGGCATGGCCGCGCGCCAGCACGCCGAGCGCCAGCGCGACGTGGCCGCCATCCTGCGCGCGCTGGGCGCGCGCCAGCGCCTGATCGCCGCGCTGTACGCCGGCCAGCTGCTGCTGCTCGGGCTGCTGGCGATCGCGCTGGCGGTGCTGGCGGCCTGGGCCCTGCAGCAGGCGGCCGGGGCCTGGGTGGCGCGCGCGCTCGGCACCGCGCTGCCGCCGGTGCGCGCGTGGCCGCTGCTGCAGGGCGGGCTGGTCGGGCTGTGGATCCTGGCCACCTTCGCCCTGCCGCCGCTGTTGGCGCTGCGCCACGTCAGCGCGCTGGCGGTGCTGCGCCAGGACCTGCGCACCCCCTCGCCGCCGGCGCTGCTGCTGTTCGCGCTCGCCCTGGGCGGGCTGTTGGCGCTGTTCTGGCAGGCCGCCGGCAGCGCGCAGGCGGCGGCGGTCCTGCTCGGCGGGCTGCTGGCCACCGCCGCGGTGCTGGCCGCGGCCGGCGGTGTGCTGACCGCGCTGCTGGCGCGCGCCGGCCTCGGCTTGCGCGGGATCGGCCGCTACGCCCTGCGCAACCTCGCGCGCCGGCGCCGGCTGACGCTGGCGCAGGTGGTGGCGCTCGGGCTCAGCCTGATGGCGCTGCTGCTGTTGCTGCTGGTGCGCACCGACGTGTGGAACCAGTGGCAGGCGCTGGTGCGCGCGGACGCGCCCAACCGCTTCGTGATCAACGTGCAGCCCGACCAGCGCACGACGTTCGACGCGGTGCTGGCGCGTCTGGGCCTGCGTCCGGCTGGGTTCGCCCCGGTGATCGTGGCCCGCTACGTCGGCCCCAGCGCCGCCGAGCGCGGCCGCCCGCCGCCGCAGGGGCGCGGCGCGCGCCTGCTCGACCGCGAGTTCAACCTGTCCAGCGCGGCCACGCTGCCGGCCGGCAATCAGGTGGTGGCCGGGCGCTTCTGGGCGGGGTCGCAGGGGCGCGGCGAGTTCTCGGTCGAACGCGGCTTCGCCGAGGCGCTGGGCTGGAAGCTCGGCGACCGCCTCGCCTTCGAGGTCGCCGGGCGCCGCCTGGAGGGCCGCATCACCAGCCTGCGCCAGGTGCGCTGGGAGAGCTTCACCCCGAATTTCTTCGTGCTCGCCTCGCCCGACCTCGCTGCCGGGCTGCCGGCGACCTACATCACCGCGGTGCGCGTGCCCGCCGGCGACACCGCGCTGGCGCGCGCGCTGCAGCGGGAGATCCCGAACGCGAACGTGATCGACATCGACGCGGTCACCGCCGAGATCCGCCGCATCGGCGACCAGGCCGCGCAGGTGGTGCAGGTGGTGTTCTGGTTCGCGTTCGCCGCCGGCGTGCTGGTGTTCGTGGCCGCGGTCGCCGCCAGCCGCCGCGAGCGCCTGCTGGAGCTGGGCGTGCTGCGCACCCTCGGCGCCAGCAGCGCGCAGCTGCGCGCCGCGCAGTGGATCGAGTTCGGCGCGATCGGGCTGGTCGCCGGCGCGATCGCCGCGCTGGCCGCGGCCGCGACCGGCGACGCCTTCGCCCAGCGCGTGCTCGACCTGCCGCCGACCTGGAGCCTGCGCACCCTCGCCGTCGGCGCGCTGGCCGGGATGCTGGCGGCGATGCTGGCCGGCTGGCTCAGCCTGCGCGGCGCGGCCGCGGCCAGCGTGCGCCGGGTGCTGCAGGCGGCGGCCTGAACCAATGGCAGGGGCCGGCCGCCGCCGGCGCTGGCAGGCTGCCGGCAACGCCCGCTTCCCTGCCACCGCCATGCGCCGCCTGCTGTCGCCCGTGCTGTGCCTGCTCGCCACCTTCCCCGTCGCCGCGTCCGCCTCGGCGCAGGAGCCGCCTCCGGCGCCCCCGGCCCCGACCGAGGTGGCGCGCCTGCTGACGATCGGCCAGGCCCCGCAGCCTGCGCGGATCGCGCGCGACGTGCGCACCCTGGCCGGGTTCGGCACCCGCCACACCCTGTCCGAGACCGCCTCGCCGACCCGCGGGATCGGCGCCGCGCGGCGCTGGGTGCAGGCCGAGTTCGAGCGCATCGCCGCCGCCTGCGGCGGCTGCCTGGAGGTGCGCACGGTGGCCGAGGTGGTGACCGACCCGCCGCGCATCCCGCGCCCGACCGAGGTGGTGAACGTGATCGCGATCCAGCGCGGCAGCGCCGACCCGCAGCGGGTGGTGATGATGAGCGGCGACCTCGACTCGCGCGTGAGCGACGTGATGGACGCCACCTCCGACGCCCCCGGCGCCAACGACAACGCCAGCGGCGTGGCCGGCACCCTGGAGGCCGCGCGCGTGCTCAGCCAGTACCGCTTCCCCGCGACCATCGTGTATGCCGTGCTCTCCGGCGAGGAGCAGAACCTCAACGGCGGGCGCATCCTCGCCCGCTACGCGCAGGCGCAGGGCTGGCGGGTGGAGGCGGTGCTCAACAACGACATGATCGGCAATGTCGCCGGCATCGACGGCGTGCTGGACAACGGCACCGCGCGGGTGTTCTCCGAGGGCACCCGCGCCACCGAGACCGAGGCCGAGGCGCGCCAGCGCCGCGCCACCGGCGGCGAACTCGACGCGCCCAGCCGCAACCTCGCCCGCTACATCGCGCGCATGGCCGCCTACGTGCCGCAGCTGCAGGTGCGCATGGTGTACCGCCAGGACCGCTTCGGGCGCGGCGGCCACCACCGCCCGTTCAACGAGGCCGGGATGCCCGCGGTGCGGGTGATGGAGGCGCACGAGCACTACGACCGCCAGCACCAGGACGTGCGCAGCGAAGCCGGCGCGGACGGCCGCGTGCGCCGCTACGGCGACACCGTGGACGGCGTCGATCCGGCCTACGCGGCCAAGCTGACTGCGCTGGACGCGGTCACCCTCGCCGGGCTGGCCGGCGCCCCGCCGCCGCCGGCGCAGGTGCGCATCGAAGGCGCGGTCAGCCCCGACACCACCCTGCGCTGGACCCGCCCGCCGGCCGCGCAGGCCCCGGAGTTGGCCGGCTACCGGGTGTACTGGCGCGACACCACCGACCCGCAGTGGACCCACAACCGCTGGGTCGGCGACGTGGACCACGCCACCCTGCGCGGGGTGGTGATCGACGACTTCTTCTTCGGCGTGGCCGCGGTGGCGCGCGACGGCAGCGAGAGCCCGGTGGTGTTCCCCGGCCCGGCCGGCAGCTTCGGCGGCTACTGAAGCGCGGCGCTCAGTCCGCGGCGACCGGATAGCGCTTGCGCAGCGCGTGGAGGATGCGGTCGCGCTGCACGCCCGTCCAATCGCATCGCCGAAGGAATCCGGAAAACCTTTTGAATTCATGTACATTGGGGACTTCTACCAATTTCCTACCGATTCCTATATGTTTCGGTAGGAAATCGGCAAGACCCCATGAAGCCACCGGTCACGCCCCCGCCTTGGATCCCGCTTTTGCAGCAGCACGCCGGACGGCTGGGCAGCCTTGTGGACATGCGCCTGGGCGCGGAGGTGAACGGTCAGTACGAGCATTGGGACCACCTCCGCCACCTGACCCCCCCCGAAGGCTTGTCCACCGAGCAGTGGTGGCTGGGGATCAAGCTGGCCCGCCATGCACTGCGCAAGGAGCTCCCCTTGCTCGACAAGGCCGGCAAGGCCTTCAGCATCTCGCCCAGCGACAGCATCCAGCGTCGGCTGTTCCTCGTGGCCCGCGATGCCGCAGGCGCCTTGCAGGGCGCCAGCATCCTGCCGTCCGACGGCATGCGCGAGCGCTATCTGATCCGCTCCCTGATGGAGGAGGCGATGACCTCCTCGCAGCTGGAAGGGGCTGCCACCACCACCGAAGTGGCCAAGGACATGCTCCGCTCCGGGCGTGCGCCGCGGGACTACGGCGAGCGCATGATCTACAACAACTTCCGGGCGATGCACGAGCTGAAGCGCTGGCTGGACCGTCCGCTGACGCCGGAGACCGTGTTCGAGATCCACCGCATGCTGACCGATGGCACCCTGCAGGATCCGGGTGCCGCGGGGCGTTATCGCACCGGTGCGGAAAACATCGTCATCGAGGATGAAACCGGACGCGTCCTGCATGTCCCGCCACCGGCATCGGAACTGCCCGAGCGAATGCGCGCACTTTGTGCATTCGCAAACCGTGGCGACGATGAGGCCGACTTCATCCACCCGGTGGTGCGGGCGATCACGATCCACTTCATGATCGGCTATGACCATCCGTTCGTGGATGGCAACGGGCGCACGGCGCGCGCGCTCTTCTACTGGTCGATGCTGCGCGCAGGCTTCTGGATGGCAGAGTATTTCTCGATCTCCAGCATCCTCAAGCGGGCACCTGCGCAATACACCCGCTCCTATCTCTACACGGAATCGGACGAAGGCGACCTGACCTATTTCGTCTCCCACCAGCTCGACGTGCTGCTACGCGCCATCGAAGGCGTCCATGGCTACATCGCACGCAAGCAGGCCGCCTACGCCGAAGCACAGAACCTGCTGCGGCCGGGCAGCCGGCTGGCCAACCGCCTGAACCACCGCCAGCGGGCGCTGCTGCTCAACGCACTCAAACACCCCAACAAGACATTCACGATAGCGGTGCATCGCCGCATCCACGACATCGCCTACGATACCGCGCGCTCGGACCTGCTTGGACTGGTGAAGGCAAAGCTGCTGGACCGTCACCTTCAGGGCAAAGCCCATGTGTTCGTGGCGAAACCGGACCTTGCCACCCGGCTGCGATGACGGCCGAGGCCACTGACGCTCCCCTGCCTGCGCCTTGGCGGGTCAACCCAGCGCCTTGACGTAGAGCACCTTGCCACCGGTAGCCGTGGTTTCGCGCTCGATCACGCTGAAGTGCTTGGGGTGCTTGCGCAGCAGGTCGCTGAGCTTCTTCTGCCCGTACAGGCGCGGGTCGAAGTTCGGGCGAATCTTGTTCAGGTAGGTGCCCATCGCGCCCAGGTGCGCCCACCCCTCCTCGTCGGACGCCTCCTCGATGGCCTGCCGCAGCAGGTCCAGCGGCAACGGCAGCGGCCCGTCTTTCGCGGGCGCCGGCGCAGGCGATGGCGCGGGTGCCGGCTCCGGCGCCGGCTTCGGCTTCGCGGCGGGCTTCTCCGCAGCCGGCTTGGCGGCGGGCGCGGGCTCCGGCGCTTCCGCGCGCAGCACCTCGGTGTAGATGAACTTGTCGCAGGCCTGCACGAACGGGTCCGGCGTCTTGTGCTCGCCGAAGCCGTACACCGTCAGGCCCTCCTCGCGCAGGCGCTGCGCCAGCCGGGTGAAATCGCTGTCGCTGGAGACCAGGCACATGCCGTCGAAGCGGCCGGTGTACATCAGGTCCATCGCATCGATGATCAGCGCGCTGTCGGTGGCGTTCTTGCCGCTGGTGTAGGCGAACTGCTGCACCGGGCTGATCGAATGCTTCAGCAGCACCTTCTTCCACTGCGCCTGCTGCTGGGTGGTGAAGTCGCCGTAGATGCGCTTCACGCTGGCCAGCCCGTACTTGGCCACCTCCGCCAGCAGGCCCTCGATCACCGATGCCTGCGCGTTGTCGGCGTCGATCAGCACCGCCAGCCGGCGCTGGCCGTCGTCGTGGGCCACGTGGGTGCGGGGTTTCATGGCGCGCCTCCAGTCTTCGTCATCGATCGATTCTCCATGCGCCCTACATCTCCGGGATATTGTGCAGGGCTTCGGCATTCGCGCGATCATCCTCGGCCTTGCGCGCCTGCGCATCGCGCATCTTCATGCGGGCGGCCTGATGCTCCGCGCGCACCGCAGGTTCCACCATGTTCATACGCCGCTGCCGTTGGCCAAACGCGTTTTCGCCGGACGGCAATTGGCAGTTGCGGCTGAGGATGTCCAAATCTTCGCCGCTGCGCGCCTGCCGGTCTTGCAGGTGGACTGTCACCCACAGGGTATCGCCCAGCGGCGCCAGTGCCATG
This sequence comes from Thermomonas flagellata, assembly GCF_022419185.1. GTDB lineage: Bacteria > Pseudomonadota > Gammaproteobacteria > Xanthomonadales > Xanthomonadaceae > Thermomonas > Thermomonas flagellata. The sequence continues at coordinate 324,682 of NZ_JAJOZK010000001.1, read as the reverse complement.
CAGATGCGGTCGATGGTGGCGTAATCGCGATACTGCGCGCCGTCCACCATTGCCAGCAGGTTGCCGAAGTCCACCCACGCCACCGAACTGACGCCCCTTACCGTCGCTGCCCGCTGCCGCGCCGGCTCGGCGGGAATGCGCCGAGCCGGATCGGGCAGGCGCATGGCCCGTTGCAGGTCATGGCTCATCGCGTCCACCTGCTCGCGCACCGTGCCCTGATCGCCCATCACCGCAGCGCCACGAATGGCCGCCATGCGCGCAGCAGTGGTCAGCGGATCCAACGGTTGGCCTGCCTGCTGCGGCCGTAGCGCAGGCTGCTCAGTCGCAGGCGCGGTGCGCTCCGAACATGCGGCCAGCAGCAGCACGGCCAGCAGCGGGAAGAAGCGAAGCCCAGTCATGCCGACACCTGCCGTTTGCGCGCGGTTTTTTTCGGCTTCGCCGCCGGCTGCAGGCGGGTCAGCGCCTGGTAGCGCTGGAACAGGAAGGCCACGCGCTCGGCGTCGGTGCCGAGCTTGGGCGGTTTGCGGCCGGCGGCTTTTTCGGCGGCGAGATAGGCGGCGTCCACGGCCTTGTCCAGCGCGGCGTGGGCTTTCACCAGCGCGGGCGGCATGGTCAGTGGGTCGTAGAGGTCGGCCAGCGTCGCCTCGGGGAACTGCGCGCGGGCATCCAGCACGCCCTGCGCGGCGGCGGCGATGGCGGCGCGGTGTTTGTCGTCGTCGCCCAGCTCGGGCCAGGGGAAGTTGTTGTAGACGATGCCGGCGGAGTAGCGATAGTCGCTCTTCAGGCGACCGCAGACGGTACGCACCCAAGCCATGTGCATGGTGGAGGTGACGATGCCGAAGTCGTACAGCGTCGCGTGCTGGACGATCTTCACCAGATTGCTGCACAGGGTGTCCGGCGCCATGAAGCCGATCGGGATGAAGGCCCTGCGCTCGGAGGAGACTTCCGGAATGACCAAATAGTGGTCGTCCGGTATGTTCTCGACGTGGAACCGGGTCGGCGTGTCGGCAAGCTTGCGCGTGGGCGCGCTGGCGCTGGCCTTGCGATAGTCACGCACGGCCTCGACCCGCTTGAGCACCTCCGGCATCGTCCGCAGTTCCGAGGGCGGGCAATCGCCCAGCCACAAACACCAGCGCTGCCAGCCGTTGATGAACTCGTCCGACCCCAGCCAGCGCCGGAACCATTTCGCCGCGCCCGGTTCCTTGGCGATGAACGCATCGCGCTCCTCGGTGGTGAACAGGTAGTTGCCGCCGTCGATCGGCTTGTTGCCGATGCCGATCTCCGGCACGTCGCAAATCGGCTTGCTGCGATTCGGCAGCAACACATCCGCTGCATCCACCAGATACGGATTGATGTTGTCCGCCAGCAGGCGGTGCGGCTCGCCCGCGATGTCCTCGTAGTCGAACAGCTGCTTGGGCGTCACCTCGCCCAGCGCAAAGCCCACGATCACGCAGTGCACGGCCGCCACGCCGCGCGCCTCGTTGTTCCAGCGGAAGGTGCGATGGGCGAAGAAGATGCGGCAGCCGCGCCGCAGCAGTTCGCCCCACAGGATGCCGACCTGCTCGCCCTGGGTGATGGAGTTGGTGGAGACGAAGGCGACGCGCACGGGTTGGCCGTCGATGTAATGCGCGGCCTTCAGATACCATGCGCAGACGAAATCCAGCACGCCCGCGCCCTTCAGCCCAGCGGCGACCGCCAATAGATCCTCGCGCTGCGAAGTGGTCATCAGCTTCGAGCCGATAAACGGCGGATTCCCGAGGATGTAGCTCAACCGCTCCGCCGGCACCACGTCGTTCCAGTCGATCCGCAGCGCGTTGCCGTGCACGATGGTGGCGGACTTCTTCAGCGGCAGGCGCACCACGTTCTCGCCGAACTGCTCGGACACGCGCAGGTTCATCTGGTGGTCCATCAGCCACATCGCCACCTGCGCGATCTGCGCCGGGAACTCCTCGATCTCGATGCCGTAGAACTGGTCCACGTCCACCAGCACGTGGTCCTGCACGTGCGCCAGCACCGACTGCTGGGTGGCGAACTGGCGCTTGAGCACTTCCAGCTCCAGCAGGCGCAGCTCGCGGTAGGCGATCACCAGGAAGTTGCCGCAGCCGCAGGCCGGGTCGAGGAAGGTGAGCGTGGCCAGCGTGCGGTGCAGCTGCGCCAGCTTCTTTTCGTCATGGCCGGCCTTGTCCAGCTCGGCCTTCAGCCCGTCCAGGAACAGCGGGCCGATCAGCTTCAGGATGTTCTTCTCGCTGGTGTAGTGCGCGCCCAGGTGGCGGCGGGCCCTGGCGTCCATCACCGACTGGAACATGGCGCCGAAGATGGCGGGGCTGATGCGGCTCCAGTCCAGCGTGCTGGCGTCCAGCAGCAGGCGGCGCATGCGCGCGTCGAAGTCCGCCAGCGGCAGCACCTCCTCGAACAGCCGGCCGTTGACGTAGGGCAGCTCCGCCAGCTGCTCGTCCAGCGTCGTCTGGCGCTTTTCGGGTGGGGTGTCGAGGACCTGGAAGATGCGCGCCAGCCACATGCCGAGGTCGGCGCCGTCCTCGCCGGTGCGCTGGGCGATCAGGTCGTGGAAGGCCTGGCGCGGGAAGATGCCGGTGTCGTCCGCGAACAGGCAGAACAGCAGCCGCACCAGCAGCACCTCCAGCGCGTGCCCGGCGTAGCCGCTGGCCTTCAGCGCATCGTGCAGCCGGCCCATGCGCTCGGCGGCCTGCAGGTTGACGGGGTCTTCTTCCTGGTAGGTGCGGCTCTGGTAGCCGCTGATGAAGCCGAAGCGCCCGATCTGCTTGTGCAGCTCGGCCAGCGCGAAGTCGGTGCGCTCGCCGCTTTCCAGGTCGTGCAGGCGGAAGCGCCGGAAGTCGCTGACCAGCACGTAGCGCGGCAGCTCGGCATCCTTCAGCCCGGCGAAGTAGTCGGTGGCCTGCTCGAACGCGGCGTCGAGGTCGCGGCCCTCGCTCTTGTGCTCGGCCAGCATCACCCCCGGCCAGAACACGTCGATGCGGCCATGCTTGCCGCCGCTGAAGCGCTCGGCCTTCTGCTCGAACACGGCCACGCGCCGGCGGTTGACGCCGAACACGTTGAAGAACTCGTTCCAGAAGCTCTGCGCCTCGGCGCGCTCGCTGGACTCCCCCGCCCATTCCCTGGCGAACGCGCGGGCGCGCTCGCGGATTTCGTTGAGGCTCAGTGGCATCGCGGTTCCCTCCGCGCGGCAGGATAGCCGCTGGCGCGGCGCCGGCGGCGTTCAGCCGGCGCGCGCGTCCGCCTCCAGCAGCAGCGCGCCCAGCCGCTCGGGCATGGACAGCATCGGGAAGTGGCCGGTCGCGAGCGTCTCCACCCGGCACGGCAGGCGCGCGTGCATGGCGCGCTGCAGGGCGAGCGGCACCGCGCGGTCGTCGCGGCACTCGACGTACACCCGCGGCACCCGGCCGAAGCCGGCCTCGGTGGTGCGGATCGGCTGCAGCAGCGGCTGGGTCGCCTGCTCCACCAGCAGCAGCCCAGCCAGCGCGGCGTCCTCGGCGCGGCAGTCGGGGTACACCCGCGCGTGCAGGTCCGGCTCGTTCATCCACAGGCGGCGGCGATCCTCGGACAGGCGCATGCGCGCGGCCGGCTCCGGCACCGGCACCTCCTGCAACAACTGGAGCAGGGTATCGCCGGCGCGCGGCAGCAGCGCGGCCACGTACACCAGCGCGCGCAGCCGCTGTGGGCGCGCCTCAGCGGCCTGGGTGATGACGCCGCCGCCCATGCTGTGGCCGACCAGCACCACCGGTTCGGGGCTGGCGTCGAGCGCCTGCACCACCCGCGCGACGTAGGCGTCCAGGGTGACCGCCTCCAGCGGGGTGCGGTCGCGGCCGTGGCCGGGCAGATCCAGCGCCTCGGCCCGCCGCCCCTGCGCGCGCAGCCAGGCCAGCAGCCGATACCAGCACCAAGCGCCGTGGAAGGCGCCGTGCACCAGCAGGAAGCGGCTCATGGCGGGGCGCCGGGCGCGCGGCGCGCGCGGACGGGGGCTGCGGCGGCCATCGGTGGTCCTCGCGGCGGGAGCCTCCCGCGGCAGCATAGCAGCCGCGCCGTCCGTGGCGACCGGCTATCCTCGGCCGGTCCGCGATCGGGGGCGCCATGGCCTATTCGCAGTTCGACCTGCTCACCCAGCGCCGTTTCCTGCCCTACTTCGTGGTGCAGGCGCTGGGCGCGTTCAACGACAACGTGTACCGCCAGGCGATCATCGGCCTGCTGGCGTGGATGGCAGTCGGCAGCGCGAGCATGACGCTGTACGCCAACCTCGCGCCTGCGCTGTTCATCCTGCCCTACTTCCTGTTCTCGGCGACCGCCGGGCAGATCGCCGAGCGCACCGAGAAGCAGCGCCTGATCGTGATCACCACCACCATGGAGATCGTGGTGATGTCGGTGGCGGCGCTCGGCTTCCTGCTGCAGAGCCTGCCGGTGCTGCTGCTGGCGCTGTTCGGCACCGGCGTGCAGTCCACCCTGTTCGGGCCGGTGAAGTATTCGATCCTGCCCTCGGTGCTCAAGCCCGAGGAATTGACCGGCGGCAACGGCCTGGTCGAGATGGGCACCTCGGTGGCGATCCTGCTGGGGATGATCTGCGGTGGGATGGTGTTCGCGCTGGCCGGCGCGCACGGGCCGGTGCTGGCGGCGAGCCTGGTGGTGCTGCTGGCGATCGCCGGCAACGCGGTGGCGCGGCGCATCCCCCGGGTGGACGCCGGCGACCCCGAGCTACGGGTGGACTGGAACATCGCGCGCGAGTCCTGGCGCATCTGGCAGCTCACCCGCCAGCGCCTGGCGGTGCGCAACGCGGTGCTCGGGGTGAGCTGGTTCTGGTTCCTCGGCACGGTCCTGACCGCGCAGCTGCCGGTGTATGCCCAGGCCAACCTGGGCGGCAGCCAGAGCCTGTACATCCTCGCCCTGGCGCTGTTCTCGGTCGGGGTCGGGCTCGGCTCGCTGGCGTGCGAGAAGCTGTCCGGGCGGGTGGTCGAGATCGGGCTGGTGCCGCTGGGCGCGTTCGGCATCAGCGCGTTCGTGTTCGACCTCTACCTGGCCCGCCCCGGCCCGGCGCCGCAGGCGCACCTGGGCCTGTGGTCGTTCGTCACCGCGCCGGGCAGCGCGCGGATCATGTTCGACCTGTTCGGGATCGGGCTGTTCACCGGCTTCTTCGTGGTGCCGCTCTTCGCGCTGATCCAGAGCCGCACGCCCAAGGCCGAGCTGTCGCGGGTGATCGCCGGGATGAACATCCAGAACGCGCTGTTCATCGTGCTGGCGGCGCTGCTGGCGATGGCCGCGCAGCGCCTGCTCGGCTGGAGCATCCCGCAGGTGTTCCTGGCGCTGGCGATCGCCAACACGCTGGTGGCGCTGTGGATCTTCAGCATCGTGCCGGAGTTCCTGATGCGGCTGCTGTCGTGGCTGCTGGTGCGCAGCCTGTACCGGCTGGAGCTGCACGGGATCGAGAAACACGTGCCGGACGAGGGGCCGGCGGTGCTGGTGTGCAACCACGTCAGCTACATGGACGCGCTGATCCTGATGGGCTGCGTGCCGCGCCCGGTGCGCTTCGTCATGTACTACCGGATCTTCGAGATCCCGGTGCTGCGCTGGATCTTCCGCACCGCCAAGGCGATCCCGATCGCCGGCCGCGACGAGGACCCGCAGGTGCTCGAGTCCGCCTACGCGGCGATCGACGCCGCGCTAGCCGCGGGCGAGCTGGTGTGCATCTTCCCCGAGGGCGCGCTGACCCGCGACGGGCAGATCGCGCCGTTCAAGCCCGGGGTCGAGAAGATCCTGCAGCGCGCCGCCGCGCGCGGCCAGGACGTGCCGGTGGTGCCGCTGGCGCTGCGCAACATGTGGGGCAGCATGTGGAGCCGGCGCGACTCCCGGCTGCACCGCATGCGCCTGCCGCGGCGCCTGCGCGCGCACGTGCAGGTGGTCGCCGGCGCGCCGCTGGACGGGCGCACCGCGACCGCGGCGCTGCTGGAGCAGCAGGTGCGCGCGCTGCGCGGCGACGCTGCCTGAGGCCGGCTCAGGCCGGCGCCGGCGCCGCCGGGGGCGCCGCATCCGGCTCGCCGCGAGCGATCACCACCGCGCCGACCAGGTCGCCGGTCACGTTCACCGTGGTCCGGCACATGTCGAGCAGGCGGTCGACCCCGAGGATCAGGCCGATGCCTTCCGGCGGGATGCCGAAGGTGGCCAGGATCAGCGCGATCACCGGCAGCGAGCCGCCCGGCACGCCGGCCGCGCCGATCCCGCCGAGCACGCACAGCAAGAGCACCATCAGCTGCTGCGACAGCCCCAGCTCGACCCCGTAGAACTGGGCCAGGAACAGCACGGTCACGCCCTCGAACAGCGCGGTGCCGTTCATGTTGGCGGTGGCGCCGAGAGTGCACACGAAGCGCCCGACCCGGCGCGGCACCCGCAGGCGCTCCTCGGCCACCATCAGCGAGGTCGGCAGGGTCGCGCTGGAGGACGCGGTGGAGAACGCGGTCAGGATCGCCGGCTCGCTGGCGCGCCAGAACGCCAGCGGCGACATCCGCCCGAGCAGCCACAGCAGCAGCGGGAACACCACGAAGAAATGGATGCCCAAGGCCAGCAGCACGGTGCCGACGTAGCGCGCCAGCTGCAGCAGCACGTCCAGCCCGAGGCGGGCGGTGATCGCGAACAGCAGCGCGGCCACCGCGTACGGGGCGAGCCGGATCACCCACTCGATCAGGCGCAGGCAGATGTCATACACGCCCTGGCAGACCTCGACGAAGCGGCGGGTGCCGTCGCTGCGCACCACGGTGGCCGCGATGCCGAACATCAGCGCGAAGAACATGATCGCGATCAGATCGCCATTGGCCGCGGCCGCGACCGGGTTCTTGGGCACGATGTTGAGCAGCAGCTCGATCCCGGACGGGGCGCTGCGGCCCTTCTCCGCGATCGCGCCGCCGCGCTCGGCGGCCTGCGCCAGCAACTCCGCGCGCGCCGCCTCCGGCAGGCCCACGCCCGGCTGCAACAGGTTCACCACCACCAGCCCGATCATGACCGCCAGCGCGGTGACCAAGAGCACCCACAGCAGGGTGCGCACGCCGATCCGGCCGAGCGACTGCGGATTGCCGATCTCGACCACGCCCAGCACCAGGGCCGAGAACACCAGCGGGATCACCAGCATGAACAGCAGGCGCAGGAACAGCTGGCCGACCGGCTCGGCGAGGTAGGTCACCAGCAGGTGCAGGGCCTCGGACTGGGCGAAGCCGAGGTTGGCCACCAGCCCGGCCACGGTGCCGAGCGCGAAGCCCAGCGCCATCTTCCAGTGCAGCGGCCAGCGCCCCTGCCGATCGTGGTGTCCCATCCGCGCGTCCCCGTGCAATCCGCACCGAGCTTAGCAAACGTGCGCAGTACCCCACGCGCCGATCCCGCAGCGCGGGAGCCGGCCCGTGGCCTTGCCGGGATCAGGGACGATGCAGGTCGCGCCCCCGGCCGTCGCTGCGCGGGTCGCGCGGACAACGGCGGGAGGCGCCGTGCTCAGCCCGCGCCGGACGCCGGCGGATACAGCGGCGGCAGCGGGTCGCGCGCGGGCGCGTCCGCGCGCCGCCAGCGCGGGCCGCGCGCGAACGCGGCGCGCAGCTGCGCCAGCGCGGCCGCCGCATCGCCGCCGCCCCAGCGCGCCTGCTGCAGCGCCTGCACCGCCGCGGCCTGGGCCGGATCGGCCAGGCGCGCGCGCAGCGCGTCGAGATCCTCCCCCGCAGCCGCCTGTTGCAGCGCATGCGCGATCTGGGCGAGATCGCCGCCGCGCAGCGCCTGCGCCAGCGCCGGCGCGGGTGGAGGCGCGGCCGGGACCGACATGGGCGCGGCCACGCGCCCACGGCGCCGCCACCACGCGACCGCCGCCACGGCCAGCAACACCCCCAGCCCGCCGACGAGCGCGAGCGCCCCTGCGCCAGCCGGCGCGGACTCTGCCGGCGCTGCGGCCGCTGGCGGCGCGGGCACGCCGGCCGCGGGTGCGCTGGGTGGCGGCGCGGCGGGCAGCGCCGCGCCGGGCGCGACCTGCAGCCGCAGCGGCGGCAGCCGGGTGGTCTCGCGCACGCCGCGCTCGGCGTTCCACCAGGTCAGCTGCGGCCCCGGCAGCGTCAGCGTGCCGGCCTGCTGCGGCACCAGCGCCAAGCGCTGGCGCACGCTCGCCAGCGGCACCCCGTCGCGGTCGCCGTCGGCGCGCTGCGGCGGATCGGCGAACACCTGCAGCATGGGCGTGGACGCCGGCGCCAGCGCCGGCAGCTGCGCGGTGCTGGCGCCGTCCGCCTGCAGTTCGAATTCGGCCGTGACCGCCTCGCCGACCCGCGCCCGGGTCGGTGCCTGCAGCCAGCGCAGCTGCACCCCGCGCAGCGGCAGCCACGGCAGCGGGGCGTCCGCCGGGATCGGCCGCACCTGCAGGCGCAGCGGCGGCGCCGCGGCGGACAGGTCGCGGCGGCCGTCGCCGAACAGCGCGTCCAGCCCGTCGCCCAGGCCCAGCCCGTTGAAGCGCGCGCCCGGCACCTGCAGCGGCCCGCTGCGCTCGGGGACCAGCAGGTAGTGGCGCTCGACCACGTGGTAGCGGCGGCCGCCGAGGATGCGCTCGTAGCTGAGGTCCTCGCCCACCCGCTGCAGGCTGGCGCCTTCCGGCGCGTCCTGGTCGAGCTGGCCGGACAGCAGCGGCACCGCCGAGTGCAGGCGCACGGTCAGGCCGACCGCCTGCTGCACGTACGGCGAAGGCGCATCCACCGCGGATTCCACGAACACGTCCGACGCGGCCGCCGCCGGCGCGACCGCGGCCGGCACGACCTCCAGCGTCAGCGGCGCGGTGCGCGCACCGCCCACCTGCAGCGCCGGCACCACATAGGTGCCCGGCCCAGGCGGACGCAGTCCGACCGCGAACAGCGCCGAGCGCCGCAGGCGGCCGTCGACCAGCGCCACCTGGCGGCGCACGCTCTGCCCGGTGAGGGCGAAGCGCGCGGCCAGCGGCGCATAGTCGATCTGCGCCACCGGCTCATCGGTCTGGATGTTGAGCGCGACCGTCTCGCCGTCGGCGATCCGCGCGCGGTCCAGCCAGGCGCGGGTCTGCGCCGGTGCCGCCGCGGCCACGAGCAGGGCCAGCCACGCCAGCAGCGCGCGCAGTGCCCAGCGGGTCATGGCAGCTCCCCGCGCCGGCGCAGGGATTCGATCCGCAGGCGCGTGCGCAGCAGTGCGCCGGGATCGTCCGGGATGCGCTGCAGCTGGGCCTGGTCGGCCAGCCGCCGCTCGCGCTCGGCGGCGGTCTCCCGCCGCGCCGGCGATGCACGCCCCTGCACCTGCGCGGGCGCGCGCTGCAGCGCCTGCTGCATGCGCTCCCGCTGCGCGGCATCGGCGGCGGCCTGCGCACGCGCATCGGCGGGGCGGGGCGATGCCTGCGGGTTCTGCTGGCCCTGCGGGTTCTGCTGGCCCTGTGGGTTCTGCTGGCCCTGCGGGGTCTGCTGGCCCTGCGGGGTCTGCTGGCCCTGCGGGTTCTGCTGGCCCTGCGGGTTCTGCTGGCCCTGTGGGTTCTGCTGGCCCTGTGGGTTCTGCTGGCCCTGTGGGTTCTGCTGGCCCTGTGGGTTCTGCTGGCCCTGTGGGGTCTGCTGGCCCTGTGGGTTCTGCTGGCCTTGCGGGGTCTGCCGGCCTTGCGGCGACTGTTGCTGTTGCTGCCGTTGCTGGCGCGCACGCTCGACCACGGCGCGGTTGTAGCGCGCATCGGCCATGTCCGGCTGCAGCCGCAGCGCCCGATCGTAGGCGGCGATCGCGGCGTCGTAGTCGCCCGCCTGCGCCAGCGCATTGCCGAGGTTGTACCAGCCGTCGGCCGTCGAATCGCCCTGCAGGCGCGCGATCGCGCCGGCATAGTCGCCGCGGCGGTAATCGGCGATCGCCTGCTGCCGGCGCGCATACGCCTGCTGGTCGGCGCGCTGCCACCAGCCGCCGCCCGCGGCCACCGCCTGCTGCGCCCGCACTGGCGGCGCCGGCAGCATCAGTGCCAGCAGCAGCGGCAATGCCAGCAGGGCGCCGCGCCGCAGCAGCGGCAACAGCAGCAGCAGCGCCGGCGGCAGCAGCCAGTAGCCCTGGTCCTGCCAGCCGGCGGCGCGCCGGCTCGGGCCGGCCTCCACCTGCGCCGCCGCCTGCTCCAGCCCGAGCGCGCGCAGGTCGCCGGGATCGGCCTGCACCGCGGCATAGCGTCCGCCGCCGGCCGCCGCCAGCGCCTGCAGCGCGCCCGGGTCGAAGCCCGGGCCGCCGGCGCGCGCGAGCCCGAGCACCGACACCCGCAGCCCCTGCGCGCGCGCGCGCGCGGCGGCGGCGACCGCCGCCGGATCGGCGCGGTCGGTCACCAGCAGGATCTGCCCGCGCCCGCCGGCCGCGTCCAGCAGGCGCGCCGACCACGCGATCGCGCGCGCGGCGTCCTGCCCCGGTTCCGGCATCACATCCGGGGACAGCGCGTCCAGGAACACCGCGACGTTGTCCGGATCCTCGGTCAGCGGCACCACCGTGTAGGCATCCCCGGCATAGACCACCAGCGCTGTCTGGCCGTCGCGGCGCTGCTGCAGCAGCTGCGCCAGCTTGCTCCGCGCCCATGCCAGCCGCGATGGCGGCAGGTCGCGCGCACGCACCGCATCCGACAGGTCCAGCGCCACCACCAGCGGCGCCTGGCCCTGCCAGGCGGGCAGCCGCTGCCGCTGCAGGCTGGGCCCGGCCAGGGCGAGGATCGCCAGCGCCAGCCCGGCGAGCACCGCCCAGCGCGCCCATGGCCGCCCGCGCTGCGGGCCGGCCGTATCCAGCAGGTGCGGCAGCAGATGCGGATCGACCGCCTCGCGCCAGCGCGCGGCGCGCACCGCCGCCCGCCGCCAGCGCCAGGCCAAGAGCGGCAGCAGCAGCCACGCCAGCAGCCACCATGGGCGCAGCAGGTGCCAACCGTCGAGCGCCGCCCAGCCGCTCATGCCACCCGCCTGCGCAGCAGCGCCAGCACCAAGAGCGCGAGCCCGGCCGCCAGCGGCGCCGGGTACAGCTCGATCCGCGGCCGCACCGCCGGCCCGCGCCGGGCGATCGGTTCCAGGCGGTCGAGCTCGGCGTAGATGCCGGCCAACTCGTCGGTGTCGCGCGCGCGGTAGAAGCGCCCGCCGGTCGCCTGCGCGATCCGCCGCAGGCCGGCTTCGTCCACCTCGTCGCCGCCCAGCGGCAGGCGCAGGCCGAACAGGCTGAGCGCGCCGCCGTCGCCGCCGAACGCGATCGCATGGATGCGCACGCCGGCATCGCGCGCGATCCGCGCCGCCTGCTGCGGGTCCAGCACGCCGGCGGTGTTGACCCCGTCGGTGAGCAGGATCAGCACGCGCTCGCCCGGCGGCTGCGCCTGCAGGCGGCGCACCGCCAGCCCGATCGCATCGCCGAGCGCGGTGGCGCGCCCGGCCAGGCTGATCGCGGTGTCGCCCAGCTGCTCGCGCACCGTGCGCAGGTCCGCGGTCGGCGGGGTGAGCACGAACGCGCGGTCGCCGAACACGATCAGGCCGACGCGGTCGCCGCTGCGGCGGCGCAGGAAGTCGTCGATCACCGCCTTGGCCGCGGTCAGCCGGTCAACGGCGCGTCCGCCCAGTTCCATGTCCTGCTCGCCCATGCTCGCGGACAGATCCAGCGCCAGCACCATCTCGCGCCCGCTGCGCGGCGGCGCCACCGGCTCGCCCAGGCGCTGCGGCCGCGCCAGCGCCACGCACAGCAGCGCCCACGCCAGCAGCAGCAGCCACGGCAGCCGCCGCAGCGGGATCGCGCCCGGCGCGCCGGCCTGCACCGCCCGCAGGCGCTCGCCCCATGGCACCCGCAGCGCCGGCTCGCCCGCAGGCGCGCGCGGCCACAGCCACCACACCAGCCAAGGCAGCAGCAGCGCGAGCAGCGCCCACGGCCAAGCGAACCGATCCGGCAGCAGCCAGGCGGGCAGCCACGCACTCATCGCGCCTGCATCCACTGCAGGAAGCGCGCGCGCGCCAGCGGCCGCAGCGCAGCGACGGCGGCGGGCTCCAGCGTCGGCCGGAACGGGCCGTCCAGCAGTAGCCGCCCGGGGCCGGCGCGGAACCCGGGCAGGCGCGCGCCGGCATCCAGCAGCGCCAGCCAGTCCTCGCCCTGCAGGCGGTCGGCATCCGCGCGCACCCGCCGCGCAGCGCGCCGCAGCAGGTCCGACATCGCCGCCACCTGCGCCACCGGATCCGCCGCCGCATCCACGCTGGCATCGAACAGGCGCATCCATGCCAGTCGGCGGCGTCGCCGGTGCCAGGCCCATGCCGCCACGCCCAGCGCGAGCGCCAGCAGCACCGCGGCCAGCAGCCACCAGCCGGGCGCGGGCGGCCACCACGGCGGCGGCGCGCCTGGATGCATCCCGCGCAGCGGCAGCGGCGGCGGGCTCACCGCAGCCCTCCACGGCGGTCGAGCAGGCCGAGCCAGGCCTCGCTCGGGGCATCGCTCGCCAGCAGCTGCACCCGCACCCGCGCCACCTGCAGGCGGGCGCGCGCGGCCTCCGCCACGTCCGCGAACTGCGCCTGCCAGCGCTGGCGCACCGCCGCCGCCTCCAGCGCCAGCTCGACCCGCGCGCCCTGCGCAGGACGGAAGGCGAGCGGTGCCGCCGGTGGCGCCTGCTCCAGCGGATCCACCAGCAGCAGGGCGATCGCCTCGTGGTGCGCGGCCAGCCCCGACCAGCGCGCAGGCGGGACCGCCAGCACGCTGGCCGGATCCGCCAGCAGCACCCAGCGCGCCCCCGGGCGCAGCAGCCGCTGCGCGTGCTCCAGCAGCGGCAGCAGCCCCGGGTCGTGGGCCGGGGCCGCCGCGTACCAGCGCACCAGCGCCTGCAGCACGCCCAGCACCCCGCGCAGGCCCGCCGCCGGCGCCACCAGCGCATCCTCGCCGGCGACGCGCAGGGCACCGACGCGGTCGCCGTCGGCCAGCGCCTGCCAGGCCGCAAGCGCGCCCGCGCGCGCGGCCTGCACCGACTTGAAGCGCACCCGGGTGCCGAAGTAGAGCGCCGGGGCGGTGTCCGCCAGCAGCAGGGTCAGGCGGTCGCGCTCGGCCTGGAACAGCTTGGTGTGCGCGCGCCCGGTGCGCGCGGTCAGGCGCCAGTCGATGTGGCGGGCATCGTCGCCGGTCGCGTACTCGCGCGATTCGGCGTACTCCATCCCGCGCCCGCGCAGGACCGACAGCGCATGTGCCTGGCGCGCGCCGCTGCCGCGCCCGCGCCGGCCCGCCAGCACCACGCCGCGCAGCGCCAGCAGCTCGTCCAGGCGCGGGACGATGCCGGTCGAATCGGACGCGGGGGGCGGCACCGGAGCGGCCATGGCGGGCTCAGGGCAGCGGCACCCGCCGCAGCAGCTCGTCCACCAGGCGCGCGCCGTCCCAGCCTTCGGCGGTGGCCTCGTAGCTGGGCAGCACGCGGTGGCGCAGCACGTCCGGCGCGACCGCGCGCACGTCCTCGGGGGTGGCGTAGTCGCGCCCGTCCAGCCAGGCGCGCGCGCGCGCGCAGCGGTCCAGCGCGATGCTGCCGCGCGGGCTGGCGCCCCAGGCGATCCGCCGCGCCAGACCAGCGTCGTAGCGCCCCGGCTCGCGCGAGGCCAGCACCAGCTCGATCAGGTAGCGCTCCAGCGCCGGCGCCACGTGCACGTCCAGCACCGCGCGGCGCGCCGCGAACACGTCCGCCTGCGCGATGGGCGCGCCCGTCGCGGCCTCCGCCACTGCCTCGCCGCGCGCTTGCGCGCGCGCCAGCTGCAGGATCGCGGCCTCGGCCTGCGCCTGCGGATAGCCGATCCGCACGTACATCAGGAAGCGGTCGAGCTGGGCCTCCGGCAACGGGAAGGTGCCCTCCTGCTCGATCGGGTTCTGGGTGGCCATGACCAGGAATAGGTCCGGCAGGCGGTAGGTCTGGCGCCCGACCGTGACTTGCCGTTCGCCCATCGCCTCCAGCAGCGCGGACTGTACCTTGGCCGGGGCGCGGTTGATCTCGTCGGCCAGCAGCAGGGAATGGAACACCGGCCCCGGCTGGAATTCGAAGCGGCCCTCCTGCGGCCGCCAGACCTCGGTGCCGGTGAGGTCGGCCGGCAGCAGGTCCGGGGTGAACTGGATGCGCGCGAAATCCGCCTCCAAGCGCGCGGCCAGGGCGCGCACGGCCGTGGTCTTGGCCAGCCCGGGCGCGCCCTCGACCAAGAGATGGCCATCGGCCAGGAGCGCGATCAGCAGGCGTTCGACCAGCGCCGCCTGGCCGACGATCCGGCGCGCGAGGTCCGCGCGCAGGGCATGGAAGCGGGCGTGCAGCGCGGTCGGTTCGGGCATCGGCATCTCCAGCAAGGCGTGCGACCGCTTCGACCGCGGCCGAGGCCGAAGGTTCGCACGGGCGCGGTCAAGGCGCCGGCAAGGCCCGCAAACGCGCACGGGGGCCGCAGCCCCCGTGCACACGATTGCGGTGAAGCAGGCGGATCAGCGCTGCGCCACCCGCATCACCTTCGGAGTCACGAACACCAGCAGCTCGGCCTTGCTCTTGGTGTGGTTCTTGTTGCGGAACAGGTTGCCGAGGATCGGGACATCGCCGAGGAACGGCACCTTGGAGATGTCGGTGGAGTCGCTGAACTCGTACACGCCGCCAATCACCACGGTCTGGCCGTCGTCCACCAGCACCGCGGTGTTGACCTCGCGCTTGGCGATCTGCGGCACCTGGCCGAAGGTGCCGACGCTGACGAAGCCGTCGAGTTCGTCCTTCTTGACCCCCATGTTGAGGAACACCCGGCCGTCGTTGGTGATGGTCGGGGTGACCTTCAGCTCCAGCACCGCCTCCTTGAAGTTCACGGTCGGGGTCAGGTTGCCACCGGCGCCGGTCAGGGTGACGTAGCCGATCTCGCGGCCCTGCTTGATCACCGCCTCCTTCTGGTTGCTGGTGACCACCCGCGGGTTGGACAGCACTTCGCCGCGGCCCTGCTCCTGGATCGCCGACAGTTCCACGTCCAGCAGGTAGCCGGCGTTGAGGATCGACAGCGCCAGCGAACCGGCCGGGTTGTTCAGGGTGGCCGGCAGGTTGGTCATCAACCCACGGGTGATGCTGCTGCTGACCAGGGTCGGGGCGACACACGCGCTCGGGTTGCTGCCCGCGAGGCAAGCGTTGTAGTTATTGATGAGGGTGGTGTTGGTCTGCTGCGCCTGCACCTGCGAATTGCGGTTGGCGGTGTTGGTCTCGAGGTTGCCGCTGAAGTAGGCGTTGTCCTTGCTGCCGCTCACGCCGAAGCGGGCGCCGAGCTCGCGCGCCACGCTCTCGTTGGCGATCACGATGCGCGCCTCGATCACCACCTGGTCGACCGGCTTGTCCAGCTGCTGCACCAGCCGGCGGATGTTGGCCACCCGCGGCGGGATGTCGATCACCAGCAGGGTGTTGGTGCGCTTGTCGTAGCTGATGCTGCCGCGCGGCGACAGGAAGCCGCGGTCGAGCATGTTCTGGCTGGATCCCGACATGCCGCCGGTTGCGTTGCCCTTGCTCTCCTCGGTCAGCAGGCGCGCGATGTCCTCGGCGTTGCCGTAGTTGACCGGGATGTACTCGGTGACCTTCTCGGCGCGGTCCTCGATGTTGATCCGCGCCTCCTCCTTGGCCAGCTCGTAGTCGGCGATCTCCTTCTGCGGCGCGACCCAGACCACGTTGCCGCTGCGGCGCTTATCCAGGCCCTTGGCCTGCAGCACGATGTCCAGCGCCTGGTCCCACGGCACGTTGGTCAGGCGCAGGGTGACGTTGCCCTGCACGCTGTCGGCCGCCACGATGTTGAGGTTGGACTCCTCCGCGATCAGCTGCAGCACGGTGCGGACCGGGATGTCCTGGAAGTTGAAGGTGACCGGCTTGCCGCTGTAGCGCGGCTGCGCGCCGGCCGCCGCGTCGCCGCCGGTGGCGCCGACCGCCTTGCCGGCCTTGGCCGCGGCCGCCATGCCCGTCGCCGGGCGCGGCACGATCTCGACGATGTACTCGCTGCCGGTCTGGTAGGCCATCGACTCGAACGGGCCGGAGGTGGCCAGCACCAGCTGGGCGCCACCGGCGCTGCCACGGGCATCGATCCGCTGCACCGGGGTGGCGAAGTCGGAGACGTTGAGCGGCCGCTGCAAGGTGCCCGGCAGCTGCGCGTTGCCGATCTCGACCACCACGCTGGAGCCGAGGTTGCGCAGGTCGGGCACCGCGCCCTCGCCGCTGAAGCGCACGATCAGCTTGCCGGAGCCGCCCTCGCCGCGCTTGAAGTCGATCGCGGAGACGGTGACGGCGTTCGGCGAGCGCTTGGCCGGATCGCCCTGGCTGCCGATCGCGGACGCCGCGGGGGCGGGGTTGGCGGTCGCCGTCTGCGGGCCGCCGGCGGCCGCAGCGGCGTACAGGCCGGCGGCCAGGCCGAGGGCGAGCGCAGCGCGGGACACGGGGCGCCGGACGGGCCGCGGGCGCATGGCGTTGGTGACGGTCATCGGTCTCTCCCCACTCCAGAATCAGTTGTGATCGAGCGCGACGGTGGCGGGGCGTTCCAGCCAGCCGCCGGCGCCGTCGGGCACCAGTTCCACCAGGTCGATCCGGTCCTCGTGGATCGAGGTCACCCGGCCGTCGCTCTGGCCCATGTAGTTGCCGGGGCTCACCCGGTAGGTCACCTTGTCGGGCGCCATCACGAGGGCCACCATGCCCGCGCCCTTGCCGAGGGTGCCCACCATCTTCAGGCTGTCGAGCGGGTACTGCTCGAGCACCTGCCGGCGTCGGTTGGGATCCGGGCGCGGGCCGCTGCCGTCGGCATTGCTGAAGTTCTGGCTGAACGGGTCGCGCAGGTCCTGGGCGGCGTATTCGAAGGTCTCGAACTGCTTCATCACCGGCAGCGGCTCCAGCGGCGGCGCCGGCCGCGCCTTCACCTCGGCCACCCACTTCTCCAGGTCGCCCTTGCTGCCGCCGCAGGCGGCCAGCGCCAGGGCGAGCAGCGCCAGCGCGCCCGCCCGGCCTGTGCGGATTGCATCGAGCTTGCGCACGTCAGGCTCCTCCCTTGGTCGGCTGCGGCGGCGGATTCGCGGGAGCCGGCGCCGGGGCGGCGGGCGCCGCGGGCGCGCCCGGCTTGCCCGCGGCCGTGCCGGACGGTTCGGCGGACGCTTCGTCCTCGTCCAGGTAGCGGTAGGTCTTGACCGTGCCGGCCAGCTCCAGCGGCGCATTGGCGCCGATCCGCGCGTTCGGGTTGCTCTTGGCGTCCTTGGGCGTCAGCGAGATGTCGTGCATGGTCATGATGACCACCCGCGGCAGCGAGGCCACCCCGCTCACGAACGCGCCGAACTGGTGGTAGGTGCCGAGCATGCGCAGCGCGATCGGCTTCTCCGCGTAGAACTCCTTCTTGGTCTCCGGGCCCGGCTGGAACAGCTCGTTCTGGATCCCGGTGGCCAGCGCAGTCTGCGAGATGTCGACGATCAGATCCGGCATCTCGGTGCGGCTGGGCAGCTGGCGCAGCATCTGCTGCAGTTGCTGCTCCATCTGCGCCAGCTGCTGCTTGAGCGGCTCGAGGTTGGCGGCGCGCCCCTGCTTGAGCTCGAACTCGCTGCGCAGGTCGGCCTCCTGGGTCTCCAGCCCCTGCAGCTGGGTGCGCTTGTCGCTGACGAACAGGAACCAGCCCAGGGCCAGGATCAGCAGCGCGACCAGCCCGGCGAACACCCACTGCGCCTCGCGCGGCCAGCTGCCGATGTTGTTGAGGTCGAGCTCCTTTAGGTTGATCTTCTTCTTGCTCATTGCCCTTGGCCTCCCGCCGCCGGGGTGGTCGCCTGGCCCGCCGCAGCGGCGCCGCCCGCCTTACCGGCGTCGGCCTTGCCGTCCTCGGGGGCGTTCGGGTTGGCGAGCTTGACCTTCAGGTTGAACTCGTAGGGCAGGCTCGGGTTGCCCTCCTTGGCCTCGATCACGCTGAGGTCGGGATGGGTCATCCAGCCGGAGCTCTCGAGGTTGCGCATGTAGGTGCTGACCCGCGCGTTCGACTGCGAGCGCCCGTTGAGGGTGAGGATGTCACCCTCCTGCTTGATCGAGGTCAGCGCCACCCCGTCGGGGATGGTGCGCACCAGCGAGTCGAACAGGTGCACCATCTGCGAGCGGTTGGCCTGCAGCTGCTCGATCACCTCCTTGCGCGCCAGCAGCCGCGACTTCTTCTTGTCGAGCTCCTGGATCTCCTTGATCTGGGCGTCGACCTGGGCGATCTGGTCGCGCAGGTACTGGTTGCGCGCCTCCTGGTTGCTGACTCGGGCACTGTAGAACGAGACGATCAGCAGGGTCAGCAGCACGCCGGCGGCGGCGGCCAGGCCGAGCATGCCGTAGAACTCGCGCTGGCGCGCCTTGCGCCGTTCGGCGCGCCACGGGAGGAGGTTGATCCTGGCCATCAGTCGAAGCTCCTCAGTGCGAGCCCGCAGGCGATCATCAGGGCCGGGGCGTCCTGCGCCAGGGCATTGGCCTGCACCCGCGGCCCCAGGGTCATGTTGGCCAGCGGGTTGGCGACCGAGGTCGGCACCCCGAGTTGTTCCTCGACCATCGCCGCGATGCCCGGGATCGCGGCGCAGCCGCCGGCCATCACCACGTGGTGGACCCGGTTGTACTCGCTGCCGGCGTAGAAGAACTGCAGCAGGCGGCTGACCTGCTGGACCATGGCTTCCTTGAACGGGTCGAGCACCTCGACCTCGTAGCTCTCCGGCAGCCCGCCCTGGCGCTTGGCCAGGCCGGCCTCCTCGTAGCTGAGCCCGTAGCGGCGCATCACCTCCTCGGTGAGCTGGCGGCCGCCGAACACCTGCTCGCGGGAGTACAGGCTGCGCCCGCCGCGCAGGACGTTGAGGGTGGTCATGGTGGCGCCGACGTCGACCAGCGCCACCAACCCGTCCGGCGGCACGTTCAGGCTGCCGGCCATCAGCGCGTAGGCGTTCTCGATCGCGAACGACTCCACGTCGATGACCTTCGGGGTCAGCCCGCCCAGCTCCAGCGCGGAAGCGCGCACCTCGACATTCTCCGAGCGCGACGCGGCCAGCAGCACCTGCACCATCTCGCTGTTGCCCGGCATCGGCCCGAGCACCTCGAAGTCGAGGTTGACCTCCTCCACCGGGTACGGGATGTAGTTGACCGCCTCCAGCTCGATCTGGGACTCCATCTCGTCCTCGTCCATGCCGGCCGGCATCGCGATCAGCTTGGTGATCGCGGCGGAGGCGGCGACCGCCGCCGCGCCGAGCTTGGCGCGCGAGCCGGAGCGCGCGACCGCGCGGCGGATGGCCTCGCCGACCGCTTCGACCTCGACGATGTTCTTCTCGCTCACCGCGTTCGGCGGCAGCGGCTCGACCGCGTAGTGCTCGACCCGGTAGCGATCCCCGTTGCGCGCCAGCTGCAGCAGCTTGACCGCGGTCGAACTGATATCAACGCCGATCAGCGGCGCCTGCGTTTTCGTCACCAGACCCACGGTATCTCCCCTTCCCACGGGCGCTTACGCGCACTTGGTGCTGAGCCACATGAATAACGGACTTTTCACGAATTGGCAACCACTGACACTTTTTGCCACCCCGCAAGGTCGTTCCCCTGGACCGCTCGCCCTTGCCCAACGCAACCTGCGCCGCCGACCGGCCCCAGTGTCCGGCGGCGCGCGGGTCGATACCGAGGGCTACTCTATACTCCGCACCCCCCATCCCCGCAATCGCAAATCCCGCCGATGCCCCGCCTCCCCCGCTTCCTGCGCTGGCTTTTGCTGGGCATCGTCACACTTGGGCTGGTCGCGGTGGCCGCCGCCGGGGTCGCGGTCTACGCCATTTCCGCGCGCCTGCCGGATGTGCAGCAGTTGCGCACGGTCGAACTGCAGGAGCCGCTGTTCGTCTACGCCCGCGACGGCCGCCTGATGGGCCTGTTCGGGGAGATGCGCCGCTATCCGGTGGACGTGCGCCAGGTGCCGCTGCGGGTCAAGCAGGCGTTCCTGGCCGCGGAGGATGCCAATTTCTACGAACACCACGGGGTGGACCTGAAAGGCATCGCGCGCGCGCTGTGGCTGCTGGCGACCACCGACGACCGCCGGGTCCCGGGCGGTTCCACCATCACCCAGCAGGTCGCCCGCCAGTTCTTCCTCAGCAGCGAGTACAGCTACACCCGCAAGCTGGCCGAAATGCTGCTGGCGATGAAGATGGAGCGCGAGCTGAGCAAGGACGAGATCCTCGGCCTCTACCTCAACAAGAGCTTCTTCGGCAACCGCGCCTACGGGATCGCCGCCGCCGCCGAGTACTACTACGGCAAGAAACTCGACGAGCTGACCCTGGACGAGGCCGCCACCCTCGCCGGCATCCCCAAGTTCCCCTCCAGCGGCAACCCGATCAGCAACCCCGAGCGCGCGCGCATGCGCCGCGACAACTACATCCTGCCGCGGATGGTCGAACTCGGGTTCGTCACCGCGGCCGAGGCCGAGGCCGCCAAGGCGGTGCCGATGCACGCCAGCCCGCACGAGCCGGCGATCCAGGTGCATGCCCCGTACGTGGCCGAGATGGTGCGCCAGGAGATGGTCGCGCGCTACGGCGGCGACGTGCTCGAGAAGGGCTACCGGGTGACCACCACCATCGACCCGGAGCTGCAGGCGGCCGCGCAGAAGGCGGTGATCGACGGCCTGCGGGTCTACGACCACCGCCACGGCTGGCGCACCCCGACCCGCCACGTCGAGATCCCGCCGGGGGCGGACGATGCCGCGATCGGTGCGCTGATCCGGCACGTGCCGGTCGAGGGCGGCCTGCACCCGGCCGTGGTTACGGGCAGCAGCGGTGGCCAGCTGCAGGTCGTCCTCGCCAACGGCAGCCCGCTGGCGCTCGGTGGCAAGGCGATCGCCTGGACCGGCAAGCCGGCGGCGGCGCTGGCCCGCCCCGGCGACGTGGTGCGCGTCCGGCGCGAGGACGGCAGCGGCGAGTGGGTGCTCGACCAGGTGCCGCAGGCGCAGGCCACCCTGGTCTCACTGGATGCCGACACCGGCGCCCTGCGCGCGCTGGTCGGCGGCTTCAGCTACGCCGCGTCCAAGTTCAACCGTGCCACCCAGGCGCGCCGCCAGCCCGGCTCCAGCTTCAAGCCGTTCCTGTACGCGGCCGCGTTCGAACGCGGGTTCAACCCCGCCTCGATCGTGCTCGACGCCCCGGTGGTGTTCAAGGACCGCCGCGGCCACGAGTGGCGCCCGCAGAACGACTCCGGCAACTTCGCCGGGCCGATGCGCCTGCGCGAGGCGCTGGTGCAGTCGCGCAACCTGGTCTCGGTGCGCCTGCTGGACGCGATCGGGGTCGACTACGCGCGCCGCTACATCAGCCACTTCGGGTTCGACGAGGCCAGCCTGCCGCCGAACCTGTCGATGTCGCTGGGCACCGCCTCGCTGACCCCGCTGTCGGTGGCGCGCGGCTACACCGCGTTCGCCAACGGCGGCTTCCTGGTCACCCCCTGGTTCATCGAGCGCGTGCAGGACGGCGAGGGCCGCGAGATCTTCCGCGAGCAGCCGGCGGTGGCCTGCCCGGCCTGCGCCGGCCCCGCCGGCGCGCCCGCCATGCCCGCAGCCCCCGCCCCGACCCGGGTCGATGGCTTCGACCTCGGCCCGGCGACCGCCTCCACCGGCGCCGCGCGCCCGGCGCCGGCCGCCAAGCCCGCCCCTGCCGCGCCCGCGGCGGCGCCCCCGGAAGGGCTGAAGGTCGCGCCGCGCGCGATCGACCCGCGGGTGGCCTGGCAGCTGCAGTCGATGATGCGCGACGTGGTCAAGCGCGGCACCGCCACCGACGCGCGCGTGCTCGGGCGCGAGGACGTCGGCGGCAAGACCGGCTCCACTAACGACCACCGCGACGCCTGGTTCTCCGGCTTCGGCGGCCCCTACGTCACCACCGTCTGGGTCGGGCGCGACGATTTCCGCTCGCTCGGCTACCGCGAGTACGGCGGCAAGGCCGCCCTGCCGATCTGGATCCGCTACATGCAGGTGGCGCTCAAGGACCAGCCGGAGCGCAACCTCGACCCGCCGGACGGGATGGTCCAGGTGACGGCCAACGGCGTGACCGAGTGGGTCAAGGCCGAGGATGCCGAGCGCTTGCGCGAGGAGCTGGAGACCGCCCCGGCCACCGAACAGGCGCCGGCGGAGGAGGCCTTCGACATCTTCTGACCGCGCCCCGCGGCGGCCCCGTGCATCCGCGCGCCGGCTCGGGTAGAGTCGGCGCAGGCGGCAGCGGGGGACAGGCATGACCGGCGTCCGATCCCACCCGAACGTGCATGCGCACACCCACGCGCAGACCCGCACCCGCGAGCGCCGCCAGCGGGTCGCCCACGAGGCCGCGCGGCTGATCGCCGAGGGCGGCATCCGCGACTTCCACCAGGCCAAGCGCAAGGCCGCGCAGCGGCTGGGCATCCACGACGACGCCTCGCTGCCGCGCAACCGCGAGATCGAGGACGCCCTGCGCACCCGCCAGCGCCTGTTCCACCGCCACGACCAGCCGGCCGAGCTGCGCCGGCGGCGCGCGGCGGCGCTGCCGGCGCTGGAGTTCTTCGCGGCGTTCTCGCCGCGGCTGGTCGGGCCGGTGCTGGATGGCACCGCGGACGCGCTCAGCCCGGTCGCCCTGCACCTGCACAGCGACGACCCGGAGGCAGTGGCGCGCTGGCTGCAGGAGCACCGGATCCCGGCGCAGCCGCGCCGGCGCCAGCTGCGGCTGGACCGCGAACGCACGCTGGAGGCCCCGGTCTGGCTGTTCAGCGCCGACGGGCTGGCGTTCGACCTGACCGTGCTGCCGGAGGCGGCGCTGCGGCAGGCGCCGCTGTCGCCGATCGACGAGCGGCCGATGGCGCGCGCCGGGATCGCCCGCGTGCGCGCGCTGCTGGCGGACGCCGAAATCGCCGGCTACGAGGCCGGGGAGCGCTGAGCCGGAAGTGCGCTGGCAACCACAACCCTGAGAGCGCGGGGGCAACGGCCGCGCTGCCCCGCGCGCGCGCCGGCTCAGCGCTGCGGCATCGGCACGAAGTCGCGGCGGCCGGCGCCGGTATAGATCTGGCGCGGGCGGCCGATCCGGTTCTCCGGGTCCTCCTGCTGCTCCAGCCAGTGGCTGACCCAGCCGGCGGTGCGCGCGATCGCGAACATCACCGTGAACATCTCGGTCGGGATGCCGAGCGCCTTGTAGATGATGCCGCTGTAGAAATCGACGTTCGGGTACAGCTTGCGCTGGATGAAGTACTCGTCCTTGAGCGCCGCCTCCTCCAGCCGCATCGCCACCTCCAGCAGCGGGTCGTCCACCCCGAGTTCGGCCAGCACCTTGTGGCACATCTCGCGGATGATCTTGGCGCGCGGGTCGAAGTTCTTGTACACGCGGTGGCCGAAGCCCATCAGGCGGAAACCGGACTCCTTGTCCTTGGCGCGCGCGACCGCGCTGCCCACGTTCTCCGGGCGGCCGATCTCCTCGAGCATCTTCAGCACCGCCTCGTTCGCACCGCCGTGCGCCGGGCCCCACAGCGCGGCGACGCCGGCGGCGACGCTGACGTAGGGGTTGGCGCCGGTCGAGCCGACCAGGCGCACGGTCGAGGTCGAGGCGTTCTGCTCGTGGTCGGCGTGCAGGATGAACAGCAGATCCATCGCCTTGGCCGCGACCGGGTTCAGCTCCAGCGGCTCGCTCGGCACCTCCTTCATCATGTGCAGGAAGCGGGTGGTGTACTCGAGGTTGTTGCGCGGGTAGCGGATCGGCCAGCCGATCGAATAGCGGTGGCAGGCGGCGGCGATGGTCGGCACCTTGGCGATCAGGCGGATCGCGGCCAGCCGGCGCTGCTCGGGGTCCTCGATGTTGAGGTCGTTGTGGTAGAAGCTGGCCAGCGAGCCGAGCATGCCGGTCAGCATCGCCATCGGGTGCGCGTCGTGGCGGAACCCGTACAGGAAGGTCCGGAACGCCTCGTGCATCATCGAGTGGTGGGTGACCTCGTGCTCGAAGCGGGCGAACTGCTCGCGGGTCGGCAGCTCGCCGTTCATCAGCAGGTAGGCGACCTCCAGGAAGCTGGAATGCTCGGCCAGCTGCTCGATCGGATAGCCGCGGTACAGCAGCACCCCGGCGTCGCCGTCGATGTAGGTGATCGCCGACTTGCAGCTGGCGGTGGCGCCGAAGCCCGGATCGTAGGTGAAGCAGCCGGTCTCCTTCGGCAGCCGCGCGATCTCGATGCAGGGCTGGCCGAGGGTCGGATGCAGGACCGGCAGGTCGACGGCCTTGCCGGCGGCGTTCAGGGTGACATGGGTGAGTTCGGACACGGGGGCGACTCCTGTGGGGACGCGCCGCGCGGCCTGCCGGCCATGCGCCGGCGCATGGGATCACCCATTATCGCACAGGCCTCCGCCGCGGCCCCTGCCCGAAGGTCCGATGCGGGAGGGCCGGCGGGCGACGCCGGCCGCACCGCCCGCAAACGCCGACGGCCACCGCAAGGGTGGCCGTCAGGTGCATACCGCGTGCAGCGCGCGCCGCGCGCTTACTTCTGGTAGCGCTTGCGGAACTTGTCGACCCGGCCGCTGGTGTCCACGATCTTGTGCTGGCCGGTGTAGAACGGATGCGACGACGAGGACACCTCTACCTTGATCAGCGGGTACTCGTTGCCGTCCTCCCACTTGATCGTCTCCTTGCTGGAGAGGGTCGAGCGGGTCAGGATCTTGAAGTCCGAGGTCACGTCCTGGAAGACGACTTCGCGGTATTCGGGATGGATGCCGGCTTTCATGGCGCAGAAACCTGGGTCGCAGCGGTGCGGAGCCGCGTATTGTAGCCAGAGCCCAAGCGCCGGTGCAAGCCACCCTCAGCGGGCGGCCAGCGCCTCGGCCAGCAGGCGCTCGAACAGGGCCTGGTCGTAGCGCCGCAGCAGGCGGGCATTATCCGCGTCCCCGGTCTGGCGGTTCCAGTCGATCACGGTCGCGCCGCGGGTGTGGATGCCGGCGACCTCCACCGCCAGCGGCCGGGCTTCGGCCTCGCGTACCCCGTCCGGGCGCAGGGCCAGCGCCATCGCCAGGGCATCGGCGGCATGCCAGCGCTCGCCGCGGCCGGCCGCGCGCGACCAGGCGCGGGTGTGCGCGGAGATCCCGGCGTAGAAGCGCGCGCGCGGCGAGTCCGCGGCCAGCCAGCGCTCGACGTCGGCATGCAGCAGGCCGTGCGCGAGCACCGCCTCCCAGTCGGCCAGCTCGACCTGCGGGAACGCGCCGAACACCACGTGCGCGGCCTCCGGGTCGAACGCGATGTTGAACTCCGCCGCCGGGGTGATGTTGCCGTGCGCGGTCACCGCGCCGCCCATCACCACGCAGCGCGCGATCCGCTGCGGCAGGCTCGGGTCCAGCCGCAGCGCCAGCGCGAGGTTGGTCAGCGGGCCGAGGGCCACCAGCAGCAGGCGCCCGGCATGCACGTGCGACAGCCGCAGGATCGCGAGCGCAGCATGCTCGGCCTCGGCGCGGCGCGCGGCCGGGGCGTAGCCGGTATCGCCGAAGCCGTCGCGCCCGTGCACGTAGGCCGCATCGCGCGCCGGGTGCACCAGCGGGGTGGCGGCACCGGGGTACACCGGCACCTCGACCCCGCACACCTCGCACAGCTTGAGCGCGTTGGCGACGGTGTGGGCCAGGCCGACGTTGCCGGCCGCGATGGTCAGGCCGACCACGGCGTGGCGCGGATCGGCGAACGCCATCAGCAGGGCCAGGGCATCGTCCACCCCGGGGTCGGTGTCGATCAGCAGCGGAATGCGGGTATCGCTCATCCGCGCATTATGCCGAGGCATAGCGCGCGCTGCCGCCGACCCAGCGCGCCACGATCCGGTCCGCCAGCGCCGGATCCTCGCGCAGCAGGCGGTCGGCCAGCGCATGCACCTGCGGCAGCAGGTCGGCATCGCGCACCAGGTCGGCCATGCGGAAGCTGGCCAGCCCGGTCTGGCGGGTGCCCAGCAGCTCGCCGGGGCCGCGCAGTTCGAGGTCCTTTTCCGCGATCACGAAGCCGTCGTTGGTCTGGCGCAGGGTGTCCAGGCGCTGCCGCGCCAGCGCCGACAGCGGCGGCTGGTAGAGCAGCACGCAGGTGGAGGCCGCGCGCCCGCGGCCGACCCGCCCGCGCAGCTGGTGCAGCTGGGCCAGGCCCAGGCGCTCGGCGTTCTCGATCACCATCAGCGAGGCGTTGGGCACGTCCACGCCCACCTCGATCACGGTGGTCGCCACCAGCAGGCCGAGCGCGCCGTCCTTGAACGCGCGCATGGTCGCCTGCTTCTCCGCGGCCTTCATGCGCCCGTGCACCAGCCCGACCCGCACCCCCGGCAGCGCCGCCTGCAGGGCCTCGAAGGTGGACTGCGCGGCCTGCGCCTGCACCTCGTCGGAGTCGTCGATCAGGGTGCACACCCAGTAGGCCTGGCGACCCTCGGCGCAGGCGGCGCGGATGCGCTCGACCAGCTCCGGGCGGCGCTCGGCGGACAGCGCGACGGTCGCCACCGGGGTGCGCCCGGGTGGCAGCTCGTCGATCGCCGACACGTCGAGGTCGGCATAGGCGCTCATCGCCAGGGTGCGCGGGATCGGGGTGGCGGTCATCACCAGCTGGTGCGGCACCCCGCGCCGGCCCTTGTCGCGCAGCGCCAGCCGCTGGTGCACGCCGAAGCGGTGCTGCTCGTCCACGATGGCGAGCGCCAGATCGTGGAAGGCCACGCCCTCCTGCATCAGCGCATGGGTACCGACGACGACCTGCGCCGCGCCGGAGGCCACCGCCGCCAGCGCCTGCGCGCGCGCCTTGCCGGTGACCTTGCCGGCCAGCCAGCACACCTGCACGCCCAGCGGCTGCAGCCAGGCGCGCAGGTTGGCCAAGTGCTGCTCGGCCAGCAGTTCGGTCGGGGCCATCAGCGCCGCCTGGCGGCCGTCGGCCACCGCCAGCAGCGCGGCCAGCGCGGCCACCACGGTCTTGCCGCTGCCGACATCGCCCTGCACCAGCCGCAGCATCGGCCGCGGCTGCCGCAGGTCGGCGCGCAGCTGCGCGTACACCCGCTCCTGGGCGGCGGTCAGCGCGAACGGCAGCGCCGCGCGCAGCCGCCGCACCAGGCGTTCGTCGCCGCGCAGCGCGCGCGCACCCTCGGCCTGCAGCGCCAGCCGCTGCCGGCGCAGGCCGAGCTGGTGCGCCAGCAGTTCCTCCAGCGCCAGCCGCCGCTGCGCCGGATGGCGGCCGGCCTGCAGCGCGGCGAGGTCGGCGTCCTTCGGCGGGGTGTGCAGGGTGAGGATGGCGGTGCGCAGCGACGGCAGGCCGAGCGCGCGCAGCCAGTCCTCGGGCAAGAGTTCCAGCGCCGCCTCCGGCGGCAGATGGCGCAGCGCCTGCCGCACCAGCTTGCGCAGGCTGGCCGGGCCGATGCCCTCGATCGCCGGATACACCGGGTCCAGCGCCTCCCCCAGCGCGTGCTCGCCGGCGCCGAGCAGGGTGTAGCCGGGATGCACCATCTCCAGCCCCAGCGCGCCCGCACGCGGGGTGCCGTAGGCGCGCACGCGCGCCCCGACCGCGAACTGCGCCGCCTGCGCCGCGCGGAAATGGAAGAACCGCAGCACCAGCGTGGCGCGCGACTCGTCGGTGAGCGCCACCTTCAGCTGCGGGCGGTAGCGGAAGCCGCGTTCGACCGCCTCCACCCGCCCTTCCACCTGCGCCGCCACCCCGGGCTGCAGGGCGCGGATCGGGGTCAGCGCGGTGCGGTCCTCGTAGCCGCGCGGCAGGTGCAGCCAGAGGTCCTGCAGGGTCAGCAGCCCGCGCGCGGCCAGCTTCTCGCGCAGCGCGGGCCCCACCCCGGCCAGCACCGACAGGGGCGTCTCGGCCAGCGCAGGGCTCGGTGCAGCACTCATCCCGGCGACGCGTGCGCAGCGGGGGAAACGAGGGACGCCGCGCGCGGCGCGCGGCGCGCCACCCGCCGGCTCACGCCATGCCCCGCCATGGCGCCTGCCTGCCCGCCCTCACAGCACCATGATCGCGTCCACCTCGAACGCCGCGCCCTTCGGCAGCGCGGAGACTTCGATGGTGGAACGCGCCGGATACGGCTGCGCGAAGTACTCGCCCATCACCGCGTTGACCGCGGCGAACTGCGACAGATCGGTGAGGTACAGGCCGACCCGCACGATGTCGTCCATGCTGCCGCCGGCCGCCGCGCACACCGCCTTGAGGTTGTCGAACGCACGCCGCGCCTGCGCGCCGATGTCGCCCTCGACCAGCGCGCCGGTGGCGGGGTCGAGCGGGATCTGGCCGCTGAGGAAGACCATCTGCCCGGCGCGGGTGGCCTGCGAATACGGGCCGATGGCGGCGGGCGCGGCGTCGGTATGGATCGGGCTGCGGGGCATGGCGGCGGTCGGGCGATGGGACGTGCCGCCAGTGTAGCCGCCACGCTACAACCGCTGCACCGCGTGCACCACCGCCAGCCGGCGGATGCGCCGGATCACCTCGGCCAGGTGCTTGCGGTCGCTGACCTCGATCGCGAAGCGGATCGCCGCGATGCGGTCGTCGCGTTCGAGGTATTCGACCCGGTCGATGTTGGACTCGGCCTGCGCGATCGCCGCGGCCACCTGCGCCAGCACGCCGGGCCGGTTGTCCACCTCCACCCGCAGCGCGGCGTCGAAGTCGCCGGAGACCTGGCGATCCCAGCCGATCGCGACCCAGCGCTCGGGCGACTTGCGGTACTCGGCCACGTGCGGGCAGTCCAGGCGGTGCACCACGATGCCCTTGCCGGCGGTGTGGTAGCCCATGATCTCGTCGCCCGGGATCGGCAGGCAGCACTGGGCGAAGCTGACCACCCCGCGCTCGGCCCCGGTGATCAGGATGCGCTCGCCGGGCGCCGCCTCGCCGGCCAGCCCCAGCAACGGCCCGCTCGGCTCCTGCGCCAGCGCCTGCGCGACCTGCGCCGGCATCCGGTTGCCGAGCGCGATGTCCGCCAGCAGCGCCTCCAGCCGCGGATAGCGGTGCTCGCCGAGGAAGGCCTCCAGGCGCGCCAGCGGCAGCCGGTCGAGCGAGGTGCCGAGCGCGCCGAGGGCGCGGTCGAGCATGTGGTGGCCGAGCCGCACCGCGTCCTCGTGCTCGAGCTGCTTGAGCTGCTGGCGGATCGCGGTGCGCGCCTTGCCGGTGACCACGAATTCCAGCCACTGCGCGGCCGGCGCGGCCGCGCGCGCGGTGATGATCTCCACGGTCTGTCCGCTGACCAGGCGCGTGCGCAGCGGCGCCAGCTTGCGGTCGACCCGCGCCGCGACCGCGTGATTGCCGACGTCGGTGTGCACCGCGTAGGCGAAGTCGAGCGCCGTCGCGTTGCGCGGCAGCGCGAGGATGTCGCCCTTGGGGGTGAACAGGTAGACCTCGTCCGGGAACAGGTCGACCTTGACGTTCTCCAGGAACTCCAGCGAGGACCCGGCGCCGCGCTGGCTCTCGACCAGGTTGGCGATCCACGCCGCGGCGCGCGCCTGCGCGCCGCTGCCGCCGGGATCCTCGCCGGTCTTGTAGGCCCAGTGCGCGGCGACCCCGCGCTCGGCGATCAGGTCCATCTCGCGGGTGCGGATCTGCACCTCGATCGGCGAGCCGTACGGGCCGAACAGCACCGTGTGCAGCGACTGGTAGCCGTTCGCCTTGGGGATGGCGATGAAGTCGCGAAAGCGCCCGTCCAGCGGCTTGAACACCGAATGCACCGCGCCGAGGGCGTGGTAGCAGTCGGCCACGCTGGCGACCACCACCCGCAGCCCGAACACGTCCATCACCTGGGCGAAGCTCTTCTGCTCCTGGCGCATCTTGGTGTAGATGCTCCACGGGGTCTTGATCCGGCTGACCAGGCGGTGGCCGATGCCCTCCTGCGCCAGCCGCTGCGCCAGCTTGGCCTCGATCTGCGCCAGCGCCTCGCGGCGCACCACCGGCTGGCTGGCGATCCGGCGCGCGATCACCGCGTGCCGCCACGGGTACAGGGCGCGGAAGCCGAGGTCCTGCAGCTCCGACTTGATCAGGTTCATGCCCAGCCGCTGCGCGATCGGGGCGTAGATGTCGAGCGTCTCGCGCGCGATCCGGCGGCGCGCCTCCGGCGACTGCGCGCCCAGGGTGCGCATGTTGTGCAGGCGGTCGGCGAGCTTGATCAGGATCACGCGCAGGTCGCGCGCCATCGCCAGCAGCATCTTGCGGAAGCTCTCCGCCGCCGCCTCCTGGCGGTCGCGGAACTGCAGCTTGTCCAGCTTGGTGACCCCGTCCACCAGCTCCGCGACGGTCTCGCCGAACTGCGCCGCCAGGTCCGCGCGCCGCAGCGGGGTGTCCTCGATGGTGTCGTGCAGGATCGCCGCGACCAGCGTCTCCACGTCCAGGCCCTGCTCGGCCAGCACCCCGGCCACCGCCACCGGGTGGGTGATGTAGGGCTCGCCCGACTTGCGGGTCTGCCCGGCGTGCGCGGCGGCGCCGACCGCCCACGCGCGCCGCAGCAGCGCGCGCTGTTCCGGCGGCAGGTAGTCCGCCTGCCGCTCGAGCGCGCGCACGTAGTCCGGGACCGCGGCCTCGTCGGGCGCGGCGGCGGGCAGGGCGAGCGCGGGATCGCCGGGGCTCATGGCGCGAGCCTACCCCCGCCCCCCGGCGGCCCGCAACGCGGCCGGCGCAACGAAAACGGCCCCTCGCGGGGCCGTCGTCGGGCACACCGGCGCGGGCGCGGCGCTCAGTCGTCGCCCTTCATGTCGTCGTCGCCGGCGACCACCTCGGCCGCGGCCCATTCCATCGCCTCGCGCTCCTTGCGCTCGCGCTCGGCCTTCTCGACCGCATCGATGTAGGCCTGGTCGATCTTGCGCGCGGCGATCTCGCGCAGGGCCAGCACGGTCGGCTTGTCGTTGGCCTCGCTGTTGTCCAGCACCGGCTCCACGCCACTGGCCAGCTGACGCGCACGCTTGGCGGCCATCATCACGAGCTCGAAGCGGTTGTCGACCACTTCCAGGCAGTCTTCGACGGTAATCCGGGCCATGGGCATCCTGCGGCCGCGCGGCCGCGTCTCGGTTCAGGGGCCGTGTAGGATAGCGGCGGGCGCCGGCCACCGCAAGCCGCATCCTTTCCAATCAAGGACTTGCGGCGGGATCGGTTCAGTCCTCGCGCAGCAGGGAGGCGATCAGCGCGGCATGCCGCTGCGCCTGCAGGCCGCGCCGCAGGCGGCTGGCGGCGAAGATGCTGGCCATCTCCGCGACCGCGGTGTCGAACTCCTCGTTGACGATCACGTAGTCGAATTCGTCGTAATGGCTCATCTCCTCGCGCGCGGCCGCCAGCCGGCGCTGGATGACCTCCTCGCTGTCCTGGCCGCGCTTGCGCATGCGCTCCTCCAGCGCCGCCCGCGACGGCGGCAGGATGAACACCCCGACCGCGTCCGGCACGTGCCGCCGCACCTGGCGCGCGCCCTGCCAGTCGATCTCCAGCAGCACGTCGCGCCCGGCCGCCAGCAGCGGCTCCACCGACTGCCGCGCGGTGCCCTTCCAGTCGCCGTGCACGCGCGCGTACTCGAAGAAGTCGCCGGCGGCGACCATCGCCTCGAACTGCTGCGCGCTGACGAAGTGGTAGTGCCGGCCCTCGGACTCGCCGGGCCGCGGCGGGCGCGAGGTGTAGGAGATCGACAGGCTGATCTGCGGGTCGCGCGCCAGCACCGCGTTGACGATGCTCGACTTGCCGGCCCCCGAGGGCGCGGCGACGATGTACAGGGTTCCGCGCATGCCCGATCCTCAGCGCGGCGCGGCGGGCCGCGGCGGACGGCGGCGGACGGTGGGCATCGGGGGCATGGCGGTCTCCTGCACGGCGCGCGGGCTCATTCGAGGTTCTGCACCTGCTCGCGGATCTGGTCGATCAGCACCTTCAGCTCGACCGCGGCGTTGCTGGTGCGCGCATCCACCGACTTGCTGCCGAGGGTGTTGGCCTCGCGGTTGAACTCCTGCAGCAGGAAGTCCAGCCGGCGCCCGACCGGCTCGCGGCGGGCGAGCACCCGCCGCAACTCGGCGAGGTGGCTGTCGAGGCGGTCCAGCTCCTCGTCCACGTCGAGCTTCTGCAGCCACAGCACCAGTTCCTGCTCGAGCCGCGCCGGCTCCGCGGCCGCCAGCTCGGTGAGCCGCGCCTGCAGCTTCTGGCGCTGGCCGGCGCGGATCTGCGGCAGCAGGGTGCGCAGGTCGGCGACGATCGCGGCGATCGCGCGCGCGCGCTCGCCGATCGCCGCCGCCAGCTGCGCGCCCTCGCGCTCGCGCGCGGCCACGAAGTCGTCCAGCACCGCGTCCAGCAGCGCCAGCGCCGCGCGCTGCAGCGCCTCCGGATCGATCCCGGGCACCTGCAGCACGCCGGGGAATTGCAGCAGCTCGGTGAACGAGACCGCCACCTGCGGGAAGCGCTGGCGCACCTCGCCGGCGAGGCCGGCCAGCCGCTCCAGCAGCCCGGCGTCCAGCTGCAGGCCCTGGGCGTCCGCGCGCGGGCGCAGGCGCAGCACCAGGTCCAGCTTGCCGCGCGCGACCCGCGCCGCGACCCGTTCGCGCAGCGCGGGCTCCAGCGCGCGCAGCTCGTCCGGCAGGCGCAGGCCCAGCTCGAGGAAGCGGTGGTTGACCGCGCGCAGCTCGCAGCCCAGCACGCCCCAGTCGGTGCTGCGCTCGCCGGCGGCGAAGGCGGTCATGCTGCGGATCATGCGGACGGCCGGGATGCAGGGAGCGCGAATGGTAATCTACCGCCCCGCTTTTTTCCGGCCCGCCGATGTCCCCCCAGCGCCCGAGCGGCCGCGCCCCGGCCCAACTGCGTCCCGTCGTGCTCGCGCGCGGCTATACCCGCCACGCCGAAGGCTCGGTGCTGGTCAGCTTCGGCGACACCCGCGTGCTGTGCACCGCCAGCGTGGACAACAAGGTGCCGGCGTTCCTGCGCGGCAAGGGCGAGGGCTGGGTGACGGCCGAATACGGCATGCTGCCGCGCGCCACCCACACCCGCGGCGAGCGCGAGGCCGCGCGCGGCAAGCAGGGCGGGCGCACGCTGGAGATCCAGCGCCTGATCGGGCGCAGCCTGCGCGCCTGCGTGGACCGCGCGGCGCTCGGCGAGCGCACCATCACCCTCGACTGCGACGTGCTGCAGGCCGACGGCGGCACCCGCACCGCGGCGATCACCGGCGCCTACGTGGCGCTGGTGGACGCCTGCCGCTGGCTGTTGGCGCGGCGCGAGATCGCCCGCGACCCGGTGCACGGCGCGGTCGCGGCGGTGTCGGTCGGGCTCTACCGCGGAGTGCCGGTGCTCGACCTCGACTACGCCGAGGACAGCGCCTGCGACACCGACATGAACGTGGTGATGAACGACGGCGGCGGCTTCATCGAGCTGCAGGGCACCGCCGAGGGCCATGCCTTCCGCCGCGACGAGCTGGACGCCCTGCTGGCGCTGGCCGAACAGGGCTGCGCCGAACTGTTCGCGGCGCAGCGCGCGGCGCTGGCGCAGGCATGAGGCTGGTGCTGGCCAGCGGCAACGCCGGCAAGCTGGCGGAGCTGCGCGCCCTGCTGGGGCCTGGGGTCGAGGTCCATGCGCAGTCCGAGTTCGGCATCGCCGACGCCGAGGAAACAGGCCTCAGCTTCGTCGAGAACGCGCTGATCAAGGCCCGCCATGCCGCGCGCGCCAGCGGCCTGCCGGCGCTGGCGGACGACTCCGGGCTGTGCGTGGACGCGCTCGGCGGCGCCCCCGGGCTGCACTCGGCGCGCTATGCCGGCCGCCATGGCGACGACGCGGCCAACCGCGAGGCCCTGCTGCGCGCGCTGGCCGGGGTGCCCGACGCCGCGCGCGGCGCGCGCTTCGTGTGCGTGCTGGCGCTGCTGCGGCACGCCGACGACCCGCTGCCGCTGATCGCGCAGGGGATCTGGGAAGGCCGCATCCTGCAGGCGCCGCGCGGCGGCGGCGGATTCGGCTATGACCCGCTGTTCTTCTCGCCGGCGCACGGCTGCAGCGCGGCCGAGCTGCCGGCGGCGGTGAAGCACCGCGACAGCCACCGCGGGATCGCCCTGGCGCGGCTGCGGGCGCAGCTGGCCGGCACCGTCGCGTGAGCGGACGCGGATGATGCCGCTGGTTCCGGCCGACGTTCCGCTCGCGGTCTACGTGCACCTGCCGTGGTGCGTGCGCAAATGCCCGTACTGCGATTTCAACTCGCATCCGCAGCGCGGCGCGCTGCCGATCCGGGAATACGTGGACGCGCTGCTGACCGACCTCGACCACGACCTCGCGCTGGCCGGCGCGCGCCCGGTGCAGGCGGTGTTCTTCGGCGGCGGCACGCCCTCGCTGTTCCCGCCGGAGGCGATCGCGCGCGTGCTGCAGGGCCTGGCCGCGCGCCTGCCGCTGGCCGCGGATGCCGAAGTCACGCTCGAGGCCAATCCGGGCACGGTCGAGCACGGCCCGTTCGCCGGCTACCGCGCGGCCGGGGTGAACCGGCTCAGCTTCGGCGTGCAGAGCTTCGACGACGGCTGCCTGCAGCGGCTCGGGCGCATCCATACCGCCGGCGAGGCCGAACGCGCGGTCAAGGCGGCGCAGGATGCGGGCTTTGGCGAGATCAACCTCGACCTGATGTACGCGCTGCCGGGGCAGACCCTGGCGATGGCGGTGGACGACCTCGAGCGTGCGCTTGCTTTGGGCCCCAGCCACCTCAGCCACTACCAGCTGACCCTCGAGCCCAACACCCTGTTCGCGCTGCGGCCGCCGCCGGGGCTGCCGGACCCCGACCTCGCCTGGGACATGCAGGAGGCCTGCCAGGCGCGGCTGGCCGCGGCCGGGCTGGCGCAGTACGAAGTCAGCGCCTACGCGCGACCCGGGCGCCAATGCCGGCACAACCTCAACTACTGGCAGTTCGGCGATTACCTGGGCCTTGGCGCCGGGGCGCATGCCAAGCTGACCCTCGCCGATGGGCGCGTGCTGCGGCGCTGGAAGCAGCGCCATCCGGCGGCCTACCTGGCGCAGGCCGGGTCGCCGGCGGCGATCGGCGGCGACGAGGTGCTCGACCCGGCGCGGCTGGCATTCGACTTCATGCTCAATGCCCTGCGCCTGCGCGACGGGGTGCCGCTGGTGCTGTTCGGCGCCCGCACCGGGCTGCCCGCGGATGCGATCGCCGCGCCGCTGGCGCAGGCGCGCGCGCGCGGCTGGCTGGCACCGGACCCGGCGTGGCTGCGCACCACCGACCTCGGCTGGCGCTTCCTCAACGACGTGCTCGGCCTGTTCCTGCCCGACTAGGCAGGACCGCCGGCAGGCGTCGCCGCCACCGGTCGGGCCGCCGGGTTCCCTCGGCTGCAGCGGCGCCTGCAACGTGCTATCAATCACAATTCGAGATGACGGGGGGCGGACATGATGTCGATGCCCGACAGTTACACGGAGCCGGGAGCACCGGATGCGCCGCTGCAGGCGGCGGGATTGCCGGGGCGCGTGCGGCAGGCACTGGAGCGTGCCTGCGCGGTGGTGACCGAGGAGGTGGCGCGCCATCAGGACGCCTTGATCGACCACACCCTGGGCCAGCTGTTCCGCCAGGCCGAGCGCGCCCGCGACGCCCACACGCAGGCGCGCCAGATGCAGGCGCAGACCCAGCTGGCGCGCCGCCGCAGCGAGCTGCTGCCGGCCTTCGCGCAGGCACTGCAGGCGCGGCTGGCCGCGCTGCGGGTGCAGCAGACAGAAGCGGAGGTCGCAGGCTCACCCGGTGGCCACCTCGAACTGCGGCTGGCCGAGGACCCCGCGGACGACGCCCAGGCCCTGATCCGCGACCTCGGCCGCCGCCAGCAGGCGCGCGCCAGCCTCGCGCTGTACCTGCTCGGCCAGCGCTTCGGCGTGCTCGCCGGCAGCCGCGCGTTCGATCCGGAACGGGTGCCGCTCGGCCCGCACATGCTGTGCGAGTGCATGGACGCCGCCGCGACCCGGCTCGGGCTGGAGCGGCCGGCACGCGAAGTGCTGCTGCACGCCTTCGACACCCAAGTGCTGGCGCACTACCCGGCGCTGGCGGAGGTGCTCAACCAGACCCTTTCGCAGCTGGGCATCCTGCCCGGGCTGACCTACGTGCCCGTGCGCGCGCAACCGGGCGCGCGCGGGCCGCGCGGCGCGCCGAGCGAGGCCGGCAAGATCTACGATGCCGCCGCGGATGCGGACCCTGCCGCCCCATCCCCGAGCGTGCCGGCGGCACCCGCGCCCGCCACCGCACCGGAGTCGGACACGCCGGCAACCGCCGTAGGTCGCGGCGATGCCGTGTTCGCGCAGTGGCCCGGGATGCGGCCCGGGGCCTCCCCCCTCGCTGCGCCCGCCGCGACCGGCACCGGCGCCCCCTCGCCGCCCCCCGGCAGCGACCGCGCCGCCGGAGGCGAATCCGACGCGCCCTCGTTCGACGCCCTGCATGCGCTGCTGGCGCGTCGCCGCGCGATGCTCGACAAGTTCCGGCCGGCCGCGACCACGCCAAGCACCGCCGCGGCCGAGTTGCCGCCACAGGCGTTGCGCAGCGCCCTGCAGCGGCTGCAGGAGGCCCCGCCGCCGAGCAGCGGCGACCTCGGGCGCGCGGTGCAGGACCTCAAGCAGACGGTGCTGGCGCAGGCCCGCCAGGCCAGCGGCCGCGGCGCGGCGCTCGCCGGCCGCGATGCGGACACCTTCGAACTGCTGTCGCTGCTGTACGCACAGGTCAGCCAGCAGCTGCGCGCCGGGACCCCGGCACGCAGCCTGCTGGCGCGGCTGCAGGTGCCGGTGTTGCGGGTCGCGCTGGACGATCCCGGCTTCTTCCTCGCCTCCGACCATCCGACCCGGCAGCTGCTCAACACCGTGGCCGAAGCCGGCGCGGGCTGGCTGGGCGAGGACGAGCTCGATCCGCACTGGCTGCAGCAGGTGCGGCAGGCGGTCGAGCTGGTGGTGGCCCGCTTCGACGGCGACGTGGCGGTGTTCGCCGAAGCCAACCGCGGCCTGCAGGAACAGCAGGAGCTGATGGCGCACCGCGCCGAAGTCAGCGAGCGCCGCCACGTGGAGGCCGCGCGCGGGCGCGAGCGCCTGGCCCGCTCCAAGCAGCGTGCCGGCGAGGTGCTGGAGGAACTGCGTGCGGGCCGCGCGCTTCCGCGGTTCGCCGCGACCCTGCTGGAGCAGGCCTGGAGCGACGTGCTCAC
Organism: Thermomonas flagellata; assembly: GCF_022419185.1. GTDB lineage: Bacteria > Pseudomonadota > Gammaproteobacteria > Xanthomonadales > Xanthomonadaceae > Thermomonas > Thermomonas flagellata. The sequence goes on along the minus strand of NZ_JAJOZK010000001.1, from coordinate 287,621 downwards.
CCTCACCCTGCTGCGCCAGGGCGAGCAGTCCGCGGCCTGGGAGACGATGCGTGCGCGCACCGCGCAGATCCTGGCCAGGCTCACCGGCGAGGCCGACACCCCCGACCCGGCGCTGGCCACCGCGATCCGCCGCGACCTGCTGCAGATCGGCTACCACGCGGAGGAGGCCGAGCGCATCGCCGGCCACCTCTGCCATCCCGGAGCCATGGACACGGAGGCCGACGACGCCGCGCGCACCGCGCTAGCGCATACGCTGCGCCAGCGTGCCCGCCTCGGCGAGGGCCAGGCCGGCGCCCCGCGCGCCGAGCGCGAGCCGCTGCCGCCGCGCACCGCCGCCGAGCAGGACGCCTACGACCTGCTGCGCACCCTGCCGTTCGGCACCTGGCTCGAGTTCACGGTCAACCAGCAGGGCGACCGCGTGCGGCGGCGGCTGTCGTGGTACAGCACCCTGACCGACAACGCGCTGTTCGTGAACCAACGCGGGCAGCGGGTGGCGGAACAGACCCTAGACAGCGTGGCCCGGCTGCTGGCCGCCGGCCAGGCGCGGGTGGTGACCCAGCGCCAGGCGCGCCTGCTCGACCGCGCCTGGCAGGCGACCGTGCAGGCGCTGCAGCGCTTCGCCGGGCAGCCCGCGACCGCGGAGGCAGGCGCATGAGCTGGGAACTGCGGCGCGCGCAGCGGCGCACCGCCACCGACACCGTGGTGGTCGCCGACGCCATGACCGAGGCCCCGCTCGGCACCCTCGGCAACCTGTCGGCCAGCGGCATGCTGCTGATCGCCAACCGGCCGCTGCCGGAGGACGGCCTGTTCCAGCTGCGCTTCGCACTGGAGCCGGGCATGGCGCCGATCGAGGTCGGCTGCCAGATCCTGTGGGTCGACCCGGCCGCGGCCCCCGGACAATACTGGACCGGGCTGCGCTTCATCTGCGTCGCCGGCGACGACGTGGCGCGCATCCGCGCCTGGGCCTGCGCGCCGGCCACCGGCGCGGGCCAGCCATCCTGACTTCCCCCGGTTCCTTCCACGCATGCCCACCGACCTCTACCGCGACCATCTGGACACCCTGCTGCAGCGCGCCGAAACGGCGCTGCAGCGCGCGGGCTACGACCACCTGCTGATCCCCAGCGGCGGCCTGCACCTGCAGGCGTTCGACGATCTGCCCTATCCGTTCGTGGTCAATCCGCAGTTCAAGGCCTGGCTGCCGCTCACCGATGCGCCCGGCTGCTGGCTGCTGATCACCCCGGGCCAGCGCCCCCGCCTGCTGTTCCTGCAGCCACAGGACTACTGGCACGCCGTGCCGGAACTGCCGGCGGGGGGCTGGGTCGAGCACTGGGCCATCAGCGTGCTGCGCACGCCGGAGGAGGCCGCCCGCCACCTGCCGCCGGATCCGGCGCGCTGCGCCATCCTCGGCGAGCCGCAGGCCGCGCTCGGCGACTACGCGCCGAACAACCCGGCCCCGGTGCTGCAGTACCTGGACTACCACCGCGCCTACAAGACCGCCTACGAGCTGGAGCAGCTGTGGCAGGCCAACCGCATCGCGGTGCGCGCGCACCGTGCCGCGGAACGCGCGTTCCGCGCCGGCGCCAGCGAGTTCGGCATCCACCTGGCCTATTGCCAGGCCGCCGGCCAGGACGCCAACGACCTGCCCTACGGCAACATCGTCGCCCTGAACCGGCACGCCGCGGTGCTGCACTACACCGCGCGCGAGCGCCTGCCGCCGCGGCCATCGCGCAGCCTGCTGATCGACGCCGGCGCCAGCCACGCCGGCTACGCCGCCGACGTGACCCGCACCTACGCGGCCGAGGACGGCGACTTCGCCGCCCTGATCCGCGCGGTGGACGCCGTGCAGCAGCAGCTGTGCGCGCAGGTGCGCGCGGGCACCGACTACCGCGCGCTGCACCTGCAGGCGCACCTGCTGCTGGCCGGCGTGCTGCGCGAGGCCGGGGTGGTGCGGATCTCGCCCGAGGCCGCGGTCGCCGAGGGCGTGACCGCCGCCTTCTTCCCGCACGGGCTGGGCCACGGCATCGGCCTGCAGGTGCACGACGTGGCCGGGCTGGCCGCCTCCGACGCCGGCGGCACCCTGCCGCGCCCGGACGGGCACCCCTGGCTGCGCCTGACCCGCCCGCTGGCCCCCGGGATGGTGGTGACGATTGAGCCGGGCCTGTACTTCATCGACCTGCTGCTGGACGAGCTGCGCGCGCACGGCGCCGGCAACGCGGTGGACTGGGCGCGGGTGGAGGCGCTGCGGCCGTACGGCGGCATCCGCATCGAGGACGACGTGGCCTGCACCGCGGACGCGCCGCGCAACCTGACCCGCGAGGCCTTCGCCGCGGCCTGAGCCGGCGGCGGATCAGGCCGCCATCAGCGCCTCGATCTCGTCCGCGCTGCGCTCCAGCGCGGCGGTCAGCACCCGGTGGCCGTCGCGGGTGATGAGCACGTCGTCCTCGATCCGGATGCCGATCCCGCGCCAGTGCGGCGCCACGTCGGCGGCGTCCGCCGGGATGTACAGCCCGGGCTCGATGGTGAACACCATGCCCGGTTCGAGCAGGCGCGAGGCACCGTCGATCCGGTACTCGCCGACGTCGTGCACGTCCAGTCCCAGCCAGTGCCCGGTCTTGTGCGGGTAGAACCGCCGCCACGCACCGGACTCGCGCACCGCGCGCGGGCTGCCGGACAGCAGCCCGAGCGCCAGCAGGCCGTCCACCAGCACCTCCACCGCGGCCTCGTGCACCGCCTCGTAGGGGCGGCCCGGGCGGGCCTGCGCCAGCGCCGCCGCCTGCGCGCGGCAGACCAGGTTGTGCAGGGCGCGCTGGGCGCGGCTGAAGCGGCCGGACACCGGGAAGGTGCGGGTGATGTCGGCGGCGTAGCCGGCGTGCTCGGCGCCGGCATCGATCAGCACCAGCTCGCCCGCGCGCACCGCGGCGCGGTTGTCGCGGTAATGCAGGATGCAGGCGTTGGCGCCGCCGCCGACGATGCTCGGGTAGGCCGGCTCGGCCCCGTGCCGGCGGAACACGCATTCCAGCTCGGCCTGCAGCGCGTATTCGCGGATTCCCGGCCGCGCCGCGCGCATCGCCGCGCGGTGCGCCTCCACGCTGATGTCCGCCGCCTTCTGCATCAGCGCGATTTCCTCGGCCGACTTGAACAGGCGCAGCTCGTCCAGCAGGTGGCCGAGGGCGAGGAACTCGTGCGGCGGCTGCGCGCCGGTGCGCACCTGCGCGCGCACCCGGTTCAGCCAGCCGATCAGCTTGAGGTCGAAGTCGGCATCGCGCCCGAGCGGGTAGTGCACGCGCCGGCGGCCTTCCAGCAGGCCCGGCAGGATGTCGTCGATGTCCGCGATCGGGTAGGCATCGTCCAGCCCGAGCGCCTCCACCGCGCGCTCCGGCCCCAACCGCGGCCCGTCCCACTGCTCGCGCGCCGGATCGCGCTCGCGGCAGAACAGGATCGCCTCGCCGTGCGCGCGTCCCGGCACCAGCACCAGCACGGCCTCGGGCTCGCCGAAGCCGGTCAGGTACCAGAAGTCCGAATCCTGCCGGTAGGGATAGTGCACGTCGCGGCTGCGCAGGCGCTCCGGTGCGGCCGGCACGATCACGATCGCGCCGTCGCCGGCCAGCTCCATCAGCCGGCGCCGCCGGCGCGCCCAGGGTTTGCGCTCGCCCGCCGCCACCGTCCGCGCTCCATTCAGTGCAGCTGCCGGCGCGGCGGCATGCGCCGCGCGCAGTCGGCATGCAGCAGCAGCACCGCCATGCGCAGGTATTCCTCGATCTCCGCCAGCGAAGCCGCGTCCTCCTCCGGATCGCCGGCATCGATCCGCGCCGCGGCCAGGCGCGCGATGTCGGCCAGCGCCTCGCGGTCGTCCTCGCCCAGCGGGCGGTCGCCATGGGCCAGCCCGAACCCGCCGAGGAACCCGCGGCACCAGGCGAACAGCGCGTCTGCGCGCTGCGCGGTGGAGGCCTCCGCCTCCGCCGGCAGCAGCAGGCCGAAGCCGAACGCCGGGTCGTCCAGCTGGGCCACGGTCGCCGTGCGCAGGCGGTCGAGCGCGCCGCCCTCCGGCGGCGGCGGCAGGCCGGGATCGGCCAGCACCGGCGCCAGCCACGCGGGGACCGGGTCGCCACCGCCCGCCAGCCAGCCGGCCAGCGCGCCGTGCAGTTCGGACGGGGTGGCGGCCAAGCGCAGGCGGCCGGCGTCCTCGGCCACCTGGGTCCAGGCCGGCAATGCGTGTTCGCCCACGGTGTCAGGTCCCGCTTCGCATCGGTCGCGGCCAGTGTAGCAACCCATCCATCGCCGCGCGCTTGGCGCGGCCGGCGGGGCTGCCTACACTGCATGGATGCAGCCCGCGCACGGCTCCCTGCCGCATCGCATGGCCGGTCGCGACCGGCCGGCCACCGGCGCGCTGGCGCCGCTGCTGTTCGGCGCCCCGGCGGACGCGGCCTGGTTCGCGCTGCTGACGGGCCTGGCCGCGACCATCGTCGGGCTGCTGCTGGTGCTGCGCCGGCGCATGCGCGCGCTGCAGCGCCAGCAGCAGGACCTCGCCGAGCAGCAGGAACGCCTACGGCTGGCGCTATGGGCCTCGGACGAGGTGTTCTGGCAGTACGACGTGGCCACCGATGCGCTCGAGAGCACCCGCATCGTGCCCGGCCGCGGGGGCATGCTGGCGGCGCAGGTGCAGCGCGACCCCGCGCATCCGATCCACCCCGACGACCTGCCGCAGGTGCGCGCCGACCTGCGCGCGCACCTGCGCGGGCAAACTCCGATGTTCGTGTCCGAGCACCGGGTGCGCAACGCCGCGGGCGGCTGGGACTGGTACCGCGCGCGCGGACGCGCGGTAGCCCGCGACGCGCAGGGGCGGGTGACCCGGATCGCCGGGACCGCGCGCAACGTCAGCCACGAGCAGCGCCAACTGCGCGAGCACCGGATCGCGGCCGAGGTGATGCGCAACATGGCCGAGGCGGTGGTGGTACTGGACGCCCAATTCCGCTTCGTCGCGGTCAACGACGCCTTCACCCGCATGAGCGGCTACTCCGCGGAGGCAGTGCTGGGCCAGGACGGCGCGCTGCTCAACAGCCCGCGCCACGACGCCGGCTTCTACCAGGAGGCGCGCCGGCAGATGGCCGAGAGCGGCCGCTGGCAGGGCGAGATGTGGCAGCGGCGCGGCGACGGCAGCGAGTTCCTGTGCGCAGTGCAGAGCACCGCGATCAGCGAGCCGGGCAGCGGCCAGCGCCTGTACGTGCTGGTCGCCAGCGACATCACCGAACGCCGCCAGATCGAGCAGGAGCTGCGCTACCTGGCCAACTTCGATCCGCTCACCGACCTGCCCAACCGCACCCTGCTGGCCGAGCGCATGGCGCAGGCGATCGTGCGCGCACGCCGGCGGCAATCGAAGGTGGCGCTGCTGTTCATCGATCTCGACCGCTTCAAGGACATCAACGACTCGCTCGGCCATGCGGCGGGCGACCGCATCCTGCGCCAGGTGGCGCAGCGCCTGCGCGAGACCGCCGGCCCCGGGCAGACGGTGGCGCGGATCGGCGGCGACGAGTTCACCGTGCTGCTGGAGGACCTGGAGGCGCCCGAGCAGGCCGATACCTGCGCGCAGCGGCTGATTGCGCGCTTCGACGAGCCGCTGCGGCTGGACGACCACCAGGAGATGGTGATCACGCCCTCGATCGGGATCTGCGTCTACCCCGACCACGCGCAGGTGCCGACCGACCTGCTCAAGCACGCCGACACCGCGATGTACCAGGCCAAGGCCGCCGGCCGCCGCACCTTTCGCCGCTACGACGCGAGCATGGAGGGCCACAGCCGGCGCCGCGCCAACCTGGTCGCCGCCCTGCGCCGCGCCTGCGAGCGCGGCGAACTGGAACTGCACTATCAGCCGCAGGTGTCGCTGCGCAACGGGCGGATCGTCGGGGTCGAGGCGCTACTGCGCTGGCACAGCGCCGAGTTCGGCGAGATCCCGCCGGCGCAGTTCGTGCCGCTGGCCGAGGAGAGCGGGCTGATCCCCGCGATCGGCGAATGGGTGCTCGCCGCGGCCTGCCGCACCCTCGCCGACTGGCAGCGGGCCGGCGTCCACGGGGTCTCGATGGCAGTCAACATCTCCGCCGCGCAGCTGCTGCACGGCGACCTCGCCGGCAGCGTGCGCCAGGCGCTGGAGTCCTGCGGCGCATCGGCCGACGCGCTCGAGCTGGAGCTGACCGAGAGCATGCTGATGGCCAACGCCGACCTCGCCGCGCAGCGCCTGCAGGCGCTGCGCGAACTGGGCGTGGCGATCGCAGTGGACGACTTCGGCACCGGCTATTCCTCGCTGGCCTACCTGCGGCGGCTGCCGATCACCACGCTGAAGATCGACAAGGCCTTCATCGACGACCTCGGTCAGCCCGGCGACGGCGAGGACGCGGCGATCACCACCACCGTGATCGCGATGGCGCACTCGCTCGGCCTGGGCGTGGTGGCCGAGGGCGTGGAGACCGACGCCCAGCTCGGCTTCCTGCGCCAGCACCGCTGCGACGTGGTGCAGGGCTTCTGGCTGGCGCGGCCGATGCCCGCGGACGCGTGCCTGCAGTTCCTCCGCGCCTGGGACGGCGACGCGCGCCGGCAGGCGCTGGCCGCGCCTTGACCCCGGCCGCCGCGCGCGCCCATGATGCGCGCATGGAGCCGCGTGCCGCCGATGCCGAACTGCGCGCCCTGCTGGCGCGGCTGGATGCGCTCGCGCTGCACCTGCAGCGCCTGCAGGACGAGAACCGCCACCTGCGCCAGCAGCAGGCGCAGCTCTTGGCCGAGCGCGCGCAACTGCTGGGCAAGCAGGAGCAGGCGCGCAGCCGGGTCGAGGCCATGATCAGCCGGCTCAAGTCGCTGGAGCAGCACACGTGAGCACGCCCGCCGCCGGCAAGAGCGAGCCGGTCAACGTCCGCATCCTCGACCGCGAATACACGGTCGGCGTGGGCAGCGACGAGCGCGACGGGCTGCTCGCGGCCGCGCGCCTGCTGGATGCGCGCATGCGCGAACTGCGCGGCGGCAACCGCATGGTGGCGGTCGACCGCCTGGCGGTGCTGGCCGCGCTCAACCTCGCGCACGAACTGCTGCAGCTGCGCGCGCAGGCCCCGGCGACCGCGGAAGCCGGCCTGCAACCGCTCCTGGCCGAGGCCAACCGCAAGCTCGACGCGCTGCTGGCCAGCTGCAGCTGAACCGCCCCGACGGCAGCACCGACGGATGGCGTTGCCATCGTCCGCCCCCGGCCTATACTGGCCACGTCCTCTGCCGTGAGCGACAGCGTGCGCAACATTCGCCTTGTCCCTTAACGACGACCGCGGGGACGCACCGGCAGCCGGGAGTGCAAGTCCGCCACGAGCGGGAAGCCCGATGGCCGCCACGCGTTCCCACTTGAACCCCGGGTTCAAGGTCGTTCCGCACGCATCGCCACGGCGGAGACATTCTTCCCCAGCGTCCGGGCCCTACCCGCGTGACCCCCGATGCCGACCGCGCGGCGCTGCGCCGCCAGCTCCGCCAGCGCCGGCGCGGCCTGTCCGCGGCGCAGCGGGTCGCCGCCGCCGAGGCCCTCGGCGAACGCCTGCTGGCGCTGCCCGCGCACCCCCGGCGCGGCTACGTCGCCGGCTACTGGGCGGTGGACGGCGAGATCGGCCTGCACGCCTGGCAGTTGCGGCTGCCGCCGGGCCTGGTCTACTGCCTGCCGGTGCTGCATGCGGACGGCCGCCTGCGCTTCGCCCCCTGGCGCCCGGGCGATCCCCTGGTCAGCAACCGCCACGGCATCCCGGAGCCGGACGTCGGCCCCGGCGCGCTGCTGGAGGCGCGCGAACTGGCCATGGCCGTGCTGCCGCTGGTCGGCTTCGCCGCCGACGGCCGCCGGCTGGGCATGGGCGGCGGCTGGTACGATCGCAGCTTCGGGTTCCGCCGCACGCAAGCCGCGCCGCCGCTGCTGGTCGGGGTCGGCTTCGACGAGCAGGAGGCGGAGCTGCCGCCGGACGCACCGTGGGACGTGCGCCCGGACGCCCTCTGCACCCCGACCCGCACCCTGCAGCGACCGCCCGCATGAGCCCGCGCCCCAAGACCTGGCTGATGAAGTCCGAACCTGGCGAGTTCTCGATCGACGACCTCGCCCGGGTCGGGCGCGAACCGTGGACCGGCGTGCGCAACTACCAGGCGCGCAATTACATGCGCCAGATGCAGGTCGGCGACACCGTGCTGTTCTACCACTCCAATTGCGCCTTGCCCGGCATCTACGGCCTGGCCGAGGTCGCCAGCCCCGCGTACCCGGACCCGACCCAATTCGATCCGTCCTCGGACTACTACGACCCCAAGGCCAGCCGCGCCGAGCCGCGCTGGGACCTGGTCGACGTGCACTACGTCCGCCATCTGCGGCGGCCGATCGCGCTGGAGGAGATCCGCCGCCACGCCGACGCGCTCGGCGAGGACTTCGCCCTGATCCGGCGCGGCTCGCGGCTGTCGGTGCTGCCGGTCACCGCGGCCCAGGCCCGCCTGCTGCTCGCCCTCGAGTGATGCCATGGGAGTGATGCCATGTCCGAACTGAAGAAGCTGGCCGCCGAGAAAGCGCTCGACTACCTCGAGGACGGGATGATCGTCGGGGTCGGCACCGGCTCCACCGTCGCCTTCTTCATCGACGCGCTGGCGGCCTGGAAGGACCGCATCGCCGGCGCGGTGTCCAGCTCCGAGCAGAGCACCGCGCGCCTCAAGGCGCACGGGATCGAGGTGATCGACCTCAACGCCGCCGGCCCGCTGGCGCTGTACGTGGACGGCGCCGACGAATGCGACGGCCACAAGCGCCTGATCAAGGGCGGCGGCGCCGCGCTCACCCGCGAGAAGATCATCGCCGAGGCCAGCGAACGCTTCGTGTGCATCATCGACCCCAGCAAGCAGGTCGAGGTGCTGGGCCGGTTCCCGCTGCCGGTGGAGGTGATCCCGATGGCGCGCAGCCTGGTCGCGCGCGAGATCCAGCGCCTCAGCGGCGGCCAGCCGGTCTGGCGCGACGGGGTGGTGACCGACAACGGCAACGTGATCCTGGACGTGCACCACCTGGCCATCACCGACCCGGTGGCGCTGGAGCGCGAGCTCAACCAGATCCCCGGGGTGGTCTGCGTCGGCCTGTTCGCACGCCGTCCGGCCGACGTGGTGATCGTCGGCGGACAACCGCCGCGGGTGTGGTGACCGCGCGCGGCGGGCTCAGCCCACCCCGCGCGCCAGCACCACCAGCGCCGGCACCGCCAGCCACAGCAGCAGCATCCGCCACAGCAGGCGGCGGCCCTCGCTGAGGGACGGGCACGGCCCGAACACCTCGGCCAGCGCGGTGGCGGGGGTCAGCCCGGACTCGGCGTAGTCGGCGACTTCCGCCGCGATCTGGCCGCGCACGCCGGCGCGCGCGGCATGTTCCAGCACCCGCGTGCGCAGGCCGAAGGCGCCGGGTTCGCGCCAGGCGCCGAGCGCGGCTGCGGTGTCCCCGGCCACTGCCAGCGCGACGGCCATCGCCTGGCTGACCGGCCAGTCCAGCAGGGCCAGCCCGCGGCGCGCGTCCGCCTGCATCGGCGACTCCTCCGCCGCCGCGAGTGCCAGCAGGCGGTACAGCAGCGCCCCGGCCGGGCCCAGCAGCAGGAACCACAGCAGCGGTCCGAACCAGCGCCGGCGGGCGCTGGCGAACAGGGCCTCGACCAGCGCCGACGGCTCCTGCCGCGCCGCGGCGCCCGGCGGCCACAGGCGGGCCGCCGCGGCATGCCGCCCGGCCGCATCCGTGGCCGCGGTGACCGCCGCCACGTCGCGATCGAGTCCGCGCGGATCCCAACTCCACGCCAGCACCAGAGCGCCCAGCAGGGCCGCGGCAGCCGCGCCGGGCAGCGTCCACTGCAGCCATGCCAGCGCCAGCACCGGCGGCAGCACCGCCAGCGCCAGCCGGGCGATCCGCGTCGCCCGGCCCGCCGCCGGCGGGCCACGCCGCCCCAGCGCGGCGTACCACGCCCGCACGGCGCGCGGGCGGCGCAGGCCGGCGACCATGCGCGGCGCGCCCCAGCCGATGGCCAACGCGAGCAGGATCGCCAGCAGCGCGGCGGCCATGGGCTAGCCGGCGCCCCCGGCGCGGTCCTGCAGCCAGCGCGCGATGACGTGGCGCGCGATCGACAGCGGCGCCGGCAGCACGATGCCCTCGCCGGGCACGTCGGCGCTGTCGGCATCGCGCTCGAGCGCGGCGCGCACGTCCTCGCGCGGGAACCAGCGCGCGTCCTCCAGTTCGTGCCCGACCGCGACTGCGCCCGGCCCGGCGTCCGCCTCGGCCAGGAACCCGAGCATCAGCGCGCCGGGGAACGGCCACGGCTGCGAGCCCAAGTAGCGCGCGCTGCCGGGGCGCACGCGCACCCCGGTCTCCTCGTGTACCTCGCGCGCGAGCGCCTGCTCCAGGGTTTCGCCCGGCTCGACGAAGCCGGCGATCACCGACCAGCGCCGACGCGGCCAGGCCGCCTGGCGCGCCAGCAGCAGGTGGTCGCCGGCGCCGACCGCGACGATCACCGCCTGGTCGGTGCGCGGGTAGTGCTCGGCCGCGCAGGCGATGCATTGCGCCAGCCAGCCGGCGCGCAGGTAGCGCAGGCCGGCGCCGCAGACGCTGCAGTGGCGATGGCGGCGATGCCAGTGCTGCAGTGCGCGCGCCTGCGCGAACGCAGTGGCCTCGGCCGCAGGCCATGCGGCGGCGGCGCGGCGCAGGTCGAGCCACTGCGCGGCCGCCAGCGCCGACGGCGCCACGTCCTCGGCCAGGAACCAGCCCTGGCCCTGTGCGTCCAGCCCGAGCCAGGTCGCCTGCGCGGGGTCGGCCGCCAGCTGCGCGCCGTGCACCGCCAGCGGACGGCCCTGCGCGTCCGCCGGTGCGCGGCCGGCGTCGTCCAGCACCAGCACCCGCGCCTGCGGCCACAACGCAAGCCGCGCCGCGGGGTCCTCGCGCAGGTGCTCGGCGCGCTCGAGCGCGCCGTCGACGAAGGCATAGGCGCAAGCCGCTGCCGGCATGCGCCCCGCGTTCATACCGTGAAGCTGCTGCCGCAGCCGCAGGTGGTCTTGGCGTTCGGGTTGCGGATCACGAACTGCGCCCCGCTCAGGCTCTCGCTGTAGTCCACCGTGGCGCCGATCAGATACTGCAGGCTCAGCGGGTCGACCAGCAGGGTGACGCCGTCGGTGACGATCGCCGCGTCGTCGGGCTCCTGGCCGGGATCGAACTCGAAGCCGTACTGGAAGCCGGAGCAGCCGCCGCCCTGGATGTAGACCCGCAGCTTGAGCGCCGGGTTGCCCTCCTCGGCGATCAGCTCGCGTACCTTGGCGGCCGCGGCGGGGGTGAAGTGCAGCAGCGGGGCGGACGGCGCGGCCGCCTCGGCGAGAGTGGGGGTGGTGTCCATGCGCGCAGCATGGGGCCTGCGGCAGCGCGCTTCAACCGCCGATTCAGCGCCGTTTGCGCGCGGGATGCGCGCCGCCGCCGGCCGGCGCCGCGCCCGCAGTGGCCTCGCTCCAGGTGAAGCCGGACTCGACCGCCGCGCCGGAGTCCGGCTGCAGGCGCACCACCACCCGCACCGGCTTGAGCCCCGGCGGCAGCAGGATGTCGCCCTCGACCTGCTGGAAATACTTGAACGAATACGGCACTCCGGGCGCATCCTGCTGCTGGCGCAGGGTGGCCCAGTCCAGCTTGCGCAGGCGACGGCCGTCGCTGGCCTCGACCTGCAATTGCAGGCGCCCGCGGTTGACCGCGTCGCGGCTCAGGTTCTGGGTCAGGGTCGCGGTGAAGTGCCACAGCTGCGGGTCGCGCTGCGGCACCAGCCGCAGTTCGTGCACCGCGAGCCCATGGCGCTGGCCGGTGGCGCCCACGAAGCGCTCGTAGAAGGCGATGTCGGCGCGCAGGCTGGCGATCTCCTCGTCGCGCTCGGCCAGGGTGCCCTGCAATTCGGCGTTGGCCTGGCGGCTGATCTGGTCGGAGCGGCGCAGGGTCGCCACCTGCTGCTCGAGCGCGTCGATCCGGGCGCGCTGCGCGGCGATGGTCTCGCGCGCGTTGCCCGGCTGCGGCGCGAAGCTCCGCCACGCCCCCCAGCCCCCCAGCAGCAGCGCCGCCAGCACCAGCAGCAGGAGCGCCAGCCGCGGATGGCCGGCATCGCGCACCGAGGCCGGCGGATGCTCGATCGACATGCTCGCCCTTATCGCCGTCCGCCCGGCCCGCGTCAACCCGCACGCCCCGCGGCGGCTACACTGCAGGCGCGCCGGGGCGGCGCGGAGGGCGGCGATGGAGCAGGCGCACCTGTTCGCGATCGGAGTGCTGCTGGCCTGGCTCGCGGGCATCCGCGTGTACCTCACGGTGTTCGGCGTCGGCCTCGCCGGGGCGCTGGGGTGGCTGCAACTGCCGGAGGCGCTGCAGGCGACCCAGTCGCCGTGGGTGCTCGGAGTGTCCGGGGTGCTGGCGGCGGCGGAATTCTTCGCCGACAAGATCCCCGGGGTGGATTCGCTGTGGGACCTGCTGCACACCCTGCTGCGGATCCCGGCCGGCGCCTTCCTGGCGGCCGCCGCGATGTCCCCGGACGGCCAGCTCGGGGTCGGCATGCTCGCCACCGGCGCCGGGGTCGCCCTCACCAGCCATCTGCTCAAGGCCGGCACCCGCGCGGCCATCAACACCTCGCCGGAACCCCTGAGCAACTGGACGGCGTCCGCGACCGAGGACGCGCTGGTGGTCGGCGCGCTGGCGCTGGTGTTCAGCCATCCCTGGCTGGCGCTGGTGCTGGCGGTCGCAGTCACTCTGGCCCTGGCGCTGCTGGTGCGCTGGCTGTGGCGGCGGCTGGCACGCGGGCTGGCCCGGCTGCGCACGGGTTGAGCCGGCTGGCCCCGTGCACTAGGGTTTTGCGTCAAACTGGAAGCCTTCCGGCTCGCTGCACGCGCAGCGGCCCTGGCCCCCACCGGACCGCGCCACACCATGGACACCCACGCCGCCGAACCCCCGTACCGGATCCTGGTGGTCGAGGACGACCGCAGCCAGGCGCTGTTCGCCGAGGCCATCCTGCGCGGGGCCGGCATGCAGGCGGAGGTGGTCGCGGTGCCGGAGCAGGTGATGGCGGCGATGGAGCGCTTCGACCCCGACCTGGTGCTGATGGACCTGCACCTGCCGGGCATCAGCGGCACCGCGCTGACCGTGCAGATCCGCGAACACCCGCGCTTCGCGCACGTGCCGGTGGTGTTCCTAACCGGCGACCAGGACCCCGAGCGGCAACTGGAGGTGCTGGAGTTCGGCGCCGACGACTACATTGTCAAGCCGGTGCGCCCGCGCCACCTGATCGCCGCCGTGCAGAGCCGGGTCCGGCGCGCGCGTGCGCTGCTGCGGCGGCCGGCGACGGACGCCGAGAACGAGCAGCATCCGGTCACCGGCCTGCTGACCCGCCCGGCGCTGATGCGCCGGGTGGGCGAGGCCGCGGCCGGTGGCCGCGGGGGCGTACTGCTGCTGGAACTCGGCAATGCCGGCGCGCTGCGCAACCGCTACGGCTATGCCGGCTTCGAGGCGCTGATGAACGATGCCGGCCGCCGCCTGCGCGAACTGACCGGCGCGCACGCGGCCGCACGCCTGAGCGACAACGCCTTCCTGGTGCTCGCCGCGGAGGAGGATGAGGACGCCCTGCGCGCGCTTGCGCGCCAGCTGCGCGACGGGATCGGCTACCACGACTTCCATTGCGACGGCGAGCCGCTGCGGCTGCGCGCTGTGATCGGCGGCACCCGCCTGGCCCACGGCTTTGCCGACAGTGGCGCGGTGCTGGCCGCGGCCGAGGACGCGTTGCGCGCCGCGCGCACGGATCCGGCCGGGATCGCCTGCTATGCCCCGCCCGAGGCGGCCGCCGGGCACCGCCTGCTGGATGCCCTGCGCACCGCACTCGACGGCGACGGGCTGGTGCTGGCGTTCCAGCCGATCGTGGCGGTCGCCGGCGGTGACCAGGCCCAGTTCCAGGTCCTGGTGCGGCTGCGCGACGGCGACGGTCGGGAGTACGTGGCCGGCGAATTCCTGCCGCTGGCCGAGTCCGCCGGCCTGCTGCCGGCGCTCGACCGCCAGGTGCTGGCGAAATCGCTGCAGATCCTGCAACGGCGGCGTGCGGAGGGCCGCCCGGTGCGCCTGTTCGTCTCGCAGTCCCCGCGCACGCTGGCGCAGGACGGCTATGCCGACGAGCTCGTGCGCATGCTCGAGGCCGCGGCGATGGACGGCACCGCGCTGGTCATAGACCTGCGCCTGGAGGACGCGCTGGTGCACGCCATCCTGCTGCGCCAGGTGTGCGAGCGGCTGGTCCCGGCCGGGGTACAGATCTGCCTCAGCCAGTACCGCGACGGCGAAGAGGCCGGCCAGTTGCTGTCGCAGCTGCCGTTGGGCTTCGTCCGGCTCTCGCCGGACTTCGCGCGCCAACCGCTGCCGCCGGAGCTGCGCGACGAGATGCGCAGCGTGATCGACCGCGCGCACCGCCTCGGTCTGCAGGTGATCGGCCAGCGGGTCGAGGACCCGCAGGCGGCCGCCGCCCTGTGGATGGGCGGCATCGACTTCATCCAGGGCAACCTGGTCCAGCGCGCCGAGCAGGCGCTCGAATTCGACTTCCAGCACGCCACCCTGTGAGCACCGACGAACGCCCCGGCTTCGACTGGCTCGCCGCCCGCTGGCTGGCGCTGGGCGCGGCCGCCGGCGCCACCCTCGCGCTGCTGGTCGACCGCATCGGGGTCAAGGGCCCGTGGCAGCTGCTGGCGCTGATCCTCGCCCTGCTCACGGTGTTCGCCACCACCACCCTGGCCTTCACCGTGCAGCGGCGCGAAGCCCTGCTGCGCGAGCAGCGCGAGCGCAGCCGCCGCGGCGAGGAGGAGGTCAGCGCGCTGCAGCGGGAGATCACCCGCCACACCGAGCTCGAGCGGGAGCTGACCCTCGCCAAGCAGGCCGCCGAGTCCGCGGTGATGGCCAAGGGCGAGTTCCTGGCCACGATGAGCCACGAGATCCGCACCCCGCTCAACGGCATCGTGCCGATGCTGGATCTGCTGATGAACTCGCGGCTGCAGCCCGACCAGCTGGAACTGGTGCGCACCGCCGCGACCTCGGCCCAGCAGATGCTGCGGATCGTCGACGACATCCTCGACTACTCCAAGCTCGAGGCCGACAAGCTGACCCTGGAGACCACCACCTTCAACCTGCGCGACATGGCCGAAGGCGTCATCGCGCTCATGGAGAAGCCGGCCGAGGCCAAGGGCCTGCGCCTGCAGCTGGTGATCGAGCCGGGCGTGCGCCTGCCGGTGCGCGGCGACCCGGTGCGCCTGCGCCAGGTGCTGACCAACCTGGTCAGCAATGCGGTCAAGTTCACCGAGCGCGGCGGCGTGACCCTCACCATCCGCCGCCTGCGCGAGACGCCCGCCCAGCACGTGCTGCGCTTCGAGGTCCGCGACACCGGGATCGGCATCGCCCCCGAGGTGCAGCAGCGCCTGTTCCAGGCGTTCACGCAGGCGGATGCCTCGACCACCCGGCTGTACGGCGGCACCGGCCTGGGCCTGGCCATCTGCAAGCGCATCGTCGGCTTGATGGGCGGCCAGATCGGGGTCGAGTCCACGCCCGGCCAAGGCTCCACCTTCTGGTTCGAGGTCCCGCTGCTGAAGGTGCAAGGCGACATCAGCACCGCGCCGACCGAACTGCACGGCGGCCGCGTCCTGCTGATCACCACCGATGCCCGGCTGCGCATGCGCCTGACCCTGCTGCTGCCGAACTGGGGGCTGCGCATCACCAGCGTGGAGAACACCCAGGAAGCCCTGGACCGCCTGCGCCGGGCCCATGACCAGGGCGAGCCATGGACGTTCTCGGTGGTGCTGGCGGATCTGGCCAGCATGCGCAGCACGGCGGTCGCGCTGGCGCGCAACCTCGAACGGCGCAATCTGTACGGCGAGGTGCGCCTGGTGTTCCTGCGCGGCGACGACGCCGCCACCCTCGACCTGCCGGCGGGGATGACCGTGATCGCGCGCAACGCGCCCGATGCCGACCTGCGCGCGGTGCTGTCCTCCTCGGGCGTGGCCTGGGCCAGCCACGACCCGGACGCGATCCCGCCGCCGCCACCGCCCCCGGCGGAGGATCCCGAGCGCCCGATGCGGGTGCTGCTGGTGGAGGACAACCCGGTCAACCTGATGGTCGCGCAGCGCCTGCTGCAAGTGCTCGGCAGCGTGTGCGAGACCGCCAGTAACGGCGAGATCGCGCTGGAGAAGCTGGACGCCGGGCAGTTCGACCTGGTCCTGATGGACTGCCAGATGCCGGTGCTGGACGGCTACACCGCGACCCGCCGCTGGCGCGCCCTCGAGCAGGCCCGGCATGCCGCGCGGCGGCTGCCGATCGTGGCGATGACCGCCAATGCGATGGCCGGCGACCGCCAGAAGTGCCTGGATGCCGGCATGGACGACTACCTCGCCAAGCCGGTCACCCGCGGCGAACTGGAGCGCTGCCTGCAGCGCTGGCGCGGCGCCCGCCTGCCGGTGCCGGAACCGCTGCCGGCGGCCGAGGAATCGGCCCTGCGCAGCCCGCCGGTGCTGGATGCCAGCGTGCTCGACGAGTTGCGCGAGGTGCTCGGCGACGAGGTCGATCGCATCGTCCAGGTCTACCTCGAGGACGCCCCGCGCCTGATCGCACAGCTGGAGCGCGCGGCGGTCGCCAACGATCCGATCGCGCTGCGGGTCGCCGCGCACACCCTGAAGTCCTCCAGCGCCAACGTCGGCGCGCGCACCCTGTCCGACGCCGCGCGCGAGCTGGAACACGGCGCGCGCGACGGCACCCTGGCCAACCCCGAGGTGCTGGTCGGGCGGATCGTGACCGAGTTCGCCGAGGTCAAGCGCGCGCTGCAGGCCAAGGTGCCGCTCGCCCCGCATTGAGCCGCGCGGGCGACCCGCTGCGGCGCGGCCGGCTCATTCCCCGTGGTGCAGGTGCTGCGCCAGGTACTGCGCCTCGCCCAGGCGCGCGATGAGCGACAGCTGGGTCTCCAGCCAGTCGATGTGCTCCTCCTCGGACGCGAGGATCCTGGCCAGCAGGTCACGGCTGACGAAATCGCGCACGGATTCGCAATGGGCGATCCCCTCGCGCAGCAGCGGCACCGCGTCCCGCTCCAGCGCGAGGTCGCACTCGAGCAGCTCGCGCGGGGTCTCGCCGATCCGCAGCCGGCCCAGCGCCTGGAAGTTCGGCAGCCCCTCCAGGAACAGGATGCGCTCGGCCAGCGCATCGGCATGCTTCATCTCGTCGATCGACTCGTGGTACTCGTGCGCCGCCAGCTCCTTCAGGCCCCAGTTCTTGAGCATCTTGGCGTGCAGGAAGTACTGGTTGATCGCGGTCAGCTCGTTGTAGAGCGCCTTGTTGAGGTAGTCGATGACCTTGGGGTCGCCCTGCATGGCCGGCTCCTTCGTTCGCGCGGGGCCTCCACTCTAGCCTGCCGGGCACGCCCGTGGCGCGGACGGCCGCGATCAGGCGGCGCAGGGCAGGACCGGCAGGGGCACGCTGCGCGGCTGGCGGGCCTCCTGCAGCAGTTCCGCGGCCAGCCCCAGGCAACTGCCGCAGGTGGCCCCGAGGCCCGTGCGCATGGTCAGTTCGGCCACGCTGGTGCAGCCGGCCTCCGCGGCTTCGCGGACCTGGCGCTCGGTGACCCCGTTGCAGATGCAGACGTACATGGCGGCTTCCTGATCGTGGATGCGATCAGACCGCAAACGCGAATGATTGTCAATCGATCTGCGGCCGCATTCAGCCGCGGTAGCGGCAGCCGGAGGTGCAGGTCTCGTGCACCACCACCTGCGACAGCGCCGGCAGCACCGGCTTCAGGCGATCCCAGATCCAGACCGCCAGGCGCTCGCTGGTCGGGTTCTCCAGCCCCGGGATCTCGTTCAGGTAATGGTGGTCGAGCTGCTCGTAGAGCGGGCGGAACGCTGCCTTGATGTCGGCGAAGTCCATGACCCAGCCGCTATCGGCCCCGACTTCGCCGCTGACGTGGATCTCGATCCGGAACGAGTGCCCGTGCAGGCGCGCGCACTTGTGCCCGGGCGAGACGTTCGGCAGGCGGTGCGCGGCCTCGATGGTGAAGACCTTGAAGATGTCCATGCGCGGCTCCGGCGCGGGCGGGCGGCCACGAAAAACCCGCCGGGCGGCGGGTCGTCGCGACTGGTGGCTATGGGTGGACTCGAACCACCGACCCCAGCATTATGAGTGCTGTGCTCTAACCGGCTGAGCTACATAGCCACGCGGGAATCGCGAATTATTCATGCCGGGGGCCGGGGCGTCAATCCGCATCGCCCCGTGTTGCGGCAGGCGGCGCTAGGCTGGCAGAGTCGGGGCCAGTGACCTTCGGGAGTCCGCATCGTGATCGATCCGGACGGCTATCGCCCCAACGTGGGCATCGTGCTGATGCGCGACGACGGCCGCGTGTTCTGGGCGCGCCGGGTGCAGCGCGACGGCTGGCAGTTCCCGCAGGGCGGGATGCACAGCGACGAGACCCCGCGCGAGGCGATGCTGCGCGAACTGCGCGAGGAGACCGGGCTGCTGCCCGCGCACGTGGAGGTGCTCGGCAACACCCCCGGCTGGCTGCGCTACCGGCTGCCGCCGCGCGCCGTGCGCCGGCACGAGGCGCCCCCGTGCATCGGCCAGAAGCAGGTGTGGTTCCTGCTGCGCTTCCGCGGCGAGGAGGCCGACCTGCGGCTGGATGCGACCGACCGACCCGAATTCGACCAGTGGCGCTGGGTCGATTTCTGGTACCCGGCGCAGCACGTCGTCAGCTTCAAGCGCGGGGTCTATGCGCGCGCGCTGCACCACTTGGCCCCGCTGGCGCGCAGCGTCGCCGGCGCGGGCGCGATCCCGCCCCCGGCCGAGGGCCTGCTGCCGCGCCCGCGCGGGCCGTGGCGTCGGTTCGGCCGCCGCGGCGGCGGCTGAGGGCTGCCGTCCCCGCCAGCGCGGCACGCCAGTCGGGCCGGGATGAACGCCGGGCGACCACCCGTCGGATGCATGTTGCATTGCAACAAGAACCCCGCTATGTTGCGCCGCACAACCCGGCACCCCCTGCCGGCGTCCACGCAGGAGACCGCCATGTACGCGTTCAACGAGCAGTTCAACCAGGCCGCCCGCCAGTTCGCCGATGCCGCCGCGCAGGCCCAGCGCCTGATGCTGGCGCATGCGGAGAAGACCGCCGGCCTGCAGCTGTCCGCCCTCGAGGAGACCACCCAGGCCACCTTCGCCTACTGGGGCGAGTTGGCCGACGTGCGCGACATGGACGCCCTCAAGGCCGTGCTGCCGAAGGGGCTGCAGGTCGCGCGCGGCAACCTCGAGCGCGGCATCGGCGTCACCCAGCAGGTGCTGGCGCAGATGATGAAGACCGGCGAGGCGCTCGGTGCGCTGGCCAAGGGCCAGTTCGAGCAGGCCGCGGCGCAGGCCGGCGAGCAGCTCGAGAAGGCGGCCAAGGTCGGCGCCAAGGCCGCCAAGTAAGCCGCTGCCCCGTTCCCCCTCCGCCCGCGCCCCGCCTTGCGGCGGCGCGGCGCTTTGCACCCGGCGGCCCACGGCCGCCGGGTTTTTTCATGCCGGTCGGCGTCCGCCCATGGCCGCGCCCGCTCTGCCTCCGCGCGCGCGCCTGCTGCGTAAACCCCTCGTGCGTGCCGCGTGCATGCGGCGTGATGGAGGCCAGCCCCAATGGGCAGGCATCATGCCGGTGCAGCCCCTGCCATCGGTCATGCTTGCGCGCGTTGCGCGCGGCGGGGGACGATAGTGCACCAAGTGGTTCAATAAATTCGCGCCGCTGCCCGAGGATCCCATGCCGCCTGCCACTGCCCCCCAACGCCCCCCGAAGGTCGCCCTGCGCTGGATCCTGATGCTGGCGGTCGTGGCCGTCGTGTTCGGCGGCGTGTTCCTGGTCAAGGCGGTATTCGCGCGCAAGACCAACGAATTCTTCGACCACATGCCGCAACCGGCGATCGCGGTCAGCACCTATACCGCGCGCACCGAGCGCTGGGCCGACAGCGGCGAGGCGGTCGGCACGCTGGTCGCGGTCAACGGCACCGAGGTCACCACCGAAGCCGGCGGAGTGGTGCGCCGGATCGCGTTCGACTCCGGGCAGAAGGTCGCGGCCGGCGCGCTGCTGGTGGAACTCAACACCGCCAGCGAGGAAGCCACGCTCAAGGCGCTGGAGGCCTCGGCGCGGCTGGCCCAGGTGCAGGCCGAGCGCTGGGCCAAGCTCGGCCAGGACCAGCTGGTCTCCAAGGACGACGTGCAGCAGAAGCAGACCGCCGCCGCGACCGCGCGCGCGCAGGTCGAGGCGCAGCGCGCGCTGATCGCGCAGAAGACCATCCGCGCGCCGTTCGCCGGCGTGCTCGGCATCCGCAAGGTCAACCTCGGCCAGTACGTCGCGCCCGGCAGCGCGATCGTGAGCCTGCAGCAGCTCGATCCGATCGACCTCGACTTCACCCTGCCCGAGCAACTGGCCGGCAAGCTGGTGCCCGGCACCGCGATCGAGGCGAGCCTGGACACCCTGCCCGGCCAGCCGCTGGCCGGCACGATCACCGCGGTCGAGCCGCAGGTGGACCCGCAGACCCGCAACCTCACCGCGCGCGCGCGCCTGCGCAACCCGGACGGCACCGCCCTCCCGGGCGGATTCGCCCGGGTGCGCTTCGACCTCGGCGCACCGCGCGAGGTGGTGGTGATCCCACAGACCGCGGTCAGCTTCAACCCCTACGGCAACGCGGTGTTCGTGGTCACCCGCGTCGCGCGCAAGCCGGGCGAGACCGACATGCAGGGCAAGCCGCTGACCGGGCAGAAGCTCGTGGTGACCCAACGCTTCATCAAGACCGGCGCCACCCGTGGCGACCTGATCGCGGTCGAATCCGGGCTCAAGCCGGGCGAGCAGGTGGTGTCCTCCGGGCTCTTGAAGCTGCGCAACGACGCCGAGGTGACGATCAACAACAGCGTCCGCCCGGCCGCCGAGCTGCACCCGCAGGTCCCGAACCGCTGACCGCCCGCCCCCGCCCCGCCGCACGCGCAGGATCCGCATGAAATTCACCGACATCTTCATCAGGAAGCCGGTGCTGGCGATGGTCGTCAGCCTGTTCATCCTGCTGTTCGGCCTGCGCGCCTTCAGCGAGCTGAACGTGCGCAAGTACCCGGAGCTGCGCAACGCGGTGGTCAACGTCACCACCACCTACTACGGCGCCGACGCCAACCTGATCCAGGGCTTCATCACCACCCCGCTGGAGCGCGAGATCGCCAGCGCCGAGGGCATCGACTACATCGCCTCGACCAGCTCGGCGGGGGTGAGCAGCATCCAGGCCTACATCCGCCTCGACAAGGACCCGAACCAGGCGCTGACCCAGATCAGCGCCAAGGTCAACAAGCTGCGCGGCCAGCTGCCGCCGCAGTCCGAGGACCCGGTGATCGACCTGCAGCAGGGCGAGCAGATCGCGGCGATGTACGTCTCGTTCGCCAGCGACACCCTCGACAACAACCAGATCAGCGACTACCTGACCCGGGTGATCCAGCCCAAGCTGGTGACCGTGCCCGGCGTGCAGCGCGCGGAGATCCTCGGTGCCGGCACCTTCGCCATGCGCATCTGGCTCAAGCCCGAGAAGATGACCGCGCTCAAGGTCACCGCCAGCGACGTGGCCAATGCGCTGCAGGCCAACAACGTGCTGGCGGCGGTCGGCTCGACCAAGGGCCAGATGGTGGCGATCGACATGACCGCCGGGACCGACCTGCGCACCCCCGAGCAGTTCCGCAACCTGGTGGTGCGCGAGCAGGACGGCGCGATCATCCGCCTGCGCGACGTGGCCGACGTGGTGCTCGGCTCGGAGAGCTATGGCACCTCGGTGCGCATCAACGGCCAGGCGGCGACCTTCATGGGCATCTACGTCGCTCCGGACGCCAACTCGCTGGACGTGATCCGCGCGGTGCGCAAGCTGTGGGACAGCCAGATCGTGCCGCAGCTGCCGCAGGGGATCACCGCGACCATCCCGTACGACAGCACCGAGGCGATCAACGACGCCATCAACGAGGTCATCCGCACCATCGTCGAGGCGCTGGTGATCGTGATCGTGGTGATCTATCTGTTCCTCGGCTCGCTGCGCAGCGTGCTGATCCCGGCGGTGACCATCCCGCTGTCGCTGGTCGGCACCCTGTTCCTGATGCTGGTGCTCGGCTTCACCATCAACCTGCTGACCCTGCTGGCGATGGTGCTGGCGATCGGCATCGTGGTGGACGACGCGATCATCGTGCTGGAGAACATCCACCGCCACATCGAGGAGGGTATGACCCCGTTCGACGCCGCCATCCGCGGCGCGCGCGAGCTGGCCTGGCCAGTGGTGGCGATGACCACCACCCTGGTCGCGGTGTACCTGCCGATCGGCTTCCAGGGCGGCCTCACCGGGGTGCTGTTCACCGAGTTCGCGTTCACCCTGGCCGGGTCGGTGCTGCTGTCCGGCGTGATCGCGCTGACCTTGAGCCCGATGATGAGCGCACGCATGCTCAAGGCGCACGACCCGGCGCACCCGAAGGGCGGGCTGGAGGCATGGCTGGACGCCCGCTTCGAGCGCCTGCGCCACGCCTACCAGCGGCGCCTGCATGGCGCGCTGGACACCAAGCCGGTGATCGCCGCGTTCGGCCTGATCGTGCTGGTCAGCTGCGTGTTCCTGTACACCACCGCGCCCAAGGAGCCGGCGCCGCTGGAGGACGAGGGCTTCATCTTCTCGGTCGCCAGCGCCGACCCCACCGCCACCCTCGAGTACGTCGAGCGCTACACCGAGGAGATCAACCGGATCGCCAAGGGCATCCCGGAGATCGAGGACTACTTCCTGTTCAACGGCGGCTTCGGCGGCAGCGGCGGCGGCGCCAGCCCGATGGCGATGGGCGGCTTCGTGCTCAAGCCGTGGAGCCAGCGCAGCCGCTCCACCAACCAGGTGCTGCAGCAGGAACTGCAGCCCAAGCTGGCGCAGGTCACCGGCTTGAACATCTTCTCGCTGGTGCCGCCCTCGCTGCCCAGCGCCGGCGGCGGCGCCGGCGGCGGCGAGTTCATCATCAACGGGGTGGGCGAGCTCGGCCAGCTGTCGGAGCTGGCGGATGCGGTGCTGGCCAAGGCCCGCGCCAGCGGCCGCTTCATCTTCCTCGACAAGGACCTGAAGATCGACAAGCCGCAGGTCGAGGTGGTGATCGACCGCGACAAGGCCGCCACCCTCGGCATCGACATGCGCACGCTGGCCGCGGACATGTCGGCGATGCTGGCCGGCGGCTACTCCAACCTGTTCGCGATGCAGAACCGCTCCTACCGGGTGATTCCGCAGGTCGAGCGCGAGCGCCGGCTGAACGCGCACGACCTGGAGAACTACTACACCCGCACCCGCGACGGCCAGCTGATCCCGCTGTCCACCATCGTGCACCTAAAGGACAGCGTGCAGCCGCAGTCGCTCAAGCGCTTCCAGCAGCTCAACGCGGTCTCGATCACGTTCGCCCCGCGCCCGGGCGTGAGCAAGGGCGAGGCGCTGGCGATCCTCGACCAGGCCGCCAAGGACGTGCTGCCGCAGGGCTACGGGGTGGACTACGCCGGCGAGTCGCGCCAGTTCATGCAGGAGGGCTCGGCCATGGTGCTGACCCTGGTGCTGGCGCTGATCGTGATCTACCTGGTGCTGTCGGCCCAGTTCGAGAGCTTCCGCGACGCGCTGATCATGCTGCTGACCGTGCCGATGGCGATCAGCGGCGCGCTGCTCACCCTCAACGTGCTGGCGCTGGTCGCCAACGTGCTGCAGTTCGCCGGGATCGAGGCCTTCCCGGGCATGAGCATCAACATCTACACCCAGGTCGGCCTGGTCACCCTGATCGGGGTGATCTCCAAGCACGGCATCCTGATCGTGGAGTTCGCCAACAAGCTGCAGGCGCAGGGGCTGTCCAAGCGCGAGGCGATCGAGCAGGCCGCCGGCATCCGCCTGCGCCCGGTGCTGATGACCACCGCCGCGCTGGTGTTCGCGATGATCCCGCTGCTGCTGGCCAAGGGCCCGGGCGCCGCCGCGCGCTTCTCGATGGGGATGACGATCGCCTCCGGGATGACCATCGGCACCCTGTTCACCCTGTTCGTGCTGCCGGCGTTCTACCTGTACCTGGCGCGCGACCACGCGCACGACCGCGAGCGCCTGGCCGCCGAGCAGGCCGAGGTGGAGGCCCTGGACGCCGCGCCGCTGACCACCGCGTCGCCGCCACGGGGCTGAGCCGGCGCGCATGGCCACTCACGCAAACGCCCGGGCCTGCCCGGGCGTCTGCATTTGCGCGCGCGGCCGCTAGGCGGCCAACGTCGGCACGCGCAGGTGCGCGGCCAGCGCCTGCGGCTGGCCGTCCGGCGCATGCGGCAGCACGCCCCAGCACGGCGCCGGCAGGCGCGCGCGCAGCATGGCGAGGTTGTCCTCGACCCGCGCCATCGCCGGGTCCACGTGCGAGCCGATCCAGCCGGCCAGGTGCAGGCCATCGGCGGCGATCGCGCGCGCGCTCAGCAGGGCGTGGTTGAGGCAGCCCAGGCGCAGGCCCACCACCAGCAGCACCGGCAGGCGCAGCGCGCGCACCAGGTCGGCCTGCATCAGGCTGGCCGACAGCGGCGCGGCCCAGCCGCCCACGCCCTCCACCACCAGCGCGTCCACCCGCGCCGCCAGCCGCGCGTGCGCGTCCAGGATCGGCCCCAGCGCGACCTCCACGCCGGCATCGCGCGCGGCCAGCTCCGGCGCCAGCGGATGCTCCAGCGCGAACGGGTTGACGTCGGCATAGGCGATCCCCGGTTCGCCCGCGCGATGCAGCGCCAGCGCGTCGGCATTGCGCCATTCACCCTCGACGCGCGCGCAGCCGCTGGCCACCGGCTTCATCCCCGCCGCGCGCAGCCCGCGCGCGCGCAGCGCATGCAGCAGGCTCGCGCTGGCCAGGGTCTTGCCGATGCCGGTGTCGGTGCCGGTCACGTATACGGCGAACATGGGGCGTCCTCGCAGTCGCGGGCGCCCATGGTAAGCAGGCGCGCGGCGCTTGCTAGACTGCCGGCATGAGCTTCGCCCTCGAACCCCTGACCGGCAGCCCGCCGGAACGCTACGCGCAGCTGCTGGCGCAGGCGCGCGCGCTGCTGCACGGCGAGCGCGACCGGATCGCCAACGCCGCCAACCTGTCGGCGCTGGTCTACCGTGCGCTGCCCGACCTCAACTGGGTCGGCTTCTACTTCTACGACGGCACCGAGCTGGTGGTCGGCCCGTTCCAGGGACTGCCGGCGTGCGTGCGCATCCCGCTCGACAAGGGCGTGTGCGGCGCCGCCGCGCGCACCCGCCAGACCCAGCGGGTGGACGACGTGCACGCCTTCCCCGGGCACATCGCCTGCGACGCCGCCAGCCGCTCCGAGCTGGTGATCCCGCTGGTCGCGGCGGACGGCGCGCTGGTCGGCGTGTTCGACCTCGACAGCCCGCGCCCGGCGCGCTTCAGCGCCGACGACCAGCAGGGGCTGGAGGCGATCGCCGCCGCCTACCTGGAGGCGCTGGCATGAGCGGCGCCCCGCGGCTGCGCAACATCGGCCCGAAGTCCGCGGCGTGGCTGCGCCAGGTCGGCCTGCGCACCCGCGAGGACCTGGCCGCGGTCGGCGCGGTCGGGGCCTGGATCCGGGTCAAGCGCGCCGGCTTCAAGCCCAGCCTGAACCTGCTGTATGCGCTCGAGGGCGCGCTGTGCGACTGCCACTGGCAGCAGGTCCCGGACGCGCGGCGCGCGGAACTGGTGCAGGCCGCCGAAGCCGCGGCGGCCGAACTGCCCCCGCCGCGCGGACGCCCGGCCGCGGCGCCGGTCACCACCCGCCATCCGGACGCCGAGGCCGCGCCGGCGCTCGGCCTGTTCGACGACGAGCGCGGCGCGGCCGGCAGCGACTGAGCCCGCGCCGGGGTACACTGGTGTGGCTCGAGGTGACCCGCCGGCGCGTCCGGCGGGTTGAAACGGGAAGCCGGTGCCGCGGTGCCCCCACCGCCAGTCCGGCGCTGCCCCCGCAACGGTAGGCGCGTCGACGCCAGCATCCGCCACTGTGCCCGCATCGCCCGCGATGCCGCATGGGAAGGCGCTGGCCGGGAACATCCCCGATGTTCCGCGCGCAAGCCCGGAGACCGGCCCCGAGCATGTCCGGTGGCGATGCGGAGGGCGTCGCGCGGTTCCGCGCGTGCGCCCGCACGCCGTGTCCGTGGCCTGCCTTCCGTCCCGCCGCCGCCCTGCCATCCCTGGGCGCGCGGGCGTGCGCGCCGGAGACACCACCATGCTGCCGATCCACTCCCTCCCGCCGCGCCGGCTCGCCGCCGCACTCCTGACTGCCCTCGCCCCGCTCGCCGCGCAGGCCGGCGACGACGGCATCGCGCGCCAGCTCGACACCGTGCAGGTCACCGCCACCCGCACCCCGCTCACCGTCGCCGATTCGCTGGCCGCAGTCGAGGTGATCGACCGCGACGCGATCGCGCGCAGCCCGGCGCGCTCGCTGCCGGAACTGCTGCGCGGCCGCCCCGGCATCACCTTGGTCAACCAGGGCGGGCTGGGCAAGCTGAGCAGCCTCTTCATGCGCGGCACCG
Source organism: Thermomonas flagellata (assembly GCF_022419185.1). Classification (GTDB taxonomy): domain Bacteria; phylum Pseudomonadota; class Gammaproteobacteria; order Xanthomonadales; family Xanthomonadaceae; genus Thermomonas; species Thermomonas flagellata. The sequence continues at coordinate 261,047 of NZ_JAJOZK010000001.1, read as the reverse complement.
AATCCGACCACACGCTGGTCCTGGTGGACGGGGTGCGGATCGGCTCCACCACCGCCGGCCTGGCCGCGCTGCAGGACATCCCGCTGGCGCAGATCGAGCGCATCGAGATCGTGCGCGGGCCGCGCTCCTCGCTGTACGGCGCGGACGCGATCGGCGGGGTGATCCAGATCTTCACCCGCCGCCTGCCCGGGCAGGCCGGGGTGCAGGGCCGCGCCAGCGTCGGCGCCGGCAGCCACGGCCTGCGCGAGGCCAGCGCCGGGCTCGACCTGCGCGGCGCGCGCGGCGGCATCGGACTGGAGGTGGCCCACCAGCGCACCGACGGCATCAATGCGTGCAGCGGCTATTTCAACCCGCAGACCTGGCAGGGCGCCGGCTGCTTCATCATCCCCGGCACCCACACCGACCGCGACGGCTACCGCAACAACAGCGTCGGCCTGCGCGCCGACTTCAGCCCGGACGAGGCCTGGCTGCTGCAGCTGCACGGCCTGCGCGCCAGCGGCCACAACGACTACGACGGCGACTACTCCGACAACGACGACTACCGCCAGCAGGTGGTCGGCGGGCGCCTGCGCTGGGCCCCGCGCGAGGGCACCAGCGTGCAACTGAGCCTCGGCCGCAACCAGGACGACACCACCAACTTCCTCGGCCATGCCTTCAGCAGCCGGATCGACTCCACCCGCGACAGCGCCAGCCTGCTGGGCGAGACCCGGTTGGCCCCCGGACAGTCCCTGACCGGCGGGATCGACTGGCTGCGCGATCGCGCCCGGGTGCAGGCCGCGTACTCGCCGTTCGCCGCCCGCCGCGGCAACCGCGGCGCCTTCGTGCAGTACCTCGGCCAGTTCGACGCGCAGGAGCTGCAGGCCAGCCTGCGCCATGACGACAACGACCAGTTCGGCGGCAAGACCACCGGCAGCCTGGCCTGGGGCTGGACCTTCGCGCCCGGCTGGCGGCTGGCGGCCAGCCACGGCACCGCGTTCAAGACGCCGACCTTCAACGAGCTGTACTACCCCTACTACGGCAACCCCGCCCTGCGCCCGGAATCCTCGCGCAGCAGCGAGTTGTCGCTGCGCCGGATCGCGGCGGACTGGGAAGTGCAACTCAATGCCTACCAGACCGTGATCGACGACCTGATCGCCTATGACAGCCGCCTGTTCGCCACCAACAACCTCGACAAAGCGCGCATCCGCGGGCTGGAGCTGACCGGCCGGGTGCAGTTGGCGGACTGGACCGTGCACGGCCAACTCGGCTGGCTGGACGCGCGCAACCGCAGCCGCGGGCCGTACTTCGACAACCGCCTACCGCGCCGCCCCCCGCGCAGCGCGCGGCTCGATCTCGACCGCCGCCTCGGCGACTGGAACCTGGGCCTGACCGCGATCGCCGAGGCCGCACGCTGGGACGACGTGGCCAACACCCTGCGGGTTGGCGGCTATGCCACCGTCGATGCGCGCGCGGACTGGCAGTTCGCTCCGGCCTGGCGGCTGCAGGCCAGCGTGATCAACCTGTTCGACCGCCGCTACCAGACCGCGGCCTACTACAACCAGCCCGGCCGCGAGTTCGCCCTGCGCCTGCACTGGCAGCCGCGCTGAGGGCAGCGCGCGGCACCGCCGCGCAAACGCTGCGATCGCACCAACACACCCCCCGGCGACGCCGCCGGGGGGTTTTTCACGCGCCGCTCCGGTTTGGCCTGCCATTCTGTGATCTGGGGCGAAAGCCCGGCGGCTCTTGCGCAACGCAACATGACACCCGGGGTGGTATGCGTTTTCATGCCCTCCGGGGTATGCCGCGCATCCGGCGCGGCGACCGTGCGACAGGAAACCGACCATGCGCGTACGTCCAATCTGGAATGCGCACTTCACCGGGGTCATCCTCGGCCTGGTGCTGCTGCTCACCTTCCTCATGACCGGCCACGGCCTCGGCGCCTCCGGCGCGCCGACCGCGGTGGCAGCAGTCACGGCCAAGGCGGTCGCGCCGGCCGCGACCGCCAGCAACGAGTATCTCGGCGGGATGGTCGCCGACGGCGCCAATCCGCTCACCAACTGGATCAGCTGGGAAGTGCTCGGGGTGCTGCTCGGCGCGCTGATCGCCGCGTTCGCCTCCGGCCACTTCCGCCTGCGCATCGACGGGCCGGACCGGCTCGGTTCGCCCGCGCGCCTGGGCATGGCGCTGCTGGCGGGGATCATCTCCGGCGTGGGCGCGCGCATCTCGCTCGGCTGCACCAGCGGCCTCGGCCTGTCCGGCGCGGCGGTGCTGGCGACCGCGGGCTTCGTGTTCCTGATCGGCTTCTTCGCGGTCGGGGCGGTGTTCGGCCTGTTGACCAAGGGGTGGTGGAAATGAGCAGCTTCCCGATCGGTTGGAGCGGCCCGCTCTCGGGCCTGGTGCTGGGCGGCCTGTTCGGCTACGTGCTGCAGCGCGGCGGCCTCGGCAATGGCTGCCGCCTGACCGGCCAGTTGCGCTTCAAGGACTGGACGGTGTTCAACGTGATGTTCACCGCGATCCTGGTCGCGGCGGCCGGGCTGTGGCTGCTGGAGACGGTCGGCCTGCTGTCGCCGGAGGAGGTCTACGTGCCCACCACCTACCTGTGGGCCACCCTGCTCGGCGGCGCGATGGTCGGCGCCGGCATGGCGCTCGGCGGCTATTGTCCGGGGACCTCGGTGGTCGGCGCGGCCGCCGGCCGGATCGACGGCGTGGTGTTCTTCATCGGCCTGGTGCTCGGCGCGATCGTGTTCGCCGGGTTCTACGACCCGCTGCAGCCGCTGATGACCGCGGCGGAAGGCCCGGAAGGCCAGACCCTGCAGCAGCTGCTGCACCTGCCGGCGTGGCTGATCATCCTCGCGCTGGCCGTCGTCGCTTGGCTGGTCAATCGCTTCACCCGCGGCGAATCCGCGCCAGGCGTCACCGATCACGATTGAAACCACTGCCCCCGCGGGATACCCGCCCGGGTATCCTGCTATCCTCACCGCCCCCATCCCCGAGGGATACGACGATGCGTAAGCCGACCTCCCGCAAGACCTCGCTGGCCGCCGCCCTGTCCGCCACCGCACTGCTGATCGGCGCGGTCGCCCCGGTCGCGGCCGCCACTGCCGCCGCCCCGCAGGCGCAGAACCCCTGCGCGCCGGCGCGCAAGAAGGCCGCCAACCCGTGCGCGCCCGCCGCCAAGAAGGCGGCCAACCCCTGCGCCCCGGCGACCAAGAAGGCCAGCAACCCGTGCGCGCCCGCCGCCAAGAAGGCGGCCAACCCCTGCGCCCCGGCGACCAAGAAGGCCAGCAACCCGTGCGCGCCCGCCGCCAAGAAGGCGGCCAACCCCTGCGCCCCGGCGGCCAAGAAGTGCGACGAGAAGAAGGCCGCCAACCCGTGCGCGCCGAAGGCCAAGTGCGACTGATCTCCCCTTGTCGCTGATGTCCGCTGTCGCCGCCCGCGCGATGCCCGCCCCGCCGCCCTCCAGCTGGGTGCGTTGGGACGCGGATGCCGCCCGCCTGCCCGCCCGTGCGCGCCGGCAGGCACGGCGCGCGGCGCGGTCGGTGCTCGACGGGCTGGAGGCGCTGGCCCGGCGCGGGCTTTCGCCGGTCAGCGCGCTGATCGGCGACAGCGTGCCGGCGGTGCTCGCGCAGTACCCCGCAGCCGCGCCGGTGCAGGGCCCGGACTACCTGTACTACTACCACTGCCACGACGCGCGCGAGACGCCGGCGGGCGAGCACGGGCATTTCCATGTGTTCGCCCGCCGCGCGGACGGCCACCACGTCCATCTGGCCGGCGTCGCGGTGGATGCGGTCGGCTGGCCGCGGCGGCTGTTCACCACCAACCGCTGGGTCACCGACGAGACGCTCGTCCCGGCCGCGGCCGTACTGGCGGACGCCGACCGTATCGCGGCGCGCGCCTACCCGGACCCGCTGACGCGCTGGCTGCTGCCGCAGCTGGCGCTGTTCCGCCCGCAGCTGGCCGCGCTGCTGCGGCGGCGCGACCAGCGCCTGCGCATACTGCGCCGCGGCCGCAGCCGGCAGCGGCTGCTGGAGGACCGCCGCATCCGCGTGCTCAGCCAGTGCCGGATCGACCTGCCGGCGCAGATCGCCGCGCTGGCAGCCACGACCTGAGCGTCCTCCGCCCTACGTTGCGTTCGTTAGCCCCTCACCTGCGAGGTTCCTGCCATGAAACGCCTGATGCTGCTTTTGACCACTGCCCTGCTGGCGTTCAGCGGCATCGCCGCAGCGGTCGAACTGCCTGGTCCGCTGGTCACCCCGCAGTGGCTGGCGGCGCACCGCGCTGAGGTGAACGTGCTGACCGTGGTCGAAGACCCGAAGGACTTCACCTCGGCCCCCAAGTACGTCACCGACAACGGCAAGCAGGTGCTCGACGAGGTCGGCGGCCACGTCCCCGGTTCGCTGATGGTGGATTTCAACGCCCTGCGCGCCGACCGCAAGATCGACGGCCGCACGATCAAGGCCATGCTGGTCGACCGCGCCACCTTCCAGCGCCTGATGCAGGATGCCGGGGTGCAGGCCGGCAAGCCGATCGTGATCGTGTCCGCCGGTGCCAGCGGCAACGATCTCGACATGGCTGCGCGCCTGTACTGGTCGCTCAAGTACTACGGCGCGCGCCAGTTGGCCATCCTCAACGGCGGCACCACCGCCTGGCTGCTGGCCGGCAACCCGGTCAGCTCGGATCCGGCGCCCAAGACCAAGGGCGACTGGGTGGCCACCGGCGAGGACAAGGCGATCCTGGCCGACAGCCGCCAGGTCGCGGAGGCCGCCAAGCACGGCGAGCAGTTGATCGACGCGCGCCCGGTCGCGTTCTGGCTGGGGCTGACCAAGAAGCCGGTCGCCAGCAAGGCCGGCCGCATCCCCGGCGCGCACGACTTCCCGCCGGAGGCGCGCAGCCGCCAGGCCGGCGGCGCCGAGGAATTCCTGGACCGCGCGCAGTACGCGGACATCCTCAAGACCCTCGGCATCGACCCGCACAAGCCGAGCATCACCTACTGCAACACCGGCCACCTGGCATCCGGGGCCTGGTTCGTGATGAACGAGGTGCTGGGCACCCCGAGCAAGCTGTACGACGGCTCGATGCACGAGTGGACCGCCGAGGACCGGCCGGTGGCCGGGCTGCCGGCACGCTGACGCCAGACCCTATCCCCCTACCCGCAGGCAGGAGCGAGTACCGTGGACCAACCTTCGCAGACCCCGGGTCGCCTGATCCCGGCGCCGGAAAACTTCCTCACCGTGCCCAAGGTGGCACGCCGCGACGCCATCAAGAAGCTCCTCGCCGGCGCCGCCGGCGTGGCCGCCGCGGGCATGGGCGGCGGCGTGCTGGCGCAGGACAAGGGCATACCGCCGGCCTCCAACCCGAAGAACCTGCCGCCGAACGTGCCGGAATGGTCGAAGGCGCTCGGCAAGCCGGTGAAGGTCGGCTACGGCGAGCCCTCGCGTTACGAGGCCTACAACATCCGCCGCCAGAGCCCGGGCCTGACCCCGACCGACACCTCCTCGGTGGTGTTCACCCCGCTGCAGAACTCGTTCGGCATCATCACCGCCAACGGCCTGTTCTTCGAGCGCGACCACAACGGCCGCCCGGACATCAATCCCTACGACCACCGGCTGATCATCCACGGCTTCCCGGGCCTGGTGAAGAACCCGAAGATCTACACGATGGAAGACATCATGCGCTTCCCGTCGGTCTCGCGGATCCACTTCATCGAGTGCGGCGCCAATTCGGCGATGGAATGGGCCAACCCCGCGGTGCCGACCGTGCAGTACACCCACGGCATGCTCTCCTGCGCGGAATGGACCGGGGTGCCGCTGGCGGTGCTGCTGGAGGACGTCGGCGCGGATGTGAAGCGCGCCAAGTACCTGCTGGCCGAGGGCGCCGACGGCGCCGCCATGACCCGCACCATCCCGATGGACTTCGCCCTGCGCGACGTGCTGGTGGTGTACGGCCAGAACGGCGAGATGCTGCGCCCCGAGCAGGGCTATCCGCTGCGCCTGCTGGTGCCGGGCGTGCAGGGCGTCTCCAACGTCAAGTGGCTGCGCCGGATCAAGCTGAGCGAAGTGCCGTTCAACACCCGCGAGGAGACCCTGCAGTACTCCGACATGATGCCGGACGGCACCACCCGCCAGTACACCTGGATCCAGGAGGCCAAGTCGGTCATCACCTCGCCGTCCGGCGGCCAGCAACTCCTGGACAAGGGCGGCTACTACCAGATCACCGGCCTGGCCTGGTCCGGGCGCGGCAAGATCAAGCGGGTGGACGTGTCCACCGACGGCGGCAAGAACTGGAAGACCGCGCAATTGCAGGAGCCGGTGCTGAGCAAGGCGCTGACCCGCTTCCGCCTCGACTGGTGGTGGGACGGCAGCCCGGCGCTGCTGCAGAGCCGCTGCATCGACGAGACCGGCTTCGTGCAGCCCACCGTGCAGCAGCTGCGGGCGGTGCGCGGCACCAACTCGGTGTACCACTTCAACGCCATCCAGACCTGGTTGGTCGACGAACAGGGGAAGGTCCACAATGTCGAAGTTTGACCGCATCGCCATCGTCGCCGCGATCGCCCTGGCCCTCGGCACCGGGGTCGCCGCCGCCAACAACTACCGCCTCGGCCGCACCGCGACCCCGCAGGAGATCGCCGGCTGGGACATCGAGGTGCTCGCCGACGGCACCGGTCTGCCGGCCGGCCAGGGCTCGGTCTCCGAGGGCGAGGGCCTGTACGAGAAGCACTGCGCCATGTGCCACGGCACCTTCGGCGAGAGCAGCAACTACATCCCGATCGCCGGCGGCGGCGACCGCACCGTCGGCAAGCATCTCAACGCCGCGCCGACCCTGTACGACTACATCAACCGGGCGATGCCCTACCCGCACTCGAAGTCGCTCAGCCCGAACGAGGTCTATGCGATCGCGGCCTACGTGCTGAACCTCAACGACCGGGTGCCGGCCGACTTCGTCGCCAACAAGGACACCCTGCCCAAGGTCGAGATGCCGGCGGCGACCAAGTACGTCCTGTTCGAAGGCCTGATGAAGATCGACGGCAAGCCGGACACCCACAACACGGCCTGCATGAAGGATTGCGCCAAGGACGTGAAGGTGACCGCGCGCCTGCCCGACGGCTTCGTCGAGAGCATGTACGGCGACATCCGCGACAACTTCAATCCGCTCTACACCATGAACACCCAGGCCCCGCCGGCGAGCGCGGCGGCAACCGCCAGCGCCGAGGGCGGCGGGGATGCCAAGGGCTGGCAGCTGGTGCAGGACAACGGCTGCACCGCCTGCCACGGCCTGAAGGAGGCCGTGGTCGGCCCCGGCTTCCGCATGGTCTACGAGAAGTACAAGGCCGACCCCGAGGCCGCGAGCAAGCACCTGCACCAGAAGATCCACGAGGGCGGCAGCGGCGTCTGGGGCCAGGTGCCGATGCCACCGCAGCCCAACCTGTCCGCCGGCGATCTCGACACCATCGTCAAGTGGCTGCTGGCCGGCGCCCCGGACAAGTAAGCCCCTTCCCCTCCGACCCCAGCACCCATCGCCCAGGAGCGTTCCATGCAGTACACCCGCAGACATTTCCTCAAGACCAGCGCCGGTGGCGCCGCCCTGCTGGCCATGGCCGCGGCCGGCCTGGTGCCGGTCTCCGCGCTGGCGGCCGAGTTCGTCGAGAACCGCGCCGCGTTCAAGGGCAAGACCCTCGACGAGGTGGTCAAGGCCCTGGGCGGCAACGCCGCGCAGAAGTCCGACCAAATCGTGCTCAAGGCCCCGGAGATCGCCGAGAACGGCGCCACCGTGCCGGTGGAGATCACCAGCAAGCTGCCGGGCACCAAGATGATCGCGATCCTCTCGGAGAAGAACCCGCACGCGCTGTCGGCCGAGTTCCAGATCCCGGACGGGACCGAACCGTACATCTCCACCCGCGTCAAGGTCGCCGAGACCTCCAAGCTGTACGCGCTGGTGCAGACCGACCAGGGCTACTTCTACACCGACCAGGTGGTGAAGGTGACCCTCGGCGGCTGCGGCGGCTGATTGCGACTTACGACTTCCCGGAGAGAGACCATGGCAGACCCGATGCGAATCCGCGCCACCATGAACGGTGACGTGGCCGAAGTGAAGATCCTGATGTCGCACCCGATGGAGACCGGCCAGCGCAAGGACGCCAGCGGCAAGCTGGTGCCGGCGATGTTCATCGAGAAGGTGACCGCGACCTGGAACGGCAAGACCGTGCTGAGCGCGGACTGGGGCCCGGCGGTATCGAAGAACCCGTTCCTGGCGTTCCGCTTCAAGGGCCCGAAGGCGGGCGACAAGATCAGCGTGACCTGGACCGACACCGCGGGCGACACCCGCACCGACGAGGCGACCATCAGCTGACCCGGCCCTGCCGGCCCGCGCCGTGCGGGCCGGCACGTCCCCTGATCCCGACCCGCATGCGCACGCCCGCCTTCCTGCTCGCCGCCAGCCTGCTCGCGATGCTGCCCACCCTGCCCGCGCAGGCCGCCGAGCCGGCCGCCGCTGCCGCGCCGACACCCGCCCCGGTGCGGGTGGTCTACCACTTCGACCGCGACCTCGACCAGGTCGTGCACGGGATCAACAACATCCGCAACCACCTCGACGCCGATCCGCAGGCGCAGATCGTGGTGGTGGCCAATGGCAAGGCGGTGACCGCGTTCAAACAGGGCACCCAGACCCCCGGCGGCTATCCGCTCGAGCTGATGGTCGAAGACCTGCAGGGGCGCGGGGTGCGCTTCGAGGTCTGTGCCAACACCCTCAAGGCCCTGGCGCTCGAGCCGAAGCAGCTGATCGACGGGCTGCAGGTGGTGCCGTCCGGCGTGGCCGAGATCGCCCGCCTACAGTTCCGCGAAGGGTACGCTTACATCAAGCCCTGACCCGCCCCGGCGCAGGGCCGCCCCGGGCCGCCGCGCCGGCCACCCGCAAGAGGACGCACGCATGAAACTGACCAAGACCGCGATCCGCACCGCCGTCGGGCTGGCCCTCGGGCTGGGCGCCGCCGCCACCCTGGCCTACGCGCAGTCGGCCAAGGACGACCCGGTGGCCGAATACCGCGCCATGTTCGGCGACGACAACCCCGCCGAACTGTGGCAGAGCCGCGGCAAGGACCTGTGGGAGCAGCCGCGCGGGCCGAAGAACGTGGCGCTGGCCGCGGTCTGCGACCTCGGCCTCGGCAAGGGCGTGGTCAAGGGCGCCTACGCGCAGCTGCCGCGCTACTTCAAGGACAGCGACAAGGTCGAGGACTTGGACTCGCGCCTGCTGACCTGCATGGTGCGCGACCAGGGCCTGGACCGCGACACCCTGCTCGCGCACCGCTTCGGCGACGGCGACAACAAGTCCGACATCGAGGCGCTGGCGGCCTACATCGCCGACCAGTCGCGCGGGATGCCGATCAAGGTCGCGCTCACCCATCCCAAGGAGAAGCAGGCCTACGCGCTGGGCAAGGCGCTGTTCTACTACCGCGCCGGCACCCACGACTTCGGCTGCAGCACCTGCCACAGCCAGGAGGGCAAGCGCATCCGCCTGCAGCAGCTGCCGGACCTGGCCGCCGCCGACGGCGCCAAGGAGGCGATGACCACTTGGCCGGCCTATCGCGTCTCGCAGGGCGAGGTGCGCACCCTCGAATGGCGCCTCGGCGACTGCTTCCGCCAGCAGCGCCTGCCGGAAATGATCTACGCCTCCGAGGTGCCGATCGCCCTCACCCTGTTCCTGGCCAAGAACGCCGAAGGCGGCGTGATGGCCGCCCCCGGCCTGAAGCGTTGAGGAGCCGCCGCCATGAAGCGCCTGATGATCGCCGTCGTTCCGCTGCTGCTCGCCGCTGCCACTCCGATGCTGCTGGCCGCCGGCAAGGACACCGCCGCCGCCAAGCCGGCCGCCAAGCCCGCCGCGCCGGCCAAGGCGGGCAAGCCCGACCGCAACGCGCTGGCCTACCAGGCCATGCTGCGCTCGTTCAAGCCGCACGGCCAGGCCGGGATGGACCGGCTCAAGCAGGACTACACCCAGGCCGAGTGCTCGCTGTACGCCCCCGACGACCCGCCGCCGGCGATCGTGCGCAAGCTGATGGAGCGCAACCAGGCCGCGATCCGGTACCCGGCCGACGGCAAGTACCTGGGCGACTGGAAGCAGGGCGAGAAGATCGCGCAGGACGGCTTCGGCAAGCAGTACTCCGACGATCCCAACGTGCCCTCCGGCGGCAACTGCTACGCCTGCCACCAGCTGGCCAAGGACGAGGTCGCCTACGGCACCCTCGGCCCGTCGCTGTACAACTACGGCAAGCTGCGCGGCCAGTCCGAAGCCATCCTCAAGTACACCTGGGGCAAGATCTACGACACCAAGGGCATGATGGTCTGCTCCAACATGCCGCGCTTCGGGCACATGGGCATCCTCACCGAGCAGCAGATCCGCGACGTGATGGCCCTGCTGTTCGACCCCGACTCGCCCGTCAACCAGTGATCCCGCCGCGCAACCGCACCGAGGCCGCCGCATGAGCGTCAACCGCCGAGAATTCCTGCAGATGCTGGCCATCGCGGCCGCCGCCGGGCTGCCGCTGGCATCGCGCCGCGCGTTCGCGCACGGCGATGGCAGCGAGTTCTACCACCTGCCGCGGTTCGGCAACGTCAGCCTGCTGCACATGACCGACAGCCATGCGCAGCTGACCCCGATCTACTACCGCGAGCCGCAGTACAACATCGGCGTCGCAAGCATGGCCGGGCAGCCGCCGCACCTGGTCGGCGAGGCGTTCCTGAAGTACTACCGGATGGCGCCGAACACCCGCGACGCGCACGCCTTCACCTACCTGGACTTCACCGAGGCCGCGCGCCGCTACGGCAAGGTCGGCGGCTACGCGCACCTGGCCACCCTGGTCAAGCAGCTGCGCGCGGAGCGGCCGGGCGCGCTGCTCCTGGACGGCGGCGACACCTGGCAGGGCTCGGGCCTGTCGCTGTGGACGCGCGGGCAGGACATGGTCGACGCCCAGGTCGCGCTCGGGGTGGACGTGATGACCGGCCACTGGGAGTTCACCTACGGCATGGAGCGGGTGAAGGAACTGGTGGACGGCCCGCTCAAGCAGGGCAAGGTCGACTTCGTCGCCCAGAACGTGGTGACCACCGACTTCGGCGACCAGGTGTTCCCCAACTACAGCCTGCGCGAGGTCAACGGCGTGCCGGTGGCGGTGATCGGCCAGGCCTTCCCCTACACCCCGATCGCGCATCCGCGCCGGTTCGTGGCCGACTGGAGCTTCGGCATCCAGGACGACCACCTGCAGCAGGTCATCGACGAGGTGCGCAAGAAGGGCGCCCAGGTCGTGGTGCTGATCTCGCACAACGGCATGGACGTGGACCTCAAGCTGGCCTCGCGCGTGCACGGGCTGGACGCCATCCTCGGCGGCCATACCCACGACGGCGTGCCGCAGCCGGTGATCGTGAAGAACAGCGGCGGCCAGACCCTGGTGACCAACGCCGGCAGCAATGGCAAGTACCTCGGCGTGCTCGACTTCGAGGTCAAGGACGGCAAGGTGCGCGACTGGCGCTACAAGCTCTTGCCGGTGTTCTCCAACCTGCTGGCGCCGGACCCGGCGATGGCCGCGCTGATCGAGCGCCACCGCAAGCCGCATGCGGACAAACTGGACGAAGTGCTGGCCACTACCGACGGCCTGCTGTTCCGGCGCGGCAACTTCAACGGCAGCTTCGACCAGCTGATCCTGCAGGCGCTGCTGAAGGAGAAGGACGCGCAGATCGCGTTCTCGCCGGGCTTCCGCTGGGGCACCACCCTGCTGCCGGGCGATCCGATCACGATGGAACGCGTGCTCGACCAGACCGCGATCACCTACCCACAGGTCACCGTCAACCAGTTCACCGGGACCCAGATCAAGGCGATCCTGGAGGACGTGTGCGACAACATCTTCAACCCCGACCCCTACTACCAGCAGGGCGGGGACATGGTGCGCGTCGGCGGCATGACCTACACCTGCAGCCCGAACGCCGAGTCCGGCCAGCGCATCAGCGACATGCGCCTGGGCGGCAAGCCGATCGACCCCAACAAGACCTACAAGGTCGCCGGCTGGGCGCCGGTGGGCGACGGCATCGAGGGCGAAGCGATCTGGGACGTGGTCGCGCGCCACCTGCGCGGGCACGGTGCGGTCAAGCCGATCACCCCGAGCATCCCGACCCTGGTCGGGATGCAGGGCAACCCCGGCATCGGGGCCTGAGCCGACCGCCGCATGGAGCATCTGCGCAAGCACCTCAAACTGCTGGCGTTGCTGCTGCTGGCCGGGCTGCTGTTCTGGGTCGCCGTCTACACCGCCTATGCGGGCGACTGGGCGCGTAGCAGCGTGCCGATGCAGGTGCAGCAGGTCGGCCCGCACACCTACTACGTGCAGGGCGTACTGGACGAGGCGACCCGCCAGAACCAAGGCTTCATCGCCAACGCCGGGTTCGTCGTCACCGGCGATGGCGTGGTGGTGTTCGACACCCTGGGCTCGCCGGCGCTCGGCGAGCAGCTGATCGCACAGATCCGCAAGCGCACCCGCGAGCCGATCAAGCTGGTCATCCTCAGCCACTTCCACGCCGACCACTTCTACGGCATCCCCGCGTTCAAGGCAGTCGGGGCCCAGGTCTGGGCCAACAGCGGCATCCGCGAGTACCTGCACTCGGACGCCGCGCGCGAGCGCCTGGCCGAGCGCAAAGCGCTGATCGGGCCGTGGCTGGGCAAAGCCTTCACCCTGCCCACGGTCGACGTATGGCTGGACAGCGACGTCGACTTCCAGATGGGGCAGCTGCACTTCCGCCTGCGCCACGTCGGCCCGGCGCACACCCCGGAAGACACCGCGCTGCTGGTGGTGGAGGACGGCGTGCTCTACTCCGGCGACGTGGTCTACGCCGGGCGGGTGCCGTTCATCGGCGATGCCGATACCCGCTCCTGGCTCAAGGCGATCGACAAGGTGCTGGCGCTGCAACCGAAGGTGATGGTGCCGGGGCACGGCCCGGTGTCGCGCGACCCGGTGCGCGACGCCACCCTCACCCGCGACTACATCACCTTCCTGCGCACGCAGATGGGACAGGCCGCGCGCGACTTCGTGCCGTTCGACGAGGCCTACGCCAAGGTCGACTGGAGCAAGTTCGCGGCCGAGCCGACGTTCGACGTGGCCAACCGCAACAACGCCTACAACGTCTACCTGCAGATGGAGCAGGAGCTGCTCGGCAAGTGACGGCCGCACCGCACGCGGGCGCCCGCGCTCAACCGAACTTCGCCAGCAGCCGCGCCAGTTCGTTGGTGGAGGCGCGCACCTCGTCCATGTCGTGCGAGGCCTCGACATGGTTGATCAGGGTGCAGGCGAGCATGTCGTAGAACGCGCGGTCGAGCGCGCGCCGCGCGGCGGTCAACTGCACCGCGACCTCCTCGCAGCCGGCGTCGGATTCGATCATCGTGCGGATGCCGCGCACCTGTCCTTCGATGCGGGCCAGCCGGACCAGCAGGCGCCGGCGGCGCTCCTGTTCTTCGTTCATTAGGTAGTCCTTATGTTGCGCCGCACGCACGGAAGTAGTTGTGGACACCCCTGAGGGTATGTGATCGTGTCGCCGCGTGGAAGTGTCGCCGCGGACCGTCCGGACTGCAAACCGGCCACCGGCGCGGCCACGGCCAGAGGGGCGCACGCACACACCACACATCACGCAACGCAGCTTTCCGGAGGGGTCCATGCATCAACCGCAGCAATCGCAACGTGCCATGCAACCGCGCCGCCACCGCCTCGCCCTGGCCTTGGCCGGTGCCGCGCTCGCCTGCATCGCCCTGCCCGCCGCCGCCACCGACGGCTACTTCTCGCACGGCTACGGCATGAAGGCCAAGGGCCGCGGCGGCGCCTCGCTGGCGCTGGCCGACGACGCCTTCGGCGGCGCCAACAACCCCGCCTCGATGGTGCGCGCCGGCAACCGCATCGAGGCCGGTGTCGACCTGTTCATGCCCGAGCGCAAGGCCAGCCGCAGCGGGCTTGGCCCCGGCCTCGACGGCAGCAGCAAGAGCAGCAAGACGCTGTTCCCGGTGCCGGAGTTCGGCTACAACCACATGGCCTCCGACGACCTCGCGCTCGGCGTGACCGTATACGGCAACGGCGGCATGAACACCACCTACAGCAGCGGCGGCTTCAACTGCGGCATGGGCGCGGCCAACATGCTCTGCGGCATGGGCACCCTCGGCGTGGACCTGTCGCAGCTGGTGATCGCCCCGACCCTGTCCTACGCGCTCACCCCGGAGCATTCGCTCGGCATCGCCCCGCAGATCGTGTGGCAGCGCTTCAAGGCCGAGGGCCTGCAGGCGTTCTCGATGATCTCGCAGTCGCCCGGCAACCTGACCAACCGCGGCTACGACACCAGCTCCGGCGTCGGCGTGCGGGTCGGCTACCTCGGCCGCTTCGGCGACGGCTTCTCGCTCGGCGTGACCTACTCGTCGAAGGTCAAGATGAGCCGCTTCAAGAAGTACCAGGGCCTGTTCGCCGGCAGCGGCGATTTCGACATCCCGGAGAACTACGGGGTCGGCGTGGCGTTCAAGCCGATGCCGGCGACCACCGTCTCACTCGACTACAACCGGATCAACTACGGCAAGGTGCGCTCGATCGGCAACCCGAGCCTGGTGCCGTTCCCGCTCGGCAACCCGTCCGGCCCGGGCTTCGGCTGGCGCGACGTGGACGTGGTCAAGCTCGGCGTGGACTACGCGGTCAACGACCGCCTGACCGTGCGCGGCGGCTACAACCACAGCAAGAACCCGATCACCCCGGCCAACGTCACCTTCAACATCCTCGCCCCGGGCGTGATCACCGACCATGCCACCCTGGGCATGACCTACGTCACCGACGGCGGCGGCGAGGTCACGGTCGCATACATGCACGCCTTCAAGCAGTCGGTGAAGGGGGCCTCGATCCTGCCGGTGTTCATGGGCGGCATGCCCGCCGGGCAGGAGGAGATCTCGATGTACCAGAACGCTATCGGCATCCAGTACGCCTGGAAGTGATGCCTGGCACCCGCGGGCCCGCCATGCGCGGGCCCGCGTCCACCGCCCCCGTTCGATCCCCGCGGCGATGACCCTGCTCGAATTCCTGCGCCAGCCCTGGCCCTGGTACGTCACCGGGCCGCTGATCGGCCTGATGGTCCCGGCCCTGCTGCTGGTCGGCAACCGTGCCTTCGGCATCTCCTCCTCGTTCCGGCACCTGTGCGCAGCGGCGCTGCCGAACGGACCCGCCTACTTCCACTACGACTGGAAGGCCGAGCGCTGGAACCTGCTGTTCGTGGCCGGGATCGCGCTCGGCGGCTACCTCGCGATGCGCTGGCTCGACCCCACCAACGGGCATGCGCTGGCACCGGCGCTGGTGGCCGACCTCGGCCGCCTCGGGATCGCGGTCGATCCCGGCCGCCTGTTGCCGCCGGACCTGTTCGACTGGCACCGCCTGCTGACCCTGCCCACCCTGCTGGTGACCGTGGTCGGCGGCTTCCTGCTCGGCTTCGGCGCGCGCTGGGCCGGCGGCTGCACCGGCGGCCACGCGATCATGGGCATCGCCAGCCTGCAGCGCGCCTCGCTGATCGCCACCCTGATGTTCCTGGCGGGCGGCTTCCTGATGACCTGGCTGATCCTGCCGCTGGTGATGCGACTGGCATGAACGCGACGCCCACCCCCACCGCCGCCGGCAACCTGCTGCGCAGCCTGGCCTACCTCGGCCTCGGCACCGTGTTCGGGATCCTGCTGCTCAAGGGCCAGGTCGCCGACTGGTACCGCATCCAGGAGATGTTCCGGCTGCAGTCCTTCCACCTGTACGGGATCATCGGCAGCGCGATCCTGGTGGCGATGGCGGGCATCTGGGCGCTGCGCCGCTGCCGCGCCTGCTGCAGCGACGGCAGCCCGATCCGGATCGGCGAGAAGCAGTTCAACCGCGGCCAAATCTACGGCGGGCTGCTGTTCGGCCTCGGCTGGGGCGCCACCGGCGCCTGCCCGGGCCCGCTGTACGCGCAGATCGGCGCCGGCTACGGGATCGTGGCCGTCACGTTGCTGTCCGCGCTCGCGGGCACGCTCGCCTACGGCCTGCTGCAGAAGAAGCTGCCGCACTGACCCCGGCCCGGCGCAACGCGAAGCGCAGCTGACGCGCGCCCGCGGAAGCGCCCTCAGCCGTGCCGCACCGCCGCGGGCAGGTCCTCCCAGAGCACCGCGGCCGTGGCCGCCGGCGCGCCCTGCAGTTCGTGTGCCAGGCCGGCCACCCCGCCCCAGGCGATCTGGCCGCCGATGCACAGCAGGATGAAGGCCATCAGCTGCTGGATCGCATTGACCGCGCTGGGCGACAGGCGCTGCGCCAGCTTCGGCGCATAGCGGTAGCAGACGTACACCAGGCCCGCCTGCAGCATCGCCCCGACGAAGATGCCCGCGTGCGAGAGCAGGGTGGTCAGCGCGTGCCCGCGGGTCGCGTGCGCCGACAGGGTCAGTAGCACCACCATCGTCCCGGGGCCGACGGTGAGCGGGAACGTGTAGGGGTAGAAGGCATTGTCGAGGATGCTGCGCGCGTCCGCGGCGGCGCCATTGCCGTTGCCGCCGGCCGCCGACTGCCCGCCGGCGAGCGTGCGCCAGCCCATCGCCGCCAGGGTCAGGCCGCCGCCGACCTGCATCACCGGCAGCGAGATGCCGAAGAAGTGCAGCAGCCACTGCCCGATCAGGATCACCACCGCCACGTACACCAGCATCAGCACGGTGACCTTGGCCGCGAGCTGCCGGTAGACCGCCTCCGGCTGGCTGCCGACCATGCCGAGGATGATCAGGGCGGTGCCAAACGGGTTGACCACCGGCATCAGTGCGGCGAACGCGGTCGGGACGATCGCCAGCGGCCCGAGCCAGTCGAGGGTCATGCTCACTCCACGGTGACGGACTTGGCGAGGTTGCGCGGCTTGTCCACGTCGGTGCCGCGCGCCAGCGCCACGTGGTAGGCAAGCAGTTGCACCGGGATCGCGTGCACGATCGGCGACAGGGTGCCGACGTGGCGCGGGGTGCGGATCACCTGCACCTGCTCGGACGGGCCGAAGTGGCTGTCGGCGTCGGCGAACACATACATCTGGCCGCCGCGCGCGCGCACTTCCTGGATGTTGGACTTGACCTTCTCCAGCAAGGCGTCGTTGGGCGCGATCACCACCACCGGCATCTGCTCGTCCACCAGCGCCAGCGGGCCGTGCTTGAGCTCCCCGGCCGGGTAGCCCTCGGCGTGGATGTAGGAGATCTCCTTGAGCTTGAGCGCCCCCTCCAGCGCGATCGGGTAGTGCATGCCGCGGCCGAGGAACAGCGCGTGCTGGCGCGGCGCGAACTGTTCCGCCCACAGCGCGATCTGCGGCTCCAGGTTGAGCGCGTGCTGCACGCTGCCCGGCAGGTGGCGCAGTTCGTCGAGGTAGGCCGCCTCCTGCGCCGCGTCGATCCGCCCGCGCAGGCGCGCCAGCACGCAGGTCAGCGCGAACAGCGCGACCAGCTGGGTGGTGAACGCCTTGGTGCTGGCCACCCCGATCTCGGCCCCGGCACGGGTGTAGAACACCAGCCGGCTGGCGCGCGGGATCGCGCTCTCGGGCACGTTGCAGATCGCCAGCGTGCGCACGAGGCCCAGGCTGCCGGCGTACTTGAGCGCCTCCAGGGTGTCCAGCGTCTCCCCCGACTGCGAGATGGTGACCACCAGCTGGCGCGCCGTCGCTGCGACCGGGCGGTAGCGGTACTCGCTGGCGATGTCCACCGCGCACGGCAGCCCGGCGATCGCCTCGATCCAGTAGCGCGCGACCAGCCCGGCGTAGTAGCTGGTGCCGCAGGCGAGGATCTGCACCGACTCCACGTCGGCCAGCACCTCGGCCGCGTCCTTGCCGAACAGCGCGGGGTCGAACCCACCGGCGTCCACGATGCCCTCCAGGGTGTCGCCGAGCGCGCGCGGCTGCTCGTGGATCTCCTTCTGCATGAAGTGCCGGTACGGGCCCAGTTCGAGTGAGGCCAGCGACACGTCGGAGACATGTACCTCGCGCACCACCGGCGCGTCGCCGGCGTCGTACACCTGCACCGCGTCGCGGGTGACCTGCGCGGTGTCGCCCTCCTCCAGGTAGATCACCCGGCGCGTCGCGGACACGATCGCGGACACGTCCGAGGCGACGAAGTTCTCGCCCTCGCCCAGCCCCACCAGCAGCGGACAGCCCATGCGCGCGGCCACCAGCACGCCGGGGTCACGGCGGTCGATCACCGCCAGCGCATAGGCGCCGTGCAGCTCCTTGACCGCGCGCTGCAGCGCGCCGAGCAGGCTGGCGCCCTGCGCGCGGTAGTGGTGGATCAGGTGCGCCACCACCTCGGTATCGGTCTGCGACTCGAAGGCATAGCCGAGCGCCTGCAGGCGCTGCCGCTGCTGCTCGTGGTTCTCGATGATGCCGTTGTGGACCAACGCCAGCTCGCCGACGCTGATGTGCGGATGCGCGTTGGATTCGGTGACGCCGCCGTGGGTCGCCCAGCGGGTGTGGCCGATGCCGAGCGGGGCGTGCAGGCCCTCCGCCGCGGCCGCCGCCTCCAGCTCGGACACGCGCCCGGTGCGGCGCACGCGGCGCACATCTTCGCCGGCCACCACCGCGATCCCGGCGGAGTCATAGCCGCGGTACTCCAGGCGCTTGAGGCCATCGACCAGGAACGGCACCACGTCGCGGCTCGCGGCCGCACCGACGATTCCACACATGCTTGCTGGCTCCTTGCGTTGCCGCGATTTTACCCAGCCACCCCATCCGCCGCCGGACTATGCCTTGGCGTCGCGCTTCACCGGCCGCTGCCAGCCCTCGACCGTCACCTGCCGCGCGCGCGCCACCGTGAGCTTGCCGGCCGGCGCGTCCTTGCCGATCACCGAGCCGGCGCCGATGGTGGCCCCGGCACCGATCGTGACCGGCGCCACCAGCGCGCTGTTGGAGCCGATGAAGGCGCCGTCGCCGATCACGGTGGTCCATTTGTTGGCGCCGTCGTAGTTGCAGGTGATGGTGCCGGCGCCGATGTTGGCGCCCGCACCGATCTCGGCATCGCCGAGGTAGGTCAGGTGGTTGGCCTTGCTGCCCGCGCCGATGCGCGCGTTCTTGGTCTCCACGAAATTGCCGACGTGGGCGCCGTCGGCCAGCACGCTGCCGGGGCGCAGGCGCGCGAACGGGCCGACCACCGCGTCGGCGCCGAGGCGCGCGCCGTCGAGGTCGCAATGCGCGCGGACCTCGCTGCCGGCGCCGATGCGCACGTCGCGCAGACGGCAGAACGGTCCGATGCGCACGCCGTCGCCGAGTTCGACCTCGCCCTCCAGGACCACGTCCACGTCGAGCTCGACGTCGCGCCCGACGCGCACCGCGCCGCGGATGTCGATCCGCGCCGGATCGGCCACGCGCGCGCCCTGCGCGCACAGCGCGCGCACCTGCCGGCGCTGGTAGGCGCGCTCCAGCTGCGCCAGCTGCCAGGGATCGTTCGCCCCTTCGGTCTCCAGCGGGTCCTCGACCACCACCACCTCGGCCGCGGCGAACTCGCGCGCGGCCGCGGCGAACACGTCGGTCAGGTAGTACTCGCCCTGCGCGTTGTCGTTGCGCAGCCCCTGCAGCCAGCGGCGCAGGGCGTCGCCGTCGGCGGCGATCACCCCGGTGTTCACCAGGCGGATGCGGCGCTGCTCGGGATCGGCGTCCTTGTGCTCCACGATCGCGGCGACATGGCCCTCGGCATCGCGCACGATCCGGCCATAGCCGCTGGGATCGTACAGCTCGGCGGCGAGCACCGCCAGCGGCCGCGCGCTGGCCAGCAGCCGGTGCAGGGTCTCGGGCGTGATCAGCGGCACGTCGCCGTACAGCACCAGCACCCGCGCCCCGGCGGGGATGGCCGGCAGCGCCTGCTGCACCGCATGCCCGGTGCCGAGCTGGCACGCCTGCTCGGCCCAGTGCAGGTCTGGCTGGCCGGCGAACGCCGCGCGCACCTGCGCGCCGCCATGCCCGTACACCACGTGCACGCCGGCCGGTGCCAGCGCGCGCGCGGTGGCCAGCACGTGCGCCAGCATCGGCTGCCCGCCGATACGGTGCAGCACCTTGGGCAGGTCGGATTTCATGCGCTTGCCCTCGCCGGCGGCGAGGACGATCACGTGCAGCGGCGCGCTCATCGGCGGTTCCCTCGGGAGCTTGCGGCATTCTAGCCGCGCCGGCGCGGATGCCCGAGAATGCGCACCCATGAGCCTGAAACGACAGCTCGGCGGCTACGCCGCGATCGGCGTGCTGCAGTGGCTGATCGAATACGGCCTGATGCTGGTGCTCAGCGAATGGGTCATGCCGGTGGAGCCGGCGAACGTGATCGGCCGCCTGGTGGCCGCCCTGATCGGGTTCTGGCTCAATGGCACCTGGACCTTCGCCGCCGAGCACACCACGGTCGGGCGCCGCCAGCTGCTGCGCTTCATCACCATGTGGATCGCACTGACCGCGCTCAACACCCTGATCGTGGGCCTGATCGACACCCACCTCGGCCTGCGCGCGGCGCAGCTGTTCAAGCCCGGCGCGGACGCGTTGACCGGCGGCATGGGGTTCCTGGTCTCGCGCCACTGGGTCTACCACCGGCACTGAGCCAGCCCCGCGGGCGTCGCGGGCGCACATGCAAACGCCGGCCCGGGGCCGGCGTTGCGGGAACGCGCGGGCGGCGCCGGCGCGGTCAGTGCTTGAGGTTCTTGCGCAGGCGCTCGAGCGCCTGCAGCTGCGCGGTGACCTCGGCCAGGCGCTTCTGCGCCTCGGCGATCTCCATGGCCTCGCCGCGGCGGGCGAGGATGCGCTCGGCTTCCTCCTTGGCCGCGCGCACCGCCGCCTCGTCGATCTCGTCGGCGCGCACGGCGGTGTCGGCCAGCACGGTCACCACCGAGGGCTGCACCTCGAGGATGCCGCCGGAGATGGCGAAGTCGAGCTTGTCGCCGCCGGGAAGGGTGACCACGACCTTGCCCGGCTTGAGCCGGGTGATCAGCGGCGCGTGGCGCGGGGCGATGCCGAGCTCGCCGAGCTCGCCGGTGGCGACCACCAGCTCAGCCTCGCCGTGGAAGATCTCGGCCTCGGCGCTGACGATGTCGCAACGGATGGTGCTGCTCATGTCGCTGTTCCTCGTGTCCGCGCGCCTGCCGGCGCGCGGCGCAGGTTAGGCCGCCGCCAGCAGCTTGTTGCCCTTCTCGACCGCCTCGTCGATGGTGCCGACCATGTAGAAGGCCTGCTCCGGCAGGTGGTCGTAGTCGCCGTCGACGATGCCCTTGAAGCCGCGGATGGTCTCCTTCAGCGGCACGTACTTGCCCGGGCTGCCGGTGAACACCTCGGCCACGTGGAACGGCTGGCTGAAGAAGCGCTCGATCTTGCGCGCGCGCGCCACCACCAGCTTGTCCTCCTCGGACAGCTCGTCCATGCCGAGGATGGCGATGATGTCCTTGAGGTCCTTGTACTTCTGCAGGGTGGCCTGGACCCGGCGCGCGGTCTCGTAGTGCTCGTTGCCGATCACGTTCGGGTCGAGCTGGCGGCTGGTGGAGTCCAGCGGATCCACCGCCGGGTAGATGCCGAGCGAGGCGATCTGGCGCGAGAGCACCACGGTCGCGTCGAGGTGGGCGAAGGTGGTCGCCGGCGACGGGTCGGTGAGGTCGTCCGCCGGCACGTACACCGCCTGGATCGAGGTGATCGAACCGGTCTTGGTCGAGGTGATGCGCTCCTGCAGCACGCCCATCTCCTCGGCCAGGGTCGGCTGGTAGCCCACCGCCGACGGCATGCGCCCCAGCAGCGCGGACACCTCGGTGCCGGCCAGGGTGTAGCGGTAGATGTTGTCGATGAACAGCAGCACGTCGCGGCCTTCGTCGCGGAAGTACTCGGCCATGGTCAGGCCGGTCAGGGCGACGCGCAGGCGGTTGCCCGGCGGCTCGTTCATCTGGCCGTACACCATCGCCACCTTCGACTTCTCGTGCTCCTGCACGTTGACCACGCCCGACTCCTGCATCTCGTGGTAGAAGTCGTTGCCCTCGCGGGTGCGCTCGCCGACGCCGGCGAACACCGACAGGCCGCTGTGCTCGGTGGCGATGTTGTTGATCAGCTCCATCATGTTGACGGTCTTGCCGACGCCGGCGCCGCCGAACAGGCCGACCTTGCCGCCCTTGGCGAACGGGCACATCAGGTCGATCACCTTGATGCCGGTCTCCAGCAGTTCGGTGGTCGCGGCCTGGTCCTCGTAGCTCGGGGCCGGGCGGTGGATCTCCCAGGTGGTGTCGGCCTTGACCGGGCCAGCCTCGTCGATCGGGTTGCCGAGCACGTCCATGATCCGGCCGAGGGTGCCCTTGCCCACCGGCACCGCGATCGCGCGGCCGGTGTTCTCGGCCACCAGGCCGCGCTTGAGGCCGTCGGTGGAGCCCAGCGCGATCGTGCGCACCACGCCGTCGCCCAGCTGCTGCTGCACCTCCAGCGTGATGTCGGTGCCGTGCACCTTCAGCGCGTCGTACACCTTCGGCACGTTCTCGCGCGGGAATTCGACGTCGACGACCGCGCCGATGATCTGAACGACCTTGCCCTGGTTCATTGCCCTAGCCTCTTGGTAACGCTGTGTCTATGATCGAGCGTCGCGTGCGGGTCAGACCGCGGCCGCGCCGCCCACGATTTCGGAGATTTCCTGGGTGATCGCCGCCTGCCGCGCCTTGTTGTAGACGAGGTTGAGGGTGCCGATCAGCTTGGTGGCGTTGTCGCTGGCGGCCTTCATCGCGACCATGCGCGCGGCGTGCTCGGAGGCGACGTTCTCCAGCACCGCCTGGTAGACCAGCGACTCCACGTAGCGGTTGAGCACGTGGTCGAGCACGGTCTCGGCGTCCGGCTCGTAGATGTAGTCCCAGTCGTGGCGCGCCAGCGGGCTGTCCGCCGCCGGCAGCGGCAGCAGCTGCTCGAAGGTGGCGCGCTGGGTCATGGTGTTGACGAAGTCGTTGTAGGCGAGGAACACCTTGTCGACCGCGCCGGTGGTGTAGGCGTCCACCATCGTCTTGATCACGCCGACCAGCTGCTCCAGCCGCGGGGCGTCGCCGAGATGGGTGACCGAGGCCAGCATCCCGACCTTGATCCGGCGGAAGAACACCGAGGCCTTCTGGCCGATGGTGACCACGTCCACCTCGATGCCCTGCTGCTGCAGGGCGCGGAACTCGGCCAGCAGCTTGCGGAACATGTTGTTGTTGAGGCCGCCGGCGAGGCCGCGGTCGGAGGACACGATCACGTAGCCGACCCGGCGCACCTGCGCGCGCTCGACCAGGAACGGATGGCGGTACTCCGAGTGCGCCTGCGCCAGGTGCCCGATCAGCTGCTTCATCGCCCGCGCGTACGGACGCGAGGCCTTCATCCGGTCCTGCGCCTTGCGGATCTTGGAGGCCGAGACCATCTCCAGCGCGCGGGTCACCTTGCGGGTGTTCTGCACGCTCTTGATCTTCGTCTTGATTTCGCGTCCGCCTGCCATGCTCGTCTCGTCGTGGTGGTCCGGCGGCGCGGGGGCCCCGCGCCGCGGCTGCGCTTACCAGCTGCCGGTGGCCTTGAAGTCCTCGATCCCGCGCTTGAACGCGGCCTCGATCTCGTCGTTCCAGTCGCCGCTGGCGTCGATCTTCTGCATCAGCTCGGCGGCGGTATTGGCGAAGTGCGCCTGCAGCCCGGCCTCGAACGCCAGCACCTTGCCTACCGGCACGTCGTCCAGGTAGCCCTTGTCCACCGCGTAGATCGACAGCGCCTGCTGCGCCACCGACATCGGCGCGTACTGCTTCTGCTTCATCAGCTCGGTCACGCGCTGGCCGCGCTCGAGCTGCTTGCGGGTGGCGTCGTCGAGGTCGGAGGCGAACTGCGCGAACGCCGCCAGCTCGCGGTACTGCGCCAGCGCGATGCGGATGCCGCCGGACAGCTTCTTCATGATCTTGGTCTGCGCCGCGCCGCCCACGCGCGACACCGAGATGCCGGCGTTCACCGCCGGGCGGATGCCGGCGTTGAACAGGTCGGTCTCCAGGAAGATCTGGCCGTCGGTGATCGAGATCACGTTGGTCGGCACGAACGCGGACACGTCGCCGGCCTGGGTCTCGATGATCGGCAGCGCGGTCAGCGAGCCGGTCTTGCCCTTCACCGCGCCATTCGTGAACTTCTCGACGTAGTCCTCGGACACCCGCGCGGCGCGCTCCAGCAGGCGGCTGTGCAGGTAGAACACGTCGCCCGGGTAGGCCTCGCGGCCCGGCGGGCGGCGCAGCAGCAGCGAGATCTGGCGGTAGGCCACGGCCTGCTTGGACAGGTCGTCGTAGATGATCAGCGCGTCCTCGCCGCGGTCGCGGAAGTACTCGCCCATGGCACAGCCGGCGTAGGCGCTGATGTACTGCATCGCGGCCGACTCCGAGGCGGAGGCGGCGACCACGGTGGTGTACTCCATCGCGCCGTACTGCTCCAGCTTGCGCACGATGTTGGCGATGGTCGAGTTCTTCTGCCCGATCGCCACGTAGATGCACTTAATGCCGGAGTGCTTCTGGTTGATGATGGTGTCCACCGCGAGCGCGGTCTTGCCGGTCTGGCGGTCGCCGATGATCAGCTCGCGCTGGCCGCGGCCGATCGGGATCATGCTGTCGACCGCCTTGTAGCCGGTCTGCACCGGCTGGCTGACCGACTTGCGCCAGATCACGCCGGGGGCGATGGTCTCCACCGGGGAGCGGGTCTTGGCGTCGATCGGGCCCTTGCCGTCGATCGGCTCGCCGAGGGCGTTCACCACCCGGCCGAGCAGCTCGGGGCCGGTCGGCACCGACAGGATCTGGCCGGTGGTCTTGGCGATGTCGCCCTCGCGCAGGTGCTCGTAGTCGCCCAGCACCACCGCGCCGACCGAATCGCGCTCCAGGTTGAGCGCCAGGGCGTAGGTGTTGCCCGGCAGCTCGACCATCTCGCCCTGCATCACCTCGGCCAGCCCGTGGATGCGCACGATGCCGTCCGAGACCGAGGTCACGGTGCCTTCGTTGCGCGCCTCGGCGCCGAGCTTGACCTTCTCGATGCGGGCCTTGATCAGTTCGCTGATTTCGGACGGGTTGAGCGTGGAAGTGGCCATCTTGGGTTCCTTGGTGCCGGCCGCGGGCCGGCGCGAGTTCTGGATGCGTGCGAGAGGATCAGTGGGTCAGCGCCGCCTGCAGCCGCGCCAGCTTGCCCTTGACCGTGCCGTCGATCACCACGTCGCCGGCGTCGATCAGCGCGCCGCCGATCAGCTCCGGATCGACCGCGGCCTCGATCTCGACCTCGCGGCCGAGGCGGCGCCGCAGCGCGGCGCGCAGGGTCTCCAGCTCGGCCGCCGGCAGGGCGACGGCGGAGGTGACCTTGGCCACCACGGTGCGCTCGGACTCGTGGCGCAGGGCGTCGTACATGCCGGCGATCTCCGGCAGCAGCGCCAGCCGGCGGTTGTCGAACAGCAGGGCGAGGAAATCGCGGAACGCCGGCGCGGCATCGTCCGGGGCCAGCAGCGCCACCGCCGCGTCGGCGGTCAACCGGGGATGCCCGAGCAGCCCGGCGACCTGCGGGTCGGCGGCGACGCGCGCGGCGAAGGCGAGCGCCTGCGACCACGCGGGCAGCGCGCTGGCGTCGCGCGCGATCGCGAACGCGGCGCGGGCGTAGGGGCGGGCGAGGGTCGCGGCCTGGCTCATGCGGCGGCCCTCAGAGCTGGGCCGCCAGCTCGTCGATCAGCGCCTTCTGGTCGGCGGCGTTGATCTCGCGCTTGATCACCCGTTCCGCGCCGGTGACCGCCAGCGCGGCGACCTGCTGGCGCAGTTCCTCCTTGGCGCGGTTGGCGGCGGCTTCGATCTCGGCCTGCGCCTGCGCCTTCAGGCGCGCGGCCTCGGCCAGCGCCTCGCCCTTGGCGGCATCGATCAGCTGGTTGGCGCGCTGGTGGGCCTGCTCGATGATCTCGTTGGCGCGCGCGCGCGCGGCCTTCAGCTCCTCGGCGGCCTTGTCCTGCGCCTGCGCCAGGTCCCGCTGCGCGTGGTCGGCCGCGGCCAGGCCCTCGGCGATCTTGCGCTGGCGCTCCTCGATCGCCTGCATCAGCGGCGGCCAGATGAACTTGACGGTGAACCAGATGAGGATCGCGAACGAGATCATCTGGCCGAGGAATGTCATCAGTGACGGGTTCATGTCTTACCTGCGTCTGGCATGTCGGACGTGCCGGTGCGCCCGCGCGGCGGGCAGGGCGCGCGCGGACCCGCCGCGCGCGCCGGACGGCGCGCTCAGGCGCCGGTGGCGGCCTGCACCGCGGCCAGCAGCGGGTTGGCGAACGCGAACATCATCGCCACGCCGACGCCGATCAGGAACGCCGCGTCGATCAGGCCGGCGAGCAGGAACATGCGGCCCTGCAGCATCGGCACCAGCTCCGGCTGGCGCGCGGCGGCCTCGAGGAACTTGCTGCCCATCACGCCGATGCCGAGGGCGGCGCCCAGCGCACCCAGGCCGACGATGATGCCGATGGCGACGGCGGTGAAAGCCTGGACGTTGGCGATGAATTCCATGGTGGATCTCCGGTGTTGGTACGAAACGGTGGTGAAGGATGGAACGGGGGAACGGGTCGCGCAGGCTCAGTGGTGCTCGTGCGCCATCGCCAGGTAGACGATGGTGAGCACCATGAAGATGAAGGCCTGCAGCAGGATGATCAGGATGTGGAAGATCGCCCACGCCGACTGGAACAGCACGCCCGGCACGAACGTCGCCCACGACATGAACAGCCCGGCGATCAGCATGAACACCAGCTCGCCGGCGTACATGTTGCCGAACAACCGCATGCCGAGGCTGACCGGCTTGGACAGGTACTCGACCAGGTTGAGGAACAGGTTCGGGATCGCCAGCACGACCTTGCCGAACGCGCCCTCGGCGTGGAACGGCGCGGTGAACAGCTCCTTGGTGAAGCCCCAGCCGCCCTTGGCCTTGATCGAGTAGAAGATGACCAGCAGGAACACGGTCACCGACAGCGCGAAGGTGGTGTTGACGTCGGCGGTCGGCACCACGCGCAGGTAGGTGTGGTGCGCCGCCTCGGGCCCGGCGACCGCGGTGATGACCGCGCTCGGCAGGTCGAGCGGGAGCAGGTCCATCGCGTTCATGAAGGCGACCCAGACGAAGATCGTCAGCGCCAGCGGGGCGATGAAGCGGCGGTCGCCGTGGAAGGTGTCCTTGACCTGGGCGTCGACGAACTCGACCACCAGTTCGACGAAGGCCTGGGCCTTGCCCGGCACGCCGGAGGTGGCCTTGCGCGCCTGCGTCCACAACAGGAAGCAGGCCAGCAGGCCCAGGACCAGCGCGATCAGCCACGAGTCCAGGTGCAGGGTGCCGCCGAACGGCAGTTGCCAGGTGTGGTGGGTCAGGTGGTGGACGATATAGCCGGTCAGGCCACCGCCGCCTTCGCCACCTTCGGGCGCCCGCCCCATTGCTTCCAGGATCACGCGATCGTCCTCGTCCTGCTGCCTTGCATCACGAACTTCATGGAACCGAGCATGGCCGCCGCGGCCACCGCCGCCCCGGCCAGCGCCGGCACCGCCGGCAACCGCCACACCGCCATCGCCAGCCACAGCCCGATAGCGACCACCGCCCACTTGAGCGCCACGCTCGCCAGCAGCCGCAGCAGCGCCGCACCGGCGCCCTGCACGCCGCCCCCGAAGGCGACCCCCGCCGCCAGCAGGCCGCCGGCGAGCATCGCTCCACCGCCGGCGAGCACCGCGAGCGCGTCGCGCACCCCCAGCAGGAGACACCCGGCCGCGGTCGCCAGCACGGCGACGGCCTGCACGGCCATCACCCGCAGCGCCTGCCGCCGGCCCGCTGCAGCGGTGTTCAACACGTGGGAAACCCCGATGTCATCGGCAATGACGGCGCTGGGCGGTGAACCGCCCAGCCGGGGAAGTATAGCAGCCGTGAATTCCGAGCGACAACCGCCGGCGGCATCCACTTGGCGGGCCCGCCGCCGGCGCGGCCATCCGCCAATGGGCTGCCGTCGGTGCGTCGACGGCCTTCCGCCGCGCGGTCCGGCGCGCTGCCCAGGCACGCTGCGCCGCACGCCCGGCCGCCGGGCGCGACGCTATCAATAGAAACCATCTATCGATCGAATCCCGAGATTGGATTGGACATGTCGATCCCTGTCCGCGCAGGATGCAAACGACTCGCATTGCCTGCCGCAGGGGAGCCTGCCGCCATGAGCAAGACCCTGAGTTTCGCCGTCCTGCATTTCAGCGTGGCCTTCACGGTCGGCTGGCTGCTGACCGGCAACTGGCTGGTCGGCGGCGTGATCGCGCTGGTCGAACCCGCTTGCAATACCGTGGTGTTCCACTTCCACGAGAAGGTGTGGAAGCGGATCGAGGCGCGCCGTCAGCGCCGCGGCCTGCTGGCGACCTGAGCGCGCCGGCGGCTCACGCCTTCTTCTTCGGCAGGTACAGGTCGGTGATGGTGCCGTCGAACACTTCCGCCGCCATCCCCACCGACTCGCTGAGGGTCGGGTGCGGATGGATGGTGTGGCCGATGTCCGCGACCTCGCAGCCCATCTCGATCGCCAGCGCGATCTCGGCGATCAGCTCGCCCGCGTGCACGCCCACGATCCCGCCGCCGATCACGCGATGGGTGGCTTCGTCGAACACCAGCTTGGTGAAGCCTTCGGTGCGCCCCAGTCCGATCGCGCGGCCCGAGGCCGCCCACGGGAACTTGCCCACGCCGACCTTCAGCCCCTTGGCCCTGGCTTCGGTCTCGGTGACACCGACCCAAGCGATCTCCGGATCGGTATAGGCCACGCTCGGGATCACCCGCGCCACCCACTCCTTCTTTTCGCCGGCGGCGACTTCGGCTGCCAGCTTGCCCTCGTGGGTGGCCTTGTGCGCCAGCATCGGCTGCCCGACCAGGTCGCCGATGGCGAAGATGTGCGGCACGTTCGTGCGCATCTGCGCATCCACCGGGATCAGCCCGCGCTCGCCGACGCGCACGCCGGCCTTCTCGGCCCCGAGCTTGCCACCGTTGGCACTGCGCCCCACCGCCACCAGCACGCGATCGAACAGCTTAGCCTCCGGGATGGATTCGCCCTCGAACGTGCAGGCGATCCCGTTCTTCTGCGCCTTCGCCTCGACCACCCGGGTCTTGAGGTGGATCGCCACGCCCTGCTGCTTCAGGCGGTCGGCCAGCGGCTTGACCAGATCGGCGTCCGCGCCGGGGATCAGCTGCGGCATGAACTCGACCACGGTCACCTCGGCGCCCAGCGCGCGATAGACGGTGGCCATCTCCAGCCCGATGATGCCGCCGCCGACCACCAGCAGCCGCTTCGGCACCTCGGCCAGCTGCAGCGCATCGGTGGAATCCATGATGCGCGGATCGCCCCACGGGAACCCCGGCAGCTTCACCGGCTGGCTGCCGGCGGCGATGATGCACTGGCCGAAGCGCAGCAGCTGGACGCTGCCGTCCGCCGCGGCGATCTCCAGCTCGTTCGCGGAGACGAACGTCGCCACGCCCTGCACCACCCGCACCTTGCGCTGCTTGGCCATGCCGGCCAGGCCGCGGGTGAGCTGGCCGACCACCTTGTCCTTGTAGGCACGCAGCTTGTCGAGGTGGATCCTCGGCTTGCCGAACTCCACGCCGTAGTCGCCGGCATGCGCGGCCTGCGCGATCACGTCGGCGGCATGCAGCAGCGCCTTGGAGGGAATGCAGCCGACGTTGAGGCAGACGCCGCCGAGGGTGGCGTGGCGCTCGACCAGTACGGTGTCGAGCCCGAGATCGGCGGCGCGGAAGGCCGCAGTATAGCCACCGGGGCCGGCGCCGATCACCACCAGCGCGCACGCGATATCGGCCTGGCGGCCCGAGGCCGGGGCGGCCTGCGGGGCGGACGCCATCGGCTCCGCCTTCGCCGCCGATGCGGCGGCCGCCGGCGCCTCGGTCTTCGCCGCGGCGGGGGTTGCCGCCTGCACGTCACCGCCACCTGCCGCAGCCTCGATGATCGCGATCACGCTGCCTTCCGACACGGTATCGCCCAGCTTCACCTTCAGCGCCTTGATGACGCCGTCGGCGGCCGCCGGCACTTCCATGGTCGCCTTGTCGGATTCCAGCGTGACCAGGCCCTGGTCCTTCTTCACGCTGTCGCCCACCGCCACCAGCAGCTCGATCACCGGCACGTCGCGGTGGCCGCCGATGTCGGGCACCTTGCTTTCGATCTGCGCCATGCGCCTTCTCCGTCGGTCAGAGCATGGCCCGACGCAGGTCGGCCAGCAGGTGTGCCAGGTAGCTGGTGAAGCGCGCCGCGGCGGCGCCGTCGATCACGCGGTGGTCGTAGCTCAGCGACAGCGGCAGCATCAGCCGCGGCTGGAACTGCTGGCCGTCCCACACTGGGCGGATCTCCGACTTGGAGACCCCGAGGATGGCCACCTCCGGCGCGTTGATGATCGGGGTGAACGCGGTGCCGCCGATCCCGCCCAGCGAACTGATGGTGAAGCAGCCGCCCTGCATCTGCTCGGGCTTGAGTTTGCCCTCGCGCGCCAACGCGGCCAGTTCTCCCATTTCCTGCGCGATCTGCAGCACGCCCTTCTGGTCGGCATCGCGCAGCACCGGGACCACCAGCCCGTTCGGGGTGTCGGCGGCGAAGCCGATATGGAAGTACTGCTTGAGGACGAGGGTGTCGCCCTCCAGCGAGGCGTTGAAGGTCGGGAACTTCTTCAGCGCCGCGACGCAGGCCTTGATCAGGAAGGCCAGCAGGGTGAGCTTGCCGGCCTTGCCCGCCGCGATGGCCTTGGCGTTCTCCTCGTTGAGCGCGACCCGCAGCGCCTCCAGCTCGGTGATGTCGGCGGCGTCGTGCTGGGTGACGTGCGGGATCATCGCCCAGTTGCGCGCGAGGTTGGCGCCGGAAATCTTCTGGATGCGCGACAGCGGCCGGGTCTGGATCGGGCCGAACTTGGCGAAATCCACCTTCGGCCACGGGAGCAGGTTGAGTCCGCCGCCTGCCGCCTCGGCCGCGGGCGCACCGCCGCCGGCCAGCGCCGCCTTCACGAAGGCCTGCACGTCCTCGCGCAGGATGCGCCCGCGCGGGCCGCTGCCGCGCACCCGGGCCAGATCCACCCCCAGCTCGCGCGCGAACAGGCGCACCGCCGGGCTGGCGTAGGGCACTTTCTCGGGCAGCACCGCCTCGGCCTCGAACCGCACCGGCGGCAGGCCGGCGCCCATCGGGGCCGATACCGCCGGCGCGGCAGGGGCAGGCGCAGGGGCGGGAGCGGCGGCGGGCGGGGGCGCCGGCGTCGGTGCGGGCGCCGGTGCGGGCGTCGGGGCCGCGGCCGGCGCGGCCGCCTCGGCCTCGATCAGCGCGACCAGGCTGCCAGCGCTGACGGTGTCGCCCAGTTGCACCTTCAGCTCGCGCACCACCCCGGCCACCGGGGCCGGCACCTCCATGGTGGCCTTGTCCGATTCCAGCGTGACCAGGCCGGCATCGCGCGCCACGCGCGCGCCGGGCTGCACCAGCAGTTCGATCACCGGCACGTCGTGGTGGCCGCCGATGTCGGGGACGCGTGCTTCGATCAACTCGGCCATGCGGGTCTTCCGGTGCCTGCGGAAGCCCTATTGTGGACGCATCGGGCGCGCGCGCACAGACCCGCGCACGGGGCATCCTGGTTCTACCCGGACGATTCCAGGCGACTCACCCCACCCATGCCCGCGCATTGCGGAACAGGCGCAGCCAGGGCGAGTCCTCCGGCCAGTCGGGCGGGGCCCAACTGAAATTGACCCGGCGCAGGGTGCGCTCCGGGTGCGGCATCAGCAGGGTCACGCGGCCGTCGCGGCTGGTGACCCCGGCGATGCCGTCGGGCGAGCCGTTCGGATTGGCCGGATAGGCCTCCGCGACCCGGCCGCCCTCCACGTAGCGCGCGGCCACGTCGACCGCGGCCTGGTCGATCGCGTCCGCGAACACCGCGCGGCCCTCGCCGTGCGCGACCGCGACCGGGATCCGCGCGCCCTGCATCCCGCGCAGCAGCACCGAGGGCGAGGACGCCACCTCCAGCAGCGCCAGGCGCGCTTCGTACTGCTCGCTCAGGTTGCGCCGGAAGGTGGGCCAGTGCTCGGCGCCGGGGATCAGCCCGCGCAGCTGCGCCAGCATCTGGCAGCCGTTGCAGATGCCGAGCGCGAAGCGGTCCTCGCGCGCGAAGAACGCGGCGAACATCGCGCGCAGCGCCGGCCGCTCCAGGATCGAGGTCGCCCAGCCGCGCCCGGCGCCGAGCACGTCGCCGTAGCTGAAGCCGCCGCAGGCGGCGAGGCCGTGGAACTCGGCGAGGTCGCGGCGGCCGGCGATCAGGTCGCTCATGTGCACGTCGTGGGCGTCGAACCCGGCGCGGTCGAACGCCCAGGCCATCTCGACCTGGCTGTTGACGCCCTGCTCGCGCAGGATCGCCACCTTCGGCCGCGCGCCGGTGGCGATGTACGGCGCGGCGACGTCCTCGGCCGGGTCGAAGGTCAGCCGCGGCTGCAGGCCCGGGGCGTCGAACCGGCGTGCGGCTTCGCGCTCGGCATCGGCGCAGGCGGGGTTGTCGCGCAGGCGCTGCATGGCGTGGGTCACCGACCACCAGGCGTCGAACAGCTCCTCCCAGCGCCACTGCGCCAGCTCCACGTCGCCGTCCAGCACCCGCACCAAGGGCGCAGTGGTCGGGGTCGCGATCCGCTGCGCGCATTCGACCAGGCCGTGGCGCGCGATGAGGTCGGCGAAGGTCGCGCGCTCCTCCGCGGCGACCTGCACGATCACGCCCAGTTCCTCGCTGAACAGGGTGCGCAGCACGTCCTCGTGGCGGCCGTCGCCCCAGCCGTCGAGCTGGATGTCGAGCCCGACCCGGGAGGCGAACGCCATCTCGCACAGGGCCGCGAACGCGCCGCCGTCGGAACGGTCGTGGTAGGCCAGCAGCAGGCCCTCGGCGCGCGCCGCGCGCACCAGCTCGAACAATGCGCGCAGCCGCTGCGGGTCGTCGAGGTCGGGCACCTCCCCGGCGAACGCCGGCAGCGCGCCGGCGCCGGGGTGGCACTGCGCCAGGATCGAGCCGCCCAGCCGCTGGCGGCCGGCGCCGAGGCCGATCAGCCACAGGTCGGACTCGCCCTCGCGCCGCAGCAGCGGGGTGAGCTGGCCGCGCACGTCCGCGACCGGCGCGAACGCCGACACCACCAGCGACACCGGCGCCACCGTCTTGTGGGTGGCGTCGGCCTGGGTCCACTGCGCCTGCATCGACAGCGAGTCCTTGCCGACCGGGATCGCCAGCTCCAGCGCCGGGCACAGCGCCATCCCGACCGCGCGCACCGCGTCGTACAGGCGCGCGTCCTCGCCGGGATGGCCGGCGGCCGCCATCCAGTTGGCGGACAGCTTGATCCGGTCGAGCGCCTCCACCGGCGCCGCCATCAGGTTGGTGAGCGCCTCGCCGACCGCCATCCGCGCCGCCGCGGCGGCGTCCAGCAGCGCCAGCGGGGCGCGTTCGCCGATCGCCATCGCCTCGCCGGCATGGCCGTCGAAGCCGGCCAGGGTGATCGCGCAGTCGGCCACCGGCAGCTGCCACGGGCCGACCATCTGGTCGCGCGCGGTCAGGCCGCCGACGCTGCGGTCGCCGATCGTGACCAGGAAGGCCTTGGCCGCCACGCTCGGATGCGCCAGCACGCGCAGGCCGGCCTCGCGCAGGTCGAGGCCGGCGGTCTCCACCGCCGGCCAGCGCGGCGGCGGCGGGTGCAGGGCGTCGCGCTGCAGCTGCGGCGGCTTGCCGAACAGCAGGTCCATCGGCAGGTCGATCGCCGGCGGCTGGCCGGCATGGCCCACCCGCAGCTGCGGCTCGGCGGTGGCGGTGCCCACCACCGCGAACGGGCAGCGCTCGCGCGCGCACAGCGCGGCGAACTCCGCGACCCGCGCCTGCGGCAGGCCCAGCACGTAGCGCTCCTGCGCCTCGTTGCACCACAGCTGCAGCGGCGACAGCGCGGGGTCGTCGCTCGGGATCGCGCCGAGGTCGATCTGCCCGCCAAGCCCGGCATCGTGCAGCAGTTCGGGGATGGCGTTGGACAGCCCGCCGGCGCCGACGTCGTGGATCGCCAGGATCGGGTTGTCCTCGCCCAGCGCCACGCAGCGGTCGATCACCTCCTGCGCGCGCCGCTGCATCTCCGGGTTGTCGCGCTGGACCGAGGCGAAGTCGAGGTCTTCGCTGGACTGCCCGGAGGCAACCGAGCTGGCGGCGCCGCCGCCGAGGCCGATCAGCATCGCCGGCCCGCCCAGCACCACCACCGCATCGCCCGGCGCGAGCCGCCGCTTCTGCACCTGGCCGCGGTCGATCGCGCCGAGGCCGCCGGCGAGCATGATCGGCTTGTCGTAGCCGCGGGTGAGGCCCGCGGCCTCGTGCAGCTCGAAGCTGCGGAAATAGCCGGCCAGGTTGGGCCGCCCGAATTCGTTGTTGAACGCCGCCGCGCCCAGCGGGCCGTCGCGCATGATCTCGAACGCCGAGGCCATGCGCGGATTCAGCGGGCGCGCGGTTTCCCACGGCTGCGGCAGGCCGGGGATGCGCAGGTGCGAGACCGAGAAGCCGCACAGGCCCGCCTTCGGGCGGCCGCCGCGGCCGGTCGCGCCCTCGTCGCGGATCTCGCCGCCGGCGCCGGTGGAGGCGCCGGGGAACGGCGCGATCGCGGTCGGGTGGTTGTGGGTCTCGACCTTGATGCAGAACGCCGAGTCGGCCACCGGCTCGCGGCGGTAGCGGCCGCTCGCCGGGTCGGGGCGGAAGCGCGCGGCGGGATAGCCCTCCACCACCGCGGCGTTGTCGCTGTAGGCCGACAGCACGTGGGCCGGGGTGCGCGCGTGGGTGTTGCGGATCATCGCGAACAGGCTGGCCGGCTGCGCGCGCCCGTCGAGGGTCCAGCGGGCATTGAAGATCTTGTGCCGGCAGTGCTCGGAATTGGCCTGCGCGAACATCATCAGCTCGACATCGTGCGGATCGCGCCCGAGCGCGGCGTAGCGCGCGCGCAGGTAGGCGATCTCGTCCTCGGCCAGGGCCAGGCCCAGGCGCGCATTGGCCTCCTCCAGCCCCGCCAGCGGCACCACCTCCAGCGCACCCGCGGACGGCGCGGCGAACAGCGCGGCGCCGTCGGCCGCCTGCATCAACACCGACTGCGTCATCGGATCGTGCAGCGCGCGCAGCAGCGCCGCCTGCAGCGCCGGATCCGCGGGCCAGCCGGCCAGGTCCAGGCGCAGGCCGCGCTCCACCCGCGCCACCGGCAGGCCGGCCCCACGCAGCAGCTCGCCGGCCTTGCTGCCCCACGGCGAGCGGGTGCCAAGGCGCGGGGCGACGAAGCGCACGACCTCGCCCGGCGCGGGCGGGCCGGGCTCGGCGTCCGCCTCCAGCAGGCGCGCGAGGGTCGCGCGGTCGGGCGTGGCGCCCGGCTCGGGCAGGACCCAGTAGACGTGGCGGGCGGCGCGCAGCGCGACCGCGGGGGTGATGGCGGCCAGCTGCTGCTGCAGGCGGTCGCGCCGGAACGGCGACAGGGCGGCTTCGCCCTCGAGGACGATCATGTCCGCGGACGCAAGGAGGCGGGCCCGCTAGTGTAGCCGAGAGCGGCGGCAGCCCCGTGCCCGCCGCGGCCAGCCCGGCCGCGCCGACGCAGGCTCAGCCGCGGCCGGCGCCCTGCTTGAGCTGCTGCAGGCGCTGCAGCAGCACCGCCGGCGGCATGTAGCCGCCGAGCAGCTGGCCGTCCTCGGTCAGCACCATCGGGGTGCCGGTCAGGCCCATCTGCAGCCCGGCGCGGTACTCCATGTCCACCGGGGTCTTGCAGGTGCGCATCGGCACCGGGCGGTCGTTCTTGGCGTCGGTCAGGGCCTTGCGGCGGTCGTCGGCGCACCAGACCGCGACCATCTTGCGGTAGTCCTCGCTGCCGAGGCCGGCGCGCGGGAACGCCAGGTACTCAACCTGGATGCCGTTGGCCAGGTGCTGCGCGATCTCGCTGTGGAACTTGCGGCAATAGCCGCACTCGATGTCGGTCAGCACCACCACCCGGTGCTTCGGGGTGCCGGCCGGGGAGAACACGATGCGGTCGGCCATCGGGATGCCGGCCAGCACCTTGGCGCGCACGCTGCCCATGGCGTCCTCGGTGAGGTCGCGCCGGCGCGGGATGTCGAGCACGTTGCCCTGGATCAGGTACTTGCCGTCGTCGCTGACGTACACGACCTGGCCGCCGGCGATCACCTCGCGGAAGCCGGGGAACGGCGCCGGCCGCACGCTGTCCACCTGGATGCGGTCACTGAGCTGGCGCAGCACGGCACGCACGCGCGCCTCCACCTCGCCCTCGCCGGCCGGGGCGGGCGCCGCGGCCGGGGCGCTGACCGCGATCTTGGCGCCGCCTTGGGCCTGCGGGGCGGCCGGCTGCGCACAGGCGGCCAGGCTGAGGCTGGACAGGAGGACGAACGCGAGACGGCGCATGCAGGCTCCAAGGGGGCGGGCCGGGGGCGGCCCGGCGTGTGCGGAAGCGGCATTGTGGCATGCCCGCCGGCGGCGGTCAGCCGCGCGGGTGGTGGCGGGCGTGCAGCGCCTTGAGCTGCTCGCGCGCGATCAGGGTGTAGATCTGGGTGGTGGACAGCGAGCTGTGCCCGAGCAGCAGCTGCAGCGCGCGCAGGTCGGCGCCGCGGTTGAGCAGGTGGGTGGCGAAGCTGTGGCGCAACCCGTGCGGGCTGATCCGGGCCGGGTCGATCCCGGCCGCGGCGGCCTGGCGCTTGATGAGCGCCCACAACGCCTGGCGGGTGAGCGGCTGCCCGCGCGCATCCACGAACAGCGCCTGCGCCCGCGCCGGATCGCGCAGGCCAGCCAGCAGCGCCGGGCGCGCATGCGCCAGGTAGCGCTCCAGCCAGTGGCGCGCCTCCTCGCCGAGCGGCACCAGCCGCTCGCGCCCGCCCTTGCCCTGCACCCGCAGCACGCCCTGGCGCAGGTTGAGCGCGGTCGCCGGCAGCCCGACCAGCTCGCTCACCCGCAGCCCGCAGGCGTACATCAGCTCGAGCATGGCGCGCGTGCGCAGGCCGTCGATGCTGCCCGCGTCGGCCGCCTGCAGCAGGGCCTCGACCTGCGCCTCGGTCAGCGCGCGCGGCAGGCTGCGCGGCAGGCGCGGCGGCTGCAGCAGCGCGGTCGGGTCGTCCGCGCGCAGCCCGCGCCGGCGCAGGTCGGCGTAGAACGCGCGCAGGCTGGAGAGCAGGCGCGCGTTGCTGCGCGCGGCGTAGCCGGCGCGCGTACGCTGGGCCAGGAAGGCGTACAGGTCCTCGCGCTGCAGCCCACGCAGGCCCGGGCGGAAGCGCGCCAGCCCGGCGAGGTCGCGGCGGTAGGCGGCGAGCGAGGCCGCGGCCAGGCCATGCTCGGCCCAGACCGCGTCCAGGAAGGCCTCGATCGCGGCGGCATCCGCCTCCGCGAGCGGGGGCAGCTGGCGGGCGGCGCGGCGGCGGTCGGCGGGGGTGGCCATGCCGGCAAGGGTAGCGCCGCTATCCTGTCGCGATGATCTCCCCCACCCCGGCTCCGGCCACGGTCCCGCCCCCGCCGCTGCTCGGCTGGCGCCTGCTGGCGCTGGCCTACGACGCGCTGATCGCGCTCGGGCTGTGGTTTGTGGTCGCCGCCGGCTTCACCCTCGCGCATGGCGATGCGGTCCGCGGCGGCTGGCTGGGCCTGCTGGAACTGGTGGCGCTGTGGCTGGTCACCGGCGCCTACGCCACCCTGAGCTGGCGGCGCGGCGGCCAGACCATCGGCATGCGCGCGTGGCGGCTCGCGCTGCGCGGGCGCGACGGCGCCGCGCCCGGCTGGGGCCGCGCATGGGCGCGCTACGCGGTGGCCACGCTGTCGCTGCTGGCCGCCGGGCTGGGCTTCTGGTGGGCATGGATCGACCGCGAGCGCCGAACCTGGCACGACCGCGCCGGCCGCACCCGGGTCCTGCGCCTGCCGCGCTGAGCGCGCCGGCTACCCGGAGCGGCGGCGGAACAGGCCCCAGGAGATCGCCAGCATCAGCGCCGGCGGCACCGCATAGGCCAGGCGATAGTCGAAGTGGTAGATGCCCGCCAGCTGCACGCACATGCGCTGCAGCAGGTAGAAGCCGAGCGCGAACACGATGCCGAGGAACAGGCGCTTGCCGTAGCCGCCGCTGCGCAGGGTGCCGAACGCGAACGGGATCGCCGCCAGGCACAGCGCCAGTACGTTGAGCGGGTAGAACCAGCGCCCCCAATAGACCTCCTCGAACTCGGAGGCCTGCAGGCCGTTGCGCTTGCGGTACTCGATGCTGCGCGCCAGCTCGCGGCTGCCCATCGTGCGCGGGCGGGTCACGCTGGCCTCGAGCACGGTCTCGTCGAGGCTGGACTGCCAGCGCTCCTCCGCCACCCGGGTGCGCTGCACGGATTTCTCGCCGAAGGTGGTGCGCTCGACCCCGCGCAGCAGCCAGCCGCCGGGACGGTGCTCGGCGACCTCCACGTTGGCGACCGACTGCAGGCGGCCGTCCGCGGCGAACTGGAACAGGCGCACCCCGCGCAGCTCCAGCCAGCGGTCGTCGCCACGCTGGCGGGTCTGGCCGTCGCGCGCGTTGAGGAACATCCCGCCCTCGCGCGCCCACAGCCCGCTGTACTGGGCCACGACCAGGTTCGGGTTGCGCACGCTGCGGACCGCCTGGCTGCGCGCATCCCCCCACGGCGCCAGCGACTCGCCGTTGGCCACCATCAGCACCGTGAGCAGGGCCAGCGGGATCGCCACCGACACGCTCAGGCGCCGGCGCGACAACCCGAGCGCGCGCAGCGCGGTCAGCTCCGAGGTCGCCGCCAGCTGGCCCAGGCCGAGCAGGGCGCCGATCACCGCCGCGGTCGGGAACAGGTTGTAGGCGCGCCACGGCACCGACAGCAGGGTCGCCACCACCGCGTGGCTGGCAGTGTAGCTGCCCTTGCCGATGTTGCCGACGTCGCCGGCGAACGCCATCACTACGTCCAGCCCGAGCAGCACGCCCCACGCCCCGAGCACGGTCAGGCTGACCGTGCGCGCGATGTACTGGTCGTGCAGGGCGGGGCGCAGCCTCATCGCCGCCACCACGGGCGCGCCACGCGGCCGTCGCGCGCGTACAGCACCGCGCCCAGCGCCAGCATCGGCAGCAGCAGCCACCACAGGCCGAGCGCCGCCGGCATGCGCCCCTCGGCGATCCACTGGGTGCCGAGCATCATCAGGAACACCCCGACCATGTAGGCCAGGAACGCCAGCAGCATCGCCCCGTAGCGCGCCTGGCGCGGGGAGCTGCGCGCCAGCGGCACCGCCAGCAGCACGAACGCCAGGCTCAGGATCGGCGGCGCGATCCGCCAGTGCAGCTCGGCGCGCGCGGCGCGCGAGGCGTCCCTGAACAGGCGGGTGGTCGGCCAGAACGCCGGATCCTCGCTCGGGCGCTCCTCCGCGCCCGGCTGCAGCACGTTCTCGCTGCGCCGGTAGCGCATCAGGCGGTAGTCGAGGACGGCGCCGGCCAGCGGGCCCTCGACCCGGAAGCCGTCCTCGAGCGCCAGCACGCGCGCGCCGCGGTCGCGGTAGAGCTGGCCGCTGCGCGCGGTCACCACGTCCATCCGGCCGTCCCGCTCGCGGTACAGGAACACCCGCTGCAGGCGGGTGCCGTCCGGCGACAGCGCGTCGGCATAGGCGACGCTGCCGTTGCCGAGCACGCTGAAACGGCCCGGCTCCAGCCCGGCCGCCAGCAGGTTTCGGTTGGCCTCGGCGACCATCGCGCGCGCGGTGCGGTCGGCCAGCGGGCCCAGCCACAGCGAGGACAGCGCGATCACCGCCAGCACCGGCAGCGCGACCAGCAGCACCGGCCGCAGCAGCCGGCCCGGGCCGACCCCGACCGCGGTCAGCACGTACATCTCCGAATCCCGGTACAGCCGCCCCAGCGCCAGCAGCAGGCCGAGCAGCAGCGCAAGCGGCAGGATGATCGGCAAGTAGCGCACCATGCGCAGCCCCAGCTGCGACAGCAGCAGCGGCGGCGCCAGCTTGCCGCGCGCCATCTCGCCGATCAGGTCCGCCACCAGCCCGCCGAGGCTGACCATGCACAGCACGACCAGGGCCGCCAGCACGGCGCGCGCGATCTCACTGCTCAGGTAGCGGTCCAGCTTCGGCATCGGGCCCGGGTGGCTTAGAATCGGGGGTTTCCGCATCCACATGGCCGGGCGCGGCCGCGGCATTGTATGCGACCGCCCGCACCGCGCCCGCCGGCCGCGCGCCACCCTCCATCCGCACCGGACTTTCGCCGATGAGCCTGCAATTCGCCCTGAACCCCACTCCCGCCGCCTCCGCCGCCGTCGACTGCGTGGTGGTCGGCGCCTATGCCGACGGGCGGCTGACCCCGGCCGGCCAGCAGCTGGACGCAGCCTGCGGGGGGCGCCTGGCGGCGCTGGTCGCGCGCGGCGACGTCAGCGGCAAGACCGGCAAGACCGCGCTGCTGCTCGACCTGCCCGGCATCGCCGCGCCGCGGGTGCTGGTGGTGGGCCTGGGCGAGGCCGCCAAGTTCGCGGTGCCGCAGTACCTGAAGGCGGTCGGCGACGCCGCGCGCGCGCTGCGTAGCGGCCCGGTGCGCAGCGCGCTGCTGACCCTGACCGAGCTGGCGGTGCCCGGGCGCGACCCGGCGTGGGCGATCCGCCAGGCCGCGATCGCCGCCGACCACGCCTGCTACCGCTATCTCGCGACCCTCGGGCGCGACAACAAGAAGCGCGAGGACAAGGGCCTGGAGCGCTTGGAGCTGGCCGGCGACGACGCCGCCGCGCTCGCCCAGGGCGTCGCGATCGCGCGCGGGGTCGAATTCACCCGCGAGCTCGGCAACCTGCCGCCCAACCTGTGCACCCCGGCCGGCCTCGCCCAGCGCGCGCAGGACTTCGCCGCGGACCGCCCGGGCGTGAGCTGCGAGGTGCTGGAGGAGGACGCGATGCAGGCGCTCGGCATGGGCGCGCTGCTGGCGGTCGCGCGCGGCAGCGCGCAGCGCCCGCGCCTGATCGTGCTCAAGTACGCCAACGGCGGCGACGCCCGCCCCTACGTGCTGGTCGGCAAGGGCATCACCTTCGACACCGGCGGCGTCAACCTCAAGGTGCAGGGCGGCATCGAGGAGATGAAGTACGACATGAGCGGCGCCGGCAGCGTGCTCGGCACCTTCGTGGCCGCGGTCGAGATGCAGCTGCCGGTCAACCTGGTGTGCATCGCCGCCGCGGTGGAGAACGCGATCGACGGCAACAGCTACCGCCCGTCGGACGTCATCACCAGCATGTCCGGCAAGACCATCGAGGTCGGCAATACCGACGCCGAGGGCCGCCTGATCCTGTGCGACGCGCTGACCTACGCGCAGCGCTTCCAGCCGGCGGCGCTGGTCGACGTGGCCACCCTCACCGGCGCCTGCGTGATCGCGCTGGGCAAGTTCGCCACCGGGGTGATGACCAAGGCCAGCGACGACCTCGCCCGCGAGCTGCTCGCCGCCGGCGAGACCGTGTTCGACCGCGGCTGGCAGCTGCCGCTGTGGGACGAGTACCAGAGCCAGCTGGAGTCGGCCTTCGCCGACGTCTACAACATCGGCGGCCGCTGGGCCGGCGCGATCACCGCCGGCTGCTTCCTGTCGCGCTTCACCGAGGGCCAGCGCTGGGTGCACCTGGACATCGCCGGGGTCGCCAACGGCGACGGCAAGCTCGGCATGGCCACCGGGCGCCCGGTCGGCATGCTCTGCCAGTGGCTGCTGGACCGCTGCCGGCCGGCGCAGGGCTGAGTCCGACGCCGGCGGGCGCGGGCCATCTCCGCGCCCGCCCATGCCTCCCCCGCCACGCTTCCTCGCCTGCATGCCGCGCGCCGACTTCTACCTGATCACCAAGCCGCGCTTCCGCGCGCAGCCGCTGCTGCTGGTGTGCGAACTGGCGCGCAAGGCCTACGCGAGCGGGCAGCCGACCCTGATCCTGGCGCGCGACCAGGCCCAGGCCGAGGCGCTGGACGACCTGCTGTGGGCGTTCGATCCCGACGAGTACCTTCCGCACCAGATCGCCGGGCAGGACGAGGACGAGGAGGCCACCCCGGTGCTGATCGCCCCGCCGGAGATCGACGCGCCGCTGCGCCCGCTGCTGATCAACCTGCGCGACGACCCGCCGCAAGGCGCGTTCGAGCGCGTGCTGGAAGTGGTGCCGGCCGATCCGGCCGCGCGCGGCCCGCTGCGCGCGCGCTGGAAGCACTACCAGGCGCTCGGCTTCCAGCTCAACAAATACGACATGTAATCCCGCTCCGATGACCACCCTCGCCCCCGGTTACGACCCCAAGTCCTTCGAATCCCGCCTGTATGCGCAGTGGGAGGCCAGCGGCGCGTTCGCGCCGCAGGGCGACGGCCCGGCCTACACCATCCTGCTGCCGCCACCGAACGTCACCGGCACCCTGCACATGGGCCACGCGTTCCAGCACACCCTGCAGGACGCCTTGATCCGCTACCACCGCATGCGCGGCTACCGCACGCTGTGGCAGATGGGCACCGACCATGCCGGCATCGCCACCGAGATGGTGGTGAGCCGCAACCTGGCGATCGAGGGCAAGGGCGAGACCCGCGATTCGCTGGGTCGCGAGAAGTTCATCGAAAAGGTGTGGGAGTGGAAGCAGCACTCCGGCGACACCATCGAGCGCCAGATGCGCCGCCTTGGCGCGTCCGGCGACTGGTCGCGCAGCGTGTTCACCATGGACCCGATGGCCAGCGCGGCGGTCACCGAGGCGTTCGTGCGCCTGTATGAAGAGGGTCTGATCTACCGCGGCCAGCGCCTGGTCAACTGGGATCCGGTGCTGAAGACCGCGATCTCCGATCTCGAGGTGGTCAACGAGGAAGAGAACGGCCACCTGTGGTCGATCCGCTACCCGCTGGCCGACGGCGCCACCTTCGAATACGTCGAGCACGACGCCGACGGCAACGAGGTCCTGCGCGAGGTGCGCGACTACGTGGTGGTGGCCACCACCCGTCCGGAAACGATGCTGGGCGACACCGCGGTGATGGTGCACCCGGAGGACCCGCGCTACCGCGACCTGCATGGCAAGGCCATCCAACTGCCGCTGACCGGCCGCCGCATCCCGGTCATCACCGACGCCTACGTGGACCGCGCGTTCGGCACCGGCGTGGTGAAGGTGACCCCGGCGCATGACTTCAACGACTACGCGGTCGGCCAGCGCCATGGCCTGCCGCTGATCAACGTGTTCACCGACGAGGCGAAGATCGTCGCCACCCGCGCAGACATTCCCGCGCAATACCATGGCCTGGATCGCTTCGACGCGCGCAAAGCGATCGTGGCCGACCTCGAGGCTGCCGGCCTGCTGGTGGAGGTCGCGCCACACAAACTGCAGGTGCCGCGCGGCGACCGCAGCGGGCAGGTGATCGAGCCCTTCCTCACTGACCAGTGGTTCGTGAAGATGGACGACCTGGCCCGCCGCGGCCTGGAACTCGTCGAGTCGGGCGAGGTGAAGTTCGTCCCGCCGAACTGGATCAACACCTACCGCCACTGGCTGGAGAACATCCAGGACTGGACGATCAGCCGCCAGCTCTGGTGGGGCCACCGTATCCCGGCGTGGTTCGATGACGAAGGCCGGGTCTATGTCGGTCGCAGCGAAGCCGAAGTGCGTGCCCGCCACGGCCTGGGCGATGCGCCGCTGCGGCAGGATCCAGACGTGCTGGAGACCTGGTTCTCCTCCGCGCTGTTCCCGTTCTCGACCATGGGCTGGCCGGATGCGCAGAACATGCAGGCGCGCGGCTTCGACACCTTCCTGCCGACCGCCGTGCTGGTCACCGGCTTCGACATCATCTTCTTCTGGGTGGCGCGCATGATCATGCTGACCGACCACCTGGTCGGGCGCGTGCCATTCCGCGATGTCTACATCACCGGCCTGGTGCGCGACAAAGACGGGCAGAAGATGTCGAAGTCGAAGGGCAACATCCTCGACCCGCTGGACATCATCGATGGGATCGATCTGGAGACGCTGGTCGCCAAGCGCACCACCGGATT
This sequence comes from Thermomonas flagellata, assembly GCF_022419185.1. Lineage (GTDB taxonomy): Bacteria > Pseudomonadota > Gammaproteobacteria > Xanthomonadales > Xanthomonadaceae > Thermomonas > Thermomonas flagellata. Next base: position 217,085 of record NZ_JAJOZK010000001.1, on the reverse strand, counting down.
GATGCAGCCGAAGATGGCCGAGAAGATCGAGAAGGCCACCCGCAAGGAGTTCCCAGAGGGCATCAAACCGCACGGCGCCGACGCGCTGCGCTTCACCATGGCCGCGCTGGCCGGTCCCGGCCGCGACATCAAGTTCGACCTCGCGCGCGCCGAAGGCTACAAGAACTTCTGCAACAAGCTGTGGAACGCGACCCGCTTCGCGCTGATGAACGTGGGCGAGGCCAGCTTCGACGGCGCGCCGCAGCCGCGCACCGACGCCGAGCGCTGGGTGCTCGCCTTGCTCGACCGCACCTGCGCGGAAGCCGCCGAGCACTTCGCCGGCTACCGCTTCGACCTGCTCGCGCAGTGCCTGTACGAATTCGCCTGGAACCAGGTCTGCGACTGGTTCCTGGAGCTGGCCAAGCCGGCCCTGCAGGGCGAGGAGGCGGCCGCGGCGGATTCGACCCGCCACACCCTGCTGTACGTGCTGGACGCGCTGCTGCGGCTGCTGCACCCGCTGATCCCGTTCGTGACCGAGGAACTGTGGCAGGCGCTCGCGCCGAAGCTGGGCAAGTCCGGCAGCATCATGCTGCAGGCCTATCCGCAGGCCGGAGATATCGATGCGACGGACTTCGCGCAGGCCGCGGCCGACGTCGAATGGCTGAAGGCGGTGGTCGGCGAGCTGCGCCGGATCCGCAGCGAGCTGGGCGTGCCGCCGGCGCGCCAGGCGCGGCTGCTGGTGCGCGGCGGCGAGGCCGCCGACGCGGCACGCCTCGCCCGCTTCGATGCGCCGCTGCGCTTCTTGTGCAAGCTGGAGGGGATCGAGGCGATCACCGGCGAGCCGCCGGCCGCCGCGCCGGCGGTGGTCGGCGCGCTGCAGCTGTTCGTGCCGCTGGAGGGGCTGGTCGACCTCGACGCCGAGCGCGCGCGCCTGGACAAGGAGCTGGCCAAGGTCGCCGCGGAGAAGGACAAGAGCGCGGCCAAGCTGGCCAAGTTCGGCCCCGGCGTGCCGGAGGCGGTGGTGGAGCTGGAGCGCCAGCGCCTGGCCGACTGGAGCAGCAAGCTCGCCGCCCTCGCCGAACAGCGCGCGCGGCTGGGCTGAGCGCGCGGCCCGTCGCCCCTGCCCGACGCACGCACGTCCCGCCTGTCGCAGGACCCACCCCCGTTCGTCCTGGGCTGGGCGCAGGACGCAAGCCTGATGCATCCCGGATCTGGCTCTGTACGCAAGCCTATTCGTCCCGGGCCCGGCGCAGGACACAGGCCCGTTCGTCCTGCGCCCGTCGAAGGATGAATCGGCGCGGGCCGCCTCCGCGCCCCGGCGCGATCACTCTGGCAACAGCTCCATCGCCATCACGATCGCGTCCTCGCGGCCGCCGATGGCCGGGTAGTAGCGCGGGCGGCGGCCGATCTCGTTGAAGCCGCTGCGCTGGTACAGCGCGATCGCGCGCGGGTTCGACGGCCGCACCTCCAGGAACACCCGCTGCGCGCCGCCGGCGCGCGCGATTTTCAGCAGCGCCTGCAGCAGGCGCTGGGCATGGCCGCGCCCCTCGTGCCCGGGCGCGGTGCAGAGGTTGAGCAGGTGCGCCTCGCCGGCGGCGATGCTGAGCACGCCGTAGCCGAGCAGGCCGGCGGCGCCTTCCTGCACCCACATCGCATAGCCGGCGCGCAGGCAGTCCAGCATGATCCCGCGCGTCCACGGGAAGGCGTAGGCCGCGGTCTCAATCCGCATCACCGCGTCGAGGTCGTCCTCGCGCATCGGCCGCAGCCGCGCGTCCTCCGCCAGCGGGCGCGGGCGCGCGTTCATCCAGGCACCTGCTGCGCGCGCAGCCGGCGCAGGCGCGGCCACAGCGCGCGCTTGGCGGCCGCATCGCCGGCCAGGCCGACGCTGGCCGCGGCCAGCGCCGGCGCGCTGGCGAGCAGGTGCTCGGGCGGCAGCCCGGCCGCGCGCGCCAGCCGCGCCAGCATCGCCGCATCGATCGCCATCTCGAGCGGCGGATCGCCCGCCTCCGCCATGGCCACGAGTGCGGGGCCGGGATCCGCCGCGGCCGGTGCACCCGCGCGCCGGTACACCACCAGCCCCAGTTCCGCCAGCACGGCGCGCTGGCGCGGCGTCCACGCCCCGGCCATGGCGGCGCTCATGCCGTGGCCGCAGGCTCGTGCCGGCGCCGGAACCACAGCAGCGGCCCGGACAGGGCGTACAGCACGCTGGCGGCCAGCAGCACCTTGGGCGGATCCAGCACCAGCGCCACGATCACCGCCACCGCCACCAGCAGGGCGACGAACGGGACCCGGTCCGACTTCGGCCCACTGCCGCCCTTGAAGCTGTTGTAGCGGATCCGGCTGACCATCAGCAGCGCCGCGGCCACCGTCAACGCCAGCGCGGCATGGCGCAGTTCGCGTCCGCTCCAGCCGAGGCTGGCGCAGGTCCAGACGAAGCTGGCCATCAGCCCGGCCGCGGCCGGGCTGGCCAGGCCCACGAACCAGCGCTTGTCGACCTGCCCGACCTGGCTGTTGAAGCGGGCCAGCCGCAATGCCGCGCAGGCGGCGTACAGGAACGCCGCCAGCCAGCCGAGCTTGCCCGCGGTGGCGCCGTCCAGCTTCAGCGCCGCCAGCGCCCAGTGGTACATCACCAGCGCCGGCGCCATGCCGAAGCTGATCAGGTCGGCCAGCGAGTCGTACTGCACCCCGAACTCGCTCTGGGTATGGGTCAGGCGCGCGACCCGGCCGTCGATCCCATCCAGCACCGCGGCCACGAAGATCGCGATGCAGGCGGCCTCGAACCGCCCCTGCGAGGCGGCGATGATGGCGAAGAAGCCGGCGAACAGGCCGCCGGTGGTGAACAGGTTCGGCAGCAGGTAGATGCCGCGGCCGCGCGGACGCGGCGGGGTCGGGGCGTGCTCGGGTTCCATGCCGGCAGTGTACGGGCTTGCGGCAGCCCCCGCGCAGTGCTGCAATCAAGGCCGACCCCGCTGCCGGCCCCGCCCATGACCGCCTTGCGCCGCCTCGCCCTGACCGCCGCCGTCGCGCTCGCCGCCCTGCCGGCGCTGGCCGCGGCACAGACCACCGTCTACCAGTGGAAAGACGCCCAGGGCGTGACCCATTACGCCGATTCGCCGCCGGCCGGGGTGCACGCCACCCGCACCCTCGCCGAGCGCGCGCCCGCCCCGTCCCCCGCCGCATCCACGACGCCCGCCGCGGGCGGCGAAGCGCGCGCCGCCGCCGCGGGCGCCGGCGGGCCGAGCAAGCAGTGCCTGGACGCGCGCGCCAACCTCAAGCGCCTGCAGGGCAACGAGCCGATCGGGCTGGACACCACCGGCGACGGCAAGCCCGACCGCAACCTCACCGCCGAGGAACGCGCCCAGCAGCGCACCCTCAACGAAGCCGCGGTCAAGGCCTACTGCGGCGGGCGATGAAGGCGCTGGCCGCGCTGGTGGCCGCGGTCCTGCTGGCGGTCGCCGCCTGGTGGTGGCTGACCATCGAGATGCCGCGCCGCGCCCAGGAGCGCGCGGTCGCCGCGCGCGCCGCCGCGATCGCCGCCGAGCGCGCCGACAGCCTGTACCGCTGGCGCGACGATGCCGGGGTGCTGCACGTAACCGACACCCCACCCAAGGGCCGGCGCTACGAACGCATCCGCAAGACCCCGAAGGACGGCATTGAGGTCGACGGCGCGCGCTGACCGCGCCGGCGTCCGGCCAGCCCCAAGCCCATCCGCAGCAGGCCCCCCGCCCGTTCGCCGCCCCCGCCCGTTCGTGGCGAGCCTGTCGAACCACGCACGGGCCGCCCCTCCGGTCGCGGCGGGCGCATGCGCCGCAGGGCCCTCGCGCACGCACATGGCAGAATGCGCCCTCCGCCGCATTTACGACCCCCCGCGCATGCGCCTGTCGCAGTTCCACCTCCGCACCGAAAAGGAAACCCCGGCCGAGGCCGAGATCGCCAGCCACCGGCTGATGCTCAAGGCCGGCATGATCCGCAAGCTGGCCGCTGGCCTGTACACCTGGTCGCCGCTGGGCCTGCGCGTGCTGCGCAAGGTCGAGCGCGTGGTGCGTGAGGAAATGGACCGCGCCGGCGCGATCGAAATGGCCATGCCCTCGGTGCAGCCGAAGGAGCTGTGGGAGGAAACCGGGCGCTGGGCGAAATTCGGCCCGCAGCTGCTGAAGATCCGCGACCGCAAGGAGCAGGAATACTGCTTCACCCCGACCGCGGAGGAAGCGGTCACCGATTTCTTCCGCCAGGAATTCTCCAGCTACAAGCAGCTGCCGGTGAACCTGTACCAGATCACCACCAAGTTCCGCGACGAGATCCGTCCGCGCTTCGGGGTGATGCGGGCGCGCGAATTCCTGATGAAGGATGCCTATTCCTTCCACATCGACGAGGATTCGCTCCAGGCCGAATACCGCAACATGTACGCCACCTACACGCGCATCTTCACCCGGCTCGGGCTGAAGTTCCGCGCGGTGGCGGCGGACACCGGCGCGATCGGCGGCAGCGCCTCGCACGAATTCCAGGTGCTGGCCGAGTCCGGCGAGGACGCGCTGGCCTACAGCGACGGTTCCGACTACGCCGCCAACGTGGAGCTGGCCGAGGCCATCGCGCCCGGCCCGCGCCCGGCGCCCGCGGAGGCGCTGCGCGAGGTCGCCACCCCGGTCCAGAAAACCTGCGAGGAGGTCGCCGCGCTGCTGGGCATCCCGCTGGCGCGCACGGTCAAGTCGGTGGCGCTGATCGGCGCGGACGCGGACGGCGCGCCGCAATTCATTCTGGCACTGGTGCGCGGCGACCACGTGCTGAACGAAATCAAGCTGGCGAAACTGCCGGGGCTGGCCGAGTACCGGCTGGCCAGCGAGGCGGAGATCCTCGAGCACCTCGGCAGCGAGCCGGGCTTCCTCGGCCCGCGACAGCCGCGCCGGCCGATCCGGGTGATCGCCGACCGCACGGTGGCGGCGATGGCCGATTTCGTGGTCGGCGCCAACAAGTCCGGATTCCATCTCGCCGGGGTGAACTGGGGCCGCGACCTGCCGGAGCCGGAGGTCGCGGACATCCGCAACGTGGTCGAAGGCGACCCCTCGCCGGACGGCCGCGGCGTGCTGCGGATCGCGCGCGGGATCGAGGTCGGCCACGTGTTCGCGCTCGGCCGCAAGTATTCCGAGGCGATGCACTGCCGCGTGCTGGACGCGGCGGGCAAGGCCGTGCCCCCGATGATGGGCTGCTACGGGATCGGGGTGTCGCGGATCGTGGCCGCGGCGATCGAGCAGAACCACGACGCCGCCGGGATCGTGTGGCCGGAGCCGATGGCGCCGTGGCGCGTCGCGGTCTGCGTGATCAATCCCAAGGCCGACCCGGCGGTGACGGCCGCGGCCGAGGCGCTGTACGCCGAATTGACCGCCGCCGGCATCGATACCGCCCTCGACGACCGCGGCCTGCGCCCCGGCGCGATGTTCGCCGACATCGAACTGATCGGCATCCCGCACCGGGTGGTGGTGTCCGCGCGCGGGCTGGAAACCGGCCAGTTCGAATACCGCGCGCGCACCGCGGCCGAGGCCGAGACGCTGGACAAGGCCGCCCTGCTGCGCCGGCTCGGGATCGGCTGACCCCCCGCCCCGGAATCCCGCCAACCCTGTCGCCGGCGGGCGCCTGCCCGCGGGCGACCACCAGCGGGCATTTTCTGCGTATTCCGGGTGCAATCCGTGGCAATCAAACGGGATTCACAAAAACTCTGGCGTTATTCCACGGTATTGGTATGATGCGCCGCATCCATGGATGGAATGTTTTTATCCAGTCCTTCCACCATCCGGGATGCCGATGAACGTCAATATCGAACACTTGAGCCCGCAGGAACTGTCCGCCCTGATCGCCCTGGCCAACAAGCGCAAGAAGGCCCTGGCCAAGCGCAAGCCCGCCGCGCAGACCCGCGCCGCGGTCAACAAGCTCCTCAAGAGCCACGGCTGGACCTTCGAGGAGCTGTACGGCAAGGCCGGCCCCAAGGCCGCCGCACCGGCCGCGAAGAAGCCGCGCAAGGCCGCCGCCAAGCGCAGCGGCGGCAAGGTGCCGCCGAAGTACCGCAACCCGGCCAATCCGGCCGAGACCTGGACCGGGCGCGGGCGCCCGCCGCGCTGGCTGGCCGGCGAACTGGCGGCCGGGCGCAAGCTGGACGAGTTCCTGATCCAGAAATAACCGGCGCGATTGCCGCCTGTGCGGGATTTCCGGAAACGCCGGCCCTGGCCGGCGTTTCGTTTTTCACGCCCCGCTCTTGGGGCGTGGTCACCCCGACCACGACGGCGGATGGCCGCGCGCGCCGGGACCGCCACGCTAGAGATTGCGCCGCGCGCTCACCAGCAGGTTGCCGAACAGCAGCCCGGCCAGCAGCGCCATCAGGGTATTCAGCGCCGCCAGCGCCGCCTCCTGCCCGGCGCCGAAGTCCTGCGCCTGCACCAGGGTGATGACCCCGCGCAGGGCGACGCTGCCCGGGACCAGCATGATCAGGCCGGGCAGCCGGATCAGCGCGCCCGGGCGCTTGCGCCAGCGCGCATAGACGTTGCCGGCGGCGGTCATCAGCAGGGCGGCCAAAAACAGCCCGGCCTGCGCCCCGAGCCATTCCCCGCCGTAGCGCGAGATCAGGTAGCCGGAGGCCGCCGCGCCCATCACCAGCGGGTAGTCGCGGCGGTGCGCGCGGAACAGCACCGCGAATGCATACGCGCCGACCGCCAGCGCCAGCCACACCACCCAGTCCGGCTGCGGCCGCGCGGCCCGCACCGCCGGTTCGATCCCGAGCTGGGCGGCGATCCCGAGCGCGATCGCGGTGCCGATGGTCAGCTTGAGGATGGTAGTCAGCGCGCCGGCGAAGCGCGCGGTGCCGGACACCAGGTGGCGGCTGGTCAGCTCGTTCATGGCATTGGTCAGCGCCATGCCCGGCAGCAGCACGATCAGCGAGGCGATGATCACGGTGTTGAGGTTGAGCGGGCCGACCCAGACCGAGACCGCGATCGCCATCGCGCCCGCGACCAGCCCGCAGATCGCCTCGAACGCCTCGTGCAGGCGCGGGCGCGACTGCGCAGCCACGTCCAGCAGCCCGATCACCAGCCCGATCGCGCCGGCGGTGGCGATGTCCAGCCACGGCAGCCGCAGCAGGCCGGCGACCGCGGCCGAGGCCAGCGCGAAGCCGAACACCTGCATCGCCCGCCCGCGCCGCCCGGCCAGCCGCTGCAGCGCGCGCAGCGCCTGCCGCCCCTCCGCCACCTGCAGGCGGCCGGCGAGCACGTCCTCGGCGATGCGGTCGGCCTCGCACAGCTTGTACAGGTTGGTGTCGCCGCCCTCCAGCCGGATCACGCGGGTGGTGTCGGTCTCGCCGGCGGGCCGCCGCGGGTCGCTGAAGGCGAGGATCATGCCGGTCGGGTTCACCCACGGCTCGCATTCCAGCCCCAGGCGCTTGGCCACCGCGACGATCGCGCCCTCGAGGCGCTGCGCGGTGGTGCCGTAGGCGTGCAGATGGCTGGCCAGCTCGGCCACGAACGCCACCCGCTCGGTGTAGGAGACGGCCGCGTGGCCGGCATGCTCGGACATGCGCACAGGATGACATGCGCGGCCGCGGCGCGCCGGCTTCACATCGCGGCGACGGCTTTGCGTAAGCTTGCCGGCGCATGCCCCAGGCTCCCAACCACCATCCGCCGACCGCCGCCCCCGATCCGGACGATCCGCGCGTGCTGCGCCTGGGCGGGCGCTGGACCCTGCGCTTCGCCGCCGAAGTGGGCGAGGCGCTGCGCAGCGTGCCGCCCGGGATCGAATGCATCGACGCGCGCGGGGTCGAGCGTCTGGATTCGCTCGGGGTCCTGCAGCTGCTGCGCTGCGCCGACCGCCGCGGGCTGGCGTTCGATCGCTTCCGCTTCCGCGACGAGCACCAGGCCCTGATCCATGCGATCGAGGACGTGCACGACGACCGCCCCAAGCCGGTGCGCGACACCGGCTTCCTCGCCGCGCTGGAGCGGCTGGGCCGCGCCATCGCGGACAACGCGCGCGAGGCGCTGGCGCTGGTCGGCTTCCTCGGCGAGGTGCTGGCCAAGCTGCTGCGCCTGCTCAAGGAGCCGCGCCGGCTGCGCCTGACCGCGACCGTGCACCACATGGAGGAAGTCGGCCTGGACGCCACCCCGCTGGTGGCGCTGCTGTCGTTCATGGTCGGCGCGGTGATCGCCTTCCTCGGTGCCACCGTGCTGGCCGACTTCGGCGCCACCATCTACGTGGTGGAGCTGGTGACGATCGCCTTTTTGCGCGAGTTCGGGGTGCTGCTGGCGGCGATCCTGCTGGCCGGGCGCACCGCCAGCGCGTTCACCGCGCAGATCGGGATGATGGTCAACGGCGAGGAGGTGGACGCGATCCGCGTGCTCGGGCTGGACCCGGTCGACCTGCTGGTGATCCCGCGGGTGCTGGCGCTGCTGGGGATGCTGCCGCTGCTGGCCTTCATCGCGATGATGGCCGGCCTGCTCGGCGGCATGGCGGTCGGCAACTTCGTGCTCGACATCCCGGCCGCGGCCTACCTCGCGCGGATGCAGGACACCCTGGAGATCCGCCACTTCGTGGTCGGCATGGTCAAGGCACCGGTGTTCGCGCTGGTGATCGCGCTGATCGGCTGCCTGGAGGGGCTGCAGGTGGAGGGCACCGCGCAGTCGCTGGGCGAACGCACCACCTCCAGCGTGGTGCAGGCGATCTCGATGGTGATCGTGCTCGATGCGCTGGCCGCGCTGTGGTTCATGGAGATGGACTTCTGATGCAGGCCGCCCCGATCCCCCTCGACGGCGCGGGCGCGCCGGCGGACGCGCCGCCGGTCCGCGTGCGCGGGCTGGTGACCCGCTTCGGCGACCAGGTGGTGCACGACGGGCTGGACCTGGACGTGCGCCGCGGCGAGATCCTCGGCGTGGTCGGTGGCTCCGGCAGCGGCAAGTCGGTGTTCATGCGCGCCCTGCTCGGGCTCGAGCAGCCGGCCGCGGGACGCATCGAGATCCTCGGGGTCGATGCGCTCTCGCCGGACCCGGTGCTGCGCCGGCACATCGACCGCAACATCGGGGTGCTGTTCCAGGACGGCGCGCTGTTCTCCTCGCTGACCGTCGGCGAGAACGTGCAGGTGCCGCTGAAGGAGTACTACCCCGACCTGCCGGATTCGCTGCGCTACGAGCTGGCGCTGCTCAAGACCAAGCTGGCCGGGCTGCCCGCCGACACCATCTGCAAGCTGCCCTCGCAGCTGTCCGGCGGCATGCGCAAGCGCGCGGCGCTGGCGCGCGCGCTGGCGCTGGACCCGCCGCTGCTGTTCCTGGACGAGCCGACCGCGGGCCTGGACCCGATCGGCGCGGCCGCGTTCGACCACCTGCTGCAGAGCCTGCAGCGCGCCCTCGGGCTGACCGTGTTCCTGATCACCCACGACCTCGACACCCTGTACGCGATCTGCGACCGGGTCGCGGTGCTGGCCGACCGCAAGATCGTGGCGGTGGCGCCGGTGCGCGAGCTGGAGCACTTCGACCATCCGTGGGTGCAGGAGTACTTCAACGGCCCGCGCGGGCGCGCCGCGCGCGCCGCCCCGCACGAGGCCGCCTACACCCCCTCCACGCCCCCGATCGCGTAGAGTCGCCCCATGGAAACCCGCGCCAACTACGTGCTCATCGGCGGCTTCGCCCTGCTGACCACGGTCTTCCTGCTGCTGTTCACGCTGTGGGCGACCAAGTTCGGCGCCGACCGCAACTGGCGCCGCTACGAGGTGGTGTTCAACGAGCCGGTGACCGGCCTGACCGAGGGCGGCAGCGTGCAGTACAACGGCATCTCGGTCGGCACCGTGGACAAGCTCAGCCTGGACGCCAACGATCCGCGCCGGGTCGTGGCGCTGCTCAAGCTCAAGGCCGGCACCCCGGTCAAGGTCGATACCCGCGCGCGGCTGTCGCAGCAGGGCATCACCGGGGTGCCGTTCATCCAGCTCACCGGCGGCAGCCCGCGCGCGGCGCTGCTGGAACCCAGCGAGCAGCAGCCAATCCCGGTGATCCGCGCCGAGCCGTCCGCGCTGCAGAACATCGCCGACTCCACCAACCGCCTGGTGGCGCGCCTGGACCAGCTGCTGAGCGAGGAGAACATCCGCCATGTCTCGCAGACGCTCAGCCACATCGAGGCGGCGACCGACAGCCTGGCCAGCCACCGCGAGGACATCACCGCGCTGATCCTCGACGCCCGCCGCGCCAGCGCCAACCTCAACGCCACCCTCGCCACCGCCAACGGCTCCCTGCAGAAGGTGGACCGCGACGTCATCGCGCGCCTGCCGGCGCTGATGGAGCGGCTGGATGCGACCGTGGGCAAGCTCGACGCCGTCGCCGGCAGCGCGGATGCGATCCTGGCCGAGAACCGCCCGGCCCTGCGCAGCTTCGCCAACGACGGTCTGGCCCAGCTCGGGCCGACCCTGGCCGAGCTGCGCGCGCTGATCCGCGACCTGCGCCGGATCAGCGACCGCCTGGAAGGCAACCCGGCGCGCTACCTGCTCGGCCGCGACGCCCCCAAGGAGTTCGAACCGCGATGATGCGCCTGCGCTCCCTGCTGCCCGCGCTGCTGCTGGCCCTACCGCTGGCCGGCTGCCTCGGCCTCGATGCCGGCCCGCGCGCATCGCCCACGATCTATGCGCCGCCGCTGCGCGCCAGCCCCGACCCGGCCTGGCCGACGGTCGCCTGGTCGCTCAGCATCGCCCCGCCGGAGGCGCCGCGCATGCTCGATCTGCCGCGGATCGCGGTGATCCCGGAGGCCGGCGAACTGCAGGTCTACAAGGGCGCGCTGTGGGCCGACACCCCGACCCAGATGCTGGAGGACAGCGTGCTCTACACGCTGGAGGACTCCGGCCGGATCACCGCGGTCGCGCGCCAGGGCAGCGGCATCAACGCCGACTACCGGCTGGGCCTGGACATCCGCCACTTCGAGGCCGATTTCTCCGCCGGGCGACCGCCGACCGCGGTGGTGGAGGTGCAGGCGCGGCTGATGCACCTGCCCGAGCAGCAGGTGGTCGGCAGCCAGGCCTTCCGCCAGACCGTGCCTGCCGCCGGCGACGGCGCCGCGCAGGCGGCCGACGCGCTCGGCCAGGCCCTGCGTGCGACCAGCCGCGCGATCGCCGGCTGGGCGCTGGCGACCGGGCAGGCGCACCAGCGCGAGGCACACGCCGCGCGCTGACCCGCGCGGGCGATTTGCCCGCACCGGCGCAAACCGGGGACAATCCGGGCATGACCGCGAGGAGCCAGCCGGCATGAGCGAGCAGCCCGTCGAACGCGACGTGATGGAATACGACGTGGTGGTGGTCGGCGCCGGCCCGGCCGGGCTCGCATTCGCCATCCGCATGAAGCAGCTGCGCCCCGACGTGAGCGTGTGCGTGATCGAGAAGGCCAGCACCATCGGCGCCCACATCCTGTCCGGCGCGGTGATCGAGACCGCCCCGCTGGACGCGCTGCTGCCAGACTGGCGCAAGGCGCCGCCGCCGGTGTGCGTGGATGCCGGCGAGGACGAGTTCTGGCTGCTGTCCAAGACCGGCGGCCGTCGCCTACCGCTGCCACCGGGCATGCGCAACCACGGCAACGTGATCGTCAGCCTCGGCGCGCTGTGCGCGTGGCTGGCGCCGCAGGCGGAGGCGCTCGGGGTGGAGATCTACCCCGGCTTCGCCGCGGCCGAGACCCTGCATGCCGAGGACGGGCGCGTGCTCGGCGTGCGCATCGGCGACATGGGCGTGGCCCGCGACGGCCACCACAAGCCCGGCTACACCGCCGGCATCGACATCCACGCCAAGGTCACGGTGCTGGCCGAGGGGGCGCGCGGCCACCTGACCAAGCGCCTGGTGCGGCGCTTCGCGCTGGACGCGCACAGCGACCCGCAGACCTACTCGATCGGGATCAAGGAACTGTGGCAGGTGCCGGCCGGGCGGGTGCAGCCGGGACGCATCTTCCACAGCGTCGGCTGGCCCGCCGACACCCGCACCTATGGCGGCGGCTTCCTCTACCACCTCGACCAGGACCGGATCGCGCTCGGCTACGTCAGCGGGCTGGACTACCGCGACCCCCGCTACCAGCCGTGGGAGGCCTTCCAGCAGTGGAAGAACCACCCCTTCCTCCGCCCGCTGCTGGAGGGCGGCAGCATCCTCTCCGCCGGCGCGCGCGCGATCGTGACCGGCGGCTGGCAGAGCCTGCCCAAGGTGGAGATGCCCGGCGCGCTGCTGATCGGCGACACCGCCGGCCTGCTCAACGTGCCCAAGATCAAGGGCACCCACCAGGCGATCCGCAGCGGCATGCTCGCCGCCGCGCACCTGGCCGCGCATGAGCTGGCGCCCGCCGGCTGGGACGCGGTCCTGCGCGCCTCGCCGGTGATGGCGGAGCTGCGCAAGGTGCGCAACATCAAGCCCGGCTTCAAGCGCGGGCTGTGGTTCGGCATGGCCAATGCCGCCTGGGAAACGGTGACCGCCGGACACTCCCCCTGGACCCTGCGCAACTCCCCCGACTACGCCAGCCTGCAGCGCCTGGACGCCGCCGAGGCGCCGCGCCGCGACTACCTCGAGCGCACCCTGCCGCCGCGCGACCGCCTGCAGGGGGTGTACTACGCCGCCACCGCGCACGACGAGGACCAGCCGGTGCACTTGCGCGTGCACGACCCGGGCATCTGCGTCACCACCTGCGCCAGCGAGTACGGCAACCCCTGCACCCGGTTCTGCCCGGCCGCGGTCTACGAGATCGTGCAGGACGCCGCCGGCCCGCGCCTGCAGATCAACGCCGCCAACTGCGTGCACTGCAAGACCTGCGACATCAAGGACCCGTACCAGATCATCGACTGGGTCACGCCCGAGGGCGGCAGCGGGCCGAATTACCAGACGATGTGAGGCGACCGGCCTGCGCGCAGGCATGTGGTCGCATGCGGATTCGGAGGTGCATGCAGTTCGGCCACCTCGCGCGGTGCGTACATGTGCACCGGCCGGGGGCGCGCGGTCAGCGCACCGGCACCGCGGTCTTGGCCTGCACCTCGGCGTGGGTCACCCCGTCCGCCAGTTCCACCACGGTGAGGCCGTGCGGGGTGATGTCGAACACGCCCAGCTCGGTGATGATGCGGTCCACCACGCCCACGCCGGTCAGCGGCAGGGTGCATTCGGGCAGGATCTTGGAGGTGCCGGCCTTGGTGGTGTGCTCCATCAGCACCACCACGCGCTGCACGCCGGCCACCAGGTCCATCGCGCCGCCCATGCCCTTGACCATCTTGCCGGGCACCATCCAGTTGGCGAGGTCGCCCTTGTCGGTGACCTCCATCGCGCCGAGGATCGCCAGGTCGATGTGGCCGCCACGGATCATCGCGAAGGAGTCGTGGCTGCCGAAGTAGCTGGCCCCCGGCACCGCGGTCACCGTCTGTTTGCCGGCGTTGATCAGGTCGGCATCCACCTCGTCTTCGGTCGGGAACGGGCCGATGCCGAGCAGGCCGTTCTCGCTCTGCAGCCAGACGTTCATGCCCTCGGGGATGTAGTTGGCCACCAGCGTCGGCAGGCCGATGCCGAGGTTGACGTACATCCCGTCGGCCAGCTCCTGCGCCGCGCGGCGCGCCATCTGTTCGCGGGTCCAGGCCATGATTGTCTACTCCGTATTCGTTGATTATGTCGCCATCCGTGGCGACGCCACGTCAGCTCCGGGCGGTCCAGCCCGGCCCTCCATGGCCGGGCGTTCGCGAACGCGGCCGATGCCGGCAGGGCATCGGCCAAACGCGTTCACTCGCCCTGGCGCACGGTGCGCTGCTCGATGCGCTTCTCCGGGTGCGGGTTGTGCACGAGGCGATCGACGTAGATCCCCGGCAGGTGCACGTGGTCGGGGTCGATCGCGCCGATCTCCACGACCTCCTCCACCTCCGCCACGCACACCTTGCCGGCCATCGCGCAGGCCGGGTTGAAGTTGCGCGCGGTCTTGCGGAACACCAGGTTGCCGGCATGGTCGGCCTTCCACGCCTTGACCAGCGCCACGTCGGCCTTGAGCGCGGTCTCCAGCACGTACCAGCGGCCGTCGATCTGGCGGGTCTCCTTGCCCTCGGCCACCACGGTGCCGTAGCCGGTGGCGGTGAAGAAGGCGGGGATGCCGGCGCCGCCGGCGCGCAGGCGCTCGGCCAGGGTGCCCTGCGGGTTGAACTCCAGCTCCAGCTCGCCGGCCAGGTACTGGCGTTCGAATTCCTTGTTCTCGCCGACGTAGGAGGAAATCATCTTGCGGATCTGGCGCGTCTCCAGCAGCTGGCCGAGGCCGAAGCCGTCTACCCCGGCGTTGTTGGAGATCACGGTCAGGTGCTTGACCCCGGAATCACGCAGCGCCGCGATCAGCGCCTCCGGGATGCCGCACAGGCCGAAGCCGCCGACGGCGAGGGTCTGGCCATCCGCGACCAGGCCGGCGAGCGCGGTGGCGGCGTCGGGGTACAGCTTGCTCTTGGCGGTTGCCATGCAGCGGGCTCCGCGATGGGTGGGGACAGGCGCGCATTGTAGCGGGCGCCCCCGCCGCGCCCACCGTACCTTCGGGCAGGCATGCGCGGCGGCCCGTACTGCACGGTACGTTCGCGGCCGTTACAATCCGCCTGCCGCGCGCCCGCCGCCGCGGCGCTCCCCCCTGCCAGGACTCCCAGACGATGAAGATCCTCGTCGGCTACAAGCGCGTGGTGGACTACAACGTCCGCATCCAGGTCAAGCCGGACGGCTCCGGCGTGGTCACCGACGGCGTCAAGCTCTCGCCCAACCCGTTCGACGACATCGCGCTGGAGGAAGCGCTGCGCCTGCGCGACGCCGGCCTCGCCAGCGAGGTGGTCGTCGCCACCATCGCGCCGGCCGATGCCCAGCCGCACCTGCGCAACGGGCTGGCGATGGGCGCCAACCGCGCCATCCACGTGGTCGCCGAGCAGCCGGTGCAGCCGCTGACCGCGGCGCGCATCCTGCTCAAGCTGGTCGAGAAGGAGCAGCCCGGCCTGGTCCTGCTGGGCAAGCAGGCGATCGACGACGACGCCAACCAGACCGGGCAGATGCTGGCCACGCTGTGGGGCCGCCCGCAGGCGACCTTCGCCAGCAAGCTCACCGTCGAGGGCGGCAAGGCCACCGTGGTGCGCGAGGTCGATGCCGGCCTCGAGACGCTCGAGGTCGAGCTGCCGGCGGTGGTCACCACCGACCTGCGCCTGAACGAGCCGCGCTTCATCAAGCTGCCGGACATCATGAAGGCCAAGAGCAAGCCGCTGGAGACGCTGGCGCTGGCCGAGCTCGGGGTGGATGCGCACGACTCGCTCAGGATCACCCACTACGCGCCGCCGCCCAAGCGCAGCCGCGGCATCATGGTCAAGGATGCGGCCGAACTGGTGGCCGCGCTCAAGCAGAAGGGGTTGCTGTGATGGCCAAGGTCCTCATCGTCGCCGAACACCAGGACGGCAAGCTCAACCCGGCCACCGCCAAGTGCGTGAGCGCCGCGCAGGCGCTCTCGCCGGAGGCCATCGACATCGTGGTGCTTGCCACCGACCCCGCCGCCGTGGCCGCCGAGGCCGCGCAGATCGCCGGCGTCACCAAGGTGCTGACCGTCGCCCACCCGGCCAACGCGCACGCCGTCGCCCAGGTGCTGGCGCCGCAGGTGGCCGCGCTGGCCGCCGGCTACAGCCACGTGTTCGGCCCCTCCACCACCTTCGGCAAGGACCTGATGCCCTGCGTGGCCGCGCTGCTGGGCGTGAACCAGGTGTCCGACCTCATGGCGGTGGACGGCAGCCACACCTTCAAGCGCCCGATCTACGCCGGCAACGCCATCATCACCGTCGAAGCGCCGGCCGACCAGGCCGTGGTCGCCACCGTGCGCACCGCGTC
The DNA here is from genome assembly GCF_022419185.1 of Thermomonas flagellata. GTDB lineage: Bacteria > Pseudomonadota > Gammaproteobacteria > Xanthomonadales > Xanthomonadaceae > Thermomonas > Thermomonas flagellata. The sequence continues at coordinate 201,271 of NZ_JAJOZK010000001.1, read as the reverse complement.
GTGGCCGGAAGCCGCGCGCGGCGGCAACGCCGCGGTGGAGGCAGCGGCCGTGGACGTGGCGCTGCCCAGCCACACCCGCTTCGTCGGCCTGGCGGCCGGCAAGTCCGACCGCCCCGACCTGCAGTCGGCCCGGCGCGTGGTCTCCGGCGGCCGCGGCGTCGGTTCGGCCGAGAACTTCCAGATCATCTACCGCCTTGCCGACAAGCTCGGCGCCGCGGTCGGCGCCTCGCGCGCCGCGGTGGACGCCGGCTACGTGCCGAACGAGCTGCAGGTGGGTCAGACCGGCAAGATCATCGCGCCGGAGCTGTACATCGCCGTCGGCATCAGCGGTGCCATCCAGCACCTCACCGGCATCAAGGACGCCGGCACCATCGTCGCCATCAACAAGGACGCCGACGCCCCGATCTTCGAGGTCGCCGACATCGGCCTGGTCGGCGACCTGTTCCAGGTGCTGCCGGAGCTGGAGAAAGCGCTGGGGTGATCCCCCGCCGCCCGCATCCTTCGCTTGGATACGCCAAGACCCGCAGCGATGCGGGCCTTGTGCATGATGGGGACGTGCTATTTCTTATTCCAGTAACCGTTGCTTTTAGGCAGCGTGAACTTCACGGTCGCTTGCCTCCAAGCATATTTGCCTACACAACTTTTCGGCGAGCACTTCATGGAGAACTTGACAGTACTCCCATCGTCAAGACGAAGAGAAAACAGCAAAAGTCCTGCGCTTTCCTTCACCGTGGCAAGGTGAAGCTCATTAATGCCATCCTCGGCCATTTGCACAGACGCGACCAGACCCCCATCCACGGGAACAAGCGCCACCTCAAGGCCATTTAGGTCACCGCTTTCCTCATTGTATGCCAGCGTCGAATAGGTGCCGATTCCACCGCCGGTAGCTGCACATGCAGCTACCGGGAACAGCAACAGCGCGGACAACGCGTTATGGACCACACGTGCAGCCATCAGCGGAGCCATCAACGAAATCCTTCTGAGCTTGTTTTATCAGGGCCGAGCGATTACCCGGATCTTGGTAAAAATGCGGACGATCAGGGGTGCGGAAATTACCTCCCCAGCTTAGGCCAGCCGCTGTTGCGTTCTGAAGCACAGTTGATCGCTGAGCGCTCGTCAAACCATTTGCCCAATTGATATCTATTGCCCACCCAGCTTCATGCAAGCTATTTCCTGGCTTGGCCGGAGTGATGGCACCAGCACCCAGATTGGCTTGATCCGCCGTCGTTCTGAATGCTCGGTTGATCTGCACATTGATTCCCGCCGCCTGGTTCAACTCCAACCACTTGGCAACTGCTGGATAAAACTTGTCATCCAAGTAGGGGCGTGCATTTGGCCCAGTGTTGGGAAGATTCACGCGACAGAGCTTCAAGCCGAAGGGGTCAACGAACGAAACCGGATTCCCCCCAACATAGGCATACGTATTCACCCCACCCGCCAGCCCGATCGGGTCGGACTGCAGGTAGCGGCCCAGGCCCGCGTCGTACTCGCGGTAGCCGTTGTGCCACAGGCCGGATTCGGCATCGTAATACTGCCCCGGGAAGCCCAGGTTCAGCCCGCCCAGCGTGTCGAGGCTGACGCCGCGGTCGAACGCCCGGTTGGCCGCCTTCCACACCACCTGTTGGCTGGCATTCGTCGCCAGCTGCGGACGGCCCAGGTGGTCGAGGTGCAGGAAGTAGAGCTGGTCATTGCGCACCAGCGCCACCGGCTCGCCGCCGCGGTAGACGTCGCTCGTCCATTGCCCGTCGGTGTATTCGGCCAGCAGCTGGTTGAAGCCGGCGTACACGTAGCGGCTCTGGTGGCTGGCATTGCGCTTGCCCATCCGCTGGTCCAGGGCGTTCACCGTGTAGGTCGTGGTCATCCCCTGCGCCACGTGGCTGGCCAGGCGGCCGAACGGATCATACGCCAGCGTGCACGTTGCCGCCCGCGTGCTCGGACCGTACCAGCCGCGACAGCGCGTCGTACTGGAACTGCTGGGTCTGCGCCGCATCGACGCCATCGGTGATCGCGGTGATGCGGTCCAAAGCCATGCTGCAAGAGCTTTCTGCTTTCGGCCAGGAAGTGAACCTGACCCCGATATGCCGACAATACGGGGCTTCGGGTGGAGCTATTCCACTAAATCTTCGGCCATCTTGATGCACTGCGCTGGATTTCCTGACGGACGATTATCGGCAAGACTCTTGCATAACTGTGGCAGCTCCATAGCTTTGATTTCAGCGCTAGAGGTTTTGCCTTGCTGCTGCGTAATTGCGAGCACCATGATGTAGTGCCTCGCACTTTCGACAGTCCCGCGCCTTACGATTTCGCTCTTAAGAGCGGACATAAATGTGGGCGACGATGAAGCGAAGCATTGGTCAAATCCGAAATACTCATGATGCCTCTGTTGCGCCTCAAAGAACAATTCGATTTTCTTCTCGTCCGACAAGGCTAAGCATGCCGAATTTCGGCTCGTGTCATCTAGCGATCTAAGCTTCACAAAGCGATCGCTACCGCTATCTGCAGAAGTACAAGCAGATGGCGCACAGAGCAGCGCGACTAACGCTATTTCCCGCATCCGCATGGGCCGCCTCCTGCCTTATCCATTTGCGCGCGAACCTCGCTAGCTTTTGCCCGTGCATCAACTTCAAATGGATTATTCGTGTAACCGAAAATCATGTGCATCACGCCGTAGGACAACCCCATGCCGAGGAGGCTCATGGATCGATACTGATCAGAATGCGTCACCTCGTGCGCCAAAAGAGTGATGCCTTCCTTCGTGTTAGGGGCATCTGGAACACCGAGAAAGACCGTATTCTTGAATGTCCAAGCATCTGCGCCGCCGGCACCCAACATCTGCGCAATTTTCGGTATCCCCTCCTGAACATCGATCTTGTCGAGATTCACGTTAGGAAGGTGAGGGCCAATGATGCTCTTCTCACAATCAGTGAGTGCTCGCAGTCCAAGCGGATCAATCCAATTAACCGGATTCCCCCCAACATAGGCATACGTATTCACCCCGCCCGCCAGCCCGATCGGGTCGGACTGCAGGTAGCGGCCCAGGCCCGCGTCGTACTCGCGGTAGCCGTTGTGCCACAGGCCGGATTCGGCATCGTAGTACTGCCCCGGGAAGCCGAGGTTCAGCCCGCCGATGGTGTCGAGGCTGACGCCGCGGTCGAACGCCCGGTTGGCCGCCTTCCACACCACCTGCTGGCCTGCATCCGTCGCCAGCTGCGGCCGGCCCAGATGGTCGGGGTGCAGGTATGTGATCTGGCTGTTGCGGATCAGCGCTACCGGCTCGCTGCCGCGGTAGACGTAGCTCGTCCACGCGCCGTCGGTATATTCGGCCAGCAACTGGTTGAAGCCGGCGTACACGTAGCGGCTCTGCTGGCTGGCATTGCGCTTGCCCATCCGCTGGTCCAGGGCGTTCACCGTGTAAGTCGTGGTCACCCCCTGCGCCACGTGGCTGGCCAAGCGGCCGAACGGATCATACGCCAGCGTGTGCGCCACGCCGGATGCATCGGTGTACGCGGTGACATTGCCGGTGGCGTCGTAGGCAAAACCCCGGCTCACCCCGCCCGTGGCCGCCTGCAGCAGCCGGTTGCCGCTGGCGGCGTGGGCGTAGCCCGTCGTGCTCGCCGGCAGGGTATTCCCCAGACTCACCCGGTTGCCCACCGCATCGTATCCGTAGCTGGCCACGTTGCCGCCTGCGTGCTCCGCGCGCACCAGCCGCGACAGCGCGTCGTACTGGTACTGCTGCGTCTGCGCCGCATCCACACCATCGGTGATCGCGGTGATGCGGTCCGCCGCATCGAACCCGTAGGTCAGGCTTTGCAGCGGGCCCGCCGCCGCGTTGGTGCTGATACCGGTGATCCGGCGGTCGGTGTCGTAATTGAAGGTACGCAGCAGCCCGTTGCCGTAGATCATGTACACCGGCGGGCCGAAGGCCTGGTATCCATCCAGCGTCGCCACGGTGGTCGTACTGCCGTTCACCGTCGCCGTGATGCCGGTCAGGCGCCCATCGGCATAGCCATATCCGACACTGATCCCGCTCGGGTACTCGATCCGGCTCAGACGGCCTAGGCCGTCATACCCGTAGCGGGTGGTGTCGGTCACGCCGTCGAGCGTGTCCTGCCGGGTGGCGAGCTGGCCCCAGGGGGTATAGGCGAAGCTGGCGGCCGTCGCCGTGCCACCGGTCTTCGCCGCCACGCACAGGAGCCCCTTGCCGTTGGTGCAGGCATCGTAGGTCAGCGTGCGCGTCTGTTCGCCCGCGCTCTGGCGGATCAGGCGTCCCAGCCCGTCGTAGGCCTGCGTGATCGTCGTGCCGTCGGCCTTCTGCGTCTGCATCAGTTGCCCAACGCCGTTGTAGGTGAACGTGGTGGTGCCGGTATCCGGGCTGACCTGCGCCAGCAGGTGGCCCAGCCCGTCATAGGTGTAGCGGGTGACAGTCCCGCGCGCATCGCGCACCGACACCACCCGCCCCAGCGCGTCATACCCCGTCACCGTCGTCCCCGCCGCATCGGTCACCGTGGTGACACGGCGCTGGCGGTCGTAGCCGTAGCTGACCGTATTGCCCAGCGCATCGCTGACCTGGTCCAGATCGCCATTGGCGTTGTAGTGGTAGGTCGTGGCCTGCCCGTGCTCGCCCTTGCGGCGGCTGAGAAACCCGTTGCCGTCGTACTCGAAGGTCGCGCGCTGCTGGGTCGACCTGAGCCCTCTTGGCTATTCCCCACTGCATACATCGGCTTGATCAGGATATGTCGCGCGACACCACTCGATCCAACTGCGCCGATTCTTTTCCCGCTCTGCCCCTGTTGCGCCATTGTATACAAAAACGAAACTCTGACCGGTGATTGCATTGAGGATGGCAGCCAAAGCATCGTGAACCGTGCCTGGGCTATAATGCCGTACTCCCTCGAAGGTATCCGATGCCCTGCTCTCAAAGCTAATTTTGTTTTCCGCTAGAGGCCGCATGTCACCCAAGTGACCAACTAGATACGGCACCACTCGGGGCCCAAACGCTTCCAACTCCCTGAATGCCGTCTGCTCTGCTGTTGCCGACTTCGTCGTATGATCGACAAGCTTGGATACGCGCGCCTCAAACTCCTCTTCGCTTCGGCCACTAGCACAGCCAGGCAAGAAACCTAGAACAATCACCGCAATTGTGACATGCTTCAGAGGTCTCACTTGCCACCCCCACACGCACAGTTGCAGCCGAGTGCATCAAGTACACCTTGGCGATCCGCTGAAGTCACCGTACCCATATATTCAGCCATGATTGTTCCTTCCCACCCTGGCTGTGGAATAGTGTGCCCCGGCGTAGGTTCCGTATAGCGATCAGGCAGTTTCATTAAATGGCCCGCCTCGTGTGCAGCCACCCATGGATCTGCCTCTCCATACCATGTGCCGCCGTTTCCTTGCACGAACGACCGACCATCAGCCGCTGGAATATTGATCTTCGATGCGCCCCGACCACCGATACTCGTAGTGACTGTGAAACCAGGGGCGGACCATCGATTTTCGATCGATGACCTCATCGCTGCAATCTTTTCCGGGGTGGCTCCGTCGCCTTTGAATTCGAAATTGATATTAATTTCTGCGCCATTTCCGGTGCACTTACACGTAGCCCTCAACCCTAGCGGGTCAACGAACGAGATTGGATTCCCCCCAACATACCCATACGTATTCACCCCACCCACCAGCCCGATCGGGTCGGATTGCAGGTAGCGGCCCAGGCTGGCCTCGTACTCGCGGTAGCCGTTGTGCCACAGGCCGGATTCGGCATCGTAGTACTGCCCCGGGAAGCCCAGGTTCAGCCCGCCGATGGTGTCGAGAGTGACGCCGCGGTCGAACGCCCGGTTGGCCGCCTTCCACACCACCTGCTGCCCGGCATTCGTCGCCAGCTGCGGCCGGCCCAGGTGGTCGGGGTGCAGGAAGTAGAGTTGGTCATTGCGCACCAGCGCCACCGGCTCGCCGCCGCGGTAGACGTAGCTCGTCCACGCCCCGTCGGTGTACTCCGCCAGCAGCTGGTTGAAGCCGGCGTACACATACCGGCTCTGGTGGCCAGCATTGCGCTTGCCCATCCGCTGGTCCAGGGCGTTCACCGTGTAGGTCGTGGTCATGTCCTGCGCCGTGTGGCTGGCCAGACGGCCAAAGGGATCATACGCCAGTGTGTGCGTGATGCCTGCGGCATCGGCGTACGCGGTGACATTGCCGGTGGCGTCGTAGGTGAACCCGCGGCTCACGCCGCCCGTGGCCGCCTGCAGCAGCCGGTTGCCGCTGGCGGCGTAGGCGTAGCCCGTCGTGCTCGCCGGCAGGGTATTCCCCAGGCTCACCCGGTTGCCCACCGCGTCGTACCCGTCGCTGGCCACGTTGCCGCCCGCATGCTCGGACCGCACCAGGCGCGAGAGCGCGTCGTACCGGTACTGCTGGGTCTGCGCCGCATCCACACCATCGGTGATCGCGGTGATCCGGTCCAAAGCCATGGCAAAGGTGACCTGAGTACGGAACTTGTAGCCAATCAGGCAGTGAGTCCGGGGTTGATGGTATCGGGTTCCGACCAGTTCCGGCGAACGCTCGCCGGGGGCTTGTAGCCATGGGCGCTGTGCGGCCGCTGCTCGTTGTAGAACTGCCGCCAGCGTTCGATCAGCACCTTTGCCTCGGCGCGGCTGCGGAACCATTCGCGGTTCAGCAGTTCGTCCCGCAGCTTGCCGTTGAAGCTTTCGACGAATCCGTTCTGCCAGGGGCTACCCGGCGCGATGAACGCCGGGCCGATCGCCGCGTCGCGCAGCCAGCGCATCACCTTGGCCGCCGTGAACTCGGCGCCGTTGTCGGAGCGGACAAAGGCCGGCTTGCCGTAGAGCCGCATCAGCCGCGACAGGGTCAGGATCACGTCCTGCGCCCGCAGGCTGGCATCGACCTCGATCGCCAGGCATTCGCGGGTGTATTCGTCGATCACGCACAGCATCTTCAGCGAGCGCCCGTCGACCATCTGGTCGTGGACGAAGTCGTAGCTCCAGACCGCATTCGGGCGCACCGCGCCCGGCAGGCGGATGTCGTTGCCGCAGCGGCGGCGACGCGGCCTGCGGCGGGGAATGTTCAAGCCCAGCTGGCGCCACAGGCGCCGCACCCGGGCCTCGCCCAGGTCCAGCCAGGCCGCCATCCGGCGATACCCGAAGCGCGGCACCTTCGGCGACGCGGCCAGCAGCCGCTCGGCCACCGCCTGGTCCTTGGCGGCCTGGCGCGGGGCGTAGCTGGCGATGCGGCGACTCAGGCCCAGATAACGAAGCGCCTTTCGCTGCGAGAGACCCCGACGGACCAGCACCTGAACCGTGTCGCGTCGTTCCGACGGGGTCGTCATTTTTTTCGGACGATCTCCTTCATCCCATCAATGACCAGCATCTGCTCGGCGACCAGCCGCTTGAGCCGGGCATTCTCAGACTCGAGGTCCTTGAGCCGGCGGGCATCTGGAACGTCAAGGCCGCCGAACTTGTTGCACCACCGGAAAAAGGTCTGCTCGGTGACGTTGTGCTTCTTGCACAAGGCCTTGATCGACATGGCGCCGATCTCGGCCTCGCGCAGGATGCCGATGATCTGCTCGTCGGTGAATCGCTTCTTCATGGAGCTCTCCTTGCCTGTTGAGGGTAGAGAACTCACCAGCCAGGTGGCTACACGATACGTCTCAGGTCAGCCCCACCCCGATATACCCTGCAGGGTATTGCCCTGGCTCACCCGGTTGCCCACCGCGTCGTACCCGTAGCTGGCCACGTTGCCGCCCGCATGCTCGGACCGCACCAGCCGCGACAGCGCGTCGTACTGGAACTGCTGGGTCTGCGCCGTATCGACGCCATCGGTGATCGCGGTGATGCGGCCCAAAGCCATGGTGCAGGAACTTTCTGCTTACGGTCAGGAAGTGAACCTGACCCCAATACAGTGGACCCCAATATGCCGAGACCCGACCTGCGCGGGCTAGCATCACGTAATCACCATGCCAACCAACGCAATGATGATTGCCGCGACAACCAAGACCCACGCCACTTGGAACCCAGCGAAGAAGTACCCAACAGCCCATATTGCCGAAAGAATGACAACCCCAATAACCAGCCTTCTGAATATCGACATGGCTTCGCTATCAATCTTTACAAAAGCATGGCGAGCCATTGGATTTATTCCCCGCATCTGCAGCCGCAGTAGCTGCAACTGCAGCGGCTGCGCCACTATTCAAAGTCGCATTCGTTGCGGATGATTTCGACAAAACTTTTGCCGCATCAAATCCGTATTTTTCCATTTGTGCTTGAAAGCTCGGCTGCCTGATACCAGCAAAAACTGGCGCAAGTGGCCCACGGAACAAATCTTTCAACGAATTTCGAGCCGCCACCGCGAATGCAGCTTGCCCTATTGTTGTTGACTCCAATGTAGCTGCAATCGCAGGGATAGCTTTTGCGAGCCCTGCATACACCAAGCGACCGCCGCCGAGAAGGTACGACTCTGGAGATACCGGCTCGAGCGCTTCGTTCAAGCCTGCCCGTGTGTAATAGCACTCCCGCAATCCGAACGGATCAATAAACGAGATCGGATTCCCCCCGACATAGGCATACGTATTCACCCCGCCCGCCAGCCCGATCGGGTCGGACTGCAGGTAGCGGCCCAAGCCCGCGTCGTACTCGCGGTAGCCGTTGTGCCACAGGCCGGATTCGGCCTCGTAATACTGCCCCGGGAAGCCGAGGTTCAGCCCGCCGATGGTGTCGAGAGTGACGCCGCGGTCGAATGCCCGGTTCGCCGCCTTCCACACCACCTGCTGCCCGGCATCCGTCGCCAGCTGCGGCCTTCCCAGGTGGTCGGGGTGCAGGTAATAGAGTTGGGCGTTGCGCACCAGCGCGACCGGCTCGCTGCCGAGGTAGATGTAGCTCGTCCATTGCCCATCGGTGTATTCGGCCAGCAGCTGGTTGAAGCCGGCGTACACGTAGCGGCTCTGGTGGCTGGCGTTGCGCTTGCCCATCCGCTGGTCCAGGGCGTTCACCGTGTAGGTCGTGGTCACCCCCTGCGCCGTGTGGCCGGCCAGGCGGCCGAAGGGATCATACGCCAGCGTGTGCGCGATGCCCGATGCATCCGTGTACGCGGTGACGTTGCCGGTGGCGTCGTAGGTGAACCCGCGGCTCAGCCCGCCCGTGGCCGCCTGCAGCAGGCGGTTGCCGTCCGCCGCGTAGGTGTAGCTGCTCGCGCTCGCCGGGACGGTGTTGCCCTGGCTCACCCGGTTGCCCACCGCGTCGTACCCGTAGCTGGCCACGTTCCCGCCCGCGTGCTCCGACCGCACCAGGCGCGACAGCGCATCGTACTGGTAGTGCTGGGTCTGCGCCGCATCGACGCCATCGGTGATCGCGGTGATGCGATCTGCCGCATCGAACCCGTAGGTCAGGCTCTGCAGCGGGCCCGATGCCGCATTCGTGCTGATGCCGATGATGCGCCGGTCGGTGTCGTAACTCACCGTCCGCAGCAGCCCGTTGCCATAGGTCAGATAGGCCGGCGGGCCAAAGGCCTGGTAGCCGCTCAGCGTCGCCACCGTCGTCGTACTGCCATTCACCGCCGCCGTGACCGTCTCCAGGTGCCCATCGGTATAGCCATATCCCACCGCGATCCCGCTCGGGTACTCGATCCGGCTCAGACGGCCCAGGCCGTCATACCCGTAGCGGGTGGTGTCGGTCACGCCGTCGAGCGTGTCCTGCCGGGTGGCGAGCTGGCCCCAGGGGGTATAGGCGAAGCTGGCGGCCGTCGCCGTGCCACCGGTCTTCGCCGCCACGCACAGGAGCCCCTTGCCGTTGGTGCAGGCATCGTAGGTCAGCGTGCGCGTCTGCCCGCCCGCGCTCTGGCGGATCAGGCGTCCCAGCCCGTCGTAGGCCTGCGTGATCGTCGTGCCGTCGGCCTTCTGCGTCTGCATCAGTTGCCCAACCGCATCGTAGGTGAACGCAGTGGTGCCGGTGTCCGGGCTGACCTGCGCCAGCAGGTGGCCCAGCCCGTCATAGGTGTAGCGGGTGACAGTCCCGCGCGCATCGCGCACCGACACCACCCGCCCCAGCGCGTCATACCCCGTCACCGTCGTCCCCGCCGCATCGGTCACCGTGGTGACACGGCGCCGCCGGTCGTAGCCGTAGCTGACCGTATTGCCCAGCGCATCGCTGACCTGGTCCAGATCGCCGTTGGCATTGTAGTGATAGGTCGTGGCCTGCCCATGCTCGCCCTTGCGGCGGCTGAGGAAGCCGTTGCCGTCGTACTCGAAGGTCGCGCGCTGCTGCAGCGTAGTGGTGTCACGTACGATCGGCTTTTTGCGCTCCTGGTCCCATAGCGTCAGCCGATACCGCGAGTTCACCGTCACTGTCAGCGGCTGCGACAACAGGTTGTAGCTGAACGCCTGCAACTCGGTCCAGGTCCGGCTCGTCTCGCAGATCGTTAGGCCCTGATCGCATGGCTCCTCCAGCGGCAGAGCCGTCACCCGGCTGATCGACACCACCCGATCGTACACATCGTAGGCGGCCTGGGTCGTCACTCCATCCGGGGTCGTCGCGCTAATCGGACGCCCACGATCGTCATAGGTGGTGGCGGTGACCTGCGCCACCCCGTCGACCCAACGTTTTTCCGTCAGTGCCTGGCCGCGCGCGTTGTAGGTGTAATCCGTGACGGCCCCGTTGGGCGAGACCATGCGACCCGGCTGGCCGAGCGCATTGTAATTGGAGTACGTCGCCACGTGCCCCAGGCTGTTGCGGACGCTGGTCAGGTTGCCCGCCGTGTCGTAGGCGTACGTGACCGCATCGCCGTCACCCGGCAGCGGACCGTCCACCGCCATCGTGGCCACCAGGCCGTTCGCGTGCAGGGTGTAAGCGTAGGTGGTGGTCAGGCTGCCCACCGGGCCACCCCCCAGATTCGTCAGCGTCGCCGACTGCAGCAGCCGCGCCCGCGGATCCCCGTCTGGATAGTAGGTGTAGGTGGTGGTATTGAGCGGCTGGTCCAGACTGGCGCCATAGACCTGCACTTGGTTCAGCCGGTTCTTGTACACCGCATCCCACACCAGCCGCGTGATCTGCTGCTGGTCGGTCTCCCCATTGGGGCCGATGCCGGTGATCTTCTCCACCAGCCGCTGGTCGGCATCGTAGGCATAGGTGGTGCGCACGCCGAACTGGTCGCGCTCCTCGATGACGTTGCCGTTCGCATCGTAGAACGTCTGCGCGACGCTACCCGCGCAGGTCGGCGACGGCGGTCGCTCCACCGCGAGGATATTGCGACCACCACCGACCTGTCCGACGTAGTAGGTGGTCTTCTGGCCCAGCGCGTTGGTCACTTCGGTGCGGTCGGCGAAATATTCGAAGCTGCTGCGCTCTACGCCGCCTTCCAACCCAGACCACTGCACCTTCACGCCATCGCTGGTACTCACGTACTGCACACGCAGGGAGCGTACGCCGTTGATGGACACACCGGTCAGCAGGTCGGCACCCAACGGGCTTTCGTAGTGATAGGTGCGGATACCCAGATTGTCCGGATACGCGACCCTGGCCAGGTATCCATTCGCGTCATAGCCGAAGGCATAAGTCTTGCCGCCGGCATCGGTGACGCTGGCCACCTTGCCGCCGATCCAGGTCAGGGTCAGGAAGCGGCCGCTGGTATGGGTGATCCGGGTCAGGCGCCCGCCCGTGTCGTAGCCATAGGTCAGGCCGATGCCGCGCTCGCCAAGAATCCGCAGCGGACGGCCGTTGCCGTCGAACTCATGACGATCCCCGCTGGCATAGCGGACCGTCCAGGTTCCGTTTTCGAGAACCGCCACGTCGCCCTGCGCGGAGCGCCATTGCCCATCTACCGCGTTGAACCGTACCGGGTAGCCGCTCGGCCCGTAGGCATACACCGTCAGCAGCGGCTTGCCGCCCGGAACGCACGGCTCCACATGGTCCAGATACGCCCAGCACACCAGCCCCTGGTATTCGAACACCAGGGTGTAATCGATATTGGAACTCCACGAGGGCCCGAAGGCCCCGATCTTGGTGTTGCCCTGCTGGTACAGCCGGTTCAAGGTCAGCGGGATGCCTTCGCCGACCGCCGGGATATCGAATTCCGGCAGGAACTTTTTGCCGGTGGCAATTTGTACCGGATGGTCGGTTGCGTCCGACTCACAAGGAATTTGTTTGTTTTTTTCCTTCTCTTTTTGCTTTCGCTCAGAAGGGGAATCCCCCTCTCGCACACTGAACCCCCCGGGAGAAAAACCGGAATCAACCCTCAGCAGCCGATAGCCATGAACGACGACTGTTTCGAGGGTTTTGGTGCCGCTTGTTCCTGCTGCCCACGAAGCAGCCGGCGCGATCCACACCCCGACTGCAAGAATTACCCCCCCCCCGCAATGCCAAGCGGTTGCGCATTTGCATCGTCTGCTTCCTCCCCAAGAATGCCCGGCGCCCCAGCATGGGCGCCGTTGCGGACATGGCAACCCCACGTTCCTCCATGAGCCGCCGCGCATGCCCCCGGGAAGGAAGTGAGTGGGCCGAAACTAGCACAGGGGTTCTTGCGATGGCAATCCGGAAAAGCGCCGGTATCAGCCACTGCCTCCATATTGGCCCCTCGCCCGCGGTCGTGGGATGGCGGCGAGGGCGAAGGCTTCGCTGTCGAGGCTGAGGTTGGGGTTGTAGGCAGGATCGTCGTCGAGCAGCGCGCCCCAGCGCTGGCGTATGAAATCCGCCTCGCGCTGCAGTCGGGCGCGCTTGTCCGGGCGCAGGTCGTCTCCGCGGGTAGCGGATTCGGCGTGCACCAGCCGCGCGTACGGCGTCCAGACGTTGTGATAGCCCGCAGCGCGGACACGCAGACAGAAGTCCACGTCGTTGTAGGCCACGGCTAAGGCCTCGTCCAATCCGCCGACCTGCTCGAACACCTCCCGCCGGACCAGCAGACAGGCCGCCGTGACCGCCGACAGTTCCTGCGCCACTTGCAGGCGCCCCATCTGCCCGAGGGTCTCCTCCGGCCAGCCACACCAGGGGTGCGCGGCCACACCGCCGATGCCAAGGACCACCCCCGCATGCTGGAGGCGGCCGTCCGGATAGAGCAGGCGCGCTCCAACCGCGCCGACCTCGGGCGAGAGTACCTCCGCCACCATCTCCTGCAACCATCCAGGCTCAATCACGAGAATGTCGTTGTTGACTAGGCCGAGCACGCTGCCGGACGCATGACGGGCAGCGAAATTATTGATCGCCGAGTAATTGAAGGGCGCGTCGAACCGCAGCACCCGTACCCTTGGATCGCGTGCGATCGCTGCAAGGTAATCGCGGGTCCGCACCTCCACTGACCCGTTGTCCACCACCAGCAGCTCCAGCGCCGGGTAGTCCGTGGCGTGCAGCAGGCCCTCGACGCAGGGACGCAGCAGATCCACGCGGTCACGGGTGGGCACGATCAGCGTCACCTGCGGCGGTACTGACGGCAACGCGCGGCGGACCCGCATGCATCCGGGAGCCACCTCTTCCACCTCCGCTTCCTGCCCGCGACGCTGCAGATGCGCCTGCACCGCACGCCGGGCGGCCTCGGTTGCATAGCTCTTCACCGTTGGGTCGGCCGCCGTGGAACCGACATGCGCGCGCCAGTGGTACAGCACCTGCGGAACGTGCCCGATCTCCTCGCGCCGCAGGCGTTCCACGCAGCGCAGGACGAGATCCCAATCCTGGCTGCCGTCATACCCCGTGCGGAAGCCGCCGATCTCGCGCAGGAGATCGGCGCGGCACATCAGCAGATGGCCGACGTAATTCTGCCCGAGCAACAACCGGTAGTTGAAGTCAGGCTTGAAGTACGGATCGAAGCGACGACCCTCGGCGTCGATCTTGTCCTCGTCGGAATACAGCAGCCGCCACTGCGGGTGCGCCAATGCGGCCGCGACCATCTCCTGCAACGCGTGCGGCGCCAGCAGATCGTCGTGATCCAGCAGTGCCACCCAGTCGCCGCTGGCCATAGTCAGTGCATCGTTGCTCGCAGCGGTGATGTGACCACGGCGGGCGCGAAACAGACGGCGGATGCGGGCATCTCGGCGGGCATACTCCTCGATCACTGCACGGACGTGCGGCAGGGCCGAAGCATCGTCGGCGATGCACAGCTCCCAGTCCGGATAGGCCTGAGCGAGGACACTGTCCAGGCATTTGCGGAGCCAGACTTCGGGCGGGTCGCAGACTGGCAGCAGGATGGAGACTCGCGGGCGCGCAGGCAACCGACGCACGCGCGCGCGCATGGCATCCGCGTCGGCTTCCGGATCCAGCGCACGCAGGGCCTGCCAGATCGCATATTCGTCGTCAGGCACACCCATCGCAGCGAGGTAACGCGCGTGCATCCACGTCCCGGCATTGCGCATGCCCTGCGCCACCCAGCGGACGATGGCACCGAGCGCAAGTGCGCGCGTCTGCGCCATTCCGCGACGGCGCATGAGGTGAACCAGCATCCGCGCCATCGCCCTGAACTTGCCGATGCGGACGAATCCGGCCCGCGCCGTGCAGGCCGTAGCCGATGTCTGGGGTATCCGGAGCCTCGCGCGTGCCCAGGGCGCACGCAGGCAAACCACGAGTTCGCCGACCCCGCCCCCCCGCCACGGCGGCAGCACCGTGACCGCCTCTGCCAAGCGAACGTGCTGGCGGGTCTCGACCTCGAGGCAGGAACGCGCGACCGAGGGCTGCATCGGCGGCAGACGCACCCGCAGCAGGTACCAACCCGGTAATCCGGGCGGCCCATCGCGCGGCATCAAGGCAATTTCAGTGCAATCATCCATGCCGGGGTTCGAGTGTAATGCCCAGCATCGGCAGGCCGAAGATGCCCGTAGGCAACCCTTGCCCCAGGGCATGTAGCCGCAGCGCCTCGTGCGCCCACAGCTGGATCACGTGGTCGTCCTGGGTACCGCGTGCGAGGCCGACGGTGAACACATAGTCGCCCGCCTGCAAGCGCGGCATGCGGAAGGTGAAGCGTGCGCGGTACTCGGTCCCGGCTGCGAGCCGCAGCGGAGCATCCCGCGTCGTCAGGAAGGTGTTGTCGCCGAACAGCAGCTGGCCGAAACGATCTTTGAGGTAAAAGCCCACGATTGGTGATTCGATATCGACCATCGCCTCGGCAATGATCTCCAAGGTCACCAGCTCACCACCGGTCACGTTCGCGAGCGCATCCCCTCGCGCATCCACGAGCCTCACGTCCAGCAACCTCGCCCCACCATCTCCGAAGTCGGGATCTCGATTCGGATCGAATACCGGGACGTGGATCGAGTTCCGCAATTGCGTCTCGAACAATTCCTGCCGAACATCTTGCTCGCTAGCCGAGGGCATGGCCGCGCGTGCCACCGGCTGTCGTGGCCTTCGCCCTTCGCGCTCGGCGATCAACGCCTCGAGGTAGGCCTCGTTCACCGCGGACGCCTCACCATCCATTGTCAGCCTGCCACGATCGAGCCAAAGGGCACGCCGGCACAAGGCATTGACCATGGCGGCATCGTGGCTGACGAACAGCAGGGTTCCGCGGCGCTGAAATTCACGCAGGAAGCGCATGCATCGCTGCGCGAAGAAGGCATCCCCGACAGCCAGGGCCTCGTCCAGGATCAGGATGTCCGCATCGACGTGCGCTAGTACCGCGAACGCCAGCCGCACCAACATGCCGCTGGAATACGTACGCACAGGCTGCCACGCATGCTCGCCGATGTCGGCAAATGCCAGGATGTCGCCAAGCTGCGCTTCGGCCTGCGCCCGCGTGAGGCCGTGCAGCGCCGCGTTGAGATAGACGTTCTCGATCCCAGTGAAATCCGGGTTGAATCCGCTGCCGAGCTCGAGCAAGGCCGCGACGCGGCCATGCACGGCGATTTCCCCTTCGGTGGGCTGGAGGGTGCCGGCGATCATCTGCAACAGGGTGGACTTGCCGGAGCCGTTGCGGCCGATCACTCCGAGTGTCTCGCCGCGATGCAGATCGAAGTCCACGTCACGAAGCGCCCAGTAGGCATCCCCGCGGGGACGGCCGCCCAGCAGCGCCTGCAGCCGATGCCAGGGGCGCGAGTACGTCATGTAGCATTTCCCCAGGCCTCGCACCCGGACGATGATGTCAGAGCACATCCGCGAAACCCGGCCGCAACCGCATAAAAAGTGCATGCGCCGCCAGCGCGAATGCAGACACTAGCAGCAGATAAGTGAACAGCCCCCACCACTGCGGCCACAGCCCCCACAGCAGCACCCGCCGCAACTGTTCGATGATGGGGGTGAGCGGATTGATCTCGAACACCCAGCGCCAACGCTCCGGTACCGCTGTCAGCGGCACCAGCGCCGAGGAGAGGAACAGCATCACCGAAGACGCCGGCGCGACCAGCTGGCGCAGGTCGCGCACGTATACGCCAAGCGCCCCCAGCATCCACAACAGGCCGAGCAGGAATGGCAGCAGCGGCAACGGCAGCAGCGGCACAGTCAGGATGCTCCATCCGAGCCCGCGCGTCGCCGCGACGACCACGAGCAGAACCAGCATCTGCAGAGCGAACTGCACGCTGGCACTGACGAGAATCGGCCATGGCAACAGATCCAGCGGGAAGACAATCCGGGTGACGTAGCTGGGGTTGGTGGTGACCAGGGTAGGAGCACGCATCAGGCACTCCGAGAACAGTCCGTGCACGGCCAGCCCGATGAATACTGCCAGCGCGAAATCGCCCCAGCCATACGCGCCAGGCCAATGCCCGCGTACCAGCGGACCGAAGGCCAGTAGGTAGACACCGAGCATCAGCACCGGGATCGCCAGCGCCCATAGCCGCCCGAGCAACGCATGCCGATAGCGCGCGAGCCATTCCCGCTTGGTCAACTCCCATGCCAGCCAGACATGCTGGCGACGAAACGGGATTGGTCCGGCCTGCATCGGGGGCAAAGCCATCATCCCGCCCCGATCTGGTGGATGCAGACACCGTCGACGTGGGCACCGCGGGGAGGCGCCGCCCCGCCCGCCATCCGGCGATCATCGGCATCCGTCATATCCACCGCGTGCATCCGGCCGACCCCATCTTGCGCATGACCGCATGCGACGCCGGTCGTCTCACGGCCCCCGCCGCGCCCTGCGTGCCCGCCACGGGATCGACTTCCTGCCCTGATCATTCCGGCGCCGGCGCGGTTCATGCCAGCGCCTGGGCGAGGTCGGCCTGCAGGTCCTCGACCGCCTCGATGCCGACGCTCAGGCGCACCAGGTCGTCGCCGATCCCCAGCTGCGCGCGCCGCGCCGGCGGGATGCTGGCATGGGTCATCACCGCCGGGTGGTTGACCAGCGACTCCACCCCGCCCAGCGATTCGGCCAGGGTGAACAGCCGCAGCCGCTCGCAGAACCGCTGCGCGGCGGGGAAGCCGCCGGCCAGGCGCAGCGAGAGCATGCCGCCGAAGCCGTCCATCTGGCGCGCGGCCAGGGCGTGCTGCGGGTGGCTGGGCAGGCCCGGATACAGCACCTCGGCGACGCCGGGCTGGCCCTGCAGCCACTGCGCCAGCGCCAGCGCATTGGCGCAGTGCGCGCGCATGCGCAGCGGGAGGGTCTTCAGGCCGCGCAGGGCGAGAAAGCTGTCGAACGGCCCCTGCACCGCGCCGACCGCGTTCTGCAGGAAGGCCAACTGCTCGGCCAGCGCGGCATCCTCGCCGACCACCAGCACCCCGCCGACCATGTCGGAATGGCCGTTCAAGTACTTGGTGGCCGAGTGCATGACGATGTCGGCGCCCAGTTGCAGCGGGCGCTGCAGCACCGGCGAGGCGAAGGTGTTGTCGACCACCACCCGCAGCCCGTGGCGGTGCGCGAGCGCGGCGACCGCGGCGATGTCCACCAGCTTCAGCAGCGGGTTGGTCGGGGTCTCGATCCACACCAGGCGGGTGCGCGGGGTGATCGCGGCGGCGAACGCGTCGAGGTCGGACAGGTCGACGAAGCTGAAGTCCAGCGCCGCGCTGCGCCTGCGCACGCGCTCGAACAGGCGGTAGCTGCCGCCGTACAGGTCGTCGCTGGCGATCACATGGTCGCCGCTGTCGAGCAGCTCGAGCACGGTCGCGGTGGCGGCCAGCCCGGAGGCGAACGCGAAGCCGCGCCTGCCGCCCTCCAACGCGGCGACGCAGCGCTCGTAGGCGAACCGGGTCGGGTTCTGGCTGCGCGAATACTCGAAGCCCTGGTGCACGCCCGGGCTGGACTGCGCGTAGGTGCTGGTGGCGTAGATCGGCGGCATCACCGCGCCGGTGGACGGGTCGGGCGCCTGCCCGCCGTGGATGGCGAGGGTGGCGAGGCGCAGCGGGGCAGGCTCGGTCATCGGCAAAGGTCCGTGGGCGCGGGGGCGGTCACTGCACGCGCCGGCGCAGGTAGTTGAGCAGGTCGATGCGGGTGATCAGGCCGAGGAAGCGCTCGCCCTCCATCACGATCGCGACGTGGCCGCGGTCGAACACCGGCAGCAGCGCCTCCACCGGCGCGCGCACGTCGACCACGTCCAGCTTGCGCACCATCGCGGTGGCGACCGGGTCGCGGAAGCGCGCCTCGTCGCCGTACACGTGCAGCAGCACGTCGGACTCGTCGACGATGCCGACGATGCGCTCGTCCTCCATCACCGGCAGCTGGCTCACGTCGTACAGCTTCATGCGCTGCCAGGCGATGGTCAGCGGGTCCTGCGGCGTCACCACCACCGTGCCGCGCTGCGCGTACGGGCGCAGGATCAGGTCGCGCAGGTCGCCGTGCGGGGCGCGCTCGAGGAAGCCGTTGTCCAGCATCCAGTCGTCGTTGTACATCTTCGACAGGTACTTGTTGCCGGTGTCGCACACCAGCGTCAGCACGTTCTTCGGCTGCGTCTGCTCACGGCAGTAGCGCAGCGCGGCGGCGACCAGGGTGCCGGTCGAGGAGCCGCCGAGGATGCCCTCGCGCGCCAGCAGCTCGCGCGCGGTGGCGAAGCTCTCGCGGTCACCGATGGCGTAGGCGCGGCGGACCCGGCTGAAGTCGGCGATCGACGGCAGGAAGTCCTCGCCGATGCCCTCCACCATCCAGGTGCCGGACTTCTCGCGCAGGGTGCCGCGGTTGATGTACTCCTCGAGAATGGAGCCGACCGGGTCGGCCAGCACCAGTTCGGTGTGCGGCGACTGCGCGGCGAAGCAGCGCGACAGCCCGGTCAGGGTGCCGGAGCTGCCGCAGCCGACCACCATCGCGTCCAGCCCGCCGACCGCGGCCATCTGCGCGAGGATCTCCGGCCCGGTGCCGTGCTCGTGCGCGGCCGGGTTGTCGGGGTTGCCGAACTGGTTGATGAAGTAGGCCCCCGGGGTCTCCTGCGCGATCCGGCGCGCGAGGTCCTGGTAGTACTCCGGATGGCCCTTGGCGACGTCGCTGCGGGTCAGCACCACCTGCGCGCCCATCGCCTTGAGGTTGAAGATCTTCTCCCGGCTCATCTTGTCCGGGACCACCAGCACCAGCCGGTAGCCCTTCTGGCGCGCGGCCAGGGCCAGCCCGATCCCGGTGTTGCCGGCGGTGCCCTCGACCAGGGTCGCCCCGGGCTGCAGCGCGCCGCGGCGCTCGGCGGCCTCAATCATGGCCAGGCCGATGCGGTCCTTGATCGAGCCGCCCGGGTTCTGGCACTCGAGCTTGAGGTAGAGCGCGCAGGGGCCGGTGTCGAGGCCGCGCACGCGCACGATCGGGGTCTGCCCGATCAGTTCGAGAATGGAATCGTGTACGGCCATGCGGCGCTCGCCCAGTCAGCAGGGGCGGATTCTAGCAATGCCCGGTGCGCCGCCCGGGCGCGGCCGGCGGGCGGGCGACGAGGAAGCCGCCCGCCGGCCGCAAGTGGACGCTCAGTGCCGGTTCTCGTACATCCGCAGCAGGCGTTCCTTGGCCGCCAGCTTTTCGCGCTTCATCTGGCCGAGGGTGACGTCGTCCAGCGGCAGCACGCCCAGTTCCGCGTCCAGCACCTGCTTGTCCAGTTCCTGGTGCCGGTAGTAGAGCTGCCGGAACTCCGGGCTCGCCTTCATCAGGGCTTCGACTTCCGCCTGCGGCTGACCTTCGAACATGGAAACCTCCTTCACTCGGCTGGGGACGAACCGTCCGCGCCGGGGCGGGACGGCGGGGGATGGGCAGGCCGGGCCTGCCCCATGCGGATAGCGCGAGCGACGCATGCGCCGACGCGCGTCCTAAAAGATGTGACCCGGCATGCGGGCAGAAGTTCGCGCATGCCGGCCGATGGCCGGAACCGGCGGGGAATGCACAGGCGCGGCCGCGCGGCGCACGCACCGCGATGTGCGGCGGCGGGCTCCGCGCTCGGCATCGGGTGCTGCATCGGCCGGCCTCCTCGCGGGGGTCGGGTGCACCGACCCCATGGCCCGACACTACGCCCGCCCGCCTAGGCCCGCAAGCGACACCGGCTCGCGGCGCGCATTCAGCTTGTGCGGCACCTGCCTGGCTCGGGATTCGTCCGCACCCGCCTCGCGGCCAGGCGCAGATGCAGGCGTTTCAGCCGCCGGGCGCGACCCGGATCTCGACCCGGCGGTTCTGCGCGCGCCCGGCGGCAGTGGCATTGCTGGCCACCGGGTCGGCGGCGCCGACCCCGCGCGCCTGCACCTGGCCACGTGGCAGTCCGGCCGCGACCAGTGCCTCGCGCACGGCGGCAGCGCGCCGCTGCGACAGTTGCAGGTTGGCCTGCGGCTTGCCCTGGTCGTCGCTGTGGCCGACCACCTCCACCGCGGGGGCGCCGATCCGCGCCAGATACGTGCCGAGCGCGCGCACGCTGGCCGCGGCTCCCGGAGTCAAGGTGGCCTGCCCGGAGGCGAAGGCATCGCCGGCGAGGGTGTAGACCTCGCTGCCGTCGGCGGCCGTGCGCACCGGCGGCAGCTTGGCCCCGGCCACCAGCTCCGCCTCCTGCCGGGCCAGCGCCAACTCCTTCTGGCGCGCCGCGGACGCGCGCGCGTCCTGCGCCTGCTGCGCGCCGTCGAGCGCGGCCTCGGCCTGCTGTGCCTGCGCGCGCAGGCGCGCCGCCTCCTCCGCCTGCACCTGCGCCTCCAGCCGCAGGCGCTCGGCTTCCGCGCGCGCGCGCTCGGCGTCGCGACGGCTGGCTTCCAGCAGCAGATCGGCGCGCTCGCGGTCCAGCCGCGCCAGCGCGCGGCGGGTGGCCTCGATCCGCGCCGCCTGCTCGGCGATCTCGACCCGGCGCTGCGCCAGCGCCAGCGCGGCGGCCTGGTCGCGGCGGCCGGCCGCCTCCAGCGCAGCGATCGCCTGGCGCGCCTGCAGGCGTTCGTACTGAGCGTACGGGTTCAGGCGCGGATCGGCCTCCAGCGCACGCAGGCGCTCGCCGGGGCTGCCGCTGCCAGGCGGCAGGCCGAGCAGGTCGGGGCCGTCGTCCTCGCCCGCTTCCGCCAGCTGCAGGCGTTGCCGCAGCCGCGCGAGTTCCGCCAGGCGCTGGCGGCGGTCCGCGGCCAGCACCGCCGCCTCGCTCTGGATGCGCGCGAAGTCGGCATCCGCCGCGGCGGCGACCGCCGCGCTGCGCGCCTTGTCCTCGCGCCCGCGCGCGGCCTCGGCCTGCGCCTGCTCCAGCTCGGCGCGCGCGCGCGCGATCATCTCCGCGGCGTACTGGTCGGCGTCCGCCTGCTGCGCGCGCTCGACCGCGACCCGCGCGGTGTCCAGCTCCGCCGTGGGCGGCGGCAGGCTGGCGCAGCCGGCCAGTGCGACCACGGTCGCAAGCCCGAGGCGGCGGACCTGCCGGGCGGCGGGGAAGTGTGCGAAGCTTGCGCGCGTCATGGGGACGGGTGGCCTGGGGAGCTGCCGTCATTGTCGGAAGCCGGCCACCCCGACGCAAATGGCCGGCGCGGGAGTCACGCGATGGATATCGGCTACTTCCTCAAGCTGATGGCGGACAAGAACGCCTCGGACATGTTCCTCACGTCCGGGGCGCCGGTGAACATCAAGGTCGAGGGCCAGCTAATCAGCCTCGGCAGCGCGCCGCTGCCGGCCGGGATGCCGAAGAAGATCGCCTACTCGCTGATGGACGAGGCGCAGATCGCCGAGTTCGAGCGCGAGATGGAGATGAACATGGCGATCGCGGTACCCAATTCCGGGCGCTTCCGCGTCAACGTGTTCCGCCAGCGCGGCGAGGTCGCGCTGGTGATCCGCGCGATCCGCAGCCAGATCCCGAGCATCGAGGAACTGCAGCTGCCGCAGGTGCTCAAGGACATCATCATGGCCCCGCGCGGGCTGGTCCTGATCGTGGGCTCCACCGGCGCCGGCAAGTCGACCACGCTGGCCTCGATGATCGACCACCGCAACAGCACCACCACCGGGCACATCCTGACCATCGAGGACCCGATCGAGTACCTGCACCGGCACAAGAAGTCGATCGTCAACCAGCGCGAGGTCGGGCTGGACACCCACAGCTTCCACGCCGCGCTCAAGAACGCGATGCGCGAGGCGCCGGACGTGATCCTGATCGGCGAGATCCGCGACGCGGCGACCATGGAGGCGGCGATCGCGTTCGCCGAGACCGGCCACATCTGCCTGGCCACCCTGCACTCCAACAACGCCGACCAGACCATCGAGCGCATCCTCAACTTCTTCCCCGAGGGCGCGCACAAGAACGTGCTGATGAACCTCGCGCTGAACCTGAAGGCGGTGGTCAGCCAGCGCCTGGTGACCGGCATCGACGGCCGCCGCCTGCCGGCCACCGAGGTGCTGATCAACACCCCGCTGATCCGCGACCTGCTGCGCCGCGGCCAGGTGCACGAGATCAAGCAGGCGATGGAGGAGTCGCTGCAGGAAGGCATGCAGAGCTTCGACCAGTGCCTGTTCCGGCTGTACAAGGACGGCAAGATCGAGATGGAGGAGGCGCTCAAGGCGGCCGACTCGCGCGACGGCCTGGCCCTCAAGTTCCGCCTGTCCGAGGGCGCCAGCGGCGAACACGACCCCTACGCCGACGTGTTCGCGACCCGCTGAGGGCGCCGCTTACGCGGGCGGCGCGTCCGGCTGCGCCTCCGGCCGGGCCGCGGCGAACGCCGGCAGTGCCAGGCACGCTGCCTCGATCCGGGCGATGGTGGGATACGCGGCCAGATCCACCCCGAACCGGCGCGCGTTGTAGGCCTGCGGCACCAGGCAGCAGTCGGCCAGCCCCGGCTGTTCGCCGTCGCAGTACGGCCCGGTCGAGGGGTGCCCGGCCAGCTGCGCCTCCAGCGCAGCGAAGCCCTGCGCGATCCAGTGCCGCACCCAGCCGTCGCGCTCGGCCTGCGGCACGCCCCATTCGCGCTCGAAGTACTGCAGCACGCGCAGGTTGTTGAGCGGGTGGATGTCGCACGCGACCAGTTGCGCCAGCGCGCGCACGCGCGCGCGGTCGCGCGCGCTGGCCGGCAGCAGCGGCGGGGTCGGCCACAGCTCGTCCAGGTATTCCAGGATCGCCAGCGACTGGGTCAGGCGGCGCTGGCCATGCATCAGGGTCGGCACCAGCGCCTGCGGGTTGAGCGCGTGGTATTCGGGGGCGTGCTGCTGGCCGCCGTCGCGCAGCAGGTGCACCGGCACCGTCTCGTAGGCGAGCCCCTTCAGGTGCAGCCCGATCCGCACCCGGTAGGCCGCGCTGGAACGCCAGTACGAATACAGCCGCAGGTGTTCGCTCATCGCCGCCCCCTCGCGGCCGCGCGCCGGCTCAGCTTGCAGGATAGCGCACGATGCGCTGCTCGATCGCGCCGAACACGCTGTGGCCGTCGCGGTCCAGCATCTCGATCCGCACCACGTCGCCGAACTTCAGGAACGGGGTCAGCGGCTGGCCGTGCTCGAGGGCCTCGACGGTGCGCTTCTCGGCGAAGCAGGACGCGCCCTTGGCGGTGTCCTGGTTGGCCACGGTGCCGGAGCCGACCAGCGTCCCGGCCACCAGCGGGCGGGTCCTGGCCGCATGCGCGACCAGCTGGGCGAAGTCGAACTGCATGTCCACGCCCGCCTCCGGGGCGCCGAACCACTGCCCGTTGATGTGGGTCAGCAGCGGCAGGTGCACCTTGTTGCCCTGCCAGGCCGGGCCCAGCTCGTCGGGGGTGACCAGCACCGGGCTGAGCGCGCTGCGCGGCTTGGACTGCAAAAAGCCGAAGCCCTTGGCCAGCTCGTCCGGGATCAGGTTGCGCAGCGACACATCGTTGACCAGCCCGACCAGCTGGATGTGCGCGGCCGCCTGCGCCGGGTCCACGCCCATCGGCACGTCGTCGGTGACGACCACCACCTCGGCCTCGAGGTCGATGCCGTAGTCCTCGCTGGCCACCAGCACCGGGTCGCGCGGGCCGTAGAACCCGGCGCTGGTCGCCTGGTACATCAGCGGATCGACGTAGAAGCGCTCCGGCACCTGCGCGCCGCGCGCGCGGCGCACGCGCTCCACGTGCGGCAGGTAGGCGCTGCCGTCGACGAACTCGTAGGCGCGCGGCAGCGGCGCCGCCAGCGCCTGCATGTCGAGCGTGAACGCGCCGGCGGCGCGCCCGGCCTCGAGGTCCTCGGCCAGCGCGGCCAGCCGCGGCGCGGCCTGCTGCCAGTCGTCCAATGCGCGCTGCAGGGTCGGCGCGATGCCGTCCGCGCGCACCGCGCGGGCCAGATCGCGCGCGACCACGACCAGGGTGCCGTCGCGCCCGCCTTCCTTCAGGGAGCCCAGCTTCATCGCATCCTCGCCCGTGTGCTCGACAATGTTGCAATTGTAACGGTGGCCGGCTCAGGCCGGTGCCGGCACGCCCGGCGGGTCGCCGAGGAAGCCGTGCTCGCGGAAGGTCAGCACCAGGGTGTCGCGGTGCCCGCCGGCCGGATCCAGCGGCTGGATCGGGGTCGATTCGTGGATCACCCGCGCATCGTCCAGCAGCAGCAGCGACCATGGCTCGGCCAGGGTGAAGCGCTGCCCGTGCGGGCCGTCGGCCTCGAACACCCGGGTCTCGCCGCCCTTGATGCGGTGGCGCGCGACCAGCAGCACCGCCACGTAGTCCACCCCGTCACGATGGGCGCCCTCCGGGGTCGGGCGTCCCAGGCCATCCGTGGTGTCGATCCGGAACTGGTGCGCCTCGACGTACCAGCGCGCGGCCTGCGGACGCTGGCGCTGGCAGGCGGCGGCGATCCCCAGCACCAGCGCGGCGAAGCCCGGGGCGGCCACCGTGGCCGGGGCCAGCGGCGCGAACCAGCGGTCCATGCCGCCATGCAGCGCGTTGTAGTCGACCGGCTGCCAGTGGCGGCGGTGCGGCACCGGGTGCAGGTGGCCGCCCTCGACCACGAACGAACCGTGCCGGCGGCGACGGTAGCGCCCGCCGTCCTTCAGGTAGTCGTCCGGCGGCAGGTCGTCCCAGCCCGGCTCCAGCGCCGCCAGCGCCGCCGCGTCCACCCCGGCCAGCGCACGCACCCCGGCGGCATCCAGCACCGCATAGCCCTGCGCCTGCAGGGTCGCATCCAGTGCCGTCGGCGACACCAGCGGGGGCGGGAAGCGGTCGGCCATGGATCGGGCTCCGGTCGTCGCGGGGATTCTGGCACCGGCGCGCGGCGCCGGCTTGCGCGCAAGCAAAAACCCGCCTTGCGGCGGGTTTTCTGGGCCTTCGCCCGAAGATGGCAGCCCCGGATGGATTCGAACCACCGAATGCCTGAGTCAGAGTCAGGTGCCTTACCGCTTGGCGACGGGGCTATGCTGCAAATTGTAAGACCAAACCGGCCCGGCGGAGCAAGCCGCCCGCCGGGCGCGGGCAACGGCCGTTTAGCGCTTGGAGAACTGGGTGGCGCGGCGGGCCTTGTGCAGGCCGACCTTCTTGCGCTCGACCTCGCGCGCGTCGCGGGTCATCAGCCCGGCCTTGCGCAGCTCCGGCTTGAGGGTCTCGTCGTACTCGACCAGGGCGCGCGCGATGCCGAGGCGGATCGCACCGGCCTGGCCGGTGGTGCCGCCGCCGCTGGCGGTGACCACCACGTCGAACTTGTCCAGGGTCTGGGTCAGTTCCAGCGGCTGGCGCACGATCATGCGCGCGGTCTCGCGGCCGAAGAACTCGTCCAGCGGACGGTCGTTGATGGTGATGTTGCCGCTGCCCTTGCGCAGGAACACGCGGGCGGTGGAGGACTTGCGGCGGCCGGTGCCGTAGTTCTGGGTGATAGCCATGGGGATCGGACCTTAGATGTCGAGCGGCTGCGGCTGCTGGGCGGCGTGCGGATGCTCCGGGCCGGCATAGACCTTGAGCTTGCGGTACATGGCGCGGCCCAGCGGGCCCTTCGGCAGCATGCCCTTGACCGCGATCTCGATCACCCGCTCCGGGTGGCGCTCCAGCGCCTGCGCCAGGGTCTCGGTCTTGAGGTTGCCAACGTAGCCGGTGAAACGGTGGTAGAGCTTGTCCTGCAGCTTGTTGCCGGTCGCCACGATCTTGTCGGCGTTGATCACGACCAGATAGTCGCCGGTGTCGACGTGCGGGGTGTAGACGGGCTTGTGCTTGCCGCGCAGGCGGTAGGCCAGGGCGGCGGCGAGGCGGCCGAGGGTCTTGCCCTGGGCGTCGACGACGTACCAGTCGCGCTGGACGGTCTCGTTCTTGGCGATGAAGGTCTTCATGACGGACTCTGCTGGGTCTCTGGTCGGGCTGGTTCCGCGGCCTGCGGAACGGCGCCTCGCGTTGTGGTTTCCCGCGCCCGGCCTTGGCCCGCGAGCGGAAAGAGGCGGGATGATAGCTGCGCCGCCGGGCGCTTGCAAGCCGCAGCCCGCCCGCCGGCTGCGGGCGCCCCGCCGCCGACCTAGAATGCCGGCATGGACGCCACCGCCCGCCGCCTGACCGCCCTCGACCGCCTGCTGGATGCCGCCCAGAACGCGCTGCAGACGGTGGCCGGGCCGGCCCATGCCGAGCGCCCGAACCCGGCCGCCGATCTCGCCGACAGCGACCTCGCGGACGCCGCGCGCCGGCACGCCGCCGGGCTGATGCGGATCAACCACACCGGCGAGGTCTGCGCGCAGGCCCTGTACGTCGGCCAGGCCGCGGTCGCGCGCGATCCGGCCACCCGCGCCCACCTGCTGCAGGCGGCGCAGGAGGAGACCGACCACCTGGCCTGGTGCGCGGACCGCCTGCACGAGCTCGGCAGCCGCCCGAGCCTGTTCAACCCGCTGTGGTACGCCGGCAGCTTTGCGATCGGGGCGCTGGCCGGGTTGCGCGGGGACGGCTGGAACCTCGGCTTCGTGGTCGAGACCGAGCGCCAAGTCGAGGCGCACCTGGCCGCGCACCTGCAGTCGCTGCCGGAGGGCGACGCCCGCAGCCGCGCGATCCTGGCGGTGATGCAGGCCGACGAGGCCCGCCACGCCGATGCCGCGCTGGCCGCCGGCGCGCGCGTGCTGCCGGCGCCGATCCCAAGCCTGATGGCGGGGATGTCGAAGGTGATGAAGGCCGTGGCCTACCGGCTGTGACCGCCATGGCCGGCGCCTGCCGCGCCGCCCGCAGCCGGCGATCGCCCCATGCGGCCCGGCGCCCGTGCGCAGTGGGCGACAGGCTGGCGCAGGCCGGCGCGCCGGGGGACGTGGCGGCGGCGACCGCGGTCAGTCGACCAGGTTGCGGCCGTGGTAGAGCTCCTCGATCTCGCGCTTGAGCCGCGCCTCGATCTTCATGCGCTCCTTGAACGACAGGTTGCGCGCCTTCTCCTCGAACAGGTACTGGTCGAGGTCGAAGTCCTTCAGGTGCATCTTGGTGTGGAACAGGTTCTCCTGGTAGACGTTGACGTCGAGCATCTCGTAGCGCGACTTCACGTTCTTGGCCAGGTAGTCCTGGATCGAGTTGATCTTGTGGTCGATGTAGTGCTTCTTGCCCTTAATGTCGCGGGTGAAGCCGCGCACCCGGTAGTCCATGATCACGATGTCGGACTCGAAGCTCTCGATCAGGTAGTTGAGCGCCTTCAGCGGCGAGATCACGCCGCAGGTGGACACGTCGATGTCGGCGCGGAAGGTGGCGATGCCGTTGTCCGGATGGGTCTCCGGGTAGGTGTGCACGGTGATGTGCGACTTGTCCAGGTGCGCGACCACCGCGTCGGAGATCACGCCCTTGGCGTCGGCCTTGTCGATCACCGGCTGCTCGGAGATCAGGATGGTCACCGAGGCGCCCTGCGGGTCGTAGTCCTGGCGCGCGATGTTGAGGATGTTGGCGCCGATGATCTCCGCCACGTCGGTCAGGATCTGGGTCAGGCGGTCGGCGTTGTAGGCCTCGTCGATGTACTCGATGTAGCGCCGGCGCTCGTCCTCGGACGCCGCGTAGCACACGTCGTAGATGTTGAACGACAGCGACTTGGTGAGGTTGTTGAAGCCCTGGAGCTTCAGGCGCGGCAGCGGCTTGACCACGGCGGTCGGGTTCCGGGGACGGTGGCGGGGCCGCGATTATGCGGCATGCGGGTGTCCGCCGCATGGCCGCGGCATCCCGGATGCGCGGTTGCCGCCCCCGGCCGCCCTCCGTTCACGTACCATTGGGGCATGAGCAGCACCTTCGCCAAGCCCCAGCTCGCCCGCCTGGCCACGCCGCTGGGCGCGGACGCGGCCACGATCGAGCGCTTCATCGCCCACTGCCACCGCCGCAAGTACCCGGCGCGCACCGATGTCTTCCGCCCCGGGGACCCGGCCGGCACCCTGTACTACATCATCTCCGGCTCGGTCAGCATCATCGCCACCGAGGACGACGGCCGCGAGCTGGTGCTCGGCTACATCGGCGCCGGCGAGTTCGTCGGCGAGATGGGCCTGTTCGTCGAGACCGAGCAGCGCGGGGTCGCGCTGCGCACGCGCACCGCCTGCGAGCTGGCCGAGATCGGCTACGACCGCCTGCAGGCGCTGCTGCTGGCGCAGGCCAGCGATGCCTCGCGCCTGCTCTACTCGATCGGCGCGCAAATCAGCCAGCGCCTGCTGGACACCAGCCGCAAGGCCGGCCGGCTGGCGTTCCTGGACGTGACCGACCGCATCTACCGCACCCTGTTCGACCTCGCGCGCGAGCCGGAGGCGCTCAGCCATCCGCAGGGCACCCAGCTGCGGGTCTCGCGCCAAGAGCTGGCGCGCCTGGTCGGCTGCTCGCGCGAGATGGCCGGGCGGGTGCTGAAGAAACTGCAGGCGGACGGCAAGCTGCACGCGCGCGGCAAGACCGTGGTCCTGTACGGCACCCGCTGACCCGGCATGAGCCGCGCGTTCGCCCCCGGCCGCCACCTGCCCGGCGTCGACCTGCGCAACGCGATGGTGGCCGACGCCGACGACGTGGCGCGGCTGCTGACCGAGCTGGGCTATCCCTGCGAACTCGACGAGGCGGCCGAGCGGATCGCGGCGATCCTCGCCAACGACCGCCAGGCGCTGGTGGTCGCGCGCCGCGCCGGCGCGGTGTGTGGGCTGGTCGCGCTGGATTTCATGTACTACCTGCCGCTGGGCACCACCACCTGCCGGGTGACCGCGCTGGTGGTGACCAACAGCGCGCAGGGCCAGGGCATCGGCCGCGCCCTGCTGAAGGAGGCCGAACGCCGCGCGCGCGCCGGCGGCGCGGCGCGGATCGAGCTGACCTCCGGCGCGCAGCGCACCGAGGCGCATGCGTTCTACCGCGCCTGCGGCTACAAGGACAGCTCGGTGCGCTTCGTCAAGGCGCTCGGCGACTGAGGGCGCGCCGCCGGATCAGGCCGGATCGCCGCCGCGCCCGCGGCTGCCCCAGTGCAGGATCGGCGTCCCCGCCGGCAGCACGCGCCGGAACCACGCCACCCGCCCCGGCTTGGGATTGACCACCACCGGCCGCGCCGCGGCCTGCAGCAGCGGGAGGTCGGCGCTGCTGTCGGAATAGGCCTGCGCCACCGGCTGGGCATAGCCGGCCGCGCGGATCATGGCCATCTTCATCGCATGGTGACAGTGCCGCCGCGCGCCCATTCCGCCTAGGCGCGGCGCCAGCAGGGTGCCGATCACCGGCACGTCGCCATGCCCGGCCAGCGCCAGGATCGCGCGCGCCAGTTCCGGCGGGGCGCCGGTGGCCACCAGCACGCGATCCCCGTGCGCGCGGTGCTTCTGGAACACCTCCAGCGCCCGCGGCAGCAGACGCGCCTGGAGGGCGTGTCCATGCAGCGCGACGTAGCGGCCGATCAGCACCTCCAGCGTTGTGCGGTCATGCACGCCCACGGTGCCGGCCCAGACGAAGGCCGAGATGCCGGCACGGCGGGTCGGCAGGAACGCCACCAGCGGGCCGGCCACCGGCGCCAGCAGCAGCGCCAGCGCGCGCCGCCACCAAGCGCGGTCGATCAGCCACTTGAAGAGGTGGCTGCCGGAGTCGCCGTCGTACAGGGTGTGGTCGAAGTCGAACACCACCAGCGGCGCCTCGTCCCGCGGCGGCGGGTAGGCCGCGGTCATGCGAACAAGGCCCGTAGCGCCGCGCCCGGGTCGGGCTGGCGCATGAACGCCTCGCCGACCAGGAAGGCATGCACGCCGGCCGCGCGCATGCGCGCCACGTCGGCCGGGGTGTGGATGCCGCTCTCGGTCACCAGCACGCGGTCGGCCGGCACCGCCGGCAGCAGGTCGAGCGTGGTCTGCAGCGAGACCTCGAAGGTCTTCAGGTTGCGGTTGTTGATGCCGAGCAGGCGCGCCGGCACCGGCAGCGCGCGCTCCAGCTCGTCCAGGTCGTGCACTTCCAGCAGCACGTCCAGGCCCAGCTCGGCGGCGAGGAAACCGAACTCCGACAGTTGCGCATCGTCCAGCGCGGCGGCGATCAGCAGCACGCAGTCGGCGCCCAGCGCGCGCGCCTCGTGGATCTGGTAGGCATCGACCACGAAGTCCTTGCGCAGCACCGGCAGCGCGCAGGCGGCGCGCGCCTGCTGCAGGTAGGCATCGTGGCCCTGGAAGAAGTCGACGTCGGTCAGCACCGACAAACAGGCCGCGCCGGCGGCGGCGTAGCTGCGCGCGATCGCGGCCGGGTCGAAGTCGGCGCGGATCACGCCCTGGCTCGGGCTGGCCTTCTTCACCTCGGCGATCACCGCCGCCCGCCCGGCCGCGACCCGGGCGGCGATGGCATCGGCGAAGCCGCGCGGCGGCGGGGCGTCGGCCGCGCGCGCGCGCAGCTCGGCGAGCGGCACCTGCGCGCGGCGCGCGGCCACTTCCGCGTGCTTGCGGGTGAGGATGGTGTCGAGGATGGTGCTCATGCCGCCTCCGCCAGGGCGCGGGTGGTGGCGACGTAGGCGTCGAGGCGGTCGCGCGCGCTGCCGTCGGCCAGCGCGCGGCGCGCGCGCGCGATGCCGTCGGCGATGTCCTCGGCGATGCCGGCCGCGTACAGCGCGGCGCCGGCGTTGTAGGCCACGATCTCGCGCGGCAGGCCCTCGCGGTTCTCCAGCGCGGCCAGCAGCATCGCCTTCGATTCGGCGGCGTCCGCCACCCGCAGGTTGCGGCTGTGCGCCATGGCGATGCCGAAGTCCTCCGGATGCAGCTCGTACTCGCGCACCTGGCCGTCGCGCAGCTCGCCGACCAGGGTGGCGGCGCCGAGCGAGAGCTCGTCCATGCCGTCGCGCCCCCACACCACCAGCGCGCGCTCGGCGCCCAGCTCCTGCAGCACCCGCACCTGGATGCCGACCAGGTCGGGGTGGAACACGCCCATCAGGATCGCCGGGGCGCCGGCCGGGTTGGTCAGGGGCCCGAGGATGTTGAACAGGGTGCGCACGCCCATCTCGCGCCGCACCGGGGAGACCGCCTTCATCGCCGGATGGTGGATCGGCGCGAACATGAAGCCGATCCCGCAGCGGTCGATGCAGGCCCCGACCTGCTCCGGCTGCAGCTCGATCGCGGCGCCCAGCGCCTCCAGCACGTCCGCGCTGCCCGACTTAGACGACACGCTGCGGTTGCCGTGCTTGGCGACCTTGGCCCCGGCGGCCGCGGCCACGAACATGCTGGCGGTGGAGATGTTGAAGGTGTGGGCGCCGTCGCCGCCGGTGCCGACGATGTCCACCAGGTGCGCCCTGTCCGCCACCTGCACCGGCCGCGCGAATTCGCGCAGCACGCTGGCGGCGGCCGCGATCTCGCCGACGGTTTCCTTCTTCACCCGCAGCCCGGTCAGGATCGCCGCGGTCATCACCGGGCTGACCTCGCCGCGCATGATCTGGCGCATCAGCTGCACCATCTCGTCGAAGAAGATCTCGCGGTGCTCGATCGTGCGCTGCAGCGCCTCCTGCGGGGTGATCGGCATGCTCAGCGCTCCAGGAAGTTGCGCAGCAGGGCGTGGCCGTGCTCGGTGAGGATCGACTCGGGGTGGAACTGCACGCCCTCGACCGGGTGCTGGCGGTGGCGCAGGCCCATGATCGCCTCGCGCCCGCCGTCGGCGGTCTCGGTCCAGGCAGTGACCTCCAGGCAGTCCGGCAGACTGGCCTGCTCGACCACCAGCGAGTGGTAGCGGGTGGCCTGGAACGGATCCGGCAAGCCGGCGAACACGCCGGTGCCAGTGTGGCGGATCGGCGAGGTCTTGCCGTGCATGATGCTGCCGGCACGCACCACCCGCCCGCCGTAGGCCTGGCCGATGCTCTGGTGGCCGAGGCAGACCCCGAGGATCGGCACCCGCGGCCCCAGGCGGGCGATCACGTCCAGGCAGACGCCGGCCTCGTTCGGGGTGCACGGCCCCGGCGAGAGCACGATCTTCTCCGGCGCCAGCGCCGCGATCACGTCCACGTCGAGCGCGTCGTTGCGCTCCACCCGCACCTCGGCACCCAGCTCCTGCAGGTACTGCACGAGGTTGAAGGTGAAGCTGTCGTAGTTGTCGATCACCAGCAACATGGCGGGCGGTGCGGCTCCGTGGGCGCGGCCGGGCCGCGCAGGATACCGCAGGCCGCCGGCTCAGGCGGCCGGCAGCTCCACCCGCACGCGCAGACCGGGCTGGTGGTCGAGCAGGGCGACGCGCCCGCCGTGGCGCTGCACGATCGCGCGCACCAGGCTCAGGCCCAGCCCGGTGCCGGGCGAGCCGCGGTGCGCTTCCAGCCGCTGGAAGCGGTCGAACACCCGCTCGCGGTCGGCCTCCGGGATGCCGGGGCCGCGGTCGGCGACCTCCAGCACCGCGTGCGCGTCCTCGCGCCAGAGCGAGAGCGCGACCTCGCTGCCGGCCGGGGCGTACTTGACCGCGTTGTCGAGCAGGTTGACCAGCAGCTGGAACAGCTGGTCGCGGTCGCCGCGCACGCCGGCGTCGGCCAGCGCGGCCACGATCCGGATGCCGCGCTCCTGCGCCACCGGGGTGTACAGCTCGGCCGCGTCCGCGGCCAGCTCGCGCAGGTCCAGCACCGGCGCATCGTGCACCGGCGCCTGCGCCTCGATCCGCGCCAGCCGCAGCAGCGCGCCGAACGACTGCAGCAGCTGGTCGGTCTCGGCGATCGCGGCGTCCAGCCCGGCCCGGGTCGGCTCCGGCTGCGGCTGGTCGCGCAGCAGTTCCAGCCGGTTGCGCAGGCGGGTCAGCGGAGTGCGCAGGTCGTGCGCGATGTGGTCGGTGGCGTGGCGCACGCCCTCCAGCAGCTCGCCGATGCGGTCGAGCATGCCGTTGAAGCGCTGCGCCAGGCGGTCGAAGGCGTCGCCACTGTGGTCGGGGCGCACGCGCAGGGCCAGCTCGCCGGCGCCGACACGGTCGGCCACCGCGTTGAACTGCTGCAGCCGGCGCGCGACCCAGCGCGAGGTCAACCAACCAACCACCGCACCGAGGCTGGCGGCCACCAGCAGCGCCAGCAGCGCCGCACGCTGCATGAGCAGGAGGAAGCGGTCCTGCCCGCGCAGGCGTTGGCCGACCAGCAGCAGGTCGCCGCCGTGCAGGCGGCGGATCTGGGCGACTACGCGCAGCACGTGCTCGTCCGGGTCCTGCGGGCTCTGCAGGAACTCGACCCAGCGGGTGCCGCTCGCCGGCAGCGGCCCGGGCGGCAGGCGCCCGACCAGCGCCTCGCCGGCCGCGGTCTGCAGCGCATAGATCGCGTCCGGGTCGCCCTCGTCCTCGATCCGCTGGCGCAGCTCCTGCAGCAGCAGCGCGCGCCCGCCGTGGCGGTGGATGTCCTCCAGGTTCTGGGCGTCGCTGCGCACCAACCCGCGCACGTCGTCGAGCAGCAGGGTGGAGACGGTCAGGTAGACCCCGGCACCGAGCACCACCCAGGCCAGCAGGAAGGCACCGGCCACCGCCAGCGCCAGGCGCGCGCTGGTGGACAGCAGCGGCCGCCTCATTCGACCAGCCGGTAGCCGGCCCCGCGCACGGTCTGCACCAGCGGCCGCTCGAAGCCGTGGTCGATCTTCTGCCGCAGGCGGCTGATGTGCACGTCGATCACGTTGGTCTGCGGGTCGAAGTGGTAGTCCCACACGCCTTCCAGCAGCATGGTGCGGGTCACCACCTGGCCGGCGTGGCGCATCAGGTATTCCAGCAGGCGGAACTCGCGCGGCTGCAGCTCGATCCGCTTGCCGCCGCGGCGGGCCTCGCGTGCGAGCAGGTCCAGTTCCAGTTCGCCGACCTTCAGGCGGGTCACCTCGCGCTGGCCGTCGTCGGCGCGCACGCGGCGGGCGATGCCGTCCAGGCGCGCGCTCAGCTCGGCGTAGGCGAACGGCTTGACCAGGTAGTCGTCGGCCCCGGCGCGCAGGCCTTCGACCCGGTGGTCGACCTCACCGAGCGCGGTCAGCACCAGGATCGGCGCGCGGTTGCCGGCGCCGCGCAGGGTCTGCAACAGGGTCAGCCCGTCCAGGCCCGGCAGCATGCGGTCGAGGATGATCGCGTCGTACGGCTCGGTGGTGGCCAGGAACAGGCCCTGCTTGCCGTCCGCGGCATGGTCCACGGCATGCCCGTCCTCACGCAGGCCCTTGCTCACGAACGCGGCGGTGTGGGGATCGTCCTCGACCAGCAGGATGCGCATGGGCTTGAAATCCTGTCCTCGGAAAAAAGCATACCCCGCCGGCATGCACCGGCGGGGTATGGGCCTGCGGTCCTGCAGACGCGGCGGACGAGGGGGCTAGGGCCGCGTCCAACCCCGGGGGAAGCGGGGGGACAGGACCTGCAAGATCACTTGCCGGCCGGGGCCGCCGGGGTCGCGGCGGTGGACTCGGCCTTCTTGTGGGCCTTCTTCTTGTGGTGCTTCTTCGGCGCCGGCTTGGCGGCGGTCGCTTCCTTGGCCGGGGCGGCGTCCTGCGCCGGGGCGGCCGGGGTGGCGGCGAACGCGACGCCGGTGAAGGCGGTCAGGGCGGCGGCGATCAGCAGGTTGCGGGTGACGTTCATGGCGGGTACCTATCGAGTGGGTGGGTAAGACATGTCCGATGGAGCATCCATCCCCATCGCCGGGACAGATTGCACCCGCCCCCCTCTCGCCCGGCTTGCGCCGACATGAACTTTTCGTCATCCACCGCCGGCCCGCGGCGGGCACACGCTCACAGCCCGCGCGCCGCCTGCGCCACCGCGCGGAACAGGGCGCGGCCCTTGTTCATGGTCTCCTCCCACTCCTTCTGCGGGTCGGAGTCGTACACGATCCCGGCGCCGGCCTGCACGTGCAGGCGGCCGTCCTGGATCACCGCGGTGCGGATGGCGATGGCGGTATCGGCATCACCGTGCCAGCCGAGGTAGCCGATCGCGCCGGCGTACACGTTGCGCTTCACCGGCTCGAGCTGGCGGATGATCTCCAGCGCGCGGATCTTGGGCGCGCCGGACACGGTGCCGGCGGGGAATGTCGCGCGCAGCACGTCGGCATAGCTCAGGCCGTCCTGCAGGCGGCCGGTGACCTCGCTGACGATGTGCATGACGTGGCTGTAGCGTTCGATCACGAAGCGCTCGCGCACCTCCACGCTGCCCGCCTGCGACACCCGCCCGGCATCATTGCGGCCGAGGTCGATCAGCATCAGGTGCTCGGCACGCTCCTTGGGGTCGGCCAGCAGCTCGGCCTCCAGCGCGCGGTCCTCTTCCGGCGTGCGCCCGCGCGGGCGGGTGCCGGCGATCGGGCGCACCGTCACCTTGCCATCCTGCAGGCGCGCCAGGATCTCCGGCGAGGAACCGACCACCTGGGTCGCGCCGGTGTCGAGGAAGTACATGTACGGCGAGGGGTTGAGCGCGCGCAGGGCGCGGTAGACGTCCACCGGGCGGGCGCGGAACGGCACGCTCAGGCGCTGGCTGAGCACCACCTGGAACGCATCGCCGGCGCGGATGTAGTCCTTCACCTGCTCGACCGCGGCGATGAAGCCTTCGCGGGTGAAGCCGCTGACGAAATCGGCCTCGTCCAGCGCCGCCGGCTGCAGCGTCTCCGGATACGGCGCGCCGGCGTGGCGCAGGCGATGGGTGAGCGCGTCCAGCCGGCGGTTGGCGCGCGCCCAGGCCTGCGGCGCGCGCGGGTCGGCATGCACGATGAGGTACAGCCGGCCCTTGAGGTTGTCGAACACCGCCAGCTCGTCGCTGAGCATCAGCAGGATGTCGGGCGTGCCCAGCTCGTCCGGCTTCGGGTGGGCGCGCAGGCGCGGCTCGATGTACTCGATGCACTCGAAGCCGAACCAGCCGACCAGGCCACCGGTGAACCCGGGCAGGCCCTCGACCCGCGGCACCCGTTGCTGCGCGCGCAGGCGCTCGACCTCGGCCAACGGATCGGCCACCTCGCGCGTCTCCACCACCTCGCCGTGCTCGCGCACGGTCAGGGCGTGGCCGCGGACTTCGTACACCCGCCGCGCCGGCAGGCCGATGATCGAATAGCGGCCGAAGCGCTCGCCGCCTTCCACCGATTCGAACAGGTAGGTGTGCGGGCCGTCGGCCAGCTTGAGATAGACCGACAGCGGGGTATCGAGGTCGGCGGGGACTTCGCGCACCAGCGGCACCAAGGTATGGCCGTCGGCGGCGTAGCGCAGGAAGCGGTCGTGGGTCAACAAACGCAGGCATCCTTCAACAGCAGGCAGCGCCGGCGTGCGTGCGCCACCTTCGCCAGCCGAATCCGCCGTCCGCAAGCCGCTGCCCCGAGTCGCCACTGTAGCATCGCCGCCCGCCGCGCGCGTCGCAGGGTTGCCCCGCCACGGTCACGCCGGCGTCACATCCCGCGCGCAGCATCGAAGGCCATCGCAGGGACGACGGAAGGGCAGGACGCCCGAACCCATTCCCCGGACGCCGGTGCCCACCCCTCCCCTCCCGTGGCATCGGCGTTTTTCTGTGCGCGGCGCGGCAGACCAGGCCGGCATTGACGCTCCGCATGGCGCATGGTAGTAGAGGCAGGACTGCACATGCTAAGGGGCAGGCAGATGCGCAGAGTTTCGTTTTTCCGCGCCGCGACGCCCATCGCATTCGTCCTTGCGGCCTGGCTCGGGCTGTCGCCGGGCGCCATCCATGCGCAGTCCGCCGCGGACGCCGGCACCTGTTCCGTGCGCCAGCAGGGCCAGGTCCTGCGGATCGTGCCGCACGACATGTCCGACGTGCGCGAGATCAGCATCCTGCGTCCCGATGGCGGGCGCATGTATCTCTATCGCCCCGAGGACGGCGCCCAGTTCCTGCCGCCGATGGTGCGCGGCGGATTCGAGTTCGATGCGCAGCAGCAGCTGGCCCTGCAGCGCGCCGACGACGGCAAGTTCCATCCCCGCAAAGTCTTCGGGGAGGCGGGTCGCTATGTGTTCCAGGTGATAGGCAAGACCACCAAGACCATCCCCGGCATCGTCTATTCGCGCAACGTCTGCGAAGTCGACTTCGCGCCCGAGACCGGCATCACCGGCGCGCAGGAGACGCATGCCGCTATTTCCACGGCGCGCCCCGCGCTCCCTGCCGGGGGTTGCGCCGGCCACCCCCACCTGCAAGCCGTTTGCAACGCCACCCAAGGCTGCAGCAGCGAACGCTGCTGTTCGCGCGACACGCCGGGCAGTACCTGCTATTGCAGCACCTGCTGCGTGGCGGTCGCGGCGACAGGCACCGCGACCTCCCGCCACTGAGCGCGGCGTGCGCGGCCTCAGCCGCCGCGCGCCTGCGCCACCGCCTGCTTCATGCGCGCGATGATCGCGGCGTAGTCGGGCTGGCCGAAGATGGCGCTGCCGGCGACGAAGGTGTCGGCCCCGGCGGCCGCAATCGCGCCGATGTTCTCCGGCTTCACGCCGCCGTCGATCTCCAGCCGGATCGGCTTGCCGCAGGCGTCGATCCGCGCCCGCACCTGGCGCAGCTTGTCCAGCGCGGACGGGATGAACGCCTGCCCGCCGAAGCCGGGGTTGACCGACATCAGCAGCACCAGGTCGAGGTCCTCCAGCACCCAGTCCAGCACCTCCACCGGGGTGGCCGGGTTGAGCACCAGCCCGGCCTGGCAGCCCTGCGCCTTGATCAGCTGGATGGTGCGGTGCACGTGGCGGCTGGCCTCGGGATGGAAGCTGATCAGGCTGGCCCCGGCCTTGGCGAAGTCCGGCACGATCCGGTCCACCGGCTCCACCATCAGGTGCACGTCGATCGGCGCGGTGATGCCGTGCTTGCGCAGCGCCTCGCACACCAGCGGGCCGATGGTGAGGTTGGGCACGTAATGGTTGTCCATCACGTCGAAGTGCACCCAGTCGGCGCCGGCGGCGAGCACGGCCTCCACCTCCGCGCCCAGCTTCGCGAAGTCGGCGGACAGGATGGACGGGGCGATCACGGTCGGCTGCATGGAGGCTCCCCGGGGCGCAGACAGGCTTGCAGTGTATACGCCCCGGGGCATGCCGGCGCCACCCGCGGCCGGGTCAGCGCCGGCGCAGGCGACGGATGCGGTCGTAGGCGGCGTTGATCTCCCCAGCCTTCTGCGCGGCCTGGCGCTGCAGCTCCGGCGCGGCCCCGGCCAGCCGGTCCGGGTGGTACTGCGCCATCAGCCGGCGGTAGGCCTGGTCGAGTTCGGCGTCGCTGGCCTCCGCGGTCAGGCCGAACACCCGGTAGGGGTCGTCGGCCTCGGCCTTGAACCAGTCCGCGTCGAAGGCATGCCCGATCAGCAGCCCGATCAACCCGCCGGCCGGATGCCGCAACAGCAGCCAGCCGGCGATCAGCCCGAAGAATTTGCCGTACCAGCGCGTCATGCCCGCCAGTGTACCGGCGCCGCCCCGCCGCGCGGGTACACTGGGCTTCCCCCGCCGCCCGTCGCCCGATGGCCACCACCCTGCTCCAGTCCGACCTGCCCGGCCTGCCCCTGCTCCACCGCGGCAAGGTCCGCGACGTGTTCGACCTCGGCGACGGCCACCTGCTCATGGTCGCGACCGACCGCCTGAGCGCATTCGACGTGGTGCTGCCCGACCCGATCCCCGGCAAGGGCGAGATGCTCTGCCAGATCAGCAATTTCTGGTTCGAGAAGACCGCCCACATCCTGCCCAACCACCTGACCGGGATCGATGTCGCCTCGGTGCTGCCGGCCGGCGTGGACCCGGCGCTGTACACCCGGCGCGCGGTGGTGACCAAGAAGCTCACGCCGGTGCCGGTGGAGTGCATCGCGCGCGGCTACCTGATCGGCAGCGGCTGGAGGGACTACCAGCGCAGCGGCGCGGTCAGCGGCATCGCGCTGCCCGCCGGCCTCCGGCAGGCGCAGCAGTTGCCCGAGCCGATCTTCACCCCGTCCACCAAGGCGGCGGTGGGCGACCATGACGAGAACATCGACTTCGCCACCGCGGTCAACCTGGTCGGCCGCGAGCTGGCCGAGGCGGTGCGCGACGCCACCCTGGCGATCTACGGCTTCGCCCGCGACTACGCCGCGCAGCGCGGGATCCTCCTTGCCGACACCAAGTTCGAGTTCGGCACCGACGAAGACGGCAAGCTCTACGTGATGGACGAGCTGCTGACCCCGGATTCCAGCCGCTACTGGCCGGCCGACCAGTACCGGGTCGGCACCAGCCCGCCGAGCTACGACAAGCAGTTCGTGCGCGACTACCTGGAGACGCTGGACTGGGACAAGACCCCGCCCGGCCCGCGCCTGCCGGCCGAGGTGATCGCCAAGACCCGCGCCAAGTACGCCGAGGCGCTGCAGCGGCTGGCCGGGATCACGGTCGACTGACGGCCCACGCTTGCCAGCGGCGGTACCCAAACCTCACCCGGCAGCGGGCCTGGGTCAATGACCTCCGTCGGCCGCGCGCCAGCGCTGCAGCAGTGCGCGCAGCTCCTCGCGTCGGCCGCTCTTCGGCCACCCGACCACATGGGCCACGACCTTGCCGTCGCGGAGCGCATAGAACTGCGGTGTTGCCCAGTCCGTGATCTGCGGCCACTGCCCGGCATGCCAGGCTTGCACGAGATGGGCACCGGGGTGCGCCCGGTTCCAGTCGCGGAAGTCCTGCAGGTGGAGGCGGCCGCTGACGGGCGCCATCCAGACCGTCGTGCTTGCCAAGAACTCTGCCAATGCAGGATCGCGCTCGATCGCCTCGATCGCATTGCGCGAGAACGCGCAGGCCGGATGCGCGACCACCACCAGATGCGCGCCGCGGCGAACATCCAATCGCAGCGGCACCAATACGTCCGCAGTGGCCTCGACATCGAAAGCCGTCACCGCCGGATCGTCGAACGCCGCCGGCACGATCGGGAGTGGATCGACGTGCATGCCTGGCGCGCGCTGGAGCACCGCCCGCGCGGCAGCGAAATCGCGTAGCGCCACCATGGCCTGGAACAATTCCTGATGCTCGGCATCGGTCGCCGCGCCGCGCGCGGCCAGCTCCTCCACCACGCGCTGCATGTCCTCCACGTAGCGCCGCTGGGGGGTGTAAAACGCCGGGATGGCGGCCGCACGGAACAGCCAATGCAGATCCGCAACCGACGTCCGCCGCAAGGCCTGTGCGGTCATCCGCCCCGGGAAGAAGGCTTGATAACGCTTGGTGATCAAGGCATCCCGCGCCTGGGCATCCTCCAATCGCAGCGCGGCCTGCTCGACGGCATGCAAGCGCGCGTAGCGCAATGCAATTGAAGAGGTATCGCCCGCACTGATGCTGGAACAGGCCATCAAGCCCGCAAGCAGGGTCAGGGCGTATCGATGTGGCATACGGCGATTCTATGCGGGCACGGCCACCGTTATGCACGACGCCATCCCTGATGCCTGCAGATCGGTCGGGCCGCGGCTCAGCAATTGGCGCCGATGCAGATCAGCCCATGCGCTGGCGCACAGGTCGCGCGCGACTCGCACTTGTAATTCAGATAATCCGCCGCCGCACGCAGCCCTTCCGCTTTATGCAGCAGGATCAATTCGTCCACGCGGGTCTCCACCCGCAACCCCGGGATGGACGGAGTGCTGCGCTGCACACCGAACAGGGCCAGCAGGCGGTAGGCCTGGGTGGCCGTCAATTCACGCTGGATGTCCCGGTAGTCGAAGGTCGCAAGACCATCCTTGCCGAACACCAGGCTGCGCAGGAACCGCTCCCTGGCCGGGGCCGACAGCGCTGCTAGCGGGGTCGCAGCCATGGGGTGCGCGGCCAGATAGCGATTCAGCTCGGCGCCCGACCGGATCGGCGCCAGCGACACCGCAAGCTCCCGTTCGAGCACCTCGCGCTCAACGGGTGAGAACGCCGTCTCGGCGGCATTTTGCCCGCCAGCGTCCGCGCATGCCGCGACCAGCACGAACACGAGACACGATGCGATCCGCATGTCCATCCCCAAGCCCCCGATCAATGCACATGCCCTGGCTTCACGCTACGCGGCGGATGCCAACCGATCCGTCTGTCCGCGCGATGCCCCTTCACTGCCGACTCTACCCCCCCCCCCGCTGCGCCGGCGTCAACCCATCCGGCATGCGGCTCACCGGGTGGCGCGCTATCCTCGCCGCCGAAGTTTGCAGGAGGTGCGCCATGCACGCCGATGTCCCGCCGGCGCCGGGCCAGCGCCCGATCGACGCCTGGTTCGCCCGCTATTCGGACGACCACCGCCATCCGCTCAACCAGCGCATCCACGTGGTCGCGGTGCCGCTGATCCTGTGGAGCGTGATCGGCCTGTTGTGGTGCGTGCCGGTGCCGGGGCCGTGGTTCCGGCCCGGGCTGTGGGCGGCGCTGGCGATGTTCGCGGCCTGGGTGTTCTACAACCGCGCCTCGCGCCGGCTGGGTTACGGGATGCTGGCGGTATTCGTGGCGATGGCCTGGCTGACCCGCTGGCTGCACGACGGGCTCGGTACACCGGGATTGCTGCGGCTGGCGCTGGCGGTGTTCGTGCTGGCCTGGATCGCGCAGTTCATCGGCCATAGCCGGCTGCTGGAGGGGCGCAAGCCGAGCTTCCTGACCGACCTCAAATACCTGCTGGTCGGTCCGGCCTGGGTGCTGGCCAAGCTCTACCGCCGCCTGGGCTGGCGCTGGTGAGCCTTCAGCCGAACTGTCCGGGCCGCGGCGCGAACGCGCGCGGCGCGTAGCCGAGGGCCGCGCGCGCCGGCTGCGGATCGAACACCAGGTCCTCGCACATCCGGCGCACGGTCGCCGGGCCGAGCGCGCGCGCGATCCCCAGTGCCTGCGCGGTGCGCAGCGCAGTCAGGTACAGCGGCAGCGGCAGCGCGTGCAGCCGCGGCGGCGGCTGCAGGGTTGCCAGCACCCGCCGCACCATCTCGCGATAGGGCAGGGTCTCGCCGCCGGGCAGGTCGAACGCCTGCCAACCCGGCAGCGGTCGCGCCAGCGCCGCCAGCGCCGCGTCGGCGAGGTCGTCGGCATGCACCGGCTGGCGCAAGCCACGCGCCGCGCTCGGCAGCACCACATGCCCGAACCGGCGCCCCAGCGCGGCGATGGCGCTCAGGCTGCGGTCGCCGCCGCGGCCGTAGATCAGGGTCGGACGCAGCAGGGTGATGGAGCGCCCCTCGTCCGCCGCCAGCACGGCCAGGCGGTGTTCGGCCGCCTGCAGGCGCGCGGCCAGCGCGCGCTCGTGCGGATCCGGCGAGGCCTGTTTGGTATGCACGCTGGTCGAGCCGAACGCGACCACCCGC
Organism: Thermomonas flagellata; assembly: GCF_022419185.1. Lineage (GTDB taxonomy): Bacteria > Pseudomonadota > Gammaproteobacteria > Xanthomonadales > Xanthomonadaceae > Thermomonas > Thermomonas flagellata. The sequence continues at coordinate 158,542 of NZ_JAJOZK010000001.1, read as the reverse complement.
ACGCCGCCAGGTACCCGCGGCAACCACTGCGCGAACAGGTCAAGCGGGCCGGCGCTGACGATCGCCTGCGCCTGCTCCGGCAGCGCGGGCAGGTGCGCCAGATCGCCCGCCTGCCACGTGAGCCCGGGCATGCGCGGCAAGGCCGCGCCCGGCTGGCGCGTGACCGCGAGCACCCGCCAACCCGCATCCAGCAGACGCGGCAGCAGCGCGCGCCCGATCTGGCCGCTGCCCCCGAACACCAGCGCGAGCGGAGCGCCTGCCTGCATCCGCGCATGATAGGCGGCGAGCCGCGCGCGGGGCTGGGCTATCATCCGGGCATCCCCCTGTTGTCACCCCCACGGAGCGCGATGCTCGCCCTGCTGCTGGCCCTGCCGTTCGCCCTGTCGCTGCTGGTCGCCCTCGCGCGCGGCAGCTCGCGCGGCGGCAGCGCCTGGCTGGCGGCGCTGGCGCCGCTGCTGGGCCTGGGGGTGCTGGCACTGCTGACGCCGGCGGTGCTCGCCGGGCAGGTGCCGCTGCTGTCGCTGCCGTGGATCCCGCAGGCCGGGCTGGCCTTCACCCTGCGCCTGGACGGGCTGGCGTGGATGTTCGCCGGGCTGGTGCTGCTGATCGGCCTGCTGGTGGTGATGTACGCGCACTATTACCTCTCGCCGCAGGACAGCGCGCGCCGCTTCTATGCCCTGCTGCTGCTGTTCATGGGCGCGATGCTGGGCGTGGTGCTGGCCGGCAACCTGCTGCTGCTGGTGGTGTTCTGGGAGCTGACCAGCATCAGTTCGTTCCTGCTGATCGGCTTCTGGTCGCAGCGCGAGGACGCGCGCGAGGGCGCGCGCATGGCGCTGGCGATCACCGGCGCCGGCGGGCTGGCGCTGCTCGGCGGGGTGCTGCTGCTCGGGCGCATCGTCGGCAGCTACGAGCTGTCGGCGGTGCTGGCCGCCGGCGATGCGATCCGCGCCAGCCCGCTGTATCCGTGGGCACTGGCGCTGGTGCTGGCCGGAGTGTTCACCAAGAGCGCGCAGTTCCCGCTGCATTTCTGGCTGCCGCACGCGATGGCCGCGCCGACCCCGGTGTCCGCCTACCTGCACTCGGCGACCATGGTCAAGGCCGGCGTGTTCCTGCTGGCGCGGCTGTATCCGGCGCTGTCCGGGACCGACCTGTTCTTCTACACGGTGACCACGGTCGGCACCCTGACCCTGGTCGGCGGCGCGTGGCTGGCGATCTTCCAGCACGACCTCAAGGGCCTGCTGGCGTATTCCACGATCTCCAACCTCGGCCTGATCACCCTGCTGTTCGGGCTGTCCACCCCGCTGGCGGTGGTGGCCGGGGTGTTCCACATCCTCAACCACGCCACCTTCAAGGCCTCACTGTTCATGGCCGCCGGCATCATCGACCACGAGACCGGCACCCGCGACATGCGCCGGCTCGGCAACCTGCGCCGCTACATGCCCTGGACCTCGGCGCTGGCGATCATCGCCGCGCTGGCGATGGCCGGGATCCCGCTGCTCAACGGCTTTTTGTCCAAGGAGATGTTCTTCGCCGAGGCGCTCAGCCTCGACGGCCACCGCCTGATGCGCGCGGGGATCACGCTGGCGGCGCTGCTGTTCGGCATCTTCGGCGTCGCCTACAGCCTGCGCTTCGTGTACGAGACCTTCTTCGGCCGCGGCCCGCGCGCGATCGACCGCGTCCCGCACGAACCCCCGCGCTGGATGAAGATCCCGGTCGAAGTGCTGGTGGTGCTGTGCGTCGCGGTCGGCGTGCTGCCGGGGCTGACGGTGGCCCCGGTCCTGCACGCCGGTGCCGCGGCGATCCTCGGCCCGGCGATGCCAGCCTACAGCCTGGCGGTCTGGCACGGCATCAACACGCCGCTGCTGATGAGCCTGGCCAGCGTGGCCGGCGGCGTCGCGCTGTACTTCGGCCTGCGCCGGCTGTTCGACCTGCACGCCAGCGTGCGCCGCTCGCTCGGCCGGCGCGTGTTCCGCTGGAACCAGGAGGCGCTGTATGCGCTGGCCGCACGCTTCACCGAGGCCCTGGCCAACGGCGGCCTGCAGCGCAGCCTGCTATGGCTGGTGCTGACCGCGCTCGCCGCGGGCGCGGCGCCGTGGCTGCTCGGGTCGCCTGCGGCGCTGGCATGGCCGGCCCCGCAGCCGCTGCCCGCGCTCGGCTGGGGCCTGTGGCTGGTGCTGGTCGCGTGCACGCTGTGGACGCTGCGCCTGTACCGGCAGCGCCTGCTGGCGGTGATCGTGCTCGGCGGCGCCGGGCTGATGGTGAGCCTGGCCTTCGTGTTCCTGTCCGCGCCGGACCTGGCCCTGACCCAGCTGCTGGTGGAGATGGTCAGCCTGGTCCTGCTGCTGCTGGCGCTGCACTACCTGCCGGCGCGCTCGCCGCCGGAGCGCGCGCCGGCGCGGCGCGCGCGCGACGCCGCGGTGGCGCTGCTGGCCGGTGCCGGGGTGGCGGCACTGGCGTACCAGATGATGGTGCGCCCGCACGCCACCATCAGCGGCGAACTGCTCGCACGCGCCCTGCCCGAGGCCTGGGGCCGCAACGTGGTCAACGTGATCCTGGTGGACTTCCGCGGCTTCGACACCTTCGGCGAGATCACCGTGTTCGCGGTCGCCGCCCTGATCGTGCACGCCCTGCTGCGGCGCGCGCGGCTGGCGCCGGAGAAGCGGATGCCCGGCCCGCCGGTCAAGCTGCCGGTCCCGGCCGACCTCGCCCAGATCCTGTTCCCGCTGACCCTGACGGTGTCGGTGTTCCTGTTCCTGCGCGGCCACAACGCACCCGGCGGCGGCTTCATCGCCGGGCTGGTGCTGGCGGTGCCGCTGCTGGTGCTGTACGTGATCCAGGGCGCGGCTTCGGTGGAGTCGCGCTTCGGCTTCGACTACGTGCGCGGGATCGGGATCGGGCTGCTGATCGCCGCCGCCGGCGGGCTGGGTGCGCTGGCCTTCGCGCGCCCGTTCCTGACCAGCGGCCACCTCGACCTCACGCTGCCGCTGGTCGGCCCGCTGTCGCTGGCCAGCGCCCTGGTGTTCGATACCGGGGTGTACATGGTGGTGTTCGCCGGGGCGATGCTGGCGCTGTCGATGCTGGGCACGGTGCGCCCGGCGCTGGTGCGCGAGGCGCACGCCGGCCGCGTCGATCCGGCGCGGCGCTCGCCCATGACCGGGGAGGACGCCTGATGGAACTGGCGATGGCGAGCGCCATCGGCATCCTCACCGCGGCCGGGGTCTACCTGCTGCTGCGCGCGCGGGTGTTCGACCTGATCCTCGGCATGACCCTGCTGTCCTACGCGGTCAACCTGCTGATCTTCGCCGGCGGCCGCCTGGTCCCGGGCAAGCCGCCGGTGCTGCGCGACGGCGTGCCGGCGGACCTGGCGCACTACGCCGACCCGCTGCCGCAGGCGCTGGTGCTGACCGCGATCGTGATCGCGTTCGCGATGACCGCGGTGGTGGTGGTGGTGGCGATCCGCAGCCGCAACGACAACCGCAGCGACCATGTCGACGGACGCGAGGCGGAAGCCGCCTGGCGCGCCGCCGAGGCGCAGCGGCATGCCGCGGCGCGCGGCGCGCACCATGGCGACGACCGCGCGGCCGGCGGAGGCGCGGCATGACCCCGTGGCCGCTGCTGCCGGTGGTGGTGCCGCTGGTGGCCGGCGCGCTGGCGCTGCTGCTCGAGCGCCGCCGCGCCGGGATCGCCGCGCAACGCGGCCTGGCGGCGCTGGCGCAGGCGCTGGTGCTGGTCGCCGCGCTGCAATTGCTGGTCGGCGCCGGCAGCGGCCGGATCGAGGTCTACCTGCTCGGCGACTGGCCGGCGCGGCTGGGCATCGTGCTGATGGTGGACCGGCTGTCGGCGCTGCTGCTGCTGACCGCGCAGCTGCTGGCGATCGCCGTGCTGCTGCATGCCAGCGCGGGCTGGGACCGGCGCGCGCCGCATTTCCACGCCTTCTTCCAGCTGCAGATGATGGGCCTGAACGGCGCCTTCCTGACCGGCGACGTGTTCAACCTGTTCGTGTTCTTCGAGGTGCTGCTGATCGCCTCCTACGGGCTGCTGCTCAGCGGCGGACGCGGTGAGCGCCTGCGCGCGGGGCTGCACTACGTCAGCTTCAACATCGCCGCCTCCAGCCTGTTCCTGGTCGCGCTGGGGCTGCTGTACGGGCTACTCGGCACCCTCAACATGGCCGAGTTGGGGCAGCGCATCGCCGCGCTGCCGGCGCAGGACGCCGCGCTGGTCGCAGCCGCCGGCGGCCTGCTGCTGGTGGTGTTCTGCGCCAAGGCCGCGCTGCTGCCGCTGTACTTCTGGCTCCCGCAGACCTACACCCATGCCCCGGCGGCGGTGGCCGGGCTGTTCGCGATCATGACCAAGGTCGGGCTGTATGCCCTGCTGCGGGTGGCCAGCCTGTTGTTCGCGGCGGGCCCGCTGGCCGGCTTCGCCTGGCCGGCGCTGCTGGGTCTCGGCGCGGCCACCCTGCTGCTGGCCGCGCTCGGGGTGCTGGCGGCGGTGCGCCTGCGCACCCTCGCCGCGTACCTGATGCTGGGCTCGGCGGCCACCCTGTTCGTGGCCTTCGCCCTGCACACCGAGGGCACGGTCAGCGCTGGCCTGTTCTACCTGGTGCACAGCACCTTCGCCGGCGCCGCGCTGTTCCTGCTGGCGGACCTGATCCGCCGCCGCCGCGGGCGCGCCGGCGACCGCAAGGACGTGCCGGCGCAGCTGCCGGACCGCAGCCTGCCCGGCGTGCTGTTCCTGCTGGTTGCGGTCGCCCTGGCCGGGCTGCCGCCGCTGTCGGGCTTCGTCGGCAAGCTGCTGCTGCTGCAGGCGGTGCCGCCCGGCGCGCCGACGTTCTGGATCTGGCTGCTGGTGCTGGCCACCGGGCTGCTGACGCTGGTCGGGCTGGCGCGGGCCGGCAGCCGCCTGTTCTGGCGCCTGCCGCCGCTGCCGGCGGGCACGCAACCGACCATCGTCGCCGCCCCGGCGCGCCCGCGCGAGACCGCCGCGATCGTGCTGCTACTCGGCTACGGCATCGCCATGGTGCTGGCCGCCGCGCCGCTGCTGGACTACCTGCGCGCCAGCGCCGCCCAGCTGCAGGCGCCGCAGGCGTACCTCGCGCAGGTGCGCGCGCAGCTGCCGCAGGGGAAGGCGCCATGACCCCCGCCGCCGCGCGCCGCCGCTGGCTGCCGTCGCCCGCGCTGAGCGCGGTGGTGTTCTGCTTCTGGCTGCTGATGAACGACGCAGTGGACGCCGGCAGCGTGGCGATGGCGCTGCTGCTGGCGCTGCTGGTGCCACCCTTCGCGGCGCGCCTGGACCGCGAGTTCGCGCGCATCGGCAGCCTGCGGCCGCTGCCGCGGCTGCTGGCGCGCCTGGCGTGGGACATCGTGCACGCCAACCTCACCGTCGCGCGCCAGGTGCTCGGGCCGGAGCGCCGGATCCAGCCGGGCTTCGTGTGGGTGCCGCTGGACATCGGCAACATCCACGGCATCGCCGCGCTGACCAGCATCATCACCCTGACCCCGGGCACGGTGTCCTCGATGCTCTCGCCCGACCGCCGCTGGCTGCTGGTGCACGTGCTCGACCTGCGCGAGCCCGAGGCGCTGGTCCGCCAGATCAAGCAGCGCTACGAGGCCCCGCTGATGGAGCTGTTCCCATGACCCCCGAAGGCCTGCTGGCCTATGCCATCGTCGTGGCCATGCACGTGGTCGGGCTGGCCATGCTGCTGGCGCTGGTGCGCCTGCTGCGCGGGCCGACCGTGACCGACCGCATCCTCGCGCTCGACACCCTGTACGTCGCGGTGATCGCCGAGCTGATGCTGCTGGACATGGCCCTGGGCAGCGCGATCTATTTCGAGGCCGCGCTGATCATCGCCATGCTGGGCTTCGTCGGCACCGTGGTGCTGAGCAAGTACGTGATGCGCCGGGACATCGTCGAATGAGCTGGATCGTCGCCATCGCCCTGACCGCGCTGCTGGCCGCCGGCTGCTTCTTCATCCTGGTCGGCTCGCTCGGCCTGCTCAAGCTGTCGGACTTCTTCCGCCGCCTGCACGCGCCGACCAAGGCCAGCACCCTCGGGGTCGGCAGCGTGCTGGTGGCCTCGGTCGGCTACCACGCCTTCACCGGCACCGACCCGCAGCCGCGCGAGCTCTTGATCACCGCCTTCCTGTTCGTGACCGCGCCGATCAGCGCGCACCTGCTGGCGATGGCGGCGCTGGCGCTGCACCTGGGGCGCAAGCCGCCGCTGCCGACCGCCGCGGCGCTGCCCGCGGCCGACGCCGCGCCTGCGCCTGCCGCAGCCCCCGACCCCTCGGTGCGCACACCCGCAGCCCCGCCGTCACCGCGCTGACACTCGCGCCGGCCAGCATGGCCGGGCCTTCGCGGAGCCCGGTGCATGTTGCTCGCCAAGACCCCACGCGCCCTCGCGGCGCTGCAGGCCGGCAGCCGATTCGGCCTGTCCCTGCGCGAACGCCGCGCGCTGATCCTCGCCGACGGCCGCCGCCGGCTGGACGAACTGCTGGCCCTGCTGGGCAGCGATGCGCTGCCGCTGCTGCAGCGCCTGCGCGACGCCGGCCTGCTGGAGGATGCGGCGCAAGCGCTCACCAACGCATCGCACGTTGCGTCTGCGCCACCCCCGCTGCCCGCGCGCGCGCCGGCAGCGCCGGCGGCCAGCACGCCGGCGGCGCCACGGGGCGGGCAGCGCCGCAGCCTGGTCGCCGCCAAGCTGTACGTGGTCGACATGCTGCAGCTGCAGCGGCATCCGGACGCGGTCGAGCTGAAGGCGCGCATCCAGTTCGCCGCCGACCAGGACGCGCTGCTGGCGGGCCTGTTCGAGGCGGTGCCCCTGCTGCGCCGGCTGACCAGCCCGCGCTACGGCGAACGGGTGGCCGCGCGCCTGCAGGAAGTACTGCCCGAGGATCTGCTGCCGGCCCTGGCGGCCGCGCTGGCGTCCGCGCCGGCGGGGGCCGCCGGCGCCGATGCGCGCGCGCCGTGAGCCGCGCTCAGCCGGGGAAGTGCTTGCGCAGGCCGGCCCAGCAGGCCTGGTAGCCGCGCTGCCGCCACGGCGCCTGCAGCGCCTGCGCGGTCGGCCGCAGCACGTGCCGGCTCTCGAACATGAAGGCCATGGTGTCGCGGATGACGTCCGGCTGCGACAGGTCGGCGCGGCTGGCGCGCTCGAACGTCTCCGCATCCGGGCCGTGCCCGATCATGCCGTTGTGCAGCGAGCTGCCGCCCGGCACGAAGCCCTCGGCCTTGGCGTCATAGGCGCCGTGCACCAGGCCCATGAACTCGCTGGCGACGTTGCGGTGGAACCACGGCGGGCGGAAGGTGTGCTGCGCGACCAGCCAGCGCGGCGGGAAGATCACGAAGTCCATGTTGCTGGTGCCGGGCGTGTCGCTGGGCGAATGCAGCACCAGGAAGATGCTCGGGTCGGGGTGGTCGAAGCTGATCGAGCCGATCGTGTTGAAGCGCGCCAGGTCGTAGCGGTACGGCGCGTAGTTGCCGTGCCAGGCGACCACGTCCAGCGGCGAATGGCCGATGTCGGCGCGCCACAGCGCGCCCTGGAACTTGGCGACCAGTTCGAACGCGCCCTCGCGGTCCTCGAACGCCGCGACCGGCGTCTCGAAATCGCGCGGGTTGGCCAGCCCGTTGCTGCCGATCGGGCCGAGGTCGGGCAGCTTCAGCAGCGCGCCGAAGTTCTCGCACACGTAGCCGCGCGCGCGGCCGTCGGGCAGCCGCACCGCAAAGCGCACCCCGCGCGGCACCACCCCGATCTGGCCGGGTGCCAGCTCCAGCACGCCCAGCTCGGTGGCGACCACCAGCCGCCCCTCCTGCGGCACCAGCAGCAGCTCGGCATCGGCATCGTAGAAGTAGCGCCCGTCCATGTCGCGGGTGGCGGCGTACAGGTGCACGGCGATCCCGCTGCCGGCCTCCGGCCCGCCGCAGCCGGCCATGGTGAACAGGCCCTCGAGGAAGTCGCGCGGCGCCTCCGGCCACGGCAGCGGATCCCAGCGCAGCTGGTCCGGCGGCACCGGCCCGCCGTCGAAGCGGCCGTGCAGCTGCGGCGCGCCGGCGAACGCGGAAAACGGCCCGTGCATCGCCGCCGGGCGGATGCGGTACAGCCAGCTGCGGCGGTTGGCGTGCCGCGGCGCGGTGAACGCAGTGCCGGACAGCTGCTCGTTGTACAGCCCGTAGGCGCAGCGCTGCGGCGAGTTCTGCCCGACCGGCAGCGCGCCTGGCAGCGCCTCGCTGGCGAATTCGTTGCCGAAGCCGGTCTGGTAGCCCTTGGATTGGGTCGTCATGTCCTTGCTCGCTCCCGGTCGGCCGGTCGAAGGCCACCTCGTGCTGGCCGTGCGTGGTGGGCCTGTCGAACCATGCACGTCCACCCGCCCCACGACAGGCTCAGGGCGAGCGGCCACCGATCATCACAGCACCCCGCGCCGCATCTGGTCGCGTTCGATCGACTCGAATAGGGCCTGGAAGTTGCCCTCGCCGAAGCCCTCGTTGCCCTTGCGCTGGATGATCTCGAAGAAGATCGGGCCGAGCGCGTTCTGGGTGAAGATCTGCAGCAGCTTGCGGGTCTTGGTCTCCGGGTCGGCGTCGATCAGGATGCGGTTGGCCTGCAGCCGCGCCACGTCCTCGCCATGGTTGGGGATGCGCTGGTCGATCACCTCGAAATACGTATCGGGCGTGTCGAGGAACGCGATCCCGGCCGCGCGCATCTGCTCCACCGTGGCGTAGATGTCGTCGGTGAACAGGGCGATGTGCTGGATGCCCTCGCCCTTGTACTGCTCGAGGTATTCGTTGATCTGGCTCTTGGGGTCGCGCGACTCGTTGAGCGGGATGCGCACCATGCCGTCCGGCGCGGTCATCGCCTTGCTCAGCAGGCCGGTCTTGGCGCCCTTGATGTCGAAGTAGCGGATCTCGCGGAAGTTGAACAGCCGCTCGTAGTAGTCCGCCCACTTCTCCATGTTGCCCGGGTAGAGGTTGTGGGTGAGGTGGTCGATGAAGGTCAGGCCGAACCCGCGCGGCATCTTCTCCGCGCCCGGCAGCCATTCGTAGTCGGGGTCGTGGATGGTGCCGGTGGCGTCGTAACGGTCGACCAGGTACAGCATGCAGCCGCCGATGCCCTTGATCACCGGCGCGGCCACCGCCTTGGTCAGCTCGTCCTCGAGCGGGAACGGCTCGGCGCCGTTCTTCAGCGCCTGCACCCGCACCCACTCGGCCAGCTTGCGGAAGCGGATCGCAAAGCCGCACGCGGACGGCCCGTGCTCGCGGGCGAAGCGCGCGGCGAACGAATCCGGGTCCTCGTTGATCAGGAAGGTGCAGTCGCCCTGGCGGTAGGTGCTGATCGGGCGGCTGCGGTGGCGCGCGACCTGCACGAAGCCGAGGCGGCGGAAGTAGTCGTGCAGGTGGCCGGCCTGCTCCGGCGGGGCGGCGTATTCGACGAATTCGAAGCCGTCGATGCCCATCGGGTTCTCGAAAGTGGTCGGCTGCATGCCAAGATTGGGGTGCGCGCTCATGGCCGGATCCTGGTCGGGGCGCCCATCCTATTGTTTCATAAGCAACCATTTCAAGCCGCGATGCAGCAATGACCACCGCCCCGTCCGCCGCCGATCACGCCACCCTCGACCTCGAGCATTTTTTGCCCTACCGCCTGAGCGTGCTGTCCAACCGCATCAGCAGCGCGATCGCGCGCGAGTACTCGACCCGCTTCGGGCTGGCGGTGACCGAGTGGCGGGTGATGGCGATCCTCGGCCGCTACCCGGGGCTGTCGGCCAACCAGGTCGCGCAGCGCACCGCGATGGACAAGGTCGCGGTCAGCCGCGCGGTGGCGCGCCTGCTGGAGGCCGGGCGGATCGAGCGCGAATTCGACGAGGACGACCGCCGGCGCTCGGTGCTGCGCCTGTCCGCGGCGGGCTATGCGATCTACGACCAGATCGTGCCGCAGGCGCTGCAGTTCGAGCGCCGGCTGCTGGCGGACATGAGCGAGAACGAGCGCCACTGCCTGTTCGACCTGCTCGACCGCCTGGACGAGCTGGAACTGCGCGCCGAGGAGGGCGCGCCGGCCGCCGGCTGAGGCCCCGCCGCTCCCAACGCAGACGGCGGCCCGCAGGCCGCCGTCCTTTGCGCCACGTCCCGTGCGGGACGGTTTACTTCACGCCGTGCATCCAGCGCTGGATCAGGGGCGCGATCAGGAACAGCAGCACGCCGGCGCCGACCAGGGCGTAGAAGCCGAAGGTATAGCCGGCCTGGGCCGAGGCCACGGTCATGCCGCCCTCGCCGCTGACGTGCCCGGCGAAGATGCCGGACAGGTTGTTACCGATCGCGGTGGACAGGAACCAGCCGCCCATCGCCAGCCCGACCACCCGCACCGGCGCCAGCTTGGTCACCATCGACAGCCCGATCGGGGACAGGCACAGCTCGCCGGCGGTCTGGATCACGTACACCATGAACAGGGTCCAGAACGGGATCTTGTGGGTGGCCGGGTCGACCAGGCTCGACAGCGCGTACATCAGCAGCAGGAAGGCCAGGCCATTGAGGATCAGGCCGAGGCCGAACTTGCGCGGGATCGACGGGTTGGCGCGGCCGAGGCGCACCCACAGCCAGGCGAACACCGGCGCCAGCACCAGGATCGCGATCGGGTTGACCGACTGGAACCAGCCGACCTGGAACTCGAAGCCGCCGAAGTCGCGGTTGACGATGTTCTGCGCGAGGAAGTTGAACGAGCTGCCGGCCTGCTCGAAGAACATCCAGAACAGCACGTTGAACGCGAAGATCACCAGCATCGCCAGCGCGCGGTCGCGGTTCACCGGCCCTTCGCGCACGCCCTCGGCCAGCACCACCACGCACAGGCCGACGAACAGCGCCGCCAGGATCCACAGCAGGATGCCGGCGTCGATCGACATCAGGAAGTAGACCAGCGGCACCGCGAGGACCACCCCGGCGAGCACGGCCAGCACCCGGGTCGGCCCCTCGGCGCCGGCCGGCGGGCGGCCGATCCCGCCCAGTTGATGGCGCCCGAACCAGAACCACACGGTCGAGATCAGCATGCCGATGCCGGCGGCAAGGAACACCGCCTTGTAGGCCGGCATGTCCGGGCCGCCGAACCGCTCGGCGAGCAGGCCGGTGATGATCGGGGCCACGAACGCACCGGCATTGATGCCCATGTAGAAGATGGTGAAGCCGGAGTCGCGGCGGGCATCGCCCTGCGCGTACAGCTGCCCGACCTGGGCGGAGATGTTCGGCTTGAACAGGCCGTTGCCGACGATGATCGTGGCCAGGCCGAGCAGGAACAGGGTGTGGTCGGGCACCACGACCATGAAGTAGCCGATCGCCGAGACCACCGCGCCGACCAGGATCGAGCGCTGGTAGCCGATCACGCGGTCGGCGACGTAGCCGCCGAAGATCGCGGTGGCGTACACCAGCGCCAGGAACGCACCGTAAGTGCGGCTGGCGGAGGCCTGCCCGGCCGCATCGCCGCCGAAGAACTGGGCGACGATGTACAGCGTCAGCGCCCAGCGCATGCCGTAGAAGGCAAAGCGCTCCCAGAATTCGGTCATGAACAGCATCCACAGCGGGCGCGGGTGGCCCAGGCGCTGCGGGAATTCCGGTGGCTGCACCGGGGTGGACGTGTCGACGGCTCCGCTCATGCGGTCTCCCCTCCAAATCGGCTGTTTTCTGTCCCTCGCCCGGCGCGCGTCGCCGGACTGGGCCGGCGCGCGGCCGGCGCCGGAGCATCACCGAGGCGCGGGCATCCCGTCAAACCGGGACGCATTCAGGCGGGCGGCGGGCGCAGGTAGCGGTCGTCGTCGAAGCTGGCGCACCACTGCGGCCGGTACACCACGACCAGGGCCATCGTCCCGCCGCTCAGGAAGCCCTCGCCGAACATCATCGGCACCGCGCTGACCAGATAGAACGCCGGATCGCCGAGCCCGGACCACGCCGCGACCCCAGCCTTGGCCAGGTGCGAGGCCAGCATCGCCAGCGCGCCGCCGCCGAAGCCGTTGACCAGCACGTACACGAACAGGTTGGGCGGCAGATGGGCCTGCTCGATCCGGTACAGCGCCTGGGTCGCCAGCACCGGCACCACCCCGCAGGCGAGGAAGTCCGGTGCCCAGCCCAGCCAGGCCGTGCCGCCGATCCACGCCAGCAGGCTGGCCACCGCCAGCGCCCACAGCGCGAAGCGCGGACCGAACATCAAGGTGGCCACGGTGGCGCCGAGGAAGTGCAGGCTGCTGCCGGCCAGCGCGTCCGCATTGAACCAGCGCAGCGCCGCCAGTGCCGCGGTGGCCAGCAGCAGCACGCGTTGCGCCTCGCGGTCGCCCTCCAGTTTGTACCAGGGCAGGCCGCGCGCGGCCGCCGCCAGCACCACCGCCGCCGCGACCAGCGCGCCCAGCTGCAGCGCGACCGGCACCGCCGCCTGCACCGGCGCCGCGGCCATCGCTCAGCCCGCGGCGGGCGCCGCCCCCGGCGGCGCCAGATGGGTGCGCACCTGGAACAGCTCGGGGAAGAACGACAGCTCCAGGGCGCGCTTGAGGAAATCCACCCCGGACGAGCCGCCGGTGCCGCGCTTGAAGCCGATCACCCGCATCACCGTGCGCATGTGCCGGAACCGCCACAGCTGGAACTGGGTCTCCAGGTCCACCAGGTCCTCGCTCAGGGCGTATTCGCGCCAGTACCGGTCCGGATCGGCGTAGATGCGCTCGAACACCGGCAGCAGGGCCGGCAGCGGCGCGTGCGGCACCGACCAGTCGCGCTGCAGGCACGCCTGCGGCACCGCATGCCCCCAGCGCGCCAAGTAGCGCAGGAATTCGTCGTACAGGCTGGGCGCGTGCAGCTCCGCCTCGAGCGCCGCGTGCGCCGCCGGGTCGTGACGGAACACCCGCGCCATCCCGGCATTCTTGTTGCCCAGCAGGAACTCGACCAGGCGGTACTGCAGGGACTGGAATCCCGACGCCGGCCCGAGCACGTCGCGGAACTGCAGGTATTCCGGCGGGGTCAGCGTCTCCAGCACCGACCACTGCGCGGTCAGCTGCTCCAGCACCCGCTTGCAGCGCGCCGCGACCTTGCCGAACTGCCAGACCCGGTCGTGCCGGAGGTGCTCGCGCGCGGCCGACAGCTCGTGCACCAAGAGCTTCAGCCACAGCTCGCTGACCTGGTGCTGGACGATGAACAGCATCTCGTCGTGGTGCGGCGGGTCCGACAGCGGCTGCTGCGCGGCCAGCAGCAGGTCCAGCCGCAGGTAGCCGCCGTAGGTCAGGCGGCCGTCGAGGTCGGTGTGGATGCCTGCTTCGAGGTCGCGCAGGTTGCGGTCGGAGGCCATGGCCCATTCTCGCATGCCGGACCGGCATCCCGGGCCGCCCGGGCCCCGACATGCAGCCGTCATCGGAATGCCGCACAATCGCGCGACCGGGCGCGGTCGGCCCGGCCATCCAAGGGGACACACTCTCATGATGCACATGGCAAGGCGCCTCGGGCTGGCGCTGCTGCTGCTGGGCGCCGCCGGGGCGGCGCAGGCGCAGGTGGTGATCAGCCAGGTCTACGGCGGCGGCGGCAACAGCGGCGCCACCTACAAGAGCGATTTCATCGAGCTGCACAACAACGGCACCACTCCGGTCAACCTGAGCGGCTGGTCGGTGCAGTACGCCTCCTCCACCGGCACCAGCTGGACCCGCACCAACCTGAGCGGCTCGATCGCGCCGGGCGGCTACTACCTGGTCAAGCAGGCGGACGGCGCCGGCGGCACCACCAACCTGCCGACCCCGGACGCCACCGGCACCATCGCCATGAGCGCCACCGCCGGCAAGGTCGCGCTGGTCAACAACCAGACCACCCTCAGCGGCAGCTGCCCGCTCGGCGGCGCGGTGGTCGATTTCGTCGGCTTCGGCAGCGCCAACTGCGCCGAAACCGCCCCGACCGCGGCCCCGGGCAACACCACCGCGGTGCTGCGCGCGGCCGACGGCTGCACCGACACCGACAACAACAGCGCCGACTTCGCGGTCGGCGCCCCGACCCCGCGCAACAGCGCCAGCCCGGTGCGCACCTGCGGCCCGGTGACGCCGGTCATCAGCATCGATGACGTGACCCTGCTGGAAGGCAACAGCGGCACCACCGCGTTCACCTTCACCGTCTCGCTGTCGGCCCCGGCGCCGGCGGGCGGGGTCAGCTTCGACATCGCCACCAGCGACGGCACCGCCACCGCCGGCAGCGACTACGAGGCCAAGGCCCTCACCCACCAGGTGATCCCGGCCGGGCAGACCACCTACACCTTCACCGTGCTGGTCTACGGCGACACCGTGCCCGAGCTCAACGAGAGCTTCGTGGTCACCCTCAGCAACGTGGTCGGGGCCTTGCCGGGCGACCTCACCGGCCTTGGCACCATCCTCAACGACGACACCGCCGCGCTCAGCATCGGCCAGATCCAGGGCAACAGCTGGAAGTCGCCGTATGAGGGCTATGCGGTGGTGACCACCGGCGTGGTCACCGCCAAGCGCACCAGCGGCTTCTTCATGCAGTCGATCGTCGGCGACGGCGACCCGGCGACCTCCGACGGCATCTACGTGTTCACCGGCGGCGCGCCGAGCGTGAACGTGGGCGATGCGGTGCAGGTCACCGGCACCGTCGCCGAGTTCTACGGCACCAGCCCGCTGCCGACCACCCAGCTCTTGCCGTCCAACATCGCGGTCACCTCCAGCGGCAACCCGCTGCCGGCGCCGGTGGTGATCACCGCGGCGATGACCCCGCCCAACAGCACCCCTGACACCCTCGAGCATCTGGAGGGCATGCGGGTGGCGGTGCCGTCCGGGCGGATCGTGGCGCCCTCGCCGGGCACCAGCAATTCCGACACCCTGACCGCCAGCGATCTCAACGGCGAGTTCGAGATCGTGGTCGACGGCGTGCCGCGCCCGCTGCGCGAGGCCGGCATCAGCATCTTCGATCCGTTCCCGATCCCGCCGGCCAAGCAGTCCACCATCCCGTACTTCGACGGCAACCAGGAGCGGCTGAAGGTCTACCCGCTGATCGTGCCGCCGGGCGGCACCCCGCGGGTGGATGCGCGCGGCACCGTCACCGGGCTGGTCGGCGTGCTGACCTACTTCGGCAACAGCTACAGCGTGCCGGCGTGGGAGATCCTGTACGACGCCGCCGAGCCGCCGACGATCGTCTCCGGCACCGCGCAGGCGGTTCCGGCGCCGCAGCCGGAGGACCTGACCGTGGCCGGCTTCAACCTGCTGCGCTTCTTCAACGACCAGAACGACGGCCCCGGCCCGGTCTACACCAGCGCCAACTTCGACAAGCGCGTGACCAAGGCCGCCGCGGTGATCTGCGACTGGCTGCAGACCCCGGACATCCTCGGCGCGGTCGAGGTCGAGAACCTGTCCACCCTGCAGACCCTGGGCAACAAGCTCAACGCCACCTGCGACAAGGCGCCGCAGTACCAGGCCTACCTGGTGCCGGGCAACGACGTCGGCGGCATCAACGTCGGCTTCCTGGTCAACACCCGCAGCGTCGGCGTGCCGCCGCGGGTCGAGGTGGTCGAGGTCGAGCAGCACGGCAAGACCGTGGTGCAGAAGAACGCCGACGGCACCCCCAGCAACAAGCTGCTGAACGACCGCCCGCCGCTGCGGATGAAGGCGGTGGTGCACTTCGCCAACGGCCGCAGCTTCCCGCTGACGGTGGTTGTGGCCCACCAGCGCTCGCTGGGCAGCATCGACAGCACCGCGCCCGGCAGCCTCGGCTATGCCACCAAGAGCGAGGAGGTGCGCGCCAAGCGCGGCGAGCAGGCGGTCTACCTGGCCGGGCTGGTGCGCGACATCCAGAACGGCGTGATCGGCGGCGTGCCCGGCGAGAAGGTGATCGTGGTCGGCGACTTCAACGCCTTCGACGTCAACGACGGCTATGTCGACGCGCTCGGCATCACCGTCGGCAACCCGGCGCCGGCGCCGCAGGTGCTCAGCTGGTACGACAGCCCGCTGACCGCGGCCAACGGCGGCACCCCGCTGGTGGTGGGCAACACCCTGACCGCGGACCCCGACGAGCGCTACTCGTACATCTACGCCAACATCACCCAGACCCTCGACCACGCGCTGGTCAGCCAGTCGCTGCTGACCACCCCGGGCGTGGACGCGGTATTCGTCGACCACGCGCGGGTCAACGCCGACTTCCGCGAGGCCTATCTGGCGCAGTTCAATCCGCCGTACACCGCGGCCAACCCGCCGCTGCGCACCTCCGACCACGACCCGGTGCGGGTGACCGTCCGCCTCGGCGAGGCCGGCGACGCCAGCGCGGCGTGGCAGGTCGTGTTCTCGAACGCGAAGCGGATCTTCACCTCGCTGACGGCCAGAAACCTCGGCCCGGATGCCCTGCAAAACGCACGCGTGCAGGTGGATGCCTCGCTGCCGGCGGGTGTCACCGTCGCCATCACTCCACCGCGGAACTGGATCTGCTCCCCGACCACGAACAATGGGGGCACGTTCCAGTGCAGCACCACTGCACCGCTACCGGGTGGTGGGGCATCCGACTTCAGCGTGCGGCTATATGCCCCGGCCGGATTCCCTCCTGGACAGCGTATACGCCTGACCGCCATGGTCAGTACGACGACTACGGACACCAACCCCAGCAACAACACCGCCATCCTCGACCTGCCCTGATCCTCGCGGCCGGTCGCTTCCCGCGAAGGCGCAGCCCCCGGCTGCGCCTTCTTTTTTGCGCCCGCGGCGGGCGCGTTTTTTGCAGCGCGCAACGGAACCCGAACGCGGCGTCCGTATCATTCGCAACCAATCCCCCCGGATCCGGCGCATGACGCTCGCTGCCAGCTTCCAGATCGACTACCTGCAATACCTCGGGCCGGACGGCCGGCTCGTCGCCCCGCTGCCGCCGGCGGTGCCGGAGCCAGCCGCGCTGGTGCCGCTGTTCAAGCAGATGCTGTTCGTGCGCACCTTCGACGGCAAGGCGATCGCCCTGCAGCGCACCGGCAAGCTCGGCACCTACGCCAGCTGCCTCGGGCACGAGGCCACCCACGTCGGGATCGGCGCCTCGCTGCGGCCGGAGGACGTGTTCGCGCCCAGCTACCGCGAGTACGGCGCCCAGTTCGCGCGCGGCCTGCGCCCACGCGACGTGCTGCTCTACTGGGGCGGCGACGAGCGCGGCAATCTCTTGACCGGCGCGCCGGCGCACGACTACCCCTGGTGCGTGCCGATCGCCACCCAGTGCCTGATGGCGGCCGGCGCGGCGATGGCCTTCAAGCTGCGCGGCGAGCCGCGGATCGCGGTGGCCACCTGCGGCGACGGCGGTTCCTCCAAGACCGACTTCTACGCCGCGGTGAACTCCACCGGCGCGTTCACCCTGCCGGTGGTGCTGTGCGTGATCAACAACGGCTGGGCGATCAGCGTCCCGCGCAAGGCCCAGACCGGCGCCCAGACCCTGGCCCAGAAGGGCATCGCCGGCGGCCTGCACTGCCTGCAAGTGGACGGCAACGACCTGGTCGCAGTGCTGGAGGCGATGCGCCGCGCCGGCGAGCGCGCGCGCGCCGGCGAGGGCGGCAGCGTGCTCGAGTTCGTCACCTACCGCCTGCACGACCACACCACCGCCGACGACGCCCGCCGCTACCGCAGCGAGGACGAGGTCAAGGCGGCATGGCAGAAAGAGCCCTTCCTGCGCCTGCGCACCTTCCTGGTGGCGCAGGGGCTGTGGGACGACGCCCAGGAACAGGCCTGGGTAGAGGAATGCGGCCAGCGCGTGGACGCGGAGATCAACGCCTACCTGGAGACCCCGGTGCAGCCGGTGGAAGCGATGTTCGACTACCTCTACGCGGACATGCCGGCGGACGTGCAGGCGCAGCGCGCGGCCGCGCTGGCGCAGGAGGGGCGGGCATGAGCGCGCAGCCGATCACCCTGATCGAGGCGATCACCCAGGCGCTGGCCTGGGAGATCGCGCACGACCCGTCGGTGGTCGTGCTCGGCGAGGACGTGGGCGTCAACGGCGGCGTGTTCCGCGCCACCGCCGGCCTGCAGCAGCGTTTCGGCGCGCAGCGGGTGATCGACACCCCGCTGGACGAGACCACGATCGCCGGCCTGACCGTCGGCATGGCGTCGCAGGGCATGAAGCCGGTGGCCGAGGCCCAGTTCGACGGCTTCATGTACCCGATGGTGGACTTCATCGTCTGCCATGCCGCGCGCATGCGCTACCGCACCCGCGGCCGCCTGCACTGCCCGATGGTGCTGCGGGTGCCGTGGGGCGGCGGCATCCGCGCGCCGGAGCACCACAGCGAGGCCAACGAGGCCATCTTCACCAACGTGCCCGGCCTGCGCGTGGTGATGCCCAGCTCGCCGCAGCGCGCCTATGGCCTGCTGCTGGCCGCGATCCGCGACCCGGACCCGGTCATCTACATGGAGCCCAAGCGCATCTACCGCCAGTACAAGGAGCTGGTGCCGGACGATGGCCAGGCCCTGCCGCTGGACGTGTGCTACGTGCTGCGCGACGGCTGCGACATCACCCTGGTGACATGGGGCGCGCAGGTGAAGGAGACCCTGGAGGCCGCCGACCGCTTGGCCGACGAAGGCATCCGCGCCGAAGTGATCGACGTGGCCACGCTCAAGCCGCTGGACTTCGCCACCATCGCCGAATCGGTGGCCAAGACCGGCCGCTGCGTGATCGTGCACGAAGCCGCCAAGACTGCCGGCTTCGGCGCCGAGATCGCCGCGCGGATCGCCGGGGAATGCCTGTACGACCTCTTGGCCCCGGTCGAGCGCGTGACCGGCTACGACACCCACATCCCGCTGTTCCGGCTCGAGATGAAGTACCTGCCGAGCGTGGACAAGATCGTCGCCGCCGCCCGGCGCGCGCTGGCGCATGCCTGACCCCTCCTCGCGGCGCGCCCGCCGCGCCACCGCTGACCGCCCATCGTGAAGCCCGCCATGAACAAGCCGTTCTACCTCCCCGACCTCGGCGAAGGCCTGCCGGACGCCACCATCGTCGAATGGCACGTCAAGGTCGGCGACAGCATCCGCCTCGACGAGAACCTGGTGTCGATGGAGACCGCCAAGGCCGTGGTCGAGGTGCCCTCGCCGGTGTCCGGCAAGGTGCTCAAGCTCGCCGGCGGCCCGGGCGACGTGATCGCCACCGGGGCCCTGCTGGCCGAGTTCGAGATCGACCCCAGCCTGCCGCAGCGCGCGGAGGGCCACGACACCGGCCACCACCACCGGCCTGCCGCACCGGCGCCCGCTGCGCCAGCACAGCCGGCGGATGCCGGCACCGTGGTCGGCGCGATGCAGGTCGGCGACGCGGTGGTCAGCGAGGCCGCGGTCGCGGTGGGCGGCGTCAGGGCGCTCCCGGCGGTGCGCGCACTGGCGCGCAAGCTGGGCGTGGACCTCGCCCGCGTGCGCGCCAGCGGCCCGGACGGCACGGTCACGATGGACGACGTCAAGCGCGCCGCCGCGGACGGTTCGGCCAAGGCCGGCGCCGCGCCCGCCGCCGCTGCCCGCGCCGCGGCCGCGCCCGCCGCGGCGCCGGCGCCGCGCGGCCCGCTGTCGCAATCCGGCAAGCCGATGCGCACCCAGCCACCGGGTGTGGCCGCCTCCGGCCAGCCGGAGCAGCTCAAGGGCGTACGCCGCAACATGGCGCGGGTGATGGCCGATGCCCACGCCAAGGTGGTGCCCACCACCCTGGTGGACGACGCCGACCTGCACGCCTGGATCGGCAAGCAGGACATCACCGTGCGCCTGGTGCGCGCGATCGTGGCCGCGTGCAGGGCGGTGCCGGCGCTGAACGCCTGGTTCGACGGCGAGGCCTTGAGCCGCACCCTGCATCCGCAGGTGGACATCGGGATCGCGGTCGACACCGAGGACGGCCTGTTCGTGCCGGCCCTGCGCAACGCCGACGTGCTGGACGCGCGCGGCATCCGCGAGGGCATCGACCGCCTGCGCGCGCAGGTCGAGAGCCGCAGCATCCCGGCCAGCGAGCTGACCGGCTACACCATTTCGCTGTCCAACTTCGGCATGTTCGCCGGCCGCTATGCGACGCCGGTGGTGGTGCCGCCGTGCGTGGCGATCGTCGGCGCCGGCAAGCTGTGCCACGACGTGGTGGCAGTGATCGGCGGCATCGAGGTGCACCGGCGGCTGCCGATCTCGCTGACCTTCGACCACCGCGCCTGCACCGGCGGCGAGGCCGCGCGCTTCCTCAAGGCGCTGCTGGACGACCTGGCCCTGCCGCAGTAACCCTGCGGCTGCGCTCCCGGCGACGGCAGGCCACGGCCCGCCGCCGTTGCTTGCATCCCCCACCACAGGCCCCGCCATGGCCCATCGCAGCCGCCTCGCCGGTTTCATCATCGACTGCCAGACCGACGATCTCGACGCCGCCGCCGACTTCTGGGCGCAGGCGCTCGGCTGCACCGTCGCCGACCGCGCGGCGGGCGATGCCGCCGGGCGCTACCAGCGCCTGGGCGACACGCCGCATGGCCTGCACATCGAAGTGCAGCAGGTCGCGCATCCCTCGCGCGTGCACCTGGACATCGAGGCCGACGACGTGCACGCCGAGGCCGCCCGCCTGGAAGCGCTGGGTGCGCGCAAGCTCGCGTTCGTGCGCGAGCGCTGGTGGGTGATGGAGGCCCCGACCGGCCAGCGCTTCTGCGTGGTGCCGATGGCGGATCCGGAACGCGGGCTGACCCCGCGCACCTGGGACTAGGCGCGGCCGGCCCGTTTCCGGGCGGCGGCGCGATCCGGTCCGGCCTGCAGGGTCCGCGCCGGGGGCGGCCTCAGCCGAGGCCGCGTGCGCGCATGAACAACCGCACCAGCGCGAGCTGCACGCGATCGGACATCCCGCGCATCTTCTTCTTGCAGTCCTCGGCGTCCTCGCCGCGGCCGTCCAGGTGCGCGCTCAGGGCATCGCCCACGCACAGGTGGAACTCGGCGTGGGTCTTGAGCAGGGTGCGGTACTCGTCGCTACCGCCGAACTTGGCGCGGCCCTCGCCGTGCAGCCACTGGCCGAGCGCACACAGGTCGTCGCGCGCCACCTGGTGCACCTCCGGCGGCGCCTGCTTGCCGTCCATCACATCCTGCAGGCGCTGCTTCCACGCGGCATGCGCGTCCAGCGCCGCCTTCATGTCGAGACTGCCGAGGTGGCCCTCGCCCTCGCCGAAGGTCAACGCCTCCAGTGGCGCCGCCGGCGCGGCGGTGGAAACGCTTACATCCTTGCTTGCATTGCGCTTGAACCAGTCCAGCAGACCCATGGTGTCGACTCCGGAGGGATGGGGGATCGGCCGTTCGTGCGCGGACGCACACCCACGCAGTGACGACGGTCACGATTCAAGCAGGAATCATGCCATGCCCGCCCCGGCGACGCATCCAGCCCTGGCCCGCGCGGGCTGACCCGCCACGTCAAAAGTGGCCCCTAGCGGCCAAACCCGCCGCTCAGGTCCCGCCCGCTCCGTCCAGGTGGTCGGCCACGAAGGCGGCCAGCGCAGCGTTCACCTCCTCGCTGCCGACGCCCTCGCCGAGCACGAAGTCGCTGCCGGGCGCGCCGATCTCGCCCTGCTTGAGCGCGGCGATGCGCTGGCCGGCCTCGCGCGGGGAGGCGAAGCCCACGCTTTGCAGCAGCACCCGCTCGCCCTGCACCAGCTTGAAGTAGAAACGGCCGTCGGCCTCGCGGTACTGCTTGAAGCTCGGCGCATCGGCGCTTTTCCTCGCGCGCTCCGGCGCGGCCGCCAGGCTGACCCGCGACAGGTCGCGCAGGCCGACCGCCTCGCGCAGCCGGCGCAGGAACGGCGTGGCGTGGCGGGCGCGCAGGCGCTCGGCGCCGTCGCGCAGGATCGCCTCGATCTCCGCCGGGCGCGCCAGCAGCGCCGCATAGCGCTCGCGCAGCGGCGCCAGCTCGGCGTCGATCCGCTCGAACAGCGCCTGCTTGGCGTCGCCCCAGGCGATGCCGTCGGCGAAGGCGCGCGCGAACGCGGCGGTTTCCTCGGGCGCGGCGAAGGCCTGGTAGAGCTGGAACACGGCCGAATCCGCGGTCGGCTTGGGTTCGCCCGGCGCGCGCGAGTCGGTCACGATCGAGAACACCAGCCGGCGCAGCTGCTCGCGCGGGACGAACAGCGGGATGGTGTTGTCGTAGCTCTTGCTCATCTTGCGGCCGTCCAGGCCGGGCAGGGTCGCCACGTGCGCCTCGACCGCCGCCTCCGGCAGCACGAAGTGCTCGCCGTACAGGTGGTTGAAGCGCTGGCCGATATCGCGCGCCATCTCGATGTGCTGGACCTGGTCGCGCCCGACCGGCACTCGCTGCGCGTTGAACAGCAGGATGTCGGCCGCCATCAGCACCGGGTACATGAACAGCCCGGCGCTGACCCCGGCATCGTCGTCCTCGCCCTCGGCGCGGTTCTTGTCCACCGCCGCCTTGTAGGCATGGGCGCGGTTGAGCAGGCCTTTGCCGGCCACGCAGGTCAGCAGCCAGGTGAGCTCGGGGATCTCGGGGATGTCCGACTGCCGGTAGAACCAGACCCGCTGCGGGTCCAGCCCGCAGGCCAGCCACGCCGCGGCGATCTCGAGGGTGCTGCGCTGCACCCGCTCCGGCGCCTGCACCTTGATCAGCGCGTGGTAGTCGGCGAGGAAGTAGAAGCTCTCCGCCTCCGCGCGGCGGCTGGCGGCGATCGCCGGGCGGATCGCGCCGACGTAGTTGCCCAGGTGCGGAGTGCCGGAGGTGGTGATGCCGGTGAGGACGCGGGTCTTGCTCATGCAGGGCGGTGCGCGGGAAGCGGCGCACAGTGTAACCGCCGCCGCCGCCGCCCCCGGCCAGCCCCCAGACACGCCGAAGGCCCGCATGCGCGGGCCTTCGGGGGTCGATCGGCCAGGGAGCGGCCTTAGCTCAGCACTTGCCGTCCTTGCACTTCTCCGCGGTCTTCTCGACCGCCTTGCCGACGCTCTGCACGTCCTTGCCGGCACCGGCGATGGTGTTGCAGCCGGGCAGGGCCACCAGCGCGGCAGCCAGCAGCACGGCCCACGGGCCCAGCGGGAATTGGCGCTTCATCGGGATTCCCTCGTCTCTCACAAACCGGCGGCCAGCTTAGCCAGCCGCCGGGCGGACGCGCAATCCCGGGGCTCAGGCGCTCAGCACTTGCCGTCCTTGCAGTCCTGGGCCTTGTCCTCGACCTTCTCGCCGACCTTCTGCATGTCCTTGCCGGCGCCGGCGATGGTGTTGCACGCGGTGAGCGAGGCGCTGGCGAACACGGCCAGCAGGAGCAGGGCGGACAGACGCTTCATCGGTGGTTCCTCCGGGCGGCGAGAAGGGGCGCGAATGCGTCAGGAATCGGGACGGCTCAGCACTTGCCGTCCTTGCACTTGTCGGCGGTCTTCTCGATCGCCTTGCCGGCATCCTTCACGTCCTTGCCCGCACCGGCGATGGTGTTGCAGGCAGTCAGCGAGGCGCTGGCGAACAGGGCGAGCAGGGCGAGGGCGATCAGGCGCTTCATGGTCGGTCTCCTGGGGGACGGTGCCGGGACATGCCGGTCTGCCGGCACACTAGCCGCCGCGGGCGTGAACGCGCCGTGGAGGGATCGCCCCGGCCTTCAGTCGCGCATCAGGGTGGACTTGCCGAACAGGCTCTCCACCAAGTCCACCGCCAGCTTGGCGGTGGCGTTGCGCTTGTCCAGGGTGGGGTTGATCTCGACCACGTCCAGCGAGCCCAGGCGGCCGGTGTCGGCCACCATCTCCATGATCAGCTGCGCCTCGCGGTAGTTGATCCCGCCCGGCACCCGGGTGCCGGTGCCGGGGGCGATGCCCGGGTCAAGCATGTCCACGTCGAAGCTCACGTGCAGGTGGGTGTCCGCGTCCACGCCCTCCAGCGCCTCCTCCATCGCGCGGCGCATGCCGACCTCGTCGATGTAGCGCATGTCGTAGATGTCCAGTCCGTACTCCTTGACCAGCCGTTTCTCGCCGGGATCCACCGAGCGGATCCCGATCTGGCGCACCTGGTCCGGGGTGATCGCGGGCACCGCCCCGCCGAGGCCGGTCAGCGCCTCCGGCCCCAGCCCGCACAGGCAGGCCACCGGCATCCCGTGCAGGTTGCCGCTGGGGGTGATGGCGGAGGTGTTGAAGTCGGCGTGCGCGTCCAGCCACAGCACCCGCAGCTTCTTGCCGGTCTGTCGGCAGTACGCCGCGACCGCGGCGATCGACCCGATCGCCAGGCAATGGTCGCCGCCGAGCAGGATCGGCAGGTGCCCGGCGCGCAGCTCGTGGGTGCTGCGCTCGAACACCGCGCGGTTCCACGCCACCACTTCCTCGAGGTGGCGGTAGCCGCCGCGGGGCGGGGCCATCGGATTGCGCGGCCCCTGCACGTCGCCCACGTCGCGCGCCTCGACCCCGCGCGCGACCAGCGCCTCCACCAGCCCGGCCACGCGCAGGGCCTCCGGGCCCATCGAAGCGCCGCGCCGGGAGGCGCCGATGTCGGTGGGCACGCCGAATACGCTGACCGGGGGATAGCTGCGGGCCATCGGGACTCCTGCGGGGCGCGGAGCGGACACGCGCCGGCGAATGCACTGGTGCCGCTTGTCCGAATCGAACGGACGACCTGCTGTTTACAAGGCAGCTGCTCTACCGACTGAGCTAAAGCGGCGTCGGGGCGATTCTAGCGGGTCGCCCGCGCGCCTGCCGCGCAGGCGATCTCGCGCGACGGGGCCAGCGCCGCCACCTGCGCCGCCAGCGCCGGATCCGGCGCGCGCACCCGCAGCCAGGCCTGCGCCGGGCTGCCGCCGACCGGCGCGGCCTGCGCCTGCACGCCCAGCGCCTGCAGTTCCGCCAGGCGCCGGCGCGCGCCGTCCTCGCTGCCGAAGCGGCCGAGCGCGATCGCGTTGGCGTCCTCGCCCTCGGCCAGCACGAACAGGTCGCGCACGCCCGCCGCGCGCAGGCGCGCGGCCTCGGCCTGCGCCGCCTCGCGGCTCGCCAGCGGCGGCAGGAACACCTTCCAGCCGCGCGCGGCGCGGGTCGGCACGTCCTCGGGCTGCGCCTCGACCGCGGCCGGCAGACGCGCGGCCAACGCCGCGCGCGCGGCGGCATCCGCGAACGGCCCCAGGCGCAGGCAGACCGGTGCGGCCTCCGCCGCCGAGGCCGCGGCCGCCAGCGCTGCCGTGGCCGTCGGCAATGGCGAGGGGGCGACGGGCGCCGGCATCGCCGCCGGCGCGGGTGGCGCCGCCATGGCCAACTGCAGCGGCGGGGCGTCCAGCGCTGGTAGTCGCGACGGCGGCACGCGCCCGGGCGCCCCGGCCAGCCACCACAGGCCGAGGCCGAGATTGAGCACCGCCAGCATCACCACCGCGCCGCGCACCAGCATCGGCGCAGTCTAGTCCAACAGCCGCCGGCGCCAGTGGGCGATCCCGCGCAGTACCGCGTCCGGCACCCAGACGTGCGCCGGCAGATGCGGGCGCAGCGCCGCGCCGCCGCCGCCGTGCAGGCGCAGTTCGACCTCGCTGCCGAGCCGCGCCCGCGCATCGGACAGCGCCTGCGCGATCAGCGCCAGCGCAGCGCCGGTGCAGCCGGAGGCGAGCGCATCGGCGGTGGTCGCGGCGAAGTCCACGTACGCGCCACCGGTCGCCGGCAGCTGCGCCGCGCGCGCGTGCAGCGCCTGCCGCATCAGCTCCGGCGATGGGGCGATGCGGCCGCCGTGGTGGCGGCCGTCGGCATCCAGCAGGTCGAGAGTCAGCGCGGTGCCGACCCCGACCACCAGCGCCGGCCGCGCCTGCTCGCTCGCGTCCAGCAGGGCGAGGAAGCGGTCCACCCCGAGCGCCTGCGGGTCCGCGTAGGCGATCCGCAGCCGCCCCAGGCGCGGCAGGGTGCGCACCCGGTGCACGCGCGGATGGCGTTCGCCCAGCGCCTGCAGCAGCGCCGCGGTGGCGTCCGCCGACGCCACGCTGGCGACCCAGGCCGCCTCCCCGGCCGGCAGCCGCGCCCAGCCGTCCGCGCCCTCGGCGTGCGCGGCGGCGGCGACCGCGCCGGGCTGCCCGTCTGCTGCGAGCGGCGCCCACTTCAGGCGGGTATTGCCGAGGTCGAACAGCCACTCGCTCATGCGCGCACGCTCACCTCGCCGGCGTGCAGGCAGCGCTCGCCGCCGTCCGCCAGGCGCACCCGCAGCGCGCCGTCGGGGGCGAGCCCGCAGGCCTCGCCCTGCCACGTCCCATCGCCGGCGAGCACCTGCACCGGACGGCCGGCGAGCACGTCCCAGCGCGCATAGGCCTCGCGCAGGCCGGCGGTCAGGCCGTCGCGGTCGAACCGCGCCAGCGCCGGCAGCAGCGCCTCCAGCAGGGCGGTGACCACCCGGTTGCGGGTCAGCCCCGGGGCGAGCGCCGCCAGCTCCGCCCACGGCTGGTCGATCGCCACCGCGGCCGCCGCTGGCATGCGCACGTTGAGGCCGAGGCCGACCACCGCATGCGCCTGCCCGGCCGCCTCGCCTCCGCCCTCGACCAGGATCCCGCCGAGCTTGCGCAGGCCGCCGCCGGCCTCCACCACCAGGTCGTTCGGCCATTTCAGCCGCACCCCAGGCACGGCCAACGCCGCCAGCGCCTGCGCCGCCGCGACCCCGGCCGCGAGGCTGAGCCCGCCCAGGCGCGCCAGTCCAGCGTCGTAGCGGCGTCCGAGCGAGAGGTACACGTGCGCGGCCAGCGGCGACACCCACGGCCGCCCGCGGCGGCCGCGCCCTGCGCGCTGGCGCTCCGCCAGCAGCACCGCGCAGCCCTGCGCCGGCGGCGGCTGCCGCAGCAGCGCCGCGTTGGTGGAATCCAGCGACCACGCCACCTCCAGCCCGGCCAGCTCGGCGCGCGCGGCCGCCCCCAGCCCGGCGCGGATCGCCCCGGCGTCCAGCAGGTCCAGCGGCTGCGCCAAGCGGTAGCCGCGCCCGGGCACCGCGGCGATCTCCAGCCCCGCCTCGCGCAGGGCCTCGATCCGCTTCCACACCGCGGCGCGGGTCAGGCCAGCCTCGCGCGCGAGCGCATCGCCGCTGACCGGCCCCTGCGCAAGCCGCTGCAGCAGCGCGCGCTCGTCGGCCGGTGCGCTCACGGCGCGCGCCCCCGCCCGCGCCGCAGCAGCCAGACACGTTCGAAGCGCGGCTCGCTGCCGGCATGCAGGCGACGCAGGTTGGCACGGTGGGTCCAGGCCACGAACAGCGCCACGAAGCCGGCATAGGCCAGCGCCGGCGGCGGCGCGGCCAGCCCCCACGCCAGCAGCGGCAGCGCCAGCGCCGCGCTCACCGTGGCCAGGCCCACATAGCCGCTGGACACCAGCACCGCCAGCCACACCACCAGCAGCGCCGCGACCGCCGTCGGCCACAGCACCAGCAGGCCGCCGACGACGGTGGCCGCGCCCTTGCCGCCGCGGAAGCCGTGCCAGACCGGCCAGACATGGCCGACCACCGCCAGCGCGGCGGCCAACCAGGCCCAGGCCGGGTCCGGCAGCAGGCGCAGCCCGAGCCAGGCCGCCAGCGCGCCCTTGCCGATGTCGATCGCGACCACGCCCAGGGCATAGCGCCAGCCGAGCACGCGCAGCGCGTTGGTGCCGCCGGCATTGCCGCTGCCGTGGCGGCGCACGTCGATCCCGCGCAGGCGCCCGAGCAGCAGGCTGCCCGACAGCGATCCCAAGAGATAGGCCGCCAACAGCGGCACGACGGTGTGGACGAGCGCGGGCATACGCGGATGATAGCCGCCGGCCCGCCCCGGCCCGGCGCTCAGGCCGGCGCCGGTGCCAGCCCGACCACCAGGGTCTGCGGCCCGGCGTGCGCCCCCACCGCCGGCCCGACCTCGACCAGATGCGCCTCGGCCACGTTCAGCCGCGCCTGCAGCGCCGCCAGCAGGCGCGCGGCATCCTCCGGCGCATCCGCATGCCCGACGATCAGCCGCCAGCGCACCCGCGGCGGCAGCCGGCGCGCGACATGCCGGGCGAACGCCTCCGGCGCGCGCCGCCGCGCCCACAGGCCGCCGGCCAGGGTCAGCCGCCCAGTGGCGTCGGTGCGCGCGATCGGCAGCAGCCCGCTGATGCGCACCAGCGGCCCGGCCCAACGCGGGATGCGCCCGCCGCGCACGGCATGCCGCAGGTCGCGCGCCAGCGCCCAGGTCTGGGTCTGCGCCGCCAGCGCGTCCAGTTCCGCCACGATCCGCGCCGGCGCCTGCCCGGCCGCAGCCAGCTCCGCCGCGCGCCAGGCCAAGAGCGCCTGGCCGGCGCTGACGTGGCGGCTGTCCACGCAGGCGACCGGCCGCGCCTGCGTGCGCGCCGCGGTCTCCGCGGCCTGCAGGGTGCCCGACAGCGGCCGCGCCAGGCCGACGTACACCGCGCCTGGCTGGTGCGCGAGCACCTGCTCGAACACCCGGCGGAAATCCCCGGGCGGCGGCTGGCTGGTCTGCGGCAGCTGCGCGCAGGCGGCCATCCGCCGGTAGAACTCGCCGGCGCTCAGGCCGAGCCGGTCCAGGTAGTCGCGTCCGCCCACGCTGACCCGCACCGGCACCACGTGGATGCCGAAGCGGTCGGCCAGCGCCGGCGGCAGGTCGGAGGCGCTGTCGGTGACCACCGCGATGCGGTCCGGGGACTGCGCGCTGCGCTGCTGCAGCAGCATGTTGTCGGCCTTCATCGCCTCCACCTGCCCGAACCCGGCGCAGGCATCGAACAGGGCCTGCGGCTGGCCGACATGGCCGTGCACGCGCACCCGCGTGCTGCCGCCGGCGACCACCAGCGAGTCCGCCCCGGCCGCCTCCAGCGCGGCGCGCAGGCCGGCGCGGTCGATCGCCGTGCCCAGCACCAGGCACTCGGTGCACCAGCGCCGCGCCGGGTCGACCTCGCCATGGACGTGCGCCGCGGCGGCCGGCTCGTTCGCGGCGGTCGGGGCCCTGCGCAGGCGCAGCGCGCGCGGTCCGCCGGCGACGTAGTCGGCGATGCCTTCCAGCCAGTCCACGAAGCCGCGCGCGCCGGCGTCCACCACCCCCGCCTTCTGCAGCAGCGGCATCTGCCGCGGGGTCTCCGCCAGCGCCCGCCGCGCCCGCTGCAGGGCCTGCTCGAACCCGGCGCGCGGATCCCCGGCCTGCGCCCGCGCCGCTTCGTCCAGGGCCTCGGCGAAGGCCCCGATCACGCTCAGGATGGTGCCCTCGACCGGCCGTGCCAGCGCCGCGCGCGCGCTGTCGGCGCCGCGCCGCACCGCCGCCGCCAGGGTCGCCGCGTCCAGCACCGCGGCACCGCGCACGTGTTCGGCCAGGCCGACCAGGAACTGCGCCATGATCGCGCCGGAATTGCCGCGCGCGCCGTCGATCGCCTCGTCGCCGACCCGCGCCAGCAGCTCGCCGATGTGCCGGCTGCGCCGGCTCAGCGCGCCCTGTAGCACGCTGCCGAGGGTGCTGGCGAGGTTGCTGCCGGTATCGCCGTCCGGTACCGGGAACACGTTGATGCGGTTGAGCTCCTCGCGCGCGGCAATCACCCGGCGGGTCCCGGCGATCAGGGCGCGGCGCAGGGCGGCGGCGGTCAGGGGCGGGGCGCTGGGGACGGCGGCGGTCGCAGTGGGCATCGGTGCAGTGTGCGGCGCGCCGCGCACCGGTGCCTGTCGCACCGCAACACGGGCCGTTTGCGCGTTCAGGGCCGATCCACGCTATAGTGCGTGTTGGCGCCGTGTGCCTTGCGCCCGCGCCGCTCCATCGCCGCTCCCAAGGATGCGCCCATGCCCCGCCTCCGCCACTGCCTGCGTCTGGCCCTGATCGCGACCGCCCTGTGCGGCGGCCCCGCGCTGGCCGCGGATGCGCGCCACCAGGCGGCCGACGGCAGCGGCAGCTGCCCGGAGTCGGAGACGCCGGCCACCAGCAGCCCGGTCGAGCGCGCGGACGAGGCCGAGTTCGATCCCGCCGGCGCTGCCCCTGTCCCGCGCAGCGGCAAGCCGCATGCACCGGCGCTCCTCGCGCCGCGCGCCGGCGGCAGCCGCTCGGCGGCCCCCCGCTGGCACAGCTTCCTGCCCGGGATGTTCCGCTGATCCAGCGGCGGCGCCCTGGCGCGGATGCTCTGGCCCTTCCGACGCCGCCCGCAGGCGGCCGACCTCGATCCCGCGCAGTGGCGCCAGGCCGCCGCCGGGCTGCCGTGGCTGCGCGGCATCGACCCCGCGCGCGAGGCGCGGCTGCAGGCGCTGGTCGCCGAGTTCCAGCAGCGCAAGACCATCACCCCGGTGCAGGGCCTGCAGCTGAACCCGGTGCAGCGCCTGCGCCTGGCGATGCTGTGCTGCCTGCCGCTGCTCGAGTTCGGGCGCGAGGGCCTGCATGGCTGGTCGCAGCTGCTGGTGTACCCGGCCGCGTTCCGCGTCCACCGCAGCCGGATGGACGCGCAGGGCGTGCTGCACGAGTGGGACGACGAATTGATCGGCGAGGCCTGGACCCAGGGCCCGGTGGTGCTGTCGTGGGCCGACGTGCGCGCCGACATCGCCGCGCCCGGCGAGGGCTACTGCGTGGCCGCGCACGAGATCGCGCACAAGCTGGACGCGCTGGACGGGGTGATGGACGGCACCCCGCCGCTGCCGCGCGCCTGGCAGCGGCAGTGGGCGGAGGACTTCCAGCGCGCCTTCGATGCGCTGCACGCGCAGGTCGAGGCCGGCCATGCCACCGCGATCGACCCCTACGCCGCGGAGGCGCCGGAGGAATTCTTCGCGGTCTGCACCGAGTACCACTTCAGCGCGCCGGCGCGCCTGCGCCGGGCGCTGCCGGCGGTGGCCGCGCACCTGGAGCGCTTCTACGGGCCGCCCTTGCTGGGCGGCTGACGCCGGCTCACAGCCCCGGCGGCAGCACCACCTCAAAGCGCGCGCCGCCGAGTTCGGCCGAGCGGCCGACCTGCAGCTCGCCGCGGTAGCTGCGCACGATGTCCTGCACGATCGCCAGGCCGATGCCGTGCCCCTGCACGCGCTCGTCGCCGCGCACGCCGCGCTGGAGCACGTGCGCGATGCGGTCCTCGGCGATCCCGGGGCCATCGTCCTCGACCCGCAGGCGCAGCCCCGGCCGGCGGCCGGGCGCCGCCGCATCCTCGGCCACGGTCAGCAGCACCCGCGACTTGGCCCACTTGAAGGCGTTCTCCAGCAGGTTGCCGAGCAGCTCCTGCAGGTCACCGAGCTCGCCGTGGAAGCGCGCCTGCGGGTCGATCTCGAACTCGCACAGCACCCCGCGCGCGGCGTACACCTTCTCCAGCCCGGTCACGATCTGCTCGGCCTGCGGCTCGATCTCCACCGGCGCCGCGAACAGCTGGTGCCCCGAGCGCGCGGCGCGCGCCAGCTGGTAGCTCACCAGGTCGTTCATGCGCCGCAGCTGGGTGTCCAGCTCCTCGCGCAGCTCGGCCTCGCCGGCGCCGCTGTCCAGGCGCGCGCGCAGCACCGCCAGCGGCGTCTTCAGGCTGTGCGCGAGGTCGGCCACGGTGTTGCGCTGGCGCTCCAGGTTCTCGCGCTCGCTCTGGATGAAGGCGTTGATGCTCTCGGTCAGCGGCTCCAGCTCGCGCGGGTGGGCCTCGCTCATGCCCGCCGCCTGCCCGGCCTGCACCCGCTTGAGCTCGGCGATCACCTCGCGCAGCGGGCGCAGGCTCCAGCGCAGCACCAGGATCTGCAGCAGCAGCAGCACCACCCCGGCGCCACCGAGGTTGATCCACAGCGCGGAGCGGAACGCCGCCACCTGGCGCCCGAGCGCGGTGGTGTCCTCCAGCACGTAGACCGTGTACGGGATCTCGCGGCCGTCGGCGCGGGTGGCGTCGATCAGGCCGATGCCGTAGCGGTAGACCTGGCCCGGCGCGCCGCTGATCTGGGTGAGTGGCAGCGGGCCCTCGAACACCTGCTCGCGCGGGCCGAGCAGCGGCGCCGGCGGCAGCCGCGGCCCCTGCGCGGAATCGGATTCCCAATGCCCCTGCGGCATCACGATCTGCGCATACAGCCCGCTGCCGGGCCGCTTGAAGCGCGGATCCGGCGGATCCCACGGCGGGATCACGCTGCCGTCGCGCGCGAAGTCGCTGTTGGCATACGCCAGCGCATAGCTGTGCAGGCGTTCGCGCATGCCGCTCTGGGCGGTGCTCAGGAACGCGCGGTCGAGGGCGAAGCCGGCGAGCGCCAGGAACGCGACCAGGCCGAGGCTGGCCGCCCACAGCTGGCGCGACTGCAGCGAGCGCGGCTGCGCCAGGCGCAGGCGGCGCGCGGGCCCCGGCGTCGGACCGGCGGGGGGCGTGGCGCTCATGCCGGCCGCGCAGCCCGCATCGGCTTACTCGCCGCTGCGCGGGATCGCGAAGCGGTAACCGCGGCCGCGCACGGTCTCGATCGGCTTGAGGCTGCCGTCCGGATCCAGCTTCTTGCGCAGGCGGCCGATGAACACCTCCAGCACGTTGGAGTCGCGGTCGAAGTCCTGCTGGTAGATGTGCTCGGTGAGGTCGGCCTTCGAGACCAGCTCGCCGGCGTGCATCATCAGGTACTCGAGCACCTTGTACTCGTAGCTGGTGAGGTCGACGTTGCTGCCGTGCACGCTGACCGTCTGCGCGGCGAGGTCGAGGGTGACCGGGCCGCATTCCAGGGTCGGCTTGCTCCAGCCGGCGGCGCGCCGCACCAGCGCGTTGATGCGCGCCAGCAGCTCCTCGACGTGGAACGGCTTGACCAGGTAGTCGTCGGCGCCCTGCTTGAGGCCGTCGACCTTGTCCTGCCAGCTCGAGCGCGCGGTCAGGATCAGGATCGGGAACTTCTTGCCCTCCTCGCGCAGGGCGCGGATCAGCTCCATCCCGCTCATCTTGGGCAGGCCGAGGTCGATGATGCCGACGTCGAACGGCACCTCGCGGCCCATGTACAGGCCCTCCTCGCCGTCCTGCGCGGCGTCCACCGCATAGCCTTCGCGCTTGAGCCGCGCGGCCAGGGTCTCGCGCAGCGGGGCTTCGTCTTCGACCAGCAGGATGCGCATGGGATCTCCTTGTGCGGTGCGCGGGAGGAAACGGCGGCCGGCGCTCCGGCCGTGCCGTCAGAGTACCCGTTCAGTCGTCGCCGGGGCGTGCAGACGGCGGACGCCGGCCATCGTCGTCGCGGCGCTCGGGCCCGCGCCCGGGGCGCGGGTCCTGCATGAACACCCGTACCCGGCCCTGGTCGTCGAGCACCTTCACCCGGTGCATCTCGCGGCCGTCGTAGGGCACCCGCTCGGCGGAAAGGACCTCGCCGCCGGTGTTGCGCTCCACCCGGCGCACCGCATCGGACAGGCTGCTGTGGCCGCGGCGGTCGTCGTTGCCGCGCCCCTGCGCCTGCGGGCCGGCCAGCACCGGCGCGGCCGGCAGCAGCGCCAGGATGGCGGCGGCCAGCAGGGTCGGCATGGGCGGGCGGCGGATCGGCATGGCGGACACGCAGTAGGCTCGGGCTTGCATTCTGGCGCCGGGCGGTGAATCGCCCCTGAAATTTCCTGAACAGGATAGCGCGGCGTTCAGGCGCGGCGCGCCGGCTCAGGCCGCCCGCGCGCGCTCGGTCAGCGCCAGCGCCTGCTCCACCAGCGCCCAACCGGCGCCGGGCCGGTGCGCGCCTTCGCTGAGCACCTGCCGGAACGCGCGCCCGCCGGGCTCGCCGGCGAACAGCCCCAGCAGGTGGCGGGTGATGTGCCTGAGGAACACCCCGCGCGCCAGCTGCGCCTCCACGTAGGGCCGGTAGGCGTGCAGCAGTTCGCTGCGCGTGCGCAGGGGGCCACCGAACCACTGCACGTCCAGCCGGTGCAGCAGGTAGGGCGTGTGGTAGGCGGCGCGGCCGAGCATCGCGCCATCGACGTGGGCGAGGTGCGCGGTGGCCTCCGCCGCATCCGCGATGCCGCCGTTCACCACCACCTGCAGCGCCGGCCGCTCGCGCTTGAGCCGGTAGGCCCAGTCGTAGCGCAGCGGCGGCACCTCGCGGTTCTCCTTCGGCGACAGGCCCTGCAGCCAGGCGTTGCGCGCGTGCACGATGAAGCTGCGGCAGCCGGCCGCGGCGACGGTGTCGATGAAGGCGAGGAAGCGCTCCCACTCGTGGTCGTCGTCCACGCCCAGCCGGCATTTCACCGTCACCGGCACCGGGCAGGCCGCGATCATCGCCGCCACGCTGTCGGCCACCAGCACCGGTTCGCGCATCAGGCAGGCGCCGAAGCGGCCGGCCTGCACGCGGTCGGACGGGCAGCCGCAGTTGAGGTTGATCTCGTCGAACCCCGCCTCCGCCCCGATCCGCGCCGCCTGCGCCAGCAGTCCAGGCTCGCTGCCGCCCAGTTGCAGCGCGACCGGGTGCTCGGAAGGATCCATCGCCAGCAGGCGCGCGCGGTCGCCGTGGATCACCGCGTTGGCGTGCACCATCTCCGAATACAGCCGCGCATGCGGCGCCAGCACGCGGTGGAAGGCGCGGCAATGGGTGTCGGTCCAGTCCATCATCGGGGCGACCGACAGGCGCAGCTGTGCGGGGGGGATGGCAGGACTGGCCGGCATCCGCGCATTGTACGGAGCGCAAACGACGGCCGCGCCGGGCTCCATCCGCAGGCGCGCGCTGCGCGACAATACGGCTTCCCACCGCACGCCCGCACCCGCCCCATGAATACCGACTTCCGCCGTCCGCTGCCCGGCACCGGGCTGGACTGGTACGACGCCCGCGCCGCGGTCGAGGCGCTCGCCCCCGGCGCCTGGGCGCAGCTGCCCTACACCGCGCGCGTGCACGCCGAGAACATCGTGCGCAAAGCCGATCCCGCACAGCGCGACGACTTCCTGCGCCAGCTGGTCGAGCGCCGGCGCGACCGCGACTTCCCGTGGTTCCCGGCGCGCGTGGTCTGCCACGACATCCTCGGCCTGACCGCGCTGGTGGACCTGGCCGGCCTGCGCGAAGCGATCGCCGCGGCCGGCGGCGACCCCGCGCAGGTCAACCCGGTGGTGCCGGTGCAGCTGATCGTGGACCACTCGCTGGCGGTGGAGGCGCCGGGCTCCGATCCGCAGGCGTTCGCCAAGAACCGCGCGATCGAGGACCGCCGCAACGCCGACCGCTTCGACTTCATCGAGTGGAGCCGGCGCGCGTTCGCCAATGTCGAGGTGATCCCCGCCGGCAACGGCATCATGCACCAGATCAACCTGGAGAAGATGTCGCCGGTGGTGCAGGCGCGGGACGGCGTGGCCTTCCCGGACACCTGCGTCGGCACCGACTCGCACACCCCGCACGTGGACGCGCTGGGCGTGATCGCGGTCGGGGTCGGCGGGCTGGAGGCGGAGAGCGTGATGCTCGGGCGCGCGGTGTGGATGCGCACCCCGGAGATGGTGGCGGTGGAGCTCGGCGGCCGCCCCGCCCCCGGCATCACCGCGACCGACATCGTGCTGTCGCTGACCGAGTTCCTGCGCCGGGAGAAGGTGGTCGGCGCGTACCTGGAGTTCCGCGGCGAGGGCGCCGCCGCGCTCGGCATCGGCGACCGCGCCACCATCAGCAACATGGCCCCCGAATACGGCGCCACCGCGGCGCTGTTCGCGATCGACGCCAACACCCTGGACTACCTGCGCCTGACCGGGCGCGAACCGGACCAGGTCGCGCTGGTCGAGGCCTATGCGAAGGCGGCCGGACTGTGGGCCGACGACTTGCGGCAGGCGCGCTACGACCGCGTGCTGCGCTTCGACCTCGGCGCGGTGGAGCGCACGCTGGCCGGGCCGTCCAACCCGCACCGCCGGCTGCCGCTGGCGGCGCTGGCCGAGCGCGGGATCGCCGACGAAGCCAAGCTCGCCGCCGCGCGCGCCGACGAGGCCGCGGGCCGGCTGCCGGACGGCGCGGTGATCATCGCCGCCATCACCAGCTGCACCAACACCAGCAACCCGCGCAACGTGATCGCGGCCGGGCTGCTGGCGCGCAACGCCAACGCGCGCGGGCTGGCGCGCAAGCCGTGGGTGAAGACCTCGCTGGCGCCCGGCTCGCGGGTGGTGGAGGCCTATCTACAGGACGCCGGCCTGCTGCCGGAGCTGGAGCGGCTGGGGTTTGGCATCGTCGGCTTCGCCTGCACCACCTGCAACGGCATGAGCGGCGCGCTGGACCCTGCGATCCAGCAGGAGATCATCGACCGCGACCTGTACGCCACCGCGGTGCTGTCGGGCAACCGCAACTTCGACGGCCGCATCCACCCCTACGCCAAGCAGGCGTTCCTGGCCAGCCCGCCGCTGGTGGTGGCCTACGCGATCGCCGGCACGGTGCGCTTCGACATCGAGCGCGACGTGCTCGGCACCGACGCCGAGGGCCGGCCGGTGCGGCTGAAGGACATCTGGCCGAGCGACGAGGAGATCGACGCGATCGTGCAGGCGCACGTCAAGCCGGAGCAGTTCCGCGCGGTGTACGCGCCGATGTTCGCGCCGCGCGCGCTGGGCGAACGCGCACCGCCGCTGTACGCCTGGCGCGCGCAGAGCACCTACATCCGCCGTCCGCCGTACTGGGACCGCGCGGGGGTGGGCGCGCTGGCGGCCTACCCGCGTACCCTGCGCGGGATGCGCGCGCTGGCGGTGCTGGGCGACAACATCACCACCGACCACCTCTCGCCCAGCAACGCGATCCTGCCCGACAGCGCGGCCGGCGAGTACCTGGCGCGGATGGGCCTGCCGGAGGAGGACTTCAATTCCTACGCCACCCACCGCGGCGACCACCTGACCGCGATGCGCGCCACCTTCGCCAACCCCAAGCTGCTCAACGAGATGGTGCGCGGCGCCGACGGCCAGGTGCTGCAAGGCTCGCTGGCGCGGCTGGAGCCGGAGGGCACGGTGCTGCGCATGTGGGAGGCGATCGAGACCTACCTCGCCCGCCGCCAGCCGCTGATCGTGATCGCCGGCAAGGACTACGGCCAGGGCAGCTCGCGCGACTGGGCGGCCAAGGGCGTGCGCCTGGCCGGGGTGGAGGCGGTCGTGGCCGAGGGCTTCGAGCGCATCCATCGCACCAACCTGATCGGCATGGGCGTGCTGCCGCTGCAGTTCCAGCCCGGCACCACCCGCCTCACCCTGGGCATCGACGGCAGCGAGGCCTTCGATGTCGAGGGCCAGCCGGCGCCGGGCGCGACCCTGACCTTGGTGATCCATCACCGCGACGGCGAGCGCGTCGCGGTGCCGGTCAGCTGCCGCCTGGACACCGCCGAGGAAGTGGCGATCTACCAGGCCGGCGGGGTGCTGCAGCGCTTCGCCGAGGACTTCCTGGCCGCGGCCCGCGGGGAGGCGGCATGAGCGCGCATCCGCCACAGCTGCGCATCCCCGCCACCTACATGCGCGGCGGCACCAGCAAGGGCGTGTTCTTCCGCCTGCAGGACCTGCCGCCGCCGGCGCAGGTGCCGGGGCCGGCGCGCGACGCGCTGCTGCTGCGGGTGATCGGCTCGCCCGATCCCTACGGCAAGCACACCGACGGCATGGGCGGCGCGACCTCGTCCACCTCCAAGTGCGTGATCATCTCCGCCAGCACCCGGCCCGACCACGACGTGGACTACCTGTACGGCCAGGTCAGCATCGACAGCGCATTCGTGGATTGGTCGGGCAACTGCGGCAACCTGTCCGCCGCGGTCGGCCCGTTCGCGGTCGCGGGCGGCTTCCTCCCGGCCGCGCGCATTCCGCAGGACGGCACCGTGACCGTGCGCGTGTGGCAGGCCAACATCGGCAAGACCCTGCTGGTGCACGTGCCCATCAGCGGCGGCCAGGTGCAGGAAACCGGTGACTTCGAACTGGACGGTGTGGCCTTCCCGGCGGCGGAAATCGTGCTGGAGTTCCTCGACCCGTCCGACGAGGAGGGTGACGGCGGCGCGATGTTCCCCACCGGCAACCTGGTGGATACCCTCGACGTGCCCGGCATCGGCCCCCTGCGGGCGACGCTGATCAATGCCGGCATTCCGACCGTGTTCATCGACGCCGCCGACCTCGGCTACGACGGCACCGAACTGCAGCCGGCGATCAATGACGACAAGGCCGCGCTGGCCAAGCTGGAAGCGATCCGCGTCGCCGGCGCGCTGCGCATGGGCCTGATCCGGGCGCCGGAGGAGGCCGCCACCCGCCAGCACACCCCGAAGCTCGCGTTGGTGGCGCCGCCGAAGGCCTACGTGGCCTCCAGCGGCAAACACGTCGCCGCCGGCGCCATCGACCTCAACGTGCGCGCGCTGTCGATGGGCAAGCTGCACCACGCGATGATGGGCACCGCCTCGGTGGCGATCGCCACCGCCGCCGCGGTGCCGGGCACGCTGGTGAACCGCGCGGCCGGCGGCGGCCGCCGCGACGCGGTGCGCTTCGGGCATCCCTCCGGCACGCTGCGGGTGGGCGCCGCGGTGGAACGGCGCGACGGCCAGTGGACGGTGACGCGCGCGGTGATGAGCCGCAGCGCGCGGGTGCTGATGGACGGCTGGGTGCGGGTGCCGCCGGAGCAGCTGCGCGCCTGAGGCTCAGCCCGACGGGATCGCCAGCCCCGCCTTGCGCAGCTCGTGGCGGGCCTGGTCGAAGCCGGTGGCGGGCACCTGCTCGCCGTCGCGGTCGGCCAGCTCCGCCCAACGCGCGAGCAAGGTCTCGGCATCCGCCTGCGGGCCGAGGTAGAGCCCGCGGGTCAGGGTGACGTGCGCCAGCTCGAAGCTGCCCGCCCCCGCGCACAGGATGGCGCGGGTCGGCGCCGCCTCCGCCACCAGCGCCAGCAGCGCCGGGCTGACCAGCGCCGGATCCAACAACGCCAGCTGCTCGGGCGGCAGGATGCCCTCCAGCATCCGGGTCGCGGCGGTCGGCGCCAGGCAGTTGACCCGGATGCCATACTTCTCGCCCTCCAGCGCCAGGGTCTGCATCAGCCCGACCAGGCCCATCTTGGCGGCCGCGTAGTTGGCCTGGCCGAAATTGCCGTACAGCCCGGACGAGGAGGTGGTCAGCACGATCCGGCCGTACTGCTGCGC
Source organism: Thermomonas flagellata (assembly GCF_022419185.1). GTDB lineage: Bacteria > Pseudomonadota > Gammaproteobacteria > Xanthomonadales > Xanthomonadaceae > Thermomonas > Thermomonas flagellata. The sequence goes on along the minus strand of NZ_JAJOZK010000001.1, from coordinate 119,725 downwards.
GCGCATCACCGGCCACACCGCCTTGCACAGGTAGAAGCCGCCGAGCAGGTGCACCTCCAGCACCGCGCGGATGTCGTCCTCGCCGAGGTTGCCGAAACTGCGGTCGCGCAGCAGGCCGGCATTGGCCACCGCGATGTCCACCCGCCCCCACGCCGCCCGCGCGGCGTCCACCAGCGCCTGCACCTGCGCCGGGTCGGCGGCCGAACCGGGCACCGCGCGCGCCTGCCCGCCGGCCGCCACGATCTCGGCCGCGACCGCCTCCGCCTGCGGCGGGTCGAGGTCGTTCACCAGCACGGCCGCGCCGCGCTGTGCCAGCAGCCGCGCATGCGCGCGCCCCAGCCCGCGTCCCGCGCCGGTGACGATGGCCACCCGGCCGCTCAGGTCGATCATGCGACGCCCCCGTGTGCGTGGTGAGTGGCGCTCATCCTGCCACGGCCAGCGCGGCCAGGTCGCGCACCGCCGGCGGCAGCGCGGCCAGGTCCGGCACCGTGCGCAGGCGCTCGCCGCCCGCCTCCACCCGCGCCTGCGCCTCGTGCGCCCAGGTCGTGTGGTAGGGCACGTGCACGCCCCAGCCGCCGAGTGCCAATACCGGCGCGATGTCCGAGCGCAGGGAGTTGCCCACCATCAGGAACTGCTGCGGCGCGATCCCGAATTCCCGGCACAGCCGCGCGTAGGTCGGCGGGTCCTTCTCGCTGACGATCTCGATCCGGCCGAACAGGTCGGACAGCCCGGACTGGCGCACCTTGGCCTCCTGGTGGAACAGGTCGCCCTTGGTGATCAGCACCACCGGGAACTCGGCGGCCACCGCCTCCACCGCCGCGCGCACGCCCGGCAGCAGCTCGACCGGATGCTGCAAGAGCTGCTTGCCGAGTTCGACGATGCGATGCACGTCCTCGCCGCGGATACGGCCGCCGGTCAGTTCGACCGCCGTCTCCACCATCGACAGCAGCATGCCCTTCACGCCGTAGCCGAACAGGGCCAGGTTGCGCTGCTCGACCGCATACAGGCGCGCACCGACGTCGGCCAGATCGACGTAGTCGGCGAGCAGGCGCTCGAACTGCGCCTGCGCGGCGTCGAAGTAGTCCTGGCTGCGCCAGAGGGTGTCGTCGGCATCGAAGCCGACCATGGCGATGCCGCGGGGGGAGTCGGAGGCGTCGGGCCGCATCACCGCAGTCTACCCGCCCCCGCCGCGCGGGGCTGGCTCACTCCAGCGTGCCCGGCGGCAGCACCAGATGCTGCACCGGGTCGCCGCGCTGCGCGGCGCGCGCGCGGATTGCCTCGAACTGCGCGCGCGGCATCGCCGGCGTGCGCGAGAGCACCCACAGGGAGTCGCGCGAGGGGCTGCCGACCACCGCCCAGCGGTAGTCGGGATTGAGCTCGACCACCCAGTCATCGGCCCAGGTGAACGGCAGCCACGCCAGCCAATCCGGCACGAAGCGCACCTGCAGCGCGCCCGGCATCCCTGGTAGCGGACGCGCCACGCCGTCGGCCACGTCGGTGCGGCCGTCGCGCGTGCGGTAGGTGTTGCGCACGCCCACCAGGCCATCCACGCGCAGGGTTTAGGTGGCCGTGATGTCGGCCACGCACTGGCGCTGGAAGACCATCGGCAGGTGGGCGATCTCGTGCCAGGTCCCGGCGTAGCACTGCAGGTCGAGCGCCGACACCGGCGCGTTCGCCAGCGGTTCGACCGCGGATGCTGCCGCTACGGCCGCCGTCGGGGCTAGCAGCAGGGACGATAGGGCAGGCACGGTGCGCATGGGGGGCGATTCTTCAAATCCGATGCTCATTTTTGGCGGACCCGACGTCGCCGCGCAGTGAATGCCTTCCACCCGATGCCTGCCAGCGACGCGCCATTGCCGCCATGCGCGCTTGCATGCATGATTGAGCAGGTGCGTACCGCCATGCTGCGGCGCGCCCAGGGGATCCATCCTTGCGTTTCGCGCCGTGATCGGCGCATTGCCCATCGTCCAGGGAGGACACGCCATGCATACTTGGGTCAAGGCCATCTTCACCACTGCCCTGCTGTTCCTGGCCTCGGCCGGCGCCGCCGTCGAGACCGTCACCGTCCCCGAAGGCACCGAAGTCCGCCTGCGCCTGCTCGACAAGCTGGTATCCGGAGTGGCCACCGAGGGCGAACGCTTCAACCTCGAACTGGACGAGCCCCTGACCGTCAACGGTCAGCTCGTCGCAGCGCCCGGCACCAAGGCCGTCGGCACCGTCATCACGTCCAAGAAGAAAGGGTTCATGGGCAAGGGCGGCGAGCTGAACATCATGGTCGACTACCTGTTGGTCAACGGCCAACGCGTTCGCTTGCGCGCGGCCAAGTCCGGCCAGGGTGAGGACAAGGTCGGAACAACGGTGGCCCTGACCGTGCTGTTCGGGCCGCTGGGTCTGCTCAAGCGCGGCCACAACATCGAGCTGAACCCGGGCCTGATCATCCCGGCCTATGTGGACCAGACGACCCAAGTCGGCCTCTGAGGCCCTTCCGAGCGCGGCTCGATCAGGCTGGCGATCCATCGCCACACGCAGCGTTCATACCGAATACGTCAGGCGACGGCCCGCGCGCGGATTTCCTCGAGTACTTGCTTGATCTGCATGACCTGGGCCATCGGAAACACCGCCGTCGGTCCCAGGGCGTGGATGTCCGTGAACGGCGGCTCGAACAGCCGCTCCGGCGGCACGACACCGTTCTGCGTGAGCTCCTCGACGACCAGCTCGATGAACTCGATCTGCTCGGGAGTCAGCGTGCTCCCCTGCAGCAGCTCACCGAACGCCTGCATGGCAGCTTCGCGGTCCATGCCCACCAGGGACCGAACGAACAGACCCAGCCCGACGTTCTTTACCTCGGCCATCAACGGCTGCGTGCCGCCAGCCTGCACCAGCATCTTCTCCAGCTCCTCGAGGTCCGTCGGGGTCAGAGGCTGGTTGCGCCGCAGCCGCTGCAGTGCCAGGTGCGACTCGTGCTCGCGCAGGAACACGCGCGCCTTCTCCTTGAACTTGGCCATGTTCAGGCCTGCAGCCACCTGTGGCAGGTCGATGACCGTGCCTTCGCCCAATTCGTCCTCGAAGTCGGTGTAGACCACCTTCTTCTGGCCCTTCGGCAGCAACTTGACCAGCGAGCGCAGCCGGCGGCGCGCGGTCTCGAGCATCGGCACCGTCACGTCCTGCCACCACTCGTCGCTCGCAACGGCCTGGATGAGCGCCGCCTCTGCCTTGATGGCGGGAATGGCCATCTCGCCCTCGAGGTTCTCGGCGATGGTCTGAATCTTCTGCCGCAGCGCCATGAAGTCCGGCCGCGCCTGAAGAATCGACAGCTGCGCGCGCAGCACGAGCATGTCGAAGCGCTTGGCCTCTTCGTCGTCGTCGATGCGCTGCGACGGCAGCGCCGCCACGCGCTGCGCGAGGACGTCCAAGTCCTCGGCCCCCAACGTTCGCCAGGCGGCCGGCTTCGCGTAGCGCTCGACGACCTGGCGGTGCGGGCGAACGACGAAGTTGTCCAGGTTCATCGCCGCCACGCGCTCGTACAGCGCCTGTGCCGTCGCCTCGCGCAGCTCCGCGAGGGTGGGGTGACCCCCGTAGGCCTTCGGGGCACTCTCGTGAGCAGCCTCGCCCGTCTGGAGGCGCTTGTCGAGCTCGGCGACGAGCTCCAGGCGTCCTTTGAACAGCCGCGTCGTCAGCGACTCCGCCATGATCCCTTCGGAGCCTGCCGGGTTCTGGCTGAAGTACTCCAGGTTCTGGCAGAAGTCGAAGACGAAGAAGTTCTTCTTGTCCTCGCCCGGTCCGAACAAGTCCCTGCACAGCCTTGTGCCGCGCCCCAGCATCTGCCAGAACTTGGTTTTCGAGCGGACCAGCTTGAAGAAGACCAGGTTGACGACCTCCGGCACGTCGATGCCGGTGTCGAGCATGTCCACCGAGATGGCGATGTGCGGCATCTTCTCCCTGTTGGAGAAGTCGTCGATGATGCTCTGCGCGTACTCGGTCTTGTACGTCACCACGCGGGCGAAGTGGCCCTTGTACTCGGGATAGTTGGCGTTGAAGCGCTGCTCGATGAACTCGGCGTGCGGGTTGTTCTTGGCGAAGATGATGGTCTTGCCCAGCCGGTCGCCCCCGGCCACGCGCTGGCCCTTGGTCATCAGCACCTCGAGCACCTTGTCGACGGTGTCGATGTTGAAGAGCCACTTGTTCAGCTCCTCGGCGCTGACCTCGTCGGGCACAGTCCCGTCGTCGTTCCAGTCCAGCTCGTCCCACTGCGCCTTCTCCTCCTCGCTCAGGTCGGCGTAGCGGATGCCCTCGCGCTGGAACTTCAGCGGCACCGAGATGGCCACCGGCGGCACCAGGTGCCCGTCGGCCACCGCCTGGTCGAGGTCGTAGGCGTCGGTCGGCACGCCCGTCTCGAGCTCGAACAGGCCGTAGGTGTTGCGGTCGATTTCGTCCCTCGGCGTGGCCGTCAGGCCAACGAGCAGCGAGTCGAAGTAATCGAAGATGGCGCCGTACTTCTGGTAGACGGAGCGATGCGCCTCGTCGATGACGATGAGGTCGAAGTGGCCGGCACCGAAACGCCGCTGCCCCTCGAACGTCTCGTCGATGAGTCCCATCATCGTCGGGTAGGTCGAGACGAACACCCGCCCCTCGGTGGCCCTGTCGGTCACCAGGTTCACCGGCGCGGCGTCGGGCAGATGCGCCTTGAACGCGTTGACGGCCTGGTTCACCAGCGCCACGCGGTCGGCGAGGAACAGCACCCGCTTGACCCAGTTGCAGCGCATCAGCAGGTCCACGAGCGCGATGACGGTGCGCGTCTTGCCGCTGCCGGTGGCCATCACCAGCAGGGCCTTGCGCTGGCGGTCGGTCTCGAACGCAGCGCTCACCCGCCGCACGGCGCGCGTCTGGTAGTAGCGCTCGACGATGGCGCCGTCGATGACCGCCTCGGCGAGCGGCTTGCGCACGCTGCGCCGCTGCATCAGCAGCATCAGCTCGTCCTTCTTGTAGAACCCCTGCACGGCTCGCGGCGGGTACGCAAGGTCGTCCCACATCCAGTGCTCGTAGCCGTTGGAGTAGCAGATGACCGGGCGCTGCCCGTACTGCTTCTCCAGGCAGTCGGCGTAGAGCTTGGCCTGCTGCTGGCCCTCCATCGGGCTCTTGGTCGTGCGCTTGGCTTCCACCAGCATCAGCGGCTTGCCGTCGTCGCCCCACAGCACGTAGTCGACGAAGCCTTTGCCCTCGGTGTTGAGCATGCCGGTGACCTCGACCTCGAAGTTGCGGGCCGGATCCAGCTGCCAGCCGGCCTCGCGCAGCAGCAGGTCGATGAAGGCCTTGCGCGTCTCGGCCTCGGCGTAGTCGTGCGTGTCGGCAACGGCACTGTTGGCCTTCTTGGCCGCGGCCACCTCCTCGCGCAGCCGCTGCAGTTCGGCATCCAGCGCTGCGTGCTGCGCCAGCACCTCGGAGAGCTTGGCGTCCTTCTGGCGCAGCGCCTCGCCGAGCTTCTTCAGCTGCTCGGCTGACGCGGCCGTGGCGGCAGTCTGCGCCGGCTGCGGCAGCAGCTCGGGCCGGAACGACAGGCCGGGGTCGGGCCGCGCCGCGCGCCCGTAGGTGCGCGCCAGCCAGAAGCAGACGTGGAACAGCTCGCGCACGGCCGTGACGGCGTCGGCCGTGGGCACCTTCTTGGTGCTGTGCACCGCGAGGTTGCCGAGGTCCTTCAGCAACCGCGCCTTGGTGAACAGCGCGTCGCCCACCAGCTGGCGGAACGTCGGCTCGTGGATGAGCGCGCTCAGGCTGTCCTGATACGGCAGCTTCAGCGCCTTGTCGTGCGTGTAGAGCCAGTTGACCGCCAGCTCCAGGGCCCGGCGCGCGTAGAAGCAGCTGCTGCGCGCATCGGCGTGGGCGTGGTGTTCGGCCTTGCTGGCCGCTTCGAACACCAGCGCCCATTCGGCCTGGAGGAAGGCGAAGTTGCTCATGTCCCCGACTTCTCCCGGATGAAGGCGTTCATGCGGTCGGCCAGGGCCTGCCGCCGCACGGAGAGGAAGTCACGATACCGCTCGGTGCTCCATAGCGCCTCGTCCACCGGCACGCACTGGCTCTGCAGCGCGGCCGCACCCTGCTTGGCGACGACGTCGCGCAGATATTCCACCGCCTCCTTGTTGCTGATGCGGCGGTTGGTCTGGCCGGTGATGAAGGCCATGTTGGCGATTTCGTTGATTTCGCCGGGCTCGTAGCCGCGCTCCTTGAGCAGCGACTTCGGAATCACGTGGTGCCATTGGATGAAGTGCAGCTTGCCCTGGTGCGTGAGCGACAGCCCCAGGCCGCTGTACCAGTCCTTGGCCCCTTGGGCCTTGAGCGCCAGGTAGGCCAGGGAGAACAGCGGGCTGCCCACGCCACGGCCCGCCAGGTCGCCCGGCTCCACGTGCAGGCGGCCGAACTGGCGCTTGAGCGGCTCCATTAGCGCCGCCACGTTGCCGCTACGGAAGATGATGGCCAGGTCTTCGTTCAGCAGCGTCTCGGTCGAGCCGCGCGAGTAGCGGCCCCGCGCGTTGGCCACCAGCAGCCAGTGCAGCAGCTGCCGCTGCTCGTCGGCGGTGAGCTTGTTGTCCTTCACGCAGCTGAGCGCCGCCAGCACATGCAGGAACATCGGCGACGACAGCAGCGACTCGTCCTCGATGCCCGCGTTGCTGCGCAGGAAGTTGATGGCAAAGCGCAGGCCTTCCTGCGCCTGCGCCCAGCCGTCCTTGAGCTTCTCGACCGGCGTGCTGGCGACGCTGCGGAACAGGCACTGCTGCGTCGCGAACACCACGATGGAGCGCACCAGGTGGCCCATGTCGATGGTGAAGGCGCTCTTCTCGCACTCCTCCTGGAAAGCTTCGAGCTCCTTGAGCAGGTTGGGCCAGCGCGAGGTTATCTGCGCCAGGGCCAGGTCCGAGGACTTCAGCTTCGCGCCCAGCGAGTTCACGCGCACGAAGATTTCGGTCACCTCCTCGTAGCTCATGCTGCGTTCCAGCACGTGCACGACGTAGGTGTAGTCCTTGATGGCGCGCAGCTTCTTCAGCCGGTCGGAGTAGCGCTGGAAGCGCGGGTCGTCGAACGAGGTGATGCCGGCCTTCTTCAGCAGCGGGGCATCGCCTTCGGTCGAGAACACCTGCGTGACCGACACCCAGTTGGGCAGCGACGCCAGGTTCTTGCTCGCGACGACGAAGGTGCGGCGGTTCAGCTTCTCCTGCAGGCCCTGTTCGCTGTCGTCGGCGTCTTCCCCGGCGTCGGCGTCGTCCGCCAGCTCGTCGTCGGCCGCCACGGGCGAGTCTTCGTCGCTGGTGACTTCGGTATCGTCGGCGGGCGGGCCGTCGGGGTGGTCGAGGTTGAAGAGGATGTCGATGGGGCGCTTGCGCCCGCGCACCTGCACCAGCTCACCGCCCAGCACCGCCGTCAGCGAGGTCAGGCGCTGCTGGCCGTCCAGCAGCAGCTTGCGGCCGGCGAAGGCGGTGGTCTCCTGGGCGATGGCGAAGTCGCGCGTGGGCACCGGCTCGTCGGTCTCCCACATCAGGATGGAGCCGCTGGGATAGCCCCGGTACAGCGAGTCCAGCAGGTCCCGCACCCGGGTCGCGCGCCAGACGTAGTGGCGCTGGATTTCCGGCAAGCGCAGCTCGCCGCGCTTGTACATGTCGACGAGGGTGCCGATGGGGATGTTCTGTTGCTGCACGGTCAGAGCTCTCCCCGAAAGGCGCGGTGTTGAAGTGATGAGAAAAGATTCTCTGTATCCAGCAGCCCGTGTCTAAGACTTTTCTTTAACGCCTCTATCTTGGAAACTCTTGCCGCAAATTTCTCAAGCTGACTTTGCTCGGGTCTTTGAACCCTTAACTCACTGAAAAAGTCGGCAGGAACACGGCGTTGACCAGCGGCACCCTTCATCGACTTTGCACCAGCCTCGAAAACCCATGCTTGCCCAAGCAAGTGGAACGTGAATAGAGCTAACTGCTCAGATGGCGCCCTGAAGACATGAAACTCAGTTGAACCGAACCCATACTCCGTGGGCAAATTCAGCGCCAACGCCATCTTGCCGTTCTCGTAGCAGGGCGTAATTTTCGCCACCAAGACATCGCCTCGCTTGAATGGTGTGTAACCTTTCGCGACATCTTCATAATCTCTCAGCTCGGCATTGATAACGCGCTTTTCACTATCGCTGACTGCGGCCATCGGCAGAAATGTGACTTTGGTGCTGGCCAGCAATCGACGCTCGTCTGGTGAAATGCGCGGATTTACCTCAACTAAGTCCGAAAGCATTACTCTCGGCAAATGCGAGTCAACGCCCAGCCGCTGGTCCCCAAACATCTCCACAAAAATCGACTGCGCGAGACAGTCGAGTTGGGCCAAGGCCTCGCGGCGCTTGGTGCGCAGGGCGTCGGCTTTGTCGAGGATGGCGGCGATGCGGCGTTGTTCGGGGAGGGCGGGAAGAAGCAGCTCCAGCTGCAGACACCTATCGATGTTCAGGTTTGAGATGTTGGTCGTCTTCTGGCCGAAACTGCGAAGCAGTGCCTGTACACGTTCCGAAGCGAACCACCAGTAGAGGTATCGCCTATCAACTCGCGTGTGGTTACCGCGTAGGACAGAGATGAAGCCACCGAAGGCAGCTCTCCATGGCAATGCCGGCACCCAGCAGCACTTTCCAACCAAATTCCAGCTGTTCGCGCTGGAGACCAGAATGTCGCCTTCCTGCAGATACTGGTCCTTACGGCGAACGAACTCTGACGGAACGGCCAGCAAGTCATCGCAATCGAGGAGAGTCTGAACGTTCTTGGTCCGCATGCAGACCACGGCGTCGTCCGCGTCAAGGGGCACTACATCCTCGGGCTTGAAAGTGATACCCCGGATGAACTCGGCGACGTCACCAAGTTTCACGGTCGGGTACGTCACCTCAGCATCCCCTCCAGCTCCGCCATCCCCGCCTGTATCTCCGCCTCCAAGGCCCTCAGCCTCGCCAGAATGACAAGCGGCGGCTCGTGCTCGACCGCCGCGTGCACGACCTCCTTGTAGCGGTTGAGGCTCAGGTCGTAGCCCTGCGCGGCAATCTCGGCCTTGGGCACGCAGAAGCTCTGCGCCGTGCGCGGGCGGCTTCTCTCGCTGCCGTCGCGCTGCGCCCAGCGCGCCAGCGCATCGGGCAGGTTGTTCTTCGCGTGCTCGGCTTCGGTCAGCGGTGAGGCCGGCGTCGGGCCCAGCTTGGCCTCGTCCAGCAGCGGCTGGCGCTTGTCGTCCAGGCTCCAGCCGTCGGCCTGCATGTCGTAGAACCACACCTGGTCCGTGCCGCCGGAGTTGGTCTTGGTGAACAGCAGGATGGCGGTGGACACGCCCGCATAGGGCTTGAAGGCGCCGGCCGGCAGCGACACCACGCCATCGAGCTTGTGGTCTTCCACCAGCGTGCGGCGCAGCGCCTTGTGGGCCTTGCTGCTGCCGAAGAGCACGCCGTCGGGCACGATGACGGCGGCACGGCCGCCGGGCTTGAGCAGCCGCAGGAACAGGGCCAGGAACAGCAGCTCGGTCTTCTTCGTCTTGACGATGGCCAGCAGGTCGCGGGCGGTGTTCTCGTAGTCCAGGCTGCCGGCAAAGGGTGGATTGGCGAGGATGAGGCTGTATTTCTCCTCGTCTGCCGCGTGGTCCTGTGCGAGGGAGTCCTTGTAGCGAATGTCCGGGTTTTCGACGCCGTGCAGGGCCATGTTCATGCTGCCGATGCGCAGCATGGTGTTGTCGAAGTCATAGCCGTGGAACATCCCGTGGTGGAAGTGCGCCCGGGCGGCGGCGTCGCGGAACAGCCCGGGGTGATGCTCGCGCAGGTACTCGCCGGCGGCCACCAGGAAGCCGCAGGTGCCGCTGGCCGGGTCGCAGATGACGTCCTGGGGCGTGGGCTGCGTCATCGCCACCATCAGCTTGATGATGTGCCGCGGCGTGCGGAACTGGCCGTTCTGCCCCGCCGCGGCAATCTTGCTGAGCATGTACTCGTAGAGGTCGCCCTTGGTGTCGCGGTCCTCCATCGGCACGTGGTCCAGCATGTCCACCACCTTGGCCAGCAGGCCGGGCGTGGGGATGGTGAACCGCGCGTCCTTCATGTGCTGGGCGTAGCTGCTGCCGGCGTTGCCCAGGTTGCGGATGAACGGGAACACGTGCTCGGCCACCACCTGGTACATCTCGGCCGGCGCGAGGTTCTTGAAGCGCGACCAGCGCAGGTCCTGGTAGTCGCGGCCCCGCTCGTCCTTGCCCGGCGGGAACACGCGGTTCTCGATGGGCCGGCCCAGCATCAGGGCCTTGTTCTCCTCCAGCGTGTGCGCGTCGTCCAAGCGGCGGATGAACAGCAGGTAGGTGATTTGCTCGAGCACCTCCATCGGGTTGGAGATGCCGCCGGACCAGAAGGCGTTCCAGATGGCGTCGACTTGGGAGCGGAGTTCGCCGGTCAGCATGCGTTTGCAGTCTTTCCTTGTTTGGCCTGGGCCGATCGGCCCTTGATGGCGCCCGGGTGGCGACCAGGCGCGTTGCCCATTCCGCACTCTAGCGGCGGCATGCCGCCAGCGAAACCAGGCCGGTGGGGCCGGGAGCAGGAATCCGAGCCCGCTACATGCGACGGCAAGCGGGATCCCACCAAGATGCGCGGCATGTGTGTCCGCGACGCACGCCAACAGGCGACAATCGAGCAGAACCCGGTCGCAGGCTGGCGCTGTGGCCAAGGCCCGCATAGCCCGGCGCGTCTTGCGGCGCGGACCAGGGGGAGCGCCCCTCGGTCGCCCAGCGCCATGAGGCTACCGCGGAGGCGGCCGGCGCGCCGCACCCGCGGGGACGCAGGGCAATGCCGCTGCCATTGCCGGTCGGCATGGGCGACGGGATGCAAGGCGACTCTCCCTCCATGCGCAATCAGGGTATCTGCCCCCCCATCGCGCTGTGCGGATCCAGCCCAAATGCCGGCCAAGACCACACGGCTGGCCCAGCCATCGCGACTGGAATGAGCGCCCGCACGCGGCGCAGGCGCCGCAACGCCAAGCCTATGCCGCAATCACCGCACGTCGGATCTCACCCGCACTTGCTGTAGCCACAGTTCAGGCAGGTCGCGCAGCCGTCCATGATCACCACCGCCTTGGTGCTGCACTTGTGGCATAGCGTGGCGGAGGGCGGGAACACGGCGCCCTCGCCGGTCACCGCGATGTCCTCGGCGCGGGCGGCGTCAGGGCTTTTTTTTTCCTGCCCGGCGGCCTGCGCGCGCTTCTCGGCGATCAGCGCACGCTGCGCCTCGCTCAGCTCCGGCGCCTGCAGCAGGCCGATCGACTTCAGGTGCTCTTCGATGATGCTGCCCAGCTCGGCGACCAGCGAGGGCATGTACACGCCGCCGGCCTTGAAGTAGCCGCCGCGCGGGTCGAACACCGCCTTCATCTCCTCGACCAGGAAGGTGACGTCGCCGCCCTTGCGGAACACCGCCGACAGGATCCGGGTCAGCGCCACGATCCACTGGAAGTGCTCCATCGACTTGCAGTTGATGAACACCTCGAACGGACGCCGCTGCTCGTGCTCGGTGCCCGGGTTGAGCACGATGTCGTTGATGGTCACGTACATCGCGTGCTCCACCAGCGGCGACTTGATCTTGTAGGTCGCGCCGACCAGCACCTCCGGGCGCTCGATGCGCTCGTGCATCTGCACGACGTCGTTGGCCGGCGCCAACGGCGCGGGCGCAGCCGGGGCGGCGGCCCTGGCCTTGTCCTCCGGGGTGACGACGGCGTAGCCCTTGATCTTCTTGTCGATCCTGACGGTCATGGTGTCTGGCGCTGGCGGTGGGGTGGAACGCCGGCCCGGCATCGGCCGGGCCGGGGGAGGGTTACTTCTTGGCGGCCTTCTTCGCCGCCTTCTTGGCGGCCTTCTTGGCCGGCGCCTTCTTCGCCGCGGACTTCTTGGCGACCTTCTTGGCGGCGGCCTTCTTCACCGCCTTCTTGGCGACCTTCTTGGCCGGGGCTTTCTTGGCGGCCGCCTTGTTGGCCGGCGCCTTCTTCGCGACGGCCTTCTTGGCGGCCTTCTTCGCCGCCTTCTTGGCGGCGACCTTCTGCTTCAGCCCGGCCGCTTCCTTGCGCGCGGCGGCGCTGGCGGAGGCGAGCTTCTTCTTGGCCTTGGCCACGGTCTTCTTGACCGCCTTCTTGGCCTGGCCGACCCGGCGCTTGACCTTCTGCTCGGCCTGCTGCACCACCTGGCGGGCCTTGCTGACCACCTCGCTGGCGGTGCTGGTGACGGCGTCGCCGAGTTCGGCGGCCTTGTCCTTCACGCTTTCGGCGGCATCGGAGATCGTGGCCGCCACTCCATTCCCGTTGCTCATGTGCCCTCCTCGTCGGGCGTGGTTGGTGGGTACCGCAGCGCGATCCTATACCCGCGCAGGGCGGGCGTGCAGCACGCCGGGGCCGGCCTCCGCGGACGGCGCCGGCGCGCCTTCAGAACTTGCCGTAATAGCCCTCCTTGAGGGCATCGAACAGGTTCGCCGCGGTATGGACCTCGCCGTCGTATTCGACCTGCTCGTTGCCCTTGAGCTCGACCACGCTGCCGTCCTCCAGCTCGAAGCGGTAGGTGGTGTTCTCCAGGTCCTTCTCCTTGACCAGCACGCCCTGGAAGGCCGCGGGGTTGAAGCGGAAGGTGGTGCAGCCCTTCAAGCCCTGCTGGTAGGCGTAGCGGTAGATGTCCTTGAAGTCCTCGTACGGGTAGTCGGTGGGGACGTTGGCGGTCTTGGAGATCGAGGAATCCACCCACTTCTGCGCCGCGGCCTGCACGTCCACGTGTTCCTTCGGGCTGATGTCGTCGGCGGCGATGAAGTAATCGGGAAGCTTGGCGGCCGGATCCTCGGCGTAGGGCATCGCCTTCGGGTTGACCAGCGCGCGGTAGGCCAACAGCTCGAAGGAGAACACGTCCACCTTCTCCTTGGTCTTCCTGCCCTCGCGGATCACGTTGCGGCTGTAGTGGTGGGCGAAGCTGGGCTCGATGCCGTTGCTGGCGTTGTTGGCCAGCGACAGCGAGATGGTGCCGGTCGGCGCGATCGAGCTGTGGTGGGTGAAGCGCGCGCCGACCTCGGCCAGCTCGTCCACCAGTTCGGGCGCGACTTCCGCGATCTTCTGCATGTAGCGGCTGTAGCGCGCGTGCAGGGTCTTGCCCTGGATCTGCTGGCCGACCTTCCAGCCGTCGCGCGCCATCTCCGGGCGCTTGCGCAGCATCTCGGCGGTGACCGTGAACACCTCGTCCATGATCGGCGCCGGGCCCTTCTCGCGCGCCAGCGCCAAGCCGGTCTCCCAGCCGGCGATCGCCATCTCGCGCGCGACCTGCTCGGTGAACGCGCACGACTCCGGGCTGCCGTACTTCATGCGCAGCATGGTCATGGCGCTGCCCAGCCCGAGGAAGCCCATGCCGTGGCGGCGCTTGCGCAGGATCTCGGCGCGCTGCTGCGGCAGCGGCAGGCCGTTGACCTCGACCACGTTGTCGAGCATGCGGGTGAACACCCGCACCACCTCGCGGTACTCCTCCCAGTCGAAGCGGGCCTGGGGGGTGAAGGGGTCGCGCACGAACTTGGTCAGGTTGACCGAGCCCAGCAGGCAGGCGCCGTACGGCGGCAGCGGCTGCTCGCCGCAGGGGTTGGTGGCGCGGATGGTCTCGCACCACCAGTTGTTGTTCATCTCGTTGACGCGGTCGATCAGGATGAAGCCCGGCTCGGCGTAGTCGTACGTCGAGACCATGATCATGTCCCACAGGTGGCGGGCGCGGATGTGGCCGTACACCTTGCAGGCCACCAGGCCGTCGTCGCGCACGATGTAGTTGCGGTGGGTCGGCCATTCGCGCCAGACCACCTGCGCGGGATCGGCGAGGTCGTGCTCGGCGGCCTCCTGCGCGGTCAGCGGGAACACCAGCGGCCAGTCGGCGTCGTGCTCCACCGCCTGCATGAAGCCGTCGGTGATCAGCAGGGACAGGTTGAACTGGCGCAGCCGGCCGTCCTCGCGCTTGGCGCGGATGAAGTCCTTCACGTCCGGGTGCGACACGTCGAAGGTGCCCATCTGCGCGCCGCGGCGGCCGCCGGCGGAGGACACGGTGAAGCACATCTTGTCGTAGATGTCCATGAAGGACATCGGGCCGGAAGTGTAGGCGCCGGCGCCGGCGACGAACGCGCCGCGCGGGCGCAGGGTGGAGAACTCGTAGCCGATGCCGCAGCCGGCCTTCAGGGTCAGGCCGGCCTCGTGCACCTTCTGCAGGATGCCGTCCATCGAATCCTCGATGGTGCCGGAGACGGTGCAGTTGATGGTCGAGGTCGCGGGCTTGTGCTCCTGCGCGCCGGCGTTGGAGGTGATCCGCCCGGCCGGGATGGCCCCGCGGCGCAGCGCCCACAGGAACCGCTCCTGCCAGTACTGCTGCAGCTCCGCGGTCGGCTCGGCCTCGGCCAGGGCCTTGGCGACGCGCTGGTAGGTGCCGTCGATGTCGGCATCCAGCGGCACCCCCTGCTTGGTCTTCAAGCGGTACTTCTTGTCCCAGATGTCCACCGACGCCGGCTGCATCGGGATGTCCTGTCCGTGTTCGCCGATCACCGCCTCCAGCCTCGCCGTGCTCATGTGGTGTCTTCGCTCCTGATCGAGCGGCCCGCGCAGGCGGGCCGCGGCCATCGTCCTATCCCTGCACCGCCCCGGGGCACGCCGACGCCGACGCGGCGCGCCCGCGGCACGCCGCCTGCCGGTCTGTCTGTGTGCCCGCCTCAACCATCCTGCGCCGCTCCCCGACGGACGCCGACCGATCCAGGCCTTGCTGCCGCAAAGCACAAGGCTTGGGCTTGCTGTTCGCATCGACCACAAGATGTTGTGGCAACGCGGGGAGTGACCTTAGCCACGCCGCCGCCCCCTGTCAACGCTCGAATGCGCCGCGCAGCGGCACCCGCGCGGCAATGCGGGTTCCACGGCGTCGCGGCGGTTCGGGCGTGGAACTGAATGCGGTGGGCGGCGCGGCGCGCGGCGCGGATGAGGCCACCGGCCGCTTCAGCCGCGATTGCAGCACCCGCCACAAGACTGAATGCCGGCCGACTCCAACTGCTAGCCTTGCCCGCCCATGCGGACCGCGACCAAGACCCTGCTCGCCCTGACCGCTGCCGCCGCGTTCGGCGGTTTCGCCGCGACCGGCCTGAACGCCCTGCTCGAGCGCCCGGCGCGGGCCACGCCGCCGCCGGCCACCAGCGCCAGCGTGCCGGTCGCCGGGGCGCTGCCGAACGCGGTCGACGGCGCGCCGATGCCGTCGCTGGCACCGATGCTCAAGCGGGTGCTGCCGGCGGTGGTCAGCGTGACCACCGAGCAGCGGGTGCGGGTCAACACCCCGTTCGGCGACGACCCGCTGTTCCGGCGCATGTTCGGCATCCCGGAGGAGCGCATCGCGCGCTCGCTCGGCTCCGGGGTGATCGTGGACGCCCAGCGCGGGCTGGTGCTGACCAACAACCACGTGATCGAGAACGCCGACGCGGTGCAGGTGCAGCTGGCCGACGGGCGCACGGTCAAGGCCGAGTTCCTCGGCTCCGACCCGGACACCGACGTTGCCCTGATGCGGATCCCGGCGCAGGGCCTGACCGCAATCCCGCTGGCCGACAGCGACCAGCTGCAGATCGGCGACTTCGTGGTGGCGATCGGCAATCCGTTCGGCGTGGGGCAGACGGTGACCTCGGGGATCGTCTCCGCGGTCGGCCGCAACAACCTGCCCGGCGCCGGCTACCAGAACTTCATCCAGACCGATGCCAGCATCAACCCCGGCAACTCCGGCGGCGCGCTGGTCAACCTCAAGGGCGAACTGGTCGGGATCAACACCGCCAGCTTCAACCCGCGCGGCTCGATGGCCGGCAACATCGGCCTGGGCTTTGCGATCCCGTCCAACCTCGCGCGCAGCATCAAGGACCAGCTGCTGGCCGGTGGCGTGGTCCGGCGCGGCACGCTCGGCATCGACACCCAGGACGTGGATGCGCGCCTGGCGCGCGCGCTCGGGCTGGCCGAGGCGCGCGGCGCGGTGGTGACCCGGCTGTACCCGGACTCGCCGGCCGCCGCCGCCGGCCTGCGCGTGGGCGACGTGATCGTGGCCGCCAACGGCCAGCCGATCGACGGCGCCGAGGCGCTGCGCAACTTCCAGGGCCTGCAGGCGCCGGACGCGCGGATCACCCTGGACGTACGCCGCGACGGCCGCGCGCTGCGCCTGACCACCGGCCTGCGCGAGGCACCGCGCCAGCTGGAGGGCGTGCAGCTGGATCCGCGCCTGGCCGGCGCGCGCTTCGCCGAGCTGCCGGAGACGCTGCGCCGGCAGGGGCTGTCGGGCGTGCTGGTGGAGGCGGTCGCGCGCGGCAGCCGCGCCGCCGCCAACGGCCTGCGCGCCGGGGACGTGGTGGTGGCCGCCAGCAGCGGCGGCTTCGGCGACCTGCCCGGCTTCCGCGCCAGCCTCGCCCGCGCGCCCGAGCCGCTGGTGCTGCGCGTGCTGCGCGGCGAGGCCGCCGGCGACCTGCTGATGCGCTGAAGCGCGTCGCGATGACGGCGGCCTCACATCCGCACCGGCATGATGGCCCTGATTTCCCTGTCCGCGAGGAGTCCCCCGTGAGCACCCACACCGATGCCCTCAAGAGCAACCTCGGCGAAGCCGGCAGCCACCTCAAGCAGGCCGCCAGCGCGGCGGGCGCCGCGCTCAAGCACGCCGGCGCCGCCGCCGGCGACGAACTCAAGCTCGGCAAGGCCGAGGCCAAGGCGGAACTGGCCGACGGCGCGCTGGCCGGGCTGGCCGCCGCCGAGCACCTCGGCGGGGCCGCCGGCGAGCAGGTGGACGCCCTGATGGAGAAGGGCCGCGACCTGCTCGACAGCGCCGCCGAGCTGATCCGCGAGCGCCCGCTGGCCGCGTTCGGGATCGCGTTCGCTGCTGGCTTCATCATTTCCAAGCTCGCCCGCAGCGACAAGTAAGTCCGATGCAGGACGGCGCGCAGGACCCGGCCTCGGCCGACGCCGCGCCCGGCGACGACGGGCTGGCCACGCTGTGGGCGCGGCTGCGCGCCGACGGCGGCGCCGGCCTGCGCGGCAGCCTGGACACCCTCGTCGCACTGCGGCGCCTGGCCGTGGCAGACATCGCCTTGGCGCGCGCGGCGCTCGGGCGCGCGCTGGCGCTGGCCGCGGTCGCGGTCGCGTTCGGTGCGTCCGGCTCGCTGCTGCTGCTGGCGGCGCTGGTCGCCGCGCTGCGCCTGGCCGGGCTGTCCTGGCTGGCGGCCCTGCTGGTGGCCGCTGCCCTCAGCCTCGCCGTGACCGCGCTGGCGGCCTGGGGCACCCTGCGCTACCTGCGCCACACCCGCCTGAGCGCGACCCGCCGCCAGCTGGCGCGGCTCGGCCTGGGCGATGGCGATGGCGACGGCGGCGGCAGCGACGCCCCGCCCCCCGCCACGACGGAGCCGCCGCGATGCGTCTGACGCGCCAGCTGCAACGGGTGCAGCGCGCCGAGCGCGTGTTCGAAGCGCTCCAGCAGCAGACCCTCGCGCACTGGCAGGGCGCGCTCGCCAGCTGGCGCCGCGCATGGACGCCGGGGCGGATCGTGGCGGCCGGGCTGGTGCTCGGCCTCGCGCTGGGACGGGCGCGGCCCGTGCGCTGGGCCGGCCGCGCCAGCAGTGCACTGCGCCTGCTCGGCACCCTGTCCGGGCTGGTCGCGGGCGCCGAGGCGCAGCTGGCCGCGCTGCGCGCCGCCACCGCGCCGCGCCCATCCACGCCGGCGACCGAACCGACCGAGCCGGCATGACCCCTTCCAATCCGGAGCCGCCTGCGCCGGCACCGCGGCATCCACCCGTCCCGCGGACGCCGCGCCCGCGCGCCCCGCTGGCCGTGGTGGTGCTGATGCTGCTGGCGCTCGGCTACACCCTGTGGCTGGCACAGGCGGTGGTGCTGCCGGTGCTGCTGGCGATGTTCTTCGCACTGGTCGGCAACCCGATCCTGCGCCTGCTACAGCGGCTGCGCGTGCCACGCGCGCTGGCCGCGCTGGCGGTGCTGTGCGCGGGACTGGCGCTGGCAGCGCTGCTGGCCGCGCAGCTGGTGAAACCCGCTACCGCCTGGGTCCGCGAGGCCCCGCGCGAACTGCGCGAACTGGCGCCGCGCCTGCAGAAGCTGACCCGCCCGGTGCAGGAGGCCGGGCGCGCCGCGGAGAACATCGCACGCGCCGCCGGCGGCGACGCCGGCCGCCCGGCGACCGTGGTACGCGCCGACGCCGGCGATCCCTACCGCGCGCTGTTCGCCACCCCACGCGTGCTGGCCGCGCTGCTGGCGGTCATCCTGCTCACCTTCTTCTTCATGGTCTACGGCCAGCGCCTGCTGCGGCACGCGCTGATGCTGCTGCCGGACGCGCAGCAGCAGAAGCTCACGGTCGGGATCGTGCAGGCGATCGAACGCGAGATCAGCCGCTACGTGCTCACCATCAGCCTGATCAACGCCGCGCTCGGCCTGCTGCTGGCGGCCGGCCTGCACCTGCTGCTCGGGATCGCCCTGGACGAGGCCCTGCTGTGGGGCACCCTGGCCATGCTGCTGAACTTCGCGCCCTACCTCGGCCCGCTGCTGGGGGTGCTGGCGCTGCTGGCGATGGGCGTGGTCAGCTTCCGCGAGCCGCTGCAGGTGCTGGCGCCGGCCGGACTCTACCTCGGCCTGCACCTGCTGGAAGGGCAGCTGGTGACCCCGGTGGTGCTGGGGCGCACGATGGCGCTCTCGCCGCTGGTGCTGATCCTCGCGCTGATGGTGTTCGGCGGCCTGTGGGGCGTGATCGGGCTGCTGCTGGCGGTGCCGCTGCTGGTCTGCACGAAGCTGGTGCTGGCGCGGATCGACGGCCTGCAGGGCTGGGCCCGGCTGCTGGAATGAAGGTGCCGGCGACGGCCTACAATGCCCCGGTGAATCCCCCCCTGCGCGCCATCACCTTCGACCTCGACGACACCCTGTGGCCGTTCGCCCCGATCGGGGCGCGCATCGAGAACGCCCTGCACGCCTGGTTCGTCGCGCACAGCCCGCGCACCGCCGAACGCTTCCCGATCGCCGAGATGCGCGCCCTGCGCGAGCGGGTGTTCGCGGAGTTCCCCGAGCACGCGCACGACCTCGGCCTGCTGCGGCGGCTGACGATCGAGCGCGCGCTGCGCGAAAGCGGCGACGACCCGGCGCTGGCCAGCGCCGCCTACGCGATCTTCTTCCGCGAGCGCAACCGGGTGGAGTTCTATCCCGACGCGCAGGACGGCCTGCACCGGATCGCCGCGCGCTGGCCGATCGCCGCGCTCACCAACGGCAATGCGGACCTGGCGGTGATCGGCATCGCCGGGCTGTTCCGCTTCCAGCTCGGCGCGCGCGAATACGGCGCGCCCAAGCCCGACCCCGGCCTGTTCCTGGAGGCCTGCCGACGGCTGCAGTGCGCACCCGGCGAAGTCCTGCACGTCGGCGACCACCCGCAGATGGACGTGGCCGGCGCCGCGCGCGCCGGGCTGCGCACCTGCTGGATCGACCGCGGCGACCACGCCTGGCCGGACGGCCTGCCCCGCGCCGACCTTCGCGTCACCACCCTGACCGCGCTGGCCGACTGGCTGGACGCGGGCGCCCGCTTCGAGGACGCCGCATGAGCCTGCCCCCCGGCTTCACCCACGACACCGCCCACGCGCGGCCGCTGCACGCGGTGCGCCACGCCGACTTCCCCGCCTGGTGCCAGGCGCAGCCGGCGCCGGTGCAAGCGTGGCTGGCGGCGCAGCGTTTCGACGGGGCCGCCGGCAGCGCCTGCAGCTGGGCCGACGGCGACGGCCGCGTGGCCGGCGCGGTGCTGGGCGTGGACGACCTGCACGACCCATTCGCCTGGGCGCACGCGCCGCGCGCGCTGCCCGGCGGCGACTGGCGCATCGCCTCCGACCTGGACGGCGGCGCGCGCCGCGCGCTGCAGCTGGGCTGGGGCCTGGGCCTGTACCGCTTCGCCCGCTACAAGGCGCCACCGGCACCCGCCGCGCGGCTGGCCGCGGAGCACTTCGACGCCGAGACCTTCGACCTGCTGGCCGCCTGCGTGCGCGTGCGCGACCTGGTCAACACGCCCACCGAGCACATGGGCCCGGACGACCTGGAAGCGGCCGTGCGCGAACTCGCGCAGGCGCACGGCGCGGCGGTCGCGGTGGTCGCCGGCGACGCGCTGCTGGCGCAGAACTACCCGGCGATCCACGCGGTCGGCCGCGCCTCGCACCGGGCGCCGCGCCTGATCGAACTCACCTGGGGCGAGGCGGCGCATCCGCACGTGGCGATCTGCGGCAAGGGCGTGTGCTTCGACACCGGCGGGCTGGACCTCAAGCCCGCCGCCGGCATGCGCCACATGAAGAAGGACATGGGCGGCGCCGCGCACGCGCTGGCGCTGGCCGGGCTGGTGATGGCGCGCCGGCTGCCGCTGCGTCTGACCCTGCTCATCCCGGCGGTGGAGAATGCCGTCGGCCCGAACGCGCTGCGTCCGGGCGAGGTCATCGCCACCCGCAAGGGCGTGAGCGTGGAGATCGACAACACCGATGCCGAGGGCCGGCTGGTGCTGGGCGACGCGCTGACCCGCGCCTGCGAACTGGCGCCCGACCTGCTGCTGGACTTCGCCACCCTCACCGGCGCCGCGCGCGTCGCGTTGGGCCCGGACCTGCCCGCGCTGTACGCCAACGACGAGGCGCTGGCGCAGGACTGGCTGGCCGCCGGCCAGCAGGTGCGCGACCCGCTGTGGCGGATGCCGCTGTGGCGGCCGTACCTGCGCTACCTCGCCAGCGGCATCGCCGATCTGGCCAACAGCAGCAACACCACGATGGCCGGCAGCGTCACCGCCGCGCTGTACCTGGAGCGCTTCGTCGCAGACGGCGTGCGCTGGGGCCACGTGGACGTGTACGCGTGGAACGACGGCGACCGCCCCGGCAAGCCGGCCGGCGGCGAAGCGCAGGGTTTGCGCGCCGCCTACGCACTGCTGAAGGCGCGCGCGGCGGGGTGAAAACATCCGCCCTCCGTCTCTTCTTGTGAGACGCAAATAGGACATACTGTCCTGACCTTTTCCCCTACCCCCCCATTACTCCAATGCATGACATCCAGAGCATACTTGGCACTTTACGGGGACGGTACTCACTGAGTGAACTTGCCGAAATTCTCGGCATTACCACCCGCACCTTACGACGCTGGCAGGTAGGAGAGACCAAGCCGCCGGCATACGCCGTGGATGCCATACGTCAGAGACTGCTTCCGCTGAGATCTCCCCGTGAAGAGTTCTCCGGAATAAGGATCATTGATCTTTTTGCCGGAATCGGTGGAATCCGGCTCGGATTTGAAGCGGCTGGCGGAAGATGCGTATTTACGAGCGAATGGAACCCTTACGCCCAAAGAACCTACCTAGAAAATTTTCCAGTCGCGGCTCACCACATCACTGGTGATATCACCAAGGTTGACGCTGAAGATGTTCCGGATCATGACGTGCTGCTTGCGGGTTTCCCATGCCAGCCATTCAGCATTGCTGGTGTGAGCAAAAAAAATGCGCTGGGGAGACCCCATGGCTTTGAATGCACAACACAAGGAACGCTGTTCTTTGACGTGGCGCGGATCATCGCCGCCAAGCGCCCCAAGGCATTCCTGCTGGAGAACGTCAAGAACCTGCTTTCACACGACCGGGGCAACACGTTCCGCGTCATCCTGCAAACCCTGCGCGACGAGCTGGGCTATGACGTGCACCACCGGATCATCGACGGCCAGCACTTCACCCCACAGCACCGCGAACGGATCATCATCGTTGGCTTCCGCGAGAAAACCGGCTTTTCATGGGACGATCTGCAACTGCCGTCCGAGGGGCCGCGTCTTTCCTCGATCCTGCACCGGACGGACGGCACCGAACCCGTGCTGCCGTGGGATGGCGACCGGTACTTCGATCACGACCGGCAGACTGTCCAGCCCAAATACACCCTCACGCCCAAGCTGTGGGCCTATCTCCAGGCCTATGCGGAAAAGCACCGTGCCGCCGGCAACGGCTTCGGCTTCGGGCTGGTCACACCGGACAGCGTGGCCCGCACGCTTTCAGCCCGGTATTACAAGGATGGCTCGGAAATCCTCGTCTCGCAGGGCAGCCGCAAGCGGCCGCGCCGCCTGACCCCGCGCGAATGCGCACGCCTCATGGGATTCCCTGATACGTTCCGCATTCCCGTCAGCGACACGCAGGCCTACCGCCAGTTCGGGAACAGCGTGGTAATGCCGGTCATGCGCGAGGTGGCCCGCATCATGGTTCCGCATGTCGAAACCCTGATCGAACAGGAGCAGGCCGGCGTCGTCCAGCCGCCACTGGCATTTGCCTGAATCCCGTGGCGGACGTGGTGGATGCCGCAACCCGAAGCCGGATCATGTCCGGCATCCGGGGGCGGAACACGAAGCCGGAAATCCTCGTGCGGAGCCTGCTGCACCGCGAAGGCTTCCGGTTCCGCCTTCACGTCCGGGAACTGCCCGGAAAGCCTGATATCGTGCTGCCAAAATACCGCGCTGCCATCTTCGTGCATGGCTGTTTCTGGCACGGTCACGACTGCCCGCTCTACCGGCTTCCAGGCACCCGGCCTGATTTCTGGCGGAACAAGATCGACCGCAACCGGGCCAGCGACCGCAGGGCACGGGATGCGCTCCTTGCGGCCGGCTGGCGTGTTGCCGTGGTCTGGGAATGTGCCCTTCGTGGGGCAGGAACCGATCCCGGCCAGGTAGCGCAGCGCCTTGCGGTGTGGCTGCGTGGCAATGAACCGGAAACAGGGATCAGGAAATGAAACAGGGTTATCTGTCGCAGTATTTCGAGGGTGTCGCGCTCAAGCGCCTGAGCGCCGTCGAGGCCGATGTCATCCGGTCGAACCAGCACGAATTCAACGGCGTGGAATCGCTTCGCTCGATCCTTGGTGAGCCTTCCGGGAAGGTTCGCTTCGCAGCAAGGTTTCTCTATCTCTCCGACCAGGACGATGAACCGGTCATCGAGGACGGATTCCTGACGTGGTATGACGCCCGCCAGAAGGCAAGGGAAGAACGCGGTGTCATGCGCTGGGAATACCGACTGTATTTCCCGACCAATCTTGTCTCGCAGTGCGCGGCGGAAGGCGACCTGCTGGTGATTGCAAGGCGGGCCGATGGCGACCTGCTCGCCATCGTGGCCGAGAAGGACACGACCATCGAGCGGCAGCTCATGTGGCTGTTCGGATTTTCCGATCTCACGCATCCCGGATTCTCCGTCAAGTCGGAGCTGGAAACGGAACAGGACAGGATCGGCTTTGCGGCAAGGGTGATCCTCGAACAGATCGGCATCGAACCGGAAGAGGAAGCGCCGAACTATCTGGACGACATGCTGGCAAGGTTTGATGGCAGATTCCCGAAGACCGTCGAGTTCTCGGCCTATGCCAGAAGCACGATCCGCGATCTTTCCAGCCGTGACGACCCGGATGCTGCGCTGGTCGCATGGATGGAACGGGAAGAAATCCTGTTCCGCACGCTCGAAAAGCACCTGCTCGGCGAGAAGCTGCGCAGCCTCACGCAGTCCGGCACCGAGGACACGGAACCCTTTATCAAGCTGGTTCAAAGCGCCCTGCAACGCAGGAAATCACGGGCCGGCTCGGCGCTGGAAAACCATCTTGAACAGGTGTTCACCGATCACGGCGTGACCTACACGCGAACCGGCGTCACCGAAAACAACCTGAAACCTGACTTCATCTTTCCGGGCATCAGCCAATACCACAATGCGGCCTTCCCACAGGCAAGGCTGACGATGCTGGCATCGAAATCGACCTGCAAGGACAGGTGGCGGCAAATCCTCAACGAAGCCGCCCGCATTCCTGACAAGCACCTCCTGACACTTGAACCCAGCATCAGCGAGAACCAGACGGACGAGATGAAGGCTGAACGGGTTCAGCTTGTGCTGCCCAAGAGCCTGCACCCGACCTACACGGCGGCACAGCAGGCCTGGCTCATGGATGTGGAGTCATTCACCCGGCTGGTGAAGCATCGGCAAATGCCAGGATAGACCAGAAAAATCAGCCTGCGCGCCGCCTACACGCTGCTGAAGGCGCGCGCGGCGGGGTGATCGCGCGCTACAGCCAGCCCTTCTGGCGCGCGAGGCGGTAGGCCTCGATGCGGTTGCCGACGCCGAGCTTGCCGATCGCCTCGGACAGGTAGTTGCGCACGGTGCCGTGCGAGAGGTTCAGGCGCTGCGCGATCTCGCCCGCGGACAGGCCCTCGCCGGCCAGGCGCAGGGCCTGGCGCTCGCGGTCGCTGAGCGGATCGGCCTCGCCCCAGGCCTCCAGCGCCAGCTGCGGGTCGATCGCGCGGCCGCCGCGGTGGACGTTGCGCAGGGCCTGCGCCAGCTGCTCGGCCGGGGCGTCCTTCAGCAGGTAGCCGCGCACGCCGGCCTCCAGCGCGCGCCGCAGGTAGCCGGCGCGGGCGAAGGTGGTGACCACCACCACCTGCACCGGCAGCTCGTGGCGGGCGATCCGCTGCGCCAGTTCCAGCCCGGTCAGGCCGGGCATCTCGATGTCAGTCAGCAACAGGTCGGGGCGATGCCGCTGTAGTTCGCGCCAGGCCGCCTCGCCGTCACCCACCGCGGCCACCACCTGGAGATCCGACTCCAACCCCAGCAGCGCCGCCAGCGCGCCGCGCAGCATGGCCTGGTCCTCGGCCAGCACGATCCGGATCATGCCGGCTGCTCCGGCGCGACGGCGGCGGGCACGCCGTCCGGCGTCGCAGCGGCCGGCCTGTCCTCCGGCCACGGCAGCCAGACCCGCAGCCGGGTCCCGGCGCCGGGCGGGGAGACCAACGCCAGCCGCCCGCCGAGGGCCGCCACGCGCTCGCGCATCCCGGCCAGGCCGTTGCCCTCGGTGCGCACACCGCCGCGGCCGTCGTCGGCGATCTCCAGCACAATGCCGCCGTCCTCGCGCCGCAGCGCCACCCGCACCGCGCGGGCGCGCGCATGCCGGGCGATGTTGGTCGCCGCCTCGCGCAGCACCAGCGCCAGCGGCGCCTGCAGCGCCGGCGGCAGGGCCTGCGGGAGCGGCGGCGCGGCGAACGCCACCCCGGCCGACTCCAGCAGCAGGCGCGCGGCCGCCAGCTCGGCCGCGAGGTCGGCGGCGCGGATGCCACTGACCGCGCTGCGCACTTCCGCCAGCGCCTGGCGCGCGACCCGTTCGGCCTCGGCCACGTGCGCGGCGGCCGCGGCCGGATCACGCGCGCCCAGCTTGCGCGCCAGCTCCAGCTTGAGCGCGATCAGCGACAGGGTGTGCCCGAGCAGGTCGTGCAGGTCGCGCCCGATGCGCTCGCGCTCGGCGCTGGCGGCCAGCCGCCGCACTTCCTCCTGCGACAGGCGCAGCATGTCCTCGCGCTGCTGGGCGGCGTCCTCGACGTGCACGATGATGCCGATGATCAGGGTCATCACCGGCACCCACACCCACATCTGCCACGGATAGCCGGCCCACCAGGCCACGCCGAGGTAGAGCAGGCCGAGCACCGCGACCTGCGCGAGGTAGGGCAGCAGCGCCGTGCGCCGGCAGCCGACCTGCAGCATCACCCCGCCGAACACGAAGTAGGTCACCGCCGAGGGATACCACGGCAGCAGCCCCAGCCCGAGCGCGACCATGCCCAGCGCCGCCGGCTGCAGCCGCCGCGCCGGCGCGACCAGCGCGCGCAGGTAGAGCAGCAGGAACAGCGGATAGGACAGCGCGGTCAGCAGCACCCAGCGCAGGCCGAAGCCGCCGCCGAACAGCGGGGTCAGGAAGATCCAGGCCGACCACAGCAGGTGCACCGCCTCGCTCCAGCCCGACTTGCCGCGGCGCAGGGTCTGCGCGAGGGCGGAATCGGGCGCGGGCGCGAACCAACGGCGGAGGCGATCGGGGAGCGGCATGCGGGCGCGGGCGGGGGGCACGCACGCATCCTGCGCGCGCGCGGGCGCGTATGCCAGCCGCGGGCGTCAGCGCCGACGGATGACGCCTGTCAGCTGACCCGCAGCGCCCCGCCTCCTAGCCTGTGCCGACCGTCGCCCCACCTCCGGAGGCTGGTCGCGCGCCCGGCACACCCGCACACTGCCGCCCGTCCACCACCGGATCCCGCCATGCCCCAGAACGCCGACCTGCTGAAATCCCTCCGCATCGACCGCAGCGCGCCGCCACCGCGGGCTGCGCGCCGCCCGCTGTGGATCGCCCTGGCGGTGGCGGGCGCGGTGGTGCTGGCGCTCGCCGCCGGGTTCGCCCTGCGCGGCGGCCAGCCGACCCCGGTGCAGGTGGCCGAGGCGACCGCGATCGGCGGCGGCGCGGCGTCCGCGCCGGCGGTACTGGACGCCAGCGGGTACGTGGTGGCGCGGCGGATGGCGACGGTCTCCGCCAAGGTCACCGGGCGCGTGCGCGAGGTGCTGATCGAGGAAGGCCAGAAGGTCGCGGCCGGGCAGGTGCTGGCGCGGCTGGATCCGGTGGACGCCGAGGCCCAGCGCGCGCTTGCGGCCTCGCAGCTGGCCGCCGCGCGCAGCCAGATCGGCAGCGTGCAGGCGCAGCTCAAGCAGGCCGAGGCGGACGCCACGCGGCTGTCCGCCCTGGCCGGGCAGCAGCTGGTGTCGCGCGCGCAGGCCGAGCAGGCGATCGCCCAGCGCGACGCCCTGCGCGCGCAGCTGGCCACCGCCCAGCGCAACGCGCAGGTCGCGGCCGATTCCCTGCGCATCGCCGACAACGGCGTGGACAACACCGTGGTGCGCGCGCCGTTCGCCGGCGTGGTGATCGCCAAGGCCGCGCAGCCGGGCGAGATCGTCTCGCCGCTGTCGGCCGGCGGCGGCTTCACCCGCACCGGCATCGGCACCGTGGTCGACATGGAGTCGCTGGAGGTCGAAGTGGAGGTCGGCGAGGCCTACATCGGCCGGGTCAAGCCGGGCATGCCCACCCAGACCGTGCTCAACGCCTACCAGGACTGGAAGATCCCGGGCCGGGTGATCGCGATCATCCCCGCCGCCGACCGCGGCAAGGCCACGGTCAAGGTGCGGGTGGCGCTGGACGCCAAGGGCGATCCGCGGATCGTGCCCGACATGGGCGCGCGGGTCAGCTTCCTCGACGACGCGCCCGCGCAGGCGCAGCGCAAGCCGGGCGTGCTGGTGCCCGCCAGCGCGATCAGCGAGCGCGGCGGCAAGGACGTGGCGTTCGTGGTGCAGGACGGCAAGGCCGTGCAGCGCGCGCTCACCCTCGGCCGCACCCTCGGCGACGACCGCGAGGTGCTCGCGGGGCTGGCCGGCGGCGAGCAGGTGGTGCTCGACCCGCCGCCGGCGCTGGCCGACGGCGCCCGGGTGGCGGCGACGCGCGAGGATGCGCCGGCCGATACGAACGACCAATGACGACCGCTTCCGCGCGCGCCGCCACCGGCGCGTTCCCTGACCGGAGATCCACGCCATGACCGCCCTCGTCCGCATCCGCGACCTGCACAAGACCTACCGGCGCGGCCCGGAGACCGTGGACGTGCTGCGCGGCATCGACCTCGACATCGCCGAGGGCGACTTCGTCGCGCTGATGGGCCCCTCCGGCTCGGGCAAGACCACCCTGCTGAACCTGATCGGCGGGCTGGACACGCCGACCTCGGGCGAGATCGAGATCGCAGGCCAGCGCATCGACCGCCTGAGCTCGGGCCAGCTCGCGCACTGGCGCAGCCAGCACGTCGGCTTCGTGTTCCAGTTCTACAACCTGATGCCGACCCTCAGCGCGCAGAAGAACGTGGAGCTGCCGCTGCTGCTGACCCCGCTGTCGGCCGCGCAGCGCCGCCGCAACGCCGAGATTGCGCTGCAGCTGGTCGGCCTGCCCGACCGCGGCCGCCATCGCCCGAACGAGCTCTCCGGCGGCCAGCAGCAGCGGGTGGCGATCGCACGCGCGATCGTCTCCGACCCCACCCTGCTGATCTGCGACGAGCCCACCGGGGACCTCGACCGCGCCTCCGCCGCGGAGGTGCTGGGCCTGCTGCAGCAGCTCAACCGCGAGCATGGCAAGACCATCGTGATGGTCACCCACGACCCGAAGGCCGCCGAATACGCCACCCACACCCTGCACCTCGACAAGGGCGTGCTGGTCACCCCGGCGGCGCAGGCGGCCTGAGCGGGAGACAGCCATGAAGTACCTGCCCCTGGTCTGGGCCGCGCTGATGCGCAGCAAGACCCGCACCCTGCTCACCCTGCTGTCGGTGCTGGCCGCGTTCTTGCTGTTCGGCCTGCTCGACTCGGTGCGGGTGGCGTTCAACGCCGGCGGCAGCGTGGCCGGTGCCAACCGCATGATCACCATGTCGCGGCTGTCGATCACGCAGATGCTGCCGTACCGGCTGGACGCGCAGCTGCGCGCGGTGCCGGGGGTGAAGAAGGCGGCCTACGCGGCCTGGTTCGGCGGCATCTACCGCGACCCGAAGAACTTCTTCCCGAACTTCAGCGTCAGCCCCGAATACCTCGACCTGTATCCCGAGTACCAGCTGCCGAAGGCGCAGAAGGACGCCTGGCTGGCCGACCAGCGCGGCGCGATCGTGGGCGAGTCGCTGGCCAAGCGCTTCGGCTGGAAGATCGGCGACACCATCCCGCTGCAGGCCACCATCTTCCCCACCCGCGGCAGCAACGACTGGCAGTTCACCCTGCGCGGCATCTACAAGGTCGCGGACCCGAAGCAGAAGGCGCAGGAGCGCGTGCTGTTCTTCCACTGGAAGTACTTCGACGAGGCCAACGACTACGTGAAGGGCCGGGTCGGCTGGTGGGTGGTGGAGCCGACCGGCGCCGGCGCGGCCGCGCGCGTGGCCAAGGCCATCGACGCGCTCTCGGCCAATTCCGACCACGAAACCAAGACCCAGAGCGAGGCCGCGTTCAACCAGAGCTTCGCCAAGCAGTTCGCGGACATCGGGCTGATCGTGTCGGCGATCATGGGCGCGGTGTTCTTCACCCTGCTGCTGCTGACCGGCAACACCATGGCGCAGGCGGTGCGCGAGCGCATCCCCGAGCTGGCGGTGCTCAAGACCATCGGCTTCACGAACCGCAGCGTGCTGTGGCTGGTGCTGGCCGAATCGGTGCTGCTGGTGGTGCTGGGCGGCACCCTCGGGCTGCTGCTGGCCGCCGCGATCGTGCCGATGGTGTCCGCCGCCAGCGGCGGCATGGTGCAGCTGCCCGGGCTGCTGGCGCAGACCTGGGCCAGCGGGATCGCGCTGATGGTGGCGATCGGGCTGGTGGTCGGCCTGCTGCCCGCGCTGCGCGGGATGCGCCTGAACATCGTCGATGCCCTCGCCGGGCGCTGAGGGGACTGCCATGACGCGTTTCGTTTCCGGCCTGCTCACCCTTCTGCTGCTGGCGCTGCTGCTGGCAGTGTGGATCGCGCTGCCTTGGCAGGGCGTGCTGGCGCTGGCGCTGGCGGTCGCGCTGTGGCTGGCGCTGACCCGCAGCGGCCGGCTGGCATGGGAGGCCGCAAAGATCGGCATCGCCAGCCTGCCGCAGCGCTGGGGCGCCTCCAGCGTGGTCGTGGTGGGCATCGCCGGCGTGGTCGGCGTGCTGGTGGCGATGCTGGCGATGGCGGAAGGCTTCAAGGCCACCCTCGACCGCACCGGCGATGCGGCCACCGCGATCATCCTGCGCGGCGGTTCGCAGGCCGAGACCAATTCGGTGATCACCCGCGACCAGGCGCCGCTGATCGCCGCGCTGCCGGGCATCGCGCGCGGCGCCGACGGCCAGGCACTGGCCTCGCCGGAGTTGTCGCAGGTGGTGAACCTGCCGAGCCGCGCCGACGGCACCGACGCCAACGTGCAGTTCCGCGGGGTCGGCCCGGCCGGCTGGGCGATCCGCCCGCAGCTGCGCATCGTCGAGGGCCGCCGGTTCACCCCGGGCCTGCGCGAGATCGTGGTCGGGCGCGGCGCGCAGCGCCAGTTCCGCGGGCTCAAGGTGGGCCGGCCGCTGAAGCTGGCCAACCAGCAGTGGACCGTGGTCGGCGTGTTCGCCTCCGGGGACGCGCACGATTCGGAGCTGTGGACCGACGCCGACGCGCTCGGCCCGGCCTACCAGCGCAGCGCGTTCCAGTCGGTGACGGTGAAGCTGGACGGCAGGACCGGCTTTTCGCAGCTGAAGGCGGCGCTGGCGGCCGACCCGCGGCTCAAGCTCGACGTGCTGACCACCCGCGACTACTACGGGCGGCAATCGCAGGCGCTGACCCGGCTGATCCGCATCCTCGGCAGCGTGATCGGCGTGATCATGGCGGTCGGCGCGGTGTTCGGCGCGCTCAACAGCATGTACGCGGCGGTGGCCGGGCGCGCGCGCGAGATCGCCACCCTGCGCGCGCTCGGCTTCCGCGGCCTGCCGGTGGTGACCGCGGTGATGCTGGAGACCATGCTGCTGGCGCTGCTCGGCGGGCTCTTGGGCGCGGCCATCGCCTGGGGGCTGTTCAACGGGCACACGGTCAGCACCCTCGGCCAGAACTTCAGCCAGGTGGTGTTCCAGTTCCGGGTCACCCCCGCGCTGCTGTGGACCGGGCTGAAGTGGGCGCTCGGGATCGGTCTGATCGGTGGTCTGCTGCCGGCGCTGCGCGCGGCGCGGCTGCCGGTGACCGAGGCGCTGCGCGCGGCCTGAGCCGCGCCCTCACTCCGGCGGCGCCGGCGCGGCGCGCCCGCGGCGCAGCCCGTCGGCCGCGAACACCGCCAGCGCCAGCCAGATGCAGGCGAAGCCGACCAGGCGGGTGCGGTCGAACGGCTCGCCGAACACGAACACGCCGATCAGGAACTGCAGGGTCGGCGACAGGTATTGCAAGAGGCCGATGGTCGCCAGCGGCACCCGCCGCACCGCATAGGCGAAGCCGACCAGCGGCAGCGCGGTGACCACCCCGCCGAACACCAGCAGCGCGGCCCCGCCCGCGCCGCTGCCGGCGAACAGCCCGCCCGGCGTGTGCAGCGCGTACCAGGCCAGCCCCAGCAGCGCCGGCGGCAGCAGGTAGGCGCTCTCCACCCCGAGCCCGGCCACCGCGTCCACGTGCGCCAGCTTGCGCAGCAGCCCGTACAACCCGAACGAGGCGGCCAGCGCCAGCGCGATCCACGGCAGCCGCCCGTGCTGCAGCGCCAGCCACAGCACGCCCAGCGCGGCCAGCGCGACCGCCAGCCATTGCAGCGGGCGCAGGCGCTCGCGCAGCAGCAGCACGCCGAGCAGCACGTTGAACAGCGGGTTGATGAAGTAGCCGAGCGCGCTCTCGACCACGTGCCCGGCGTTCACCGCCCAGATGTACAGCCCCCAGTTGCAGGCGATCAGCAGCCCGCTGAGCAGCAGCATCCACCACAGCCGCGGCTGCGCCAGGGTGCGCCGCAGCCAGTGGCGGCCGTCGCGCCAGAGCAGGTAGCCGCCGACGAACAGCGCGCTCCACACGATCCGGTGCAGCACGATCTGCAGCGCGGGCACCGCGCTCAGCAGGTGCCAGTACAGCGGCATCACGCCCCACAGGGCGTAGGCGCCGATCGCCATCCACAGGCCGCGGCGGTCGCGCGTGCTCATCGCGCGCGCGCCCGCGCCAGGCTGATCGCCATGACCCCGGCCAGGATCACCCCCATCGCCACCAACTGCTGGCGGCCGAAGCGCTCGTGCGCCAGCCAGGCGCCCAGCGCCAGCGCGATCACCGGGTTCACGTAGGCATAGCTGCCGGCCAGCACCGGGCGTACGTGGCGCAGCAGCCAGGCATAGGCGGAGTAGGCGACGATCGAACCGGCCAGCACCAGGTAGGCGAACGCGGCCAGCCCGCCCGCGCGCGGCCACGCGTGCAGCCGCTCGCCCAGCAGCAGGCCGAGGCCCAGCATCATCGCCCCGCCCAGCAGCATCTGCGCGGCCGCGGCCATGAACGGCGACGGCAGGTCGCGGCCGCGGCTCCAGACCGAGCCCCACGACCAGGCCAGGGTCGCCACCAGCAGCGCCAGCATCCCGCGCGGGGCGGCCTGCATCCCGCCCGGCCCGGCCTGCAGCGCGACCACCCCGGCGAAGCCGAGCGCCAGGCCCAGCCATTCGACTCCGGCCGGGCGTTCGCCGCGGCCGGCGGCGAACACCGCCATCCACAGCGGCGCGGAGGCGATCGCGACCGCGGTCATGCCGGAGGCCACCTCGCGCTCGGCCACGTTCACCAGCCCGTTGCCGAGCACCAGCAGCAGCAGGCCGAGCACGCCGGCGTTGCGCCACTGCGCGGCGCTCGGCGGCGGTACCCCGCGCGCGCGCAGCAGGGCGTACATCAGCGCACCGGCGAGCAGAAAGCGGAGGCCGCCGAGCAGGAACGGCGGGAAACCGCCCTCCAGCGCGAACCGGATCGCGAGGTAGGTGGAGCCCCAGATCAGGTAGACCGCGGCCAGCGCGAGGGCGACGCGGGCGACGGGGGCAGACGCGGTGGACATGCAGGCAGGCTCGGGCGCCGGATGCGCGAAGGGCGCCCGCAGGCGCCCCTCGTGTGGCCGGCGATGATCGCCGCAAGCGCGACCGGCGTCCAGTGCGGTCAGTCGGTCCAGTGCCCGCTGGTGCGCGACTCCGGCAGCACCTGCGCGGCCAGCTTGGCGTCCGCACCGAGCAGGCCGATGGCATCGGCGAGGATCGCCGCGGACTCGTGCAGCAGCGGGTCCGGCGCATTCTTGGCCGCCTGCTCGCGCGCGGCGTCCTTGGCCACGTCGCGCTCGTCCGCGCGCAGGCCGTCGTCCTCGCGCTCGTCCAGCAGCGGGTCGCGCGCCAGCCCGAGCTGCTTGCGCAGCTCCGCGCGCTGCTTGCGCTGGGCATCGAACGCGTCGCGCTCGGCGCGGCGCTCGGCCTCGTTGAGCGAGACCGACTTCTTGGCGCTGTCCTCGCGGAACTTGCGCACGTCCTGCATCCACCACTGGAACTCGACGTCGTTGGCCACCCGCGCCTGGTGGCGCGCCTCCAGCGCCGGCAGCAGCGGGGTGAAGTTGCCGTAGCGCAGGTGCGGCACCGCCGCGATCCGGGTCCACGGCAGCGCGTTGTCGTAGGTGCTCTCGCCGAACTGGCTGGCGTCCACGCTGGCCGGGAAGCTCACGTCCGGCACCACGCCCTTGTTCTGCGTGCTGCTGCCGTCCGGGCGGAAGAACTGGGCGATGGTCAGCTTGACCTGGCCGTAGCGCGGCTGCTCGTTGGCCGGCCAGCGGTCGAGGTCGACCATGTTCTGCACCGTGCCCTTGCCGAAGCTGGTCTCGCCGATCACCAGCCCGCGCCCGTAGTCCTGGATCGCGCCGGCGACGATCTCCGAGGCCGAGGCCGAGCCGCGGTTGATCAGCACCGCCAGCGGGCCGTCCCAGGCGACGCCGGGGCGGCGGTCGCTCTCCACGCTGACCCGGCCGCCGGACTCGCGCACCTGCACCACCGGGCCCTGGTCGATGAACAGCCCGGTCAGCTCGACCGCCTCGCTCAGCGAGCCGCCGCCGTTGCCGCGCAGGTCGAGCACCACCCCGTCCACCTTCTGCTGGCGGAACTGGGCGAGGATGCGCGCCACGTCGCGGGTGGCGGAGGCGTAGTCGGACTCGTTGCGGCGGCGCGCTTCGAAGTCCTGGTAGAAGCCGGGCAGCTTGATCACCCCGATCCGGCGCGCCGGCTGGCCGCCGGAGGCGGGAATGGTGATGGTCTCGGCCTTGGCGCGCGCGTCCTCCAGCCGCACCTTGGCGCGGGTCAGGGTCAACAGCTGCGGCTTGCTGTCCAGCGGCGCCTCGGCCGGCACCACCTCCAGCCGCACCTGGGTGTTGGCCGGGCCGCGGATCAGCTGCACCACGTCGTCGGTGCGCCAGCCGACCACGTCCTTGAGTTCGCCCTTGCCGCCCTGGCCGACGCCGACGATGCGGTCGCCCGGCTTGAGCCGCCCGCTGAGCGCGGCCGGGCCGCCGGGCACGATCTCGCGCACCACGGTCACGTCGTCCTGGCGCTGCAGCACCGCGCCGATGCCCTCCAGCGAGTTGGAGATGCTGAGGTTGAAGTTCTCCGCGCTGCGCGGGGTGAGGTAGTCGGTATGCGGGTCGATCGACTCCGCATAGGCGTTCATGAAGGTCTGGAACACGTCCTCGTTCTTGATCCGGGCGATGTCCTCGGCGCTGGTGGCGTAGCGCTTGTCGAGGATCTTGCGGATCTCCTCCGGCGACTTGCCGGCCAGCTTCAGGCGCAGCCAGTCGTTCTTCACCGACTGCCGCCACAGCGCGTCCAGCGCGGCCGCGTCCGCCCACGGCGCGTCCTTGCGGTCGAATGCGAAGCGCTCGTCCTTGCCGAAGTCGAACCCGCCCTTGAGCTGCGCGCGCGCATAGGCCAGGCGCTCGGCCGCGCGCTGGCGGTACAGCGCGAAGATCGTCCATGCCGGGGCCACGTCGCCGCTGCGGATGGCATCGCCGAGGCGGTCCTGGTAGCGCGCGCCGAGGCTGGCCACGTCCTGCGCGGTGAAGAACATCTTGTTCGGGTCGAGCGCCTCCAGGTAGCGCTTGAACACCTCGCGCGAGAGCTGCGCGTCCAGCGGGCGCGGGCGGTAGGCGTAGCGGCTGTCCGACAGCAGGCCGTAGACCAGGCGCGCGGTGGTGGCCTGGTCGGGCGTGGGGCCGGCGGCGGTGGGGGCGACGGCGGTATCGGCGCGCGCCAGCAGCGCCAGCGGGGCGGTCAGGGCCAGGCCGAGAGCGAGGGCGAGCAGGGGGCGGGTCGGCTTCATCGGGGGGTCCGGCGGGCGGCACGGGGCGGGATGCCCGCGCATGCGACACCGACATAGTGCCGCAAGTTGCGCTGTCAAGGCGTGCAGGCCGCGAACCGCGCGGGCGGCGGTCAGCCGGCGTCCAGCCTGGCCCGGCAGGACCGGCCGGCGCGGCCGCTCAGCCCAGCCCGGCGGCCTGGCGGTCGGCGTGGTAGCTGGAGCGCACCATCGGCCCGGAGGCGACGTGGGCGAACCCCAACTCCTGCCCGTACGCGGCCAGCGCCTGGAACTCCTCCGGGGTCCAGTAGCGCAGCACCGGGTGGTGCGCCGGCGAGGGCTGCAGGTACTGGCCGATGGTGACCATGTCCACCGCGTGCGCGCGCAGGTCGCGCAGGGTCGCGTGCACCTGCTCCAGGGTCTCGCCGAGGCCGAGCATGATGCCGCTCTTGGTCGGGATGTCCGGATGCTGCGCCTTGAACCTCTGCAGCAGCTCCAGCGACCACGCGTAGTCGGCGCCGGGGCGCACGTTGCGGTACAGCGCCGGGACCGTCTCGATGTTGTGGTTGAACACGTCCGGCGGCGCCTGCGCCAGCACCTCCAGCGCGCGCTCCATGCGCCCCTTGCCGCGGAAGTCGGGGGTCAGGATCTCGATCCGGATGCCGGGGGCGGCCGCGCGCACCGCGCGGATGCAGGCGACGAAGTGCCCGGCGCCGCCGTCGCGCAGGTCGTCGCGGTCGACGCTGGTGATCACCACGTAACGCAGCCCCATCTGCGCGATCGTCTCCGCCAGCCGGCGCGGTTCGTCCGCGTCCAGCGGCAGCGGGCGGCCGTGGGCCACGTCGCAGAAGCTGCAGCGGCGGGTGCAGACCGCGCCCATGATCATGAAGGTCGCGGTGCCGTGGCTGAAGCACTCGTGGATGTTGGGGCAGCTGGCGTCCTCGCACACCGTGACCAGCCGCTGCGCGCGCAGGCGCCCCTTGAGCGCCTGCACCGCGTTGCCGCTCGGCAGCCGCACCCGGATCCAGCCGGGCTTGCGCAGCACCGGTGCCGGCGCGAACTCCACCGGCGAACGCGCGATCTTGTCCTGCGCCCGCTGCGGCACCCCGGGCGCGGGCGCGCCGCCGGCGTCGTCGACCACGGCCAGGGGGATGCTGCGGGGGGCTTGGCTCATGCCGCGATTATCGCAGAGTCGGCCGCGCCCGCCTGCCAGTCGATCCCGAACTGGCGCCCAAGCTGCGCCACCAGCACCGGCTTGACCGCCTCCAGCGACGACGGCCCGCCGAGGTCGGCCAGCGCCACCACCTGCAGGCCGGCGTAGCCGCAGGGGTTGATCCGCGCGAACGGCGGGGTGCTCTCGCCGGTGATGTTGAAGGCCAGCCCGTGGAAGCTGCAGCCGCGGCGCACGCGGATGCCCAGCGAGGCGATCTTGGCGCCGTTGACGTAGACCCCGGGGGCGCCGTCGCGGCGCGCGGCGCCGATGTTCCACTCGGCCAGGGTGTCGATCACCGCCTGCTCGATCCGGCACACGTAGTCGCGCACGCCGAGCTTCAGGCGCTTTAAGTCCAGCAGCGGATAGGCCACCAGCTGGCCGGGGCCGTGGTAGGTCACCTGGCCGCCGCGGTCCACGTGCAGCACCGGGATCTCGCCCGGCATCAGCACGTGCTCCGGCTTGCCGGCCTGGCCGAGGGTGAACACCGGCTCGTGCTCGACCAGCCACAGCTCGTCCGGGGTGTCCGCGCCGCGCGCATCGGTGAACGCCTGCATGGCGCGCCAGACCGGCGCGTAGGGCCGGCGCCCGAGGTCGCGCACCACGCCGGTAGCGGGCCCCTGCACGGGCGCGCCCGCGCAGGCCGCGCTCACAGCGTCCACTTCACTTCCGGGTGGTCGCGCAGCGCCTGGTGCGCGCGCTCGTACTCCTCGCGCGAGCGCGCGCGGAAGGCGATCCGCACCGAGACGTACTTGCCGCTGGACGAATGCCGCCAGCTGACACTTTCGTGCAGAACGTCGATCCCAGCCTCCAGCAGGTGCTGCGGCAACACCGCCTCCAGATGCTGGTCGGCGGCCCCCATCGCCGACAGCTCGAAGGTGCCGGGGAACTGGAAGCCGTGTTCGGGATTGTCGGAATGGATGGCCATGCCCGCGATGATGGGGGCGCCGCCGGCGCGGCTCAAGTACCGCCCGCAAAGAGCCAGGCGCGAGCTATCCGGCAAACTTCAAAACCTCTGCCAACAAATTACTCGCGAAATGCATCGCGACACACACCCACAAATTACGGGTACGTAACCACAAGAAAGTCACGACGCAGGAGAAGGCGAGATAGTCGACCAAGCGGCCAAACTGGAACCACGCTGACCCTGAATCCGAGAAAAGCAGATGCCCCCAAGCGAAGCCGAAGCATGCAACGAACAGCCGCAGCGGCAACGCCCGCCCATTCCACTGCGGCCCAAGCAACCAAGCGCGATACGCCGCTTCCTCCGCCATCGGCGCGACCAACAGAACATAGAAATACTTCTGCCAGCCAGCCATCCCCTCCATCCAACCGGCATCACTGGGAAACGGGCCCGCATGCAAAAACAAGTTCCACCAGCACGCCGAAAACACCAGAACCGGGATCAAGCCACCAAGCAACATCCGCCACATTCCCGCAGCGGGAAAATGCAGTCCGTGCGGAGACGGATAGTGCAGTCGCAGCCCTTGCACGGCCGCCGCCAAGAACGCAACCATGGACACGACCAGCAGCAAGGCGAAAGCCATCGCTCCAGCAGCACCGGAGCGATGGAGAAATAGCATCGAAAAGGGGCTAAGCAGATCGCCCAGCAGCAGGAGCGCAACGATTAGCCATCGAAGAACGGCCATCAATTCACCGCGTCAGTCGCAATCCGCTCCGCTGTCGGCTCAGTGAGGCCGAAGCATGGCAGGCCCTCAGCCCCGACCAACCCGAGCTAGGCCCGCATTAGCGCCGATTCTTTTAGTTCGTTAGTTCGTCCACCCCCACCAGGTGTAATACCCGTGCTCTGGCGGCGGCGGCGGTGGTTCCGGCGGCACCGCGCAGCCCGCGCCCCGATTGGCAGCCTGGGAAGTTTTAATGGCGCCGTAGAGCAGCATTAAACCACACGCGACGCCTTTGGCTTTACTGCCTGAACGCGCGGCCAATTTGCATACTTCCTCGGCCTGATCAACCGCCAGCCTGGCTTCTACGACATCCTCAAATGCAGCCACACATTCTTCATGGGATGGAGGCCGTGGCGCCGGCGGAACCCCTGGCGGCCTTTTTTGAAATAGCTCGAAAAAGAACTGGTCATCGTAACCAGGATACCAGCCAGAAAACATTGGATCGCAGCCAACAAAGTTGCAATACTCACGCGGCCCATTCAAGGAGTGCGAATCCCCCCTGCTTTCAGCATACAGCGACACTCCTCCGCGCATGAAATAGAAATCTAACTGACTATTGATGTACCCCTGGAGCGCTGAATCGTACCTTGAAGCCTCAGCAACCACATCACTCAGCCCGACTTGGAAGCTTCCCGATTCGGTATTCACCAGCATTCCACCGGAGGCCATATCGATGACTGCTGAGCCGAACGGAGCCTTGATCTCACCAAAACCAAAAGCACCATCGATCAAGAAAAATCGTTCGTCTCCATTCGCCTCAAATATAGTCTCCCCCCCCCCACTGCTGCCCGAACACCTGAGTAGACATACAGACACAAATCAGTCCAACCGCGAGTCGCAGCCCGGCCTTCTGTTTAATGTGCGTCATCTCTGGTCACCCCTAGCATTGCCCTTATGGGCATTAGCAAGCTAAGGCATCGACCCTAGAGTGTCATGCTGCAACGCAGCCCGATCGGGCCTCAGCCCTGCCACCACAGCAGCAGCGCGTCCCACAGGCGGCGGAAGAAGCCGCCCTGCTCGACCGCGGCCAGCGCCACCAGCGGCGCCTGCGCGACCGGCTTGCCGTCGAGGGTGACCTTGACCGTGCCCAGCCGCTGGCCCTTGGCGATCGGCGCCACCAGCGACTTCGGCAGGTCCATGCTCGCCTTCAGGCGCGCGTACTGGCCGCGCGGGGTGGTCACCAGCAGCGGCTGCGCGACCCCGACCGGCACCGTGCGCGCCTCGCCCTTCCACACCTTGGGCGTGGCGAGCGGCTTGCCCGGGCCGTACAGGGCATGCGTCTCGAAGAAGCGGAAGCCCCAGTTCAGCAGCGCCTGCGAATCCACCGCGCGCTGGTTCTCGCTGCTATCGCCCATCACCACCGTGATCAGGCGCATGTCGCCGCGCTTGGCCGAGGCCATCAGGCAGTAGCCGGCACTGGAGGTGTGCCCGGTCTTGATGCCGTCCACCGACGGGTCACGCCACAGCAGCAGGTTGCGGTTGGGCTGGGTGATCGGGCCGACCGTGAATTCCTTGATCTTGTTGTAGCTGTAGGCGACCGGGAAGTCGCGGATCAGCGCGCGCCCGAGCAGGGCCAGGTCGTAGGCGGTGGTGAGATGGCCCTCGGCGGACAGCCCGTGCGGGTTGACGAAGTGGGAGTTCTTCATCCCGAGCTTCTTGGCATAGGCGTTCATCAGCTGCGCGAACGCCTGCTCGCTGCCGGCCACGTGCTCGGCCAGCGCGATCGCGGCGTCGTTGCCGGACTGCACCACCATGCCCTTTTCCATCTCCACCAAGGGCGCGGTCTTGTTCACCTCGAACCCGCTGTAGCTGCCGTCGGTGCCGGCGCCGCCGGTGCGCCAGGCGTGCTCGCTCATCAGCACCGGGTCGTCCGGCTTGATCTTGCCGGCGGCCATCTCCGCGGCGATCACGTAGCTGGTCATCACCTTGGTGATGCTGGCCGGCTCGACCGGCGCGTGGATGTTCTCGCCGGCCAGCACCTGGCCGGTGGCGTAGTCCATCACCAGCCAGGCCTTGCTGACCTTGGGCGCCGGTGCCTCCGGGATCGGCAGGCTGTCGCTCAGCGCGGCCGGGCGCGCCGGGGCGGGCGCCGGGGCTTGGGCGAGGGCGAGGCCGGCGGCGAGGACGAAGGCGGCGCTGGCCAGGGCGGGGACGGCAAGGCGGGAGGGCATCGGGGACGGCTCCGGGCGCGCGCGGCGGCGCGCGGTCAAAGGACGGGATTGTAAGGCGCGGTGGGCGCCCGCCGCGGCATCACTCGCGCACGCGCAGCGGCGGGCCGAAGCCCAGACCGGCGAGGCGGGCGCGGAGTTCCGCGACCTGCGCCTCCGGCACCGGCCCGATCCGCAGCCGCCACAGCCGGCGCCCGCCGAGCTCGGCGTCGCGCACGCTGGCCCCGGCGATCGCCGCCTGCGCCAGCCGCTGCTGGGCCTGGCGCGCGGCGTCCTCGCTGGCATAGCTGGCGACCTGCAGGACCACGCCGGCCTCCGCCGCTGCCGCGGCCTGCGCGGCAGGCGCTGTCGCCGCGACCGGCGTGGGTGCCGGATCGGCCGGCCGGCCGCGGGCCACGCGGATCCCGCGCGCACGCATCCACGCCTCGAATTCATCCGCGCTGCGCGCCTGCCCGTCCGGCGCGCGGGCCTCGAACCGCGCTGCCGCCTGGGCCGAAGCCGGAGCCGGGACCGGCGGGTCGCCGGCGGCGCTGGCCGCAGGTCCGGTGGCGGCGGCGGGGCCGGCCTGCGCGACCCAGCGGTCGAGCCCGCTGGGCGCGGCGTCCGCCGGCGGCGCGTCCTCCGGGACCAGCGCCTCCACCCGCACCCGCGCGGTGCCGCGCTCGCGGTAGCCGAGCTTGACCGCGGCGGCGTAGCTGAGGTCGATCAGGCGGTCGGAATGGAACGGGCCGCGGTCGTTGATGCGTACGATCACCGACTTGCCGTTGTCCAGGTTGGTCACCCGCGCGAAGCTCGGCAGCGGCAGGCTGCGATGCGCGCCGGTAAAGGCGTACATGTCGTACACCTCACCGCTGGAGGTGCGGCGGCGGTGGAACTTGGTGCCGTAGTACGAGGCCAGCCCCTCCTCGACGTAGCCGTGCTCGGAATCCAGCACCCGGTAGCGCTTGCCGAGCACCACGTAGTCGCGGTTGCCGGTGGCGGCGCGCGGCTCGGCGCGCACCTCCGGCTCCGGGATGGCGTCCACGTCCGGGATGTCGGCGGGCACGGTGTCCGGCTCGCCGGGGCGGAACAGGCCGCCGGCCACGTAGTCGCCGCGCTTGGACGGGTCCTCCTGCGCCGGCGCGTAGGGCGAGACCTTGCGCGCCGGCTGCGCCGGCACCGGCGGCGGGGTCGGCACGTGCACCAGCGGGCCGGGCGTGCGGGTACCGTGGGGGGTCGCACAGGCCGCCAACACCAGCGGCAGCAGCGCCCCCGCCAGGCGCCAGCCGCGCGTCATGCCCCGCCGCTCCGCGGCCCGGCGATCGCCTGCGCCAGCTGGTACACCGCGGTGGCGTACAGGCGCGAGACGTTGTAGGCGGTGATCGCGCGGAAATTGTTGTACACGATCCAGTATTCGGGGCCGTCCGCGCCGTCGAGGGTGATCAGGGTCACCGGCTGGCCGCCGTCCAGGTGCAGCACCGCCGCCGGATCCGCGGCGCGGTAGCCCTGCGCCTGCAGGCCCGCCAGCGACTGGTCGAGGGTGACCGCGTTGCCGGGATTGGCGAAGGCCGCGGCGTCCCGGGCGCGCAGCGCGCGCGCCATCACCGGCCCGCCGCGCTGCCACTGGCCCTTCTTCGCGAAGTAGTTGGCGACCGAGGCGAACACGTCGTCGAGGTCGCCGAACAGGTCGCGCCGGCCGTCGCCATCGCCGTCCACCGCGTACTGGCGGTAGCTGGAGGGCATGAACTGGCCCCAGCCCATTGCCCCGGCATAGCTGCCCTTGAGCGCGGTGATGTCCAGCCCCTCCTCCTTGCCCAGCGCGAACAGCTGCGCCAGCTCGTCGCGGAAGAAGGCCTGCCGCCGGTTCTCGTACTCGACCCGGGCCGGATCGCCGCTGCGCGGATAGGCGAAGGCCAGGGTGTACAGCGCATCCAGCACCGGCCAGTTGCCCTGGTTGCGGCCGTAGCTGGTCTCCACCCCGAGGATGGCGACGATGATCTCCTTGGGCACGCCGTAGCGGTCCTCGACCCGCTGCAGGGCGGCGCGGTGCGCCTCCAGGAAGGCACGCCCGTCGTCAATCCGCTTGGGCTGGATGAAGATCGGACGGTACTCGCGCCAGGGTTTGGCCTCGGCCGGGCGCGCCATCGCCCGGATCACGCCCTCGCGGATCTGGGCGCGGGCCAGGGTCGCCTCGATCTGCGCTGCCGGGATGCCGAAGCGCTGCGCGGTCTCGCGCACGAACGCCGCGCGTGCGGCCGCCAGATCCGCGGGCGCCGGCATTGCCGGTGGCGGTGGCGCGACGGGGCCCGGCGCGGCTGCGGGAGCGGCGGTCGGCGCGATGGCACCGGCGCGGGCCGGTTTCGGCGGGGTCACCGCGCAGGCCGCCAGGGCCAACGCGGCGATCGGGGGCAGGACGCGGCGGATCATCGGCGCGAGGGTAGCACGCGGCCCCGGCGCGACCCGAACCGCGCATTCAGCCAGTGGGGCCTCAGCGATGCACCGGGCGGTGCGCGCGCACTGCCATCACCACCCCGAACCCCAGCAGCAGCGTGACCGGCGCGGTGCCGCCGTAGCTGAGCAGCGGCATCGGCACCCCGACCACCGGCAGCAGGCCGGAGACCATGCCGCCATTCACCAGCACGTACACGAACAGGGCCAGGCCCAGCGCCGCGGCCAGCAGGCGGCCGTAGCCGTCGCGCGCCTCGGCCGCGATCCACAGGCAGCGGCCGATCACGAACAGGTACAGCGCCAGCACCAGCACCACCCCGAGCCAGCCGAAATCCTCGGCCAGCACCGAGAACACGAAGTCGGTGGTGTGCTCGGGCAGGTAGTTCAGGTGCGACTGGGTGCCCTGCCCCCAGCCCTTGCCGGCCAGCCCGCCGCCGCCGATCGCGATCTTGCTCTGGATGATGTTCCAGCCGGCGCCCATGGGGTCGTTCTCCGGGTTGCGGAACATCAGCAGGCGCTCCTGCTGGTACGGGCGCAGGAAGCCCATCCATTCCACCGGCGCCAGCATCACGAACGCGAACGCGCCCAGCCCGGCGATCCCGGCGCTGGCGAACCACCACCACGACACCCCGGCCAGGAACAGCACGATCACGCCGCTGGCCAGCACCAGCACCGCGGTGCCGAGGTCGCGCTGCAGCAGGATCAGCCCGACCGGCAGCGCGATCACCGCCAGCGCCTGCGCCAGCACCGGCAGCCGCGGCGGCAGCCGATGGCGGTCGAACACCCAGGCCAGCATCATCGGCAGGGTCAGCTTGGCCAGCTCGGCCGGCTGCACGTTGAAGACCCCGAGGCTGATCCAGTGGTTGCCGTACTTGCCCTTGCCGATCACCAGCACCAGCAGCAGCGGCACGATCGAGGCGGCGTAGATCGCCGGGGTGAACTGCCTGAGCAGCGGCAGCGGCAGGCGTGCGGCCACCCACAGCCCGGCCAGGCCGACCGCGAAATAGGTGGACTGCGCCAGCACCACCCGCAGGGAGCCGTTGCTGGCGCTGTACAGGGTGGCCAGGCCAATGCCCATCAGCACCAGCAGCGCCGCCAGCAGCGGCAGGTCGAACGGCGCCAGCAGCCGCCGCGCCAGGTCCAGCAGCCAGCGCAGCAGCCATCTCATCGCCGTTCTCCGCTGGCGGCGGCAGGCGGCGTCCGGCCCGATGCCTGCGGCGCGGGCATAACCGGGGTTGCGTCCGGGCTGCCCCGCACATTGCTGAAGTCCGGCTTGGCGGCGGCCTCGCCGGTGTCGGTGGCCTCCGGCGCCGGGAACTTGCCGAGCAGCCAGGCGTCCAGCACCTTGCGCGCGATCGGCGCCGCGCTGGAGGCCCCGTAGCCGCCGCCCTCGACCGCGACCGCGATCGCGATCTGCGGGTCCTGCGCCGGCGCATACGCGATGAACAGCCCGCGGTGGCGCAGGTTGAGCGGCAGGCTGCGCGGGTCGAGCGCGGCGGTGCCGCGCCGGCTGATCACCTGCGCGGTGCCGGTCTTGCTGGCGATCAGGTAGGTCAGGCCGGCGCGGATGTTGGTCGCGGTGCCGGGGCCGTGCACGGTGCCGATCATGCCCTCGCGCACCGCCTGCAGGTGGTCGGCACGCTCGCTGATCCGGCGCGGCGGCGCCAGCGGCACCGGCTGCCACGGCGCGGTCACGCCGGCGCGGGTGTCCTTCACCAGGTGCGGGCGGCGCAGCCAGCCGCCGTTGCCGAGCGCCGCGGTGCCCTGCGCCAGCTGCAGCGGGGTCACCTTCCAGAAGCCCTGGCCGATGCCGGTGATGACGGTGTCGCCCGGGTACCACTTGCCCTGGCGCGGCGCGTTCTTGGCCTTCCATTCCGGCGAGGGCAGGATGCCGGCGGTCTCGCCGGCGAGGTCGACCCCGGTCGGCGCGCCGAAGCCGTAGCGCGCCAGGTATTCGTCCAGGCGCTGGATGCCGAGGTCGAGCGCGAGCTTGTAGTAGTAGGTGTTGACCGACTCGTAGATCGACTTGCGCAGGTCGGTCCAGCCGTGCCCGCCGCGGTGGGAGTCGCCGTAGCCGCGGCTTTGCCCCGGCAGGTAGAACATGCCGGTGGAGAGCACCTTGTCCTCCGGCGTGCGCAGGCCGCTGTCCAACCCGGCCAGCCCGATGAACGGCTTGATGGTGGAGCCGGGCGCGACCCCGCCGAGCACCGCGCGGTTGAACTGCGGGCGCGAGGGGTTCTCGACCAGCGCGCGGTAGGCGGCGTGGCTGATGCCGTTGACGAACAGGTTGGGGTCGAACGCGGGCAGGCTGACCATCGCCAGGATCTCGCCGGTGCGCGGATCGAGCGCGACC
The DNA here is from genome assembly GCF_022419185.1 of Thermomonas flagellata. Taxonomy (GTDB): domain Bacteria; phylum Pseudomonadota; class Gammaproteobacteria; order Xanthomonadales; family Xanthomonadaceae; genus Thermomonas; species Thermomonas flagellata. The sequence continues at coordinate 75,243 of NZ_JAJOZK010000001.1, read as the reverse complement.
GCGGTGCCCTCCAGGTCGCCGAACGCCTGCACCATCGCCCGCTGCAGGTCGAGGTCGATCGAGAGCCGCAGGTCGGTGCCGGGCACCGCCGGCACGGTGTCGAGCACGCGCACGGTGCGCCCGGCGACATTGGTCTCCAGCCGGCGGTAGCCGGGGCGCCCGCGCAGCTGGGCGTCGTAGTAGCGCTCCAGCCCGGTCTTGCCGATGTGGGTATAGACCGCGCCGGCCGGCCCGAGCGCGGCCAGGTCCTTCTCGTCCACCCGGCCGACATAGCCGATCACGTGCGCGAACAGCTCGCCGTAGGGGTACACCCGGTTCAGGTAGGGCACCAGCTCGACCCCGGGGAAGCGCCAGCGGTCGACCGCGAAGCGCGCCGCCTCCTCGTCGCTCAGCTTGAGCTTGACCGTGACCGGCTGGAACGGGCGCGCGGCGCGGTAGTCGCGCAGGAAGCGCTCGGCCTGCTCGTCGTCGATCGCCACCACCGTGCGCAGGCGCTGCAGCAGGGCGGCGCCGTCGCCGGCGCGCTCGGGCACCGCGTCCAGCCGCCAGGCGGAGACGTTCTCGGCCAGGATCCGCCCCTTGCGGTCGTAGATCAGCCCGCGCGCCGGCACCACCGGCACCAGCCGCAGGCGGTTGGCGTCGGAACGGGTGGCGAACTCGGCGTGGCGCACCACCTGCAGGTGGAAGTACCAGCCGGCCAGCGCCAGCATCCCGGCCAGCACCAGCAGGAACCCGGCCAGCGCGCGCGCGCGCAGCAGGCGCGCCTCGCCGGCGTGGTCCTTGAGCGGGCGGGACGCGCGCGCCACGGCTCAGCCCCGCCGCTGCAGGCGCAGCGCATCCAGCACCAGCCGCAGCGGCGGCCACAGCAGCATGCCGACCAGCGGCGCGATCCAGAACGTCCACGGCAGCAGCACCGCGCCCACCACCAGGTGGATGGCGAGGCTGACCACGCGGTCGTTGAACAGCAGCACGCCGATCGCCAGCGCCTGCTGCGAGACCGGGAAGAAGCGCAGGCGCGCACGGAAGCGCTCGAGGATGAAGGTCAGGATGGTCAGGCGCATCGCCTGCTCACCGAGCAGCCCGCCATAGGCGAGGTCGGCCGCCAGCCCGAGCAGGAACGCCGCGCCCAGCCCGACCTTGGCCGGCGCCTCCAGCACCCAGTAGGCCAGCACCAGCGCCAGCCAGTACGGGCGCAGCGGCTGCAGCACGCCCGGCAGCGGCACCAGTCCGAGCAGGATCGCCAGCAGCAGGCTGACCGGCAGCACCCACGGGTTGCGCGCGCGGCTCATCGCGGCGCTCCGGCGCGGGCCGCCGGCGACGGCGGCGGGGCCGGCGGCGGCGGGCGGTAGCCGCGCAGCAGCAGCACGTCGCGGCCGCGGTCGAGCTGCGCGGCCGGGGTCACGTCCGCCTCCAGGAAGGCGCGGCTGTCGTCGGTGCGCAGCCTCCCCAGGGTGCCGACCGCGAAGCCGGCCGGGAAGCGCCCGCCCAGCCCGGAGGTCAGCAGCACATCGCCCTCGCGCACATCCGCCGACAGCGGGATGTCGGCCGCGCGCAGCAGGTCGCTGCGGCCGCTGCCGTACACCATCACCCGTACCCCGCTGCGCGCGACCATCGCCGGCAACGCGTGGTCGGGGTCGGTGATCAGCAGCACGTGCGCGCTGGAGGGGGTGACCGCGGTGACCTGCCCGAGCAGGCCGCCGGCGTCGATCACCGCCTGCCCGACGCGCACGCCGTCCGCACTGCCGGCATCCAGCACCAGGCGCTGGCGGGTGGGGTCGAGGTCGATGTCGAGGATGCTGGCCAGCTGCACGTCCAGGCGGTTGCGCTCGGCGCCGCCGAGCAGCGCGCGCAGGCGCGCGTTCTCCGCCGCCGCCGCCTGCAGGCGCGCATTGCGTGCGGCCTGCAGCAGCAGCGCGTTGCGCAGCACGCGGTTGTCTTCGGCCAGCTGCGCGCGGCTGGCCAGGTTCTCGCGCACGCCGGCGCCGATCCGCCCCGGCAGCTCGGCCAGCCACCACAGCGGCTGCACCGCGACCTCGGCGTGGGTGCGCAGCGCGCGCAGCCAGCCGCCGCGGTGGTCGAGCAGCATCAGCACCGCGGCCAGCACCAGGTAGGCCAGCAGCCGCAGCACGTCGGTGACGTCACCGGGGCGGGCGGCGGGGGGTCCGGCGCGGGACATGGGCGGGCGGGAGTGACCTGACGCGGCGGGAGGCGGATGGGGCGCGGACGGCGCGTGCCGCCCGCGCGGGACGGGCGCAGGCCCGCGCTCAGTCCGGGGTGAAGAACTCGTTGCCGTGCATGTCCACCAGTTCCAGCGCCCGCCCGCCGCCGCGCGCGACGCAGGTCAGGGGATCGTCCGCCACCTGTACGTGCAGGCCGGTCTCCTCGCTGATCAGGCGGTCGAGGTCGCGCAGCAGGGCGCCGCCGCCGGTCAGCACGATGCCGCGCTCGGCCACGTCCGCGCACAGCTCCGGGGGGGTCTGCTCCAGCGCCAGCTTGACCGCGGAGACGATCCCGGCCAAGGGTTCGCGCAGCGCCTCCAGCACCTCGTTGGAGTTGATGGTGATGATCTTGGGCACGCCCTCGGCGAGGTGGCGGCCGGAGATCTCGACCTCGCGCACCTGCTGCTGCGGGTAGGCGTTGCCGAGATCCAGCTTGATCCGCTCGGCGGTGGCATCGCCGATCAGCATGCCGTGGTGGCGGCGCACGTAGTTGATGATGGCCTCGTCGAAGCGGTCGCCGCCGATCCGCACCGACTGCGAGTAGACGATGCCGTTGAGCGCGATCACCGCGACCTCGGTGGTGCCGCCGCCGATGTCCACCACCATCGAGCCGCGCGCCTCGGTCACCGGCATGCCGGCGCCGATCGCGGCGGCCATCGGCTCCTCGATCAGGTACACCTCGCGCGCGCCGGCCTCCTCGGCCGACTCCTTGATCGCGCGGCGCTCGACCTGGGTGCTGCCGGCCGGCACGCACACCAGCACCCGCGGGCTGGGGCGCAGGATGCGGCTCTTGTGCACCTTGCGGATGAAGTGCTTGAGCATCTCCTCGGTATAGGTGAAGTCGGCGATCACGCCGTCCTTCATCGGCCGCACCGTGGTCATGTGGCCGGGGGTGCGGCCGAGCATCTGCTTGGCCTCGCTGCCGACCGCCGCCACCGCCTTGGCGCCGCCGCCGCGGTCCTGGCGCACCGCCACCACCGACGGCTCGTTGAGGACGATGCCCTGGCCGCGCACGTAGATCAGGGTGTTGGCGGTGCCGAGGTCGATCGAAAGGTCGCTGGAGAAATAGCGCCCGAGGAACTTGAACATGCGGGAAGGCTGCCGGCTGGGGGAGGACGCCGCGCGCGGGGGAACGCGGGAAGGGGACGGGGCCCGGCGCCTGGGGCATGGCCGCCGGGGGCGGTTAGCCTAGCAACCGCGCCGGGGGCGGGCAACAAAACCGCGCCCGAGGCTGGCCGGGGGCGGGCCGGGACGCTACCCTGTGCGGCCGTCCGTCTGCCCGCCCCGAGACCTGCGCATGGCTGCCCTGATCTGCGGCTCCCTGGCCTACGACACCATCATGGTGTTCCCCGACCAGTTCAAGAACCACATCCTGCCGGACAAGGTGCACATCCTGAACGTGTCCTTCCTGGTCCCGCGGATGCGCCGCGAGTTCGGCGGCTGCGCCGGCAACATCGCCTACAACCTCAAGCTGCTGGGCGGCGAGCCGATCCCGATGGCGACCGTCGGCGGGGACTTCGGCCCCTACCGCGAGTGGTTCACCGAGCAGGGCATCACCCTCGCCCACGTGAAGGTGATCGAGGAGCTGTTCACCCCGCAGGCCTTCATCACCACCGACCACGACAACAACCAGATCACCGCCTTCCACCCCGGCGCGATGATGCGCAGCCACGAGAACCATGTGAAGGACGTGCCGGGCGTCACCATCGGCATCGTCAGCCCGGACGGCTACGAGGGCATGCTGCAGAACGCGCGCGAGTTCGCCGAGGCCGGCATCCCGTTCATCTTCGACCCCGGCCAGGCCATGCCGCTGTTCAACGGCGAGGAACTGCGCCGCTTCATCGAGCTGGCCGACTACGTCTGCGTCAACGACTACGAGTCCAACCTGCTGCAGCAGCGCACCGGCTGGGGCGAGCGCGAGATCGCCGCGCGGGTCAAGGCCTACATCACCACCCGCGGCCCCAAGGGCGCGGAGATCCACGCCGGCGGCACCACCCACCGCATCCCGCCGGCGCACGAGCGGCGGGTGGTCGACCCCACCGGCTGCGGCGACGCCTTCCGCGCCGGCCTGCTGTTCGGGATCGAGAAGGGCTACGACTGGGAGACCATCGGCCGCATGGGCAACCTGATGGGCGCGCTCAAGGTCGAGCACCCGGGCACCCAGAACCAGCGCTTCGACTACGCCGAGTTCGCCGACCAGTTCCGCCAGCAGTTCGGCTACGCGCTGGCCTGAACAACCGGCCTTGCTTATTCAATAAGCAATCCCCGGCGCATGCGCCGGGGATGCCATCTTGCGTTCGGCCCAATTCACCCCGAAAACCAGTTTTTTGCCCACGCAAGCAATATTGGCGCCAGGAACGCCGCATAGGCCACCCGCTTCAACAGCTTAGCCTCCGGCCGATCGGGCAGCATCCGCAGCGCTAGCACCAGCAACACCCCGTAAACCAATATCATCATCAACGCAACCCAAGGACACGTTGCGATCATATCGTCACCACCTCCCCGGCCCGGGATATGGGGCTCTGCAATCAACACTTGCGTCCGCCCAATTGTCAAGCTCCCAGAAGAAGGTCGCAGCAGCGACACCGCAATGTGGCGGCTGTGGCAACTGTCGCGCTTGTCGGACAGAGCACGACAGCACCAATCGCAGCCCCGGCCATGTAAAAAGCGCTGTTGACGGCATCATCGCAACGGCTCTTCCGCCAGCGATCCCAGTCCCTTCTGTCTTTTCCATCCTGCGTATTCGGCGCGCCGTATGCCAGGAAAGTGAGGGAATAACCACCCCAGCCAAACTCCGTGAAATCCGACACGCCTGTCCAATATGAGCTGAGCCCAGGGTCATGCCAGCAATCGTTGTCTACCGACAAGCAGCCCGTGTCTGAGCCCCATTGCGAAAAAGCAGAAGGGAAGTCGTCTGACGTCAGCGTGATCGCGCGCGCAGGGGCTTCAAGTGTGGCGCGGAAACGGGTCCGGATTGCACCGGCTAGCGCTGCATCCCCATGACTCATAGCAAGCAGGGCAGCATCAAGATCTATATCCTGCACCCCCCGCCCATTGTTGACGGAGATTTTGCTCCGTCTGTCGTCAAGCAAAAGAGTCAGCCCGTTGTTGAATCGCACCTACATAACTCGCTCTTGACCGGGCCGAATTGTGGCTGATCCGCCCCCTCGCTAGATGCAACAGCAGTTTGCGCACCTGCTTGCCCGGCAACGGCCAATAGCAACAATCCCGATGAGACTCGCGCCATCATCGTAAATTACCCGTTGTCAGAATGCCCCCTGCATCTGCACCCTACCACAACCGGCCCAAACTCTGCGCGTCGGTATTGAAAAGGCGCCTGCAGCCGGAGAGCCCTCTTGTGCGCCTTGTGCGCCAGGCTGAGGCGGGGCATGCATGAGCGCCTTCAGTTCCACTTCGGCAGCCGGGCCGGGTCCAGGCCGCCGACCTCGAAGGTCGCGCTGCGGCGGCCGACCGCCTTGGTCGGGAATTCGATGGTCAACTCGCGGCCGGACTTGGCGAGCTTCCACAGGCCCTTCCAGTCCTCGATGAACATGGCGATCGCCTCGTCGGTCTTCGGGCGCGAGCCGGGTAGGGTGTGGGCCTGGCCGTCCAGCGTGACCTTGAGCCGGCAGCCGCGGTAGCAGTCGAAGTCGCCGGCCTGCAGCACCAGGTAGGCGCTGCGGCCCCAGCTGGGATGGTCGCGGAAGATCAGCCGCACCGGGTGCGCGCCGCGGCCGTCGGTGTCCACCGGCCGCTGCGAATAGATCGCGGCCGAGCGCTGGCGCCCGCCGGGCACGGCGATGTCGTCGTAGCTCCACAGCGCGGCCAGCCGGCGCTGCTGCGCCTGCGCCTCGGCCTTGGCGCGCAGCCCGTCCAGCCGCGGCTTGACCCGCGCCGCGGCGGCGCTGGCCGGATGCTCGGCCAGCAGCACCTCGGCATAGCCCTTGGCCAGCCGCCAGTCCTGCGCCTGCTCCGCGGCCTCGAGCTTGGCCTCCAGCTCGGCCGCGGCCTGCGCCTGGGCGGCGGCCTGCGCGGCGGCCTGGGCCGCCTGCGCCGGGTCCGGCCCGCGCTGGCAGGCTGCCAGCAGCAGGCACAGCCAAAGTCCCGCGCTGCGTGGGGTGTTCATGCCGTCCTCCGCGGCGGCGCCGCGGCCGCCATCCAGTCCAGTATTGCCGCCGCTACGTCGCGCGGTCGCTCCATCAGGCTCATGTGCCCGCAGTCCTCGAGCAGCACCTGGCGCGCCTGCGGCAGGCGCGCGGCATAGGCCGCCAGCGCGCTCGGGTCGACCACGGCGTCCGCGCGGCAGCCGAGCAGCAGCACCGGCTGCCGGATCGCGGCCGCCTCCTCGCCCGGCTGCAGCGCCTCCGGCCCGCGCCCGATCGCGTCCAGCACCGCCTGCTCGAAGCCTGAGTCCGCGCGCCGGCGCGCGATGTAGGCGGCCGCGGCCGGCCACGGGATCCACGGGCGCGCGCGGCGGACGTGGAAGACGGTATCGAGGTAGCACCGCAGCGACGCGGCGTCCTCCACCGCGAACGGATTGGCGCCGGCTTGCACTGCGCGCCCGAAGGCGTTGTCGGCGAAGCGCACGCCGGCGGCGTTCAGCAGCCCGAGCATGGCCACCCGCTGCGGCGCGCGCGCGGCCACCAGCGCGGCGATGCCGCCGCCCATCGAATGCCCGAGCAGCACCACCGGCTGCTGCGGGCAGAGCCAGGCCAGGAATTCGGCGACCCGCGCGGCCTGCGCCGAATAGCCGTAGTCCTCGCCGCGCCGGCGCTCGCTCTCGCCCCAGCCGGGCAGGTCCGGGACCAGCACGCGGTGGCGGCGGCCGAGCGCGCGCACCAGCGGGTACCAGTTCTCCTTGCTGCCGGTGAAGCCGTGCAGCAGCACCAAGGGCGGCGCCGCCGGATCCCGCCCCGGGCGCTCCGCATACACCCAGCGCCAGCCGCCGATGCGCAGGCTGCGGCGGCGGCAGCCGGCGCGCCAGCGCTGCAGGGCGAACGCCGCGCGCACCAGCCGGTACGGCTCGCGCGCCAGCGCGACCGCGAGCAGCAGCAGCGCGGTCAGCGCCAGCACCAGCGCGAGCTGCGCCAGCAGCGCCATCGGCCGTCAGTGGGTCTGCGCGGGCGCCGGCGCCGGATCCACCGGATGCAGCCCGGGCGGGACCTCCGCGCGCGCCGGGGCCTGCGGCGAGGCCTGCGCGATCAGCGCCTCGACCGAGCCGGTGGTGATCGGGTGGTAGCCCGGGCGCGCCTTGGCGAACACCGCCTTGGCGAACGCCAGCCCGTCCGGGGTCGCCACCAGCGCCTTGTAGATCGGCAGGATCAGCTTGCGCCGCCCGACCCGCTCCAGGAACTGGCCCATCGCCGGGCGCGCGGCGGCATAGCCGCTGCGCTCGGCCAGCGGGTACCAGCGCATCGCGATCTCGCCGTTCGGGGTGCCGGTGAAGTGGTAGGCGGCATCCAGCTGCGCCAGCTGCTCCGGCTTCAGGGTCGCCGGCATGCCCTCCAGGAAGTGCACCCACTCCTGGGTGCTCCACGCGCCGGTGATCGCCGGCGCCGGCAGCTGGCCGCTGCCCTGCCAGGCGATGCGCGCGGCGTCCACCGTGCTGAAGCGGCGCGACTCCACCTGCGGGGCGTCGGCCGGGATGCCCGGCGCGTACAGCCACTGGTCCACCTCCTGCAGGCTGACCTTGCCCGGGTATTTGTCGAGCAGGTGGGTCTTCAGGTAGTCGCGGAACTGCGCGGTGGTGATGCTCTGGAACGCGAAGTGGTCGAAATAGCCCTTGAGGAAGGCGTCGAACGCCTCGCGCCCGAAGCGCTGCTCGAGGAACTGCAGGAACCACGCCCCCTTGGTGTACACGGTGGCGCTGGACTGGTCGTCGGGGTCGGCCAGGGTGCCGGGCTTGAGCGAGAGCCGCTGCAGCTCGGGGCGCAGGGTCTTGTATTCCTGCTTGAGCTCGTCGCGGTCGATCACTTGCTCCATGTCGGCCATGTCCTTGCCGTACAGCGCCTCGGTCAGGCGGCCCTGCACATAGGTGGTGAAGCCCTCGTTGAGCCAGGCGTCCTTGTCGGTGGCGAAGGTGACCAGGTTGCCCGACCAGCTGTGCGCCAGCTCGTGCGCGACCAGCGACACCAGCGACTTGTCGCCCACGATCACGGTCGGAGTGGCGAAGGTCAGGCGCGGGTTCTCCATGCCGCCGTAGGGGAAGCTCGGCGGCAGCACCAGCAGGTCGTAGCGGCCCCAGCGGTACGGGCCGTACAGCGACTCGGCGGTCTCGATCATCTTCTCGGTGTCGGCGAACTCGGCGGTCGCCTTGTCCACCATCGCCGGCTCCGCCCACACCCCGCTGCGCGCGGAGATCGGCTTGAACACCAGGTCGCCGGCCGCGATCGCCAGCAGGTAGGACGGGATCTTCTGCGGCATCTTGAAGTGGTAGTCGCCGTCGCGCGCCGCGTTCGGGTCGTTGTCGGCGCTCATCAGCACCATCGCGTCCTTCGGCGCGGTCACGTGCGCGCTGTAGGTGAAGCGGATCTGCGGCGTGTCCTGCAGCGGCACCCACGAGCGCGCGTGGATCTGCTGCGACTGGCTGAACATGAACGGCTGCTTCTTGCCCTCGGTCATCGCCGGCTCCAGCCACTGCAGGCCGGAGGCCTGCGGCGAGGTGGCATAGGTGACCCGGATCTGGCGCGGGTGCGACGGGGCCTCGATGGTCAGCTTGCTGCCGAGGACCGGATCCTTGGGCGCGAGGCTGAAGCGCAGCGGCGTCCACTGGCCGTCGGCCCCCAGGCCCTCGGCCTTGTCGATGGTCAGGTCGCGGGTGTCCAGCACCAGCGCCGGCGCGGACTTGTCCAGCCAGTCGAGGGTGTAGGTGGCGGTGCCACGGATGACCTTGTGGTCGAAGTCGATCGCCAGGTCGAGCGCGAGGTCGGTGGTGCGGACCTTGTCCGGCTGGGCGTAGGAATGCTCGTCCACGATGCGCTCCTGGGCGGTGGCGGGGCGGGCGGCGGGCGGGGTGGCCGCGGCCGGCGCGGGCGCGCGTTCGCAACCGGCGAGCAGCCCGAGCGCGGCGGCAACGGAAACCGAGAGGAGCATCGGACGCATGGGGGATACCTGCGGGCGGGGAAGCGCCCAGTGTAGCGCCCGACCCCGCGGCCGGCGGGCATGACCTTGGTCGTGCTGACGTGTGGCACTGCCCGGCGCACGCGTCCGGCGCGCGCCTATGTCCTGCCGCCAGCTGCCCGGATTCGAGGGCAGCCGGGTGCAGCGCGACCCCGCGCGCCATCCGCCCGGGGTCGACGCGCGCAGCCGCGACTGGGCCGGGCAGCTGGTGTACTCCTACAAGGTCGATCCGCGCACCGCGCTGTACGCCGGCGGCAGCTACGGGGCGTTCATGGACGACGGCAACCCCGACCTGTTCGGCAACGCCCGCAGCCTGTTCCTCAAGCTCAGCTGGGGCTTGCAGCCCGCGGCGTGAGCCACGGGCGGGACGCGCTCAGGCCGGCTGCTGCGCCTGCGGCGACAGCGCGCCGCCCGAACCGGGCGCCGCCCGGCGCGCCTTGTCCGCGTACATCGCCTCGTCGGCGCGCCGGTACAGGGCCGCGAAGTCCTCCCCGGGGCGGCGTTCGGCGATGCCCGCGCTGAAGCGGATCGGCGGCTGCTCGCCCGCCAGCTCCGCGGCCCAGCGCGCGAGCACGGCGCGGGTGTTGTCCGCGTTGGCCTGCATCCCGAGCAGGAACTCGTCCCCGCCCCAGCGGCAGATCCAGTCCTGCGGGCGCATCCGCGCGCGCAGGCGCTCCGCGGTGGCGACCAGCAGCCGGTCGCCCGCCTGGTGCCCTTCGCGGTCGTTCACCTGCTTGAAGCCGTCCAGGTCGATCAAGACCAGGCAGAACGGATCGGCATGCGCCCCGGCCGGCGCCGCCAGCTCCGCCCGCGCTTCGACCCCGCGGCGGTTGAGCAGCCCGGTCAACGGGTCGTGCGAGGCGAGGTGCTCGAGCTGGCGCAGGCCGTCGTCCAGGCGCCGCAGGTTGCGGTTGAGGCCGCGCCCCAGCGCGGCCAGTTCGTCGGCGCCGGATTCCGGCAGATTGGGCAATTCCCGCCGCAGATCGTAGGCATCCAGCGCGCGCACGGCCGCGCGCAGCGGCGCCAGCAGCCGGTGCAGCAGCACCAGGGTGAACCCGAACCCGACCAGGGTCGCCGCCAGCGCGACCAGCACGACGTGCACCAGCAGCACGTCCCGGCCCCAGCCGCGCGCCAGGCTCCAAACCAGCAGCGCCAGCAGCGGCACGTGGGTGCCGAAGAACGCGACCGCGAAGATCTTCGCGGTGTAGGAGCGCCTCAGCACCCCGAGGAACTTGCCCGCCGCCAGCATGTCCGCGCCCCCCGCGCTCCCATCCGGCCTACCCGTCGCCAGCTTACCCGACCGCGTAGCCAGTGTGGATCGCCACGATCCCGCCGCTGAGGTTGCGGTAGCCGCAGCGCGCGAACCCGGCCGCCTCCATCATCGCCTGCAGTTCGCGCTGCGGCGGATGGCGGCGGATCGACTCGGCCAGGTACTGGTAGCTGTCGGCGTCGTCCGCCAGCAGCCGCCCCAGGCGCGGCAGCACCTGGAACGAATGGAAGTCGTACAGCGGGCGGAACCAGCCGGCGGTGACCTGCGAGAACTCCAGCACCCGCGCCTGCCCGCCGGGGCGCAGCACCCGCCGCATCTCGCGCAGGGCGGCGTCCTTGTCGGTCACATTACGCAGCCCGAACGCGATCGTGACCAGGTCGAAGCAGGCGTCCGGGAACGGCAGCGCCTGCGCGTTGCACTGCACGTAGTCCAGCCCGCGCACGCGCCCGCGGTCGGTCAGGCGGTCGCGCCCGACCCGCAGCATGTCGCCGTTGATGTCGCCGAGCACCACCCGCCCGCGCGCGCCGACCCGCGGCTGCAGCAGGGCGGCGATGTCGCCGGTGCCGCCGGCCAGGTCGAGCACGCAATCGCCCTGCTGCACCGGCGCGGTCGCCACGAAGTGGCGCTTCCACAGCCGGTGGATGCCCAGCGACATCGCATCGTTCATCAGGTCGTACTTGCCGGCGACCGAGGAGAACACCGCCCCGACCAGCTTCTGCTTGTCCGCCACCGGCACCTCGCGAAAGCCGAAGTGGGTGGTGCCCTTGTCGGTGTCGCCGTGCGCGTCCATGCCGCGATTATGGCCCCGTCCGGGCGCGCGCGTCACAGGATGTAGCGGCTCAGGTCCGGATCCTGCACCAGCGCGCCCAGGCGCGCATCGACGTAGGCGCGGTCGATGGTGACGCTGCCGCCCTTGTCCGGAGCCTCGAAACTCAGCGGCTCCAGCAGCCGCTCCAGCACGGTGTGCAGGCGGCGCGCGCCGATGTTCTCCTGGCGTTCGTTGACGTGCGCGGCGATCTCGGCGATCCGCTCCACCCCGTCCGCGGTGAACGCGAGGCTCACCCCCTCGGTCGCCAGCAGCTCCACGTATTGGCGGGTCAGCGCGGCCTTGGGTTCGGTGAGGATGCGCACGAACTCGTCCTTGCCGAGCGCGTCCAGTTCCACCCGGATCGGGAAGCGGCCCTGCAGCTCCGGGATCAGGTCGGACGGCTTGGCCAGGTGGAACGCGCCGCTGGCGATGAACAGGATGTGGTCGGTCTTCACCGGGCCGTACTTGGTGCTCACCGTGCTGCCCTCCACCAGCGGCAGCAGGTCGCGCTGCACGCCCTCGCGGCTGACGTCGGCGCCCATGCCCTCGCTGCGCTTGGCGACCTTGTCGATCTCGTCGATGAACACGATGCCGTGCTGCTCGCAGGCCTCGATCGCGGCCTCGCGCACCTCGTCCTCGTTCACCAGCTTGCCGGCCTCCTCCTCGACCAGCAGCGGGCGCGCGGCGGCGATGGTCATGCGCTTCTTGTGGGTCTTGCCGCCGGAGAGCTGGCTGAACATCTGGCGCAGCTGCTGGCCCATTTCCTCCATGCCGGGCGGGGCCAGGATGTCCACGCCAAGCTGGGTGCTCAGATCCAGCTCGATCTCGCGCGCGTCCAGCTCGCCGGCGCGCAGCTGCCGGCGCAGCTTCTGCCGGGTCGCGGACTCCTGCGCCGACGGTTCGGCGCCGATGTCGATGGTGGCGGCCTGCGCCGGGTTGAAGCCGAACGCGGGCGCGGCCTCGCGCTTGGGCAGCAGCGCGTCGAGGAGGCGCTCCTCGGCGCGCTCCTCGGCCTGGGTGCGCACGCGCTGCTTGGCCTGCGCGCGGTACAGCTTCACCGCGGTGTCGGCCAGATCGCGGATGATCTGCTCCACGTCCTTGCCGACGTAGCCGACCTCGGTGAAGCGGGTGGCTTCCACCTTCACGAACGGCGCGTTGGCCAGCGTGGCCAGGCGGCGCGCGATCTCGGTCTTGCCCACGCCGGTGGGGCCGATCATCAGGATGTTCTTCGGCATCACCTCGTTGCGCAGCTCCGGCGGCAGCTGCGCGCGCCGCCAGCGGTTGCGCAGGGCGATCGCCACCGCGCGCTTGGCGGCGTGCTGGCCGACGATGTGGCGGTCGAGTTCGGCGACGATCTCGCGCGGGGTCATGGAGGAGGAATCGGTCATGTCGGATGTCCTGGAGGCGGCGCACCGAGGGCAGACCGATCAAGTCGCTCCCCGATACTCGCTTGGTTGATCGGTCTGCCCTCGGCACGCCGCAGCGCGGGCTTTAGAGCGTCTCGACCACGATGTTGCGGTTGGTGTAGATGCAGATGTCGCCGGCGATGCCCAGCGCCTCGGTGGCGATGGCCTTCGCGTCGAGCGCGGTATGCGCCAGCAGCGCGCGCGCCGCGGCCAGCGCGTACATGCCGCCGGAGCCGATCGCGATCAGGCCGTCCTCCGGCTCGATCACGTCGCCGGTGCCGGAGATCACCAGCGAGGTGTCGGCATCGGCCACCGCCAGCAGCGCCTCGAGCTTGCCGAAGCGGCGCTCGGTGCGCCAATCCTTGGCCATTTCCACCGCCGCGCGGGTCAGCTGGCCGTGCTTCTCCAGCTTGGCCTCGAACAGCTCGAACAGGGTGAACGCATCCGCCGCCGCGCCGGCGAAGCCGGCCAGCACGCGGCCGTCCTTGCCCAGCCGGCGCACCTTGCGCGCGTTGGCTTTCATCACCGTGTGGCCGAGCGTGACCTGGCCGTCGCCGGCGATCACCACTTGGCCGCCGCGGCGCACCGAGACGATGGTGGTGGCGTGGAACACCTGGGGGTTCTGGCGGGGATCCATCGGCATCTCCTTGGAACAGCCGATGTGGGGCCGCGCACCGCGGCTTCAAGCGGGTATCCGGCGGCGTCCCTGCCAGCGCGCCGATGCGCGAACGGGGAACGCGCGGCGCCCCCATCGCGCGTGTTGGGAAACAGCGACGCGCATTCAGCGCTTGCGCCTGGCGCGCGGATGCGCGGCGTCGTACACCTTGGCCAGGTGCTGGAAGTCGAGGTGGGTGTAGATCTGGGTGGTGGCGATGTCGGCGTGGCCCAGCAGCTCCTGCACGCCGCGCAGGTCGCCGGAGGATTCCAGCAGATGGCTGGCGAAACTGTGCCGCAGCAGGTGCGGATGGATGCGCTTGAAGATGCCCTGGCGCTGCGCCAGCCGGCGCAGGCGCAGCTGGATCGCGCGCGCGCTGATGCGCGCGCCGCCACGCCCGGGGAACACGTAGGCCGCCTCGCCCGCCGCGCAGGCCGCGCGCCAGGCCTGAAGCGCCGCGCGCGCGTGGCGGCCGACCGGCACGATGCGCTGCTTGCTGCCCTTGCCGAGCACCGTCACCAGCCCGCCGTCGAGGTCGAGGTCCTGCCAGCGCAGCGCGCAGACCTCCGATAGGCGCAGCCCGGAGGAATAGAACAGCTCCAGCAGGGCGCGGTCGCGCAGGCCGAGCGGGCCGTCCGGCGCCAGCTCGACCAGTTGCACCGCCTCGTCCACGTCCAGCACCTGCGGCAGCTTGCGCGCGGCCTTCGGGGCGCGCACCCCGGCGCAGGGATCGGTCGCGACCCGGCCGTGCCGCAGCAGCCAGCGGTAGAAACCGCGGCAGGCCGACAGCCGCCGCTGCAGCGAGGTCGGGGCCAGCCCCGCGCGGTGGCCGGCGGCGATGAAGGCGCGCAGGTCGGCCTCGCCCAGCGCCAGCAGATCGCGCCCCGCGGCCCAGGCCTGCAGCGCGCCGAGGTCGCGGCGATAGGCGTCCAGCGTATGCGGGGAGCCGCGGCGTTCCTCGGCCAGGTGCGCCAGGTAGGCCGCGACCGGGTCGTCCGCCGCGCTCATCGCGGCGGCACGCAGTCCCCGCGCTGCAGCGCGGCCTGCAGTGCCTCGCCCATCATGCGCAGGAACAGCGTGCCCATCCCCGGGTAGAAGCGGTGGGGATCATGGCTGCCGACCGCGACCAGGCCGGTGCCCGGCAGCACCAGCAGTGCGCTGCTGTGCACCTGCCCCGCCTGCGCGCCGTACAGCAGCGCGAGCTTGTCCGGGTGCAGCCGCCCGCACACCGGCTCGCCGCTGGCCAGCAGGTCGCGGAAACCGGCCAGGCGCGGATCGTCCTCGGCGATCACCTGCAGCCAGTCGGCCTCGCCCAGGCCCGGCACGGGGTGGAACAGCACGACCCGCACCAGATCGCCGTGGAAATCCTCGGCCAGCCCGGCGGCCAGCGCGCGCACGCTGGCGGCGGCGGTCGGCTGCTTGAGCAGGGCCAGGGTGAGCTGGTGGGTGCGCACGGCCAGCCGCTCGTTTTCCTGCGCGTTGGCCATCAGCTCGTGCAGGCGGCGCGTCAGCTCGCGGTTCTTCTCGCGCAGGATCTCCAGCTGGTAGCCGGCCAGCGAGGCGGTCTGGCCCTGCTCGCGCGGCACCACTAGGGTCAGCGCCAGATCCGGGAACTGCTGCAGGAAGGTCGGATGCCGGCGCAGCCAGGCGGCGACCTCGTGCGCGCCCAGCTTCTCGGTGATGCCGTCAAGGTCCTTGCTCACGCCCATTCTCCCTCGAATACGAACACGGCCGGACCAGCCATCCACAGGTGGCCGTCGCGGTCGCGGCGGATCCGCAGCACCCCACCCGGCAATGCCACCGCCACCCCGTCCGCGGCCGCCACCCGCCCGCGCCGGTCCAGCACCGCCACCGCCGCGCAGGCCCCGCTGCCGCAGGCCAGGGTCTCGCCGGCGCCGCGCTCGTACACGCGCAGGCGGATGCGCGTCGGCGCGAGCACCTGCGCGAAGCCGACGTTGACCGACTGCGGGAAGGCCGGGTGCCGCTGCAGGGCGGCGCCGATCCCGGCGACGTCCGCGGCGGCGAGATCGTCCACCTCCAGCAGCGCATGCGGGTTGCCCATCGAGACCGCGCCGACCGTGAGCACGCGGCCGTCCACCTGCAGCGGGTAGGCGTCCTGCGCCTGCGCGAACCCGAGCAGCGGGATCGCCTCCGGGGCGAAGCGCGGCGCGCCCATGTCGATCACGAACTCGCCGGAGCCGTCGCGCTGCACCGGATGCAGGCCGGCCGGGCTGGCGATCGCGAAGCCGCCGTCGGCCGGCGCCGCGCCCGCGCGCACCAGCCAGGCCGCCACGCAGCGCGCGCCGTTGCCGCACTGCCCGGCCACGCTGCCGTCCGCGTTCCAGATCCGGTAGGCCGCGACCGCGTCCGCGCCGGACGCCGGCTCGATCGTCAGCAGCTGGTCGCAGCCGACCCCGCGATGGCGGTCGGCGATCCGCGCGCACTCGGCGGGCGTCGGCGGCGGCTGGCCGTCGCGCAGGTCGAGCACGACGAAGTCGTTGCCCGCCCCGTGCATCTTGCTGAAGCGGCGGATGCCGGCCATGGCTCAGGCCGGGGCGCCGTCACCGGTGGCCGGCTCCGCGGCCGGGGCGCTCGGCGCGGGCGCGTCCTGCGGCTCCGCCGGCGGCGGCCGCACCAGCGGCCCCTTGTTGCCGCAGGCAGCGAGCAGGCAGGCGAGCACGGTCAGCAGGGCCAGGCGCTTGGTCATGCCGGCAGTGTACCTGCGTGCCCGCTCACGGTGGCGGCTCCGGGCGCCGCCACAGCCAGGCCGCGACGGCCGCCATCGCGGCGATACCGAGCGCGGCCTGCCAGGCGCGCGCGGCGAACAGCCCGAGCAGCACGGCGCTGGCCGCCATCATCGCCGTGGCCAGCCACTTGGCGCGGCGGCCGACGGCACCGTGGCGCTCCCAGTCGCGGATCAGCGGCCCGAACCGGCGGTGCGCCAGCAGGCGCGCGCGCAGCCGCGGCGAGCCGCGCGCCGCCGCGAACGCGGCCAGCCGCACGAACGGCACGGTCGGCAGTCCCGGCAGCAGCACCCCGAGCAGGCCGAGCGCCAGGCTCGCCCACGCCAGCAGCCACCACAGCGCGCGCATGGCCGGCGGCGTCACGCGCCCCCCGCGCGTGGCCCTCAGCGCGCGTCCGCGCGCGCCGGCACGCCCAGGCGATCGAGCAGGAAGGCGTACATCTCCGCCTGCTCGCGGTAGCGGCGGAAGCGCCCGGACTTGCCGCCGTGGCCGGCCTCCATGTTGATCCGGAACACCACCGGTTGCCCGGAGGTGTCCAGCGTGCGCAGGCGCGCCACGTACTTGGCCGGCTCCCAATACTGCACCTGCGAGTCCCACAGCCCGGTGCCGACGAACATCGCCGGGTAGGCCTGCGCGCGCAGGTTGTCGTACGGGGAATAGCCCAGCATGTAGCGGTAGTACTCCGGCTGCTCCGGGTTGCCCCACTCGTCGTATTCGTTGGTGGTCAGCGGGATGCTGGGATCGAGCATGGTCGTCACCACGTCCACGAACGGCACCTGCGACAGGATCACCCGGTATTTCTGCGGCGCCATGTTCGCGATCGCGCCCATCAGCAGCCCGCCGGCGCTGCCCCCGTAGGCGGCCACGCGGTCGGGCGCGGCATAGCCTTCCCGCACTAGGAAGTCGGTGACGTCGATGAAGTCGGTGAAGGTGTTCTGCTTCTTGAGCAGCTTGCCGTCCTCGTACCACTGCCGGCCCAGCTCCTGGCCGCCGCGGATGTGGGCGATGGCATAGACCATGCCGCGGTCGAGCAGGCTGACCACGGTCGGCGAGAACGCCGGGTCCATCGACAGCCCGTAGCTGCCGTAGCCGTACTGCAGCAGCGCCGCCTTGCCGTTCTTCGCGAAGCCCTTCCGGTAGACGATCGACACCGGCACCCGGGTGCCGTCCCGGGCCGGCGCCCACACGCGCTCGGTGACGTACTGCGCGGGGTCGTAGCCCGGCACCGGCTGGCGCTTGAGCAGGCGGCGCTCGCCGGTGCGCACGTTGGTCTCGTACACCGTGGCCGGGGTGGTCAGCGAGGTGTAGCCGTAGCGCAGCCAGTCGCTGTCCGGCTCGCTGTTGACGTCCAGCCCCATCGCATAGGCCGGCTCGTCGGCGGCCAAGTACTCTTCGCTGCCGTCGGCGCGATGCACGCGCACGCGCTCCAGCCCGCCGCTGCGCTCGGCGACCGCGGTGAAGCCGTCGAACAGCTCGAAGCCCTCGATGAACACCTGCGGGTCGTGCGCGATCCAGTCCTGCCAGTCGCGGCGCGAGGTGCTGCCGTCGGCGGCGGTGACCAGCTTGAAGTTGGTGGCGCCGTCGGCATTGGTGCGGATCACCCAGCGCCCGCCGTGGTGGTCGGCGTCGTACTCCACCCCGCGCTCGCGCGGAGCGAGCACGGCGAACGCGTCCGGCGCGTCGGCCGGCGCATAGCGCACCTCGTTGGAGACCGTGCTGTCGAGCACGATCAGCAGGTAGCGGTCGTCGCGGGTGCGGCCCAAGCCCATGTAGAAACTGTCGTCCGGCTCCGCGTACACCACCGGATCCTGCTTGGGATCGGTGCCGACCACGTGGCGGCGGACCTTGTTGCCGAGCAGGGTCACCGGATCGTTCTCGATGTAGAAGAAGGTGCGGTTGTCGTCCGCCCACACCGCGTCGCCGGCGGTGCCGGGGATCGCCTCGTCCAGCACCCGCCCGCTGTCCAGGTCCTTGATCCGCAGGGTGTACTGGCGGCGGCCGTTGGTGTCCTCGGCGTACACCAGCCAGCGGTTGTCCTGGCTGACCGCGCGCCCGCCGATGGCGTAGTAGTCCTTGCCCGCGGCCAGTGCGTTGACGTCCAGCAGCACCTGTTCGCCGGCGAAGTCGCCGGCGGCGTTGGCGGCCAAGATGGCCGCGGCGTCCACGCCCGCAGCATCGGCGCGGCGGGCGTGGATCGGGTAATCCTTGCCGGCCTCGAAGCGGGTGTAGTACCACCAGCCGCGCTCGCGGTAGGGCACGCTGGCGTCGTCCTGCTGGATGCGCGCGGTGAACTCGGCGTACAGCGCGTCCTGCAGCGGCTTCAGCGGCGCCAGCACCGCATCGGCATAGGCGTTTTCGGCCGCGAGGTAGCCCAGCACCTGCGGGTCCTGGCGGCGGTCGTCGCGTAGCCAGTAGTACGGGTCGCTGCGTTCGGCGCCGAATGGCGCCTTCACCACGTGCGGGCGCTGCGCGGCCTGGGGCGGAGTCGGCGGGGTCTGGGCGGTCACGGGCATGCTCATCGACAGGGCGCCTGCGATCAGGAGGGCGAGGGCGGCGGCGCGGCGGCGGGCGTTCATCGCGCCAGCCGCTGCCACAGGAAGGTGTAGGCCAGCGCGGCCATGTGCGCGGCCTGCGCGTTGTCGGCGGCGCCGCCGTGGCCACCCTCGATGTTCTCGTAGTAGTGCGCGTCCTTCCCGGCCGCTTCCAGCTTGGCCATCATCTTGCGCGCATGCCCGGGGTGCACGCGGTCGTCCTTGGTCGAGGTCAGCAGCAGCACCGGCGGGTAGCGGCGCGCCGGGTCGAACAGGTGGTAGGGACTGAAGGTCTTGATGAATTCCCAGTCCGCGGTGTCCGGGTTGCCGTATTCGGCCATCCACGAGGCGCCGGCCAAGAGGTGGCTGTAGCGCTTCATGTCCAGCAGCGGCACCTGGATCACGATCGCGCCGAACTTGTCCGGGTACTGGGTGAGCATATTGCCCATCAGCAGGCCGCCGTTGCTGCCGCCCATCGCGCCCAGGTGCGCCGGTGAGGTGATCCTGCGCGCGACGAGGTCGTCGGCGACCGCGGCGAAGTCCTCGTAGGCCTTGTGGCGGTTGGCCTTGAGCGCGGCCTGGTGCCAGCGCGGGCCGTACTCGCCGCCGCCGCGGATGTTGGCCAGCACGTACACCCCGCCCTTCTCCAGCCAGCCTTTGCCGACCGCGCCGGAATAGGTCGGCGTCATCGAGATCTCGAAGCCGCCGTAGCCGTACAGCAGGGTCGGCGCCCGGCCGTCGAACTTGAGGTCTTTCGGCCGCACCAGGAAGTACGGGACCTTGGTGCCGTCCTTGCTGGTGGCGAAGTGCTGCTCGATCACGTCGCGGCTGGCGTCGAAGAACGCGGGATTGGATTTGAGCACCTCGGGCGCCTTGCCGACCTCGGCCAGCGACAGCGTGGTCGGCGTGAGGAAGTCGGTGGCGGTCAGCCACACCGCGTTGCTCGCGTCCGGATCGACCGCGGCCACCGCGACCGTGCCCATCGCCGGCGCACCGACGAAGGGCGCGGCCGTCCATCCGGCCTTGCCGGGGGTCAGCACCGACAGGCGGTTCTTGACGTCCTCCATCACGTTCAGGACCAGGTGGTCGCGCGTCCAGGTGTAGCCGGCCAGCGAGGACTTGTCGGTCGGCTCGAACAGCGCGGTGAAGTCGCGCTTGCCGGCCATGAAGTCATTGAACTTCGTCGCGATCAGCGAACCCGGCTTCCACGTCTTGCCGCCGGCGGTGTAAGGCTCGCGCAGCTCCAGCAGCAGCCAGTCCTTGTGCACGCTCTTTTGCGCGCTGTTGGGCGCATTGATCTTGGTCAGGCGGCCGTCCGCGTTCCGCAGGTACAGCTCGTCGTTGTAGAAGGCCAGGGTGCGGCTGACGAAATCGCGCTGGTAGCCGGGCGTGTGGTCGCGCATGGCCGCGATGTACATGTCGTCCGGCTTGCCCTCGTACACCACGGTGGCCGCCGCCAGCGGGGTGCCGCGCTTCCACTGCTTGACGATCCGCGGGTAGCCGGAGCTGGTCAGGCTGCCGGGGCCGAAGTCGGTGTACACGTACACGGTGTCTTCGTCGATCCACGCCAGCCCGCCCTTGGCCTCGGGGCGGAAGAAGCCGTCCTTGACGAACTGTTTGGTGGCGAGGTCGAACTCGCGGGTGACGTTGGCGTCCGAGCCGCCGGGCGAGAGCGCGATCAGGCAGCGCTGGTACTTCGGGCGCAGGCAGTCGGCGCCCTGCCAGACCCACTGGGCGCCCTCGGCGGCGTTGAGCGCGTCGAGGTCGAGCACCGTCTCCCAGCGCGGCTCCGGCTTGCGGTATTCCTCCAGGGTGGTGCGCCGCCACAGCCCGCGCGGGTGCTCGGCGTCCTTCCAGAAGTTGTAGTAGTAGGCGCCGATCTTCTGCACCGCGGGGATCTTGGCGCTGGAATCGAGGATGGCGCGGATGTCCGCCTCCAACGCCTGGAACGCGGGGGTGGCGGCGATGTCGGCCTCGGTGCGGGCGTTGCGCGCGCGCACCCAGTCCAGCGCCTGCTCGCCCTGCACGTCCTCCAGCCAGGCATAGGGATCGGCGTCGGGCGGGGTCTGGGCGGACGCGCCGCCGGCGACGGCGAGGCTGGCGAGCAGGGCGGCGTGGGCGAGCTGGGACATGCGCGGAGCATCGGTGTGAAGAAGCCCGGAACGCTAGCACAGGCGCGCGCCCGCCCCATGTGCCCAAGGCCATGCCGCCTGGGGCGGCCCTCAGGCGCGGCGCAGGCCGGCCGCGCAGAAGCGCCGGGCGCGCGGAACGCAGCGGCGCGCCTGCGCTCGGCGGCGGCGCGGCAGGCGCAGCCGCCACGCCGGCAGCGGGCAGCCGCGCAGGCTCCACCACGCCGCCAGCGGCATCCCCAGCAGCCACAGCGGGCGCCAGCCGAGCCATTCGCCATGGCCGCGCGCGGCCGGGATCAGCAGCACGGCGAGGGCGCCGAGGGTGACCAGGTGGCGGAGCAGGCGGTCGAGGTCTTCGCGGGTCATGGCGGCGGCTCCATCAGGACTGGCGCCAGCCTGCCGCGCCGCCATCTCACCGGCTGCGACGCGCCTCCGCCGCGCTCACGCCTCGTAGCTGGACAGCGCCAGCTGCAGCATGGCCTTCATCTGCTCGCGCAGCGCCAGCGGCTCCACGATCTCGGCGTCGGCGCCGTATTGCAGCACGTCCATCAGCAGCTCGCGCGGCACCGAGTACGGCACCTTCAGCTCGTAGCGGCCGTCGGGCAGGAAGCGGCCCTGCTGCTGCGAGTGCCAGCGCTCGTCCGCCACCCAGCGCGCGGCCTTGGCCGAGAAGCGGATGGTGGCCCAGCCCTTGGGGCTGCCGGAGAAGATGCCGTAGCTGGCGGCCAGGTGCGCATCGAGCTCGGCCTCGGGCACGTCGCGCGCGAGCCCGTCGAGCACGCGCACGCCGCTGATGCGGTCGAGCGAGAAGCTGCGCAGCGCCGCGCGCTCCTCGTCCCAGGCGTCGAGGTACCAGTTGTCGCGGTAGTGGGTGAGCCGCTGCGGGCTGAGGGTGCGCCGGGTGAGGTCGCCGGTGCTGCGCGCGCGGTAGTCGAACGCCAGCCGGCGCCGCTCCAGCACCGCCGAGGCGACGATCCGGAACACGTGCTCGTCCATCCGGCGGCCGTGGTGGGTGAGCACCCGTACCCGCTGCAGCGGCAGCGCCCGGCCGCCGGTGTGCAGCGCCAGCAGGCGCTCCACCCGCTGCTGCAGCGGCGCCAGCGCCGAGGCCAGCATCCCGCCGCCGCTGCGCGCCAGCAGCTGCTGCGCGGCGATCAGCGCGTGCAGCTCCTCGGAGGTCAGCCACAGGCCGGGCAGCTCGAACCGCTCGCCCTCGTCCCGGGTGTAGCGGAAGCCGGCCTCGGCATCGCCCTCGACCGGGGCCATCAGCGCATCGCGCAGGTAGGCGAGGTCGCGGTACACGGTCGCGCGCGAACAGCCCAGCTCGTCCTGCAGCCGGCGCAGCGGCACCGGCTGCCGCGCCGCCTTGAAGGTGCGGTGCAGGGCGATGATGCGTTCATAGCGGTCCATGCGACGATTATGCCGCTTGGCGGGCCTGGGCCCGCCGCCCGAGGACTCCCGCATGCCGACCGCCCTGCGCCCCGCTGCCACCCTGCTCGCCGCCCTGTCGCTGGCCGCCTGCCAGCCCGTCACCCCGCCCGCTGCCTCCACGGCCGCCACCGCTACCGCCGCGGCCGAGGCCAAGGCGCCCTCCACCACGCCGACACCTGCGGCGGCCGCGGCTCCATCGGCAGCGATCGCCGGCACCGCCACACCCGCGTCGGGCAGTGCCGACGCGCGAGCCCAGGTGCAGGCCTCGGCGCAGAAGTTCCTCGCCCTGCAGCGCTACCACGCGCGCCTGACCACCCGCAGCGGCGCGACCGGCAAGCCGCAGGAAACCGAACTGGACTTCGTCGCCCCCGACCGCTACCGGCTGCAGTCCGCCACCGGCGGCACCCAGGTCGTGATCGGCGATGCCGTCCACCGGCCGCGCCAGGGCCAGGCCACCAAGCAGGCAGCGGACCCGGCCACGCTGGCGGCGCTGCGGCTGCCGCAGGAGATCGCGCGCGGGCTGTCCCAATACACCGCCGAAGCGGCCGGGATGCAAATGGTCCAGGGCCGACCGTCGCGCAAGTTCGTGCTGCGCCGCGCTGCGAGCGACGCCGGCGAGGTGGTGTGGTGGATCGATCGCAGCGGCTATCCGATCCAGCTGGAAGCCCGCACCGGCCAGCCGCCGCGGCAGGTGACGCTGCAGTACTCGCGCTGGGACGACCCGGCCATCGCCATCGCCGCGCCGCAGTGAGCGCCGGCCGGCGCCGGCCGGCACGCCGCGTTCATGTGCGGCGCCTACAATCGGCGCAGGTTCCCCCGCCCCTGCGCCCTGCATGCTCGCCCTGCTGTGGCCGGCGTTCATCGCCCCGCCGATCGCGCTCGAACACGCCCCGCCGGTGCTGCCGCAGCCGGTGCTGGCCGCGCGCCTGCTGGCGGTCCCCGCCTGCGGCTGGATGCGCTGCCTGGACAGCGAGTGGAACCCGCAGGCGCAGCCGGCGATCCCGGCCGGACAGCTGCGGGTGGATGCCGACGCGCTGCCCGGCGGGCGGGTCCAGCTGCAGTTGGCCGACGCGCGCCACCGCGAATGGATGAAGCCGGAGGGCAGCAAGGCGCGGTTCGGCCTGCAGTACGGGATCGAGGCGATGGACACCGAGGCCACCCGGCTCAAGCTGGCGGTCGACACCGGCTGGCGGCTGCAGGCCTACGCCGAGGACGGGATCGCCGGCACCGGCCCGGTCCTGCGCGGGCGCATGGAATGGCAGCAGGCGCTGTGGCCGAACGCGCGGCTGTCGCAGGTGACCCGGGTCGAGACCGGCCAGCGCGGCACCTACCTGCGCAACAGCGTGCAGCTGCAGTGGACCCTGCGCCCGGCCTGGACCCTGGACTCCGGCCTGGAGCTGCGCCGCGACAGCGACGTGCGCAGCCGCAACCAGACCGACGCCAACCTGACCCTGCGCTACGCGTTCTGACCGCGGGCTCAGCCGGCGTCGAGCAGCGCGCGCGCCCCCTGCGCCAGCAGCGCCTGCGCCACCGCCTGCCCGAGCGCCTCCGGCGCGTCCGCCGCGCCCTCCGCCGCTGCCCGCACCCGGCGGCCGTCGCCGGCGCTGCCGACCAGCCCCTGCAGGTGCAGGCGCGCGCCGTCCAGGGTGGCCAGCGCCGCCACCGGCACGTGGCAGCTGCCGTGCAGGGCGCGGTTCATCGCGCGCTCGGCCTCCACGCAGGTGCGGGTGGCGGGATCGTCCAGCGCCGCGCACAGCGCGCGGGTGGTGGCATCGTCGCTGCGGCATTCGATCGCGATCGCGCCCTGCGCCGGCGCCGGCAGCCAGTCCGGCGCGGCCAGCCGCGCGCGCACGCGCGCGCCCAGCCCCAGCCGCTCCAGCCCGGCGCAGGCCAGCACGATCGCGTCGTAGTCGCCGGCGTCGAGCTTGGCCAGGCGGGTGTTCACGTTGCCGCGCAGGTCGCGCAGGTCGAGGTCGGGGCGCAGCGCGCGCAGCTGCGCCTGCCGGCGCAGCGAGGAGGTGCCGACCCGCGCGCCCGGCGGCAGCGCCGCCAGGTCCGCGAAGCGCGGGCTGACGAAGGCATCGGCCGGGTCGTGGCGGGCGAGGATCGCGGCCAGCGCGAAGCCGGGCTCCAGCTCCATCGGCACGTCCTTGAGCGAATGCACGGCGCAGTCGGACTCGCCGCGCTGCATCGCCAGCTCCAGTTCCTTCAGGAACAGGCCCTTGCCGCCGATCGCCGCCAGCGAGCGGTCGAGGATCTCGTCGCCGCGGGTGCTCAGCGGCACCAGCTCGACCGCAAGGCCGGGGTGCGCCTGCTGCAGGCGGGCGGCGACGTGCTCGGTCTGCCACAGGGCGAGCGGGCTCTTGCGGGTGGCGATGCGCAGGCGGGTCATGCGCGGATTATCGCCGCTCGCGGCTGGCACGCGGGCCCGCGCGGCCGCAGGCCTGCTCAGCGTGGCTGCAGCAGCTCGCGCAGCGGCCCCAGGCAGCGGCGGCTGACGTCCAGCGGCCGCGGCACGTCGCGCAGCACCGCCTGCACGTGGCCGTCCGCGGTGCGCCGCAGCTCGGCCAGCTGCGCGCGCGCCACCAGGCAGTTGCGGTGGATGCGCACGAAGCGCCCGGCGAACTCGGCCTCCAACGCCTTCAGCGGCTCCTCGATCAGGTCCTCGCCGCGCGCATGGTGCACCACCACGTACTTCTCCTCCGCCTGCAGGTAGTGCACCTCCTCGATCGGGATCAGGCGCAGGCTGCCGCGCAGGCGCGCGGTCAGGTGGCGGCGCGCGCCGGGGGCGTCCGCGGCCGGGGCGGCGCGCCCGGCGAGGAAGGTGCGCACCCGCGCCAGCGCCGCGGCCAGGCGCTCGGCGCGCACCGGCTTGACCAGGTAGTCGAGCGCCTCGGCCTCGAACGCCGACAGCGCGTGCGCGTCGTACGCGGTGCAGAACACCACCGCCGGGCGCGGCTGGCACTCGGCCAGCGCGCGCGCGGTCTGCAGCCCGTCCATCCCGGGCATGGCGATGTCCAGCAGCACCAGGTCCGGCGGCTGCGACCGGCAGGCCGCCAGCGCCGCCTCGCCGTCCGCCGCCTCGCCCGCCACCACCACCGTCGGATCGGCCTGCAGCAGCGTGCGCAGGCGCGCGCGCGCCAGCGGCTCGTCGTCCACGATCAGCACCCGCAGCGGCGGTGTCCCCATGCTGGCCTCCATCCGGCAGATGGCGCGGTCCCGATGGTAGCCCGCGGCGGCGGGCGCGGCCATGTCAGCCCCGGGCGAACCGGGCCTGCAGCCAGTCGCCGAGGTCGGCGATCTCCTCCGCGCACACCGCGTGCTGCATCGGGTAGGCGTGCCAGTCCACGCCGAAGCCGAACCGGCGCAGCGCGGCCGCGGCCGCCTCGCCCGCAGCGAACGGCACCACCGGGTCGAGCCGGCCATGGGCGAGGAACACCGGCTGCGCGCTGGCCTCCGGCTGCATCCGCTGCCGGGCTGTCTCCGCCGGCAGCGGCAGGTAGGTGGACAGCGCGACCAGCCCAGCCAGCGGCTGCCGGCGCGCCAGCCCGGCCGCGAGGGTGATCGCGCCCCCCTGCGAGAACCCGGCCAGCAGCAGCCGCTGCGGCGGGATGCCGCGCGCCGCCTCGCGCGCGATCAGTGCCTCCACCTCCGCCACCGAGGCATCCACGCCCGCCAGATCGGCGCGATGGGCGAGGTCGAGGTCGCGGATGTCGTACCAGGCGCGCATGCGCATGCCGCCGTTGATCGTCACCGGACGCACCGGCGCATGCGGGAACACGAAGCGTAGCGGCGGCCAGCCGGCGCGCACCAGCTCCGGCACGATCGGCGCGAAGTCGTGGCCGTCGGCGCCCAACCCGTGCAGCCACAGCACGGCCCACTGCGGGTCTGGCCCGGTCTGGTGTTCGACGGTCTCGAGCATGGCGGCGACGGGGCGGTGGGGCGACGGGCCGGGGATGGGCGGCGATTATGCCGCCCGCGTCAGCGCGCGGGCACCGGCGGCAACGCGCGCGGCACCCGCAGCGCGCCGCCGGTGAACGCCGCAGCCGCGGTCTGATAGTTGCTGATCGCCTCCAGGGTCAGCTGCGGCCGCTCCGGCAGCGGCGGCTGCGGCTGGTCGCGCTGCAGCGCCGGGCGCAGGGTCGCGACCTGGCGGTGCGGGGCCAGCTGCACCAGCACGCCGTCGCGCAGGTAGCCCAGCAGCTGGTAGGTGCCGATGAAGGCGCGCTCGCTGCCGGGCGGCTGGCGCAGCGCATCGACCCCGTAGAACTGGCTGTAGTAGCGCATGCCGAGCAGGCCGAGCACGGTCGGGCCGATGTCGATCTGGCTGGTCATGCGGTCGTGACGTCCTGGCGCGACCTGCCCGCCGGGGGCATAGATCCACAGCGGGATGCGGTAGCGGAAGGCCGGCAGCGCGGCGATCCCGGCGCTGGAGGCGCAGTGGTCGGCGGTGATCACGAACAGGGTGTCGCGGAACCACGGGTGCGCGCGTGCGCGGCGCAGGAAGTCGCCGATCGCCCAGTCAGTGTAGGCCACCGCGCTCTCGCGCTTGCCCTGCGGCCACGGCCCGCGCCCGGCCGGGAAGGTGTAGGGGCGGTGGTTGGAGGTGGTCATGATGTGGGCGAAGAACGGCCGCCCGGCCGCGGCGTCGGCGTCGAAGTGGCGCATCGCCATGGTGTACAGGTCCTCGTCGGCCACCCCCCACACGTTCTCGTGGTGGATCTGCGCCGACGGGATCTCGGTGCGGTCGTGCACGTCGTAGCCGTTGTGCCCGAAGAAGTAGTTCATGTTGTCGAACGCGCCGTACCCGCCGTACAGGAACATGGCGTGGTAGCCCTTGTCGCGGAACACCTGGCCGAGGGTGTACAGGCCCTCATTGCGTTCGCGCTTGACGATCGACTCGCCCGGGGTCGGCGGCACCGACAGCGCCAGCGCCTCCAGCCCGCGCACGGTGCGGGTGCCGGTCGCCCACAGGTCGGTGAACACCAGGCTGGCCGGGGCCAGCGCGTCCAGCTGCGGGGTCAGGCTGTCGGCGCGCCCGTAGGTACCGGAGAAGTCCGCCGACAGGCTCTCCACGCTGATCAGCACCACGTTCAGGCGCCGCTCCGGGCCGGGGGTCAGCACCCAGCGCCCGATGCCCTCGGGGCCGGTGAAGCGCGCGTCCGGCTGCGCCCGCGCGATCTGCGCGCGCACCGTCGCCCACGCCTCGGCGTCCGGCACCGTGCGGTAGTAGCGCGGGTAGTCCAGCGCCGCGCTGCGGTAGGCTGCGAAGAACTGGTAGATGCCGTTGCCGGCCAGCTCGTTGACGTAGGTGTTGGCGGTGCGGTCCTTGAGCTCGCCGCTCACCAGCCAGGTGCCGAGCACGCTCGCCGCCAGCCACACCGCCAGCACCAGCGAGCGCGCGCCGAAGCCGGCGCGGTCCGCGCGCGGCTGGCGCCAGCGCCGGGTCAGGACGAACACCGCGATCCCCACCACCGCCAGCCCCGACAGGATCCAGCCCACCGGGTAGGACTGGCGGATGTTGCCGATCACCTCGGTGGTGTAGACGAGGTAGTCCACCGCGATGAAGTTGAAGCGCGCCTGGAACTCGTCCCAGAACGTCCACTCCGCCGCCGCCACGAACAGCAGCACGTACAGCAACAGCAGCGACAGCGCCGCCACCGGCCAGCGCCCGCGCCGGCGCAGCAGCCAGCCGCGCGGCAGCAGCCACAGCAGCAGGACCAGCGGCCAGGCGAAGTACACCAGCGCCAGTAGGTCGTAGCCGAACCCGACCGCGAACGCGTACAGCCAATAGCCGGGGTTGGGCGGCACCCCGGCGCCGGTGGCCACCAGCAGCGCCAACCGGGTGAGGGTGGACAGCACGAGGAAGCAGGCCGCCAGCCACAGCAGCGGGCGGAAACGCTGGCCCAGCGGGCTGGCGAGGGCGGCGCGGACGGGGGCGGGGATCGCAGGCATCCGTCCAGCATCCCACGGCTTGGCTAAGCCGGTCTCAGCCGCAGTTCAAGCTTTCGTTAAGGCCGCCCGTGGTCGCGCGGCCGTGGCAGGCTATGCGCGCCGCCACCGCCCCTGCCGCCATGCCGCCCCGCCTGCACGTGCTGGTGATCGAGGACCAGCACGACATCGCCGCCAACATCTGGGACTTCCTGGAACGCCGCGGGCATGCCGTCGACCACTGTGCAGACGGCGGCAGCGGGCTGGCGCGCGCGCTGCAGGGCGGGTTCGACGCGATCGTGCTCGACCTCGGCCTGCCGCGGCTGGACGGACTGGCGCTGTGCCGGCGCCTGCGCGAGGCCGGCCACGGCGTGCCGGTGCTGATGCTGACCGCGCGCGACACCCTGGAGGACAAGCTGCGCGGATTCGCCGAGGGTGCCGACGACTATCTGGTCAAGCCGTTCGCCCTACGCGAGCTGGAGGCGCGCCTGCTGGCCCTGCACCGGCGCACCCATCCGCCCGACCATGCCCTCGCCTGCGGACCGCTGCGCTACGACCCGCAGACCCGCACCGCCACCCGCGACGGCCGCGCGATCCCGCTCACCCGGCTGCAGGGCGCGCTGCTGCAGCTGCTGCTGCAGCACTGCCCGCGAATCGTGCCGCATGCGCGCCTGATCGCGGCCGGCTGGGGCGAGCATGGCGCCGACCTGGCCGCGCTGCAGACCCAGATCTACGAGCTGCGCGCGCAGATCGACCGCCCGTTCGCATCACCGCTGCTGCACGCGGTGCGCGGGGTCGGCTACCGCCTGGTGCCGCCGGCATGAGCGCGGCCGCGCGGCGCCCGCTGCCGCTGCGGCTGCGCGCCACCCTGGTGGCGACCGCCCTCGGCCTGCTGCTGAGCCTGCTGGCCGCCGGCACCGCGGCCTGGCTGGCGGAGGACTACGAATACCTGGTGGCGACCGAGATCCTGCGCGGGCAAGCCGACGACTACGGCCTGCTGCTGGCCACCGGGCAGCGCGCGCGGCTGCCGCGCACCCAGCGCCTGAGCGGCTACCGCCAGGGTGACCCCGCGCTGCCGCCGGCCTACGCCGGCTTCCCGCCCGGGGTGCGCGAGGATCCGGCGCAGCCGGACATCCACGTCGGCGTGTTCGACACCGCCGCCGGGCGGCTGGTGTTCACCATCGACCTCGGCGACATCGAGGCCCTGGAGCGCCACCTGCACGGCTATATGGCGGCGATGGTGGTGCTCGGGACCCTGCTCGCCGGCGCGCTGGGCTGGTGGTTCTCCGGGCTGGCGCTGGCGCCGCTGCACCGGCTGGCGGAGGCGGTCGACGCCCTGCCCGACCAGCCGACCGCGACCGCGCTGGCGCAGACCGCCAGCCGCGACGATCTCGGGCGGCTGGCGCGCGCGATCGACGCCTACCAGGCGCGGCTG
This sequence comes from Thermomonas flagellata, assembly GCF_022419185.1. Lineage (GTDB taxonomy): Bacteria > Pseudomonadota > Gammaproteobacteria > Xanthomonadales > Xanthomonadaceae > Thermomonas > Thermomonas flagellata. The sequence continues at coordinate 45,565 of NZ_JAJOZK010000001.1, read as the reverse complement.
GTCGCCGCGGACGCCCGCGAGCAGGCCTTCTTCGCTGATGCCAGCCACGCCTTGCGCACGCCGCTGGCGGTGATCCAGGGCGTGACCGAAGTGCTGCTCGACGACGCCGGCGCCGATCCGGCCACGGCGGCGCGCCTGCAGCGGCTGGAGCGCGGGATCGCGCAGATGCGTGAACTGCTGGAGAGCCTGCTGGCGGCCGCGCGCCGGCAGCCGTTGCAGGCCGAGACAGTGGATGCCGCCGCGTTCCTGGCCGAGGTGGCCGACGCCGCCGGGCTGCCCGCGGCCGGGGTACGCATCGATGGCCGCGGCCGCTGGCGGCTGCCGCGGCGCGAGGCGCGCCTGCTGCTGGCCGCGCTGCTGCGCCAGCTGCAGGCCGGCGCGCCGGGGCAGGGACTCGTGCTGGACGCGCGCGGGCACCGCCTGCGCCTAGCCGCCGCGCCGGAGGCCGGCCCCGCCCCCGCCGCAACGGCCGACGCCGGGCCAGGCTCCGCACTGCTGGAGCGGCTGGCGCAGCGGCTCGGCTGGCAGGTGCAGTGGGAAGGCGTGGCCGCGATCACGGTCAGCGGCATCGGCGCCCCCGACGCGGGGCTGGTGGGCCCACCAGGACTCGAACCTGGAACCAAGGGATTATGAGTCCCCTGCTCTGACCATTGAGCTATAGGCCCGCGGCGGGAATTGTAGGGGCTGCAACGGCCGCGGCCCGCCGGAGGGCGGGCCGCGGCAGGAACCCGGCGGGCAGGCGCCGTCAGTCGATGTCGAGGAAGCTGCGCAGCTGCTCGGAGCGGCTGGGGTGGCGCAGCTTGCGCAGGGCCTTGGCCTCGATCTGGCGGATGCGCTCGCGGGTGACGTCGAACTGCTTGCCGACCTCCTCCAGGGTGTGGTCGGTGTTCATGTCGATCCCGAAGCGCATGCGCAGCACCTTGGCCTCGCGCGGGGTCAGCCCGGCCAGCACGTTGCGCACGGTCTCGGTCAGGTTGATGTCGGTGGTGGCCTCCAGCGGGGACAAGGCGTTGGTGTCCTCGATGAAGTCGCCGAGGTGGGAGTCCTCGTCGTCGCCGATCGGGGTCTCCATCGAGATCGGCTCCTTGGCGATCTTCATGACCTTGCGGATCTTGTCCTCGGGCATGTCCATCTCGCGCGCCAGTTCCTCCGGCGTGGCCTCGCGGCCGTACTGCTGGAGCATCTGGCGCGAGATGCGGTTGAGCTTGTTGATGGTCTCGATCATGTGCACCGGGATGCGGATGGTGCGCGCCTGGTCGGCGATCGAGCGGGTGATGGCCTGGCGGATCCACCAGGTGGCGTAGGTGGAGAACTTGTAGCCGCGGCGGTACTCGAACTTGTCGACCGCCTTCATCAGGCCGATGTTGCCTTCCTGGATCAGGTCGAGGAACTGCAGGCCGCGGTTGGTGTACTTCTTGGCGATCGAGATGACCAGGCGCAGGTTGGCCTCGACCATCTCCTTCTTGGCCTTGCGCGCCTTGGCCTCGCCGTAGGCCATCGCGCGGTTGATCTCCTTCAGCTCGGCGAGGGTGACCTGCATCGCCTTCTCGACCGCGAGCATCGCCTCCTGCTCGGCGATCACCTGCTCGCGCACGTCGCGCAGGCCCGAGCACCACTTCTGCTTGCGCTTGAGCAGCTCGTCCACCCAGCCGAGGTTGCCCTGGTTGCCCTCCCAGGCCTTGAGGAAGTCGTTGCGCGGCATCTTGGCCACGCGGGTGCACAGGTCGAGGATGCGCCGCTCGTGCTCCTTGACCTGGTTGACCACGTCGCGCAGCTTCTTCACCAGCGCGTCGGTCAGCGCCAGCGGCAGCTTGAAGGTGACGAAGATCTCCGCCATCTCGGCGCGCGCCTTCAGCACCGGCTTGGCCTCCGGGCCGTGCTTGGCGTGCGCCTTGGCGAAGCGGGCGTGGGCGGCGGCCAGCGCCTCCATGCGCGCGGCGACCTCGGCCGGATCCGGCCCGGTCGGCGCGGGTTCGTCGGCCTCGCCGGCGCCCTCCTCCGCGTCCTCGTCCTCGTCGTCCACCTCGGCCTCGACCTCGGCCTCGGCCAGCGCCACCGGCACGTCCTCGGCCGGCGGCTCCTCGTCGTTGAAGCCGACCACCACCTCGGCCAGGCGCTTCTTGCCGGCCTTGTGCAGCTCGTACTCCTCCAGCAGCAGGGTGGTCGACCACGGGAAGGTGGCCAGCGCCGACATCATCTGGCCGAGGCCTTCCTCGATGCGCTTGGCGATCGCGATCTCGCCCTCGCGGGTGAGCAGCTCGACGGTGCCCATCTCGCGCATGTACATGCGCACCGGGTCGGTGGTGCGGCCGCCCTCGGCGTCCAGCGAGGTGAGCGCGGCGGCGGCCTCCTCGGCGGCGGTCTCGTCGACCTCGCGGCCGCCGGTCTGCTGCCCGGCCAGCAGCAGAGTCTCCACATCGGGCGCGACCTCGTGCACCTCGATGCCCATGCCGTTGATCATGCCGATGATGTCCTCGATCTGCTCCGGATCGACCATGTCGTCGGGCAGGTGGTCGTTGACTTCGGCATAGGTCAGGTAGCCCTGCTCGAGCCCCTTGCTGATCAGGAGCTTGAGGTCGGACTGGGGGGCGGTCTGCCGTTCGTTGGCCATGGATCGGGCACCGTGTCGGGAGCGGGGCGCCGGCAGCCGCCGGCGCGGGGAACCTTGCATTATACCTGCGCGGCCAAGGACTTACCCGCGCGCGCCGTTCAGTTTCGGGGTCTGGGCTCAGGCGCGCAGCAGGAAGGTCACCGGGCCGTCGTTGACCAGGCTGACCTGCATATGGGCGCCGAAGCGGCCGCTTTCCACCCCTGCCGGATGGCGCGCGCGGCAGGCGTCCAGCAGCCGTTCGAACACCGCCCGCGCCTGCGCCGGTGCGGCCGCAGTGCTGAAGCCCGGGCGCATCCCGGAGCGGGTGTCGGCGGCGAGGGTGAACTGGCTGACCAGCAGCAGGCCGCCGCCGGTGTCGGAGAGCGAGCGGTTAATGCGCCCCTCGGCGTCGGCGAACACGCGGTAGCCGAGCAGGCGCCCAGCCATCCGCGCCACCTGCGCATCGCCGTCCCGGGGCTCGATCCCGACCAGGGCCAGCAGGCCCGGGCCGATCGCCCCGACGGTGTCGCCGGCGACGGTCACCCGGGCTTCGGTCACGCGCTGGATGAGGGCGAGCATGCGCGCAAGGGTAACCGCGAACGCTGACCGCCGCGGATAGACTGCCGCCATGCGTGATCTCGCCGCGGCCCTGCTGTATGCGCTGGCCTGGGCCGTGGCCCGGTGGCCGTGGCCGCTGCTGCGCGCGCTGGCGGACGCGCTCGCCGCCGCGGCCGTCGCCACCGATGCGCGCGAGGCGCGGGTCGCGCGGCGCAACCTCGAGCTGATCCGGCCGGATCTCGACGCCGCCGCGCGCGAGGCGCTGCTGCGCCGGATCGTGCGCACCACCGCGCGCCAGGCGGTCGAGACCTTGCGCCTGTGGACGCGGCCGCCGGCGCGCAACCTCGCGGACATCGTGGAGGTGCACGGGCGCGCCCTGTTCGACGCCGCCCTGGCCGATCCGCGCGGGCTGATCGTGGCCGCCCCGCACATGGGCAACTGGGAGCTGCTGAACCAGTGGCTGGCGGCGCACACCCCGCTGGCGATCCTGTACCGGCCGCCGGAATCGGCCCTGGGCGAGGCCTTCCTGCGCCGGGTGCGCGCGCGCGCCGGGCAGCAGGTGGAGCAGGTGCGCGCCGAGGCCGCGGGCGTGCGCACCCTGCTCAAGCGCCTGCAGGCCGGCGGGGTGGTCGGGATCCTGCCCGACCAGCAGCCCAAGGCAGGCGAGGGCGCGTTCGCGCCGTTCTTCGGCAAGCCGGCGCTGACCATGACCCTGCTGTCGCGGCTGGCCGCGCGCAGCGGCGCGCAGGTGCTGCTGGCCTGGTGCGAACGCCTGCCGGGCGAGGGTCCGCCGCGCTTTTCGCTGCACTTCGCGCCGGCGCCGGCGGACATCGCCGACCCGGACCCGGTGCGGGCCGTGGCCGCGCTCAACGCCGCGGTGGAGGCCGTCGCGCGCCGCGACTTCAGCCAGTACCAGTGGACCTACAAGCGCTATACCCTGCGCCCGCCCGGCAGCGGCGAGGGCAACCCGTACTGGGACCTGTACCGATGAGCGCCTCCGTCATCCCCCCCGAGCCCACGGCCGGCTGGCACGCGCCGCCGGCGCGCGCGGTGCGCCTGCAGGCCGCGCTGTGGGCGCTGGCGCTGGCCGCGCTGGCGCTGCCGCCGGCGCTGTTGCTGCTCGACCTGGCCGCGGAGGGCAGCCGGGTGCCGGCGCTGCGCCCGGCCGCGGCCGCGCTGCTGGGGCTGGCCGCCGCGCTCGGCGCGCTGCTCGGCGCGCGCCTGCGCTACCAGCGCTGGAAACTGGACGGCGACGGCCTGTGGCTGCGCCAGGGCCGGCTGTGGTGGCGCGAGACACGGGTGCCGGCGAGCCGGGTCCAGCACGTGGACCTCAAGCACGGCCCCCTGCAGCGGCGCCTGGGGCTGGCGACCCTGGTGGTGCACACCGCCGCCGCGCACCTGGCCGGCGTGGCGGTGCGCGGGCTGGACCGCGCCGACGCCGAGGCGCTGCGCGACGCCCTCGCGCGACCGCTCGACGAGGCCGGCGATGCGCTGTGAGCGCACGCCGCATGCGCGCCGATGAGCGCCGCGGACGTACCGGCGCCGGAGCAGCGGCTGCATCCGCTGTCGTGGCTGTTCGTGCTGCTGCACCAGCTGCAGCAGTTCATCGTCCCGCTGCTGGTGCTGCTGGTCGCCGGGCGCGGCGACCGCCACGACCTGTGGGGCCTGCTCGCGGTGGCGGTGCTGGTGCTGGCCGCGTTCGCCGAGTCCCTGACCTACCGCTATGCGATCGGCGCGCAGGCGATCACCATCCGCCGCGGCTGGCTGCACCGCACCCGGCGCGAGCTGCCGTTCGCGCGCATCCACAACGTCAGCCTGCACCAGTCGCCGCTGCACCGCCTGTTCGGGGTCGCCGAAGTGCGCCTGGAATCGGCCGGCGGCGCCGGCGCCGAGGCGCGCATGCGGGTGCTGCGGCTCGACCAGGCGCTGGCGCTGGAGGCGCTGGTGCGCCGCCAGCGCGGGCAGGCCGGCAGCGCCGAGGACAGCGCGCCGCCGCTGCTGACCCTGACGGACGCCGAGCTGGTGCGGCTCGGGCTGATCTCCAACCGCGGCCTGCTGGTGGTGGCGGCGGCCTTCGGCGCGCTCAGCCAGGCCGGCGAGAACGTGCTGTACGCGCTGTTCGAACGCTGGGGCCGGTGGGCGCTGGACGCGCTCGGCCGCGGCCTCGGCCGCCACCTGCACGACGGCCCGCTGGCGCTGGGACTGGCCGCGTTCGGCCTGCTGCTGGCGGTGGTGGTCGGGCTGCGCCTGCTGTCGGTGCTGCTGGCGCTGGTGCAGTTCCACGGCTTCACCCTGCGCGAGGAGGACGGCCGCCTGCAGGTCGAACGCGGCCTGCTGGCGCGCACGCGCACCGCGGCGCCGCTGCGCCGGATCCAGGCCTGGCGCCTGCGCGAGAGCCTGCTGCACCGGCTGTTCCATCGCTGCAGCCTGGGCGTGGACACCGCCGCCACCCCACACACCGAGGATGCCGGCGGCCACCCCCTGCGCGAGATCGCGCCGATCGCCACCCCGGCGCGCTGCCGCGCCCTGCTGCAGCACTTCCTGCCGGGACTGGACTGGGATGGCCTGGCCTGGCAGCCGCTGCATCCGCGCGCCTGGCGGCTGCTGGCCGGGCCCGGCGTGCTGCTGGTGCTGGCGTCGGCGGGGCTGCTGGCATGGCGGATCGGCCCCATGGGCGCGCTGGCGCTGGTGCTGCTGCCGCTCGCGCTGTGGCGCGCACGCCGGTTGGCGCGCGCCTGCGCCTGGGCCTGCGACGGCCGCCACGTGGCCTGGCGCAGCGGTTGGCTCGACCACCGCTGGCACCTGGCCGAGATCGCCAAGCTGCAGGCGCTGCAGTTGCGGCAGTCGCCGCTGCAGCGCCGGCTTGGCATGGCCAGCCTGCTGCTGGACACCGCCGGCGGCGGCGCGCACGGGACGCCGCTGCTGCTGCGGCACCTGCCGCAGGCGGAGGCGCGCGCGCTGTCAGCGCGGCTGGTAGCGCAGATGGTAGGCCGCGGGCGCCAGCGGTAGCTGCTGCGCCGGCAGCGCACGCCAGGTGCCGGCGCGCCAGACCTGCACCCAGCGCGTGCGCCAGGGCTGCTGCAGCAGCGGCTGCGGCCCCGGCGCATCCCAGGCCTGCAGGCTGTTGACCACGATCAGCTGGTCGGGATGGCGCTCGGCCCAGCGCCGGGCGTCGGCCTCGTCCAGCACCGCGATCGGCGCATGCAGGCGGCCGGCGAAGTGGTACTGCAGCTGGTACTCGCCGATGAACGCGATCTGGCGGCCGGCACGCTGCGCCTGCCCGAGCAGCTGCGCGGTCGGGGTCAGGTCGAACTGCGCGCGCAGCAGCGTGGTCCCGGCCGCGTGCAGAACGGCCGCCGCCAGCAGCACGCCGGCGGCCTGCACCGGCAGCGTGCGCCAGCGCCACATCGCCAGCGCCAGCGGCAGCAGCACGGCGCCGCCCAGCTGTGCGCTGGCCGGCAACGTCGGCGGGAACGGCTGCGCGATCCGCGCGGCGATCCACGGCGCCGCCAGCATCGCCAGCGCCAGCGCCAGCACCACCAGCCCGGGCATCCAGCCCAGCCGCGGCCGGCGTTCGGCCGCCGCCGCCAGCAGCAGGGCCACCGCCGGGAAATCCGGCAGCAGGTAATAGGGCTGCTTGCCGCTGATCAGGCTGAACAGCAGCAGCACCCCGAGCAGCCACCGCCACGGCATGCGCAGCGCCGCATCCCGCCACAGCGCCGGCACCTGCCGCCACCACCAGGCCTGCCACCACCACGGCGCCAGCAGCACCAGCACCATCGGCGCGTACCACCACCACGGCTCGGCATGGTCGAAGCTGTCCTTGATCCGGCCGGCGGTCTGGGTCAGCAGCAGGGCGCGGCGGTACTCCGGGTCGCCCAGCACCAGCGCCGGCACCAGCCACAGCGCGAACAGCGCGATCCCGCCCAGCACCGCCAGCGCCGCGCGGCGGGCGAACCTGCGGCCGTCCGCACGCGCCGCCGGGTGCCAGGCGCGCGCGGTCAGCAGCGGCACCCCCAGGTGCAGCAGCGCGACCGGCCCCTTGGCCAGCAGGCCGAACCCGACCGCCAGCGCGAAGCCGGCCCAGCTGGGCCGCCAGTCCTCGCCCTCACGCCGGCACAGCGCCAGCAGCCCGGCCAGCACCGCCACCGCCAGCGGCAGCTCGTACATCACCTGCAGGGCGAACAGGAAGTAGTACCAGAGCCCGGCCATCGCCCACGCCGCCAGCGGCGCCAGCGCCGGCCGCTCCGGGGCCAGCCGGCGCGCCAGCAGGCCGGTCTGGGCGATCGCGACGGTGCCCAGCAGCACCATCAGCAGCCGCGGCCAGACATCGTTCACCCCGGCGACCGCCCAGCCGGCGTGGATCAGCCATGGCAGCAGCGGGGTCTTGTGCGAGTAGGGTGCGGCGTTGAACAACGGCACCAGCCAGCTGCCGCGGTCCCACATCTCCCACGCCACCGCCAGCGAGCGGGTCGAATACAGCGGCAGTGGGCCGTGCAGGAACATCGACACCAGCGCCACCGCGGCCCAGGCCAGCAGCGGCGCGCGCAGGTCACGCAAATCCCGGGCGAGCATCATCACGCAAGGATAGCGGTGCGCGGCGACCGCGGCATCGGCGAGAATCGCGGGCAGGCACGAGCCGCGGACGGGCGATGGGCGATTGCATCCTGGTGGTGGGCGGCGCCGGCTACATCGGCGCGCACATGGTCAAGCAGCTGCGCCGCGCGGGCTTCGCGGTGCAGGTGGCGGACGATCTGTCCTCCGGCCGCCGCGAGGCGGTGCTCGGCGCGCCGCTGCACGTCGGCGACATCGGCGACCCCGCGTTCGTCGGCCCGCTGCTGGCCGCCCTGCGCCCGGCGGCGGTGATGCACTTCGCCAGCTTCATCCAGGTCGGCGAGTCGGTGGCCGCGCCCGGCAAGTACTACCGCAACAACGTCGCCGCCACCCTGGCGCTGCTGGAGGCGATGCGCGCGCACGGCGTGGCGCGCTTCATCTTCTCCTCCACCGCGGCGATCTTCGGCGACCCGCAGTACGTGCCGATCGACGAGGCGCATCCGAAGGCGCCGATCAACCCCTACGGCCGCAGCAAGTGGTTCGTCGAGCAGGTGCTGGAGGATTTCGACCGCGCCCACGGCCTGAAGTCGGTCTGCCTGCGCTACTTCAACGCCGCCGGCGCCGACCCCGAGGGCGAGCTGGGCGAATGCCACGAACCGGAGACCCACCTGATCCCGCTGGTCCTGCAGGTGGCCTCCGGCCGCCGCCCGCACATCACGGTGTACGGCGAGGACTATCCCACCGCCGACGGCACCTGCATCCGCGACTACATCCACGTCGAGGACCTGTGCCAGGCGCACCTCTTGGCCCTGCGGCAGCTGCTGCAGGGCGGCGACAGCGCGCGCTACAACCTGGGCAACGGCAACGGCCATTCGGTGCGCGAGGTGATCGCGGCGGCGCGGCGCGCCACCGGGCATCCGATCCCGGTACAGGTGGGCGCGCGCCGGCCGGGCGATCCGCCGGTGCTGGTGGCGGATGCCAGCGCCGCGCGCCGCGTGCTCGGCTGGCAGCCGCGTTACGCCGACCTCGACACCATCCTCGCGCACGCCTGGGCCTGGGAGCGCCGCCACGCCGAATGGCGGCGCTGAGCGCGCCGGCGCGCGCGGCTCATGCGCTGGCGGCGTCCGCCTCGCCCCCCTCCGCGTCCGGCACGCGCCCGGCCAGCGCCAGGCACAGCTGCGCGTAGCGGCGGTGCATGCGCTCGCGCCCGTACTCGCGCAGCGCCGTGGCGCGCGCCTGCGCGGCCAGCCGCGCGGCCAGCGCCGGATCGCGCAGCAGGCGCTCCAGCGCCTGCGCCAGCGCCTCGGCATCGCCCTCCGGGACCAGCAGCCCGTCCACGCCGTCGGCGATCACCTCGCGCACGCCCGGCACCGCGCTGCCGACCACCGCGCAGCCGGCGGCCATGCCTTCCAGCAGCGCCAACGGCATGCCTTCGTAGTGGGTGCTGAGCACGCACAGCTGGTGCGCCAGCAGCCGCTGCGGCACGTCGCGCACCACCCCGGGGAACTCCACTTGCGCGGCGATGCCCAGCTCTGCCGCCAGCCGTTCCAGCGGCTTGCGGTGCAGGGCCTTGCCGCCGCCCGGCAGCTGCACCGGCACGCGCAGGCCGCGCGCCGCCAGCAGCGCCACCGCGCGCAGCAGGGTGGCGTGGTCCTTCTGCCTGGAGAAGCGCGCGACCATCACGATCCCGGGGATGCGCGCGGCATGCGGATGCGCCTCGGCCTGCGCGAACGGGGTCAGGTCGATGCCGTTGGGGATGGCCAGCGTGCGCCCGGCGGGCATGCCCATCGCCAGCAGCACCTGGCGCACGCCTTCCGAGCAGCCCACGATGCGGTCGGTGCGGCGCGCCAGCCAGCGCGTCTGCGCCAGCCGCCAGCGGGTGTAGCGCTCGCGCGTGTTGTGCTCGACGTGCACCAGGTGCGGCACCTGCGCCAGCAGCCCGGCGTAGCGCCCCCACAGGTGTTCGGAATAGCCGTGCGCGATCAGCACGTCGGGGCGGAACTGGCGGCACAGCCCGGCCAGGGCGAGGACGGTGGCCAGGTGCGACCAGCCCGGCACCAGCGCCAGCGGCACCCCGCGCGCGCGCAGCTGGGCGATGCGCTCCGGCGGCGTGCGCCGCTTGCGCCGCAGCACCAGCAGCGGTTCGATCGCCCCGCCCGCGCGCGCCGCCTCGACCAGCTGGATCGCCACCTGGGTCGCACCACCGGAGAACCCGCCGGTGACGAAGTGCAGCACCCGCACCGGGGCGCTCATGCCCAGCCCCGGCGCGCCAGGCTGCGGCGGATCCGCCATGCGCGCAGCCACTCGCCGCGCGCGCGCAGCGCGCGCAGGGCCGCGCGGCCAAGGTCGGGGAAGGCCGCCACGAATGCCACCCGGGCTTCTGCCTCCAGCGCCGGATCCTCGCGCCCCAGCTTGCGCGCCAGGTTGGCAAAGGTGCGCAGGCCGAAGTAGTCCAGCGCGGCCTGCACGCGCGGATCGCCGCCCTCCGCCAGCGCCAGCACGCCAGTGCGCAGCCGGGCGTGCGCCCACAGCAGGTCGCGCAGCTTGGCCGGCGTCGGGCTGGCGACGATGCTGGCCGGGTGCTGGCGGTAGCCGACCAACGGCCGCGGCAGGTAGGCCCAGGTGGCGCTGGCACGCAGCAGGTCGGGGATCGCCGCCATGTCCTCGAAGTAGCGCCCTTGTGCAAACTCGACCTGCTGCCAGACCTGGCGGCGGCCGATCTTGGACCATGGATGCAGCTGGCGCCGCCACAGCCAGCCGGCGGCCAGCGCGGCGCGGTCGCTGGACGTGCGGATCGGCGCGGCAAGGTGCGTGCGCCGGTGGCCTTCGCCGCGCAGGCGGTGGCGCAGGCGCGGCCGCGCGCGCAGCAGGGCGAAGTCGCACAGCAGCAGGTCCGGCGCATCCGGCGCCGCCAGCAGCGGACGCACCGCGGCCAACGCGCTGGGGAACAGCACATCGTCCGAATCGAGGAACCAGACGTACGCGCCGCGCGCCTGCGCGAGCAGGGTGTTGCGCGCCGCCGCGATGCCGCGGTTCTGCGGATGCCGCAGCAGGCGCAGCCGCCCGGGGTGCGCCGCGGCCAGCGCCTCCACCTTCGCCCACGAGCCGTCGCGGCCGGCGTCGTCCAGCACCAGGATCTCCACCCCGGCATCGGCCTGCGCCAGCACCGAGCGCAGGCAGGCCTCGACGTAGGCCTCCACCTGGTAGACCGGCACCAGCAGGCTCAGCCAGGGCGATCCGTCAGCGGCAACCACCGGTCGCGCCTCCGGGCAGCAGCCACCAGCGGCGGCGGTTGCTCTGGCCCATGTCGCGCGCCTGCGCGCGCGCGACGCAGGCCGGCAGCCCGTCGCCTTCCTCCACCAGCAGCCAGCGCGTCGCCGGCGCCGCCTGCTGCCAGCGCACGCCGGCGGCGAACTGCGCCTGCGGCGGGCGCTTGAAACCGAACTCGGCGGCCGGGCGGTCGGCCATCAGCAGCTGCTGCTCGCGCCAGCCGACCAGCCCGAGCTCGGCCCGCGGCCCGATCGCCGCGCCGACCCGGCGCATCAACCCGCGCGCGGAGCTGCCGTCGTTGAGCGCGGGCGCGGCGAGCACGCCGAACAGCACCCACAGCACGCTGAGCATGGCCACCACCGCGCGCGCCGGCCCCACGCGCCGCCAGACCCCCAACGCCAGCAGCCCGCTGGCGCCGGCCAGCGCCAGGGTCCAGCCGACCGCGTGCACGACCGCCGGGTCGCGGCCCTCCAGCACCTTCTGCGCCAGGCGCGGATCGCCCAGCCCCAGGGCCAGGCCGACGCCGAGCAGGGCCAGCCCGAACACCAGCACGAACCCCACCAGCAGGCGCCGCGGCCCGCGCCGGCGCAGCAGGCCCGGCAGCAGCGGCGCCAGCGCCAGCGCCAGCATCGGCAGCGCCGGCAGGATGTACATGTCACGCTTGCCCGCCGGGATGCTGAAGAACACGAACACCAGCCCCACCCAGGCCAGCGGCAGCAGGTAGCGCGGATCGCGCCGGCGCAGCCGCCGCCGCCACGCCGGGATCGCCCACGGCAGCGCCAGCACGGTCGGCAGCCAGGTGGTCAGCGCCACTTCCAGGAAGTACCAGGGCGGCTGCTGGTGGTGCCAGGACTCGGCGTAGCGGGTCACGGTCTGGCGCAGCAGGATGTCGTCCACATACGCGCGGTACTCGGCGCTGCCGGTGCCGAGCGCGGCCACCAGCATCGGCCCCAGCCACACCCCGCAGGCGGCGACGAACGCCAACGGCCCCAACCAGAAGCGGCCGTCGCGCGCGTGCACGCGCACCCCCGGCCAGCCGCGCAGCGCCGCGAACGCGGCCGGCAGCAGCAGCAGCAGCGCCAGCACGCCCACGCCCTTGGTGATGGTGCCGAGTCCGGCCGCGGCCCAGCCGAGCGTCCACCAGCGCCAGTCCGGCCCGCGCAGCAGGTGGCGCAGCAGGCCGTAGTTGGCCAGCGTGATCCAGAACACCAGCAGCGGGTCGATCTGCGCCTTCTTCGCCTGCCAGGTGAACTGCAGGGTCAGCAGCACCAGCCAGCCCGCATACAGGCCGACCCGGCGCGTCCACAGCCGGCGCCCGAGGTCCGCCACGCACCACAGGGTGCCCAGCGCGGCCAGCAGCGAGGGCAGCAGGAAGGCGAGGCGCAGCTCGCCGGTCAGCCACAGCAGCCCCGCCTGCAGCCACATGAACAGCGGCGGCTTGTCCGAATACAGCTCCGCGCCGCGGTGCGGGAACAGCCACTGCCCGCTCTCCACCATCTGCCGCGCCGCCAGTGCGAAGCGCGGCTCGTCCGCCGGCCACGGATCGCGCAGGCCCAGGCCCGCGCCCAGGATCAGCAGGGCCAGTCCCCAGAACAGCCAGGTCTCGCGGCGCGCGGCGGGCATGGGGGCGGATTCTAGCCGCGGCATCCGCTCATCCCTTGCGCAGCCGCGCATAGAAGAAGCCGTCCCTGCCGCCCTCGCCGGGCAGGCGCTGGCGGCCGGCGCCGCTGGCGTGGCCGAAGCGCGTATCCAGCGGTTCCGGAGTCGCGTCTGGCGTCCGCGCGAGGAAGCCCTCGACCTGCGCGGCGTTCTCCGCGCGCAGGATCGAGCAGGTGGCGTACACCAGCACGCCACCCGGCGCGAGCAGCGGCCACAGCGCATCCAGCAGCGCGGCTTGGGTCTGCACGAGCGCGGCGAGGTCGGCCGCGCGCCGGTGCAGCAGCACGTCGGGCTGGCGGCGCACGATGCCGGTGGCGCTGCACGGGGCGTCGATCAGGATGGCGTCGAACGGGGTGCCGTCCCACCACGCGGCGGGGCGGGTGGCGTCGCCGGTGCGCGCCTCAATGGCGCCCAGCCGCAACCGCGCGAAGGTGTCCTGCATCCGGCGCACGCGGCGGGCGTCCACGTCCAGCGCGGTGATGCGCAGGGAGGGATCGCGCTCGGCCAGGTGCGCGGCCTTGCCGCCGGGCGCGGCGCAGGCGTCGAGCACGCGCGCGCCGGGTGCGGGCGCCAGCGCGTCGGCCACCGCCTGCGCGCTGGCGTCCTGCACCGACACCGCGCCGGCCTCGAAGCCGGGCAGCTGCTGCACCGGCAGCGGCGTCGACAGGCGCAGCGCGTCGGGCAGCGCGTCGTCGATCGCGCTCTCGATGCCGGCCTCGTGCAGGCGCGTGCGGTAGGCGTCGCGCGGCTGCACGCGGCGGTTCACCCGCAGCCACAGCGGCGGCAGCTGCGCGCTCGCGGCGAAGATGGCCGCCGCCTGCTGCGGCCAGTCCGCGCGCACCTGCGTCGCCAGCCAGTCCGGCCACGCGGCCTCGGGCGCGGCGGCCGGCAGCGGCTCGCGGGTGGCCCGGCGCAGCAGCGCATTGACCATCCCGGCCTGGTGCGCGCGGCCCAGGGCGCGCGCGGCGTCCACCGTGGCCGCGAGCACCGCGTGCGCAGGCAGGCCCAGTTCGAGCTGGGCGAAGCCGGCCAGCAGCAGGGCGCGCAGCAGGGCGTCGCGCGGGCCCAGCGGGCGCGGCGTCCACCCATCCAGCGCGGCGTTGTAGCGCACGCGCTGGCGCAGCGCGGCCAGCACCATGGCTTCCACCAGCGCGCGGTCGCGCGGATCGGCGAGGGCCGGCAGGCCGGCGCCGAGCGCCGCCTTCAGCGAGCGTCCGCGGTGCAGCACCGCGTCGAGGGTGCGCGCCGCGGCGACGCGGGGGGCGACGCCATCGCTCACGCGAACACGTCGCGGCGGGCGTTGCGGTAATCCTGCGCGGACACCGGCCTGCCGCCCTCGCGTTGCAGGCTCAGCAGGCGCAGCACGCCCTGCCCGCAAGCGACGTCGATGCCCTCGCGCCCGGCGCGCAACACGCTGCCGGGGGCAGCGGCGTGCGCCTCGTCGAGCGCGCGCGCGGCATGGATGCGCACGCGCTCGCCGGCCAGCGGCGCTTCCGCCACCGGCCACGGGTGGAACGCGCGCACCTTGTTGGCCAGCGTGATGGCCGGCTGCGACCAATCGAGCCGGGCCTCGGCCTTGTCCAGCTTGTGCGCGTAGGTGACGCCCGCCTGCGGCTGCGGCTGCGGCACCGGCAGCAGGCCGGCGCGCAGCAGGCCCAGGCCATCGCCCAGCACCTGCGCGCCGAGCGTGGCCAGGCGGTCGTGCAGTTGGCCGGCGGTCTCCTCGGGGCCGATGTCGGTGGCCTGCGCCAGCAGCACCGGGCCGGTGTCCAGGCCCTTCTCCATCCGCATCAGGCACACCCCGGTGCGGGTGTCGCCGGCTTCGATCGCGCGCTGGATCGGCGCCGCGCCGCGCCAGCGCGGCAGCAGCGAGGCATGCACGTTCCAGCCGCCGTGCACCGGGATGTCCAGCACCGCCTGCGGCAGCAGCAGCCCATAGGCGACCACCACCATCAGGTCCGGCTGCAGCGCGCGCAGGGTGGCCCTGGATTCGGCGGTGCGGAAATTCTCCGGCTGGTACACCGGCAGGCCGCGCCGCACGGCCTCAAGTTTCACCGGCGAGGGCGTCAGCCCGCGCCCGCGCCCGGCCGGGCGATCGGGCTGGGTGTACACGCCGACCACCTCGCCGCGCGCGGCGGCCGCACGCAGGCTGGGCACGGCGAATTCCGGCGTGCCGGCGAAGACGATCCGCATCGGCTCAGGCCGCGGCGGCGCGCTTGGCCTTCTGCAGCTTCTTGCGGACCATCTCGCGCTTGAGCGGGCTCAAGTAGTCCACGAACAGCTTGCCGATCAGGTGGTCCATCTCGTGCTGGATGCAGACCGCGAGCAGGCCGTCGCAGGTCAGCACCTGCGGCTGGCCGTGGCGGTCGAGGAATTCCACGGTGATGGTGTCGGCGCGGGTGACGTCGGCGAAGATCCCCGGCACCGACAGGCAGCCCTCCTGGTAGACCTGCCCGCCCTCGCTGGCGACGATCCGCGGATTGACGAACACCAGTGGCCGGCTGCGGTCCTCGCTCACGTCGATGACCATGAAGCGCTTGTGCACGTCGACCTGGCTGGCGGCCAGGCCGATCCCGGGGGCCGCGTACATCGTCTCGAACATGGCGTCGATCAGCCGCTGGAACTCGGGCGTGGCCAGCTCGGCGGGGTCGACCTCGGCCGCCACCGTGCGCAGGCGGGGGTCGGGGAACTCGAGGATCGGCAGCAGGGCCATGGCGGGCACTCCGGGTCGGGGCGTCGCAATTGCGAACGGCGACACGATTGTAGCGCGGCCGCCGCCGCCCGCCGCTTGCCCCGGGGCGGTTTTTGTGGGCTATAGTGGCGCGGCTTCAGGGGGATTTCACCATACGGAGCGGGGAGTTGGCTGCCATGCTTGAACGAGTTTCCCGGACCTTGGGCGGTGCCGCGCCGGCCGCGCGCGGGCTGCGCGCCGTACTCGCCGCGGCCTTGCTGACCGTGGCCACCTACGCGGTGGCGGTCGACCTGCGTGGCGACCACCCCGACACCTACGTGGTCAAGCGCGGCGACACCCTGTGGGACATCGCCGGCCGTTTCCTCAAGAAGCCCTGGCTGTGGCCGGAGATCTGGCAGGCCAACCCGCAGATCAAGAACCCGCACCTGATCTACCCCGGCGACGTGCTGAGCCTGGCCTACCTCGGCCGCGTGGCCAGCGCCAGCGTGCAGCCCGGCCCGCGCACCGAGGCCCCGATCAACGCCATCCCGCTGGCCCAGATCGAGCCGTTCCTGAAGGACCTGCGGGTGGTGGACAGCATCGACGAGCTGCCCTACGTGGTCGGCCTCGAGGAGGACCGCCTGCGCGGCAGCAACGGCCAGCTGGCCTACGTGCGCGGCCTGCAGGATGCGACCCCCGGCACCCGCTACCTGATCGTGCGCCCGCAGAAGCGCTACCGCCTGCTCGAGCGCGCCGGCCTGTGCTGCGACCGCGTGGTGACCCAGGACCTGGATGCGCGCGGCAAGCCGCTGCTGAGCGGCGACTCGTACTGGAGCGAGGTGGTGTTCCCGACCAAGAACGCCGAGTTCCTGGGCTACGAGCTGATGACCCAGTCCACCGGCACCGTCACCCGCGGCGAGGTCGGCGGCATCCAGGCCGCGACCGTGCTGCTGGACAGCGAGGGCCGCGAGGTCCGGGTCGGCGACCGCCTGATCCCGGTGCAGGCGCAGCCCTACGACCTGCAGTTCTTCCCGCATCCGCCCAAGCAGCAGCTGCCGTACGGGCGCCTGCAGGTGATGGCGGTGGCCGACATGTACACCACCGCCGGCCCGCGCGACGTGATCGCGATCTCCGGCGGCAGCCGCCAGGGCATCGACAACGGCACCGTGTTCTCGATCTGGCGCCGCGGCCACTCGGTCACCGACCGGGTCAAGGACGGGCTGGACCGCGACGAGGACCTGACCCTGTTCGAGAACAAGGTGCGCCTGCCCGACGAGTACGCCGGCCACGCCATGGTGTTCCGCACCTTCGGCGACGTCAGCTATGCGCTGGTGATGAGCAGCGTCAAGCCGACCCGGGTCGGCTACGAGCTCAAGCATCCGGACGCGCCCTACTGAGGCCGGCGGCATCCTCCGACCGACCACCGCGACGGCGCCCGAGGGCGCCGTCGCCGTTTGCGGGCCACGCTGGCGGCATGCCCCGCACGCCCGCACCGCCCGCCGCCGCCCATGCCCTGCTGCGCCTGCTCGCCGCCGGCGTGCGCCCGGCGCCGCTGCGCCGCCTGTTGGACAGCCACGGCGATGCCGCCGCGGTGCTCGCCGCCGGCCCGCGCGACTGGGCCAGCCACGGGCTCGATGCCGAGGCCTGCCGCGCCCTGCGCCGGCCCGACCCGGCGCGGCTGGCGCGCGGCGAAGCGTGGCTGGCCGAACCCGGCCACCACCTGCTCGGCTGGCGCGATCCCGACTACCCGCCGCTGCTGCGGCGCATCCCCGGCCCGCCGCCGGCGCTGTTCGTGGCCGGGGACCCCGCCCTGCTGTGGCGGCCGGCGCTGGCGATCGTCGGCAGCCGCGCCGCCACCGCGGGCGGCCGCGCGCATGCGGCGCGCTTCGCCCGCGCCCTGGCCGCGACCGGGCTGGCGATCGCCAGCGGACTGGCGGCCGGGATCGACGCCGCCGCGCACCAGGCCACCCTGGACGCCGGCGGGGTCACCCTGGCGGTGCTCGGCACCGGTCCCGACCGCGCCTACCCGCCGCGCCACGCCGGGCTGCAGGCGCGAATCGCCGCCACCGGCGCGGTGGTCAGCGAACACCTGCCGGGCACCGGCGCGCGCGCCGCGCACTTCCCGGCGCGCAACCGGATCCTCGCCGGGCTCGCCCTTGGCGTGCTGGTGGTGGAGGCCGCGGCCCGTTCCGGCGCGCTGATCACCGCGCGCCTGGCCGCCGAGGCCGGGCGCGAGGTGTTCGCCCTGCCCGGCTCGATCGACAACCCGCAGGCGCGCGGCTGCCACCGCCTGCTGCGCGACGGGGCGGGGCTGGTCGAAGCGCCGGAGGAGATCGTGGAGGCGCTGGCCCCGGCCGTGCGCGCCCTGGCGGCGCAGCTCAAGGGCGAACTGCAGCCGGGCGGGCTCGCCGCCGCAGCGCCCCCGCCCGGCCCGCCCGCGCCCGCCGGCGGCCCGTCCGAGCCGGACGCCGACCACCAGCGGTTGTGGCAGGCACTCGGCCACGACCCAACCGCTATGGATGAACTGCTCGAACGCAGCGGATTGACGCCCGCCCGGGCCTCGTCCATCCTGCTGGCGCTGGAGTTGGAAGGGCGGGTCGCGTCCGCACACGGCCGCTACTCCCGGATCGGGGTGTGAGCACCAGCGGTTTCCTTCCACCGCGCCGCGTGCGGCGCAGGCCGAGGGCCATGAAAGAAAGCATCCTGGACGTCCTGCTGTACCTGTTCGAGCACTACTTCGCAACCGACGCCTACGCGCCGACCGACCCCGACCTCACCGCCGCCGAGGGCCCGCTGGTGAAGGAGCTGGCCCAGGCCGGGTTCTCGCCGGCGGAGATCGGCAAGGCCTTCGACTGGCTGGACGCGCTGGCGCGCCAGCGCCCTGCCGCGGCCCCGGCGCACGCGCCAGGCCCGGTGCGGGTGCTGCACGCGGCCGAGGCGGCCAAGCTGACCCGCGAGGCCGGCGGCTTTCTGCTGTTCCTCGAACAGCACGGCATCCTCACTGCCGACCAGCGCGAGCTGGTGCTGGATCGGGCGATGGCGCTGGACCAGGACGAGATCGACCTGGACGACCTCAAGTGGGTGGTGCTGATGGTGCTGTTCGACCAGCCCGGCAGCGAGGCCGCCTACGCCTGGATGGAGACCCAGATGTTCCTGGACGAGCCCGAACCGGTGCATTGAGGCCGCGTTCCGGGCCCGCACGCGGGCCTGCCGCCGCCGCGCCGGCTTGACAGCGCGGGCATGGGCGTGATTCCACTGTAATAAGCACAGCAACGCCCGGGGCCGTCCGCCCCGGGCGTTGGCATCTGCGGACGCCGCGTCCGCGCCACCTCCCGCGACCCCGGACCGCCCGCCATGGCCAAGAACCTGCTCATCGTCGAATCGCCCGCCAAGGCCAAGACGATCCACAAATACCTGGGCAAGGACTTCACCGTGCTGGCCAGCTACGGCCACGTGCGCGACCTGGTGCCGAAGGAGGGCGCGGTCGATCCCGAGCACGGCTTCGCGATGCGCTACGAGACGATCGAGAAGAACGCCCGCCACGTGGATGCGATCGCGCGCGCGGCGAAGGCGGCCGAGCGCCTGTACCTGGCCACCGACCCCGACCGCGAGGGCGAGGCGATCAGCTGGCACATCGCCGAGATCCTCAAGGAGCGCGGCCTGCTCGAGGGCAAGCCGCTGCAGCGGGTGGTGTTCACCGAGATCACCCCGCGCGCGATCCGCGAGGCGATCGCGCATCCGCGCGCGATCGCCGGCAGCCTGGTGGACGCCCAGCAGGCGCGGCGCGCGCTCGACTACCTGGTCGGCTTCAACCTGTCGCCGGTGCTGTGGCGCAAGATCAAGGCCGGGCTGTCGGCCGGGCGGGTGCAGTCGCCGGCGCTGCGCATGATCGTGGAGCGCGAGGAGGAGATCGAGGCGTTCCGCGCGCGCGAGTACTGGACGATCGAGGCCGAGGTCGCGCACCCGGCGCAGCCGTTCCGCGCGCGCCTGGTCAAGCTCGACGGCCACCGCTTCGCCGCGGACACCACCCGCCTGGAGTTCAGCCTGACCGACGCCGACGCCGCCGAGGCCGCGCGCGCGCGCATCCAGCAGGCCGCCGGCGGCCGCCTGCACGTCACCGACGTGGCCAGCAAGGAGCGCAAGCGCCGCCCGGCGCCGCCGTTCACCACCTCGACCCTGCAGCAGGAGGCCGCGCGCAAGCTCGGCTTCACCACCCGGCGCACGATGCAGGTCGCGCAGCGGCTGTACGAGGGCGTGGCGCTGGGCGAGGAGGGCACGGTCGGCCTGATCTCCTACATGCGCACCGACTCGGTGCACCTGGCGCAGGACGCGCTGGCCGAGATCCGCGACGTGATCGCGCGCGAGTACGGCACCGCGGCGCTGCCGGACCGCCCGAACGTCTACCAGACCAAGTCCAAGAACGCGCAGGAGGCGCACGAGGCGATCCGCCCGACCTCCGCGCTGCGCACCCCGGCGCAGGTCGCGCGCTTCCTCGGCGAGGACGAGCGCCGGCTGTACGAACTGATCTGGAAGCGCACGATCGCCTGCCAGATGATCCCGGCCACCCTCAACACGGTCACCGTGGAGCTGGCCGCCGGCAGCCAGCACGCGTTCCGCGCCAGCGGCACCACCGTGGTAGTGCCCGGCTTCCTCGCGGTGTACGAGGAAGGCAAGGACACCCGCGGCAAGGACGACGAGGACGAGGGCCGCAAGCTGCCGCAGATGCAGCCGGGCCAGGACCTGCCGCTGGCGCAGGTGCTGGCCGAGCAGCACTTCACCCAGCCGCCGCCGCGCTACACCGAGGCCTCGCTGGTGAAGGCGCTGGAGGAATACGGGATCGGCCGGCCTTCCACCTACGCCGCCATCATCCAGACCCTGCTCGGCAAGCAGTACGCGGTGCTGGAGGGGCGCGCGTTCAAGCCCACCGACATCGGCCGCGCGGTCAGCAAGTTCCTGTCCGGCCACTTCACCCAGTACGTGGACTACGACTTCACCGCGCGCCTGGAGGACGAGCTGGACGCGGTCAGCCGCGGCGAGGAGGCCTGGGTGCCGCTGCTGGAGCGGTTCTGGAAGCCGTTCAAGGCGCTGGTGGACGACAAGAAGGCCAGCCTCGACAAGACCGATGCCGGCAGCGTGCGCGTGCTCGGCACCGACCCGGCCAGCGGCCGCCCGGTCAGCGCGCGGATCGGCAAGTTCGGCCCGCTGGTGCAGATCGGTACCGCCGAGGACGCGGAGAAGCCGCGCTTCGCCTCGCTGCGCCCGGGCCAGAGCATCTACAGCATCGACCTCGCCGAGGCGCTCAAGCTGTTCCAGATGCCGCGCGTGCTCGGCACCGACGCCCACGGCGCGGAGGTGAGCGTCGGCATCGGCCGCTTCGGCCCGTTCGCCAAGCGCGGCGCCACCTATGCCTCGCTGAAGAAGGAGGACGACCCCTACAGCATCGACCTGGCGCGCGCGCTGCAGCTGATCGAGGAGAAGGAGGAGCTCGCGCGCAACCGCGTGATCCGGGAATGGCCGGGGCATGCGGTGCAAGTGCTCAACGGCCGCTTCGGCCCATACCTGAGCGACGGCACGCGCAACGGCAAGATCCCCAAGGATCGCGACCCGGCCTCGCTGTCGCTGGAGGAAGCGCTGCAGCTGCTGGAGGAGACCGGCAAGCCCGCGCGGCGCGGGCTCGCGGCGAAGAAGGCACGTGCGGGCAAGGCGGACGCCGCCCCGACCGCGCGCAAGACCGCCGCGACGAAGACGGCAATGAGCAAGACCACCGCGGCGAAGAAGACCGCCGCGAAGAAGTCTGCGGTGAAGAAAGCTACGGCGAAGAAGGCCGCGACGAAGAAGACCGCCGCCAAGAAGGCCGCGGCGAAGCGCGCCGCCCGGCGCACGCCGGCGGACGCGGACGCCACGCCGTTCTGAAGGCGGCCCGTGTGCGCGGGGAGGCGCCGCGGGCGGCCTGCG
Source organism: Thermomonas flagellata (assembly GCF_022419185.1). Classification (GTDB taxonomy): domain Bacteria; phylum Pseudomonadota; class Gammaproteobacteria; order Xanthomonadales; family Xanthomonadaceae; genus Thermomonas; species Thermomonas flagellata. Next base: position 24,308 of record NZ_JAJOZK010000001.1, on the reverse strand, counting down.
GCCTGTCGCCACGGCCGGCGACCGCCGCACCGGATGCGCTGCGCCAGGCGGTTCCCACGGCAATGATTTTCCGCTGCAACCGTCCGTTGTGGCAGCGCACAATTTGTGCTCTAGTCGGGACGACCCCGCACCGCGCGCGTCCGCCGCGGATGCGTCCTCGACCACGGAGCACCCATGCCCGCCAGTCCTTCCGGGGGACTGCACGACCCCGCCAGCGAGCACGACAGCTGCGGCTTCGGCCTGATCGCGCAGGTCGCAGGTCCCGGCTCGCGCGCGCTGGTCGACACCGCGCTGGAGGCGCTGGCGCGCATGCAGCACCGCGGCGGGGTCGCGGCCGACGGCCTCAGCGGCGACGGCTGCGGGGTGCTACTGCACGGGGTGGAGGACTTCGTGCGCGTGCTCGCCGGCGAGGCCGGGATCGCGCTGCCGGCCGCGCGCATCGCCGCCGGCAACGTATTCCTGCCGCGCGACCCGGCTGCCGCACAGGCGTGCGTGGACGCGCTCGAACAGGCGCTGGCGGCACGCGGCCTGGCCTGCGCCGGCTGGCGCGCGGTGCCGCTGGACGAGACTGCCTGCGGCGCGCACGCACGCGCGACCCTGCCGCAGGTCCGCCAGCTGTTCGTGGCCTGCCCCCAGGCCGATGCCGACGCCGCCGAACGCGCGCTGTTCCTCGCGCGCAAGCAGGCCGAGCAGGCGCTGCGCGCACACCCGGACTTCCACGTGGTCGGGCTGTCCTGCCGCCTGCTCGGCTACAAGGGCATGGTGCTGCCGCGGCACCTGGCGCGCCTGTTCCCGGATCTGGCCGATCCGCGCCTGGCCGCGCGCGTGGTGGTGTTCCACCAGCGCTTCTCGACCAACACCCTGCCGCGCTGGCCGCTGGCGCATCCGTTCCGGCGGCTGGCGCACAACGGCGAGATCAACAGCATCGAGGGCAACCGCCGCTGGGCGCAGGCGCGCAAGGGCGTGTGGCGCTCGCCGCTGCTGGACGTGTCCGGCTTCGACGAGGTGGTGTCACAGCACGGCTCCGACTCGCAGAGCCTCGACCAGGCGCTGGAATGGCTGCTGCTGGGCGGGATGGACCTGCTGCAGGCGCTGCGCATCCTGATGCCGCCTGCGACCCAGTCGCTGGAATACAAGGACGCCGACCTCGCCGCGTTCTACGAATACTACGCGCTCAATTCCGAGCCCTGGGACGGCCCCGCCGGGGTGGTCGCCTGCGACGGCCGCCACGCCGCCTGCATCCTCGACCGCAACGGCCTGCGCCCGGCGCGCTGGCAGCTGTCCGCGGACGGCGTGTTCCTGATCGCCTCCGAGGCCGGGGTATGGGAGCTGCCGCCGGAACAGGTGGTGGCCAAGGGCAAACTCGGCCCGGGCGAGATGATCGCGGTCGACCTCGAGGGCGAACGCCTGCTCGATAACGACGCGGTCGATGCCATCAACCGCGCGCGCCACCCGTACAAGCAGTGGCTCAAGCGCGGCATGACCTGGCTGCACACCGAGCTGATCGACCCGGCGCTAGCGGACGCGCCGTTCGACGACGCCACCCTGCTCGGGTTCCAGAAGCTGTTCCAGCTCAGCCGCGAAGAGCAGGAGCTGGTGCTGCGTCCGCTGGCCGAGAGCGAGCAGGAGGCCACCGGCTCGATGGGCGACGACATCCCGGTGGCGGCGGTCAGCCAGCGCATCCGCCCGCTGTACGACTGCTTCCGGCAGGCGTTCGCGCAGGTCACCAACCCGCCGATCGACCCGCTGCGCGAGGAATGCGTGATGTCGCTGGCGACCCAGATCGGGCGCGAGGGCAACATCTTCCTGCACGGCCCGGAGCAGGTCGACCACGTGCTGCTGAACTCGCCGGTGCTGAGCCAGCGCAAGCTGCACCAGCTCCTGGCGCTGCCGCGCTTTGCCGCCTCGCACCGCTACCTCGACCTCTACTTCGACGCCGACACCGGCCTGGCGCAGGCGCTCGACCGCCTGTGCGCGGAGGCCGAAGCCGCCGCGCGCGCCGGGATCGAGCTGCTGGTGCTCAGCGACCGCCGCCCGCGCCGCGGCTGCGCCGCGGTGCACGCGCTGCTGGCCACCGGCGCGGTGCACCAGCATCTGGTGCGCACCGGCCTGCGCTGCGACGTCAACCTGCTGGTGGAGACCGGCACCGCGCGCGACCCGCACCACTTCGCCTGCCTGATCGGGTTCGGCGCGACCGCGGTCTACCCGTACCTGGCCTACCAGACCCTGCACGCGCTCGGCCGCCGCGGCATCCTCGGCGGCAAGACCAGCGGCGAGCCGCTGCAGATCGGGCGCAGCTACCGGCGCGGGGTCAAGAAGGGCTTGCTCAAGATCCTCTCGAAGATGGGCATCGGCAGCATCGCCAGCTACCGCGGTGCGCAGCTGTTCGAGATCGTGGGCCTGGCCGACGAGGTGGTGGCGCGCTGCTTCGCCGGCACCCCGGCGCGGATCGGCGGCGCCGGCTTCGCGCGCCTGGAGGCGGATGCGCGCGCGCTGGCGGAGGCGGCCTGGGACGAGCTGCAGCTGCCCGAGCCGGGCGGCCTGCTGCGCTACGTGCACGGCGGCGAGTACCACCAGTACAACCCGGAGGTGGTGCAGGCGCTGCAGCGCGCGGTGCGCAGCGGCGACCGCGCGGACTGGCGGGCGTATTCGGCGCTGGTGGACGGCCGCCCGCCGGCGGCGCTGCGCGACCTGCTGCGCCTGAAGCCGGCGGCGACCCCGTTGGCGCTGGACGCGGTGGAGTCGGTGGAGGCGATCGTGCGCCGCTTCGACAGCGCGGCGATGAGCCTGGGCGCGCTGTCGCCGGAGGCGCACGAGGCGCTGGCGATCGCGATGAACCGGCTCGGCGGGCGCAGCAACTCCGGCGAGGGCGGCGAGGACCCGGCGCGCCACGGCAGCGAACGCCGCAGCAAGATCAAGCAGATCGCCTCCGGCCGCTTCGGCGTCACCCCCGGCTACCTGGTCAGCGCCGAGGTGCTGCAGATCAAGATCGCGCAGGGCGCCAAGCCCGGCGAGGGCGGGCAGCTGCCGGGCAGCAAGGTCAACCCGCTGATCGCGCGGCTGCGCCATGCCAAGCCGGGGATCGGCCTGATCAGCCCGCCGCCGCACCACGACATCTATTCGATCGAGGATCTGGCGCAGCTGATCTTCGACCTGCGCCAGGTCAACCCAGAGGCGCTGATCTCGGTCAAGCTGGTCAGCCACGCCGGGGTCGGCACGATCGCCGCCGGGGTGGCCAAGGCCGGCGCCGACCTGATCACCATCGCCGGCCACGACGGCGGCACCGGTGCCAGCCCGGTCGGCTCGATCCGCTACGCCGGGGTGCCGTGGGAGCTGGGGCTGGCGGAGGCGCGCCAGGCGCTGCAGGCCAACGACCTGCGCGGGCGGGTGCTGCTGCAGGCGGACGGCGGCCTCAAGACCGGGCTGGACGTGGTCAAGGCGGCGCTGCTCGGGGCCGACAGCTTCGGCTTCGGCACCGCGCCGATGATCGCGCTGGGCTGCAAGTACCTGCGCATCTGCCACCTCAACAACTGCGCGACCGGGGTCGCGACCCAGGACGCGCGCCTGCGCGAGGCGCACTTCCGCGGCCTGCCGGAGCGGGTGGAATGCTTCTTCCGCAACGTCGCCGAGGACGTGCGGGAGTGGCTGGCGCAGCTCGGCCTGCGCTCGCTGGAGGAGGCGATCGGGCGCACCGACCTGCTCGAGCAGCACCTGCACGCGACCCGCGACGGGGTCGCGCTCGATCTGTCGCGCCTGCTCGCCGCGGACGCGCCCGGCGGCGGCCACTGCGGCAGCCCGGCGCTGCAGGCGCCGCCGGACGGGCTGGCCGCGCGTCTGGACGCGCAGCTGGCCGGCGCGATCGCGCGCGGCGAGGGCATGCGCGTGCAGGAGCGCATCCGCAACACCGACCGCAGCATCGGCGCGCGCTTGGCCGGGCAGATCGCGCGCCGCTATGGCGATGCCGGCCTGCCGGGCGCGCCGATCGCGCTGGAGCTGCAGGGCAGCGCCGGGCAGAGCTTCGGCGCGTTCCTGCTACCGGGCCTAGACCTGCACCTGGAGGGCGAGGCCAACGACTACGTTGGCAAGGGCATGGCCGGCGGCCGGATCGCGCTGCGGCCGCCGCGCGCCAGCCGCTTCGAGGCGCGGCTGGCGCCGATCCTCGGCAACACCTGCCTGTACGGCGCCACCGGCGGCGAGCTGTACGCCGCCGGCCGCGCCGGCGAGCGCTTCGCGGTGCGCAACTCCGGTGCCACCGCGGTGGTCGAGGGCGCCGGCGACCACTGCTGCGAGTACATGACCGGCGGCATCGTCGCCGTGCTCGGCCGCACCGGGCTCAACTTCGGTGCCGGCTTCACCGGCGGGCTGGCGTACGTGCTCGATCTCGAGCGCGACTTCGTGGACCGCTACAACCACGAGCTGATCGACATCACCCGGCTCTCGCCGGAGGGGATGGAGCACTACCGCCAGCACCTGACCGGGCTGCTGCAGGCGCACCTGCGCCACACCGGCAGCGCCTGGGCGGGGCGCCTGCTGGCGGACTTCCGCGACTTCATCGGCAAGTTCTGGCTGGTCAAGCCCAAGGCCGCCAGCCTGGAGGCGCTGGCCGACGAACTGAGACGCGCCGCATGAGCCGCAAGCAGGTCTTCCAGTTCCGCGAGGCCGCCCGCCGGATGCCGGCCAAGGTGCCGCTGGAGGCGCGCACCGCCGGCGACTGGCAGGAGCTGTACGGCCGCTTCGGCGAGGCCGAGGCGCAGCAGCAGGCCGGCCGCTGCCTGGACTGCGGCAATCCCTACTGCGAGGCGCGCTGCCCGGTACACAACTACATCCCCAACTGGCTGCAGCTGGTGCAGGAAGGCCGCCTCGAGGAAGCCGCCGCACTCTGCCACGAGACCAACCCGCTGCCGGAGATGTGCGGCCGGGTGTGCCCGCAGGACCGCCTGTGCGAGGGCGCCTGCACCCTGCACGAGGACTTCGGCGCAGTCACCATCGGCGCGGTCGAGAAGTACATCGTGGACACCGCGTTCGCGCGCGGCTGGCGCCCGGACCTGTCCAAGGTCGTGCCCAGCGGGCGGCGGGTGGCGGTGGTCGGCGCCGGCCCGGCCGGGCTGGCCTGCGCGGATCGTCTCGCGCGCGCCGGGGTGGCCGCCACCGTGTACGACCGCTACGAGCAGATCGGCGGCCTGCTGCAGTTCGGAATCCCGGCGTTCAAGCTCGACAAGCAGGTGATCGCGACCCGGCGCGCGGTGCTGGAGGGCATGGGGATCGCGTTCCGGCTCGGGGTCGAGGTCGGCCGCGACCTGCCGCTGCAGGCGCTGCTGGACGGATACGACGCGGTGTTCCTCGGCCTCGGCGCCTACCGCTATACCGACGGCGGCCTGCCCGGGCAGGACCTGGCCGGGGTGCTGCCGGCGCTGCCGTTCCTGGTGCAGAACGGGCGGATCGTGACCGGTGCCGACCCGCGCGGCCGCCCGGTCGCCGGCTGGGAGACCGCGGTCGCCCTCCCCGACCTGCGCGGGCGCCGGGTGCTGGTGCTCGGCGGCGGCGACACCGGGATGGACTGCGTGCGCTCGGCGGTGCGCCTGGGCGCCGCCGAAGTCACCTGCGCCTACCGCCGCGACGAGGCCAACATGCCCGGCTCCGCGCGCGAGGTCGCCAATGCGCGCGAGGAGGGCGTGCGCTTCCTGTTCCAGCGCCAGCCGCTGGCGATCGTGGACGACGGCACCGGCGCGGTCGCCGGGGTGCGCCTGCAGCAGACCCGGCTGGGCGCGCCGGACGCGCGCGGCCGGCGCAGCGCCGAGCCGGTGCCCGGCAGCGAGGAGGTGGTCGCCGCCGACGTGGTGATCATCGCCTTCGGCTTCGCACCGACCCTGCCGGACTGGCTGGCCGCGGCCGGGGTCGAGGCCGGTCCCGGCGGCCGGCTGGCGGTCGGCGGCCCCGGCCGGCTGCCATACCAGACCACCCACCCGCGCCTGTTCGCCGGCGGCGACTGCGTGCGCGGCGCCGACCTGGTGGTGACCGCGGTGCAGGAAGGGCGCGACGCCGCCGCCAGCATCGTGCGCGCGCTGCGCGGCGTGCGCCCGGTCCCGGCCGCGCTGGCCCCGGCCTGAACCGGCGGGGATTCCCGCCCGCCCGGCGCGGCGCGATCATGTGCGCATGCGCCGTCGCCTGCCCGCCTGCCTGCTGGCCCTGCTGCTGCTGCCGACCGCAGCCGGCGCGCGCGCGCAGGCGACCTTGGCGATCTACCGCTGCACCGCGCCCGACGGCCGCCAGAGCCTGCGCGATTCGCCCTGCCCGCGCGGGCAGGCGCAGCAGGTCGAGCACTGGCAGCGGCCACAGGATCCGCCGCCGTCCCCCGCGCCCACCGCGCCCACTGCGCCCTCCATGCCGCCGCCCGCTCCCGCCCCGGTGGTGGTGCGGCAGCCGCCGCCGCTGTTCGAGTGCATCGCCCCGGACGGCCACCGCTACCTGAACGAGGACGGCCGCGGCCAGCTGCGCTGGCAGCCGGCCTGGGCCTTCGCCGGCTGGGGCTTCGGCCACTGGCATCCCGCGCCCGCGCCCGCCGCCCGCCCCGGCCTGCTGCCGGCGCGGCCCTCGGCCCCGGAACTGGACCGGCTGCCGCCGGCACTGCCGGGTCCGACGCACCTGCCGCCGCGCTGGGGCGGGCCGGTCGCGGTCGGCGGCATCTGGCAGCCGGACCCCTGCACCCCGCTGCCGCCGGCGCAGGCCTGCGCGCAGCTGCGCGCTGAACGCGATGCCCTCGAGACGCGCTTCTTCAACGCGCAGGAACGCGAGCGCGACCACCTGCGCGCCCAGCGGCGCATGCTGCAGACGCGCCTGGCCGCGGCCTGCGCGGAGGGCTGAGCATGCCCTGTCGGCGCCTCGCGTTGGCGGCGGTCCTGCTTGCCGGCTTGCGGCCCGCCGCGCTGCCAGCGCAGGACGCCACCATCTACAAATGCACCGACGCGCGCGGCACGGTGACCCTGCAGAACGGCACGCCCTGCCCGCCCGGGCAGCGGCAGGAGGTGCGCCGGATCGGCGCGGTGCCGGTGGCCGCCCCGCCACCGCGGCGCGCGGACGCGGACACCCCTGCGCCGGCCGTGCCGCCCGCCGGCGAGTTCGTGCTGGTCAGCGGGCCGGCCAGCCGCCGCGCCCCCGCCCCGGAGGCCGCGCGCCTGCCGCCGCCGCCCGCGCTGTTCCAGTGCCGCACCTGGGACGGGGCCACCTACTACGGCGAGACCGATACCCCGCCGCCGCGCTGCGCCCCGCTGCAGGTGGTCGGGATCGACGGCAGCGCCGCGCTCGGCATGGGTGCCGCCTGCGAGATGAAGGCCGACACCTGCACCGCAGTGCCGGAGGCGCAGCTGTGCGCGGCCTGGTACCGGCGCGTGGACGAAGCCGAGTTCCGCCTCCGCCACGGGCCGGCCAACGACCGCGCCGAGCGCCAGGCCGAGTACGACGCCCTCACCGCGAAGCTGCGCGCCAGCCGCTGCAGCACCGAGGCCCCGGCGCCGCCCGCGCGTCCGTGAGCGGCCGCGGCGCGGCTAAAAGCCGTACTGGGTGAACCCGCCGTCCACCGGCAGGCAGGCACCGGTGATGTAGCTGGCCGCGGGCAGGCACAGGAAGGCGACCGCGGCGGCGACTTCCTCGGGTTCGCCGACCCGGCCCAGCGGGGTGCGTACCAGCACTTCGTCGAGGTAGTCCGGGTTGGACAGCTTGACCGAGGTACGCCGGGTACGGATGTACCAGGGCGCGACGCAGTTGACCCGGATGCCGTCCTCCGCCCACTCCACCGCGAGGTTGCGGGTGAGCTGGTGCAGCGCGGCCTTGCTCATGCCGTAGGGCGCGCCGCTGCGCACGTGGGTCAGCGCCGACACGCTGCCGATGTTGACGATGCTGGAGGCGGCGTGGCGCGCCAGCAGCGGGTGCGCGCCGCGGCACAGCTCGAACGCGGAGAACAGGTTGAGCTCGAAGATGCCGCGCCACTGGTCGTCGCTGTAGTCCAGCGCGGGGCGGGTCAGGTTGCCGCCGGCGTTGTTGACCAGGATGTGCAGGCCGCCGAGGTCGGCCGCCCAGTCGAGGATTTCGGCGCGCTGCTCCTCGTCGGTCACGTCCGCGGGCAGCGCCAGCACCGGATCCTCCGGGCCGGGGAAGGCGTCCTCCAGTTCGGCGCGCGCGGCTTCCAGCGCCTCCGGGTCGCGCGCGACCATCAGCACCTGCGCACCCAGCCCGAGCAGTTCGCGGCAGATCGCAAGGCCGATGCCGGCGCTGGCACCGGTCACCAGCGCACGTTGTCCGTCCAGCCGCCAGCGCTGCGCGGGCATGCGGAAATCCCCCGAAGGTTGCGACCGGCGTAGCATAGGCCAGTCCCCGCGAGGGAGGCGATCGCCATGCGCCGCATCCTGCTGCTGTCGTTGCCGCTGCTGTGCCTGCTCGCGGGCTGCGCCCCGCGCGCGCCGGACGAGGAGCGCCGCCCGGTGCCGCAGGCCGGCCCCGCGCCGGTGGAATCGGCCCCGGCGCGCCCCGCCGACGCGCGCTGACGCCGGCCTGCCGTGGCCCGCTCAGCGGGCCGTGGCGGCGATGTTCAGCGCGGCTGGCACAGGCAGTGCGCCAGCGCCAGCGGATGCCCCGGCGCGGCCTGCTCCGCCAGGCGCGCCAGCAGCGCCTGCGGGGCCTGCGCCTGCAGCCGCGGCAGCAGCAGCGCGGCCGCCCCGCTCTGGCCCAGCAAGGCCTGCCCGAGGCGGCCCTGCAGGAAGCGGCCGAACCACTGCGCGAACGGCTGCGCGGCCTCTTCCACGTACTGCACCTGCCATTTCTCGCGCGCGCCCAGCCTGGCGCGCGCGGCGGCATCCGCGATCGCGTCCTGCAGCCCGCCGAGCGCGTCCACCAGCCCGCGCTCACGCGCCTGCGCGCCGCTCCACACCCGCCCCTGCGCGACCGCGTCGATCTGCGCGACGCTGCGCCCGCGCGCCTTGGCCACCTTGCCGGTGAACTCGGCATAGCCCTTGGCGATCACCGCCTGCACCACCTGCGCCACCCCCGGCGCCAGCGGGCGGGTCAGGTCGAACGCGCCGGCATAGCGGGTGGTGGCCACGCCGTCGGTGTACACGCCGAGCTTGGCGAGGCCGCGGTCGAGGGTCGGGAACAGGCCGTAGATGCCGATCGAGCCGGTGATGGTGGACGGGTCGGCGAAGATGCGGTCGGCGTTCATGCCGATCCAGTACCCGCCGGACGCGGCCACGTCGCCCATCGACACCACCACCGGCTTGCCGGCCTGCTTGAGCGCCACCACTTCGCGCCGGATCTGTTCGGACGGGAACACCTCGCCGCCGGGCGAATTCACCCGCAGCACCACCGCCTTGACGTGTTCGTCCTCGCGCGCCTGGCGCAGCAGGGCGCTGGTGGACTCGCCGCCGACGTTGCCCGGCGGGCGCTGGCCGGAGGCGATCTCGCCCTCGGCCACCACCACCGCGACCTGCGGGCGCGGATCCACCTGCGGCAGGCCGAGGTCGAGGTGCTGCAGGTAGGTCGGCAGGTCGACCATGCGGTAGCCGGTGTCGCTGTCGGGATCGGCCACCCCGCGCTCGGCGAGCAGCGCGTCCACCTCGTCGCGGGTCTTCAGCCCGTCCACCAGCTTCTGCCGCAGCGCCAGCTGGGCGAGGTCGCCGCCGGCCGCCTGCACCTGCGCGGGCAGGTCGTCGATCTGCGCCGCCAGCGCCTCGGGGTCGAGCCGGCGCGCGCGCGCCACGTCGGCGAGCAGGCGCTGCCAGATGTCGTTCATCCAGTACAGGCTGGCTTCCTTGGCCTCCGGCGAGGCCGCGTCCAGCACGAACGGCTCGGCCGCGGACTTGTAGCGGCCGACCTTGAACAGGTGCATGTCGATGCCGAGCTTGTCCTGCAGCAGCTGGTGGAAGTACTGGCGGTAGTCGGCCAGGCCCTCCAGCATCACCCCGCCGGGCGACATCGGGTCGAGGTAGATCTCCCCGGCCTGCACCGCCAGCAGGTACTGGCCCTGGCTGAAGCTGTCGCCGCGCGCGATCACCTGCTTGCCGGATGCGCGCAGCTGCGCCAGCGCCGCGGCCACCTCGCGCAGGGCGGCGTAGCCGCCCGGCTGCAGCTGGTCCAGCTCCAGCACCACCCGCTCGATGCGGGAATCACTGCGCGCCGCCTCCAGCGCGCGCAGCAGGTCGCGCAGGCGCACCTCGCGGCAGCCGGTGGTGCCGGGGCGCGCCTCGGCGATCGCACGGCTGAGCGGATCGCAGCTGTACTGCTCGACCAGCCGTCCCTGCGGCGCCACCACCAGGGTGGTGCGCGGCTGCAGCGGCTTGAGCCTGCCGCCGGCCAGCAGCGCCACCAGCACCACCGCCAGCAGCAACAGGAACAGCAGGTTGAACACCAACCGGCGGCTGAAGTCGAGGGCATGCCAGGCACCGACCAGCAGGCGGGCGATCGGGCCGCGGGAGGGCGGGGCGGAGGACATCGGGGCAGCTCCGGGACGGCGACGTGGGGGTACACCATCCTACCCGCCGCCGGCGCGCGTCCGATGCGGCATCGGTCATGCCGCGCCGAGCGCCACCCGCTGGCTCTGGCGCAGGAACCGGCGCGCCAGCAGGACCGCCGCCACCAGCAGCCCGGCGGTCAGGCCCAGCCACATCCCCTGCGGACCCCAGCCGAGGCCGAGCCCGAGTCCGGCCCCGACCGGCATCCCGATGCCCCAGTAGGCCAGCGCCGCCAGCCACATCGGCACCCGGGTGTCCTTCAGCCCGCGCAGGGCGCCGGCCGACAGCACCTGGATCCCGTCCGGGAACTGGAACAGCGCGGCGTACAGCAGCAGGCGCGCGGCCAGCGCCGCCACCAGCGGGTCGGCGGTGTACAGCGCGGCGATCGCGCGGTGCCCGCCGACCAGCGCCGCCGCCGACACCGCCTGGGTCACCAGCACCAGGACCAGCCCGGCCCACCACGCGCGGCGCAGGCCGGCGCGGTCGCCGCGCCCGCGCGCATGGCCGACCCGCACGGTGGTCGCCTCCGCGATCCCGAATGGCAGCATGAAGCACAGCGTGGCCACGTTGATCGCGATCTGGTGCGCGGCCACCGGCACCTCGCCGAGGCGCCCGATCAGCAGCGCGGTGACGATGAACAGGCTGCCCTCCATCGTCACCGTGACCCCGATCGGCAGCCCGGTGCGCACCAGCCCCGCCAACGTCGGCAGGTGCGGGCGCCGCCAATGCGCGAACAGCGCCAGCGGCGCGAACCGGCGCGCGCGCGCCAGGTACAGCGCAAACGCCAGCGCCTGCACCCAGAACATCGCCGCCGAGGCCCAGCCCAGCCCGGCCGCGCCGAGCGCCGGCAGCCCAAGGCGGCCATGGGTCAGGACATAGCCCAGCGGCGCCAGCAGCACCAGCCCGCCGAAGCCGAACACCATGGTCGGCAGCGACCAGTGCAGGCCGTCGCTCAGGTAGCGCATCGCCAGGTACAGGGTGAAGCCCGGGATGCCCCAGCGGATCGCGCCGAGGAACTGCGCCGCGCCCGGCACGATCGCCGGGTCGATCCCGAGCGCCGGCAGCAGCGGCGGCAGCAGCGAGATCAGCGCGAACATCGCCAGCCCCAGCGCCAGCGCCAGCCACAACGCCTGCTGGAACAGCGCGGCGATCTCGCCGCGGCGGCCGCCGCCGTCGAGCTGCGCGACCGAGGGCGGTACCGCCATCAGCATCCCCAGCGGCACCAGCATCGGCAGCCAGAACAGCGCGGTTCCGACCGCGACCGCGGCCAGGGTATGGGTGCCGTGGTGGCCGGCGACCACCGTGTCCACGAAGCCGACCAGCCCGTGCGACACATGCCCGGCCGCCAGCGGCGCGGCCAGGCGCGCGCTGGCGCGCACCTCGGCACGGAAGCGGACGGCAGCGGGCATCGGGGATCCTGCGCGGGACGGGCGGCCGCGCATCTTAGGGCCTGCCGGCGCGCCGTGGCCGCCCCGGCGCAGGCATGCGCCGGGGCGGGTGTACGCAGGTCAGAGATCCAGGCCGAAGCCCGCGCCGGCCGAGGATTCGCCGTTGCCGCCGAAGCTGACGCCGGCCGAGAACGACCCGCGCTCGCCGATCCGCACGCCGTAGCCGATCGACACCGCGCCTTGGCCGCCCTGCGCGCCCACGCCGATCGCCACCCGCCCGCGCGGGCTGTTGCCGATCGCCGCGTTCACCGCCATCTGGGTCATCGCCGTGCCCATCGCGCCGATCCGGTCGATGCGGCGGTCGGTCTGCGCGAAGCGGCGATCCACCTGCTGCTGGTACTGGGTGAAGCTGTCGTTCCAGGCGGCGAACTTGGCATCGGTATAGGCCTTGGAGGCCGCCAGCGTCTGCGCCGACGAGGTGTCGGTGTAGCTCTTGGCCGAGGCCAGGGTGGCCGCATCGCCGGCCACCATGTCGGTGCGGATCGCCGCTTCGCGGGCATCGGTATAGGCATTGGCGGTGCCCACCGCGTTGTTCGCCGCGGTCAGCGCCGTGTCCGCGGTGGCCTGCGCATTGTTCGCCGCGGTGAGTGCAGTGTTGGCGGTGGATTGCGCGGCATTGGCCGTGCTCAGCGCCGTGTCCGCGGTGGCCTGGGCATTGTTCGCCGCGGCCAGCGCGGTGTTGGCGGTGGCCTGCGCCGCGTCGGCGGAGGCCTGGGCATTGTTGGCGGCGGTCAGCGCGGTGTCGGCCGTGGATTGCGCATTGCTGGCGGCGGTGGCGGCGCCGTCCGCAGTGGCCTGCGCGGTGCCGGCGGCGGCCAGAGCGGCGTTGGCAGTGGCCTGCGCGCTGGCGGCATTGGCGTTGGCACCGGCCACCGCGGTGTCCAGCTGGCCCTTGTTCACCGCGTCGGTGGCGGCGACGCCGTTGCCCACGTTGCCCACCACGTTGCCGCCCATGTTGATGGTGGTGTTGTTGACGATGGTGAAATTGCCGCCACCGCCGCCGACGGTCAGCCCGAGGAAGGTCGGCGCGCTGCTGAAGCCGTAGCTGATCGTGTTGCCGCTGCGGGTGACGGTGAGGTTGCCGTTCGCATCGTCGGCCTGGAACTGCACGGTATCGCCGCTGCCGATGGTCGCGCGGGTGGCGCCGCCGTCAGCGGTGATCGCAAAGCCCGCATAGGTGCTGATGCCGCCGACCGCGGTGCTGATGGCCGCGTTCATCTGACCCAGGTTCACCGCGTCGGTGTCGGCGGTGCCGGCGGCGACGTGGATCAGCTGGCGCTCGTTGCCGGTGCTGCCGATCGACACGCTGTAGTCGCGGTCGGCGATCGCCAGGTAGCCGAGGGCGGTGCTGCCGGTGTTGAGCGCCTGCGCCTCGGTGCCGAAGGCATTGCTGTAGTTGCCGCTGGCGATGGTGAAGTTGCCGACCGCGTTGGCCGCCTGCCCGCTGGCGTTGTTGAAATTGCCGAGCGCGCTGCTGCCGAAACCGCTGGCGGTGTTCAGGTAGCCGATCGCGTTGCTGCCGTAGCCGCTGGCGTTGTTGTAGTGGCCGAAGGCGTTGGCGCCGAAGGCGCTGGCGACGTTGAGGTAGCCGAACGCGCTGCTGGCATAGCCGCTGGCGCTGTTGCCGACGCCGAATGCGCTGGCATATATCGCGCTGGCGGTGTTGCGACGATCACTGCCGGAGTCGAATGCGCCGTTGCCGTTGGCGTCGAACCAGGTGCCGACGGCGACGCTGTTGCGCGCGTTGGTCGGGTCGCCGTCGACGCTGCCGGCCTGGCTGTAGGTGCCGACCGCGACGCTGCTGTTGTCGTAGGCCAGGTTGCCGTGGCCGAAGGCATTGCTGAGCGTGGCCGGGGATGCATTGAACGCGCCGACGGCGCTGCTGAAGGCGCCGTCAGCCGTGTTCTGGTACCCGAAGGCGCTGCTGAAATTGCCGTTCGCGCTGTTGACGGCGCCGACGGCGCTGCTGTTCACCCCGCCGGCGGTGTTGGACAGGCCGACGGCGCTGCCGCCGTCGCCGCTGGCGGTGTTCGCCACGCCGAGCGCACTGGTGGTGGTTCCGCTGGCGGTGTTGCGATAGCCGAGGGCATTGCTGGTCGCGCCGCTCGCGAGGTTGATCACGCCCATCGCGACGCTGACGTCGCCGCTGGCATTGTTGAGGTAGCCGAAGGCATTGCTGTAAGTGCCGCTGGCGATGTTGAACACGCCGAATGCGCTGCCGGCATAGTTGCTGGCGGTGTTGTAGTAGCCGAACGCGCTGCTGTAGGTGCCGCTGGAGATGTTCCTCCAGCCGTAGGCGGTGGAGGTGGAGGTGCAGGTGCTGTTCTCGCCGTTGGCGCTGCCGGTGTCTTCCGTGCCCTGGTTGGTCGAGGCCCCGGTGGGGTTGCCGTTGCTGTCCACGCAGGGACGGTCGGCGGCGAATACGGGGCCGGCCGCGGCCAGTACGAGCAGGGACAGGGCGATGGCCAGCGGCCGGCGGGCGGGCCGGCGGAACGAAGTGCGAGGCGGCATGGTGGTCTCCCGAGGGTTGTCAGTGGAAAAAGACAGGTCCCTGCGCCTCCGCGCACCCGGCAGGACCGTGCGCGGACCATAGCAAAGCGCCGGAACGTTTCTGCGCTCGGTCGCGCGGAGTCAGCCCTGCAGCCGCGCCTGCAGCCAGGCCGCGCGCTGCGCGGGCGGCTGCGCCAGCCAGCCGCGGCGCAGGGCGGCGCGCGCCTCCGGGGCGGTGCTCTGCGCCAGCCGCGCCAGCACCGCCAGCTCCTCCGTGGTGGCCTGTTGCAGGGCGGCCCGCAAGGCCGCGCGCTCGCCGGCGTCCACGTAGGCGAACAGCGGCGCGATCGCCGGCCACGCCCGGCCCAGCCGCGGGCCCAGCCACCAGCCGTCGCGCGCGTCCGCCGGCTGGCGTTCGTAGCCGGCGCGCAGCGCCTGCTGCTGCGCCGGCGGCAGGGCATCGAAGCGAACGGCCAGCGCCCGCAGGCGCATGCGCTCATCGGCGTCCAGTGCCTGCCAAGCCGCCCACGCCGCCCGCCGGCGCGCGCGTTCCAGCGGCGGCAGCGCGCGCCAGGCCTGCACGCGCGCCTGCCAGGCCGGTCCCGCGGCAGTCGGCGGTGCGGCCGCCGGCACATCGGGCAGCGGCACCTCGCTGGCCTCCAGCCAGGCCAGCAGCGGCAGGCGTTCGGCCAGCGCCAGCTCGGACGGCACCTCGAGCAGGGCGCGGTCGGGCTCCGATCCGGGATCGTCCGCGGCATAGCGCGCCTTCGGCGCCTCCGCCGGCGGCAGCGGCGTGCGCGCGATCCCGCCGCGCGGCGCGGCCAGCCACCACCAAGCCGCGGCGGCCGCCACGGCCAGTAGCAGCGCGGCACCCGCCAGACGCCAGCCCCGACGCGCGCCTGCACGGGCCGCGGGGCGCATGTGCGCCGGCGCCGCTGCGGGAACCGGCGCCGACGGGGGCGGGGCGGGAGGTGTCGCCGCGGCCTCCTGCGCCTGCCGCAGGGCCGCCTGCCAGGCGCGCCAGACCGCCACGTCGGGCTGCCCGTCGGCCGCGGTCGGCAGGGCGTTCCGGATCCAGTCCTGCCAGGTCGGGGCCGGCACCCCGAGCACGGCGCCGATGCCGGCCTCGTCGAGGCCGCCGAGGAGCTGCAGCAGCACCGCCGCGCGCACGCCCGGGGCCAGCGCGCTCAGCGCCGGCAGCGGCGAGGCGGCGGGCTCCGGCACGCTGTGCCGCATCGCCGGCAGGCCCAGCAGCAGCTGCCAGTACAGCACCGGCCAGTCCGCGAGCGGGCGCGCCGCGGCCTCGCCGGCGAACACCCGCGCGACCGCCTCCAAGCTGGCGCCCGCGGCCTCGGCGGTCCCGGCCTGGACCGCGGCCAGCACCTGTGCCCGCCGCTGCTGGCCGCGCAGGAAGGCCGCCACCGCGGCAGCGTGGGAAGGCGGGGCGGCGGTCATGGCAGGTACGTGGGCATGGCGCATGCTACGCCGGCCGCGCCTGCCGCGGCGCGGCTTGACAGCGCGGGCAAGGGCGGCTCCGCCAAGGCTGGCGCGGGCTGTGGACAACTGCGTTGTGCACAGGCGTCATCCCGGCGTCATCCGCATGGTTTCACGTTGCGTTCATGTCACATGACGCCCGTGTTTCACACGCAACCCATTGATTTTCAATGATTTGAACGAACTGGCGGATTTTTCGCCAAGCCCCGGGCAGGCGCATGGCGGCGCGCCGTGCGCGGGTTCTGCCGCCGGCCATGCACAGTGTTATCCACAGGCGATGTGGATAAACAGCGATCTCCTTTTACGACAGAGGCTTACAGAAATTTCATGGAGAACGCCTGAATTGGCGGCGGCAACTGCAGCGCAGCCACTGCGCCGCACCCGTCTAGACTGGCCGCATGCCCGCTGCGCCCGTCGCCCTGCAGGTGGCACTCCCGGTGCCACTGCTGCGCCTGTTCGACTACCTGCCGCCGCCAGGCATCCCCGCGGCGGAAGTCGCGGTCGGGCAGCGCCTGCGGGTGCCGTTCGGCAATCGCGAGCTGTGCGGGGTGGTGCTGGGCCATGGCGCGGCCGCACCCGGGGTCGAACTGCGGGCCGCGCTGGCCCTGCCCGATCCTGCGCCGCTGCTGCACGGCGAGCTGCTCGCCAGCCTGCGCTGGCTGGCCGGCTACCTGCATGCGCCGGTGGGCGAGGTGTTGGCGACCGCGCTGCCGGCGGCGCTGCGCCGCGGCGAGCCGCTACCGGACACCGCCCGCCGCGGCTGGGCGCTGAGCGAGGCCGGACGCACCGCGCTGCCGGGCCTGCGTGCCGGCAAGCCCCGGCAGTTGGCGGAGTTGTTGGTCGAAGCGCGCGAGGAGGACTGGCTGGATGCCGCGCTGCCGGGCTGGCGCACGCCGCTGCGGCGCCTGCGCGAGCGCGGGCTGGTCGCGCCGGTGGTGTTCACGGAGAACCCCGCACCGGCACCGCTGGCGGCGGGGTTCTCGCCCAATCCCGAGCAGCAGGCGGCGATCGCGGCGATCACCGCGGCGCAGGGCTTCACCCCCTTCCTGCTGGAGGGCGTCACCGGCAGCGGCAAGACCGAGGTCTATCTGCAGGCGATCGCCGCCTGCCTGGCCCGCGGCCGGCAGGCGCTGGTGCTGGTGCCGGAGATCGGCCTGACCCCGCAGATGCTGGCGCGCTTCCGCGCCCGCCTCGGGGTGCCGGTGCTGGCGCTGCATTCCGGGCTGGGCGATGGCGAGCGCGCCGCGGCGTGGCTGGCGGCCGCGCGCGGGCAGGCGCGGGTGGTGGTCGGCACCCGCTCGGCGGTGTTCGTGCCGCTGCCGGAGCCGGGGCTGGTGGTGGTGGACGAGGAGCACGACGGCAGCTACAAGCAGTTCGACGGCATCCGCTACCAGGCGCGCGATTTCGCGATCGTGCGCGCGCGCGCGCTGGGCGTGCCGGTGGTGCTGGGCAGCGCCACCCCGTCGCTGGAAAGCCTGCACAACGCGCAGGCCGGGCGCTACGTGCACCTGCGCCTGCGCCAGCGCGCCGGCGCCGCGCAGCCGCCGCCGGTGCGGGTGGTGGACGTGCGCAAGCGTCCGCTGCAGGCCGGGTTGTCGGAGCAGGCGCTGGGGGCGATCGCCGCCGCCCTCGCCGCCGATGGGCAGGTGCTGGTGTTCCGCAACCGCCGCGGCTATGCGCCGGTGCTGCTGTGCCACGACTGCGGCTGGAGCGCGCACTGCCCGCGCTGCAGCAGCGCCGAGCGGCCGACGCCGATGACCGCGCATGCGCAGGGCAAGCGCCTGCAATGCCACCATTGCGGGTATCGCAAGCCGGCGCCGCCGGCCTGCCCGGACTGCGCCAGCCTCGCCCTGCAGCCGCAGGGCAATGGCACCGAGCGCCTCGAGGAGGCCCTCCAGGCGCGCTTCCCGGACGTGCCGGTGCTGCGCATCGACCGCGGCAGCACCGGCCAGCGCGAGGCCCTGCAGCGCCAGTTCGACGCCCTCGGGGCGCGCCCGGGCATCCTGGTCGGCACCCAGATGCTGGCCAAGGGCCACGACCTGCCGCACCTGACCCTGGTGGTGGTGGTCGGGATCGACGAAGGCCTGTTCTCGGCCGATTTCCGCAGCGGCGAGAAGCTGGCGCAGCTGTTGGTGCAGGTGGCCGGCCGCGCCGGCCGCGCCGCGCGCGCGGGCGAGGTGCTGGTGCAGACCCACCATCCCGAGCACCCGCTGCTCACGACCCTGCTGCGCGGCGGCTATCCCGCGTTCGCGCAGGCCGAGTTGGCGCTGCGCGAGGCCGCCGGGTTGCCGCCGTTCGCGCACATGGCCCTGCTGCGCGCGGAAGCGCGCCATGCCGATCCGCCGCGGCAGTTCCTGCAGGCGGCGCGGGAGGCGCTGCAGGGCGTCGCGCTGGAGGTCGCCGGCCCGCTGCCGGCGCCGATGCCGCGGCGCGCCGGCCACGTGCGCGCGCAGCTGCTGCTGTCGGCCGGCACGCGCGCCCCGCTGCACGCGGCGCTGCAGGCGCTGGTGCCGGCGCTGCACGCGCTGCCGGAGGCGCGCCGGGTGCGCTGGTCGCTGGACGTGGACCCGGCCGACCTGTACTGACCGCGCGCGCCGCGATGCGCGAGAATGCGCGCTTTTCCGCCCGCAGCCTGCCATGCCGTCCCTGCTCGACCAGCTCCGCCAGCATTCCGTGGTGGTCGCCGACACCGGCGACATCGAGGCCATCGCCCGCCATGCGCCGATGGATGCCACCACCAATCCGTCCCTGCTGCTGAAGGCCGCCGCGCTGCCGGCCTACGCGCCGCTGCTCGAGGCGGCGCTGGCGCAGGCGGGCGGCGAGGATCGCCTCGGCGATGCCTGCGACCGGCTCGCGGTGGCGATCGGCACGGAGATCCTCAAGCTGATCCCGGGTCGGGTGTCCACCGAGGTGGATGCGCGCCTGAGCTTCGACACCGAGGCCACCCTCGCCAAGGCGCGGCGGCTGGTGCAGCTGTACGCGGATGCCGGCATCGGCCGCGAGCGCCTGCTGATCAAGATCGCGGCGACCTGGGAGGGCATCCGCGCCGCCGAGCGGCTGGAGCGCGAGGGCATCGCCTGCAACCTCACCCTGCTGTTCTCGTTCGCGCAGGCGCGCGCCTGCGCGGACGCCGGGGTGTATCTGATCTCGCCGTTCGTCGGCCGCATCCTCGACTGGCACCTCGCCCACGGCCTGCCCGCGCCGGCCACCGCGCAGGACGATCCCGGCGTGCAGTCGGTGGCGCGCATCTGGCGCTACTACAAGCAGCACGGCTACCGCACGGTGGTGATGGGCGCCAGCTTCCGCAACACCGGGCAGGTGCTGGCGCTGGCCGGCTGCGACCGCCTCACGATCGCCCCCGAGCTGCTCGCGCAACTGGCGCGCGAGGAGGGCGCACTACACGCCGCGCTGCACGCCCCGCAGACCACCGCGCCCCCGCCGCCGGCGCTGGCCGAGGCCGACTTCCGCTGGCAGCTCAACGAGGACGCGATGGCCAGCGACAAGCTGGCCGAGGGCATCCGCAAGTTCGCCGCCGACCAGCGCGCGCTGGAAGCCCTGCTGGCCGCGCGGCTGGCGGGCTGATTCCGACTCCGGAAAACGCCGACGGCCCGGAGTGCTCCGGGCCGTCGGGGATACCGCATGGCGGCGGCGCTTACGCCGCGAACAGCGCCTTCATCTTCTTCAGCGCGTTGGCCTCGATCTGGCGGATGCGCTCGGCGGACACGCCGTATTCGTCGGCCAGTTCCTGCAGGGTGACCTTGCTCTCCGGCTCCAGCCAGCGGCGCTTGATGATGTCGCGCGCGCGCGGGTCGAGCCGGGCCAGGCCGTCGCGCAGGATCTCCAGCTGGTCGGCCTCGCTGTCGGCGGACTCGTAGGCGGCGGCGGGATCGGCCTCGTCGGCGACCAGGTAGCTGGCCGGGGCCGGCGGCGCGTGCTCGTCGTCGGCGTCGTCGGGCGCGTCGAAGCCGATGTCGCGGCCGGACAGGCGCGCCTCCATCTCCAGCACCTCCTGCTCGGAGACGTTGAGGTCGCGCGCGACCGCGCGCACTTCCTCGGCGTTCATCCAGCCCAGGCGAGTCTTGCTCTTGCGCAGGTTGAAGAACAGCTTGCGCTGCGCCTTGGTGGTGGCGACCTTGACGATACGCCAGTTCTTGATGATGAACTCGTGCATCTCGGCGCGGATCCAGTGCACCGCGAAGCTCACCAGGCGCACCCCGACCGCGGGATCGAAGCGCTTGACCGCCTTCATCAGGCCGATGTTGCCCTCCTGGATCAGATCGCCCAGCGGCAGCCCGTAGCCGGCGTAGCCGCGCGCGACGTGGACCACGAAGCGCAGGTGGGACAGGATCAGTTCCTGCGCGGCGGTCAGGTCGTTGTGCTCGCGCAGGCGCAGCGCCAGGCGCTGCTCTTCCTCGGCGCTGAGGACCGGGATCTGGTGCACGGCGCCGATGTAGGCCTCCAGCGACCCCATCGCGCTGGGGACGGGGATCGGCAGGGCCTGGGCCGTCAGGGCGGTGGTGGTGGTCGGCATGGTCTCCCTCATGGCTGGCAGTTTAGCAGTCGCAACATTCGACTGCTAATACGCAGGAAAGTTCCCGAGCGTTGCATTCATGGAACGTTACCCGGCCCCTTCCGCGGGGCCTCGGGGGCACTGTCCCATCCCCTCCATCAATTCGGTGTGGGGGCCGGATGAAAGTTTTGCAACAGGGCCGCCGGCGGCAGCGACCAGTCCACCGGAACCTGCCCGGTTCGCGCCAGGTACTGGTTGGCGGCGGAGAAATGCCCGCAGCCGAGGAAGCCGCGGTGGGCCGACAGCGGCGAAGGATGCGGCGCTTTGAGCACCCGGTGCCGGCGCGGGTCGATCACCGCGCCCTTCTTCTGCGCATAGCTGCCCCAGAGCAGGAACACCAGGTGCTCGCGCTCGCGGTTGAGCACGTCCACCACGTGGTCGGTGAAGCCCTCCCAGCCCTTGCCCTGGTGCGAACCGGGGCGGCCGGCCTCGACCGTGAGCACGCTGTTGAGCAGCAGCACGCCGCGCTGGGCCCACGGCAGCAGGCAGCCGTGGTCGGGGCGGACGAAACCAGTGTCGCGCGCCAGCTCCTTGTAGATGTTGTCCAGCGACGGCGGCACCGGCACCCCGGGCGGCACCGAGAAGCACAGGCCGTGCGCCTGGCCGGGGCCGTGGTAGGGATCCTGGCCGAGGATCACCACCTTCACCGCCTCGAACGGGGTGGCGTCGAACGCGGCGAAGATCTGCGGGCCGGGCGGATAGAGGGTGGCGCCGGCGGCCTTGCGCGCGCGCAGGAACGCGGCCAGCGCGCGCATGTCCGCGCGCGCGAACCAGTCGCCGACCCGGGCCTTCCAGCCCGGCTCCAGGCGCAGCGCGGGCGGCGCGCTCACCGCGCCCCCGCCTCCGGCAGCCGCGCCAGGCGCAGCTGGAACAGCACCTTGGTCACCAGCAGGCGCTCCTCGATCGGCTTGAGCACCAGGTCATTGGCACCCTCGCGCAGCAGCGCGGCCTGGTTGTCGCGATTGTCGTCGCCGGTCATCACCAGCACCGGCAGCCGGCGCTTGCCGTAGCGGAACACCCCGCGCACCTGGTTGAGCAACTCGCGCCCGGACAGCGCGCCCTTGAGGTAGACGTCGGTCAGCAGCAGGTCGGCGCCGACGTCGCCGTCGCGGCGGCCGAGGAAGCGGTGCAGGTGCTCGAGCGCGTCCTCCGCGGAGATCACGTGCAGCACCTGCAGGCCCTGGCGCTCGAGCATGCGCCGGGTCGCCAGCGCGACCACCTTGCTGTCCTCCACGTACAGCACGCGCGCGCCCTCGATCGGGGCCGGCTGCACATAGCCGCGGATGAACGCGGCCAGCGCGCCGTGGCCGAGGGCCTTGTCGAAGTAGTCGGTGATGTCCTCGCTGAAGGCGCGCGCCTCCAGCGCCTCCTGCGCATTGCCGGAGATCACGATCACCGGCACGTAGCTCTGCCCGGCGGCCTCGCGCACCGCGCGCGCGAGCGCGAGGCCGTCGCCGTCCGGCAGCACCAGCGCGGTGGTGACCAGGTCGACCGGGCCCTCGGCCAGGCGCGCGCGCGCCTCGGCGATGCTGGCGCAGCCGCTGACCTGCGCCTGCGGCAGCTCGGCCAGCAGGGTGTCGGCGATCAGCCGGCGCACCAGCCGGCTGCCGTCCACCACCATCACCCGCGGCGCATCGCTGACGACGTGCCGCAAGTCCTGCGCGGCGCTCATGCGCGTACCCCGGCGCGCGCGCGGCGCAGGTGGTGGCCGACCGCGAGCGCGGCCCCGAGCCAGCCGAGCAGGCCGGCACCGGCCAGCACCAGCAGCGCGCGCGGCAGGTCCAGCCCGGTCAGGGCGAACGTGCTGGCATAGCTGGCGGCGAGCGCCGCCAGCGGCGCGCGCAGGGCCTGGTCGACGCCGGCCAGCACCGCCAGCGCGAGCGCGCCGGCGGCCAGCCCGTACCAGGCGCCGAGGTAGAGGAACGGGCGCCGCACGAAGCCGTCGCTGGCGCCCAGCAGCTGCAGGACCTCGATCTCGCGCCGGCGCGCCTGGATGTCCAGGCGCACGGTGTTGCCGACCACCAGCACCGCGCCCAGCCCGAACAGCACCGCCAGCACCAGCGCCAGCCGCCGGCCGAACGCCAGCCACGCGCGCAGGCGCTGCTGCCAGGCCGCGTCGTGCACCACCCGCGCGACCTCCGGCATGCCGGCCAGCGCCGCGGCCAGCGCGCCGGCGTCGCCGCGCGGCCGCACCTCCAGCGCCGGCGGCAGCGCCGCCTGCGCGGCCGCCTCGCCGAGCGCGGCGATCGCCGCGGCCACGTCCGCCTGGGTGCGCAGCTGCGCCAGCGCCTGCGCCGGGGTCACCACCGCCACCGCCGCCACGTCGCCACGCGCGCGCAGGCGCGCGGCCAGGGCCTCGGCGTCCGCCGCCGGCGCACCCGGGCGCAGGAACGCAGTGACCTCGCCGGCGGCCTGCACCGGGCCCGCCAGCCGCGCGAGGTTCTCGAGGCCCAGCCACAGCCCGAGCGGCAGCGCCAGCGCCAGCGCCATCACCGCGACCGTCAGCACGGTCGCCCACGGCCGCCGCAGCAGGCGGCCGAGGCTGGCCAGCAGGCTCTGCAGGTGGCGGTCGAACCAGACCACGACCGCAGGGGCGCTTGCGCTCGGCGGCAGCTCAGGCATCGGCCAGGTCCTCCGGGGCGATGTCGTCCACCAGCCGGCCCTGGTCCAGCACCAGCACGCGCCGGCGCATGCGCCGGACCAGCGCCAGGTCGTGGCTGGCCACCAGCACGCTGGTGCCGCGTTCGGGCAGGGCGGCGAACAGCGCCATGATCTCCGCCGACAGAGTCGGATCGAGATTGCCGGTCGGCTCGTCGGCGATCAGCAGCGCCGGCTCGGCGATCACCGCACGCGCGATCCCGACCCGCTGCTGCTCGCCGGCCGACAGCTGCGCCGGCAGCGCCTGCGCGCGCGCGCCGAGCCCCAGCCGGTCCAGCAACACGCGCACGCGCTTGCCGACCTCCGCGCGGCGGACCCCGCGCAGCAGCAGCGGCAGCCCGACGTTCTCGGCGACGCTGTGGTCCTCGAGCAATTGGTGATCCTGGTAGACCACGCCGATCTGGCGGCGGTGGCGGGCGATGCCGCCGCCGCGCACGCGCGCCAGGTTGCGCTCGCCGAACAGCACGGCGCCGCTGCTGGGGCGCTCGACCAGGTGGATCAGGCGCAGCAGGGTGCTCTTGCCGGCGCCGGAGTGGCCGGTCACGAACAGCATCTCGCCGGGCTCGACCGCGAAGCTGACCCCGGCCAGCGCGGCTTGGCCGCCGGGATACTGCTTGCTCACGTTGTCGAAGCGCAGAACCGTCATGCGGATGCCTTCAGGCGCGGCGGGCGCGGGCCGGCACGCAGTATCGCCGCTGCCGGCGGCGGCGACCAGCCGGCGCCGGACGCCACGGCCGCGGACGCGCGTGGCCGCGCCGCGGCGGCGGGCGCGCTCAGTGCTGCTGGCGCGGCGCGCGGGTGACCAGCGCGCGCAGGCGCCGGCCGATCCGCCCGAGCAGCGACCCCGGCGCTTCGCCGGCGGCCGGCGCCGCGGGGGAGGCCGCGGGCGCAGAGACCTTCGCCGCGACCGCCTGCGGGGCGGCGGGCATGTTCGCCGCCGCCTCGCCGCCCACGCGCGGCCTGCAGGGCATCGAACGCGACCGCGGCGGCATCCGCGTTCTGGCCCTGCGCCAGCTGCAGCGGGGTCACCTTCCAGAAGTCCTGGCCGATGCCGGTGATGACGGTGTCGCCCGGGTACCACTTGCCCTGGCGCGGCGCGTTCTTGGCCTTCCATTCCGGCGAGGGCAGGATGCCGGCGGTCTCGCCGGCGAG
>NZ_JAJOZK010000010.1 GCF_022419185.1 Thermomonas flagellata | reverse complement strand
GTTCGGGCTGCAAGAAAGGACGGTCCGGCACAGGCACCCAGTGCTCAGTCGCGGGCTTCATTCACTGGCCCAGAGGCCGCTCGGGCTGCCCGAGCCGGTCCGCGGGCTGAAAGATACAAGGGAGGAGACGACGATGCAGACGACCAATGCCGGGCAGCCGCTGGTGCGCGTGCGCGGGGTGGGGCAGGTGTACGGGCAGGGCAGCGCTGCGCTGACCGTGCTCGAGCAGGTGGATCTCACCCTCAATGCCGGTGAAGTGGTTGGCCTGCTGGGGCGCTCGGGCTCCGGCAAATCCACCCTGCTGCGCGCGATCGCCGGCCTGATCCGGCCGACCTCAGGGCGCATCGAGTTCGCCGGCGCGCCGCGCCAGGCCGACGGTGCCGACATCGCGTTGGTGTTCCAGAGCTTCGCCCTGTTCCCGTGGCTGACCGTGCTCGGCAACGTCGAGGTCGGTCTGGAGGCGCGCGGGATGCCGGCGGCCGAGCGGCGCCGGCGCGCGCTCGCCGCGATCGACCTGATCGGCCTGGACGGCTACGAGGCGGCCTATCCGAAGGAACTCTCCGGCGGCATGCGCCAGCGGGTCGGGCTGGCGCGCGCGCTGGTCGTGCATCCGCGCGTGCTGCTGATGGACGAGCCGTTCTCCGCGCTGGACGTGCTCACCGCCGAGACCCTGCGCACCGACCTGCTCGATTTGTGGTCGGAAGGCAAGATGCCGATCGAGTCGATCCTGCTGGTCACCCACAACATCGAGGAAGCGGTGCTGATGTGCGACCGCATCGTGATCTTCGGCTCCAACCCGGGGCGGGTGGTCGGCGAGGTGCAGGTCGCGCTGCCGCAGCCGCGCAACCGCCTCGATCCGGCGTTCCGCGCCTTGGTCGAGGACATCTACGCGCGCATGACTCAGCGCAGCGAGCCGCCCGCGCGCGAGGGCGGCGCCGCCGCGCACGGCGGGATCGCGATGCCGCTGCGGCACGTCTCCAGCAACCTGCTGGCCGGCCTGATGGAGGCGGTGGCGGCCGCGCCCTACCACGGCAGGGCCGACCTGCCGCCGCTGGCGGCCGGCCTGCAGCTGGAGGTGGACGAGCTGTTCCCGGTGGCGGAGGCGCTGCAGCTGCTGCGCTTCGCCGAACTGGCCGGCGGCGACCTGCAGCTCACCCCGGCGGGGATGCGCTTCGTCGAAGCCGACACCGACGCGCGCAAGCAGCTGTTCGCCCAGCACCTGGCGCTGTACGTGCCGCTGGCCGCGCACATCCGCCGCGTGCTGGACGAGCGCGCCAGCCACCGCGCGCCGCGCAGCCGCTTCAGCGACGAACTGGAGGACAGCATGTCCGAGGAGTATGCCGCCGAGACCCTGCGCACCGTGATCAGCTGGGCACGCTACGCGGAGTACTTCGCCTACGACGAGGAAGCCGAGGTGTTCACCCTCGACAACCCGAGCTGAGGCGCAGGTTCAGTCCGTCACCCGCCGTGCCGGATCCGGCAGCGCCAGTTCGCGCAGCACCACCCCGGCCTGGGTGCGGTTGCGCACGCCCAGGCGCTCGAAGATCGCGGTCAGGTGCGCCTTCACCGTGCGCTCCTGCACCCCGAGGCGGTCGGCGATCTGCTTGTTCAGCAGGCCCTCGGCGACCAGGCTGAGCACCCGGAACTGCTGCGGCGACAGGCTGGCCAGGCGCGCGGCGAGGGCGGCGTCCTCCGGCGTGCTCGGGGCGTGCGCCACGCTCGCGCGCAGCGCCGGCGGCAGCCAGGTCTCGCAGGCCAGCACCGCGGTGATCGCCGCGCGCAGCTCGTCCAGCCCGGCGCTCTTGGGCAGGTAGCCGGCCGCGCCGTGGTCCAGCGCGCGCCGCACCACCCGCGGATCGTCGTTGGCCGACACCACGACCACCGCCACGCCCGGGAATTGCGCGCGGATCGCGGCCAGCCCGGCCAGCCCGTGGTTGCCCGGCATGTGCAGGTCCAGCAGCAACAGGTCCACCTGCGGCTGCGCCTCCAGCAGCGCCAGCGTCGCCTCCAGGGTCCCGGCCTCGAACAGCTCCACCTCGTCCAGCGCCTCGCGCGCCGCCTGCTTGAGCGCGGCGCGGAACAGCGGGTGGTCGTCGGCGATCAGCAGCGAGGGCATGGGCTTGCTATGTTTGAACCAGATCAGAACGATACAGTTCGAGGGGGCAGGTCAGCTGTTGCAGATGGGGTAATCCCCCCGCTTTTAGCGGACAGCAAAAGTGGAGCTAAGCGGAAAGTGCCAATTTCTGCATCGGGGTGATCCCGCCGAGCGCCATGTTCGGGCGCTCATGGTTGTAAGTCCATAGCCAGCGGGTGGCTTTGTCCTGCACCTGCTCGATTGAGTCGAACAGCGTCCGGGCAAGCCAAGCGTAGCGCACGGTGCGGTTGTAGCGTTCGACGTAAGCGTTCTGCTGCGGCTTGCCAGGCTGGATGTTGAACCGCCCCGGCTTTCCCGGAGGCTCCTTCCTTTGAGAGGATCGAGCGATGAGAAAGTCAGAGAACTACTCCCCCGAGACGCGTCGAGGTAGGCGCGGGTTTGCTCACCCTTGGCGTTGTATTGGTACTGCCGCAGCACGGTATTTCCCGTTTTTACCTGCGTCATGCGTCCCCGCGAACGACAAGACCCGCAGCAATGCAGGCCTTATGCGTTAGGAGCTCGATGAGTGGCTGCGACTTTATTTCGAACACTCAGGAAACTCCTTGGGTAGCGAAGAATCTTTGTGCAAATAAGAAAAGCAAACGTGATTGCATCCTCCTGCTACCCTTAGCGCATCCGGACTATTCAAGCATGTGACAAGGCAGTCATCTGCAGGCGAACAAGTCTTTCTTAGATGTTCGATCTGACATGCCTCCTTGCTTGTTAGCGTCCTCCTCGGAAAAGCCTTACAAGAATTGAACACATTGACATCGCCGACGTCTGGCGGCGGCGAGACAGGAACCGTTGCTACTTCCGATGCAACTACAGAAGGATTCTCCTTCCCTTCTTCTTGAGCACATCCAGCAGCAGAGATGAAGAGAAGAATAGCTATGACATCAAGCCACTTCATAGTCGCCCACCTTGTTCATCGACATTTTGCGCGCAAGAGACACAGCTCAAGGTTTCCTTTCTAACCTGGTTCTCCCCCATATCCATACGCGCCTGATGGGTTGCCTCATGGAAAATCACTCCCTTCAAGCATCCGCATTTGCCAGGATTAAGGATTTCAGAAGCCTTGGGGGCTTGCAAGAGCGGCGGGTAGAAATACGCGACGCCATTCACCAGTGTTTGCGCACAAGGGAAGGTGTTGTCGCAACTGAAGGTCATTGTTGCAACATTCCTTATGGCGTCATGAGCTAGCGCGAAATCACAGTTTCCCTTTTCGCATCCTTTTAGCGCCGCGCCGGCTTTGCTGGAAATTTCGTTCGATAGCTCTGTAATCGCTCGAAGTATTGATATCCGCATTTGCGCATCACATGTAGGGCCAAAAGCAATCAGGCCCTTTTGGTCGATCTTGCGAAGGGGGTCAACTCCCACATAGCCATATGTCGAAACCCCTGCTCTCAACCCAATCGGATCGCTCTGCACATAGCGCCCGGTGCTTGGGTCGTAATCGCGGAAATAGTTGTAATTCAACCCCGTTGCGCTGTCATAGCGCTGCCCCGGTAACCGCAGATCGAAAGCGAAATTGACGCCATCCCCATCTGGATCCTGGTTCGGCGGAGTCGCCCCGAACGCCTCGCCCGCCAGCTTCCACTCCCAAATCGCCACGTTGCGCTGGCCGTCGATGATGACGCGCGGGGTGCCGAGGTGGTCCGGTTCGATGTAATGCAGCCGCTGGCTTGTGCCTGATCCCTGCAGCACGCCCACCGGCAGGTCACCGAACCAGAGGATTTGCTGCTTTGGGGCGCCGTTGGCGTCATATTCGCCCAGCAGGTGGCCGGCTTCGTCATGGACGAAATAGGTGCTGTCCGCGTCGAGGTAGGCGCGGGTTTGCTCACCCTTGGCGTTGTATTGGTACTGCCGCAGCACGGTATTGCCCGCCTTTGCCTGCGTCATGCGCCCGCTGGCATCATAGCCGAACTGGCGGGCGCTGCCGCCGATCGTTGTGGTATTGCCGGCGGCATCGTAGGTGCGGTTGATGCCGCCCACGCGGCTCAAGCGGTGGCTGTCGCTGGGGTAGCTGTAGGCCGTGGTGTTGCCGGCATTGGTCAAGGCTGTGCGGTTGCCGGTGGCGTCGTAGGCGTAGGTCTCGATCGGGGTGCCGGTGGGGCCGTCCATCACCTGGGTGAGACGGTTCAAACCGTCGTAGCCGTATCGGGCCAGGGGGATGTTCTGGGTGGCCTGTTGGAGGGCGGTCAGGTTGCCCGCTGCATCAAAGCCGTAGCGCAGCGACAGGCCGCCGGCGTCGGCATCCCAGATCACGTCCGGCTGATAGTTGCGATTGAGATTGCGCAGCAGGATGCGGCCGTTGCCGTACTGCCAGCCGGTGGCCGGCCCGAAGGGAGCATAGGTGATGCCGGAGATGACAGCCTGACGCACGCCGCCGGTCGGGGTAACGCCTAGTTCCAGCACCTGGCCGTTGGCGTCGTACACGGCATCCAGCACTGCGCCATCGGGGTAGGTGAGGGTGGCAAGGCGGCCTGCACTGTCATGGCCGTAAGCTGTCACGAAGGTCTTGCCGTTGGTGGTCTGCACTTTGCGCATCAGGTCGCCGAAGCGGTTGTAGCAGTAGCGGGTGCTGCCACTGGGGTCGTTGAACCCGGACAGCCGCCCCTTGTTGAAGCGCTCTTCCATCGGACAGACAGCGTCGTGAGCGGGTGATGATGACGAAAATCTGGCGCAGCGGACGTTCATTCAAATGGATATTTACTCTGGCCCTTTTTCGTTGAAGGAACTTGTTGTTGCATTTGCTTAGCCCCCATAAAGAAGTGCCCTTCGGCCTCAATAGGGGCCAGAGTGAATTAGCGATTCAAACGGAAATTTACTCTGGCCCCTTTTCCCCAAACGCGTCAGCGGCTAAAAGAAGAAGCCTCACAAACGACAAGGCCCGCAGCGATGCGGGCCTTGGGCGTTATGCGATCGGGCAGTGAACTCCAGCCTCTTAGTTACATTCCATCTATAGCGCGGACCAAAACACCAGACTCGTCATAAATATAAATTTTCTCGTCGCCAATCCTGCTGGCACATTTCCCATCTACTGCAAAAGTTCGAGTTGCCGCCACCGACCATCCTTGCTTTGTCTTGGCAACAGTAAAGTCACAGCCTCCGCCTGACTCCGCACAAAATTCCTTGGAGTCCACTTCAGTCTTCTTGACCACACTCAACGCATCCGCGCTAGCTTTCTCTGGATAAACTCGCCCACCGCAACGAACCGTTGTGGAAGAGCAACCCACAACCGCTGCCGCGAGAAGAAAGACAACCGCGCAACGCCAAAAACTATTCAGAGCCAGATAGTCCATTCGGATATGTCCCGTTGTAAACGGTTGGCAAAATTGTGTTGACAATGTCGTCAATTCGACCCTTGATCACTTTCTGGCACATGTCGCCTGTACATGCCCCATCTTTGGCCAATTTCGCCGCCAAACAACGTAGCTCAGCCGCGTATGCTCTGAACTCACTCGCGAGACGTTCTTGCCTATCAAAGCCAATGATGCCTTTGGGATATATGAAAGGCACCCAGCCCCAGTAACGGCAGACCCCGGGGTTTGATCGTGTTGCGTCTCTCGCATGACTTTGCTCATGCACAAGCAAACAATCGCCGATGCACTTCTGATCATAAGACGGCCATCGATCCCAATTAATGAAGGGTGTGGCGACGCCATCGTCACAATAGACCGTCCCATACGGTAGTTGTTGCCCAGGTCCGTAGGGCGGCAATCTGACAGCCGTTAATCCTTTCGGATCGAAAGCACCTGTCGGCATGTTCCTTGAATACGCGTAGGTGCTTGGCCCGCCACCCAACCCAACCGGATCACTCTGCGTGTAGCGACCTGTTCCCGGCTCGTAGCCGTCGCGGAAGTAGTTGTAATTCAACCCCGTGGCTTGATCGTATCGTTGGCCCGGGAACCGCAGATCGAATGCGAAATTGACGCCATCCCCATCTGGATCCTGGTTCGGCGGAGACGCCCCGAATGCCTCACCAGTCAGCTTCCACTCCCAGATCGCCACGTTGCGCTGGCCGTCGATGATGACGCGCGGGGTGCCGAGGTGGTCCGGCTCGATGTAGTGCAACTGCTGGCTTGCGCCTGAGCCTTGCAGCACACCCACCGGCAGATCGCCAAACCACAGAATTTGCTGCGTCGGGCTGCCGTTGCTGTCATATTCGCCCAGCAGGTGCCCGGCTTCGTCGTACACAAAATACGCATTCTCTGCGCCGCGGTAGCTGCGGGTTTGCTCACCTTTGGCGTTGTATTGGTACTGCCGCAGCACCGTATTGCCCGCCTTTACTTGCGTCATGCGTCCGCTGGCATCATAGCCGAACTGGCGGGCGCTGCCGCCGATCTTTGTGGTATTGCCGGCGGCATCGAGCGACTCTTGCGCATGTCCGTCCTCTCTGGTTGACGGACTTTACTCAGGAATCCCTGGTGCGGCTGTAGGGGAGCAGCTCACTTGGTTTTCAGGTGTCCTTGGTTTTCCATGAAATAGGAACATGACTTAACCTCCGAAACAACTGGCATCACCAAGAATGGATCAGGAGCCGGATCAGAACCTATATACTCAACCAAACGAATCTCGCAACCATTCACATTTGGAGAGAAACTCATTTTTACAATCAAATAAGACACATGGAAAGTTGGCACAACACCATCCCGCGGGGAACCACCTCGCCTACTTGCCGCAATCCAATAAACATCTCTTATTGAGCCAGAGGTTTCAACCTTATCCGGAGTTCCAAGGACAACAGTCGCCTCAGATTCAGACTCCTTTCCGCTAAAATTGGAAAGCAATTCCCGCAGATCGTCGCGACGAAAATCAGTCCACTCCTGCCCCCCATGCGAAACAGCTTCACTCTGAGCGATCACCCCTTGGTGGCAACCACAGAAAAATAAGCACGCAAAAAAGACGACATATCCAGTACTCATCTCCACCTCTTGCACTTAAAGCAAGTTGATTCAACAAAATACTGCTTGTAGTGATAATTCTCCATGCCGGGAAACTGAAAATGCAGCACCTCATGCACAAGAATTGCCGGCAACCCGCAGAATCCTCCCGAGAAAGCTGCCGGCCCGATAATATGGGAATTTCCACCTATGTGGCGAGCCCCGACATCGTCAATGTTTTCACCTTTGTAGGTGGTCGGATCCCCCTTTATGTAAATAGCATCTTCCATCAATGCAATGAGGCTCCACTTATCGGCCTCCGTCAAGCAGTAGGCCTTCCTTTCGCCATTCGCTCCGCAATCAGTACACCCAGCACAAGACCTAATTGTCGTCACAGCATCATGGAAGGCTTTTTCAATCTTCTGGCGCTCAACCTTATTGAACCCAACAAACTGAACCAGTCCATTTCTATCAAATGAATCCAATGGCTGCCCGCTGACATAGCTGTAAGTAGATATCCCTCCATCCAACCCAATCGGATCGCTCTCCACGTAGCGCCCAGTGGCCGGGTCGTAATCGCGGAAGTAGTTGTAATTCAGCCCGGTGGCGGCATCGTACCGCTGCCCCGGGAACCGCAGATCAAAGGTGAATCTTGCGCCATCCTGATCCGGGTCTTCATTCGGCGGCGTCGCCCCGAACGCCTCGCCCGTCAGCTTCCATTCCCAGATCGCCACGTTGCGGGTGCCGTCGATGATGACCCTTGGCGTACCGAGATGATCCGGCTCGACATAGTGCAGTTGCTGGCTTGCGCCTGAGCCTTGCAGCACACCCACCGGCAGATCGCCAAACCACAGAATTTGCTGCGTCGGGCTGCCGTTGCTGTCATATTCGCCCAGCAGGTGCCCGGCTTCGTCGTACACAAAATACGCATTCTCTGCGCCGCGGTAGCTGCGGGTTTGCTCACCTTTGGCGTTGTATTGGTACTGCCGCAGCACCGTATTGCCCGCCTTTACTTGCGTCATGCGTCCGCTGGCATCATAGCCGAACTGGCGGGCGCTGCCGCCGATCTTTGTGGTATTGCCGGCGGCATCGTAGGTGCGGCTGATTCCGCCCACGCTGCGCAAGCGGTGGCTGTCGATGGGGTAGCTATAGGCAGTGGTGCTGCCGGCATTGGTCAAGGACGTACGGTTGCCGGTGGCATCAAAGGCGTAGGTTTCGATCGGCGTACCGGTTGGGCCGTCCATCACCTGCGTCAACCGGTTCAGGCTGTCGTAGCCGTATCGGGCCAGCGTGATGTTCTGGGCGGCCTGCTGGAGGATGGTCAGGTTGCCCGCTGCATCGAAGCGGTAGCGCAGCGACAAGCCGCCGGCGTCGGCATCCCAGATCACGTCCGGCTGATAGTTGCGATTGAGATTGCGCAGCAGAATGCGTCCATTGCCGTACTGCCAGCCGGTGGCCGGCCCGAAGGGGGCGTAGGTGATGCCGGAGATGACGGCCTGCCGTACGCCGCCGGTCGGGGTAACGCCCAGTTCCAGCACCTGGCCGTTGGCGTCGTACACGGCATCCAGCACTGCGCCATCGGGGTAGGTGAGGGTGGCAAGGCGGCCTGCGCTGTCATGACCATAAGCTGTCACGAAAGTCTTGCCATTGGTGGTCTGTACTTTGCGCGTCAGGTCGCCGAAGCGGTTGTAGCAGAGGCGGGTGCTGCCGCTGGGATCGTTGAAGCCGGACAGGCGCCCCTTGTTGAACCGCTCACCAACCGGGCAGACACTGGCGTTGGCGCTGTCGTAGAAGTACTTGCGGGTGGGGCCGGTGATCTGGGTGAGCCGGTTCAGTGCGTCGTAGCTGTAGGTCTGCGTCTTGCCGCGTGCATCGGTCTGGCTAATGCGGTTGCCGGCGCTGTCGTACGCGTATTGGGTGATGCCGGTGTCTGGGCTGCTCAATTGCAGCAGGTCACCCAGGCCGTTGTAGGTGTAGTCCGTGTGCAGGCCCTTCGGGTCGGTGACACGGGTCAGGTTGTCCTGTGCATCGTAGGTGAACTGCGTCTGCGCTTCGATGCCGCCCACGTCCTGCAAGGTGGCAACCAGCCGGTTCAATGGATCGTAGGCGTTGGCAGTCTGGCGGCCGAGGGCGTCGGTGGTGGACGTGGCGTTGCCGTTGGCATCGTAGGCGTAAACCGTTGTATGGCCGTAGGCATCGGCCTGCGATTGCAACCGGCCCAGATCGTTATACACCCGCGACAACTGCCGGGCCAGCGCACCATTGGGGTCGCGGGTGTCTTCCTTGATGCGATTGCCGGCGTTGTCCAGTGCGTAACGGATGCGGTTGCCGGCGCTGTCGTCGATCCCCGTGAGGCGTTGGGCTACATCGTAGTGATAGACGGTGTAACTGCCATCCGGCTGGGTGATGTGCTTCACCAGCCCGGTGGGCCAGTAGGTGATGCGGGTGATGCGGGATTCTGCCTCCGGGCTGCGCACCCTGCGCAGGGTCATGTGGCCGCGTGCGTCGTAGCGGAAATCGGTGATGACGCCGTTAGCGTCCTTCACCGACAGCGAGCGGCCTGCGCCATCGTAGGCCAGTATCTCGGTGACGTGGCCCAGCGCGTTCGTCACCTTCCACAGGTCACCCTTGCGGTGGGGGCAGGTGGTGGGTTCGGTTGCGCAGGCAGGATCATCGTCAGGATAGTAGGTATAGGCGGTGATATCGGCGATGTCGGTGCGGGGGCCATCGACGGACAGCAGCAAACCGATACGGGGGCAAATGCTGGCATCCACGTCGGGTTGTTCGCACCAAATGTTCGTGGTGATGCGGGTGGCGCCGGTGGCGGGATCGGTCTGGGTGGTCGTCAGGACTTGGCCACGGGCGTTGTAGGTCCAGTCGGTTTGGGCGATGCGGGTATTGCTGGCATCAAAAGTGCGGCGCTGGGTGGGCAGGCGCAGGCTGGGGTGCCAGTCGGTTTCAACCGTGCGCCGAGCCTGCGGGCTGTTGCCGGCTTCGACGCGGCGGGTTTCCAGCAGGCGGGCGTTGAAGTTCTGATCGGTCTGGTTGCCCGCAAAATCGGTACTGACATCCGGCATGCCATTGTTGTCGTAATTCCGATGCTGGGTGGTATTGGCGCAGCTGGAACAGGCAGCATCGAACCCGGCAAAGCGGGGAACGTGATACTGCACAGTGAAGGTGTAAGTGCGCGTTCGGCCTAGGCTGTCGGTAATCGTGCTGGTGCCGTCGCTATTGAATGCCAGCGTGGTGCGGTCGATGGTGCCGTCGGCATAGGCCCCATGCACGCTGAGCACACTGCGGCGACGGCGGTCATAGCCCCAACTGGCAGCGCGCTGGCCGCTTTCGTCGGTGATCCCGGTGAGTAGATGCGGCATCGAGATGCCGTCGGTCTGCCCGGCTTCGTTGTAGTGGTAGGTCCGGGTCGCTTGCTCCGCCTCGCCGCTGGCATAGGTCACGCTCACCAGATCGTCATTTAGATGGGCGTAGCGGATGACATGCCCGGCGGAATCGGTGACGCTGGTCAATAGATTGCCATCGTAAGCAAACACCAAACGCCGCCCCTCGGGGTCAGTGACGGTTTGCACGTAGGGTGATGTGCCGGTGGCGGTTGCATAGGACAGCGTTTGCGTCGCGCCGTCCCGTCGCGTAATCGAGATCAGCTTGCCCTCGCCGTCATAGGTTTCCACGGAATCGTCGGCGCGGGTATAGCGGGCCGAAAGCAGGGTATTGCCACTGATGACGGCGACCAGCCGTTCCGGCATGTCCGGATCGCCAGTGCAGGTACCACCGTTGCAGACGAAGCTCTGGATGGCCCCATTGGGGCGATAGGCGCGGATTCGATGGATCACAATACCATCGCTAATGGCCTGGAGCCGTGCCATGTACGTGTGCGTCCACCCAACACCCAGCGGCACCGGCATGTTGTCGAACAGGGTACGGCTGCTGTTGTAGGTGCGCTCCAGATGCAGCGGGAAGCTGCCGGAGCCGATGTAGTCGGTTTCGACCTGGCGCTTGTTGCCGGTGGCGCTATCAATGGGGTTACTGCCGTTACCGCCGGCAGGAAGGCAGTTATTGTCGCATTTGGGGAGACCGCAACGTCCGCTGTTAGGGTCTTCGCTGCCGGCCGGGCTGCAAGCTACAAGCGGATATTTGCGCCATAGATCGTGATTGCCGAACATATCCCGGTAGATGCAATCCACCAGGCCCCAAGCATCGTAAGCAGCCACTTGATGGCACACCGGCTCACGCGTAGGCGGGAGCTCATAGCCAGGCTCATTCCAGTGAGTATTCCTGTTGTATGCGGCGTTTCTGGCCGCGGTTTCGGCCTCTTCCATGGACGCACACCAGACCGAACCATCGGCACCAATGGCGTCGGTGTGACAGTTGGTGAAATCAGGCGTCTGCGCCTGCGCGGCCGGCGCGTGGCAGGCCAACAACACCAGCAGGACTACACCGCCCTGCAACAAAGACTTCAGCAACTTGGCCATGCCTTCCCCTTGGCGCGAAAGCAGCGTCCTTGCATGGTGCGGCCTGCGCTGTACGGCGGAGGCTGCAGTGATGGATTACTGCGTCGTTCACGCAATCTGGCGTGTCCCCCGTCGAGCTGCAGCGGTGCTGACTTTAGCATTCGGCTGAATGTGGCGGTGAACCACGCACCGGATCAGCCGGCACGATGCAGCTCACTGCGCCGTCCAGCCGCCATCCACCGGCAGCGCGGTGCCGGTGATGTTGTGGGCTTCGCGCCGGCACAGGAACACCGCCAGCGCGGCGATCTCCTCCGGCAGGGTCATGCGCAGGCTGGGCTGCTTCTCGGCCAGCAGCGCGCGCACGCCATCCTCGCGCGAGCCGCCGTGCATGCGCGCTTCGATCTGCGGCTCGATCAGCGGAGTTTCCACCCAGCCCGGGCAGATGCAGTTGACGGTGATGCCGCCGGACTCGCGGCTGCCCTGCGCCGCGTATTCCAGCGCGGCGACCTTGCTGAGGCCGACGATGCCGAACTTGCTGGCCACGTAGGGCGCTTTGTCCTTCGATGCCACCAGTCCGTGCACCGAGGCGATGTTGACCACTCGCCCGTAGCCGCGCGCGGCCATCGCCGGCAGCGCCGCGCGCATGGTGTGGAAGGCCGACGACAGGTTGATGGCGATGATGTCGTTCCACTTCTGTACCGGCATCTCGTGCAGCGGCACCGCGTGCTGGATGCCGGCGTTGTTGACCAGCACGTCCACGCCGCCGTTCGACCAGGCGGCGAGATCGCGCATCATCGCCGCGATGGCGTCGGGGTCGCGCAGGTCGGCGCCGAAGTGGCGCACGTGCGCGGGCCCGGCGCCGCCGCCCGCGGCTTCGACCTCGGCGACCGCTGCCGCGATCTGCTCGGGCGTGCCCAGGCCGTTGATCGCCACCCGGGCGCCGGCCGCGGCCAGCGCCTTGGCGATCGCCAGGCCGATGCCGGAGGTGCTGCCGGTGACGAGGGCGGAGCGACCGCGCAGGAAGGGATCGGACATGGCGGGGTTCTCGCGGGTGGGGGTCGGCATACGCTAGCAGCCGCTGCTGGCCGCCGGCATGACCGCGCGCTGGTACCAAAGTACGATGCGGCCGAGCGCATCCCCGGCTAAGGTCCGCCGCATGCCCATTGCCAGCCCGCGCCCGTTGCTTGCCGCCGCCGCGCTGCTACTGGCCGGCTGCGCCGCGCTGCCGGCCGCGCGCGCGCCTTCCGCCCAGGAGCTTGCGATGTTCCAGCCGCTGCAGGCCAGCCTCCACCGCGACCACGACGACCTGCTCACCGCGGGGCTGGGCCTGGAGGGCCTGCGCAATCCGCTGCCGCCGGCGTTCGCGGACCCGGCGCATCCGACCGCGGCCGAGCTGCGCCGGCGCGCGATCTGGTCGAACTGGCGCGGGATCGCCGATCTCGCGCCGGGCGGCGGCTACGACGAGGTGTACGGCAGCACCGCGGCGGTGCCGGGGCGCGAGTTCAGCGCCTATGCCCGGCTGCCCGGCGCGACCCAGCCGCACCGGGTGCTGGTGCAACTGCCGGATCATTTCGATCCGCGCAAGCGCTGCGTGGTGGTGAGCGCGTCCTCGGGGTCGCGCGGCATCTACGGCGCGATCGCGGTGGCCGGGGCCTGGGGTCTGCCGCGCGGCTGCGCGGTGGCCTATACCGACAAGGGCGCCGGCAGCGACTATTTCGACCTGGATGCCGGGCAGGGCGTCGCGCTGGATGGCCGCGTTACCGCCGCGGGGGGCGATGCCGCGCTGGCCTTCACGCCGGAACCGGCCGCCGGCCACGGCGTGGCCTTCAAGCATGCGCACTCGCTGGACAATCCCGAGGCCGACTGGGGCCGCCACCTCAAGCAGGCGGCGCAGTTCGCGCTGGCAGTGCTGGATGCGCAGTACCCGCAGCAGGCGCCGTTCACCTTCGCCAACACCCGCGTGATCGCCGTCGGCATCTCCAACGGCGGCGGCGCGGTGCTACGCGCGGCGGAAGACCCGGAGCCGTGGCTGGACGCCGCGGTCGCCGGCGAGCCCAACGTCTACGTGGACGGCCACGGCGGCCGCGCGCTGTACGACTATGCGACCGAGGCCGCGTTGCTGATGCCGTGCGCGCTGCCGGCGCTGGGCCTGCCGCCGCTGCCGGGCGTGGAGGCGCGCTGTGCGGCGCTGGCCGCGGCCGGCCTCCTATCCGGCACCACCCTGCTGGCGCAGCAGCAGGATGCGCTGGCGCGCCTGCGCGCCGCCGGCTGGAGCGACGCCGCGCTGCGCGCCGGGGCCACCAGCACCGGCTTCGACCTGTGGCGCGCGGTGGCGGTGGCCTATGCCTCGGCCTACGGACGCTATCCGCACGGTGCGCATCCCTGCGGCTACCGCTACGCCGCGCTCGGCGCCGACCTCGCGCCGCGCCCGGCCACCGCCGCCGAGCGCGCCGCCTGGTGGGCCGATGCCAGCGGCATCCCGCCCGGGGCGGGCGTGGCCATCGTCGATCCGCAGCCGCCGGTCGATCTCGGCCTGACCGGCCTGCGCTGCCTGCGCGGGCTGTGGACGGGCGAGGGCGCGGACGCGCGGCGCGTGCGCCAGGGCATCGCCGACACCCGCGCCGCGCCG
This sequence comes from Thermomonas flagellata, assembly GCF_022419185.1. GTDB lineage: Bacteria > Pseudomonadota > Gammaproteobacteria > Xanthomonadales > Xanthomonadaceae > Thermomonas > Thermomonas flagellata. Next base: position 109,855 of record NZ_JAJOZK010000010.1, on the reverse strand, counting down.
CCGCGCGCGGGCCTGCCGATGGTCGTTGTGCACGGCGAGGACGACGGGCTGATCCCGCCCGCGTTCTCCAGCGCGCCTTACGTGGCGATGGCGCGCGCCGCCGGGCGCGACGTGCGCCACTGGCAGGTCGCGCACGTGCAGCACTTCGATGCGTTCCTCGGCCTGCCGGGCCTGCGCGCGTTCTACGTGCCGCTGCTGCCCTATGTCTATGCGGCGCTGGACCGGGTCGACGCCGCGCTCGACGCGCGCGCGCCGCTGCCGGCGGATGCGCGCATCGCGCCGCGCCCGGCCGCGGTGCTCGACGCCGAGGCGCTGGCGATCCCGCGCTGAGCGCGGCGGCCGCGTCATGGCGGCGTCTCCCCCGCGTTGCTAGCATGCCGCCGACAGCGGAGGAGCCATGGCCCAGGACACGCAGGATTTCGCGGCGCTCGCACGCCGGTATTGGGAGGCGTGGGGCGAGGCCTTGCGCGGCGCGGCGCCGCCGGCGCCCACGGCCGGCGACGGATTTGCCGGCCTGCTGCAGCAGTGGCAGCGCCAGCTCGCCGGGCTCGGCTGGCAGGATCCGTTCGCCAGCACCGCGCACGCTGCGGCCCAGGGCGGGGACTGGCTGGCGCGCATGCAGCAGGTGGCCGCGCAGTTCGCCGGCCGCGATCCGGGCGCCGACGAGGTGGCCGCGGCTTGGCGGCGCGCGCTCGGCGATCCCATGCGCGAGCTGCTGCAAGGCATGCGCGGGCCCGGGCTGGCCGACTGGCAGGGCTGGAACGAGGCGCTGGCGCCGTGGCTGCAGGGCCTGGGCCGCGAGGCGCAGGCATGGCTGGCGCTGCCGGCGTTCGGCTTCACCCGCGAGCACCAGGAGCGGCTGCAGGCGCTGGCGCGCGCCCAGCTGCAGTGGCAGGACGCGCTGCGGGCCTGGCAGGGGCTGCTCGGGCAGGCTTCGGAGGACGCGTTCGCGCGGTTCGAGGCCAAGCTGCGCGAGCACGCGGCGCCCGGCCGCCAGCTGACCCGCGCGCGCGAGCTGTTCGACCTGTGGGTGGATGCCGCGGAGGAGGCCTATGCGCAGATGGCGCTCTCGCCCGAGTACCGCGACGCCTACGGCGCGCTGGTGAACGCGCAGATGGAGCTGCGCAGCCGCGCGCAGGCGATCGCGGAGGCGCAGGCCAACCTGCTCGGGCTGCCGACCCGCACCGAACTGGACGCCGCGCACCGCAAGATCGCCGAGTTGCAGCGCGCCGTGCGGGCGCTGCAGGCGCAGCGGGGGGAGGCGGCGACGCCCACCGCGGCACCGACTGCGTCATCTCGCCGTGCGCCATCCTCGCCGTCCGCGCAGGCCGAGCCTGCGCCGGCCAAGCCGCGCAAGGTGGCCAAGGCGGCCCCGGCGGCCAAGCCGAAGCGTCCGGCGCGGGCGCCTGTGCCCACCGCCTCCCGTCGCCGTCGGAGCCCGCGCGCATGACCGGCCCGCTCGCTATCACCCCCGAATCCCTGGCCGCCGAGGCGCTGCAGCTGCAGCGCAAGCTGCAGGCCGGGCTGTCCACCCTGCGCGACCTCGGCGACGTGCACGTGGGCGCGACCCCGCGAGTGCCGGTCTGGCGGTGCGACAAGACCGTGCTCTACCGCTACCGCGGCGAGCGGCCGCCGACCGCGCGGGTGCCGATCCTGATCGCGTACGCGCTGGTCAACCGCCCGTACATGGTGGACCTGCAGGAGGACCGCTCGCTGGTGAAGGGCCTGCTGGCGCGCGGCGAGGACGTCTACATCCTCGACTGGGGCTACCCGGACCGCTCCGACCGCTTCCTCACCCTCGAGGACTACGTCGAGCGCTACCTCGGCGGTGCCCTGGAGTACCTGTGCCGCGCGCACGGCCTGCCGGCGGTCAATCTGCTCGGCATCTGCCAGGGCGGGGTGTTCTCGCTGTGCCAGGCTGCGCTGCATCCGGAACGGGTGCAGAACCTGATCACCATGGTCACCCCGGTGGACTTCCACACCGCGGACAACATGCTGTCCAACTGGAACCGCCGGATCGACGTGGACCGGCTGGTCGACACCCTGGGCAACATCCCGGCCGACCTGATGAACCTGACCTACCTGATGCTCAAGCCGTGGCGGCTGTTCGCGCAGAAGTACGTCGGCCTGCTCGACCTGCTGGACGACCGCAAGGCGCTGCAGGACTTCCTGCGCATGGAGCAGTGGATCTTCGATTCGCCCGACCAGGCCGGCGAGGCGTTCCGCGAGTTCGACCGCCAGTTCTTCCAGGACAATGCGTTCGTCGCCGGCAGCGCCCGCATCGGCGAGGCCGCGGTCGACCTCGGCATGGTCGGCATGCCGGTGCTCAACATCTACGCCGAGCAGGACCACCTGGTGCCGCCGGACGCCTCGCGCGCGCTGCGCCGGCTGGTCGGCAGCGAGGACTACACCGAGCTGTCCTTCCCCGGTGGGCACATCGGCATCTACGTGTCCGGGCGCGCCCAGAGCCTGGTGCCGCAGACCATCCACGACTGGCTGGCCGCGCGCGGCTGAGGCGGCATGCGCCGGGCGCACGCGCCGCTGCGGCTGCTGGGCATGCTGTGGACGCTGCCCAACAGCCTGCTCGGGCTGCTGGCGGGGCTGGCGGCGCTGCCGTTCGGGGCGCGGCCCTACCTGCTGCGGCGCGAGCCCGCGCTGGCCTTCGCGCGCATGCCGTGGGGGCCGGGCGGGGCGCTGACCCTGGGCAACGTGATCCTGCACACCGGCGACGGCCTGGACGTGGCCTGCCGCACCTATGCCTGCCACGCCGGGCTGTCCGCGGATCCGCCGATCCGCCTGCGCGACCACGAGCGCGCGCACGTGTGGCAGGCGATGCTGCTGGGGCCGTTGTTCCTGCCGCTGTATTTCCTGTGCGGCGGCATCCACGTGCGCAACCGCTTCGAGCGCGCGGCCGACCGCTATGCCCTGACCGGCCGCGGCTGGTGGCCGTGGCCGCGCCCGTGAGCAGGGCGGACGCCGCCGGCGACAGGCCGACGTGCACAGAGATCCGGCCCGCCGTGCCGTGCCAGTCCGCCTGTTCGCGGGTTTAGCAAATCGCTAACCCGTCCCTAACTCATCCCTAATCCGAAGGCTGCCAGGGTACGCGCGTCCGGGAACAATTCCGCCGGACGGCGCGAAAATCGCCCGGACCTGGACCCGGCCGCCGACAGGCACCCGCCTGCGCGACCGGGTCTTTTCGCATGGGCCGGCGGTAGGCGGGCGATCGCCCCGCGCCGTCAGTTCGCGTCGTGCAGGTCGTGCAGCTTGCCCGGCACGCTGGCGAAGTAGGCGGCCACGTCGGCGATCTGCTGGTCGGTCAGGTTGGCCGCCTGGCTGGCCATGATCGCGGCATTGCCGCCGCTGCGCGCGCCGGAGCGGTAGGCGACCAGCGCGTGCGCGAGGTAGTCGGCGTACTGGCCGCCGAGCTTGGGGTAGGTGTCCACGATCGGCGCGTTGCCTTCCTCGCCGTGGCAGGAGGTGCAACTCGCGCCGCCCGCGCCCTGGGTCGCGATCAGCTTGCCGGCGGCGGCGTCGCCGGCCGGCAGGCCGGCGGAGGACGAGGTGTGCGGCGCGGCGGCCGCTTCGGCGGCGGCCTCGGCCGGGGTTTCGTGCTTGGCGCAGGCGGTCAGGGCCAGCAGGGCCGCGGCGAGGACGAGGGACTGACGGGTCTGGGTCATGGCGCGGCTCACTTGATGCTGGACAGGTAGGCGGCGATGTCGGCGATGTCCTGCTCGGAGAAGCTCTGCGCCTGCGCCTGCATGGTCGGGTGCTTGCGGTTGCCGCTGCGGTATTCGTTGAGCGCCGCGCTCAGGTAGGCCGCCGACTGCCCGCCGATCTTCGGTACGTGGTAGCTCGGATAGGCGTTCTTGTAGCCGGGGATGCCGTGGCAGCCCTTGCAGGTGTAGACCAGGCCCTTGCCGCGCATCGGGTCGCCCTTGAGTTCGCCGGGCGCGGCGTCGGCGGCGGGGGCGGCCTGCGCGTCCGTGGCCGGGGCAGCGGGGGCGGCGGCGTCCTGCGCGGTCACCGCGAACGCGGCGAGGGCCAGGCTGAGGCTGGCGGCGATCGGCAACAGTAGCTTCATGGATGAACGGTCCGTCCTGTCAGGGGCTTGAGGGGAGTGCCGCGAACGACACGCATTTGGCCGAGTATATCGGCCCCGTCCGCCGCTGCGGGAATCCACGCGTGCCGCGGGCGCGCGCGGCATCGGCGAGTCCAAGCATCGTCTGGCTGCGTAGCGGCATGACCTTCGGCGCATGTCGGGCGTCGGAGGCGGGTGACATACTTGACTACAACACCAATAAGGCTGCCCCCATGCCCTGCCACGCCGCCCTTCGCTCCGCTGTCCGCCCGCTCCACCGTTGGCCCTGGTTGACGCTGCCGCTGGCCATGGCGCTGGCGCTGGGTGCGTGCCAGGGCCGCCCCGGCACAGCGGAGGCCGGCGGCAAGCCGGGCGCGGCCGCCAAGGCCGCGGAGGCGGTGCCGGTGGAGGTGGCGCGCGCCGAGCGCCGCCCGATCGCCGCCAGCTACGCCGGGACCGCGCCGCTGGAAGCGCAGGCGGAGGCCCAGGTCGTGGCCAAGACCTCCGGCATCGCGCTGCAGGTGCTGGCCGACGTCGGCGATCGCGTGCGCGCCGGGCAGCCGCTGGTGCGGATCGACCGCGACCGCGCCGCGCTGCAGGCGGCGCAGGCCGAGGCCCAGCTGCGCAAGCTGGAGGCCAACTACCGCCGCGCGACCCAGCTCGCGGCGCAGCAGCTGGTCAGCGCCAACGACCTCGACCAGCTCAAGTTCGACCTCGAGAACGCGCGCGCGGCCTACCGCCTGGCCACCCTCGAGCTGTCCTACGGCACCGTCACCGCGCCGATCGCGGGCGTGGTCGCCAGCCGCAGCATCAAGCCCGGCAACCTGGTGCAGATCAACACCCCGATCATGACCATCGTGGACACGAGCCGCCTGCAGGCCACCCTCAACGTGCCGGAGCGGGAACTGGAAGTGCTGCGCCCCGGCCAGGCGGTGCAGCTGCAGGTGGACGCGCTGCCCGGGCGCAGCTTCGCCGGCCGCATCGAGCGGGTCGCGCCGGTGGTGGACGCCGGCAGCGGCACCTTCCGGGTGGTAGTCGGCGTCGACGGCGAGGGGGAATTGCAGCCGGGCATGTTCGGCCGCATCCGGATCGAATACGACCGCCGCGCGGATGCGCTGGTGATCCCGCGCAGCGCGTTGCTGGACGATGGCGGCACGCCCGCGGTGTACGTGGTGGAGGGCGGCAAGGCGCGCCGGGTCGAACTGCAGACCGGCTACATCGACGGCCCGTGGGTGGAAGTGCGGCGCGGGCTGGCGCCCGGCGCGCAGGTGGTGGTCGCCGGCAAGTCCGCGCTGCGCGACGGCAGCCCGGTGCAGGTGATCGGCACCTCCGCCGCGCGCGCGCAGGGCGCACCATGAGCACGCCGCTGCCGCCGGTGTCCGGCCGCGGGTTCAGCCTGGTCGAATTCGCCACCCGCCGGCGGGTCACGGTGGCGATGTTCACCCTGACCCTGGTGCTGTTCGGCCTGATCGCGCTGTCCGAGCTCAAGGTCAACCTGCTGCCGGACCTCAGCTACCCGACCCTGACCGTGCGCACGGACTATCCCGGCGCCGCGCCGGCCGAGGTCGAGACCCTGATCACCAGGCCCGCTGAGGAGGCGCTCGGCGTGGTGAAGGGCCTGCGCCGGATGAAGTCGGTCTCGCGCGCCGGGCAGTCGGACGTGGTGCTCGAATTCGCCTGGGGCACCAACATGGACCAGGCCAGCCTGGACGTGCGCGACAAGATGGAGTCGCTGCAGTTCCCGCTGGACGCCAAGCCGCCGGTGCTGCTGCGCTTCAACCCCTCGACCCAGCCGATCATGCGCCTGGCGCTGTCGGCGCGCGCGGCGGCCGACGGCGAGGCCGCGATTCGCCAGCTGACCGAACTGCGCCGCTATGCCGAGGACGACCTCAAGCGCCGGCTGGAGCCGGTGGACGGGGTCGCGGCGGTCAAGGTCGGCGGCGGCCTCGAGGACGAGATCCAGGTCGATGTCGACCAGCGCAAGCTGGCGCAGTACGGGCTGTCGCTGGACAGCGTGGTGCAGCGGCTGCAGCAGGAGAACGTCAACGTGTCCGCCGGGCGCCTGGAGGAGGGCAGCCAGCGCTACCTGGTGCGCACGGTCAACCAGTTCGCCGGGATCGACGAGATCCGCAACCTGCTGCTGACCCCGCGCCCCGCGGCCAATGCCGGCAACAGTGCCGCCGACCAGGCGATGCGGCTGGCCGCCGCCAGCGGCGACGCGCGGGTGATGGCCGCGCTGGCGCAGGGCGGGCAGGACCAGGCGCAGGCCCCGGCGCAGGCGGTGCGCCTGCGCGACGTGGCCGAGGTACGCCAGGGCCACAAGGAGCGCGAGTCGATCATCCGCCTCGACGGCCGCGAGGCGGTGGAGCTGGCGATCTACAAGGAAGGCGACGCCAACACCGTGGCCACCGCCGACGCCCTGCAGAAGCGGCTGGCGCAGATCCGCGAGCGCCTGCCGCGCGACATGCAGCTGGACGTGATCGAGGACCAGTCGGTCTTCATCCGCCACGCGATCGCCGACGTCAAGCTGGACGCGCTGATCGGCGGCGTGCTGGCGGTGCTGGTGATCTTCCTGTTCCTGCGCGACGGCTGGAGCACCTTCGTGATCAGCCTGTCCTTGCCGGTGTCGATCGTCGCCACTTTCTTCTTCATGGGCCAGCTCGGGCTGTCGCTGAACGTGATGTCGCTCGGCGGCCTCGCGCTTGCGACCGGGCTGGTGGTGGACGACTCGATCGTGGTGCTCGAATCCATCGCCAAGGCGCGCGAGCGCGGCTTGGGCATCCTCGAGGCCGCGATCAGCGGCACCCGCGAGGTGAGCATGGCGGTGGTCGCCTCGACCCTGACCACGATCGCGGTGTTCCTGCCGCTGGTGTTCGTGCAGGGCATCGCCGGCCAGCTGTTCCGCGACCAGGCGCTGACGGTGGCGATCGCGATCGCGGTCTCGCTCTTGGTGGCGATGACCCTGATCCCGATGCTCAGCTCGCTCAAGGGGCGCGCGCCGCTGGCCTTCCCGGAGGAGCCGCCGCGCCCGCGCTGGCAGCCGACCCATGCCTGGCAGCGGCCCGCGGTCGCCGTCTGGCGCGGGCTGGGCGCGTTGCTGCGCTATGCCTTCTTCGGCCTGGTGTGGGCGCTGGTGCGCGCCTGGCGCCTGCTGGCCGCGCTGGTCGGGCCGGTGATGGGCAAGGCCAGCGACCTGGCGATGGCGCCCTACGCGCGCGCCGAGCGCGCCTACCTGCGCCTGCTGCCGAAGGCGCTGGCGCGGCCGGCGCCGGTGCTGGCGGTGGCGGGGCTCGCGTTCGCGGCGACCCTGGCGGCGCTGCCGCTGCTGGGCACCGACCTCATCCCGCAGCTGGCGCAGGACCGCTTCGAGATGACCGCGAAGCTCGCGCCCGGCACCCCGCTGGCGCGCACCGACGCGGTGCTGCGCGAGGTGCAGGCCGCGCATGCCAAGGATGCCGGGGTGCGCCTGCTGTACGGCGTGTCCGGCAGCGGCACCCGGCTGGATGCCAGCCCCAGCGAGAGCGGCGAGAACATCGGCCGCCTGACCGTGGTGATGCAGGACCGCAGCGCGGAGGCGCCGCTGACCGAGGCCCTGCGCCGCAGCGTGCAGCGCATCCCCGGGGTGCAGGTCGATTTCAGCCGGCCGGAGCTGTTCAGCCTGTCGCCGCCGCTGGAGATCGAGGTCGAGGGCAACGACCTCGACACCATTCGCGCCGCCGGCAGCAAGCTCGCCGCGCTGCTGCGCGCCAACCCGCACTACGCCGACGTCAAGTCCAGCGTGGAGCAGGGCTTCCCCGAGATCCAGATCCGCTTCGACCAAGAGCGCGCGGCCGCGCTCGGCCTGACCACCCGCCAGATTGCCGACGCCGTGGTCAACAAGGTGCGCGGCGAGGTCGCCACCCGCTACGGCGTGCGCGACCGCAAGATCGACGTGCTGGTACGCGCGCGCGCCGCCGACCGCGCCTCGCTGGAGGACATCCGCCGGCTGATCGTGAACCCCGGGCGCGGCGCGCCGGTCGAGCTGGCCGAGGTGGCCGACGTGGTCGCCACCACCGGCCCCAGCGAGATCCACCGCGCCGACCAGCGCCGGGTCGCGATCGTGTCCGCCAACCTGCGCGGTATCGACCTCGGCAGCGCGATCGCCGAGGTCGAGCGCATGGTCGCCCGCGACCCGCTCGGCACCGACATCGCGGTGCGCATCGGCGGCCAGGGCCAGGAGCTCGGCGAATCCCTGCGCTCGCTGCTGTTCGCGTTCGCGCTGGCGGTGTTCCTGGTCTACCTGGTGATGGCCTCGCAGTTCGAGTCGCTGCTGCATCCGTTCGTGATCCTGTTCACCATCCCGCTGGCGCTGGTCGGCGCGGTCGCGGCGCTGCTGCTGACGCGCTCGCCGGTGTCGGTGGTGGTGTTCATCGGCCTGATCCTGCTGGTCGGGCTGGTGGTCAAGAACGCGATCATCCTGATCGACAAGGTCAACCAGCTGCGCGAGGCGGGGATGCCCAAGCGCGAGGCGCTGGTGGAGGGCGCGCGCTCGCGCCTGCGCCCGATCATGATGACCACCCTGACCGCGGTGTTTGGCTTCCTGCCGCTGGCGCTGGCCTTCGGCGAGGGCGCGGAGGTGCGCAGCCCGATGGCGATCACCGTGATCGGTGGCCTGCTGGTGTCCACCCTGCTGACCCTGGTGGTGATCCCGGTGGTGTACGACCTGCTCGACCGCCGCTCCGACGCGGCCTATGCCGAGCGCGGCCGGCGCGCGCGGCGCGAGGCACAGGCGCTGGCGGAGGCGCTGGCGCACGAGGACGACCCGCTCGCGGGGGGCGCGCCGCGGCCATGAACATCACCGAACTGTCGATCCGCCGCCCGGTCACCACGGTGATGCTGTTCGTCTCGCTGGTGGTGATCGGGCTGATCGCCGCGTTCCGGCTGCCGCTGGAGGCCCAGCCGGAGGCCACCGCGCCCTTCATCTTCGTGCAGCTGCCCTATCCCGGCTCCACCCCCGAGGAGGTCGAGCGCAACCTGGTGCGCCCGGTGGAGGAGGCGATCGCCACCATGCCCGGGATCAAGAGCCTCAGCGCGAACGCGACCGCCGACGGCGGCGGCGTGTTCGTGCAGTTCTCCGACTGGGGCCGCGACGTGGCGATCGCGGCCTCCGAGGCGCGCCAGCGGATCGATGCCATCCGCGACCAGCTGCCGGACGACTTCCGCCGCTACTTCGTGCGGCGCTGGAGCACCGGCGACCAGGAGGCGATCAGCCTGCGCCTGACCAGCGCGCAGGACTTGACCGCGCGCGGCGAGCTGATCGAGCGCAGCTTGAAGCAGCGGCTGGAGCGCCTGCCCGGCGTCGCCCGGGTGGAGGTGGAGGGCATCCCGACCCGCGAGGTGCTGGTCGCGATCGATCCCGACCGCCTGAGCGCCAACGGGATCGCGCTCGACGACCTGGTGCGCCGGCTGCAGGCGGCGAACTTCGCGGTGTCCGCCGGCGAGATCAGCGACGGCGGGCGGCGCCTGCGGATCCAGCCCAAGGGCGAGCTGACCGACCTGCAGCAGCTGCGCGACCTGCCGGTCTCCGCGCGCGGGGTGCGCCTCGGCGACATCGCCGAGGTGCGCCTGCAGCCGCAGCGGATGACCTACGTGCGCCAGGTCAACGGCAGGCCGGCGGTCGGCGTGGACATCTACAAGGAGCGCGCGGCCAACCTGGTCGACCTGTCGCGCGCGGTGCAGGCGGAGCTGGACGCGCTGCGCCAGGACCCGGCGATGGCCGGGATCGCGATCGAGGTGACCGAGGACCAGGGCCAGCAGGTGGTCAGCTCGCTGGCGGCGCTGGCCGAGGCCGGCGCGATCGGCCTGCTGCTGTCGGTCGCGGTGCTGTGGTTCTTCCTGCGCCACTGGCCGTCGGTGCTGATGGTCAGCACCGCGATCCCGATCTGCTTCATCATCACCCTGGGCTTCATGCACTTCGCCGGGATCACCCTCAACATCCTGTCGATGATGGGCCTGCTGCTGGCGGTCGGCATGCTGGTCGACAACGCGGTGGTGGTGGTCGAGAGCATCTACCAGGAGCGCGAGCGCTACCCCGACCAGCCGCGGCTGGCCTCGATCGTCGGCACCCGCCACGTCGCGATCGCGCTGTCCGCCGGCACCCTGAGCCACTGCATCGTGTTCCTGCCGATGATCTTCGGCCAGAAGAACATGCTGACCATCTACCTGACCCAGCTGGCGGTGACCATCTCGGTCTCGCTGCTGGCCTCGTGGCTGGTCGCGATCAGCCTGATCCCGATGCTGTCGGCCTACCTGCGCACGCCGCCGGCGGTGAAGTCGCCGCTGATCGCGCGCCTGCAGGCCGGCTATGCGCGCGTGCTGCGCTGGACGCTGGAGCACCGCGGCTGGAGCGTGGCCGGGATCGTGCTGGTGTGCGCGCTCAGCATCGTGCCGATCAAGTACACCAAGGGCGACGAGGGCGACGGCAGCGACGTGTCGCAGGTCGCGCTGTTCTACCAGTGGCGCGGTGCTTATTCGAAGGAGGAGATGGCGCGCGAGGTGGCGCGGGTGGAGGCCTTCCTCGAGGTGCACCGCCGCCAGTTCCACATCCAGCGCATCTACAGCCGCTTCGGCGAACAGGGCTGGGCGATGACCCGCGCCGACCTCGACGTGAAGACCCAGGAGGAGACTTCGCGCATCCAGGAGCAGATCCGCGCCGGCCTGCCCAAGTCCGCGCGCGCCAACATCGGCTTCGGGCGCCAGGGCGGGATGGGCGGCGACCAGAACGGCATCCAGTTCAACCTCACCGGCGACTCCACCCAGACCCTGAAGGAGCTGGCCGCGGACGTGGTGCCGATCCTCGCGCGCAGCAAGCTGCTGCGCGACGTGCGGGTGGATACCGGCGACGTCAACGGCGAGCTGGCGGTGCGGGTGGACCGCGAGCGCGCCGCCGCCTACGGGTTCTCGGCGCAGCAGGTCGCGCAGTTCGTCGGCATGGCCCTGCGCGGCTCCTCGCTGCGCGACTTCCACCGCGACCAGCTGGAGATCCCGGTGAACGTGCGCTTCGCCGGCGCCGACCGCTACGGCGCGGCCGACTTGCAGGCGTTCACCGTGCGCGCGCCGGACGGCCGCGAGGTGCCGCTGCTGGCGCTGGTGGACGTGCAGGCGCGCCCGGCCGCCAACACCATCCAGCGCCTGAACCGGCAGACCACCCTCAAGGTGCAGGCGAACCTGGCCCCGGGCGCGACCCTGCCGGAGGCGCGCAAGGCGATCGAGGACACCCTCAAGGCGGTCGACTTTCCGCCCGGCTACGGCTACACCTTCGAGGGCGGCGGGTTCGGCATGAACATCGACATGAACCAGCAGATGCTGCGCAACGTGCTGATCGCGCTGGTGCTGATCTTCATCGTGATGGCGGCGGTGTTCGAGTCGCTGCTGTTCCCGCTGGCGATCATGAGCGGGGTGCTGTTCTCCGTGCTGGGCGTGTTCTGGCTGTTCTGGCTGACCGGGACCTCGTTCAACATCATGGCCTTCATCGGCATCCTGGTGCTGATGGGGGTGGTGGTGAACAACGGCATCGTGATGATCGAGCACATCAACACCCTGCGCAGGCGCGGCCTGTCGCGCACCGACGCGCTGGTGGAGGGCAGCCGCGAGCGCCTGCGCCCGATCCTGATGACGATGGGCACCGCGATCCTGGCGATGGTGCCGATCGCGCTGTCGGATACCCGCATCGCCGGCGAGGGGCCGCCGTACTATCCGATGGCGCGCGCGATCGCCGGCGGGCTGGCGTTCTCGACCGTGGTCAGCCTGCTGTTCCTGCCGACCATCTACGCCCTGCTGGACGACCTGCGCGCCGGCACCGCCCGCATCATCGCCCGCGCGCGCATGAGCCGTATGCAGCGACAGGCTGCCGCATGAGGGCGTCGCCGTTCGCTCGCACGCAAACAAGCGCGATTCGGGCATGGTGAGGGGCGTTCGTTCGCCAGCAGTGCCCAGGCAGTGAATCCACCTCTCCCGGCTGAAGGCCCCACGCATGCAAGCCGACGCCACCACGCCTGCTTCGTCGCAATACGCGGACCCGCCGATCCCACGGCGGGTGCAGTTGGCGGCCCTCTGGGCCAGCCTGACGTTTTGCTACCTCTACGGGGATTATTTCGGCCTTTACAAGCCAGGAAAACTGGAGCGCATGCTGCAAGGGGCCGGCCCGATGGGGCCCACCAGTCAGGGCTCGCTGCTGGTGGTGTCGCTGTTGCTGGTCGTTCCCGGGCTGATGAGCATCCTGTCCTTGTTGCTGCCGGTCCGCGCGACCCGTTGGCTCTGCATCGGGCTTGCCGTGTTTTATGCCCTGTTCGTCGCCATCACCATGCCGGGAGCCTGGTGGTTCTATCTGGCCTATGGCGGCATCGAAATCCTGCTGTGCGCGTGCATCGCATGGATGGCGTGGTGCTGGCCACGCATCGCTTGAGCATGCTCAGCCGAGCAGCTTGCCGAAGATGCGCGCGCCGGCCACCCATTCGCCGGCGACGGTGCCGAGGTTGGTGAGCAGGAACACCAGCACCACCCGGGTCACGCGGTTGCGGTACCAGCCGCGCAGGCTCTGGGCGTCGTCGCGCAGGGCGAGGAAGTCCGGATAGGCCGGCTTGCGCAGGCGCACCTCGACCAGCGCGCTGAACATGCCCGACGGCAGCCCGGGGCGGAACGGCTTGAACGGCGCGACCAGCGCGCCGACCAGCACGCTCAGCGGGTTGGCGCCGGCCAGCACGGCGCCGAGCGCGGTCAGGCCGCAGGTCCACGCGACCCACTGCAGCAGCAGGTCGCGGCCGAGCGCGTGCCCGCCGTGGTACCAGCCCCAGGCGATGCCGCCGGCGATCAGCGCCAGCAGGGTCAGGGTGATCCACGGCACTTTGCGCTTGCGCGGCACCGCGGCCAGCGCCGCGGTCACGTCGGCCGGCGTGCGCATGTCCTCCCGCAGGTAGCGCGCCATGCCCTGCAGGTGGCCGGCGCCGACCACCGCCAGCACCCGCCGGGCGCCGTCGCCGCGCTCGCGCAGCCGCGCGGCCATGTACTGGTCGCGCTCGTCGATCAGGGTGGCGTACAGCGAGGGCGTGTCGCGCGCGAACTCGCCGAAGCTCGATTCGAGCATGTCGCCTTCCTTCAGGCGCTCGATGTCCTCGGCGGAGACGTCCTCGCGCGCGAACAGGCTGCCGGCGAGGCCGCCGATCAGCTGCAGGCGGTCCCAGAAGCGCAGCCCGTGCAGGATGCGGCGAAAGGTGATGCCGACGTCGCGGTCGATCAGCTGCAACGGCAGGCCGCGCGCGGCGGCCTCGGTCGCGGCCGCCTTCAGCTCGGCGCCGGGCTCGATCCCGAGCTGCTCGGCCAGCCGCCGCTGGTAGGCGGCCAGCGCCAGGTTGGCGGCGAACGGCGCGACCTTGCGCTCGCGGATGACCTTGACCAGGTTCAGCTCGGCCAGGGCCTGCGGCTGGGTCAGCGCCTGGTGGCGCTGCGCGTCCAGCTCGACCGCCACCGCGTCGAAGCGGCCGCTGTCGATCGCCGCCTGCACCGCCGCGATGCTGGCGCGAGAGACGTGCGCGGTGCCGAGCAGGGTGTAGTGCACGCCGTCGCGCTCGACCTCGACGACCGGCTGGCCGGCATAGCCGGCGGCGTGCTGCGCGGGCGCGTCAGTCACGGTAGCGCTTCACGAGATCGCCATAGGCGTCGATCCGGCGGTCGCGCAGGAACGGCCAGATCCGGCGCACGTGCTCGCTGCGCTGCATGTCCACCTCGGCCAGCAGCAGGGTCGGCTCGGTGCCGGCCTCGGCCACGATCTCGCCCTGCGGGCCCAGCACCAGCGAGTTGCCCCAGAAATCGATCCCGGAGGCGCCGAGCGGCGAGGGCTCGTGGCCGACGCGGTTGCAGGCCAGCACCGGCAGGCCGTTGGCGACCGCGTGGCCGCGGTGCGACAGCACCCAGGCGTCGCGCTGGCGGGTCTTCTCGTCCTGCGCATCGTCCGGGTCCCAGCCGATCGCGGTGGGGTACAGCAGCAGCTCGGCGCCGGCCAGCGCCATCAGGCGCGCGGCTTCCGGATACCACTGGTCCCAGCACACCAGCACGCCCAGCCGGCCCACCGCGGTGTCGATCGGCGTGAAGCCGAGGTCGCCCGGGGTGAAGTAGAACTTCTCGTAGAAGCCGGGGTCGTCCGGGATGTGCATCTTGCGGTACTTGCCCGCGGTGCTCCCGTCGGCGTCGAACACCACCGCGGTGTTGTGGTACAGCCCGGTGGCGCGCTTCTCGAACAGCGAGGACACCAGCACCACGCCGTGGCGCCGGGCCAATGCCGCCAGGCGCTCGCTGCTGGGGCCGGGGATCGGCTCGGCGCGGTCGAACTCGTGCACCGACTCGTGCTGGCAGAAATACGCGCCGTTGTGCAGTTCCTGCAGCAGGACGAGCTTGGCGCCGGCGGCCGCGGCCGCGGCGACGCGCGTTTCGATCACCGCGAGGTTGGCCTCGGCATCGCCGTGGTTGCGCTCCTGCACCAGCGCGACGGGGAGCTTGCTGTGCTTGGACATCAGACCAGTCCCTCGGGCAATTGCATGGTGATGCAGTGCAGGCTGCCGTTCTGCCAGATCAGCGGCCGGCACGGCACCGGCACGATCTCGCGTCCCGGGAACGCCTGCGCCAGCACGGCGGCGGCGGCGGCGTCCGCGGGATCGCCGTAGGCCGGCATCAGCACTGCGCCGTTGACGATCAGGAAGTTGGCGTAGCTGGCGGCCAGCCGGCGGCCCTCGTCGATCACGGGCCGGGCCCAGGGCAGCGGGAACAGGCGGTACGGCCGGCCGTCGCGGGTGCGCAGGGCGGCGATCTCGTCGGCCATCGCCTTGAGGTCGGCGTAATGCGCGTCCGCCGCGTCGTCACAGGCCTGGAACACGATGGCGTCATCCGGCGCGAAGCGGGCGAGGGTGTCGATGTGGGCGTCGGTGTCGTCGCCTTCCAGCGCGCCATGCTCCAGCCACAGCACGCGCTGCTGGTGCAGCCAGCCCGCCAGTCGCGCGCCGAGATCCTCGCGAGTCAGGCCGGGATGGCGCGCATGCAGGCAGTGCCAGGTGGTGAGCAGGGTGCCGGCGCCGTCGGTCTCGATCGCGCCGCCTTCCAGCGCGAAGTCGATGCGCTCGCGCGCGGCATCGCGGAACAGGCCCTGCGCGTGCAGGCGTTCGACCAGGCGGTCGTCGCGGCCGGCGTCGAACTTGCCGCCCCAGGCGGTGAAGCGGAAGTCCAGCAGGCGGAAGCCGTCGCCGGCACGCAGCGTGATCGGGCCGGAATCGCGCAGCCAGGTGTCGTCGTAGTCGACCTGCACGAACCGCACCTGCGCCGGATCCACCCGGTTGCTGCGCAGGCGCAGGTCGGCGTAGGTCTCCACGTCGTCGTCGGGCACGCAGACCACCACCGGTTGGAAGCGGGTGATCGCCGCCACCAGCGCGATGTAGGTCTCCTCCACCTCGCCCAGGCGCGCGGCCCAGTCGGTGCCGGCATGCGGCCAGGCGATCAGCACCGCCGCCTGGGGTTCCCACTCGGCGGGGAAGCGCACGTCAGCGTTCGGCATGGGTCAGCGCGTGGCCGGGCGCGGGCCGGTCTCGTCGGGGCTGGCCCGGTTGGCGACTGCGTCCACCACCCGGCCATGCGCGAAGTACACCGTGAACTCGGGATAGACCCAGCGCTGGATGGCCGGCCAGGCGCGCTTCTGGCCGCCGACCGGGGCCAGCCGCTCCTGCGGCGCGCCGTGGCGGGCCTCGACCTGGGCCATGGTCAGGCCGTGCGCCGGCAGGCCGGCCGGTTCCTGGCGGATGCGGTCGATCAGCAGGGTCTCGGTCTGCGCCTGGCCGGCGGCCAAGGCCGGGGCCAGGGGCGAGAGCAGCAGCACGGCGGCGCACAGGGAATGGCGGAGCATGGCGGGCCTCCTCGGGTCAGGGTCGCCTGATTGTATGCAGCTTGCATGCAGCGCGCCGGCCAGGCGCAGGCGCGGATGCGACGAGGCCGCCCGGAGGCGGCCTCGTCGGAACCGGCGGTCGCGGCGGCGCTCAGCGCTGGCGCGCCTTGAACCGCGGGTTGGACTTGCAGATCACGAAGACCTTGCCGCGGCGGCGAACCACCTTGCAGTCGCGGTGACGGGCCTTCGCCGACTTCAGGGAGGACAGGACCTTCATGACGGAACCTCGGCAATGGGCGAAAACAGTTGAGCCGGCGAGTATAGCGGCTTTTGCGTTGTGGGATCAACGGCTTGTCGCGGCTTTTGCAACGAGCGCGCGCAAGCCGGCCTGCCGGCGAGGGGGCGTGGGCGCTGGCCGGCAGCAGGCGATAATGCGCGCATGCCGACCACCGCCGATCCCAGCGTCCCCGTCCTCACCCTCGATGGTCCCTCCGGCTCCGGCAAGGGCACGGTGAGCCGCCTGGTCGCCGCCCGCCTGGGCTGGCACTACCTCGATTCCGGCGCGCTCTACCGCGCGGTCGGGATCGCCGCCGGCTGGTCCGCGGTGGACCTGTCCGATGCCTCCGCGCTGGTGCGCTGCGCCTTCGATACCCACGTCGAGTTCCGCGAGGACGGCGCGCGCGAGCCGCGGGTGATCGTGAACGGGGCGGACGCCACCGATGAGCTGCGCACCGAGGCCGCCGGCGCGGCCGCCTCCGCGATCGCCGCGATCCCCGAGGTTCGGGCTGCCCTGAAGGAGCGCCAGCGCGCGTTCCGGCGGCCACCGGGGCTGGTCGCGGACGGCCGCGACATGGGCACGGTGATCTTCCCGGATGCGCCGTTCAAGGTGTTCTTGACCGCCAGCGCCGAGGAGCGCGCCCAGCGCCGCTATAAGCAGTTGAAGGATAAAGGGGTTTCGGTTACATTGGATGGTCTGCTACGGGAGATTCTCGCCCGCGACGCCCGCGATGCCAGCCGCGCGGTGGCGCCGCTGCGGCCGGCCGACGACGCCGTCCGCATCGATACCACCGGGCTGCCGATCGCGGACGTGGTCGACCGGGTCCTGGCGGTGGTCACCGCCGGGGCGCCCGGCTGACCCGCGGCCGGGCCGCGCCCGCGGCAGGCAACGCCCCCGCCGGCCCGGTGCCGGCGGATTCCATCCAACCACACATGGCCGCGCGCCCCCGCGCCCGCGGCCAACCCGCCAGGTGGGCCGATGCAGTGCCGGTCGGTCCGTGTATCCACCCGAGACCTTTCATGAACTCCGCAGCAACCGAATCCTTCGCCGAACTGTTCGAAGCCAGCCAGGCGGCCAATCTCGCCAAGCTCAAGCCCGGCGCCATCGTCAAGGGCGTGGTGGTCGACGTCCGCAACGACGTCGTGGTCATCAACGCCGGCCTGAAGTCCGAGGGCATCGTCCCGATCGAGCAGTTCCGCAACGAGGCCGGCGAGATCGACGTCGGCATCGGCGACGAGGTCAAGGTCGCGCTCGACTCGCTCGAGAACGGCTTCGGCGAGACCGTGCTGTCGCGCGACAAGGCCAAGCGCGCCATGGTGTGGGACGAGCTGGAGGAGGCGCTGGAGAAGGGCACCACCGTGGTCGGCCGCATCAGCGGCAAGGTCAAGGGCGGCTTCACCGTCGACATCAAGGACGTGCGCGCGTTCCTGCCCGGTTCGCTGGTCGACGTGCGCCCGGTGCGCGACCCGGTCTACCTGGAGGGCAAGGAGCTCGAGTTCAAGCTGATCAAGCTCGACCGCAAGCGCAACAACGTGGTGGTCAGCCGCCGCGCGGTGGTCGAGAATGAGCATTCCGAGGAGCGCGAGGCGCTGCTGCAGAAGCTGGTCGAGGGCGCCGTGCTCAAGGGCGTGGTCAAGAACCTCACCGACTACGGCGCATTCGTGGACCTCGGCGGCATCGACGGCCTGCTGCACATCACCGACATGGCGTGGAAGCGCGTGCGCCATCCGTCCGAGGTGGTCGAGGTCGGCCAGGAGCTGGAGGTGCGCGTGCTCAAGTACGACCGCGAGCGCAACCGCGTCAGCCTCGGCCTGAAGCAGCTGGGCGAGGATCCGTGGGACAATATCGGCCGCCGCTACCCGGCCAACAGCCGCGTGTTCGGCAAGGTCTCCAACGTCACCGACTACGGCGCGTTCGTCGAGATTGAGCCGGGCGTCGAGGGCCTGGTGCACGTCTCCGAGATGGATTGGACCAACAAGAACGTCAACCCGGCCAAGATCGTGCAGGTCGGCGACGAGGTCGAGGTGATGATCCTCGACGTGGACGAGGAGCGCCGCCGCATCTCGCTGGGCATGAAGCAGTGCACCCAGAACCCGTGGGAGGTGTTCGCCGCCACCCACAAGAAGGGCGACCGCGTGTCCGGCCAGATCAAGTCGATCACCGACTTCGGCATCTTCATCGGCCTGGAGGGCGGCATCGACGGCCTGATCCACCTGTCCGACATCAGCTGGAACTCGACCGGCGAGGAGATCGCCCGCAACTACAAGAAGGGCGACACGCTGGAGGCGGTGGTGCTGGCGGTGGACCCGGAGCGCGAGCGCATCAGCCTCGGCGTGAAGCAGCTCGAGCAGGATCCGCTGGGCCAGTTCGTCGCCGCTCATCCGCGCGGCAGCAAGGTCGCCGGCACGGTGAAGGACGTGGACGCGCGCGGCGCGACCATCGACCTCGGCGACGGCGTGGAAGGCTACGTCGCCGCGCGCGACATCAGCGACGAGCGGGTCGAGGACGCCAGCCAGGTGCTCAAGGTCGGGCAGAAGATCGAGGCCAAGTTCGTCGGCATGGACCGCAAGGGCCGCAGCCTGCAGCTGTCGATCAAGGCCAAGGACGAGGCCGAGACCGCCGAGGCGATCGCCGAGTACAACAAGGCCAACGCCGAGGCCGCCAGCGGCACCACCAAGCTCGGCGCGCTGCTGCGCGAGCAGCTGAACAAGGCCGACTGACGCGCCCGGCGCGGCGCACGCGCGGCGGCCCGGCCTTCTGCCGGGCCGCCGCCGGCCACGCCAACGTCCGCCATGACCAAGTCCGAACTGATCGAACTGCTGGCCCGCCGCCAGCCGCACCTGAAGGCCGACGACGTCGACCTCGCGGTGAAGGCGCTGCTGCAGATGATGACCGCCGCGCTGGCGCGCGGGCAGCGCATCGAGGTGCGCGGGTTCGGCAGCTTCTCGCTGCATTTCCGGCCGCCGCGCACCGGCCGCAATCCCAAGACCGGCGAGGCGGTGGCCTTGCCCGGCAAGCATGTGCCGCACTTCAAGCCCGGCAAGGAGCTGCGTGAGGGCGTCGCCGACGTGCAGCCGTTGCCGCACGACGACTGAACCACTCCGGTAAGCTACGCGGGTTCGTACGGCCCGCCGCGGCCGCGCCCGGGCGACCCCCGGCGTCCAGGCGAGAGGACACAGGATGGATCTGCTCGAGCAATGGTGGCCGCTGTTCGTGTTCGTGCCGCTCGCCGCCGTGCTCGGCTGGGTGATCGGGCGCCGCGGCGGCGAGCACCACCGCGACCGCCAGGTCAGCAAGCTGTCCACCACCTACTTCCGCGGCCTGAACTACCTGCTCAACGAGCAGCCGGACAAGGCGATCGAGCTGTTCCTGCATGTCGCCGAACTGGACAAGGACACCTTCGAGACCCAGGTCGCGCTCGGCCACCTGTTCCGCCGGCGCGGCGAGGTCGACCGCGCGATCCGGCTGCACCAGGCGCTGGCGCAACGCCCGGACCTGTCGGACACCCAGAAGATCCAGGCGCTGTCCGCGCTCGGCGAGGACTACATGCGCGCCGGCCTGCTCGACCGCGCCGAGACCGTGTTCAACGACCTCGCCCAGCTTGACCAGCGCGCGCCGCAGGCGCTGCGCCACCTGATCGCCATCTACCAGGCCGAGCGCGACTGGGAGAAGGCGATCGCCAATGCGCGCCGCTACGAGCAGGCGACCGGCGAGCCGATGGGGCGGCTGATCGCGCACTTCGAATGCGAACTGGCCGACCGCCACCGCAGCAACGGCGACGCCGCCGCGGCGCGCGCGGCGGTCGCGCGCGCCTACGCCGCCGACCCGGTGTCGGTGCGTGCCGGCATCATCGAAGGCCGGCTCGACGCCGAGGCCGGCAACACCCAGGCCGCGATCCGCGCGCTCGAGCGCGCCGCCCGCCACGACCCGGAGTTCCTGCCGGTGATCCTGCCGCTCCTGCTGGAGAACTACGAGCAGACCGGCGACCGCAGCGGCGCGCGCGCGTTCCTGTCGGAAATGTGCGAGCACTACCGCGGGATCGCGCCGGTGCTGGCGCTGACCCGGATGCTGGAGGCGGAGGAGGGTGTGGGCGCCGCGCGCCGCTACCTCGGCCAGCAGCTCAAGGACCGGCCCTCGGTGCGCGGCGAGGCGGCGCTGATCGACCTCACCCTGGCCGAGGGCGCGGACGCCCGGGCGACCCTGCACGACCTCAAGCACATCACCGACCAACTGCTGGTGCGCAACCCGAGCTACCGCTGCAACCGCTGCGGCTTCGGGGCGCGCAGCCACCACTGGCAGTGCCCGAGTTGCAAGGAGTGGGGCACGGTCAAGCCGCTGCTGAACTATGCCGTGGTCTGAGGCCGCGGCCGGCGCGTTGGCGGTCGCGGCGGTGGCCTGGGCGGGCGCGCGCTGGGCGATCGTGCACGCGCATGCCCGCGGACTGCTGGATCTGCCCGGGGATCGCCGCAGCCACGCGGTGCCGACCCCGCGCGGCGGCGGCATCGGGATCGCGCTGGCCCTGGTCGGCACGCTCGTGGTGCTGGGGCTGCGCGCGCCGGATCCGCTGCCCTGGGGCCTGCTCGCCGCGGGCCTGGCGCTGGTCGCGCTGGCCGGCGGCTGGGACGACCACCGCCCGCTGCCCGCCTGGCCGCGCCTGCTGGCGCACGCCGCGGCCGCGTTGCTGCTGGCACTCGCGCTGCACCGGCTGGGCGGCGGGCTGCCGTTGGCGGCGCTCGCGGCGGGGATGGCGCTGGGGCTGGTGAACGCCTGGAACTTCATGGACGGCATCGACGGCTTGGCCGCAAGCCAGGCCCTGCTGTGCGGCCTGGCGCTGGCGCTGCTCGCGCCTGCCACCGCGGGTGCGGCCGGGATCGCCCTGGCCGCCGCCTGCGCCGGCTTCCTGCCGTGGAACCTGCCGCGCGCGCGGGTCTTTCTCGGCGATGTCGGCAGCGGCAGCCTCGGCTATGCGGTCGCGCTCCTGCTCGGCCTGGCCGCGCTGGCGCTGCCGCCGGCGGAGTGGCCCTGGCTGCTGTTGCCGCCGCTGGCGATGCTGGCCGACAGCGGCCTGACCCTGGCCGACCGCATCCGCCGTGGCGAGCGCTGGTGGCAGCCGCACGTGCAGCATGCCTACCAGTGCTGGAGCCGGCGTCGCGGCCACCACGTCGTGACCCTCGCATATGCGGGGTGGACGGCGCTGGCCTGCGCGGTCATGCTGTACGCGGCGCCGCGCCTGCCGGCGCAGGCCGCATGGCAGGTGCCGACGGCGGCCGCGCTGCTGGCCGGCGGCCTGTGGGGCTGGCTGCGCCGCGGCAGTGGCGAGGGACGCACGGCATGAGCACATGGAAGGACAGGCTGAAGTACCGGCTGCCGCGACTGGCGGTGGCCACCCACGACCTGGCGATGGTGTGGGTGTGCTGGCAGGGCCTGCATTACCTGCGCTACGCGCTGCAGCCGACGCCGCTGGACCTCGATCCGTTCTCGCCCACGGTGCTGATCGTGATGCTGGCCCAGGGGCTGGTGTTCTGGAAGGTCGGCCTGTACCGCGGGCTGTGGCGCTTCGCCAGCGTCCCGGACCTGCTCAACATCTTCAAGGCCAGCCTGCTGGGGCTGCTGGGCCTGGTGATCGGGCTGTTCTTCTACAGCCGGCTGGATCTGGTTTCGCGCGCGGCGCTGCTGCTGTATCCGTTCGTGCTGACCCTGCTGCTGGGCATCCCGCGCCTGCTGTTCCGGGCCTGGAAGGACCAGCGCATGCTGCGCACCGACGAAGGCGCCGAGCGCGTCCTGATCCTGGGCGCGGGGCAGGCGGGCGAGGCGCTGGTGCGCGACCTGCGCCGGACCGGCCGCTACGACCCGGTGGGCTTCCTCGACGATGCCACCGCGCTGCGCGGGGCGCGCCTGCAGGGCCTGCCGGTGCTGGGGCGGATCGACGACGTCGCCCGCATCGCGCGCGAGACCGCGGCGCAGCTGCTGGTGATCGCCATCCCCTCGCTGGATGCCGCGGGCATGCGCCGGGTGGTCGGCCTGTGCGAGGACAGCGGGGTGCCGTTCCGGACCGTGCCGCGGCTGGACGACATCCTCGAGGGCCGCTTCCTGCCCGGGCAACTGAAGGAGGTGGCGATCGAGGATCTGCTCGGGCGCCAGCCGGTGACCCCGGACTGGAAGGCGATCCGCGCCTGGCTGGGCGGGCGTGCGGTGCTGGTGACCGGCGCCGGCGGCTCGATCGGCGCCGAGCTGTGCCGCCAATGCGCCCGCCATGGCGCGCGCCGGATCGTGCTGCTGGAGATCGACGAGCTGGCGCTGCTCACCGTGCATGCCGGCCTGCGCCGCGATTTCCCGGACATCGCCTGCGTGCCGGTGCTCGGCGACTGCGGCGATCCGGCCACCATCCGCCATGCGCTCGGCGCGGAGCCGCCGGATGCGGTGTTCCACGCCGCGGCCTACAAGCAGGTCCCGCTCCTCCAGCAACAGCTGCGCGAGGCGGTGCGCAACAACGTGCTGGCCTCCGAGGTGGTGGCGCGCGCCAGCCGCGCCGCCGGGGTGGGCACCTTCGTGCTGATCTCCACCGACAAGGCGGTGGATCCGGTGAACGTGCTGGGCGCCACCAAGCGGCTGGCCGAGATGGTCTGCCAGGCGCTGGTGGACGCGCGCTCGACGCGGTTCGTGACGGTACGCTTCGGCAACGTGCTGGATTCGGCCGGCAGCGTGGTGCCGCTGTTCCGCGAGCAGATCCGCCGCGGCGGCCCGGTCACGGTCACCGATCCGGAGGTCACCCGCTATTTCATGACCATTCCCGAGGCCTGCCAGCTGATCCTGCAGGCCGCCGCGATCGGTGCGCAGCAGGCGATCTACACCCTCGACATGGGCGAGCCGGTGTCGATCCGGATGCTGGCCGAGCAGATGATCCGGCTGGCCGGCAAGCAGCCCGGGCGCGACATCGCGATCGAATACACCGGGTTGCGCCCGGGCGAGAAGCTGCACGAGACGCTGTTCCACAGCGACGAGCGCTACAGCCCGACCCAGCATCCCAAGATCCTGCAGGCGACCGCGCGCAGCGTCAGCCCGGAGCGGGTCGAGCAGGCGCTGGAGGCACTGCGCCAGGGCGTGCGCGACTACGACCTGGAGCAGCTGGCGGCCGCGCTGCGCTCGGCGGTGCCGGACTTCGTCCCGGTCGGCGACGATGCCGGCGGCGCCGCCACCGTGCTCGCCTTCCCCGCGCGCCGCGCGCGCCAGCCCTGACCCCCTGCCATCGCCGTACGTCCCCGCATGCACCAGACCTCCGACTCCCCGCGCGTGCGCATCGCCGTGTTCCCGGTCGCCGGGCTCGGCACCCGCTTTCTGCCGGCGACCAAGACCGTGCCCAAGGAGATGCTGCCGATCGTGGACCGGCCGCTGATCCAGTACGCGGTGGACGAGGCGATCGCCGCCGGCTGCGACACCCTGGTGTTCATCACCAACCGCTACAAGCACGCGGTCGCCGACTACTTCGACAAGGCCTACGAGCTGGAGCAGAAGCTCGAGCGCGCCGGCAAGGCCGAGCAGCTGCGGCTGGTGCGCAACGTGCTGCCGGAGGGCGTGCGCGCGGTGTTCGTGACCCAGGCGGAGGCGCTCGGGCTCGGGCATGCGGTGCTGTGCGCGCGCCCGGTGGTCGGCGCGCAGCCGTTCGCGGTGCTGCTGCCGGACGATCTGATCTGGAGCCGCGGGCCGGGCGCGCTGGCGCAGATGGCCGCGCACGCGCAGGCGACCGGCGCCAGCGTGGTCGCGGTGCAGGACGTGCCGCGCGCGCAGACCGGCAGCTACGGCATCGTCGCCACCGATATTTTCGACGGCCAGGCCGGGCGGATCCGCCAGATCGTCGAGAAGCCCGCGCCGGAGGCCGCGCCGAGCACGCTGGCGGTGGTCGGCCGCTACATCCTGAGCCCGGCGATCTTCGACCTGCTCGAGCGCACGCCCAAGGGCGCCGGCGGCGAGATCCAGCTCACCGACGCGATCGCGGCGCTGCTCGCGCGCGAGCGGGTGGACGCGTTCCGCTTCCACGGCACCCGCTTCGACTGCGGCACCCATCTCGGCCTGGTCGAGGCCACCATCCGCTACGCGCTCGACCACGAGACCCTCAGCGAGGCCGCGCGCGGGCTGATGCAACACGCGCTGGACGCGATGGGCGTGGTCGAGACCTGACCCGCGGCCTGCTCGGCCGACGGTGATGCGGTCAGACCGTGTCGCTGCCGGAGGCCGTGGTGCCGGCGGCGCTGCGGCGGTTGGTTTGCGAGAAGTCTCAGTAGCGAGAAGCCCCGTTCGAACCACGGGCGGGGCCGCCGGCGTGCCCAACGCAAACGGCGCCTTGCGGCGCCGTTTGCCTGTGCTCGGAACGCTGCGGGTCAGAGGGATTCGAAGATTCCCGCCGCCCCCATCCCGGTGCCGATGCACATGGTCACCATGCCGTACTTGAGCTTGCGCCGGCGCAGGCCGTGCACCACGGTCGCGGTCAGCTTGGCACCGGTGGTGCCCAGCGGGTGGCCGAGCGCGATTGCGCCGCCGAGCGGGTTGACCTTGCCCGGATCGAGCTTGCAGTCGCGGATTACCGCCAGCGACTGCGCGGCGAACGCCTCGTTCAGCTCGATCCAGTCGATCCGGTCCAGGCCGAGGCCGGCCCGCTGCAGCGCCTTGGGGATGGCGGCGATCGGGCCGATGCCCATGATCTCCGGCGGCACCCCGGCCACCGCGAAGCTGACGAAGCGCGCCAGCGGGGTCAGGCCGTAGTCCTTGATCGCCTGCTCGGAGGCCAGCAGCACCGCGGCGGCGCCGTCGCTCATCTGCGAGCTGTTGCCGGCGGTCACGGTGCCGCCGGCCTGGCCGTTGCGGAACACCGGGCGCAGGCGCGCCAGGCCCTCCAGCGAGGTGTCGGCGCGCGGGCCCTCGTCCTGTTCCACCAGGCGCTTCTTGAGCTGGATGGTGTTGCCGGCGAGGTCGGGCAGCCGCGCCACGACCTCGTACGGGGTGATCTCGTCGCGGAACTCGCCGGCGGCCTGCGCCGCCAGCGCCTTCTGGTGCGAGGCCAGCGCGAACGCGTCCTGGTCCTCGCGGCTGACCTGCCAGCGCTCGGCGACCTTTTCGGCGGTGATGCCCATGCCGTAGGCGATCGCCACGTGGTCGTCGCGGAACACCGCCGGCGACAGCGCGACCTTGTTGCCCATCATCGGCACCATGCTCATCGACTCGGTGCCGCCGGCCAGCACCAGGTCGGCGTTGCCGAGCTGGATCTGCTGCGCGGCCAGCGCCACCGCCTGCAGCCCGGAGGAGCAGAAGCGATTGATGGTCTGCCCGCCGACGCTCTCCGGCAGGCCGGCCAGCAGCACGCCGATGCGCGCCACGTTCATGCCTTGCTCGGCCTCGGGCATGGCGCAGCCGATGATGGCATCGTCGATACGTGCCGGGTCGATGCCCGGTGCCTGCGCGACCACGGCCTTGAGCACGTGCGCCAGCATGTCGTCGGGGCGGGTGTTGCGGAACACGCCGCGCGGCGCCTTGCCGACCGGGGTGCGGGTCGCGGCGACGATGTAGGCGTCCTGGATCTGCTTGCTCATGGGGTTGTCCTCGTCGTCGCTCAGTTGCGCAGGGGCTTGCCGGTCTTGAGCATGTGCGCGATGCGCTCCTGGGTCTTGGGCTGCTGCGCCAGCTCCACGAAGTGCTTGCGCTCAAGCCGGATCAGCCAGTCCTCGTCCACCAGCGCACCGCGCTCGACCTCGCCGCCGCACAGCACGGTGGCGATGCGGGTGGCGATCTCGTTGTCGTAGTCGCTGATGAAGCGGCCTTCGAGCATGTTCACCAGCAGCATGCGGAAGGTCGCGATGCCGATCTCGCCGGCGACCTGCACCCGCCGTGCCGGCAGCGGCGGGCGATAGCCGGCCTCGTGCAGCGCCAAGGCCTGCTGGCGCGCGACGTGCAGCAGCTCGTAGGCGTTGAACGCGACCTTGTCGCTGGCGCGGAGCAGGCCAAGCTCCTTGGCCTCCGCGGCGGAGGAGGAGACCTTGGCCATCGCCACCGTCTCGAACACTTTCTTGAGCTCGGCGAATACGTCGCCGCCCGGGCCGGCCGCGGCCGAGGCGCGCACCGCCAGCTCCTTCAGGCCACCGCCGGCCGGCAGCAGGCCGACCCCGGCCTCGACCAGGCCGATGTAGCTCTCCAGGTGGGCCACGGTCAGCGCGCTGTGCATCTGGAATTCGCAGCCGCCGCCGAGCGCCAGCCCCCGGACCGCCGCGACCACCGGCACCAGCGCGTACTTGATGCGCTGGCTGGTGGCCTGGAAGCGGGCGACCATCGCCTCGAACGCATCGAGCTTGCCGGCCTGCAGCAGCCCGAGCGCGCCGGCGAGGTCGGCCCCGGCCGAGAACGGCTCGCGCGGCTGCCACAGGACCACGCCCTTGAGGTCGCGCTCGGCGCGCTCGATCACCTCGTGCAGGCCGTCCAGCACCGCGTCGGATACGGTGTTCATCTTGGTCTTGAAGCCGACCACGCCGATCCCGTCGCCGTCGGTCCACAGGCGCACGCCGTCGTTCTCGTACAGGGTCTCGCCGGGCGGGAAGCGCTCGCCGAGCAGCGGGTCGGGGAAGCGCTGGCGGCGGTACACCGGCAGCGACGACCGCGGCAGCAGCGCATCCTTGGCCGGGCTGTAGCTGCCGCCGGCGGCGTGCACCCCGTCGCGGCCGTCGAACACCCAGTCGGGCAGGGGAGCCGTGCTCATCGCGCGCCCGGCGCGGATGTCCTCGGCGATCCACTGCGCCACCGCCTTCCAGCCGGCCGACTGCCAGGTCTCGAACGGCCCCTGCAGCCAGCCATAGCCCCAGCGGATCGCAAAATCCACGTCGCGCGCGGTGTCGGCGATCGCCTGCAGGTGGTAGGCGGTGTAGTGGAACAGGTCGCGCAGGGTGGCCCACAGGAACTGCGCCTGCGGGTGCTGGCTGGCGCGCAGGCGGGCGAACTTCTCGGCCGGGTCCTTCAGCTTGAGGATCTCGACCACCTCCGGCGCCGCGCCGCGGTCGGCCGGGCGGTAGTCCTGCTTGTCCACGTCGAGGACCACGATGTCCTTGCCGACCTTGCGGTAGATCCCGGCCCCGGTCTTCTGGCCGAGCGCGCCCTTGGCGATCAGCGCCTGCAGCCAGTCGGGGGACTGGAAGTAACCATGCCAGGGGTCGTCCGGCAGGGTGTCGGCCATGGTCTGGATGACGTGCGCCATGGTGTCCAGGCCGACCACGTCCGAGGTGCGGTAGGTCGCCGATTTCGGCCGCCCCAGCAGCGGCCCGGTCAGCGCGTCCACCTCGTCGAAGCCGAGGCCGAAGGCGCGGGTGTGGTGGGCGACGGCGAGGATCGAGAACACCCCGATCCGGTTGCCGATGAAGTTCGGGGTGTCCTTGGCCCGCACCACGCCCTTGCCGAGCTGGGTGGTGAGGAAGGTCTCCAGCCCGTCGAGCACCGCCGGGTCGGTGGTCTGCGCCGGGATCAACTCGGCCAGGTGCATGTAGCGCGGCGGGTTGAAGAAGTGCACGCCGCAGAAGCGATGCTTGAGTTCTTCCGGAAGAACACCCGCCAACGTATTGATTCCCAAGCCAGACGTGTTGCTGGCGAGGATCGCATGCGCCGGCACGTACGGGGCGATCCGGCGGTACAGGTCCTGCTTCCAGTCCATCCGCTCGGCGATCGCCTCGATCACCAGGTCGCAGCCGCGCAGTAACTCGAGGCCGGTGTCGTAGGTCGCCGGCACCAGGGCGTCCGCCACCGACTTGACCGCCAGCGGGCTGGGCGAGAGCTTGCCGAGGTTGGCGATCGCCTTCAGCACGATGCCCTCGGCCGGGCCGTCCTTGGCGGCCAGGTCGAACAGCACGGTGTCCACCCCGGCGTTGACCAGGTGCGCGGCGATCTGCGCACCCATCACCCCGGCACCGAGCACGGCGGCGCGGCGCACGAGCAGTTTCTCAGACATGGGTCGTCTCTCCTTGCAGGATCAGGGGCCGGCGGCGCGGAAGCCGGCGGCGGCGAACTGGATCAGGGACTGCGCCAGGCGCTGCCGGTGGGCGGCCTCGCTGGTCCCCGGCGGGCACTTGATCAGGCCGAAGTCGGCCATCGCATAGGTCAGCGCGCCGGCCAAGAAGTCCAGCCGGCGGTACAACTCGTCCTTGCCCAGCTCGGGCAGGCAGCCGGCGATCGCCTTGGCGAAGCTGCGCAGCACGTGGCCGTAGCGTTCCGACAGGAACTTGCGCAGCCCGGCGTTGCTCTCGGCATAGGCGCGGGCGATCACCCGGATGAAGGCGCCGCCGCCATGGCGGTCGCGCGCCATCGCCAGCGCCGGCTCGATGAAGGCGGCCAGGATCGGCTCCAGCTCGCCCGGGTGCTGCGCGCGCGCCTGGTCGAGAGCGGCCAGGCGCTGCGCGCTCATCTCGTCCATGCGCCGGCGGAACACCTCGTTGATCAGGTTGTCCTTGCTGCCGAAGTGGTAGTTGACCGCGGCGATGTTGACGTCGGCGCGGCTGGTGACCTGGCGCAGCGAAGTGGTGGCGAAGCCCTGCTCGGCGAAAAGCTCCTCCGCCGCATGCAGGATGCGGTCCTTGGTGGAGAAGTGCTGCAGTGCCATCCGCGCCTCCCGCTCAAACGAGCGTTTGAGGCTACGCCGTACGCCGGCGTACGTCAATCGCGCGCGGGCCCGCGGCCACGGCCGGCGCCGCGCGCGGGGTGCGGAGGGCGTGGGAGATGCGCTAGAATCCGCCGCAGCCATATCGGCCAAACCCGCGCCCCATCGCGGGTTTTCTGTTATCGTCCCGGGCCCGCGAGGCGATCGCCGGCCCGCCCACCGGAGAGCATGCCCATGGCGCTGGAGCGCACCCTTTCGATCATCAAGCCCGATGCCGTCGCCAAGAACGTCATCGGCCAGATCTACACCCGTTTCGAGCAGGCCGGCCTGAAGATCGTGGCCGCCAAGATGAAGCACCTCTCGCGCGCCGAGGCCGAGGGCTTCTACGCCGTGCACCGCGAGCGCCCGTTCTTCAACGCGCTGGTCGAGTTCATGATCTCCGGCCCGGTGATGATCCAGGTGCTGGAAGGCGAGGGCGCGGTGCTGAAGAACCGCGAGCTGATGGGCGCCACCAACCCGAAGGACGCCGCTCCGGGCACCATCCGCGCCGACTTCGCCGACAGCATCGACGCCAACGCCGTGCACGGCTCGGACTCGCTGGAGAACGCCGCGATCGAGATCGCCTACTTCTTCCCGGCCACCGACGTCTACGCGCGCTGAGCCGGCGATGAGCGATCCGCGCGCCCCGTCCGCCGCGACCGCCCTGCCGGGCGGGGACGGGGCTGTGCCTGCCGCCGCGCCGGCCCCTGCCGGCGCGGACGGCCGCGGCACCGAGGCGGCGATCCCGGCCGATGCCGGGAAAACCAATATCTTCGACTTCGACCGCGCCCGCCTGGAGCGCTTCTTCCAGGACGAACTGGGCGAGAAGAAATTCCGCGCCCACCAGGTGATGAAGTGGATCCACCACCGCTACGTCACCGACTTCGCGGCCATGACCGATCTCGGCAAGGCGCTGCGCGCCAAGCTCGAGGCGCGCGCCGTGGTGCGCGCCCCGCAGGTTCTGTTCGACAAGGCCTCCGCCGACGGCACCCACAAGTGGCTGCTGGGCATGGACGCCCAGAACGCGATCGAGACGGTCTACATCCCGGACAAGGGGCGCGGCACGCTGTGCGTCTCCTCGCAGGTGGGCTGCGCGCTCAACTGCACCTTCTGCTCCACCGCCACCCAGGGCTTCAACCGCAACCTGTCCACCGCCGAGATCATCGGCCAGGTGTGGGTGGCGGCGCGCCACCTCGGCAACGTGCCGCACCAGCAGCGCAAGCTCACCAACGTGGTGATGATGGGCATGGGCGAGCCGTTGGCCAACTTCGACAACGTCGTGCGCGCGATGAGCATCATGCGCGACGACCTCGGCTACGGCCTGGCCAACAAGCGCGTCACCCTCTCCACCGCGGGCATGGTGCCGATGATCGACCGCCTGGCACAGGAGAGCGACGTGTCGCTGGCGGTGTCGCTGCACGCGCCGTTCGACGAGCTGCGCGACCAGCTGGTGCCGCTCAACCGCAAGTACCCGATCGCCGAGCTGATGGACGCCTGCGTGCGCTACGCGCTGCGCAAGAAGGGCGAATCGGTCACCTTCGAGTACACCCTCATCCAGGGCGTCAACGACCAGCCGGAGCACGCGCGCGCGCTGGTCGCGCTGCTGCGCGACTTCGACCGCCGGGTGCAGATGAAGGACGCGGCCAAGGTCAACCTGATCCCGTTCAATCCCTTCCCCGGTACCCGTTTCGCGCGCCCGGACGAGGCGGCGATCCGCGCGTTCCAGAAGCGCCTCAACGAGGCCGGCCTGATCGCGCCGGTGCGCCGCACCCGCGGCGACGACATCGATGCCGCCTGCGGCCAGCTGAAGGGGCAGGTGCTGGACCGCACCCGGCGCTCGGCGCAGTTCCGCCGCGCGCAGGCGGCCGGAGTCGGCGATGCGGCCTGAGCGCGTCGCGCGCATGATGCTGCTGGCAGCGCTGATCGCGCTGACCGGCTGCCGCGCGATGGATCGGCTCACCTTCATCCGCCCCTCGGCCGAGCGCGGGGCCTACACCAAGGTCGCCCCGACCTACGACGTCGGCGGCAAGCCCGGTCGCCGCGACGAGGATCCGGTCCTGCTCCTGCAGAATGCCGGCGATGCGTACCGCCTCGGCGACCTGGCGCGTGCGCAGCGCCTGGCCGAGCAGGCGCGCAAGGCCGGTGCCGACGGCAACGACGTCGCCACTTTGCTCGGCGCGATCGCGGACGCGCGCGGCGA
This sequence comes from Thermomonas flagellata, assembly GCF_022419185.1. Lineage (GTDB taxonomy): Bacteria > Pseudomonadota > Gammaproteobacteria > Xanthomonadales > Xanthomonadaceae > Thermomonas > Thermomonas flagellata. The sequence continues at coordinate 78,743 of NZ_JAJOZK010000010.1, read as the reverse complement.
CCATGCCGCCGCCGGGCGCTACTACAAGGCCGCCGCCGGCGCGATGCCGGACAACGGTATCTACGCCAACAACTACGGCACCTGGCTGTGCGCGAACGGCCAGCCCGGCGAGTCCCTGGGCTGGTTCGAGCGCGCGGTCGCCGACCCGAGCTATCCGACCCCGGCGATCGCGCTGGCCAACGCCGGGGACTGCGCGCTGCAGGCCGGGCAGCCGACCCGCGCCGAGGCCAGTTGGCGGCTGGCGCTGGCGGCCGACCCGCGCAATCTCATCGCGCTGGCCGGGATGGCCCGGCTGGAAGCCGGGCGCGATCGCCTGCTGGAGGCGCGCGCATTCCTCGAGCGCTGGCTGGAGCAGGCCCCGCAGGACGCCGAGGCCCTGCGCCTGGCGGCCACGGTCGAGTCGCGCTTGGGCGACAACGCGGCCGCTTCGCGCTATCTTTCCCGTTTGAACGCGCTTCCCCCGGCCGCCCCTGTTCCGCCGCGCAACCCATGAGCCAGCGATCTGACGCCTCGCAGCACCTGCCTCCCGGATGCGGTGACCGCCTGCGGGCGGCGCGCGAGGCCGCCGGCCTGAGCATCGACGACGTCGCCGCGCGCCTGCGCATGCCGGCGCGGGTGGTGCGCTCGCTGGAGGCCGAGGACTGGTCGCGCCTGGGCGCGCCGGTGTTCGTGCGCGGCCAGGTGCGCAGCTACGCGCGCCTGCTCGGGCTGACCACCGCGCCGATGATGCAGGCCCTGGACGTCGGCCCGGTCGAGCCGACCCGGCTGGTGAGCCGGGTGCACACGCCGAAGTGGCAGTGGTGGGCGGAGCAACTCGGCCGGCGCCTGATCTACATCGTGCTGACCCTCTCGCTGGCGATCCCGGCTTGGATCGCCACCCGCCAGCACCTGGCCGCCCCGGGCGGCGGCAGCGCGCCGCTGGACGTGCCGCTCGGCGCCGCGGACGCGCCGGCCGGGGCGGCGCCGGTGCCGCCGGCCGCGGGGCGCACGGTGGTCGCCTCGATGGCGCCGGTGGTGCTGCCGGCGCCGCGCGCCGCGATCGAACTGCAGCTGCGCGCGCCGAGCTGGGTCGAGGCGGTCGCTGCGGACGGCAGCGTGGTCGAACGCGGCGTGCTGCCGGCCGGCAGCGAGCGCCGTTACGCACCCGGTCAGCTGGCGCGCCTGACCATCGGCAACGCGTCCGCCGCGGTACTGCGCAATCGCGGCGAGGACGTGGATGTGCAGGCGCATGCGCGCGCGAACGTGGCGCGCTTTGCGGTATCCTCCGACGGCACGTTGGCCGCGTCCGACTGACCGGCCCGCCGGCCGCCGGCGCATCCCCTCCCATCCCCAGACCGCCCGCGGCCGGGCCGCGGGCCCAGGAACAGCATGGCGATCGACGAGCTGCTCGACGAACACGAACAAGGCGAACGCGTCCGCCGCTGGCTGCGCAGCAATGCCCCCGGCCTGATCGGCGGGGTGCTGCTCGGGCTGGCCGCGATCGGCGGCTGGCATTGGTGGCAGGGCCGCCAGCAGCAGGCGGCGATGGCGGTCAACGCGCGCTACGCGCAGGCGGTGGCGGCGTTTTCCGCGGGGCGGCTGCCGGCGGACCAGGGGCGCGCCGAGCTTGCCGCGATCGCCAAGGGCAACCCCACCCTCGGCGCGCTGGCGGCGCTGGAACTGGCGCATGCGCAGGTCGCGGCGGGCAAGCGCGACGACGCGATCGCCACCCTGCGCGGGTTGCACGACCTCGACCCGGCGCTGCGCGCACTCGTGCGCGAACGCCTGGCGCGCCTGCTGGTGGACGCCGGCAAGGGCCGCGAGGCGCTGGCGCAGTTGGCGCAGCAGGACGATGCCGGCGCGTGGGCGGTGCGCGGCGATGCCTACCTCGCGCTCGGCCAGCGCGAGCAGGCGCGCGAGGCCTACCGCAAGGCGCTGGGCAAGCTCGACGTGGGCGACCCGCAGTACCGCCTGGTCGAGTTCAAACTGATCGATGCCGGCGGCCAGCCGCCGCATGCCGGAGAGCAGAGCTGATGTCCCATCCCATCCGCCATTTCGCCCGCAGCGGGCTGGTCCTGCTGCTCGCCGCCGGGATGCTGGCCGGCTGCAGCACGGTCAAGAACGTGTTCGCCGGCCGCGGCCAGGACAAGGCGCTGGAGCCGACCCCGCTGGCCCAGATCGCTCCGACCATCACCGCGACCCGGCTGTGGGACGTCAAGATTGGCAAGGGCGAGAAGGACCTCGGCCTCGGCCAGCATCCGGCCATCCTCGACGGGCGGGTGTATGCCGCCGCGGTCGACGGCGGGGTGTACGCGCTCGACCTCAAGACCGGGCAGACCCTGTGGCACACCCCGTCCAAGCTGGCCCTGTCCGGCGGCCCGGGCGTGGGCGAGGGGCTGGTGGTGGTCGGCAGCCTGAAGGGCGACGTGGTGGCCTACGACGCCCAGACCGGCGCCGAGAAGTGGACCGCCAAGGTCGGCAACGAGGTGATCGCCGCGCCGGCGATCGGCGGCGGGCTGGTGTTCGTGCACTCCAACGACGACCGCGTGACCGCGTTCGACGCCGCCAGCGGCGAGCGCCGCTGGTTCTACACCGTGGACCAGCCGGCGCTGACCGTGCGCGGCACCGGCCCGGTCACCCTCGGCCCCGGGATCGTGTTCGTCGGCCACGACAACGGCACCGTCACCGCGCTGTCGCCCAACGACGGCAGCGTGCTGTGGTCGGCCGCGGTGGCCGAGCCGGACGGCCGCAGCGAGCTGGAGCGGATGGCCGACGTGGACGGCCCGGTGGTGCTCAACGGCCGCGTGCTCTACGCCACCAGCTACAAGAACCACACGGTCGCGATCGACGGGCCGTCCGGGCAGGTGCTGTGGGACCGCGACACCGGCGGCCCGCGCGGGCTGGGGCTGAGTAATTCCGCGGTGGTGGTGACGGATCCTGCGGGCAAGGTCTGGGCGCTGGACCGCAACACCGGCGGCAGCCTGTGGCAGCAGGAAGGCCTGGCCCACCGCAACACCACCGCGCCCGCCGTGCAGGGCGACCATGCCCTGGTCGGCGACCTCGAGGGCTACGTGCACTGGCTGCAGCTGAAGGACGGCGCGTTCGCCGCGCGCGCCAAGCTCGGTGCGCCGATCGTGGCGCAGCCGGTGGTCGCCGACGACATCGCCGTGATCCAGACCCGGGACGGCGAGCTGGCGGCGTTCCGCCTGCAGTGACGCCGGTGTCGGCGCGCTGCGCGCCGGCCCGATCGGGCGGCTCCGGCACGGGTGCCGGGGCCGCCGCCATTTCCGGCGGGGCTACGCAACCCGCCTCCGACAGGAGCCTAGGCCATGCTTCCGCTCGTCGCCCTGGTCGGGCGCCCCAACGTCGGCAAGTCGACCCTGTTCAACGCACTGACGCGCAGCCGCGATGCGCTGGTGCACGACGAACCGGGCGTGACCCGCGACCGCCACTACGGCGTCTGCCGGCTGCTGCCGGAGCGCCCGTTCGTGCTGGTGGACACCGGCGGCATCGCCGGCGAGGACAGCGGCCTGGCCGGCGCGACCGCGCGCCAGGCGCGCGCGGCCGCGGAGGAGGCCGACGTGGTCCTGTTCGTGGTCGACGGCCGCGAGGGCCCCTCGGCTCTGGACGACGACATCCTGGCCTGGCTGCGCAAGCTGGCCAAGCCGACCGTGCTGGTGGTCAACAAGGCCGACGGCATCGACGCGCGCGCCGCGCAGGCGGAGTTCGCCCGCTACGGGATCGCCGCGGTGCAGGCGGTGTCCTCCGCCCACCGCACCGGGCTGGACGCGCTGCTGGCGCAGGTGCAGGCGCGGCTGCCGGAGGCGGGCGCGGCGCAGGCCCTCGACGACGATCCCGAGCGCATCCGGATCGCGTTCGTGGGCCGCCCGAACGTGGGCAAGTCCACTCTAGTCAACCGCCTGCTCGGCGAGGAGCGGATGATCGCCTCGGAGGTGCCCGGCACCACCCGCGATGCGATCGCGGTCGATCTGGAGCGCGACGGCCGCAAGTACCGCCTGGTCGATACCGCCGGCCTGCGCCGGCGCGCGCGGGTGGAGGAGGCGGTCGAGAAGTTCTCGGTGGTCAAGACCCTGCAGGCGATTGAGGACTGCCAGGTGGCGGTGCTGCTGCTGGACGCCAGCGAGGGCGTGACCGACCAGGACGCGACCGTGCTCGGCGCAGTGCTGGACGCCGGGCGCGCGCTGGTGATCGCCCTCAACAAATGGGACGGCCGCAGCGATTACGAGCGCCAGCAGGCGGAGGCGCTGGCGGCGCGCAAGCTCGCGTTCGTGGACTGGGCCGAGCGCGTGCGCATCTCCGCGTTGCACGGCTCCGGGCTGCGCGAGCTGTTCCGCGCCATCCATCGCGCGCATGCCTCCGCCACCCGCGCGTTCGGCACCGCGGAGGCGACCCGCGCGCTGGAGGCGGCGTACGCCGCCAACCCGCCGCCGGTGGTGCGCGGGCACGTGGCCAAGCTGCGCTTCTGCCATCCGGGCGGCGAGAGTCCGCCGACCTTCGTGGTCCACGGCAACCGCCTGCGCACCCTGAGCCCGGCCTACCAGCGCTACTTGGAGAACTTCTTCCGCAAGCGCTTCAAGCTGGTCGGCACCCCGATCCGGTTCGTGTTCAAGGAAGGCAGCAACCCCTACGAGGGTCGCCGCAACGAACTGACCGAACGCCAGCAGGCGAAGCGGCGCCGCCTGCTGCGCCACGTCAAGCGCGGCTGACGGAGGGCAGGGCATGCAGGAAACCCCGTTCCCGGTCGGGCTGGCGTTCGCGCAGGCGCAGGCGCGGCTGGCGCAGGTCGCGGCGGCCGCGCGCCTGGCGGAGGAATCCCTGCCGCTCGCGCGCTGCCACGGCCGGGTGCTGGCGCGCGACGTGCATGCGCTGCAACCGCTGCCGCCGTTCGACAATAGCGCGATGGACGGCTATGCCTGCCGGCATGCGGACCTCGCCACGGCCGCCGACGGCCTGCACCTGGTCGGCGAGCAGTTCGCAGGCCCCGCGCGCGGGCTGCGCCTCGGGCCCGGCGAGTGCGTGCGCATCACCACCGGCGCACCGCTGCCGGAGGGCGCCGACACCATCGCCATCCGCGAACAGGCGCAGGTCGTGGGCGAGCGGGTGCAGGTGCCGCCGGATCTGCCGCCCGGGCAGTACGTGCGCCGCGCCGGCGACGACTGCGCGGCCGGCGCGCGCCTGCTCGAAGCCGGCACCGCGCTGTCGCCGGCGCAGGTCGCGCTCGCCGCCGCCGCCGGGCATGCGCAGCTGCCGATGCGGCAGCGGCCCACGGTCGCTGTGTTCACCGGCGGCGACGAGCTGGTCAGCCCCGGCCTGCCGCTGCAGCCGGGACAGATCTACGACAGCAACCGCGAGCTGCTGCTCGGGCTGCTGCGTGCGGACGGCCTGGATCCGGTCGCCTGGCCGCCACTGCCGGACGATCCGGCGCGGATCGCCAGCGCGCTGGCGGATGCCGCGTCCGCCTTCGACGTGATCCTGACCTGTGGCGGCGCCTCGGTCGGCGAGAAGGACCTGCTGCCGGCGCACCTGCGCACGCACGGCCAGGTGCATTTCTGGAAGGTGATGATGAAGCCCGGCATGCCGGTGCTGGCCGGCCTCCTCGGCCGCGCGCAGTTCCTCGGCCTGCCGGGCAATCCGGTGGCGGTGCTGGCGACCTACCTCACCCTCGGCCGGACCCTGCTCGACGGCCTGCAGGGGCGCGCGCCGCGCCCACGCTGGTCGGCACGGCTGGCGGCGCCCGCGGGCAAGGACCATGCGCGCCGCGAGTTCCTGCGCGGCACCCTGGCCTGCGCCGCCGACGGCCGGCTGGAGATCGTGCCGGACACCGCGGCCACCAGTTCGCACCGCCTGCGCGCCGCGGCCGCGGCCAACGCGTTGCTGGTGCTGCCGGAGGGGCCGCAGCAGCTGCCCGCCGGCGCGGTGGTCGAGGTGCTGCCGTACTGACGCGCCGCGCGCCGGCTCGGGCACAATCCGCGCATGCCGATCCTCGAACTGACCCCGGAACAGGCGGCGCAGCGGCTGCGTGCCGGCGCCTGCCTGGTCGACGTGCGCGCCGCGCACGAGCGCGCCCTCGGGATGGCCGCTGGCGCGCTCGGGATCGAACGTGCGCAGTTGGAGGCCGCCCCGGAGGCCCACCTGCCGGACCGCGACGCCGAGGTGCTGCTGATCTGCCAGAGCGGCGTGCGCTCGCGGCAGGCCGCGGAGGCACTGGCCGCACGCGGCTACCGGCGGCTGGCCTCGGTCGCCGGCGGCACCCAGGCCTGGGCCGCGGCCGGGCTGCCGCTGCAGGCGCCGCAGGAGGATGCCGATTTCCTCGAGCGCTACAGCCGCCACCTGCGCCTGCCGGAAGTCGGCCTGGACGGCCAGCGGCGGCTGGCGGCCGCGCGGGTGCTGCTGGTCGGGGCCGGCGGACTGGGCTCGCCGGCCGCTTTCTACCTGGCCGCGGCCGGGGTCGGCCACCTGCGCCTGGCGGACGACGACCGGGTCGAGCGCAGCAATCTGCAGCGCCAGATCCTGCACGGGGAGGACCGCATCGGCCAGCCCAAGGTCGATTCGGCCACGCGCACGCTCGCGGCGCTCAACCCGCGCACGGCGGTCGAGGCGGTGCCGGCACGGGTCACCGCCGCCAACGTCGAGGCGCTGCTGGACGGCGTGGACGTGGTGGTGGACGGCGCCGACAACTTCGCCGCGCGCTACCTGCTCAACGACGCCTGCGTGCATCTGCGCAAGCCGCTGGTGTACGGCGCGGTGCACCGCTTCGAGGGCCAGCTGAGCGTGTTCGACGCCGGCCGCCGGCGCGGGCAGGCGCCGTGCTACCGCTGCCTGTTCCCGGAGCCGCCGCCCCCGGAGGCCGCACCCAACTGCGCCGAGGCCGGGGTGCTCGGGGTGCTGCCGGGCGTGATCGGGCTGCTGCAGGCGACCGAGGCGCTCAAGCTGCTGTTGGGCATCGGCCAGCCGCTCATCGGTCGCCTGCTGCACGTGGATGCCTTGGCGATGCGCTTTCGCGACATCGGCTTCGGGCCGGACCCGGCGTGTCCGGTCTGCGCCCCGGATCGCGCTTTCCGGGGATATGCCGAGATCGCCGTGCACTGCGCCGGCGGCTGAGGGAGGGGCGATGCGAGGGATCGCCGTCGGGATCTGCGTCTTGCTGCTGGCCGGATTGAGCCTGCTGCCGGCCCCTGCGCAGGCGCGCGATCCGTGCCCGGCGCTGCGCGCGCAGGAATCGGCGGGCGAGGTCGCCACCCGGATCGCCGCGATCGCCTGCGCCGAATGGCAGCGCTGGCAGCAGCCTTTCATCACCCCCGACGGGCGCCTGGCCAGCGCCAGCGTGTGGGAGGGCGAGGCGCGTGGGATGGCGGACGGCGGCGCCCCGTGGCGGCGGGTGGCGCAGTACTGGATCGATACCGGCCTGGCCGAGCGCGAGGGCGGCGCGGCCTGCCGCATGGCGCTGGCCGACCCGCGCGACCCCGGGCTGGCCTGCCGTGCGTTCGTGATCGACGTGCCGTGGTCGGCCGCGTTCGTGTCGTGGGTGCTGCAGCGCGCCGGGGTGCCCGGCTTCCGCCCGGCTGCCGCGCATTTCGACTATGTGCGCGCTGCCCTGCGCGACCCCGACGGCAGCCCCTACCGCTTCCGCGATCCGCGCAGCACGCCGCCGGCCCCCGGCGACCTGCTGTGCTACGTGCGCACCCGCCAGCTGCGCGGCATGGACGGGCTGGCCGCGCTGATCGCCCGCGGCGAGCGCGGGCTGGCCATGCATTGCGACATCGTGGTGTCCACCGCCACCCCGGGCGACGCCCGCGCCTGGCTGGTCGGCGGCAACCTGCTGCAGGCGGTGACCCTGCGCCTGCTGCCGCTGAACGCGGCCGGCCGCTTCTGGGGCCTGCCGCAGCGCGGGGGCGACGATCCGGCGTGCAGCCCGGACGCCCTGGCCTTCTGCGACTTCAACCGCCAGGACTGGGCCGTGCTGCTGCAGCTGCGCCCGCAGGACGAGCTGGCGCGCCTGGGCCCGGTGGCGCCGCCTGCGGACGCGACGGTCCCGGCCGACGTCGCGCCGGAGGCGGCCACGCCCTGCTGCGTGGAATGCGTGCTCGGCAGCGGGATCCGCCGCTGCCGCGCGGACGAGACGCCGACGCCCACAGAGCCGCCGGCCCAGGATTGAAGCGGCCGCGGCGCGCGTTGGCTCAGGCCGGGGCGGGCGCCGGCGTGCGCCGCGGCCGCACCTGGCGGCGGTGGTCGATCTGCACCCCGAGCACGCTGCGGCAATGGATGCAGCTGTAGCTCAGGCAGCGCGCCTTGCTCTGGCCATCGACCACGCCGACGATGCTCTCGACCTGCACGTGCAGGACGCGCTTGCCGCACTTGGGACATACGCCCTGGATCGCCATCGCCGCCTCCGCTGCGGCCGGGGTTACTCCTGCGAACGCGGGCGGGCCGCGAACGCGGCCAGCTGCTCGGGCGTGGCCTCGGCTTGATAGCGCGCCTTGAATTCGGCGTAGGGCATGCCGTAGATGCGCTCGCGCGCCTGCTCGCGGGTCAGCTCCAGCCCGCGTTCGGCCGCGGCCTCGCGGTACCAGTCGGCCAGGCAATTGCGGCAGAAGCCGGCCAGGTTCATCAGGGCGATGTTCTGCACGTCCGGGCGGCGCTCCATCAGGTGCGCGCGCAGGCGGCGGAACACCGCGGCTTCCAGTTCGGTCTCGCTGGGCGGATCGATCGCCATTGGCAGGCTCCGGCAGGACGCAGCGGGTGGGAGAGGGGATAATGCAGGCCCGTCATTGTCTCCCATCCGCGCGCATGACCGCACGCATCCTCGATGGCAAACGCATCGCCGACGCCCTGCTGGACGCGCTCAAGGCGCGGGTCGAGGCCCGCGTCGCCGCCGGCAGGCCGCGGCCGGGGCTGGCGGTGGTGCTGGTCGGCAACGACCCGGCCAGCCAGAGCTACGTGCGCAACAAGCGCCGCGCCGCGGAGAAGGTGGGCATCCAAGCCTTCGACTTCGACCTGCCGTCGGGCACCGGCGAGGCCGAACTGCTGGCGCTGATCGACCGCCTGAACGCCGATCCGCGGGTGCACGGCATCCTCGTCCAGCTGCCGCTGCCGGGGATCGCCGATCCCAGCCGCCTGCTGGAGCGGATCGACCCGCGCAAGGACGTGGACGGCTTCCACCCGGCCAACGTCGGCCACCTGGCCCTGCGCCAGTTCGGCCTGCGCCCGTGCACCCCGCGCGGGATCACCACCCTGCTGGCCTGGACCGACCGCCCGGTGCGCGGGCAGAGCGCGACCATCGTCGGCGTGTCCAACCATGTCGGCCGGCCGATGGCGCTGGAGCTGTTGATCGCCGGCTGCACCGTGACCTGCTGCCACAAGTTCACGCCGCCGGAGGTGCTGCGCCGCCACGTCGGCGAGGCCGACCTGCTGGTGGTCGCGGTCGGCCGCCCGGGGCTGATCCCGGGCGAATGGGTGAAGCCGGGCGCGGTGGTGATCGACGTGGGCATCAACCGCCTCGAGGACGGCCGCCTGGTCGGCGACGTCGGCTTCGACGAAGCCGCCAAGCGCGCCAGCTGGATCACCCCGGTGCCGGGCGGGGTGGGGCCGATGACCGTGGCCACCCTGATGCAGAACACGCTGGAGGCGGCGGAACTGGCCGAAGCCGCGGCCGGCTGACCGGCCCGGCGGCGCGCGGGGCGCCCGCCAAACCGGCTACAATGGCGCGCTTCCGCACCTGCCAGGGACCGCCGATGCTGCGCATCCAGGCCGAAGCACTGACGTACGACGACGTCTCCCTCGTCCCCGCGCATTCCCGCGTCCTGCCCAAGGACGTCGCGCTGGACACCCGCCTGACCCGCGACCTGCGCATCCGCCTGCCGATCGTCTCGGCGGCGATGGACACGGTCAGCGAGGCGCGCCTGGCGGTCGCCCTGGCCCAGCTCGGCGGCATCTCGATCCTGCACAAGAACATGAGCGTGCAGGCGCAGGCGGCGGAGGTCGCCAAGGTCAAGACCTTCGAGGCCGGCGTGATCAAGGACCCGTTCACGGTCGGGCCCGACACCACCATCGGCGAGGTCCTGCGCCTGACCCGCGCGCGCAACATCTCCGGAGTGCCGGTGGTGGACGATGCGGGCCAGCTGGTCGGCATCGTCACCGGGCGCGACATGCGCTTCGAGAAGAAGCTCGACGACCCGGTGCGCCACATCATGACCAAGCGCGACAAGCTGGTCACGGTGAAGGAGGGCGCCAGCGACGACGAGGTGCTGGGCCTGCTGCACAAGCACCGGATCGAGAAGGTGTTGGTCGTCAACGACGCGTTCGCCCTGCGCGGGCTGATCACGGTCAAGGACATCCAGAAGAAGTCCGACAACCCGAACGCGGCCTACGACGCCAGCGGGCGCCTGCTGGTCGGCGCCGCGGTGGGCGTGGGCGGCGACACCGAGGCGCGGGTCGAGGCGCTGGTCGAGGCCGGGGTGGACGTGGTGGTGGTGGACACCGCGCACGGCCACGCCCAGGGCGTGCTGGACCGGGTGGCCTGGATCAAGCGCCACTTCCCGGCGCTGCAGGTGATCGGCGGCAACATCGTGACCGGCGATGCGGCGCTGGCGCTGCTGGACGCCGGCGCGGACGCGGTCAAGGTCGGCGTCGGGCCCGGCTCGATCTGCACCACCCGGATCGTGGCCGGCGTCGGCGTGCCGCAGATCACCGCGATCGACCTGGTGGCCGAAGCCCTACAGGACCGCATCCCGCTGATCGCCGACGGCGGCATCCGCTATTCCGGCGACATCGGCAAGGCGATCGCGGCCGGTGCCTCCAGCGTGATGATCGGCGGCCTGTTCGCCGGCACCGAGGAGAGCCCCGGCGAGACCGAGCTGTTCCAGGGCCGCAGCTACAAGAGCTACCGCGGCATGGGCTCGCTCGGCGCGATGGAGAAGGGCAGCAAGGACCGCTATTTCCAGGACGCTTCCGACGCCGACAAGCTGGTGCCGGAGGGCATCGAGGGCCGGGTGCCGTACCGCGGCCCGCTGCGCGGCGTGGTCCACCAGCTGGTGGGCGGGCTGCGCGCGACCATGGGCTACGTCGGCTGCGCCACCATCGAGGAGATGCGCAAGCGCCCGGTGTTCGTCAAGGTCACCGGCGCCGGCCAGCGCGAGAGCCACGTGCACGACGTGCAGATCACCAAGGAACCGCCGAACTACCGCGCGGGGTAAGGCGGCGCGCCCGCCAGCCACGGGGTCGCGCCCGACCCGGCGCCCGGCCATGGAGGGCCGCGCAGGACGCCGCCGCGCCGCCGGCGGCGATGCCCACTCCCACGATGCCAAGCCGATGACCGACATCCACGCCGACAAGCTGCTGATCCTCGACTTCGGCGCCCAGTACACCCAGCTGATCGCGCGCCGCATCCGCGAGATCGGCGTGTACTGCGAGATCTGGGCCTGGGACCACGACCCGGCCGAGATCGCGGCGTTCGGCGCCAAGGGCATCATCCTCTCGGGCGGGCCGGAATCGACCACCCAGCCCGGCTGTCCGGCCGCGCCGCAGGCGGTGTTCGACGCCGGCGTGCCGATCCTCGGCATCTGCTACGGCATGCAGACGCTGGCGGTGCAGCTGGGCGGCGCGACCGAGGCCGGCGACCAGCGCGAATTCGGCCACGCCGTGCTCGAGATCGTCGCCGAGGACGCGCTGCTGGCCCCGGTGGCCACCACCGACGCCCTGCGCAACGTGTGGATGAGCCACGGCGACCACGTCGCCCGCGCGCCGGAGGGCTTCACCGTCACCGCCCGCACCGACCGCCTCGGCATCGCCGCCTTCGCCGACGACGCCAGGAAAATCTATGGCGTGCAGTTCCACCCGGAGGTGACCCATACCGCCGCCGGCGCGGCGCTGCTGCGCCGCTTCGCGGTCGACATCTGCGGCTGCGCCACGCTGTGGACGCCGGCCAACATCATCGAGGACCAGATCGCCCGCGTGCGCGCGCAGGTGGGCGCCGACGAAGTGATCCTCGGCCTGTCCGGCGGCGTGGATTCCTCGGTGGTCGCCGCGCTGCTGCACCGCGCAATCGGCGACCAGCTGACCTGCGTGTTCGTGGACACCGGCCTGCTGCGCTGGCAGGAAGGCGATGCGGTGATGGCGATGTTCGCCGAGCACATGGGCGTGAAGGTCGTGCGCGTCAATGCCGCCGCGCGCTACTTCAAGGCGCTGGAAGGCGTGTCCGATCCCGAGGCCAAGCGCAAGATCATCGGCAACCTGTTCGTCGAGATCTTCGACGAGGAATCGGCCAAGCTGAAGAACGCCAAGTGGCTGGCGCAGGGCACCATCTACCCGGACGTGATCGAGTCGGCCGGCAGCAAGACCGGCAAGGCCCACGTCATCAAGAGCCACCACAACGTCGGCGGCCTGCCCGAGCAGATGAAGCTGGGGCTGGTGGAGCCGCTGCGCGAGTTGTTCAAGGACGAAGTGCGTCGCCTCGGCCTCGAACTCGGCCTGCCGCGCGAGATGGTCTACCGCCACCCGTTCCCCGGCCCGGGCCTGGGCGTGCGCATCCTCGGCGAGGTGAAGCCCGAGTACGCCGAGCTGCTGGCGCGCGCGGATGCCATCTTCATCGACGAACTGCGCAAGGCTGGCCTGTATGACAAGACCAGCCAGGCCTTCGCGGTGTTCCTGCCGGTCAAGTCGGTGGGCGTGGTCGGCGACGCCCGCGCCTACGAGTGGGTGATCGCCCTGCGCGCGGTGGAGACCATCGACTTCATGACCGCGCACTGGGCGCACCTGCCGTACGACTTCCTCGGCCGTGTGAGCAACCGCATCATCAACGAACTGCGCGGCGTCTCCCGCGTGGTGTACGACATTTCCGGCAAGCCCCCGGCGACGATCGAGTGGGAATGAAGCGACCGCTCGCGCGCCATTGGCGCGCGGTCGCTTCATTGCCCCGCCGAGTAGGCGGGGCCGGGGCGAAGCGACCGCTCGCGCGCCATGGGCGCGCGGTCGCTTCATTGCCCCGCCGTAATGAACGGGGCCGGGATGGCCGCTGCGCCGGGCTGCCGCGATTTCCTCTTCCATCCATCCGCATCCAACCCATCGATCATCGGATGAGCGACCTGCAGACCACCGACGAACGCTGGATGCGCCACGCGCTGGCGCTGGCCGCGCGCGCGCGCGACGAGGACGACGAGATCCCGGTGGGCGCGGTGGTCGTCTCCGCCGCGGGCGAGGTGCTGGGCGAGGGCTGGAACCGCAACATCGGCGAGCACGATCCCAGCGCGCATGCCGAGATCGTCGCTCTGCGCGAAGCCGGACGTCGGCTGGGCAACCATCGCCTGCTCGGTACGACCCTGTACGTGACCCTGGAGCCGTGCGCGATGTGCGCGATGGCGATGGTGCATGCGCGGGTGTCGCGTGTGGTGTTCGGTGCGTTCGACCCCAAGACCGGCGCCGCCGGCAGCATGTTCGACCTGCTCGCCGATCCGCGCCACAACCACCGCGTGCAGGTGCAGGGCGGGGTGCTGGCCGAGCTCGCCGGGCCCATGCTGACGGCCTATTTCCGCGGCAAGCGCGGCAAAGCCTGAGCGCGGGCGGCGAGGCGCGCTGGCGTTCAGCGCCGCCGCGCCAGCTCGTGCTCGAGCTCGAGGTCGAAGCTGGTGACCGCCAGGCTCACCTCGCGCCCGAGCGCGATGCTGGCGGCCAGCAGGCACAGCACGCCGGCGACCGCCAGCAGGGTCGGCAATTCGCCGAGGCGGAAGCCGAGCAGGGCGTCCATCGCCAGCGCCAGGCTGGTGCCGACGAACGCGGCCAGCCCCGCATACAGCAGCCGGCAGGCGCGCAGGACGAGGTGCGCGCGCTGGCGGTGGCGGCGGATCTGGGCGTCGCGCTCGGCGCGGTCCGGGGCGTCGCGCTCCCAGGCCACGATCAGCGCGCGCAGGCGGTCTACCACCCGCGCCAGCCGCGCATTCGCGGAGGCCAGCAGGCCGGCGGTCGCGGTCAGAAAGAACGCGGGCGCCAGCATCGCGGTGAGGATGGCGTGGTGGCCGGCGGGGTCGGGGGTGAACAGGGGCATGCGGGGCTCCGGGCGGCGCGGCTATCATGCCGCATCGTCCGACGCGGAGCAGGCATGGGTAGCAGCGATTCGCCGCAGGAGCGCTTGATCTGGATCGACTTGGAGATGACCGGGCTGGACACCCAGCGCGACGGCATCCTCGAGATCGCCACGGTGGTGACCGACGCCCAACTCAACGTGCTCGCCGAGGGGCCGGAACTGGCGATCGCGCATCCGCTCGCCACGCTCGAGGCGATGGACGACTGGAACCGCACCCAGCACCGCAAGTCGGGGCTGTGGCAGCGGGTGCTGGAGCAGGGCGTGCCGCTGGCGGAGGCGGAGGCGCGCACGCTGGCCTTCCTGCGCGAATGGGTGCCGGCCGGCGCCTCGCCGATGTGCGGCAACTCGATCTGCCAGGACCGCCGCTTCCTGCACCGGCTGATGCCGGCGCTGGAGGCGCATTTCCACTACCGCAACCTGGACGTGAGCACGCTCAAGGAACTGGCGCGGCGCTGGGCCCCGCAGGTGCTGGCCGGGTTCCAGAAGGAGTCCGCGCACACCGCGCTCAGCGACGTGCGCGATTCGATCGCGGAGCTGGCCTACTACCGCGCCCATCTGGGCGCGCTGGCCGCGCCCGCTGCCTGAAAGGCAGGCGTGGCTCAGCCTGCCGCTGGCGGCGGCGCCTGCGGCCGGGTGGGCGCCACGGGATCGCCGTCGTCCGCCGCGGCCTTGAGCAGGATGTCCGCGATCGGCTTGCCGCTGGCGTCGCTGTGGTACACGTGCAGGTCGCGCTGGGGGTAGGGGATGGTGATGCCGCTGGCGATCAGCCCGTCGCGCACGGCCTCGGTCAGGCGGCTGCGCGCCTCCACCACGTCGGCGGTGCGGCAGAACGCGTGCAGCAGCAGGTCCACGCTGCTCTCGCCGAGGTTGGCCACCCGCACCACCGGCGCGGGATCGGCCAGCACCAGCGGCTCCGCCGCCGCCAGCTGCAGCAGCACCCGCCGTGCCAGCGCCAGGTCGTCGCCGTAGTCCACCCCGACCTTGATCTCGATCCGCCGGGTCGGCATCGCCGTGTAGTTGATGATCGGCGCGGTGGTCACCTGGCTGTTGGGCAGGATGATCACCCGCTGGTCGAAGGCGCGCAGGCGGGTCTGGAACACCCGCACTTCCATCACCACGCCCTCCTGCCCCGCGGCGATCACGTGGTCGCCGGCGCGGAACGGGCGCAGCACGATCAGCATCACCCCGGAGGCGATGTTCGACAGCGAATCCTTGAGGGCCAGGCCGACCGCGAGGCCGGCGGCGCCGAGGATGGCGAACATCGAGGTGGTCGGCACCCCGATCGCGGTCAGCGCGGTGGCGATCACCAGCACCACCATCACCGCGTAGGCGATGTTGCGCAGGAAGCCGGTCAGGGTCGGGTCCACCCCGGCGCGGTCCATCACCTGCTGCAACCCGCGCGCCAGCCGCCGAGCCAGCCAGCGCCCGGCGAGGAAGATCAGCAGCGCGGCCAGCAGGCGCAGGCCCCAGGTCTCCAGCAGCCGCAGCCAGTCGACCCCGCGCAGCTGGTGCACGAGGTCGACCGGGTCCTGGGCCGGGTCGGGGAGGGCGGCGATCAGCGACTGGCGGGCCTGCGGCATGCGGCGGGGGTGGGCAGTGGCGGGACGCGCGCATGTTCGCACGCGGCGCGTGGCCGCGGCGTCGGCATCCGCCGCGGTGGCTTCAGCCCGCGGCGGCGCGCGCGCGCGCCAGCACCAGCCAGGTGTCGACCACGGTGTCGGGGTTCAGCGACACCGACTCGATGCCCTGTTCCATCAGCCACTGCGCGAGGTCGGGGTGGTCGCTCGGGCCCTGGCCGCAGATGCCGATGTACTTGCCCTTCGCGCGCGCGGTGCGGATCGCCATCGCCAGCAACTGCTTGACGGCCGGGTCGCGCTCGTCGAACAGGTGCGCCACCAGCCCGGAGTCGCGGTCCAGGCCGAGGGTGAGCTGGGTGAGGTCGTTGGAACCGATCGAGAAGCCGTCGAAGATGTCCAGGAACTGCTCGGCCAGCAGCGCGTTGGACGGCAGCTCGCACATCATGATGACCTTCAGGCCGTGCTCGCCCTGGACCAGGCCGTTCTCGCGCAGCACCTCGACCACCTTGCGGCCTTCGTCCAGCGTGCGCACGAACGGGATCATCACCCACACGTTGGACAGCCCCATGTCCTCGCGCACGCGCTTGACCGCCCTGCACTCGAGGGCGAACGCGTCGCGGAAGGACGGGTCGATGTAGCGCGAGGCGCCGCGGAACCCGAGCATCGGGTTCTCCTCGTGCGGCTCGTAGCGGCGGCCGCCGATCAGGTTGGCGTATTCGTTGGACTTGAAGTCCGACAGGCGCACGATCACCGGCTTGGGATGGACCGAGGCGGCGATGGTGGCGATGCCTTCCTTCAGGCGCTCGACGTAGAACTCCACCGGGCCGGCGTAGCCGGCCATGCGCTCGTCGATGCGGGCGCGAGTGCCGGCGTCCTGCGCGGCGTACTCCAGCAGCGCCTTGGGATGCACGCCGATGTGGCTGGCGATGATCATCTCCAGCCGCGCCAGGCCGATGCCGGCGTTCGGCAACTGCCCGAAGTCGAACGCGCGCTCGGGGTTGGCCACGTTCATCATGATCTTCAGCGGCGCCTCCGGCATGTTGCCGAGGTCGGTGGTGGTGCGCTCGAAGGGCAGGGCACCGGCGTAGATGTAGCCGGTGTCGCCCTCGGCGCAGCTCACGGTCACCACGTCGCCGTCGCGGACGGTCTCCAGCGCGTTGCCGGTGCCGACCACCGCGGGCACGCCGAGTTCGCGCGCGATGATCGCCGCGTGGCAGGTGCGGCCGCCGCGGTTGGTGACGATCGCGGCGCTGCGCTTCATCACCGGCTCCCAGTCCGGGTCGGTCATGTCGGCCACCAGCACGTCGCCCGGCTGCACCCGCTGCATGTCCTCCAGCGAGCGCACCACGCGCGCGGTGCCGCTGCCGATCTTGTGGCCGATCGCGCGGCCCTCGGCCAGCACCTGCCCGCGGCGACCGAGGGCGTAGCGCTCGATCTGGGTGGCGTGCGCGCGCGACTTCACCGTCTCCGGGCGCGCCTGCAGGATGTAGAGCTTGCCGGTGTGGCCGTCCTTGCCCCATTCGATGTCCATCGGCCGGCCGTAATGCTGCTCGATCACCAGCGCCTGCCGCGCCAGCGCGTGCACGTCCTCGTCGCTGATGCAGAAGCGCCCGCGCAGGTCGGGCGGCACCGGCTCGGTGCGCACCCGCTCGCCGGGGGCGTCCGAATACACCATCCGCTGCTGCTTGCTGCCCAGCGAGCGGCGCAGGATCGCGGGCTTGCCGGCCTCTAGGGTCGGCTTGAACACGTAGAACTCGTCCGGGTTCACCGCGCCCTGCACGACCATCTCGCCGAGGCCGTAGCTGGCGGTGATGAACACCACGTCGCGGAAGCCGGACTCGGTGTCGAGGGTGAACAGCACGCCGGAGGCGCCGACGTCGGAGCGCACCATCAGCTGCACGCCGGCCGAGAGGAACACGTCCTCGTGCTTGAAGCCGTGGTGCACGCGGTAGGCGATCGCGCGGTCGTTGTACAGGCTGGCGAAGACTTCCTTCACCTTGCGCACCACGTCGTCGGCGCCGGTGACGTTGAGGAAGGTCTCCTGCTGGCCGGCGAAGCTGGCGTCGGGCAGGTCCTCGGCGGTGGCCGAGGAGCGCACCGCGACCGCGACGTCCGCGCCCCCCGCCTCGCGGCACAGCTGCGCGTAGGCGGCGCGGATGTCGGCCTCCAGCGACGGTTGCAGCGGGGCGTCGGTCACCCAGCCGCGCACCTGCGCGCCGACCGCGGCCAGCGCGGCCACGTCCTCCACGTCGAGCCCGGCCAGCGCATCGTAGATGCGCGCATGCAGGTCGTTGTGGGCGATGAAGGCGCGGAACGCGTCCGCCGTGGTGGCAAAGCCGCCGGGCACCGACACTCCGAGCCCGGAGAGCTGGCCGATCAGTTCGCCGAGCGAGGCGTTCTTGCCGCCCACCTGGGCGAGGTCGGACAGGCGCAGGTCGTGCAGCCACAGAACGTTGGCGGTCAAGGCAGGCTCCGGAACGGGGCGCGGGCGCGCAATTTCGCTATTTTAGTCGCGCCCATCCCGGCTGACTACGATTGCAGGCGCGCGCATGCCCGAGCCACGGCCCGTGTTCTACGTCTCCGACGGCACCGGCATCACCGCCGAGACCATCGGCCACAGCCTGCTGACCCAGTTCACCGGCACCCGCTTCGCGACCGACCGCCTGCCGTTCGTGGACAGCCCGGACAAGGCGCGCGAGGCCGCCGCGCGCATCCGCCAGGCGGGCGAGGCCGCGGGCGTGCGCCCGATCGTGGTGACCTCGTGCGTGGACCCGGCGCTGGTCGCGCTGCTGGGCGAGAGCGGGGCGCTGATGCTGGACGTGTTCGCGCCCTTCATCGGCCCGCTCGAGCGCGAGCTGGGGCAGACCCGGCAGCCGCGGGTGGGGCAGGCGCACGGCATGGTCGACTTCGAGACCTACCACCGCCGGATCGAGGCCATGAACTACGCGCTCGCGCACGACGACGGCCAGCGCACCGATCTCGGCGAGGCCGACCTGGTGCTGGTCGGGGTCTCGCGCGCGGGCAAGACGCCGACCTGCGTCTACCTCGCCCTGCACCACGGCCTGAAGGCCGCCAACTATCCGCTGACCCCGGAGGACCTGGAGCAGGAGCGCCTGCCGCAGCACCTGCGCCAGTTCCGCCACAAGCTGTTCGGGCTGACCATCGATCCGGTGCGGCTGCAGCAGATCCGGCAGGAGCGCCGCGCCAACTCGCGCTATGCGCAGCTGGACACCTGCCGGCGCGAGGTCGCGCAGGCCGAGGCGATGCTCCGGCGCGAGGGCATCCCGATGCTGAGCACCACCCATGCCTCGATCGAGGAGATCGCCAGCCGCGTGCTGGAGCATCTGGGCATCAACCGCGAGATGTTCTAGAGCGCGGCCATCGCGGCAGGAAGGCCATCCTCCCGCCGTCGCGTGCATCGGTCAATCCTGTCGCGGCCATGCGCGCGCGTGTAGCATCCGGGCATGCACCTCGCCACGCCACGTCCGCTGCGGATGCCGCGCCTGAGCCGCTTCGGCTGGCTGATGGCGCTGTACGCCGAGAACCATGCGCGCATGCAGCGCCTGTTCGCCGCGGGAGACTTGGCGGCGGGCGCCTACGTCTCCAGCATCGGCGACGGCCTGGACGTGCGCCTGGACGTGCTCGAGCGACATGCCTACACCAGCGAGCTGCGCCTGAGCTACGGCCTGCGCGATCCGCACACCGGCCTGCCGGATCCGTCCGCGCACCTGCGCCTGTACCGCGATGCGCGCCAGCTGGAGGCGACCCACTGCTACGCCGGGCGCCGCTGGCAGGACGTGCTGGGGCTGGCACCGCCGCCGGCGCAGGTGCTCGACCACCGCCTGCGCATGAACACGTTCCTCGGCAAGTGGCTCGCCTATCTGGCCGAGCAGGGCCACGGCGTGGCCAGTCTGCGCCCGCTGCCGCAGGCGGCGTGAATTTTTTCCACGACGATGCTTGACGCGCCCCGCGATCATGTCCACAATGCGCGTCTTTCCAGCGCACGTGGGGCCATAGCTCAGCTGGGAGAGCGCCTGCATGGCATGCAGGAGGTCGCCGGTTCGATCCCGGCTGGCTCCACCATCCTTCCCGCCGGAATGCGCATCCGTCCCCATCGTCTAGAGGCCTAGGACATTACCCTTTCACGGTAGCGACCGGGGTTCGAATCCCCGTGGGGACGCCATCTTCCGCATGCTGCAGGCCGCCTTCGGGCGGCCTGCGCGTTATCGCGCGGACGCCGGCACCGACCGCCGGCCACGGCGTTGGCCGACGCCGGCCGCGGGCGGAGTCCGATCGCGCGCCGCCCGCGCATGCCGCACCCTGTCGGCCCGGATCGTCAGGGCAGGGTGGACACATGCTCGTCTCGTGCACGCACATCACTGGCCTGCTGCTTTTACTGGCTGCGGCAGGCGCGAGCCTGTCGGCCCATGCCGGCGAGGCCTATCGCTGCGTCGCCCGCGATGGCAGCGTGCACTGGCAGGATCATGCGTGCCCGCCGGCGTCGCGCCAGGATCGCCTGCACACGTACGCGGACCCTCCCGTCCCCGTAGCACCGACGCAGGCGGCCACTCACGATCGCGCGGCGCCGGCGGCAACGAAGCGGCACGCCCGCCGCGCACACGGGTCCCCGGCACGCATGCTGGTATCGCGACGTACCGCCATGGCGATGACACGCGATGCCCGCTGCCGCGCCGCCAAGGCATGGCGTGCGCAGGAGGCCGAACGTCTCGGTCTGCGGCGCACCTATGCCGATCTCGGACGCTTGGATGCCCCGGTGCGCGCAGCCTGCAATGGGTACTGACCGGACGCGATGGCGCGGCGTGCCATCGCGCCGCGATCCGAGGAACACCCCATGCCTACGTGTGCGCGTGTGCTGCATGGCGTGCACACCAGCGCAGTCCGTGAGGATCCGCCCGACGATCGGCGCGTGCCTGCGCAGGGCAGGCCTGCCATCGCCCGAATGCCCATGGCGCAGCCGCGGATGCTTGCGGTGCCGACGGCGGCGGAACAGCCCAGGGCAGAAGACGCCGAGCGCATCGTCGCGCCCGCCCATAATTTCGCATAATGTATATTATGTAAAAAGCGCAATGCCACCGTTCAGCTTGAACGGCTACCATAGCCACGGGAGATGGCATTCCTCCCGCCGGGTTTCCGGCAAACCGCCGCGTCGGCCGATGATGCCTGCCCCCATGCAAGTCCGTCCGCCCTCGTGCAACGGACCCCTTGAGGAGTGCAGACGTGCAGTGGATGTCGATGCTGGCGATCTTCATCGGCGCGGGCTTGGGCGCGTTGCTGCGCTGGGCCTTGGGCCTTGCGCTCAATCCGGTGTTTCCGACCCTGCCGCTGGGCACGCTGTCGGCCAACCTGATCGGCGGGCTGCTGATGGGCGTGGTGCTCGGCCTGTTCGAGCAGTTCCAGGCGATCCCGCCGGCCGTGCGGCTGCTGCTCGCAACCGGTTTTTTGGGCGGACTGACCACGTTCTCGACCTTCTCGGCCGAAGCGGTCACCCTGATCCTGCGCCAGCAGCCGCTGTGGGCGCTGGCGCATGTGCTGACCCATACCCTGGGCTCGCTGCTGGCGACCCTGCTCGGGTACGGGCTGTTCCGGATGCTGGTCAAAGTGTGAATCGACGAGGGAGCGGACGATGAAAGGCACCCATCTGCGCCTGTATACCTACGAGTCGCGCAAGATCCACGGCAAGCTGGTGTACGAATGGCTGCTCGAGCAGGCGCGCGCGCTCGGCATCCACGGCGGCTCCGCGTTCCGCGCCCTGGCCGGCTACGGCCGCGAAGGCGAGCTGCACGAAATGCACTTCTACGAACTGGCGGGCGAACTGCCGGTGCTGGTCGAGATCATCGCCAGCGACGAGCAGGTGCAGCAGCTGCTGGAGGCGATCGAGCGCGAGGGGCTGCGGATGTTCTATGCGCGGCTGCCGGCCGAGTACGGCACCCTCGGCCCGACCTGAACCCGCACCGCCTTCATTTCCGCGCGGCCCGCGCCTGCGCCCGCGCCGCGCGCAGGGCATCCAGCTTCTCCTTGAGCTTGGCTTCCATGCCACGGCCGACCGGGGCGTAGTACACCCGCTCGCCGATCGCGTCCGGGAACCCGGTCTGCTCCAGCGCGATTCCGCCTTCCACGTCGTGGTCGTACTGGTAGCCGCGACCGTGGCCCAGCGCCTGCATCAGGCCGGTCGGCGCGTTGCGCAGGTGCAGCGGCACCGGTTGGCTGCCGTGCGCCTCGACGTCGGCGCGGGCCGCCTTCCACGCCGTGTAGGCGGCGTTCGACTTGGCGGTGCTGGCCAGGTACAGGGTGAGTTGCGCCAGCGCCAGTTCGCCTTCCGGAGAGCCCAGGCGGTCGTAGGCGTCCCAGGCGTCGATCGCCATCTGCAGCGCACGCGGGTCGGCCAGACCGATGTCCTCCACCGCCATCCGGGCCAGGCGCCGCGCCAGGTAGGCCGGATCCGCGCCGCCGTCCAGCATCCGCGCCAGCCAGTACAGCGCGGCGTCGGGGTTGGAGCTGCGCACGCATTTGTGCAGCGCCGAGATCTGGTCGTAGAACGCGTCGCCGCCCTTGTCGAAGCGGCGGGTGCGGTCGGCCAGCACCTGCTGCAGGGTGTCGCTGTCGATCCGGCCGCCCTCGCCCACGGCGATGTCGGCGGCGATTTCCAGCAGGGTCAGCGCGCGCCGCACGTCGCCATCGGCGGCCAGCGCGATCTGCGCCAGCCCGTCCGCCTCCACCGCCAGGCCCAGCCCGCCGAGCCCGCGCTCCTCATCGGCCAAGGCGCGCTCGAGCGCGGCGCGGATGTCCTCCGCGGCGACCGCCTCCAGCACGTGCACCCGGCAACGCGAGAGCAGCGCCGAATTCAGCTCGAACGAGGGGTTTTCGGTGGTGGCGCCGACGAACACGATGGTGCCGCGCTCGATGTGCGGCAGGAAGGCATCCTGCTGCGCCTTGTTGAAGCGGTGCACCTCGTCCACGAACAGCAGGGTGCGCTCGCCCGCGTCGAACCGCGCCTGCGCCCGCGCCAGCACCTCGCGCACCTGCGGCAGGCCGGCGAGCACCGCCGAGATCGCCTCGAAGTGCGCCTGCGCGTGGCGCGCCAGCAGCAGCGCCAGGGTGGTCTTGCCGCAGCCGGGCGGCCCCCACAGGATCATCGAGTGCAGCCGCCCCGCGGCCAGCGCGCGGCGCAGCGCGGAGCCTTCCGCCAGCAACCGGCGCTGGCCCACCATTTCCTCCAGCGCGCGCGGGCGCATGCGCTCGGCGAGCGGACGCAACTCGGCGGCGGCCGGCGTGCCCGTGCTCATCGCGCCGCCGCCTGCCCGACCCGGCTCACGGCCCGATCACGTCCACGTCCTTGCCCGGCGTGAACACGAAGGTGTCGCGCGCGAAGGACGGATTGCGCTTCCAGCCGGAGAACGCGATCGCGGTGCGCTGCCCGAGTGCATCGACGTACTCCATCCGCACCAGCGCATCGCCGGCGAAGCCCAGGCGCGCGGACTTGAACGCCGCCTCGGCATCGCGCGGCACGATCTGCAGCCAGTCCAGGCCATCGCGGCTGCCGGCTTCGGTGACCTCGAAGTCGCGGGCCAGGCGCGCCGGATCGAGCAGCACCGCCAGCGGACTGGAGGCCTCTTCCGGCCCCTGCGGGCGGCGGCTGGCCTGCTTGAGATCCGGGTCGTAGACCCAGACGGTCTGGCCGTCGGCGATGATCAGCTGCGGGTACGGGGCGTCGTACTGCCAGCGGAACAGCCGCGGCGCGGACACCGCCACCCGCCCCTGGCTGGCCTCCTTCTGACGCCCGCGGGCGTCGTACACCTGCTGGCTGAAACGGCCGTCCAGTCCCTTCAGGCCGCGGGTGAAGGCATCCAGCTGGGTGCGGGCACCGGCGGCGGCGCTGCCGGCGGCCAGCAGCAGGACGAGGGCGGACAGCAGGCGGAAGGGGCGCATGGTCGGTTCCGGAAGGAGCACCGCATCAGTCTGGCGCATCCGCGCTGAATGCGGCATCTCCCGCGCATGCCCTGCCCCGCCTCGGGCTCACGGCCGCGGCGGCGGGGGCGGCGCGAGCACCGTGCGGTCGCCGTTGTGCTCGGGCGGGCTGACGATCCCGGCCGCCTCCATCGCCTCGATCAGGCGCGCGGCGCGGTTGTAGCCGATCTTCAGCCGCCGCTGCACGCCCGAGATCGAGGCGCGCCGGGTCTCGGTGACGATCTGCACCGCCTGGTCGTACAGCGGGTCGGCCTCGGGGTCGTCGCTGGCGGCGGCCTCGGGCAGGCCGTTGGCGCCCACGCTGCTGCCGTCGTACAGGGTCTGCGCTTCCTCGAGCACGCCGTCGAGGTAGTCCGGCCCGCCGCTCTGCTTGAGGAACTCCACCACCCGGTGCACTTCCTCGTCGGAGACGAACGCGCCGTGAACGCGTTCGGGCATCGCGGTGCCGGGCGGCAGGTAGAGCATGTCGCCATGGCCGAGCAGGGTCTCCGCGCCGCTCTGGTCGAGGATGGTGCGCGAGTCGATCTTGCTGCTGACCTGGAACGCGATGCGGGTCGGGATGTTGGCCTTGATCAGGCCGGTGATCACGTCCACCGACGGCCGCTGGGTGGCCAGGATCAGGTGGATGCCGGCGGCGCGCGCCTTCTGCGCCAGGCGCGCGATGAGTTCCTCGACCTTCTTGCCGACGATCATCATCATGTCGGCGAATTCGTCGATGAAGACCACGATGAACGGCAGCAGCTCCAGCGTGCGCGGGGCCTCGCCGGCCTCCGCGTTCGGCTTGAACAGCGGGTCCACCAGCGGTTGCCCGGCATCCGCGGCGTCGCGCACCTTCTTGTTGAAGCCGGCCAGGTTGCGCACGCCGACCGCGCTCATCAGCTTGTAGCGGCGCTCCATCTCGGCCACGCACCAGCGCAGGCCGTTGGCGGCCTCCTTCATGTCGGTGACCACCGGCGCCAGCAGGTGCGGGATGCCCTGGTAGACCGACAGCTCCAGCATCTTCGGGTCGATCATCAGCATCCGCACGTCCTTGGCGGAGGCCTTGTACAGCAGCGAGAGCACCATCGCGTTGACCGCGACCGACTTGCCGGAGCCGGTGGTGCCGGCCACCAGCAGGTGCGGCATGCGCGCCAGGTCCGCGACGATGGGCTTGCCGGCGATGTCCTTGCCCAGCGCCAGCGTCAGTGGGCTGCCGGCCTTGTCGTATTCCTTCGAGCGCAGCAGCTCGCTGAGGTAGATCATCTCGCGCTGGGTGTTCGGGGTTTCCAGCCCGATCACCGACTTGCCCGGGATCACGTCCACCACCCGCACCGACTTGACCGACAGGCCGCGCGCGATGTCCTTGTCCAGCGAGGAAATCTGGCTGACCTTGACCCCCGGCGCCGGCTCGATCTCGAAGCGGGTGATCACCGGCCCGGGATAGGCGCCGACCACCTGGGCATCGATCCGGAAGTCCTTGAGCTTGAACTCGATCTGGCGCGAGAGCGTCTCCAGCGTCTGCGCGTCGTAGCCCTTCGGCTGCGGCTTGGGGTCGTCCAGCAGCGCCAGCGGCGGCAACCCGGAGCCGTCGCCGGCGTTGAACAGCGGGATCTGCTGCTCGCGCCGGGCGCGCTCGCTCTTCTCCACCGTCGGCGCCGCCGGCGGCTCGATCCGCACCTTCTCGCGACGCAGGCGCACCTCGCTGTCGGCCTTGCGCGCGACCTCGCGCTCCTCGCGCAGGGCGCGCGCCTCGCCCCACTCCGCCGCCTGCTGCACGCCCTTGCGTGCGCCGCGGTCGAGCAGGCCCGGTAACGCCAACACGAACGCGCCGATGCGGTCCATCACCCACAGCCACGACAGCCCGGTGGCGAGGGTGACCGAGATCAGCAGCAGGCTGACCAGGAACAGGTTGGCGCCGAGCAGGCCGAACAGCGACTGCAGGGAATTGCCCACCAGCCGCCCGAGCACGCCGCCGCTGCCGGCCCAGAGGTCGTTGGAGCCGGCGACCTTGAGCTTGAGCAGGCCGGCGCTGGCGATCAGAAAGCCGACGATCCCGACCAGGCGCAGGGCCGGGGCGAGGTCGGCCTCGCCATCGCCGTCGGCATCCCGCCCGAACAGCGCGATCCAGGCGATCGCGGCCAGCACGAACGGCAGCAGGAAGGCGACGTAGCCGGTCAGGCCGAGCAGCACGTCCGCGACCCACGCCCCGACCCGGCCGCCGGCATTGTGGATCGGCGCCGTGATGCTCCCGGTATGCGACCACCCCGGGTCCGCCGGCGAATAGGTCACCAGCGCGGCCAGCAGGAACAGCAGCAGCGGCGCGATCGCGATCAGCGCCAGATCGCGCCACAGCCGCTGCCGCCGCGGGGAGGCCGGCGGCTTGCCGGCGCGCGCGCTGGGCTTGCGGTTGCCGCGGAGGGAGTCCGATGCCGTTCCGGCCACCTTGTGATCGCGCCTCAGGAAGTTCCCCTAGGTGCTTGAATATACGCCACTCGCAGCAGGCTTGGCCATCCGCATGCCGGCACCGGGGCGTGTCCCCGGCCGCCTTGCCATGCCGTGGGCGCGCCCCCAAGCTAGGGGCTTGCCGGCAGGCCGCGCGCCTGCCCTTCCCTTCCCCTGGTTCCCCACGAGACCCCGATGGCCTCCACCCGACACGCCCGCCTGCTCATCCTCGGTTCCGGTCCCGCCGGCTGGACCGCCGCCGTGTACGCCGCGCGCGCCAACCTCAAGCCGGTGCTGGTCACCGGCCTGCAGCACGGCGGCCAGCTGATGACCACCACCGAGGTCGACAACTGGCCGGGCGATGCCCACGGCCTGATGGGCCCGGACCTGATGGCGCGCATGCAGGCGCATGCCGAGCGCTTCGCCACCGAAGTGGTGTTCGACCACATCCACACCGCCGACCTGTCCAAGCGCCCGTTCCGGTTGCTGGGCGACGCCGGCGAGTACACCTGCGATGCGCTGATCATCGCCACCGGCGCCACCGCCAAATACCTGGGGCTGCCTTCGGAGGAGGCCTACAAGGGCCGCGGCGTGTCCGCCTGCGCCACCTGCGACGGCTTCTTCTACAAGGACCAGGACGTGGCGGTGGTCGGCGGCGGCAACACCGCCGTGGAGGAGGCGCTGTACCTGTCCAACATCGCGCGCAAGGTGTACCTGGTGCACCGCCGCGACACCCTGCGCGCCGAGAAGATCATGCAGGACAAGCTGTTCGCCAAGGTTGCCAGCGGCAAGATCGAGCCGGTCTGGCACCACGTGGTGGACGAGGTGCTCGGCAACGACGCCGGGGTCACCGGGTTGCGGGTCAAGTCCGTGCAGGACGGCAGCACCCGGGAGATCTCGCTGCACGGGGTGTTCATCGCCATCGGCCACCATCCGAACACCGCGCTGTTCGACGGCCAGCTGGAGATGAAGAACGGTTACCTGAAGATCCGCACCGGGCTGGACGGCATGGCCACCATGACCAGCATCCCCGGCGTGTTCGCCGCCGGCGACGTGGCCGACCAGGTCTACCGCCAGGCGATCACCTCCGCCGGCTTCGGCTGCATGGCCGCGCTGGACGCCGAGCGCTGGCTGGAAGAAGGGCACTGACCCGGCCTGCGCTGGATGCAGCCATGAAGACCAACTACGTGCTGATCGACTACGAGAACGTCCAGCCGAAGAACCTGGCCTCGCTCGCCGAAGATCATTTCCGGGTCAAGGTCTTCGTCGGCGCCAACCAGACCAAGGTGCCGATCGAACTGGCCGAGGCGATGCAGGCCCTGGGCGAGCGGGCCGAGTACATCCGCATTTCCGGCGCAGGTTCGAATGCCCTCGACTTCCACATCGCTTACTACATCGGGCGCCTGGCCACGAGCGAACCCAAGGCATTTTTCCACATCATCTCGCGCGATACCGGCTTTGATCCCCTGATCGCTCACCTCAAGTCGAAGGGCATCCTGGCCAACCGCTCGGCGACGCTCGATGGCATCCCCATCCTCAAGGGACTCGCCGAGGCTTCGAAGGACGACCAGGTCGATGCGGTCGTCATGAAACTCAAGGGCATGCCGAAAAGCCGCCCGCAGCGCGAGCGCACGCTGCGGGCCATGATTTCAGCGTGGTTCGGCAAGAAGCTCGATGAGCCCGCGCTGGACCGGATCGTAGGAGAACTCGTCCGGCGCAAGTTCATCGTCCTCGATGGCGTCAAGGTCACGTACTCCCTGCCGGCCTGACGCGATTGGCCCGGCACGGCCGTTCATCGGCCACTTGGCGATCCGGGCGGACGCCGCGTCGGCGACATCCGCCCGCGCGCCGCGGCGATGCAAGGCAGCCGGTGCCGCAGCGGCAGCCGTGCGGGCTGGTCGAAGCCGCGATTGCCGGTCGAACGCGATCGGCAAACCGCGGCTCCGCTCCGCCGCGGGACGCTCAGATGCCCAGGAAGTGGAAGGGCTTGGTCGGCTTGAAGGCCGCGCTGGTCTCGCCGCTGTAGGTGTTGCGCTGGTTCGGCCCCAAGTCGAGCTTCATGACCTTGCCCGTGCGCGGCGAGAAGTCGAGCTTCTTCAGGTCGATCCAGAAGGTGTTGGGCGTCAATGCAGAGTCGAAGAAATACAGCATGCGCTTCTGGTCGGCGACCGTGCGCCAGCGGGTCGAGGAAATGTTCGGCTGGTTGGGCGTCGTGATCCCGTAGGGAACCGAGACATTGCGGATGACGCTCAGGACGCTCGCCAGCGCCACTACCGGATCCTCGCTCTTGGGGATCGCGTTGACGTAGAACGAGGCGCGCGCGAAGCGATCCGCCGAACGGTTGGTGCCGGGCAGGAAGACCGTGCCGGAGATCTCCCTCCAGTACGCATCCAGCGCGAGTTGCTGGTCGAAGGTCGGGGAGTTGGTCATCACCTGGTACTGGCGGCCATGGTGGATGACCTGCTTGCCATCGATGTATTCGATGATGGCGCTGTCGCCGCTGGCATCCGACATCGACAGGTGCAGGGTGGCCAGCCGGTTCTGGCCGGGGACGTTGTCCGTGACCACGATGAAGGGCTCTTTCTCCAGGGCCGCCACGGCCTCGGCGACCGTGGCGAAGTTGTCCAGCACGTATTGCGCCCACAGCGACAGCGACAGCGCGGGCTTGTCGGAGCGGGGCTTGGGATACTGCGACTCGACCAGCCACAGTAGCTGCGCGGTCATGCCCTTCTCGTTCATGCCGTCGGTGGTCGAGATGTCATAGCCCGACGCGATGACGCTGCCGTACTTGGAGGTCCACTGGATCGAATTCGCGCCGGCCTCGCCGCTGCGGCGCATGCCCCTCGGGAACACCCACAGGTTGGTGCCGATGTCCTCCTTCCAGTCCATCGAGCGCGCGGTGATGACGTCGCCGTCCGCGCCGTGGTAGACCAGACGGGTGCAGGCCAGCGAGGGGGTGGATAGCGCGCATGCCGCGGTCAGTGCGGCAGCCGACAGGATGTTGCGCAGTTGCAGTCCCATGGCATCTCCCTGTTGTGACGGATGTGCGGACATCTTCTTGCAGGCCCGGGCTGGCCGCGCTCAGAAGCGCCAGGTCAGGCCCAGGACGGGGCCGGTCTGGCGCGTGTCGTAGACATGCCCGTGGTGGTCGTAGTCGGCGTCGAGCAGCTTATAGCCGATCGATCCCGAGAGGCGTTCGCTGAAGACATGGTTGTAGGTCATAAGCACCGACCACGTGCGGTGCGACCCGGCGCCGAAACCGCCGACATCCAGCTGCGCCAGCAGCGAGGAGGTCGCGGACAAGGGCACGAAGGCGCGCGCGCCGAGCACCGGATCGACCCAGTCGAAGCGCTCGCCATGGCGGGCCGAGCGCGCGCCGAGCCCGGGAACGGCCACCGTGACCTTCACGTCGTTGCGGATCCGCCAGTAGCGCACGCCGCCCAGGACATCGAACGTGAAGCCATGGTCCTCCAGCACGCGGTAGCCGCCTTGCACGGTGGTGGTGAACAGGGTGGTGTCGACCTCGGCATCGACCGTGGCGCCGGGCGGGATCGGGCCGAGGCCCGGGATCTGCAGCGCCGGCAGCGGGCCCGTCGCTTCGCTGCCGGTGGTATCGACGTACATCAGGTCCGCCGAAAAGACGACGCGGCCACGGCGCGCCCACAGGTTGGCGAAGCCGCCGAAATTCAGATCCTTCAGGTTCTGCGAGAACGATTTGTCGACCTGCAGCGTCGGCGCGCTGCGGAACGGCGAGATGTTCCCCGCAAGGCCGGAGGCCCACAGGTAGGGAGTGACCTGCACGGTCCAATCCCGGGAGGCGCCCGGATCCTGCACTTCGTTTGCTTGCGGACGATCCTCGGCATTGGCCGCATGCGCGGCCTGGATGCCGCCCAGCGACGAGAAAGCCAGCCAGACCACCAAGAGAGCATGTGCCTTCATGCGATCCCCCTCAGGTTCCGATCATGCCCGGATAGGCTTGCCCTCTCCCCATTACACGCTGGTCGGCGGCGCGGCGGCCAGGATCCGACGATGGCGCGTGGCAATCCCCTTGGCAGAGGGTGGCTAGGCTCGTGCCGGCGCCCGGAATCTCCCGCAACATCCGATGCCCGCATGACAACGCGCCCCGCACCCCGATGCGGACTATACAAAGCAATTTGAACCGATGCATGGCCATCTTGTTCAATTCTCGTGAAGTCCGCACGGGATGATGTGGAGGTGATGGACGCCATCGACGCCCGGCACTCGGCATGCACGCCCCCCTGATCCCGCAGGCACTGCGGCTGGCCGGCTGGCTGCTGTGGCCGCTGCTGGCCCTGGCGCTGTGGCACCTGTGGCGGCGCCGTGGCCGCTCGGGCCTGGGATGGCTGCTGCTCGGCGCGCTGCTGGTGCTGGCCTGGGCATGGTTCGTGGAACCGCAGCGGATCGTGCTGCGCCAGACCACCCTGCACGGGACCGGGCTGCGGGCCGATGTGGCGCTGGTCAGCGATCTGCATCTCGGCGCTTACAAGGACACCGCTTTCCTGCGCCGGCTGGTCGCGCGGCTGGATGCGCTGCCAGTGGATGCGGTGCTGGTCGCCGGCGATCTGACCTACGCGCCGTCCGACCGCGACCAGGCCGGCCTGCAGGCGCTGCTGGCACCGCTCGGCGGGATCCGGCATCCGGTCTATGCGGTGCTCGGCAACCACGACCAGCAGCATCCAGGGCCGGACATCGACCGGCCCCTGCGTGCGGCGCTGGCGGCGCTCGGCGTGCAGGTCATCGAGGGCCGGCGCGTGCCGATGCGCGGCGGCTGGATGCTGGCCGGGCTCGGCGACCGCTGGGCGGGCAAGGACGATCCGCGCTTTTTGCCCGTGCCCGCGCCGCTGCCGACCCTGGTGCTGGCGCACAATCCCGACAGCGCGAGCCGGCTGTCGCCCGCGCAGGCGCGCCTGCTGCTGGCCGGCCATACCCACGGCGGCCAGCTGCGCATCCCGTGGCTGTACCGGCGCGTCCTCCCCAGCGCCTATGGCTTCGACCGCGGCGAGCAGTGGCTGACGACCCCGCGCGGCCGGGTGCGGGTGTTCACCACCACCGGCACCGGCGAGACCGGGCTGCCGCTGCGGCTGTTCGATCCGCCCGCGATCGACCTGCTGCACCTGCGCCCGTAGACTGCCGCGATGCCCACGCTGCGCCTGCTGACGTCGCTGGATGCGGTGCCCGCTGCGGCCTGGGACGGGCTGCACGACGGGCGCAACCCGTTCCTCGCGCATGCCTTCCTGCACGGGCTGGAGGCCACCGGCTGCCTGCGACCGGAGTGGGGCTGGACGCCCTGCCACGCCACCCTCTGGGACGGCGCGGCGCTATGCGCGGCCATGCCCGGCTACCTCAAGGGCAACGGCCACGGCGAATTCGTGTTCGACCATGCCTGGGCCGAGGCCTATGCCCGCCATGGCCTGCCCTACTACCCGAAATGGCTGTGCGCGGTGCCCTACACCCCGGTGACCGGTCCGCGCCTGCTGGCGCGCGATCCGGCCATGGCCCGGCAGTTGCTCATGGCGGTGACCGACTGGGTGCGCGCGCAGGGACTGTCCTCGGCCCATGTCAATTTCCATGCGGACACCGACGAGGCCGCGTTCGGCGACGACTGGCTGCTGCGCGAGGACATCCAGTTCCACTGGCGCAATCCCGGCCATTGGCACCGCTTCGAGGACTTCCTCGCCGCGCTCGACCACAAGCACCGCAAGAACATCCGCCAGGAGCGCCGCAAGGTGGCCGAGGCGGGCATCAGCTTCCGCATCGTGCACGGCGATCAGGCCGGCGAGGACGACCTGGCGGCGATGCACGGCTTCTACCTGCGCACCTTCGCCGACTACGGCAATGCCCCGGCGCTGACGCTGGCATTCCTGCGCCACCTCGCGCGCGCGATGCCGCGCCGGCTGGTGCTGGTGCTGGCCGAGCGCGCAGGCCGCACGATCGCCGGCGCGCTGTGCCTGCGCGGCGGCGACACCCTGTACGGCCGCTACTGGGGCGCGAACGAGCCGCACCCCGGACTGCACTTCGAGACCTGCTACTACCAGGGCATCGACTACTGCTTGCGCGAGGGGCTGGCGCGCTTCGAGCCCGGCGCGCAGGGCCGGCACAAGCTGGCCCGCGGCTTCCTGCCGGTGGTGGTGCGCAGCCGCCACTGGATCGCCGAGCCGCGCTTCGCCGCGGCCTTGCGCGACTGGTGTGCGCGCGAGACCGCCGACGTGCGCCGGCATCGGCAGGCCTTGCTCGCGCACAGCCCGTTCCGCGCGGAGGACGCCGCGTGAGGCTGCCGGTGCCGTGGCTGGGGCCCGATCCCGAGGCGCCGTTCCCGCCGCCGGAGCGGGCGCTGGCCGAGCCGGACGGCCTGCTCGCGGCCGGCGGCGACCTCTCGCCCGCGCGCTTCCTCAACGCCTACCGCAGCGGCATCTTCCCGTGGTTCTCGGAGGACGAGCCGATCCTGTGGTGGAGCCCGTCGCGGCGCGCGGTGTTCCGCACCGACGGCGTGCACCTGTCCACCCGCCTGCGCCGGCGCCTGCGCCACAGCGGCTGGCAGGTGCGTGCCGACACCGCGTTCGCGGAGGTCGTCGCCGGCTGCGCGGCCCCGCGCGCCGGCCAGTCCGGCGGCACCTGGATCACCGCCGGGATGCAGGCGGCCTACCGCGAGCTGCACCGGCTGGGGCATGCCCACAGCATCGAGGTGTTCGATGCCGACGGGCGGCTGGTCGGCGGTCTGTTCGGGATCGCGGTCGGTCACGTGTTCTGCGGCGACAGCATGTATTCGGCGGCATCCGGCGCGTCCACGCTGGCGCTGGCCGCGCTGTGCCGGTGCCTGCACGGCTGGGGCTGGCCGCTGCTCGACGCCCAGGTGCCCAATGCGCATACCCGCCGTCTGGGGGTGGAGACCTGGCCGCGCGCCGACTACCTCGCCGCGCTGGCGCGGCTGCGCGATGCGCCGGGGCGGACCGGGCCGTGGACGCAGGCCTTCGGCACGCTGCCGGCGGCGGAGGTGATCGCTTCGACACCCGGCTGAGTGCGCGGCCTTAACGGCTTTTTTGCAAGCCGTGCCCGCGCGTGGCAGAATGCGCGCCTTCCGGGCCCGGCCCGGACACCCTCCGCATCCTTGAGCCCATGGCGAAAGACGACGTCATCGAATTCGAAGGCACCATCTCCGAAACCCTGCCGAACACCATGTTCCGGGTCAAGCTCGAGAACGGCCACGAAATCATCGCCCACATCTCCGGGCGGATGCGCAAGAACTACATCCGCATCCTGACCGGCGACCGGGTCAAGGTGGAGATGACCCCGTACGACCTGACCAAGGGGCGCATCACGTATCGCCATCGTTGATGGCCGGCCACTGCCGGAGCTTTGCCCGGCGAGCCTGAACAAAGCGGCCGCGAGGTCGCTTTTTTGCTGTCCGCTGCGCTAGGGTGCAGCGCCCCGCCCAGCCCGCCCGGAGCCGTCCCATGCGCGCCTTCGACACCTTCCAGTCCGCCGCGTTCGCCGACACCCTGGCGAGCCTGGCGGCCGCGTTCGTGCTCGGCACCCTGATCGGCGCGGAGCGGCAGTACCGCCAGCGCACCGCCGGGCTGCGTACCAACGTCCTGGTCGCGGTCGGCGCCGCCGCCTTCGTGGATCTCGGCATGCGCATCGCCGGCCCGGTCGAGGCGGTGCGGGTGATCGCCTACGTGGTGTCCGGGATCGGCTTCCTCGGCGCCGGCGTGATCATGAAGGAAGGCATGAACGTGCGCGGGCTCAACACCGCGGCCACGCTCTGGTGCTCGGCCGCGGTCGGCTGCTGCACCGGCGCCGACATGCTGGCCGAGGGCACGCTGCTGACCCTGTTCGTGATCGCCGGCAACACCCTGCTGCGGCCGCTGGTGAATGCGATCAACCGCATCCCGCTGGACGAGCAGTCGCTGGAAGCCACCTACGAGGTGCGCCTGACCACCGATCAGGAGGCGCTGCCGACCGTGCGCGAGCAATTGCAGGAGGCGCTGGAGGCCGCGCACTACCCGGCCGGCGACGTGATCGCGCACGAACGGGCCGAGGATCAGGTGGAACTGGTCGCGACCCTGGTCAGCACCGCGGTCGATCCGCGCGAGATGGATGCCCTGGTCCAGCGCCTGGCGCACCTGCCCGGGGTCGAACATGCGACCTGGGAGACCAGCACCCAGGGCTGAGCGCCAGGTCTGGGCCTGGGCGCAGCGGACGCCGCGCGCCCATGCGCGGCGGCGGCTTACTCCACCACCGCCGGCAGCAGCGCCTCCGGCTCGGCCTGCACGTCCAGCGCCAGTTCGCCGGCGACCACGTCCAGCCCGACCCGGCCGCCGTTCACCAGCCGCCCGAACAGCAGCTCGTCGGCCAGCGGGCGCTTGATCTTGTCCTGGATCAGGCGCGCCATCGGGCGCGCGCCCATCAGCGGGTCGAAGCCGTGCTGCGCCAGCCACTCGCGCGCGGCCGGGGTGGCGGCCAGGGCGACCTGCTTCTCGTGCAACTGCATCTCCAGCTCGATCAGGAACTTGTCCACCACCCGCAGGATATGGTCCATGCCCAGCGGCTGGAACTGCACGATCGCGTCCAGGCGGTTGCGGAACTCCGGGCTGAAGCTGCGCCGGATCACCTCCATCGCGTCCGTGCTGTGGTCCTGGCGGGTGAAGCCGATGCTGCGGCGCGCGGCCTGCGCGGCGCCGGCGTTGGTGGTCATCACCAGGATCACGTTGCGGAAATTGGCCTCGCGCCCGTTGGTGTCGGTCAGCACCCCGCGGTCCATGACCTGCAGCAGGATGTTGAAGATGTCCGGGTGCGCCTTCTCGATCTCGTCGAGCAGCAGCACGCAGTGCGGGGTCTTGACGATCTTCTCGGTCAGCAGCCCGCCCTGGTCGAAGCCGACGTAGCCGGGCGGCGCGCCGATCAGGCGGCTGACCGAGTGCGGCTCCATGTACTCGCTCATGTCAAAGCGTACCAGCTCGATCCCGAGCTGCATCGCCAGCTGGCGGGTGACCTCGGTCTTGCCGACCCCGGTCGGACCGGCGAACAGGAAGCTGCCGATCGGCTTGTCCGGGTTGCCAAGCCCGGAGCGCGAGAGCTTGATCGCGGCGGACAGGGTCGCGATCGCCTCGTCCTGGCCGAAGATGACCATGCGCAGGTTGCGCTCCAGGTGCTGCAGCACGTCCTTGTCGGAAGCGCTGACCTGCTTGGCCGGGATGCGCGCCATCTTGGCCACGATGGTCTCGATCTCCTCCACGTCGATCAGGCTCTTGCGGGTCTCCGGCGGCAGCAGGCGCTGGCGCGCGCCGGCCTCGTCGATCACGTCGATCGCCTTGTCCGGCAGCAGGCGGTCGCCGATGTGCCGGACCGAGAGGTCCACCGCGGCCTTGATCGCCTCGTCCGCGTAGCTGACGCCGTGGTGGGCCTCGTACTTGGGCTTGAGCCCCTGCAGGATCGCGATCGCCTCGCCCACGGTCGGCTCGGTGATGTCGATCTTCTGGAAGCGCCGCGCCAGCGCGCGGTCCTTCTCGAAGATGCCGCGGTACTCCTGGAAGGTGGTGGAGCCGATGCAGCGCAGCTCGCCGTTGGCCAGCATCGGCTTGATCAGGTTCGAGGCGTCCATGGTCCCGCCGCTGGCGGAGCCGGCGCCGATGATGGTGTGGATCTCGTCGATGAACAGGATCGCGTGCGGGATCTTCTTGAGCGCCGCGAGCACGCCCTTCAGGCGCTTCTCGAAGTCGCCGCGGTACTTGGTGCCGGCCACCAGCGCGCCGAGGTCGAGCGAGTAGATCACCGCGTCGGCCAGTACCTCCGGCACCTCGCCGTCCACGATCCGCTTGGCCAGACCCTCGGCCAACGCGGTCTTGCCGACCCCGGCCTCGCCCACGTACAGCGGGTTGTTCTTGCGCCGGCGGCACAGAACCTGGATGGTGCGCTCGATCTCCTCCGCGCGCCCGACCAGCGGGTCGATCTTGCCCGCCATCGCCTGCGCGTTGAGGTTGCTGGCGAATTCCGCCAGCGGATCGCCCTTGCCCTCGGCATCCGCGCCGGACTCGGCTTTGCCCTCGCCCTCGGCCGCCGGGCCGGACGGCGCCTCGCCGTGGCGGCTGATCCCGTGCGAAATGTAGTTGACCACGTCGAGCCGGTGCACGTCCTGCTGGTTGAGGAAATACACGGCATGTGAGTCCTTCTCGCCGAAGATGGCCACCAGCACGTTGGCGCCGGTCACCTCCTTCTTGCCGGAGGACTGCACGTGGTAGACCGCGCGCTGCAGCACGCGCTGGAACCCGAGGGTGGGCTGGGTATCGCGGCCGTCGTCCTCGGGCAGCACGTTGACCGAGGTGCGGATCGCCTCCTCCAGCTCGCGCCGCAGGCGCGGCAGGTCGGCGCCGACCGCCTGCAGCACGGCCTCGGCCGAGGGGTTGTCGAGCAGCGCCAGCAGCAGGTGCTCGACGGTCATGAACTCGTGGCGCGCCTCGCGCGCGCGCTTGTAGCACTGGCCGATGCTGTGCTCGAGGTCCTTGCTGAACATGGCGGAGCCTCCCGGTCGTCTGATCCCTTATGTAGGGCGCTTACGGCCGGCGGGCAAGTGCCGGATGCGGATCAGGCCCGTTCCATCGTGCACAGCAGCGGGTGCTGGTTCATCCGCGCGTAATCATTGACCTGGGCGACCTTGGTCTCGGCGATCTCGCGGGTGAACACCCCGCACACCCCGCGCCCGCGGGTATGCACGTGCAGCATGACCTGGGTGGCCTTCTCCAGATCCATCGCGAAGAAGCGCATCAGTACGTCGACCACGAAGTCCATCGGGGTGTAGTCGTCGTTGAGCAGCAGCACCGAATATAGCGGCGGACGCGCCAGATCCGGGCGCGCCGGCGCGACCACGGTGCCGTGCTCGTGCTGCGGTCCGCTCGGGCGGGTCGGGTCGCTCATCGTGGCGATTATACGAAGCCGCGCCGCATGGACGGCGACACCGGCGATCCGGACAATGGGGCCATGCATGCAGCGACTCAAGCGCGCCGGGCGCGCCCGCGCGGACGGCCATGAGCGCCGCCCGCCCTTCTGTCTGGCAGCCGGACGTCACCGTGGCCACCGTGGTGGCGCGCGACGGCCGCCTGCTGTGCGTCGAGGAGCGGATCGGCGGTCGCCTGGTGCTGAACCAGCCGGCCGGGCACCTGGAGCCGGACGAGAGCCTGCAGGCCGCCGCGCTGCGCGAGACCCTGGAGGAAACCGGCTGGCAGGTATGCCTGACCGCCTGGATCGGGGCCTACCAGTGGAAGGCCCCCGAGACCGGCCGCCACTACCTGCGCTTCGCGTTTGCGGCCGTGCCGCTGCGGGAAGTCCCCGGAGCGACGCTGGATGCCGGCATCGAGCGCGCGCTCTGGCTGACCCCGCAGGAACTGCAGGCGCAGGCCGCGCGCCACCGCAGCCCGCTGGTGTGGCGGGTCGCCGCGGATTTCCTCGGCGGGTGCCGGCACCCGCTGGACGCGGTGCAGTCGCTGGCATGAGCCTGCCGCGGGTAGTGGTCGGGCTGTCCGGCGGGGTGGATTCCTCGGTCGCGGCTTTGCGCCTGCGCGACGCCGGCCACCCGGTCATCGGTCTGTTCATGCAGAACTGGGCGGACGACGGCAGCGGCGAGTGCCGCGCCGAGGAGGACCGCCGCGACGCGGTGGCAGTGGCCGGGCGGCTCGGCATCCCGATCCGCTTCCGCGACTTCTCGCGCGAGTACTGGGACGGCGTGTTCCGCCATTTCCTCGACGAGTACGCGGCCGGGCGCACGCCCAACCCGGACGTGCTGTGCAACCGCGAGATCAAGTTCAAGCATTTCCTCGCCGCCGCGCGCGAACTGGGCGGCGAGCGCATTGCCACCGGCCACTATGCGCGGGTGGAGCGCCGCGGCAGCCGCGCCTGCCTGCTGCGCGCGCGCGACCGCGGCAAGGACCAGAGCTATTTCCTGCACCAGCTCGGGCAGGCGCAGCTGGAGGCGACCTGCTTCCCGCTGGGCGAGCTCGAGAAGGGCGAGGTGCGCCGGATCGCCGCCGCGGCCGGCCTGCCGACCGCGGCCAAGAAGGATTCCACCGGGATCTGCTTCATCGGCGAGCGCGACTTCCGCGGCTTCCTCGCGCGCTACCTGCCGGCCCGGCCCGGCCCGATCCGAACCCCGGACGGGCAGGCCGTGGGCACCCACCCGGGGGTGTTCTTCTTCACCCTCGGCCAGCGCGAGGGGCTGCAGATCGGCGGCGTGCGCGGGCGCCCGCAGGCACCCTGGTTCGTGGTCGGCAAGGACGTGGCCGGCAACGTGCTCTACGTCGACCAGGGCCACGACTCGCCGTGGCTGCAGTCGCGCCAGCTGTGGACCGAGCCCGCGCACTGGATCGCCGGCGCCCCGCCGGCGGCGCGCTTCGCCTGCGGCGCGCAGACCCGCTACCGGCAGCCGGAGGAGGCCTGCGAGGTGGAGGTGCTGGACGACGGCCGGATCCGGGTCCGCTTCGCGCGCGCGCAGCGCGCGGTGACCCCCGGGCAGTCGCTGGTGCTCTACGATGGAGAGCTGTGCCTGGGCGGCGCGGTGATCGCCGCGACCGATGCCCCGGCCCTGCCCGATCAGCGGAGTGGGAGTGCATGAGCGAATACGAAGACCGCGTGCTGGCGCTGGCCGCGCTGCTGCAGGCGCTGGCGCAGGTGCGCCGGGTCGCCGATACCGGCCAGGGCGACAGTGCGCAACTGCAGGTGGCGCTGGACAGCGTGTTCCGGATCGACGCCCCGGACACCGCCAGCGCGCTCGGCGGGGTGGCGGCGCTGCAGCCCGGGCTGCGCCTGCTGCGTGCGCAACTGGCGCGCGAGGGCAAGGACGAGGCGGTCACCCGGCTCGCGCTGGCGGTGCTGCAGCTGGAGCGCCGCTTCGTGGCCCAGCCGGCGATGGTGGAACGGGTGCGCAACAGCCTGCGCCTGCTGCAGGGCCAGGCCGTGCGCGACGGCAGCACCCACCCGGACGTGATCGGCGCGCTGGCGCGGCTGTACGCGGACACCCTGAGCACCCTGCGCCCGCGGATCATGGTCCAGGGCAATCCGCACTACCTGTCGCAGGCCGGGGTCATCGCCGAGATCCGCGCCCTGCTGCTGGCGGCGCTGCGCGCCGCGGTACTGTGGCGGCAGCTGGGCGGCAGCCTGTGGGATTTCGTGTTCGCCCGCCGCGCCATGGCCGATGCCGCCGCCGGTCTGCTCGGCGCCAGCTAGCGCCGTCATCGCCGCGTCACATCGGCCGCCCATCCTGCGCGGCCTTCGGGGGATGCCTTCATCGCCTGCACGGACGCGGGCCCACACTGGGGACACTGCGACCATGCCCATGCCCACGCTGCGCGCGCGCCTGCTGGCGTGCCTGCTCGCCCTCTCCGCCGGCCCGCTGCTGGCCGGGGAGCTGGCCCATCCAGACCACTACGAGTTCGACGCCACCCTGGCAGTGCCGTTCCAGGCCCGCGCCGGACGCTGGCCGATCCGGCTCGACTTCGACTATCCCGCGGCCGGCCCGCACACCCACGCGGCGTGGACACTCGACGTGCTGGACCCGACCGGCCGCCGGATCGCCGGCGAACGCGGCATCACCCGGCTGGAGCACGGCCGTGCCAGCGTCGCCACCGCCTGGGACGGCCGCGCCGCGGACGGGCGCCCACTCGCCGCCGGCTACTACAGCGTGCGCCTGCGCGCGGTGCCGACGGTCAGCCTGCCGGAGGACGCCGGACTCGGCCTCGAGCAGCGCATCGCCCAGGCCTTCGCCGCCTTCCCGGATGAAGTGGTCGAGCAGACCTACGACGTGATGCTCGGGCGGGTGCCGAAGGCGCGCATGCCCGCCAGCCGCCCGCTCGCGGTCGGCGCGATCACCGCCGCGGCCACCGGCGCCCCCACCCGCCAGAGCCTGGCCGCCGCCACCGGCGGCCTGCCGTACACGATCTACTACGGCAACCTGCACAGCCAGACCAACCACAGCGACGGCGGCGTGCCGGTGGCCAGCTGCGGCGGCGCGGAGACCCCGCAGGCCGGGACCCTGGGGCCGAGCGAGGCCTACGCGATGATGCGTACCCAGGCTGGCGGCGACTTCCTGCTCGCCTCCGAGCACAACCACATGTACGACGGCTCGACCGGCACCAACGCCGCGGCGACCCCGGCCAATGCCAACGCGCTTTTCAACAGCGGCCTGCAGCTAGCCGCGAGCTACCGCGCCGCCAACCCGGGCTTCCTGGCCCTGTACGGCCTGGAGTGGGGTGTCATCAGCAACGGCGGCCACCTCAACATCCTCAATCCCGACGCGCTGGCGACCTGGGAGAAGAACGGCGCCGGGCAGCTGCTGGGCGGGGTCGAGACCCCCAAGAGCGACTACGCCGCGCTGTACGCGACCATGAAGCAGCGCGGCTGGATCGGCCAGTTCAACCATCCGGCCACCAGCGGCCAGTTCCAGATCAACGGCGTGGCCCTGGCCTACGATCCGAACGGTGCCGAGGTGATGGTGCTGGCGGAGGTGCTCAACAGCTCGGCCTTCTCCACCAACACCACGATGAGCGAAACCGGGCGCAGCAGCTACGTGACGGCCTGGAACAAGCTGCTGGAGGCCGGCTACCGGCTGGCGCCGGCCAGCAACCAGGACAACCATTGCGCCAACTGGGGCCTGAGCTTCAGCAACCGCACCGGCGTGCTGCTGCCCAGCAGCGCGGCCCTGACCCCGGCCAACTTCTTCGACGCCCTGCGCGCGCGGCGCACGTTCGCCACCGAGGATCGCACCGGACAGCTGGTGCTGACCGCCAATGGGCGGATCATGGGCGAGAACTTCACCAACTCTGGCGCGCTCACGCTGGTGGCGAACTATGCCAGCAGCAGCGGCCAGAGCGCGCAGCGGGTGCAGTTCTTCGAGGGCGTGCCGGGCCGCAACGGCAGCGTCACCCAGCTGGCCGAGGGCAGCGGTAGCTATACCTTCACTCCCGCCGCCGGCAAGCACTTCTACTACGTGCAGGTGACCCAGGCCAACGGCCTGCGGCTGTGGTCGGCGCCGGTGTGGGTGGAGCAGCTCAGCGCGCCGCCGACGGACACCACTCCGCCGACCGTCAGCGCCAGCGTCAGCGGCAGCAGCGGCAGCATCACCCTCGCCGCCAGCGCCAGCGACAACGTCGCGGTGGTCAAGGTCGAGTTCCGCATCGACGGCGTGCTGGTCGGCACCGACACCAGCGCCCCGTGGTCGCTGGCCTACGATTCGACCGCACTGTCCAACGGCAGCCACAGCCTGACCGCCAAGGCCTTCGACGCCGCCGGCAACAGCGCCACTTCCAGCGCGGTGGCCTTCAGCATCAGCAACCCGCTGCCGGACACCACCCCGCCGAGCGTGAGCGCCAGCGTGAGCGGCAGCAGCGGCAGCATCACCCTGGCCGCCACCGCCAGCGACGACGTCGGCGTGACCCGGGTGGAGTTCCTGGTCGATGGCAGCCTGCGCGGCAGCGACAGCAGCGCGCCGTATGCACTGGCAGTGGATTCGACCACCCTGGCCAACGGCAGCCACACCCTGGTGGCCAAGGCTTACGATGCCGCCGGCAACGTCGGCACATCCTCCGCAGTTGGCTTTGCGGTCGACAACAGCCCGCCCGCGGTGGAGCGGATCGCCAACGGCGGCTTCGAATCCGGCAGCAGCAACTGGACCGCCACCAGCGGGGTGGTCTCCAACGACCCGGGCTATCCCGCGCGCGCCGGCAGCTGGAAGGCCTGGTTGAACGGCTATGGCAGCGCCAGCACCGACACCCTGTACCAGACCGTCAGCATCCCCGCGAATGCGACCCAGGCGATCCTGACCTTCTGGCTGCGGGTGGCCAGCGACGAGACCAGCACCACCACCGCCTACGACACCCTCAAGGTGCAGCTGCGCGACAGTTCCAACGCGGTGCTGACCACGCTGGCCACCTATTCCAACCTCAACAAGGGCAGCAGCTACGTGCAGCGCAGCTTCGACGTGACTGCCTACCGCGGCAAGACCGTGCGGGTGTACTTCCTCGG
Source organism: Thermomonas flagellata (assembly GCF_022419185.1). Classification (GTDB taxonomy): domain Bacteria; phylum Pseudomonadota; class Gammaproteobacteria; order Xanthomonadales; family Xanthomonadaceae; genus Thermomonas; species Thermomonas flagellata. Next base: position 36,662 of record NZ_JAJOZK010000010.1, on the reverse strand, counting down.
CACCGAAGGCGCACAGGTGCCGACCTCGTTCCTGATCGACGACGTCTCGCTGCAGACCAAGTGAGCGCGGGAGGCAGCCACCCCGGGCGCGCGGCGCTCGGGGTGGATCAGGGCTTGGGCACGATCAGGCGCAGGCCCTTGAAGTACTCGCGGTAGAAACCCGGGTCGAAGGTGATCAGGCCGTCGCACTGCAGCAGGGCATGCGCGCCGGTCAGGAACTGGCCCAGCGCGCGGGGTGGACCGCCGCGCTGGCGCTGGCGCCGCTGCATCTCGCCGGCGCGCAGGGCGGACTTGGCCTGCAGCGCGCTGTAGTGCACGCCCATCTCCTCCAGCGCGGCCAGCACCTCGGCGCCGTCGCGCAGCGCGGCGCAGACCTGGGCCAGGGTGGCATCGCACACCACCACCCGCCCGGCCGATAGGGCCTGGCGCAGGCAGGCCTCGGCGGCGTCCGCGCGCGGGCCGTCCGCCAGCAGTTCCACCAGCACCTCGGCATCCACCGCGATCATGCCGGCGCGTCCGCCCCCGGCTCGCGCGCGAAGCGCCCGCGCACCCGCGAGATCGCATCGTCCACGTGCTTGCTGAGCACGATCCGCCCGCCCTCCAGTTCGACCTTGAGTACGCTGCCCTTGGCCAGCCCCAGTGCATCGCGCACCGCTTTGGGCAGGGTGATCTGGCCGCGCTCGCCGACGCTCACCTCCATGACGCCTCCGCATGGAAAAGTATGCAAGGATCATACATACTTTTCAGGTACGCTCCCTCCCGTCGGCGGCCACCGGCCCGCCGCACGCCCCCCGCCCAGCCCGTCCTGCGAGGTTCCCATGGCCGACAGCTTCGCCACCCGCGACCAGCTCACCGTCAACGGCAAGACCTATACCTATGCCAGCCTGCCCCGACTGGCGCGCCATTTCGACATCCGCCACCTGCCCTACTCGCTCAAGATCCTGCTGGAGAACCTGTTGCGCCACGAGGACGGCGGCATCACAGTCGGCCGCGAGCACATCGAGGCGCTGGCGACCTGGGATCCCAAGGCCGAACCTGCGACCGAGATCGCCTTCATGCCGGCGCGCGTGGTGCTGCAGGACTTCACCGGGGTGCCGTGCGTGGTCGACCTGGCGGCCATGCGTGACGCGGTCGCGCGCCTGGGCGGGCGGCCGGAGCAGATCAACCCGCAGATCCCCTCGGAGCTGGTGATCGACCACTCGATCCAGGTCGATGTATACGGACGCCCGGACGCGCTCGACCTCAACGGCCGCATCGAGTTCGAGCGCAACGCGGAGCGCTACGCCTTCCTGCGCTGGGGCCAGAAGGCGCTGACCAACTTCCGCGCGGTGCCGCCCAACACCGGCATCGTGCACCAGGTGAACCTCGAGTACCTGGCGCGGGTGGTGATGGAGCGCGAGATCGACGGCACCCCGTGGCTGCTGCCGGACACCGTGTTCGGCACCGACAGCCACACCACCATGATCAACGGCATCGGCGTGCTCGGCTGGGGCGTGGGCGGAATCGAGGCGGAGGCGGCCATGCTCGGCCAGCCGTCCTCGATGCTGATCCCGCAGGTGGTCGGCTTCCGCCTCAGCGGCCGCCTGCCGGAAGGCGCCACCGCGACCGACCTGGTGCTGACCGTGACCCAGATGCTGCGCAAGCTCGGGGTGGTCGGCAAGTTCGTGGAGTTCTACGGCGACGGCCTGCAGCACCTGCCGCTGGCCGACCGCGCCACCATCGCCAACATGGCCCCGGAATACGGCGCCACCTGCGGCATCTTCCCGATCGATGCGGAGGCGCTGAACTACCTGCGCCTGTCCGGCCGCAGCGAGGCGCAGATCGCGCTGGTCGAGGCCTACGCGCGCGCGCAGGGCCTGTGGCACGCGCCGGACAGCCCGCATGCGCACTACAGCGCCACCCTGCACCTCGACCTCGGTGACGTGAAGCCCTCGCTGGCCGGTCCCAAGCGGCCACAGGACCGGGTGCTGCTGGAGGATGTCAAGCTCAACTTCGCCAGCAATCTCGCCCCGCTGGTGGCGCACCGCACGCCGGCCAGCCATGCCGCCGAGAAGGCGCTGGAGGCCGAGGGCGGCGCGCAGCCGCAGGGCCACCACCTGGCCGCCAGCCCGGTCGCGCGCTTCCGCATGCGCGACGCCGACGCTGAGCTCAGCGACGGCTCGGTCGTGATCGCGGCGATCACCTCCTGCACCAACACCTCCAACCCGGCGGTGATGCTCGGCGCCGGCCTGCTGGCGCGCAATGCGGTCAAGCGCGGCCTGAAGGCCAAGCCGTGGGTCAAGACCTCGCTCGGGCCGGGCTCGCGGGTGGTCACCGACTACCTGCGCCAGGCCGGCGTGCTCGAGCCGCTGGAGCAGCTCGGCTTCTACGTGGTCGGCTATGGCTGCACCACCTGCATCGGCAACTCCGGCCCGCTGCCGGACGAAGTCTCGCGCGCCATCGCCGAGCACGACCTGGTGGTGGCCTCGGTGCTGTCGGGCAACCGCAACTTCGAGGGCCGGGTGCATCCGGAAGTGAAGGCCAACTACCTGGCCAGCCCGCCGCTGGTGGTGGCCTACGCCATCGCCGGCACCGTCAACCTCGACCTCACCCGCGACCCGCTCGGCCACGACCCGGACGGCAACCCGGTCTACCTGCGCGACATCTGGCCCAGCAACCGCGAGATCGGCGATGCGATCGCCGCCACCGTCGGCCCGCAGCTGTTCGCCCAGAACTACGCCGACGTGTTCAAGGGCGACGCGCGCTGGAACGCGATCGCCTCTGCCGACGGCGAGCTGTACGCCTGGGATCCGGCCTCGACCTACATCAAGAACCCGCCCTACTTCGACGGCATGACCATGCAGGTCGGGCACATCGCCGACATCCACGGCGCGCGCGTGCTCGGCCTGTTCGGCGACTCCATCACCACCGACCACATCAGCCCGGCCGGCAGCATCAAGAAGGATTCCCCGGCCGGCCGCTACCTGATCGCGCGCGGCGTGCAGCCGGCCGATTTCAACAGCTATGGCAGTCGCCGCGGCAACGACGATGTGATGGTGCGCGGCACCTTCGCCAACATCCGCATCAAGAACCTGATGTTGGGCGGCGAGGAAGGCGGCAACACCCTGTACTTCGGGCCTGACGGTGCCCGCGAGAAGCTGGCCATCTACGACGCGGCGATGAAGTACAAGGCCGATGGCGTGCCGCTGGTGGTGATCGCCGGCAAGGAATACGGCACCGGCTCCAGCCGCGACTGGGCAGCCAAGGGCACCTACCTGCTTGGGGTGAAGGCAGTGATCGCAGAGAGCTTCGAGCGCATCCACCGCAGCAACCTGGTCGGCATGGGCGTGCTGCCGCTGCGCTTCCGCGACGGCCAGAACGCGCAGTCGCTGGGCCTGACCGGCGAGGAGACCTTTGCCGTGACCGGGCTGGAGGACGGCGCCGCCAAGGTTGCGCAGGTCACCGCCACCCGCGCGGACGGCGCGCAAGTGCAGTTCGCGGTCGACGTGCTGCTGCTGACCCCGAAGGAAGTCGAGTACTTCCGCCACGGTGGCCTGCTGCACTACGTGCTGCGCCAGCTCGCCGGCCGCCAGGCAGCGTAAGCCCCGGCCACGGCGGAAGCCCCGCCCCGGCGCGGCACGCGCCGGGGCGCTCGCCGGCGCGCGAAGCCGGGCTTCGCGGACGCGCCGGCTCGCCCACCACGGCGGCCTGCTGCACTACGTGCTGCGCCAGCTCGATCGCGAGCGCGGCGCGGCACACCCGCGCATGCGCCCCTCAGCGCAGAACCGGTTCCCACGCGGCGCTGTGCAGCCGCCACTGCCCGCCCTGCTGGCGCCATCCGGCCTCGACCCGATAGGCCTGGCCGGTGTCCGGCAGCAGCCCGCCGTCGCCCCCGGTCAGCACGACCGTGAAGCGGGTGGTGGCCGCCGCCGGCCCATGCAACTGCACCGCGACCGGGCCAAGCCGCGCCCGCACCGCGCGGTGGCGCAGGAACAGCCCGGCGGCGAGACGCCGCGCGCCGTCGCGGTCAAGCCCGTCATTGCCGACGAAGTCGGGCGCGAGTACCTCGCGCAAGGCACCGGCATCGCGCGCCGCGATCGCCTGTTCCAGCACCTGCAGACGCGCACGCACCGCGGCCTCCGGCGGCGGCCGCGTGCAGCCGAGCAGCAGCGCGGTCAGCAGCCACGCAAGCCCGATCCCGAGGCTGCGCAGGCCGCGCCCGTGCTGCGTTGCGGCAACCGTTGGATGTGTCGGCAGCTGCCTTGCCACCCCCCGCCCCCTATGCTCAAATCCGGCGCAAATCATAGGCCGCCTGCGCGACCGCGGCGGCTTCGCACCGAGGGGAGACACGCATGCATCCGGACCGTCCCTGGCTGGCCCACTACCCTGCGGGCGTGCCCGCCGAGATCGACCTGTCGCGCTATTCCTCGATCCCGGACGTGTTCGCCGAAGCCGTGCGCGACTACGGCCCGAAGCCGGCGTTCTCGCACATGGGGCGGATCCTGAGCTACGACGAGGTCGATCGCCTGAGCCGGGACTTCGCCGCCTACCTGCTCGGCGAGCTCAAGTTCAAGCAGGGCGACCGCGTCGCGATCATGATGCCCAACTGCCTGCAATACCCGGTGGCGCTGCTGGGCGTGCTGCGCGCGGGGCTGGTGGTGGTCAACACCAATCCGATGTACACCGCGCGCGAGCTCAAGCACCAGCTGTCCGATTCCGGTGCCAGCGTGCTCTTGGTGCTGGACAACTTCGGGCACGTGGCGCAGGAAGTGCTGGCGCAGATGCCGGGCGTGCGCGCGATCACCACTGGGCTCGGCGACATGCTCGGCTTCCCCAAGGGCGCGCTGGTCAACTTCGTGTTGCGGCACGTCAAGAAGATGGTGCCGGACTACGACATCCCCGGCGCGGTGCGCTTCCGCGATGCGCTCACCCTCGGGCGCATGCACGCGCTGCCGGAAGTCCGGATCACGCTGGAGGACCTCGCCTTCCTGCAGTACACCGGCGGCACCACCGGCGTGTCCAAGGGCGCGATGCTGACCCACCGCAACCTGGTCGCCAACATGCTGCAGGCCAGCACCTGGGTCGGCGGGAACTGCAAGCCGGGCGAAGAGCTGATCGTCACCGCGCTGCCGCTCTACCACATCTTCGCCCTGACCGCGAACTGCCTCGGCTTCATCAAGCTCGGCGGGCGCAACCACCTGATCACCAACCCGCGCGACATGCCGGGCTTCGTCAAGGACATCCGCGACCTCAAGTTCACCGCGATCACCGGCGTCAACACCCTGTTCAACGGCCTGCTCAACACCCCCGGCTTCGACAAGGTGGATTTCTCGCGCCTGCACCTGACCCTGGGCGGCGGCATGGCGGTGCAGCGCGCGGTCGCCGAGCGCTGGAAGCAGGTCACCGGCTGCCCCCTGGTCGAGGCCTATGGCCTGACCGAGACCTCGCCGGCGGTCTGCATCAACCCGATGGACCTGCGCGACTACAACGGCTCGATCGGGCTGCCGATCTCCTCGACCGATGTCTGCATCAAGGACGACGCCGGCAATCTGCTGCCCCCGGGCGAGGTCGGCGAGCTGTGCGTCAAGGGCCCGCAGGTGATGAAGGGCTACTGGCAGCGCCCGGACGAGACCGCCAAGGTGATCGACGCCGACGGCTGGCTGCACACCGGCGACATGGCGCGGATGGACGCGCAGGGCTACTTCTACATCGTCGACCGCAAGAAGGACATGATCCTGGTGTCCGGCTTCAACGTGTACCCGAACGAGGTCGAGGACGTGATCGCGATGATGCCGGGCGTGCTCGAGGTGGCCGCGATCGGCGTGCCCGACGAGAAGTCCGGCGAGGCGGTCAAGGTGTTCATCGTGAAGAAGGACCCGGCGCTCACCGCCGAGGCGGTGAAGGCCTACTGCCGCGAGAACCTGACCGGCTACAAGCAGCCCAAGTACGTCGAATTCCGCAGCGAGCTGCCCAAGAGCAACGTCGGCAAGATCCTGCGCAAGGAGCTGCGCAGCCCGACCGCGGCCAGCTGAGGCCGCCCGCCATGCAGCACCTCGCACCCGGCCGGCGCCCGCCGGCCGCGGTTGCGCTTTGCACCGAATCGGCGCATACAGGCGGCACGGGTCCTCCCACCATCCCCCTGCCGCCGGCGGACCCGGACCGGCGGCGCCTGCCCGGAGCCGAGCCATGTCCAACGTCGAGAAGCTGTCCCCCGTCCCCCGCTACGCCACCCTGCGCACCGCCGAGTCGGCGGACGCGGCCACCCACTGGTGCTACATGCACGCCGACCTGGCGCAGGCGCCGGGCCGCGCCTGCTTCAAGCCGCAGCTGGTGAACGAGATCCTGCAGTACCAGTGGTCGCTGGCCGACCGCCTGCGCCGCGAGCGCGACAACGGCGGCAACACCCTGCGCCACGTGGTGCTGGCGTCCGACTGCGATGCGTTCAACCTCGGCGGCGATCTGGAATACTTCTGCGACGCCATCCGCCGCCAGGACCGGCATGCGCTGCTGACCTATGCGCGCCAGTGCGTGCGCGGCGTGCACGCCTTCCACACCGGGCTGGACGCCGGTGCCCACAGCATCGCGCTGGTGCAGGGCGACGCCCTCGGCGGCGGCTTCGAGGCCGCGCTGAGCTGCCACACCATCGTCGCCGAGGAAGGCGTCGGCATGGGCCTGCCGGAGGTGCTGTTCGACCTGTTCCCCGGCATGGGCGCCTACTCCTTCCTGTGCAAGCGCATCCCGCCGCACAAGGCCGAGCAGCTGATGCTCAGCGGCGAGGTCTACAGCAGCGAGGAGCTGTACAAGCTCGGCCTGGTGGACGTGCTGGCCCCACGCGGCCAGGGCGAGCAGGCGGTCGCCGAGGTGATCCGCAGCAACCGCCGCATCCCGCACGCGCGCGCGGCGATGCACCGGGTGCGGGCGATGGCGCAGCCGGTGACGCTGGAGGAGATGATGGCGATCACCGAGGTCTGGGTGGACACCGCGCTGCAGCTCGGCGAGAAGCCGCTGCGCACGATGGAGCGCCTGGTGCGCGCGCAATACCGCCGCCACGGCGCCGCCGAGGCGGTCGCCAGCGCCTGAGCCGGCAGGTCAGCCCTGCTCCCCGTGCGCGGGCTGCCAATGCCCGCGCGCGGCCAGGGCCTGCTCGCCAGCGGCCAGCTCGTCCGCCAGCGCCTGTGCATGGCGGCCCCAGTCGCGCGAGAGCTCCAGCACGGTCATCCGCATCACCTGCCCGGCATGCGCGGCCAGCTGCACCAGGCCGAGGTTGCCGGCGATCCCCTTCAACGCGTGCGCGTGCTCGCGCAGCATGTCCCAGTCGCTGCCTTCTGCGCATTCGCGCAGCCGACGCACCGCGCGCCGCGCGTCGGCCACGCACTGCCCCACGAACTCGGCCTCGAACTGCGCGCCGAGCCCGAGCGCGGCGTATTCATCGAGGATCGACGGATCCAGCACCTGCGCCGGTTCCACCGCCGCCCGCGGCCCACCCGCCACCGGCGCACTGGGCGCCTCGCCGGTGGCGATCTCCATGACCAGGTCGAGCAACTGCCGGCTGGCGAACGGCTTGGTCAGGAACGCGCGCGCGCCGGCGCGGGTGCAGCGCTCGACCGCCTCCTGGGTCGCGTCCGCGCTGAGCACGATCACCGGCGTGCGGCGGCTGCGCCCGGCCTGCATCACCCGCAGGTGCTTGAGCAGGGTCAGGCCATCCATGCCGGGCATGTGCAGGTCGATGATGGCCAGGTCGAACTCCGCCTCGTGCAGGGCGTCCAGCGCGGCATCGCCGTCCTCGGCCACGAACACCTTGTGCCCGGCCTTCTGCAGCACGCCCTGCAGCAGCAGGCAGTTGGCCGGATGGTCGTCCGCGACCAGGATGCGTTGCGCCGGGACGCGCGCGCGGTGGCGCACGAACGGATCGCTGAACGCGATCACGTTGCCGCCGGCGCCGCGCAGAGCGTCGTCGCTGAGCGAGCTGCCCGCCGGGGAGACGTCGAGCGCGACCTCGAACGGTAGCTCGACCCAGAACCGGGTGCCCTCGCCTTCCTGGCTCTCGAAGCCGATGCGCCCGCCCATCGCCTCGGTCAGGCCCTTGGCGATGCTGGTGCCAAGGCCGGTGCCGCCGAAGCGCCGCGACAGGCTGACCTCGCCGCGCTCGAAGGCCTCAAACAGCTTGGGCTGCAGCGCGAGCGGGATGCCCGGGCCGGTGTCGGTGACGGTGAAGCGCAGCCAGACCTGCTTGCCGATCGCCGGGCCCAGCGGCGCGACCTCGACCCGCACGCTGCCGGCCTGGGTGAACTTGATCGCGTTGCCGATCAGGTTGGTCAGCACCTGGCGCAGGCGCGCACGGTCGCCAAGCAGGCGCAGGGGCAGGCCCGGATCCAACGTGACCCGATAGTCCAGCTGCTTGTTGCGCACCATCGGCCGGAAGAAACGCTCGAGATCGTCGAACAGGCCGCGCAGGACGAACTCGCCGATCCGCAGGCGCAGCTTGCCGGCCTCGATCGCGGAGATGTCGAGCACGTCCTCGACCAGTTCCAGCAGCCCGCGCGCGGAGCTCTGCAGGGTCTCCACGTAGGTACGCTGCTCCGGCGCCAGCGGGGTGCTGGCCAGCAGCTCGGCCATGCCGTTGATCGCGTTCAGCGGGGTGCGGAACTCGTGGCTCATGTTGGCCAGGAACACGCTCTTGGCCTGGTTGGCCTGGCGTGCATCCTCCAGGGCATGGTTCAAGGCCCGCAGCAGGCCCTGGAAGTACATCGGCACCGCGCCCAGCCCGAGCAGCAGGCCGACCGAGAGGTACGGATACTGCCGCCAGAACGGCGTGTACATGGCCATGAACATGTACGACAGCAGCGCCAGCCCGGTCGAGGCATACAGGTAGCGCGGCCCGTAGCGCAGGCCGTTGCCGATCGTGACCCACAGGTAGACCGGGTACAGCGGCGCGCCGGCCTTGTCCTGCAGGTGCATGACCAGCCCGATCGCGGCGTAGTCGGCCAGCATCCCGACCCAGCGCCGCGTATGCGACGGCGCCGGGTGCCGCACGATCGCCGCCAACAGCAGCACCGACAGCCCGAGTTCGCCGAGCAGCACCAGCCAGGTCAGGCGCAGCGCCGCGCCGGGGGCGGCATCCTGCACCAGCCAGCCGAGATAGGCGGAGAACAGCGCGGTGATGGCGATCCGCACCAGCACCTGCTGGTGCTCGCTGTCGGCGCGCCCGTGCAGGCGCGCACGCAGCCAGGTCAGCGCCGCGGTCATGCGCCGCCTACGCAGCCTGCCACCCCGGGTGCGGGGTGACGTGGCTGTAGCGCTCGCAGATCTCGCGCAGGCGCGGCTCGTTGTCGAGCAGCGCCTGCACGCAGGCCGGATCGAGCAGCTTGCCGCTCTGCGCGCGCAGATAGTCGAGCGCGCGCTCGATGCTCCAGGCCTCCTTGTACGGGCGCGGCGAGATCAGCGCGTCGAACACGTCGGCCACGGTCACGATCCGCGCCTCCAGCGGGATGTCCTCGCCGGCCAGCCCGTCCGGGTAGCCGCTGCCGTCGTAGCGCTCGTGGTGGCGCAGCGCGATCAGGGCACCGACCTGGATGAAGCGGTTCTGACTGTCGCGCAGCAGCTGGTAGCCGATCCGCGGATGCTGCTTCATGCGCTCGCGCTCGGCCTCGTCGAGCGGGCCGGGCTTCATCAGCAGCGCGTCCGGGATCGCGATCTTGCCGATGTCGTGCAGCGGCGCGGCCAGTTCGATGGTGCGCACCTGGTCCTCGGGCAGACCGAGGCCCTCGGCCACCAGCCCCGCGATGTGCGCCATCCGCTCCAGGTAGGCGCTGGTGCCGGCGTCGCGCAGCTCGATCGCGCGCGCCAGCCGCGACAGGGTCTCGCGCTCGCGCTCCTCGACCTCGTGCATGCTCGCCAGCAGGCGCTGCTCCAGCGAGAGCGCGCGCTGCTTGACCGACTCCGATTGCTGGCGCAGCTGCAGCAGGTTGCGGCAGCGCGCGCGCAGCTCGCGCGGGCGGATCGGCTTGACCAGGAAGTCGATCACCCCGGCGTCCAGCGCCGCCTGCCGCACCGGCTCGTCGCCGATCACGGTGATCAGGATGATCGGCACGTCGCGGTTGCCGAGCGGCTCGCGGAACGCGCGGGCGAATTCGATCCCGTCCAGGTCCGGCATCCGGTAGTCGAGCAGCAGCAGGTCCGGGCGGTGCTGGCGGCACCAGGCCAGGGCCTCGGTGGCGTCGCCGAAGTCGTGCACCCGCAGCTGCGGGCCAAGATCTTGCACGATGTGGCGCAGCATGGTGCGCGCCGACGCCTGGTCATCGACGATCACGATGTCCATCGGCCCGTCCTGCATATGCAATGTCCCGCCGGCATGCTCGGCATCGTGGTCCAGCCCCGGCGGGATGGCAAGTGGCGGGCGTTCGGCCATGCGCGTCCCCGTGATCGCCGTCGCGGTCGCGCGCCGGCTTCTCCCCCGGGCCACGCGGACGGCGGCAGGGACCGGCCAGCCATGCGCGCCTCAGCCCCCGGCCTGCGGCCGCATGTACGGGAACAGGAGGACGTCGCGGATCGAACTGGAGCCGGTCAGCAGCATCACCAGCCGGTCGATCCCGATCCCCAGCCCGCCGGTCGGCGGCAGGCCGACCTCCAGCGCGCGGATGTAGTCGGCGTCGTAGTGCATGGCCTCGTCGTCGCCGCCCTCCTTGGCCGCGACCTGGGCGCGGAAGCGGGCGGCCTGGTCCTCGGGGTCGTTCAGCTCGGAGAAGCCGTTGGCCAGCTCCTTGCCGCCGATGAACAGCTCGAAGCGGTCGGTGATGCCCGGCTCGCTGTCGGATTCGCGCGCCAGCGGGCTGACCTCGACCGGGTAATGGGTGATGAAGGTCGGCTGGATCAGGCCGGTCTCGACGGTCTTCTCGAAGATCTCCAGCAAGAGCTTGCCCCAGCCGTCGCCGGGCTTGACCGGGATCTTCAGGCGCGCGCAGTGGGCGGCCAGCGCCTCGCGGTCGCGGCAGTCGGACGCGGAAATCTCCGGGTTCAACTCGCGCACCGCCTCCTCCAGCCGCCAGCGGCGGAACGCCGGGCCGAGGTCGATGCGATGGCCGTCCCATTCGAATACGGTGGTGCCCATGGCCTCGCGCGCCACGTCGCGGATCAACTGCTCGGTCAGGTCCATCACCTCGGTGTACGTGGCGTAGGCCTCGTACAGCTCGAGCATGGTGAACTCGGGGTTGTGGCGGGTGGATACGCCCTCGTTGCGGAAGTTGCGGTTGATCTCGTACACCCGCTCCAGGCCGCCGACCACCAGGCGCTTGAGGTACAGCTCCGGCGCCACCCGCAGGAACAGGTCGATGTCCAGCGCGTTGTGGTGGGTGACGAACGGGCGCGCGGTGGCACCGCCGGCGATGTAATGCATCATTGGCGTTTCCACTTCCAGGAAGCGGCGCGCGTCCAGCCAGCGGCGGATCGCGGCAACGATCCGCGAGCGTGCGACGAACACTTCGCGCGCCTCCGGGGTGACGATCAGGTCCACGTAGCGCTGGCGGTAGCGCTGCTCGACGTCGGCCAGGCCATGGAACTTGTCCGGCAGCGGCCGCAGCGCCTTCACCAGCAGGCGCAGCGTCTCCACCTTCACCGACAGTTCGCCGGTCTTGGTGCGCATCAGGCGGCCCTCGGCCGCCACGATGTCGCCGATGTCCCAGCCCTTGAACGCCTCGTAGGCCTCGCCCAGCGCATTGGCCTGCAGGAACAGCTGGATGCGCCCGCTCATGTCCTGCACGGTGGCGAACGCCGCCTTGCCCATCACCCGCTTGGCCAGCATGCGCCCGGCGATCGCCACCGTGCGGCCTTCGGCCTCCAGCGCTTCGCCCGTCCACTGCGTGGCATCGGCATAGGCCGCCTGCAGGTCGCCGGCGTAGTCGCGGCGCCTGAAGTCGTTGGGGAACGCGATGCCCTGCGCACGCAGCGCAGCGAGCTTGGCGCGACGCTCGGCGATCAGGGCGTTGTCATCGGGACTGGCGGGGACAGTGGTCATGGCGAGGGGGCGTAGGGGCGGCAGCCTGCACCCGGCCGGGTGCGGCCGGGTCGCGCAGCAGCGCCGTGGGGATGAAAGACCAGTCGCGGGGCGGTGCAGCGGGAAGGACGGGCCGAGGCCGGGACTGCCGCAGCGGCAGCCAGCAGCAGTCCCGCGAGCGCCGCTTCAGGCCGCATCGCTGCGCTTGGCGCCGGCGTCCAGGCCCATCTTCAGGCTGGCCTCGACGAATTCGTCGAGATCGCCGTCGAGCACCTTCTGGGTGTCGGAACGCTCCAGGCCGGTACGCAGGTCCTTGATCCGGCTCTGGTCGAGCACGTAATTGCGGATCTGGCTGCCCCAGCCGATGTCGGACTTGCTGGCTTCCAGGCGGTCCTTCTCGGCGTTGCGCTTCTGCAGCTCCAGCTCGTACAGCTTGGCCTTCAGCATCTTCATCGCACGCTCGCGGTTGGCGTGCTGGCTGCGCTCGGTCTGGCAGGCCACCACCACCCCGCTGGGCACATGGGTGATGCGCACCGCCGACTCGGTCTTGTTCACATGCTGGCCGCCGGCGCCGGAGGACCGGTACACGTCGGTCTTCAGGTCGGCCGGGTTGATCTCGATGTCGATGTCGTCGTCCACCTCGGGCGAGACGAACACGCTGGTGAAGCTGGTGTGGCGGCGGTTGTCGGAATCGAACGGGCTCTTGCGCACCAGCCGGTGCACGCCGATCTCGGTCTTCAGCCAGCCGTAGGCGTAGTCGCCCTCGACCCGGAAGGTGGCGGACTTGATCCCGGCCACGTCGCCCGCGCTGACCTCCATCAGCTCGGTCTTCCAGCCGCGCGACTCGCACCAGCGCAGGTACATGCGCAGCAGCATCTCGGCCCAGTCCTGCGCCTCGGTGCCGCCGGCGCCGGCCTGGATGTCCACGAACGCATTGGCCGCGTCCATCGGGCCCGAGAACATGCGCTGGAACTCGATCTGCTCCACGCCCTTCTGGTAGCGGTCGACGTCGGCCTGCACCGCCAGCGCGGTCTCCTCGTCGTTCTCCAGCTCGGCCAGGTCCAGCAGCTCACCGGCACCGGCCAGGCCCTCGCTCAGGCTGCGGATCCCATTGACGGTCTTGTCCAGCAGCGCGCGCTCCCGCCCCAGCGCCTGCGCGCGGGCGGGGTCGTTCCAGACGTCCGGGTGTTCCAGTTCGCGTTCGACTTCTTCCAGGCGCTCGCGCTTGGCGTCGTAGTCAAAGATACCCCCGGAGCGCATCCAGCCGGCCGCTGAGGTCGGCGATGCGTGCTCGGAGGGGATTGAGCTCGATCATGGGGGTGAAAGCCACGGCGGAAACGGCCGTGCATCTTACCAGCCCGCGCGCATTCAGGCCGGCTCGCGGTGCACCACCACCAGCTGCACCGCCTCGCCGCCGCGCCAGTCGTCCGGGACCAGGCGGTAGGCGATCCGCAGCCGCGCGCCTGGCGCCGTGCCGTCCCAGCCGTCGAAGTGGATCGCAGGGCAGCGCACGCCGTCCAGTTCGAGCTCCAGCCTGAGGTGGCGCTCCTTCAGCACGCGCCAGTCGCGCACGGCGAACTCGCCGTCGAACAGCGGCTCCGGGTAGCCCTGCCCCCAGTGGCCGCCGTCGCGCAGGGCCAGCGCGGTGGCCAGCCGCAGTTCGTCCGCGCGCAGCGCGCCGTCGCTGTAGAGGACGTCGGTCAGCAGTTCGGGCGACAGCCCCTCGCGCGCGACCTGCACGAAGGCGTCGCGGAACGCGGGGAAAGCCGCGCGCGGCAGGCTCAGGCCGGCGGCCATCGCATGCCCGCCGAAGCGCGGGATCAGCCCTGGATGGCGGGCATCGACGAGCGCCAGCGCATCGCGCATGTGGAACCCGGGGATCGAACGCGCCGAGCCGCGCAGCAGGTCGCTGCCGGGTTCGGCCGGAGCGAAGGCAATCGCTGGCCGGTGCAGGCGCTCCTTCAGCTTGGAGGCCACCAGCCCGACCACCCCGGGATGCCAGTCGGGATCGAACAGGACCGCGGCATGCGCGGCGTCGATCCCGTCCAGATGGGCTTCGGCCACCTCCTGCATGTCCGCCTGCAGGGCGCGGCGCTCCGCGTTGATCGCGTGCAGGGCCGCGGCCAGTCGCCGCGCCTCGGCGGGATCGTCGGTGAGCAGGCAGGCGATGCCCAGGCCCATGTCCTCCAGCCGCCCCGCCGCGTTGATCCGCGGGGCGAGGGCGAAGCCGATGTCGGCGGTGGTGAGGGTCTCCGCGCGGCGCCCGGACACCTCGATGAGCGCGCGCAGCCCGGGGCAGCCCTGCCCCGCCCGCAGCCGGCGCAGGCCGGCGCCGACCAGGGCGCGGTTGCAGGCGTCCAGCGGCACCAGGTCGGCCACCGTGCCGACCGCGACCAGATCCAGCAGGCCTGCCAGGTCGGCCTTCGACCCCAGCGCGGCACGCAGCGCCAGCAGCAGGTAGAACACCACCCCGACCCCGGCCAGCGCCTTGCCCGGAAAGCCGCAACCGGGTTGGTTGGGATTGACGATGGCATCCGCCGGCGGCAGCGTCGGGCCCGGCAGGTGGTGGTCGGTCACCAGCACCTGCCAGCCGCGCGCCTTGGCCGCCGCGATCCCGGCATGGCAGGCGATGCCGTGGTCCACCGTGACCACCAGGTCGGGTTGCATCGCCGCCAGATCCTCGACCAGCCCAGGACTCAGCCCGTAACCGTGGACCATGCGGTTGGGCACCGCGTGCGACACCCGGCGCGCCCCCAGCAGGCGCAGCCCGCGCACGCCCACCGCGCAGGCGGTGGCGCCGTCGCAGTCGAAGTCGCCGACCACCACGATGTGCGCATCGGCGGCGATGGCCGCGCACAGCAGGCCGACCGCGGCCTCGATCCCGCGCAGGTCCGACGGCGGCGGCAGGTCGGCCAGCCGCGGCAGCGCGCGGCGGGCGTCGCTGCCGCGCGCGGCATGCACCCGCCGCAGCAGATCGGGCCAGTGCGCGGGCCAGTCGCCTACCGGCGCCACCGCCGGGCGGCGCACGATCCGGCGCGCGGGGCTCATGCCGGCAGTCCCGGCCGTGGGCGCCGCCATAGCCGCCAGCGCTGGCCGCGGCGGAGGCGGAACACTTGGCCATCGGCGAAGTCCAGCACGACCTCGGCGCCGGCCGCGAGCGGCGGCAGCGCGAGCGCGCGCAGCGCATCCCAGTCGCGCATGTGGCGCAGGTCGAGCAGGACCTCGTCGGTGGCAGCGGGGGCGTGCTGCAGCGGATGATCGGGCACGCCGGCCAGGCGCGCGGCGCCGCGCAGCACCGGATCGTCGGAATACACCGCGGCCGCAGGCGCAACCACCGCGCTGGGCAGCGCGCCTCCGCCCCAGAACCAGAGCGCGTTCACCGCGACCTTGCCGGCCGCCACGCGCGCGGCGTTGTGCGGATGGTTGTGCAGCAGGACTTGCACCTCGCTTTCCAGCGCCCGCCAGCGGCGCGCCGCCTCGCCGCGCGGCGCATGCGCGAACACGTCGTCGCCGAGGGCGTCCTCGGGCGCGCTGAACGCGGGCAGCGGCGTGTCCGCCGGCAGCCGCAGGTACCAGCGCGCCGGATGCGGGGCCTCCAGCGTGACCCCGGCCTCCGCGAACAGCGGGCGCAGCGCCGGTAGCAGGGCGTCCACGTCCGCCTGATCCACGCCCAGACGGGCGCCCACCCCGAGCAGGCGGACGCCGTTGATGTCCGCGCGCAGGTGCGCCGGATCGGCGCGCAACCAGACGTTCCCGGCGAGGTGCGGCGCCTCCGCCTCGTGCAGGCGCGCCAGCGCGGCCGCCGGCCAGGCCGACGGCTGCGGGCGGAACTGGCGCAGGCACTGCGCCTCGCCACCGGGCGCGACACGCGTGCGGTCGGCGCGCGCCAGCGCCTGCGCCAGCGCCGGTGGCAGCGGGCTCGCCGCGAGGCGCGCGGCCGGCGGCAGCAGCAGGACCCGCCGCGCCACGGCGGCTCAGCCCTCGTAGCGGACGGAGACGATCTCGTATTCGCGGGTGCCGCCGGGCGCCTCGATCGCGACCACGTCGCCGGCGTGCTTGCCGATCAGCGCGCGCGCCACCGGCGAGGAGATCGCGATCAGCCCCTGGCGGATGTCGGCCTCGAGGTCGCCCACGATCTGGTAGCACTTCTCGCCGTCGCCGTCGCATTCGGCCAGCACCACGGTGGCGCCGAACACCACCCGGTCGCCGGCGGCCAGCTGCGCCACGTCGATGATTTGCGCGTGCGACAGCTCCGCCTCCAGGTGCTTGATGCGGCCTTCGATGAAGCCCTGCTGCTCGCGCGCGGCATGGTACTCCGCGTTCTCGCGCAGGTCGCCGTGCGCACGCGCCTCGGCGATGGCCTGGATCACGGCCGGGCGCTTGACCGACTTCAGTTCCTCCAGCTCGGCGCGCAGCCGCGCCGCGCCCTTGGCGGTGATGGGGGCTCGACTCATGCAAGTTCCCTGTGCAGTTCCTGCAGCGAGAGCACGTCGCCCGCGCCGCGATGGTCCAGCGAGTGCAGCAGCGCGCGCGCACCCGCCACGGTGGTGGAATAGGTGACGCGCTGCTGCAGCGCCTCGCGCCGGATCGAGAAGGAATCGGCGATGGCCTGCCGTCCTTCGGTGGTGTTGATGATATAGGCGATCTCGCCGTTCTTGATCAGGTCGACGATGTGCGGGCGGCCCTCGGTCACCTTGTTCACCCGCTCGCAGGCGATCCCGTGCGCCTGCAGGTAGTCAGCGGTGCCGGCGGTGGCGACCAGGCTAAAGCCGCGCGCCAGCATGGTGCGCGCGACCTCGAGCAGGCGCGGCTTGTCCGGGTCGCGCACCGACAGGAACGCCTTGCCCGGCTGCGGCGCGCGGATGCCGGCGGCCTCCTCGGCGCGCGCGAACGCCGCCGCGAAGCTGCGGCCGACGCCCATCACCTCGCCGGTGGAGCGCATCTCCGGGCCGAGGATCGGATCGACGTTCTGGAACTTGGCGAACGGGAACACCGCCTCCTTGACCGAGTAGTAGCCCGGCACGATCTCGGCGGTCGCGCCCTGCTCGGCCAGCGTCATCCCGGCCATGCAGCGCGCCGCGATCTTGGCCAGCGGGCGCCCGATCGCCTTGGACACGAACGGCACCGTGCGGCTGGCACGCGGATTCACCTCGAGCAGGTAGATGGTGTCGTCCTCGCCCTCGCCACCGCGCTGGACCGCGAACTGCGCGTTCATCAGGCCGACCACGCGCAGCGCGCGCGCCAGCGCCGCCACCTGCTCGCGCAGACGCTGCTGGGTGCGCGCCGGCAGCGAGTACGGCGGCAGCGAGCAGGAGGAATCGCCGGAATGCACGCCGGCTTCCTCGATGTGCTCCATCACCCCGCCGACCAGCACCTGGCCGTCGCGGTCGGCGATCACGTCGATGTCGACCTCGACCGCGTGGTCGAGGAAGCGGTCCAGCAGCACCGGCGCGTCGTTGGACACCTGCACCGCCTCGCGCATGTAGCGCGCGAGGTCGGCATCGGCGTGCACCACCTCCATCGCGCGCCCGCCGAGCACGTAGCTGGGGCGCACCACCAGCGGGTAGCCGATCTCGCGGGCGTGGGCCAGCGCCTCCTCGGGGCTGCGCGCGGTGCGGTTCGGCGGCTGTTTCAGGCCGAGCTCGTCGACCAGCCGCTGGAAGCGCTCGCGGTCCTCGGCCAGGTCGATCGAGTCCGGCGAAGTGCCGATGATCGGCACGCCGTTGGCCTCCAGCGCGCGCGCCAGCTTCAGCGGGGTCTGCCCGCCGTACTGCACGATCACGCCCGCCGGCTTCTCCAGCTCGACGATCTCCAGCACGTCCTCGAGCGTGAGCGGCTCGAAGTACAGGCGGTCGGAGGTGTCGTAGTCGGTGGACACCGTCTCCGGGTTGCAGTTGACCATGAGGGTCTCGTACCCGTCCTCGCGCAGGGCGAGCGCGGCGTGCACGCAGCAGTAGTCGAACTCGATGCCCTGGCCGATGCGGTTGGGCCCGCCGCCGAGCACCATGATCTTGCGGCGCTGGGTCGGCTGCGCCTCGCACTCCTCCTCGTAAGTGGAATACAGGTAGGCGGTGCCGGTGGCGAACTCGGCGGCGCAGCTGTCCACCCGCTTGTACACCGGACGCACGCCGAACGCCTTGCGCAGCGCGCGCACCGCGCCCTCGGTAGTGCCGAGCAGGCGCGCGATCCGCGCATCGGAGAAGCCCCTGCGCTTGAGCGCGCGCAGGAAGGCCGCATCCAGCCCGTCCAGGCCGCGGCGCACCAGCTCGGCCTCCTGCTGCACCAGCTCCTCGATCTGGTCGAGGAACCACGGATCGACGAACGACAGCGCGTGCACCTCCTCCACGCTCATGCCGGCGCGGAACGCATCGGCGATGTGGAAGATGCGCTCCGGGCCGGGTTCCTTCAGCTCGCGCCGCAGCGCCAGCAGGCCGTCCTCGGAGGCCAGATCCAGGCCGGTCGGATCCAGCCCCGCCTTGCCGGTCTCCAGCCCGCGCAGGGCCTTCTGCAGCGATTCCTGGAAGCAGCGCCCGATCGCCATCACCTCGCCCACCGACTTCATCTGGGTGGTCAGGCGCGCGTCCGCGGCCGGGAACTTCTCGAACGCGAAGCGCGGGATCTTGGTGACCACGTAGTCGATCGCCGGCTCGAACGAGGCCGGGGTGCGGCCGCCGGTGATTTCGTTCTTCAACTCGTCCAGGGTGTAGCCGACCGCGAGCTTGGCCGCGACCTTGGCGATCGGAAAGCCGGTCGCCTTCGAGGCCAGCGCCGAGGAGCGCGACACCCGCGGATTCATCTCGATCACCACCATCCGCCCGTTGCGGGCGTTGATGCCGAACTGCACGTTGCTGCCGCCGGTGTCCACCCCGATCTTGCGCAGCACCGCCAGCGAGGCGTCGCGCATGCGCTGGTATTCCTTGTCGGTCAGGGTCTGCGCCGGGGCGACCGTGATCGAATCGCCGGTGTGCACGCCCATCGGGTCGAGGTTCTCGATGCTGCACACGATGATGCAGTTGTCCGCGCGGTCGCGGACCACTTCCATCTCATACTCCTTCCAGCCCAGCACCGATTCCTCGACCAGCACCTCGTGCACCGGCGACAAATCCAGCCCGCGCTTGACGATCTCCTCGAACTCCTCGCGGTTGTAGGCGATGCCGCCGCCGCTGCCGCCCAAGGTGAAGCTCGGGCGGATGATGGTGGGATAGCCGACCCTGGCCTGGATCGCCAGCGCCTGTTCGAAGCTGCGCGCGATCTCCGCGCGCGGGCATTCCAGCCCGATCTGCGCCATCGCCTGCCGGAACAACTCGCGGTCCTCGGCCATGCGGATCGCCTCGCGGCTGGCGCCGATCAGCTCCACCCCGTACTTCTCCAGCACGCCGTGGTCGGCCAGGTCCAGCGCGCAGTTGAGCGCGGTCTGCCCGCCCATGGTCGGCAGCAGTGCGTCCGGCCGCTCCTTGGCAATGATCTTCTCGACCGTCTGCCAGTTGATCGGCTCGATGTACACGGCATCGGCCATGTCCGGGTCGGTCATGATCGTGGCCGGGTTGCTGTTCACCAGCACCACCCGGTAGCCCTCTTCGCGCAGGGCCTTGCACGCCTGCGCGCCGGAGTAGTCGAACTCGCAGGCCTGGCCGATCACGATCGGGCCGGCACCGATGATCAGGATGGACTGGATGTCGGTGCGCTTAGGCATTGGCGTTGCGCTCCATCAGCGCGATGAACGCATCGAACAGCGGGGCCACGTCGTGCGGGCCGGGCGCGGCTTCCGGATGGCCCTGGAAGCTGAAGGCGGGCGCGTCGGTCAAGGCGATGCCCTGGTTGGTGCCGTCGAACAGCGAGCGGTGGGTGACGCGCGCGTTCGCCGGCAGGGTGGCCTCGTCGATGCAGAAGCCATGGTTCTGCGAGGTGATCATCACCCGGCCGCTGGCGAGGTCCTGCACCGGGTGGTTGGCGCCGTGGTGGCCGTGCGCCATCTTCATGGTCTGCGCGCCGACCGCCAGGCCCAGCAGCTGGTGGCCGAGGCAGATGCCGTACAGCGGGATCTTCGCCCGGATGAATTCCCGGATCGCGGCGATGGCGTAGTCGCAGGGCGCCGGGTCGCCGGGGCCGTTGGACAGGAACACGCCGTCCGGACGCATCGCCAGCACCTCGGCCGCAGGCGTCTGCGCCGGCACCACGTGCACGTCGCAGCCGCGCTCGGCCAGCATGCGCAGGATGTTGCGCTTCACCCCGAAGTCGTAGGCCACCACCTTGAAGCGCGGGGCGGCGCTGGCGAAACAGCCGCGGTCGAGGTCGAACTGGCCCTCCTGCCAGCGGTACGGCCGCGCGGTGCTGACCACCTTGGCCAGGTCCATGCCCTTGAGCCCCGGGAACTTGCGCGCCGCCTCCAGCGCGCGCTCGACGTCCAGCGCCTCGTCCGGCGCGGCCGCGGCCAACAGCGCGCCGTTCTGCGCGCCGCGCTCGCGCAGGAGACGGGTCAGGCGCCGGGTGTCGATCCCGGCGATCGCCACGATCCCGCGCGCACGCAGCCAATCCGGCAGCGCAGCCTGGCTGCGCCAGCTGCTGGGACGGCGCGGCACGTCGCGCACGATCAGGCCGGCGGCCCAGACCCGGTCGGCCTCGTCGTCCTGGTCGGTGCAGCCGGTGTTGCCGATGTGCGGATAGGTCAGGGTGACCAGCTGCCGGGCGTAGGACGGGTCGGTCAGGATTTCCTGGTAGCCAGTCATCGCGGTGTTGAACAC
The DNA here is from genome assembly GCF_022419185.1 of Thermomonas flagellata. Classification (GTDB taxonomy): domain Bacteria; phylum Pseudomonadota; class Gammaproteobacteria; order Xanthomonadales; family Xanthomonadaceae; genus Thermomonas; species Thermomonas flagellata. Next base: position 15,953 of record NZ_JAJOZK010000010.1, on the reverse strand, counting down.
CACTTCGCCGACGGAGAGGCCGGGCGCACCGACCGAATGGCCTGCGAAGACGGTGCCGTCTTCGAGGGCGAGGATGGCGGGATTGTCCAAAGGGGGATCGCCCAGTGTGGGGTTGCAGAAACGCGCCGGAGCGGGGCTACCGGTCCGGTGCGGTGAGAAGTCAGGCGAGCGTGGATTGTAGCGGCCGCAGGCCGGCGCGGCCAGCCTGCGCGGCGGCCGGCTACAGCAGGTCGCGCGGGCGGTAGCGCCCGGGCGGCCGTGCCGGCAGGCGGGCCGCGGCCTCGAGCGCGCCGCGCGCGAAGATGTCGCGGTCAGCGGCGCGGTGCACCAGTTCAATGCGCTCGCCGGGGCCGGTGAACTGCACCAGGTGCTCGCCGACGATGTCGCCGGCGCGCAGCGAGGCATAGCGCGGGTCGGCGCCGCCGCCCGCGGCCGCCGCCCCCAGGGTCAGGGCGGTGCCCGAGGGGGCGTCGCGCTTGTGCGCATGGTGGGCCTCGACGATGTCGCAGTCCCAGCCCGGCAGCGCGCGCGCGGCGCGCTCGACCAGCTCCTCCAGCAGCGCGACCCCGCGGCTGAAGTTGCTGGCCCACACCAGCGGGATGCGCGCCGCTGCCTGCTGCAGCCTCGCCTGCTGCGCCGCGGCCAGGCCCGTGGTGCCGGACACCAGCGCCGCGCCGCGCGCCTGGCACAGTGCGAGCACCGCGTCGAAGCCGTCCGGCAGGCTGAAGTCCACGGCCACGTCGAAGGCCGGCACGGCCTCCAACGCGGCGGCCAGACACCAGGGAACCGCGGGATCGTCCGCCGGGGGGCGGCGGGCGACGGCGGCGACCACAGTGAAGCGCGGATCGGGGGCGGCCAGGCGCAGCAGCGCGCGGCCCATGCGCCCGCTGGCGCCATGGATCAACAGGCGGATCGGGGGAGTCGGCATCGGCGCAGGCTAGCGGCGGCGACCGGCGCGGACAAGCGCCCGCCCCGGCTTCACAGCTGCGCGGCGGCGGACTTCAGGCGCCCGGCGACCTGCTGCAGCGCGTCCTCGAACGGGGTCTCGCCCTGGCGCAGGCTGACCTTACCGAGCTTGGCCATCGCCGCCAGCTCCTCCGGCGAGGCCACCAGCACGCGGATGCCGCGCCGGTTGACCAGCAGCAGGCGGCCGGAGATCGGGCTGATCCAAGACACCTTGGCCGGCTCCACCCGGTCCGGGCTGGTGGCCAGTTGCAGCCACTGCCCGACCTTGAGCGCGCGCATGTGCTCGAGCACGTGGCCGTCGTAGTCGAGCATGTCGTTGCCGGCGACCAGCTCCAGCCCCGGCGGCACCGGATCCGGGGCCGGCGGCGCCGGCGGCTCCAGCGGCGGGATCGGCGCGTCCAGCGCGGTCGCCACCGCGGACGGCGGCTCGCCGCGCGCAACCCGTAGCAGCGCCTCGTGCATGGCCGCCAGCACGCCCTCGGCCGGCTCCCCGACGCAGCCGGAGCTGGCCAGCACCGCCAGGATCTCCGCGCGCGGCAGCTCGGGCATCTGCGCCACCGGCATCTGCAGCTCGGCGTGGTCGAACGCCAGCAGCAGGCGCTCGACCGCGCCCAGGGTGGCGTCGATGCGCGGCGAGGCCTGGCCCTCGCGCAGGATCACCTGCACCAGGTGGTGCGCCGCGAAGCGGCCGACGAAGGCGTCCAGCACCGGCGGCAGTTCGCGGTCGCTGCGCATCCGCGCCAGCATCGCCTCGGCGCGCGCACGCGCCTGCTCCAGCCGCTCGCGGCCGCGCTGTTGCTCGGCGGCGCGCCGCTCGGCCAGCTCGACCCGCTTGCGGTGCTGGGCCATGTAGGCGCGCAGCTCCTGCTCGAGGACCTCGAAGATCGCCACGTCCTCGTTGAACTCGGCGACCAGGCGGTCGATCGTGCGGTCGACGTGGTTGAGCAGCTCGCGCTCTTGCGGCGCCTCGCCGCGGTTGCCCTCGCAGGCCTCGGCCACGGTGTTGAGCAGGCGCCGCGCCGGATGCTCCTTGAACAGGAACAGCCGGCGGTCCTTGACCGCGACCTTGACGTACGGCACCAGCATGCGCCCGATCATGCGCCGGATCTCGGGGCCGAACTGCGGGCCGTCGAGCAGCACGTCGAACAGCAGCGCGACCAGATCGACCGCGTCCTCGTCCAGGCCGTCCAGCTGCAGGTTGTCGCCGGCCACGCCCAGGCGCTTGGCGCCCTGCGCCATCTCCTGGCGCAGGCGCAGGGCCAAGGGCTCGCCGCCGCCCTCGGCCAATGCATGCTGGCGCGGCAGGTCGCCCTGCAGCAGGCTCAGCACGCTGAGCAGTTCGGCCGAGCTGATCGGCCGTGGCGGCGTGCCGTCACCGGCAGCAGGCGGGGTCCAGCCGTTGGCCGAGCGCCAGCCCTGCAGCAGCCCGAGCAGGCCGGCGAATGCGGCCTGGTCGGCCGGGCTGATCGCCGGCGCGGCGACGCCGGCCGGAGCGGGATCGGGCGCGGCCGCCATCCCCGGCTCCGGCGCGCGCGGCGTCGCGGGGGCGCGCGCGGCGTCCTCGTGGCGCGGAGCAATGCGCAGGTGCGGCAGGATGCCGGCCGCGGCGAGCGCGGCATTGGCGCGCTCGTAGGCCTGGCCCAGCGCCGGTGTCCATTCGCGCTCGAGGTACTTGAGCAGGACGATGCGCACGCCGCCGTCGAGTTCCACTGCCTGCATGGCCTTGCGCACGGCATCGGCCAGGAACATCGGCGCGAACGGGTCGTCGGTCGCCTTGAGCTCGTCGCGCCGCAGCAGGTGGCGCAGGCGCTGGCCGAGCGCCTCCAGTGCGACCTGGTGCACCCGCGCCTGCCCCTCGGCCAGTTGCTCCACCGCCAGTTGCTCGTCGAGCGCGGCCTCCTCGATCAGGCTGAGGGTGAGCGGCGCCGCCGCCGTCGGCTCCAGCCAGGGATCGCGCAGGCGCCGGAACCCGGCCTGCAGCGCGTGCTCGAACCCGCGCACGAGACGCCCGCGCACCTGGCGCAGTTCGCGCAGCTGGACCAGGCCGAGCTGGTCGTCACCGGCCTGGCTGCGGTCGAACAGGTAGTCGTCCACCCGCGCGATCGCGCGCTCCAGTGCCGCCGGCAGACGCTCGAGCAGCGCTTGCTGGAGGCTATCCAGCAGGGCCTCGGAGGGGGGCGCCGGCGCGCCGGCCAGGGCGGGGTCGAAGGGGCGGTCCGACACGGGGGATTGCCTGTCCGCACTATGGTGCAGGCACAGCATAGGATGTGGCGCGCCCACAAGGAGTGATGTGCGTCAAGAACCGACGCATTTGGTCCCGCCGGCGCAGGCGCGGGCAGTGCTGTTCAGCCCGGGATCAGGACACCATCCGCTCCCAGAAGCTGCGCACCCCGTCGAGGAAGGTGGCCGAGCGCGGCGAATGCCGGCGCGCGTCTTCGCCCACGAACGTGGCCTCGAACTTCTCCAGCAGTTCGCGCTGGGCGGCGGTGAGGTTGACCGGGGTCTCCACCACCACCTTGCAGTACAGGTCGCCGGGATGCCGGCTGCGCACCGACTTCACCCCGCGCTCGCGCAGGCGGAATACCTTGCCGGTCTGGGTCTCGGCGGGAATGCGCAGCTCGACCTCGCCGTCCAGGGTCGGCACCCGCACCACGTCGCCGAGTGCCGCCTGCGAGATGCGGATCGGCACCTCGCAGTGGAGGTCGTCGCCGTCGCGCTCGAAGATCGGGTGCGGGCGCACCCGCACTTCCACGTACAGGTCGCCGGGCGGCGCGCCGGGCGGGCCGGCCTCGCCCTCGCCGGCCAGGCGGATGCGGTCGCCGCTGTCCACCCCGGCCGGGATCTTGACCTGCAGGATCTTCTCTTCCTCGACCCGGCCGTGGCCGTGGCACTGCCGGCACGGGGTAGTGATGGTGCGGCCGCTGCCGCCGCAGTGCGGGCATGGCGCCTGCATCGTGAACGGCCCGCGCTGCATGCGCACCTGGCCGCGCCCGTGGCAGGTCGTGCAGGTGTCCACCTTGCCGTCCTCGGCGCCGGTGCCGCGGCAGTGGCCGCAGGCGACCACGGTCGGCACCTCGATCCGCTTCTCGACCCCGGCGACCGCCTCCTCCAGGTCCAGCTCCAGCACATAACCGATGTCGGCACCGCGGCGCGGGCCCTGGCGGGCGCCGCCGCCGAAGATACTGCCGAAGATGTCGCCGAAGATGTCGCCCACGTCGGCGAAGCCGGGGCCGGCATTGCCGCCGCCCATGCCGTGTTCGAACGCGGCGTGGCCGTGCTGGTCGTACAGCCGGCGCCGCGCGGGATCGCTCAGGACCTCGTAGGCCTCCTTGCACTCCTTGAACGCGGCCTCGGCGCTCTTGTCGCCCGGGTTGCGGTCCGGGTGGTACTTCATCGCGCAGCGGCGGTAGGCCTTCTTCAGCTCCTCCTCGCCGGCGGTGCGGGCCACGCCCAGGACCTCGTAGTAGTCGCGCTTGCTCATCGGGCCAACCCGTTCCCCTCACATGGCGACGGGCAGGCCCATGGCCTGCCCGTCGCATCGCCTGCGGCCATCAAGCCTTCTTGTCGTCCTTGACCTCGGTGAACTCGGCGTCGACCACGTCGTCGCCGCCGCTGGCGCTCGCGCCGGACGCAGGGCCCGCCTGGCCGGCGGCGCCGCTGGCGGCGGCCGCCGCCAACGCCTGCAGGGCTTCCTCCAGCGCGCGCGCCTTGGCTTCGATCTGGGCCTTGTCGTCGCCCTTCATCGCGGTCTCCAGCTCCGCGATCGCACCTTCGGCGCGGCCGATGACATCGCCCCCGACCTTGTCGCCGTTGTCCTTGATCGCACTGCGGGTGGCGTGGATCAGGCCGTCGGCGTGGTTGCGCGCCTGCACCAGTTCGTGGAACTTGCGGTCCTCCTCGCGGTGCGCCTCGGCGTCGGCCACCATCCGCTTGATCTCCTCCTCGGACAGGCCGGAGCCGGCCTTGATCTCGACCTTCTGCTCCTTGCCGGTCTTCTTGTCCTTGGCCGAGACATGCAGGATGCCGTTGGCGTCGATGTCGAAGGTCACCTCGATCTGCGGCATCCCGCGCGGGGCCGGCTCGATCCCGGTCAGATCGAACTTGGCCAGCGACTTGTTGTAGCGGGCCTGCTCGCGCTCGCCCTGCAGCACGTGCACGGTCACCGCGGCCTGGTTGTCCTCGGCGGTGCTGAACACCTGCGAGGCCTTGGTCGGGATGGTGGTGTTCTTCTCGATGATCTTGGTCATCACCCCGCCCAGGGTCTCGATGCCCAGGCTCAGCGGGGTCACGTCCAGCAGCAGCACGTCCTTGACGTCGCCGGCCAGCACGCCGCCCTGGATCGCCGCGCCGATGGCCACGGCCTCATCCGGGTTGACGTCCTTGCGCGGCTCCTTGCCGAAGAATTCGGCCACCGCCTGCTGCACCTTCGGCATGCGGGTCTGGCCGCCGACCAGGATCACCTCGCTGATGTCGGAGGCGCGCAGGCCGGCGTCCTTCAGCGCGATCCGGCACGGCTCGATGGTCTTCTTGATCAGGTCGTCGACCAGCGCTTCCAGCTTGGCGCGGGTGAGCTTGATGTTCAGGTGCTTGGGCCCGCTGGCATCGGCGGTGATGTAGGGCAGGTTGACCTCGGTCTGCTGCGCGCCGGACAGCTCGATCTTGGCGCGCTCGGCCGCGTCCTTCAGGCGCTGCAGGGCGAGCGGGTCCTTGCGCAGGTCGATCCCCTGCTCCTTCTGGAACTCATCCACCAGGTAGTCGATCACGCGCTTGTCGAAGTCCTCGCCGCCGAGGAAGGTGTCGCCGTTGGTGGCCAGCACCTCGAACTGCTTCTCGCCGTCGACGTTGGCGATCTCGATGATCGAGACGTCGAAGGTGCCGCCGCCGAGGTCGTACACCGCGATCTTGCGGTCCTTGGCGTCGCCCTTGTCGAGGCCGTAGGCAAGCGCCGCCGCGGTCGGCTCGTTGATGATGCGCTTGACCTCGAGCCCGGCGATCCGGCCGGCGTCCTTGGTCGCCTGGCGCTGGCTGTCGTTGAAGTAGGCCGGCACGGTGATCACCGCGGCGGTCACCGGCTCGCCGAGGTAGGCCTCGGCGGTCTTCTTCATCTTCTCCAGCACCTTGGCCGAGACCTCCTGCGGCGCCAGCTTCTTGCCGTCGGCCAGCGCCACCCAGGCGTCGCCGTTGTCGTGCTGGACGATCGAGTACGGCACCAGGCCGATGTCCTTCTGCACTTCGGCGTCGCTGAACTTGCGGCCGATCAGGCGCTTGACCGCGAAGAAGGTGTTCTTCGGGTTGGTGACCGCCTGGCGCTTGGCCGAGGCGCCGACCAGCACCTCGCCGTCCTTGGTCCAGGCCACGATCGAGGGCGTGGTGCGGTCGCCCTCGCTGTTCTCGATCACCCGGGCCTTGCCGCCTTCCATGATGGCGACGCAGGAATTGGTGGTGCCCAGGTCGATGCCGATGATCTTGCCCATGATGTCGTCCTCCGGTTCCTCGATGCGGTGATGGGGTGGGCGCGCTGCGCCGATGCCCTCCATGTGGGGCGGCGGCGAGGGGCGTTCAAGCCCTGCGTCCGCGCCCGGTTCAGTCCTGCTGCGCGACCACCACCATGGCCGGGCGCAGCAGCCGGCCGTTCAGCACGTAGCCCTTCTGGAACACCTGCACCACGCTGCCCGGCGCGGCTTCGCCGGCCGGCACCTGGCTGACCGCCTGGTGCAGCGCCGGGTCGAACGGCTGCCCGGCCGGGTCGAGCACGCTCAGGCCGTTGTCGGCAGCGACCTTCAGCAACTGGCGGTAGGTCAGCTCCAGCCCCTCGCGCAGGGCACCGGCCTCGGCGCCAGCCGCGGCCAGGCCCGCGTCCAGGCTGTCGAACACCGGCAGCAGATCGGCCAGCAGCCGCTCGTTGGCGAACTTGCGCGCACTCTCCAGCTCGCGCGCCATGCGCTTGCGCTGGTTCTCGAGGTCGGCGCGCTCCAGCAGCGACTGTGCCTTGAGCTGCTCGAGCTCGGCGCGCAGCGCTTCCAGTGCGTCGTGGGCGTCCTGGCCGTCCTGCGCGGGCGCGGCGGCCGCGGGGGTGGCATCCTGCGGTGGGGTTTCCTGGGTCATGGCCTCTGCTTCCGGTCGCGGCGAATCGCCGCACGCGCCAGCGATGGGGCCTCAGGCGCCGGGATTCAAGGCATCGCCGAGCGCGCTGGCCGCCGCCTCGACCAGCGGGATCACCCGGTCGTAGGCCATCCGGCTCGGCCCGATCACGCCGAGCACCCCGAGCACGCGCCCGTCGCGGCCATAGGGCGCGGTCACCAGCGACATCCCTTCCAGCGGGGCGAGCCCGGTCTCCTCGCCGATGAACACCCGCAGCCCCGGCGCGCGCGCGGTGCGTTCCAAAAGCTGCAGCAGTTCGCGCTTCTCGGCGAAGGCCTCGAACAGCGCGCGCAGGCGGTCGAGGTCGGCCAGCTCCTGCAGGCCGAGCAGGCGCGCCTGCCCGGCCAGCAGCATGTCCTCGGCGCCGGGCGCCAGCGCCTGCTCGGCCAGTTCCACCGAACTGGCCAGCAGGTGCTCCAGCTCGCTGCGGGCTTGGCGCAGGTCCTGCAGCAGGCGGGCGCGGATCGCCGCCAGCGGCTGCCCGGCGAAATGGCTGTTGAGGTAGCGCGCGGCCTGCTCCAGCTCGGCGGGGTCGAACGCGCGCCGCACCTGCACCACCCGGTTCTGCACCTCGCCGTCGGCGAACACCAGGATCGCCAGCACCCGCTGGGGATCCAGCGGGACGAATTCGATCTGGCGGAAGGCGAAGCTCTCCCGCCGCGGCACGCTGACCATGCCGACGAAGCGGGTCATGGCCGACAGCAGTTCGGAGGCGCTGCCGAGCAGGGCCTGGGTGCCCGCCCCCGCCGGCAATTCGCTGCGCAGGCGCGCCAGTTCCTCCTCCGGCAGCGGGCGCAGCTGCAGCAGGGAGTCCACGAACAGGCGGTAGCCCTGCGCGGTCGGCACGCGCCCGGCCGAGGTGTGCGGCGAGGCGACCAGCCCGGCGTCCTCCAGCGAGGCCAGGATGTTGCGGATGGTGGCCGGGCTGACGTCCAGCCCGGCGTGCCGGGCCAGGGTCTGCGAGCCGACCGGCGCGCCGTCGCGGATGTGGCGCGCGATCAGGGTGCGCAGCAGCTGGCGCGCACGCGGATCCTGGCTGATGTCGGCGGCACTGCGGGCCATGCCGCGTTTGTAAGGGCGGGCCGGCCGCGGCGCAAGCGCGGCGCCGGCTTTGGCGGCGGCGGCCGACGCGGCACAATGCGCGGCATGCTGCTGTCCCTGTCCATCCGCGATTTCGCCGTGGTCGCCGAGGCCTCGCTGGCGTTCGGCCCCGGGCTGACCGTGATCTCCGGCGAGACTGGCGCCGGCAAGTCGCTGCTGGTGGACGCGCTCGGCCTGCTGTGCGGGGCGCGCGCGGACGCCGGCGCGGTCCGCCACGGCGCCGAACGCGCCGAGCTGGAGGCCGAATTCGACCTCGCCGACGCCGCCGACGCCGCCGCCTGGCTGCGCGAGCAGGAACTGGACGACGGCGGCGAATGCCGGCTGCGCCGCACCCTGCGCGCGGACGGCGGCTCGCGCGCGTGGATCAACGGCCGCGGCGCCAGCCTGGCGCAGCTGGCCGAGCTCGGCGCGCGTCTGGTCGGCCTGCACGGCCAGCACGCCCAGCAGGCGCTGCTGTCGCGCCCGCACCAGACCCGCCTGCTGGATGCCTATGCGCGCCATCCCGCCTTGCTGCAGGCCACCGCCGACGCCGCGCGGCGCTGGCAGGCGCTGCGGCAGGAGCAGGCCGCGCTGCTGGCGCGCGGCGACGTCGGCGAGCGCCAGGCCTGGCTGCAGCACCAGTTGGCGGAGCTGCAGGCGCAGCCGCTGGAGGCGGCGACGCTGGCGGAGCTGGAGGCCAGCCACCGCCGGCACGCGCACGCCGCCGCCCTGATCGCCGCCTGCGAGCAGGCGCTCGAGCTGCTCGGCGGCGACGACGCCTTCGGCCGCCGGCTGCCGCGCCTGCGCGCCGAACTGCAGCGCCAAGCCGCGCACGAACCGCGCCTGGGCGAGGTGGATGCCCTGCTGGAGGCCGCCGCGATCCAGCTGGACGAGGCGCAGGCGCTGCTGCAGCGGATCCGCGACGACCTCGAGCTCGACCCGGACGCGCTGGCCGCGCTCGAGCAGCGCCTGGCGCGCCTGCACGACCTCGCGCGCAAGCACCGGGTGCCGCTGGAGCGGCTGGCGGCGCAGCGCGACGTCCTGGCCGCCGAGCTGGAGGCGCTGGCGGATGCCGACCAGCGCCTAGCGCGGCTGGAGCGCGACCTGGCCGCCGCGCAGGCCGACTGGGTGCGGGCCGCCGGCGCCTTGTCCGCCTCGCGCCAGCGCGCCGCGGACGCCCTCGCCGCCGCGGTCGAGGCGCTGGTCGGCGAGTTGGGCATGCCGGGCGGGCGCTTCGCCATCCTGCTCGAGGCGCAGGCCGACGCGGACCCCGACCCGCTCGGCGCCGAGCGCGCCGAGTTCCTGGTCAGCGCCAATCCCGGGCAGCCGCCGCGCCCGCTGCGCAAGGTCGCCTCCGGTGGCGAGCTGTCGCGCATCGCGCTGGCGGTGGAAGTGGCGACCCGCGGCGCGGACGCGGTGCCGACCCTGGTGTTCGACGAGGTGGATGCCGGCATCGGCGGTGCGGTCGCGGCCGCGGTCGGGCAGCGCCTGCGTGCGCTCGGCCGCGACCGCCAGGTGCTGTGCGTCACCCACCAGCCGCAGGTCGCGGCCGCCGGCCATGCCCAGTACCGGGTGCTGAAGGCGGCCGCCGGCGGCGTGACCCAGGCGGCGGTGCAGCGGCTGGACGCGGCCGGCCGCCGCGAGGAGATCGCGCGCATGCTCGGCGGCGCCGACGTGACCTCCGAGGCCCGCGCCGCCGCCGACAAGCTGCTGCAGACGCAAGCGGCATAAGCCGCAGCGCCCCCGCCCTGTGCGGCTACTTCTTCTTGCGCACGTACAGCACCAGCGCGTGGTCGGCGATCTCGTAGCCGTGCTGGGCGGCAATCTTCTTCTGCAGCGCCTCGATCTCGCTGCTGTGGAATTCGATGATGCGGCCGCTGTCGATGTCCACCATATGGTCGTGGTGGTCGCCGCGGTCGAGCTCGTAGATCGCCTGGCCGCCCTCGAAATGGTGCTTGAGCACGATCCCGGCCGACTCGAACTGGGTCAGCACCCGGTAGATGGTGGCCAGCCCGATCTCCTCGCCGTTGGCCAGCAGCTGCCGGTAGATGTCCTCGGCGGTCATGTGCCGCGGCTTGCTCTGCTCGAGCAGCTCGAGAATCCGCATGCGCGGATGGGTGACCTTCAGGCCGGCCTTGCGCAAATCCTGCGATTCCATCCCCTGCCCTCGCTGCCGTCGCCTCGCACCGCCAACGCCGCATGAACGGCGGATGCCGTGCGCGGGCGCCGGCGGCGTGCGGGGGGAGTGTATCATCGCCGCCTCGCCCCTCCGCCGACGTCCCGATGCGCACGCTCCCCCTGCTCCTGCTCGCGATCCTCGCCACCAGTGGCTGCGGCATCATCTACCGCCAGCCGCTGTACCAGGGCAACCTGCTGGATGCGACTGCCGTCGGCCAGCTGCAGCCGGGGATGGACAAGCGCCAGGTGATGACCGTGCTGGGCACGCCCTCGGTCCAGGACCCCTTCCACCAGGACCGCTGGGACTATGCCGCCGCGCAGCGCACCGGGCGGGTCGGCAAGACCGAGGTCAAGACCCTGACTGTCTACTTCAAGGACGGCGTGCTGGAGCGCTGGGAAGGCGACTACTTCCCCGAGCAGGACGCGCAGCTGGCCGACCAGGTGGTCAAGGAGTTCGGCCCGAACCTGGCCAAGGACAAGGATAAGGAGCGCCGCCGCCGGCGCTGAGCCGGCACTCTCCTTGTCCCGCGGCCGGGCTAACGCCGCGGCTGGCGCTGCGCGCGCCGCCGGCGCGCCTGCTTGGGATCGGCCTGCAGCGGGCGCAAGAGCTCCAGCCGGTCGCCGTCGCGCAGCACCGTCTCCGGGGTCGCACGCTGGCCGTACACCGCCAGAAGCGGATGGCCCGCGTCCAGCGCCCAGCCCGCGCGCGCCAGCGCGTCGCCGGCGCGGCTGCCTTCGGGCAGTTCGAGCTGCAACGCCTCGTGGCGGCCGGGCCAGGCCCGGATGAGTTCGACCCGGATCATGCCCCGCGCTCGGCCTCGCGCACGAAGTCGTCGACCATGCGGTCGGCCAGCCCCTGCAGGCCAAGCGCCAGCGCCGGCAGCAGCAGCTTGGACTGCGGTTCGAAGTCCAGCTGCAGGCTGACCTTGCAGGCGTTCTCGTCCAGCGCGTGGAAGGTCCAGCGCCCGTGCAGGCGCGCGAACGGGCCCTCGCGCAGGGCCATGTCGATGTGGTGCGGCGGCACCAGGGTGTTCTCGGTGGTGAACCAGGTGTGGAAGCCGCCGATGCCGAGGTCCAGCCGCGCCAGCAGGCGGTCCTCGCCTTGCTCCAGCACCTGCGCCTGGCGGCACCACTCGAAGCGGCGCGGATAGGCGGCCACGTCGTTGACCAATGCGAACATGCGCGCGGCCGAATGCTCGACCAGGGCACTGCGGAGGATCTGCGGCATGGCGTCTCCGGGCGGCTGCGCCGGCGGCGCAGGATCGGCGAGAATGGGCGGATGAACAAGAAAGCGGGCAAGGATAAGCCAAACCCGGGCGGCACCATCGCCCTCAACAAGCGCGCCCGGCACGAATACCACCTGGAGCAGAAATACGAGGCCGGGCTGGCCCTGCAGGGCTGGGAGCTGAAGGCGATCCGCGCCGGCCGCGCCAACATCGGCGACGCCTATGCCGTGGTGCTGGAGGGCGAGCTGTTCCTGGTCGGCGCGCAGATCACCCCGCTGATCCAGGCCTCGACCCACGTCGTCGCCAACGACCGCCGCACCCGCAAGCTGCTGCTGCACCGGCGCGAGATCGACCAGCTGATCGGGCGCGTCCAGCGCGAGGGCTACACCCTGATCCCGGTCGCGCTGTACTGGAAAGGCAACAAGGTCAAGGCCGAACTGGCGCTGGCGCGCGGCAAGCAGCAGCACGACAAGCGCGAGGCCAGCCGCGAGCGCGACTGGAACCGCGAGAAGCAGCGCCTGCTGCGCCGCCACAACAAGGACGCCTGAGCCGCCCTGCCGGGCCGGACGAAACCGCGCGTCAGTGCGCGTCGTGCGGATCCGGGGCGAGCGTGAAGAAGAACGTCGCGCCCTGCCCCGGCGCGCCTTCGGCGCGGATGTGGCCGCCGTGGCGCTCGACGATGCGCTTGACCGAGGCCAGGCCAATGCCGTGGCCCTCGAACTGGTCCTGGCTGTGCAGGCGCTGGAACGGCTGGAACAGCTTGTCGGCATAGGCCGGATCGAAGCCGGCGCCATTGTCGCGCACGAAGAATTCCGGCAAGCCGCCGGGCCCGCGCTCGGCCCCGAAGACGATCCGCGGCGTGGCCGCGTCGCGGGTGAACTTCCAGGCGTTGCCGAGCAGGTTGTCCAGCAGGTTGCGCAGCAGCGCGCGGTCGCCCTGGGCGTGCAGGCCCGGCTGGATCGCCACCTCCGGGGCATGCCCCGGCCGGCTCTCGCGCAGGCCGGCGACCACGTCCGCCGCCAGCGCCGAGAGGTCGACGTCCTCCGGCTTGAGCTCGCCACGGCCGATCCGCGACAGCTTCAGCAGCGCCTCGATCAGCTCGCCCATGCGCGCGGTCGCGTTGCGCACGCGCTGCAGGTAGTCGCGCCCGCTCGCGTCCAGCGCCGCGGCCTGCTTCTCCATCAGGATCCGGCTGAAGCCCTCGATCGCGCGCAGCGGCGCGCGCAGGTCGTGGGAGACGCTGTAGGCGAAGGATTCCAGCTCGCGGTTGGCCTCGCGCAGGGCGCGCGTGCGCGCGGCGACCCGCGCCTCCAGGCTGCGGTTGAGCGCCTGCACCTCCTGCTCGGCACGCACGCGATCGGTGATGTCGTCCACCTGCACCAGCTGCGCGGCCTCACCCTCGCCGCGCCCGGGCAGCGGCGCCGCGACCAGCTGCACGTGGCGCAGGTCGCCGTCCGCGCGCCGCAGCGCCACCGTGGCGCGCGCGACCGTACCGGCCGCGAGCGCCTGCAGCGCCGCCTCGCGCGAATGCGGGTCGGCGCCGGCCAGCACGCCGGCCAGCGGATGCCCGAGCAGCTGCGGCGCGGGTCGCCCGACCAGGCGCTCGAAGGCTTCGTTCACCTCCAGTACCCGGCCCTGCGCATCCAGCAGCGCCTTGCCGATCGGCGAATGCTGGATCGCGGTGCGGAAGCGCTCCTCGCTGCGCCGCAGGGAAGCCGTCATCGCACTGGCAATCCGCTGCGCGCGCGCCTGGGTGCCGGCCAGCGACCACACGATCGCGAACAGCAGCAGGCTGATCGCGATGCCCGCCGCCAGCAGCCAGTTCAGGCTGGTCAGGCCGGGTACCGCGCTGGCCATCGGCCCGGAATAGAAGTCCAGCCGCCAGCGGCGGCCGTCGACCTCCAGCGGCAGGCTCAGCGCGAAGGCGTTGTCGGTGTCGATGCCGGGGTCCTCGTACAGCACCTGCGGGGCGGCATCGCTGACATCCACGATGCGCAGCCGCTCGCTGCCGCGCGCCCCGGCGGTCGCGGCCTGCACCATCGTGTGCACCCGGAACGGCAGGTACACCCAGCCCTTCATCGCCGCCCGCCGCGCCGCCACCGTCTGCGGCGGCAGGTCGCCGGCATACACCGGGTGGTACAGCAGCAAGCCCGGGATCCTGCGGCCGCGGTCCTGCAGCAGATGGATCATGCCCGACAGCCGGGTCCGCCCGCTCTCCAACGCCGCCAGCATGGCGGCATGCCGGACCGGCTCGGAATACATGTCGTAGCCGATCACCAGGCGATTGTCGGGGGTCGTCGGTTCCAGGTAGACGATCGGGCCATAGGCCGGACGCACGCCGGGAGGACGGACCGTGTAGTGCCCCGCCCCGGCATCGCGCATCAGCAGCTGCAGGCGCGCGAGACCTGGCGGATCGACGTAGGCGGCAAAGCCCAGGCCGAGCACCGCCGGGTAGCGGGTCGCCAGCGACAGCCCGCTCACGTAGCTGTGCCAGTGCGCCGGTGCCGGCCACTGCACCGCCGCCACCATCGCCGCGCCGCCGCGCAGGGTCAGTTCGTACTCGTCCAGCCGCTGCTGGATCAGGTCCGCGATCCGCCCCGCGTGCTGGCCGAACTGCTCGCGCGCCTGCGCGAGCTCGCGCTCGCGCCAGTCCTTCCATACCCCGACCACCAGCCCGAGCGCGATCAGCAGCACCAGCACCGCGAACGGGTAGCCGGCCCACCAGCGGGCCTGCGGCCGCGCGGCGGAGTGGCCGGCGTTCTGCTTGGCATCCTCCATGCCGCCAGCATAACCAATGCCCGGCACCGGCCTCGACCGGCTTGAGCCGGCGCCCCGCCGTCCCTACACTGCAGGCGTCGGCGACATCGACAAGACCCGGGGGTGCACTGGCTTCGACGGGGGTTGCGAAATCGCACGGCGCATGCCGAGGGGGCTGCTTTCCTCGTTAATCCAGCGGCAAACCAACAGACGCCAACGACGACGTCTACGCTCTGGCCGCCTAAGGCCTAGCCCCGAACCCACTTGTGCCCGTGCTCGTGGATGTAGGGTCATCATCACGGGATAGGCGCCGGCGGCGACCCGCCAACCGACGCCGAACCGCAGCGGGTGTGGTCGCTGGCGTGCTTGGCACGCTGTGTTGCCGGCGACCGAGACGGAACAGCGGGCTAAGCATGTAGTGCCGGGCATGGAGTGCCTTCGGACGGCGGTTCGATTCCGCCCACCTCCACCAATCAGCAGGGCCCGGAAAGTCTCCGGGCCCTTTTTCTTGCCTGAAATCCCCGCGCCACGCGGGGTTCCGGCCACCTGTGCTGCGGGTAGCCATCAGCCGAAACGCCCGAAATCGGCCATTTTCTCGGCCAGAGCCGTCTCTGTTCTCTGTTTGGCCTGCGGGTAGCCGCAGCACCCGATCCTTCAAAATCAATGGCTTATGTTTGGCGGTTCATCGTCAACCACGGCCGCCAGTCAGGCATCGAACGCCGCCAGAGCCTCACCAGAGATGACTTGACTGTATCGCAATCGAGATACACAATTGCGGAAACGGAGGATTCGACCATGGCCCGTTCCACGATGCTGCACGTCCGGGTGGACGACAAAATCAAGACGCAAGCCAGCGAGGCACTGGCAGCCATGGGGCTATCGGTGTCTGATGCCGTGCGCATCCTGCTCAAGCGCGTGGTGAACGACCAGGCCTTTCCGCTGGAGTTGAAGGTGCCCAACGCGCAGACCCGCGCGGCGATGGAAGAAGCCCGCGTCATGGCCAAGGCGCGCACCGCCCGCTTTGACTCTGCAGACGCCCTGATCGATGACCTCGAAAACGCCAGTTTCGGCGCAAGCCAAAAAGCCCGCCAGCAGTAAGCGGGCGTCGCTGCCCAGGGCGAGCGATTACACCAAGTCTTTCCTCAAAGACTGGGAACGCCTCTCGCGTTCGGGTCGCTACGACCTGAAGCGGCTGAAGGAGGCGATGTTGCTGCTCATTGGCAACGATGCCCCGCTGGGGCCTGAATGGCTGGATCACCCGCTGAAGGGGGATTGGGCCGACCACCGCGAATGTCACATCGGCGGCGACTTCCTGCTCATTTACCGCCTGGATGGCAACACCATCATCTTCGTGCGGACGGGTACGCACTCTGAATTGTTCGAGGAGTGATCCGTGGCGATTGAATCCCTGCCGACTTTCACCAAGCCCGCCCGCCAACGCTGGGAGTCCATCCCTGCCGACATCCGCAAGCGGCTGCTGTCCAACTGACCTGCCCCCCTCAAGCCGTACCACTCGAAGCTAGGTAGAGTCCGTCATCCAGAGAGGACGGACATGCGCAAGAGTCGATTCACCACGGAACAGATCATCGGGTTCATCAAGCAGGC
>NZ_JAJOZK010000009.1 GCF_022419185.1 Thermomonas flagellata | reverse complement strand
GGAGTACAGGTTCACGTTCAAACAAGAAAATGGTCGGGCTGTTGTCGTGCAGGGCCCATGACAGCTAACAATTCATTCAAGCCGACGCCGCTTCGCGGCGCGGCTTAACTCAGGTGTTAGGCTGCACGCGTGGATATCCAGCTAATCGAACTCACAAATGAGTACCGCGATGCATTCTTGGCCGACCGGCTGCCAGAAATGCTTGGGATCTCTGTCCCGGCCGGGTGGCCACTTTTCCCAGATATTTTCCGCAAGCCAGCAAACCCTGACTGGCCATTCTTCCTCTTTGCAAGTAAATCAGAGTGCGCTGTAATAGGTAGTGGCGGCTTCCTGAGTGAACCGGATGACCAAGGTCGCGTGCAGATTGGGTATGAAATTGCACCCCAATATCGCTCCAGAGGATTCGCCACATCCGCGATGAAACAAGTACTTTCACTCCGGCCAGAAGCTAACGTCGTTGCCCTGACTGATCAGCCCACTAGCGCCTCTGCCTCCGTACTCAGCAAACTCGGCTTTTCTTTATCTGGCTCTGTACAACCACCAGGCTGCGCTCGCATGTACTTCTGGTCATTTAATGCAGGTGCAGCCTAACAATTCGTCCAAGCCGACGCCGCTTCGCGGCGCGGCTTAATTCAGGTGTTAGCCCGCTCAGGAGCCGCCATGGGTAGTCGCAAGTCTCCTTCCGCTGCTTCAGTCGCCGATTACATCGCCGGCCTTACTTCGCCACTGCGAGAGGACGTCGAAACTTTGCGAAGCGCAATCCTGGCGTCGGCCGAAGGCATCGGGGAAGAGATCAAATGGAACGCTCCGAGCTTCTATACCGGCGAGCACTTCGCCACTATGCGCCTGCATGGCAAGGTTCCGCTTCAGCTCATCCTGCACCTCGGCGTCAAGAAGAGCTCCATTCCCCGCGACTTGATTGAAGATCCGGAAGGTCTGTTGCAATGGCTGGCGCCGGATCGCGCATGTATCAGCTTTCCATCGTTCGGCTCCGTATCCACGCGGGTCGCCTCCGTGCAGAACATTGTTCGCCAATGGCTGCAACATGTGCCGGCCCGGGTCGCGGGCTAACAATTCGTCCAAGCCGACGCCGCTTTGCGGCATGGGTCAACTCAGGTGTTAGCTGCCTTAGGAGGCTCCATGAAGTCTGGAAGTTGTCACTGCGGAGTAGTCAAGTTCTCCGTGGAGGGCGAGGTCGATCAGGCGATCGAGTGCAACTGCTCTCACTGCAGCCGAAAGGGCTTCTTGCTCTGGTTCGTTCCTCGTGCAGCGCTAACGCTTGAGTCGGGTTCTGATCGGCTCACTACCTATACCTTCAACAAGCATAAAATCCAGCATCAGTTCTGCTCGGTGTGTGGCGTACAGCCTTTTGGGCTTGGCAGTATGCCGGACGGCACGCAGGTGGCGGCCATCAATATCCGGTGCCTGGAAAATATCGAGCTTGGGTCGGTTCCACGCGTAGCCGTCAATGGCCGTGACTACTAGTCAGCGGCAGCCAACAATTCGTCCAAGCCGAGGCCGCTTCGCGGCGCGGCTTAATTCTGGTGTCAGGCCGCCATGGCCGGGCCACGGCCGCCGCCCCGCCCCTATGCCGACGCGGCCACGGCCGCTACCATCGGCCCGACCCCACCCCGCGTGAGGAATGCCCGTCATGAGGACCGCCGTCACCCCCAACGCGATGCTCGTGGGCGCATTGGCCGGGACGCTCGCCGCCGTGGCTGCGTTCGTGGCGCTCGACGCGCTGGCCCCCGGTTTCTATCTCTACGCCCATCCCCGGCTGATCCTGATCCCGCTGCTGGCCGCGGCGGGGCAGACGCTGCTGCTGGGGCTGCCTGCACTGGCCGTGCTGCGCCGCCTCGGGCGGCTCAACGCGGCCGGCTGGGTGCTGGCGGGGGCAGTGTGCGCCGCGCTGCCGTGGAGCGTGCTGCTGCTGGGCACTCCCGCGCTGGCGGCACGGACCTTCCTGTGGCTGGCGCTGTGCGGCGCGATCGGCGGCCTCGTCGGCCACCTCACCGCGCGCGTACTCGCCCCGGCGCATGCACCCAGCCCGACGCCGCCGCGCGCTGCCGCCTGATCCTCCTCGCCCTTGGGAAACCTAACGTGACGGATGCTTCGAAAAAGCACGACATCGCGCTCAACGTGCGTTCCACCGTGGCCGGCTACGTGATGTACTGGCACAAGTTGTGCCTGGAAGTGAGCATCCTGATTTCCTCGGGGATCGTGGCGGTCAGCACGTTCGGGGTCGACAAGAGCGCGCTGTCGACCCCGGGGCGCTGGGCACTGATCGGCGGGTTCGCGGTGGCCGCCGCCGCGGGCACGTACCTCATCCTGAAAGCCTCGCGGCTGATCCAGGACCTGCGCGGGATCCTGGTCCGCGTCGACCGCTTCGACCAACTGTTCGTGGAAGGCGCGTTCGTGGAGGGGGAATCGCTCTACCCCAAGAGCTGGGAGCGATTCGACGCGGTGGGCATGGATTTCGTCCCGAAGTGGTCGATCGCCCTGATGGCGGCGACCTGGCTCACGGTCTCGGTGCTGTTGCTGGTGCACGCCTGACCCCGCCGGGGGTGGGAGCCGCGCCGACGGCCGCGGGCGCTGCGGCACGCGCGATGGCCGGCGCCTCCCGACGGCCGGCCTGCGCGGGCGCAGGCGCGGCGGCTATACTGGCGCGGCACGGAGGGAGAAGCGCGCCGCTCGCGGGGCGCTGCCGAAGGCGCAACCGCCCGGAATCGCTCAGGCCGAACACCGCCGTGTGACCACACTCTGGAGAGACCGGCCGCGGGCTGCCGCGGTGCGGCGCCGAAGGGGCACGAGGCCGCGCGGCCGCGCCGCGCGCTTCCAAACTCTCAGGCAAAAGGACAGAGGCGGGCAGCAGGCATGTGCCTGCGCCGTCCCGCGCCTGCGCGCGCGGGCGTCCCCGCCCTCCACCGCCCCGGCCCGCCATGACCCAGCCCCGCCTGCGCGACCTCGAGTCGCACGATGCCTTCCTCGCCCGCCACATCGGCCCGAACCCGGACGAGATCGCGCACATGCTGCGCACGCTCGGCTACGACTCGCTGGAGGCGCTGACCGACGCGATCGTGCCGGCCGCGATCAAGTCGCCCGGCCCGCTGGCGCTGCCGGCGCCGGTCGACGAGGTGGAGGCGCTGGCGCGCCTGCGCGCGATCGCCGGCAGGAACAAGCTCTTCAGGAACTTCATCGGGCAGGGTTACTACGGCACCCACACGCCCAACGTCATCCTGCGCAACCTCCTCGAGAACCCGGCCTGGTACACCGCCTACACCCCGTACCAGGCGGAGATCTCGCAGGGCCGGATGGAGGCGCTGATCAACTTCCAGACCATGGTCGCGGACCTGACCGGGATGGAGATCGCCAATGCCTCGCTGCTGGACGAGGGCACCGCGGCGGCGGAGGCGATGACCCTCGCGCGGCGCATGGCCAAGGCCAAGTCCGACGTGTTCCTGGTGGCGGGCGACACCCATCCGCAGACGATCGAGGTGCTGCGCACCCGCGCCGCGCCGCTGGGCCTGAAGGTCGAGGTGGTGCGCGGCACCGACGCGGTCCACGCCGCGATCGCCGCCGGCGGCTACTTCGGCGTGCTGGTGCAGTACCCGGCCTCCAGCGGCTGGCTGGCGGACTGGACGCGGGACGCCGAGGCCATCCACGCGCACGGCGCGCTGCTGGTGGTCGCCACCGACCTCTTGGCGCTGACCCTGCTGAAAGCCCCGGGCGAGATGGGCGCGGACATCGTGGTCGGCAGCGCGCAGCGCTTCGGGGTGCCGCTCGGCTTCGGCGGCCCGCACGCCGGCTTCCTCGCCTGCCGCGACGCCTACAAGCGCTCGCTGCCGGGGCGTCTGATCGGGGTCTCGGTGGACGCCGAAGGCAACCCCGCCTACCGGCTCACCCTGCAGACCCGCGAGCAGCACATCCGGCGCGAGAAGGCGACCTCCAACATCTGCACTGCGCAGGTGCTGCTGGCGGTGATGGCCTCGATGTACGCGGTGTACCACGGCCCCGAGGGCCTCAAGCGCATCGCCCAGCGCGTGGCGCGCTACACCGCCATCCTCGCCGCCGGCCTGCGCCAGCTGGGCTATGAGGCGTTGCACGCGACTGCGTTCGACACCCTGTGCATCGACGCCGGCGCGCGCTCTGCCGCGCTGCTCGAGCGCGCGCGCGATCTGGGCGCCAACCTGCGCGTGCGCGACGACGGGTCGCTGTGCATCTCGCTGGACGAGACCACCACCCGTGCCGACCTCGCACTGCTGTGGCGCATCTTCGCGGGCGACGACGCCCCCCTGCCGGACATCGACGCGCTGGACGCGAGCGCGCCGTCGCTGATCCCGGCCGCCCTGCAGCGCACCTCGGCCTTCCTCACCCACCCGGTGTTCAACACCCACCACAGCGAGCACGAGCTGCTGCGCTACATGCGCGCGCTGGCCGACAAGGACCTGGCGCTGGACCGCACCATGATCCCGCTGGGCAGCTGCACCATGAAGCTCAACGCCACCGCGGAGATGATCCCGGTGACCTGGCCGGAATTCGCAAATGTGCACCCGTTCGCGCCGGCCGAGCAGGCGGAGGGCTACCGCCAGCTGATCGCGGAGTTGGAGGCGATGCTGGTGGAGATCACCGGCTACGACGCGGTCAGCCTGCAGCCGAACTCCGGCGCGCAGGGCGAATACGCCGGGCTGCTCGCGATCCGCGCCTGGCATGCCTCGCGCGGCGAGGGCCACCGCGACATCTGCCTGATCCCGGAATCCGCGCACGGCACCAACCCGGCCTCGGCGCAGCTGTGCGGGATGCAGGTGGTGGTCACCCGCTGCGACGCCAACGGCAACGTCGACATCGAGGACATCCGCGCCAAGGCTGCGCAGTACGCCGACCGCCTGGCCGCGATCATGCTGACCTACCCCTCCACCCACGGCGTGTTCGAGGAGGACGTGGTCGCGATCTGCGAGATCGTCCACCGCCACGGCGGCCAGGTCTACACCGACGGCGCCAACATGAACGCGCTGGTCGGGCTGGCCAAGCCGGGCCGGTGGGGCTCGGACGTGTCCCACCTCAACCTGCACAAGACCTTCTGCATCCCGCACGGCGGCGGCGGCCCCGGGGTCGGGCCGGTGGCGGTGAAGGCGCACCTGGCGCCGTTCCTGCCGCGCGCGTTCGGCGCCGATGGCATCCGCACCGCCGGGCTCGGCGCCGGCGGGCAGGTGTCCTCCGCCAGCTTCGGCAGCGCCAGCATCCTGCCGATCAGCTGGATGTACATCACCCTGATGGGCGCCGCGGGCCTGCGCCGCGCGACCCAGCTGGCGCTGCTCAACGCCAACTACATCGCCAAGCGGCTGGCACCGCACTTCCCGGTGCTCTACAGCGGCCGCAACGGGCTGGTCGCGCACGAGTGCATCCTCGACCTGCGCCCGCTGGAGAAGCGCACCGGGATCGGCGCCGAGGACGTGGCCAAGCGCCTGATCGACTTCGGCTTCCACGCCCCGACCCTGAGCTTCCCGGTCGCCGGCACGCTGATGGTGGAGCCGACCGAGAGCGAATCGCTGCACGAGCTGGACCGCTTCATCGACGCCATGATCCAGATCCGCGCGGAGATCGCGATGGTCGAGCGCGGCGAGCTGGATCGCCGCGACAACCCGCTCAAGCACGCCCCGCACACCGCGACCCGGCTGGCGCGCGCGGACTGGCCACATGCCTATTCGCGCGAATTGGCCGCGTTCCCGCTGCCGGCGCTACGCCAGCACAAGTACTGGCCGCCGGTGTCGCGGGTGGACAATGTATACGGCGACAAGCATGTGTTCTGCGCCTGCGTGCCGACCAGCGCCTGGGCAGAGGAAGCAGCCACCAAGCCGGCCTGAGGGCGGTGCAACGGGCGCCGCGGTCCCGCGCCTGCTGCGCCGCAGCAAGCATTTGATACGGGGTAGGGTATTCTGCCGCCGGGCCGGCCCGACGACGGCCCCCAACTTCCGCATCCACAACCCAGCGAGCCGCCATGTCCCGCCGCCACCGCCTCCTGCTTCCCGGCCTGATCGCCGCCGCGATCGGCATCGCCGTCCTTCCCGCCATGGCCCAGAAGGCCCCGGCCAAGCCCGCCGCCAAGCCGGCCGCCGCCGCCGCCAGCGCCGACAACGGCAAGGCGATCTACGACGCCCACTGCGCGATGTGCCACGGCACCGGCGCCGCCGGCGCGCCCAAGCTCGGCGACAAGGCCGCGTGGGCCCCGCGCATCAAGCTCGGCGAGCCGGCGCTGCTGCAGGCCGCGATCAAGGGCATCCGCGCGATGCCGCCGCGCGGCGCCTGCGCCAAGTGCTCCGACGCGGACCTGAAGGCTGCGGTCGGCTACATGGTCGCGCAGTCCAAGTAAGCCCGTCCTCCCCCACGCCGGGCCCGACGCGCCCCGTGCCAGCCCGCCGAAGCGCGGGTCGGTACGGGGCGTTTTCGTGAGAGCGGCCGGATGATCCGGCAGCGCGGCGCAGGCACGCCGCGTGCGTCGCGCGGCCATGCGTCACACGGCATTCACAACGGCGTCGCAAAACCGCTACAGTGGCCAGCAGCCGGCGCGCGCGCCCGCGCAGGCCCCGGGGGTGGGGCCGAACCCGCCGGCCACCATCGCCACCCGGGGGAATGCCGCATGTCCGATCGCCACCTGCCTGCCCGCGCGCGCCTACCGCTCGCGCTGCTCGCCGTTCTTGCCTTGCTCGCGCCGCCGGTGCTCGCGCAGCAGGCCACCGCCGGCGACGGCGAGAAGAAGGACGACAAACAGGTACGCACGCTCGAGCAAGTCACCGTGACCGGCTCGCGCATCCGCCGGGTCGAGGTGGAGCAGGCGCTGCCGATCACCTCGCTGACCAAAGCGGAGATCGACGCCCAGGGCATCAGCTCGGCCGAGCAGCTGATGATGTACCTCAACATCGCCAGCAACGGCTCGGACAATCTGGCCAGCAACGGCGGCATCGTCAGCGAGGAGCAGCGCGGCAACAACGGCGTCTCCGGCGCCAACCTGCGCGGCCAGGGCGCAGATGCGACCCTGGTGCTGCTCAACGGCCGCCGGGTCGCCACCCACGGCCTCAAGGGCCGCGCGGTGGATCTCAACTCGATCCCGTTCGCGGCGATCGAGCGGGTCGAGGTGCTGCGCGACGGCGCCTCCGCAATCTACGGCACCGACGCGATCGGCGGGGTGATCAACTTCATCACCCGCAGCGACTACCAGGGCCTGCAGGTCAACACCTTCACCGACGTCACCCAACAGGGCGGCGCCAACATCTACCAGGGCAGCGTGCTGTTCGGCAGCGGCGATCTGGAGCGCGACGGCTGGAACGCGTTCGGCACCGTGAGCGCCAAGCGCAACACCGTCCTGCGCGGCGACCAGCGCGACTTCTCCAACGGCTTCCAGCCCGAGCGCGGGCTGTCGCCCGACACCCGCGGCACCCCGTTCGCGACGATCTTCAGCCTCGGCAGCAGCGGGGTCGGCGCCAGCAGCATGATCCGCAACGGCCTGCTGGATCCGGCCGGCGGCACCACCCGCATGACCGCGGTCAACATCTACGACCTGCCGGGCGCGGCCGGCTGCGCCGCCGCCGGCCCGAACATGGGCCCCTACGACTACCGCCTGTGGGGCGTCCCCGGCTCCAAGTACGCCTGCGCCTGGGACTACCCGCAGGCGGCGGTGATCCAGCAACCGCTGGACAGCCTGGACTTCGTCGGCCGCGCGACCTTCCGCCTCGGCGACAACCACCGCGCCTACGTCGAGCTGACCGGCTCGCGGGTCAAGGTCGCCAAGACCTTCGAGCCCTACCAGATCTCCTCCAGTACCTCGACCGCGGCCACCGCGTTCGGGCCGAGCACCTGGTACCCGCTCAACGCCACCACCAAGCCGACCTACGACCTGCTCTACAACGCGCTGGCCAACTACTTCGGCGCCGGCCAGCTGACCTACGGCGCGCCGATCGCCTACCGCTGGCGCTGCATGGACTGCGGCGGCCGCCAGATCCGCACCACCACCGATTCCTACCGGGTGGTGCTCGGGGTCGAGGGCATGTGGGGCCAGTGGAGCTACGACGTCGGCCTGCTGCGCGCAGCCAGCAAGTCGAACTCGGTGCTCGGCAGCGGCTACTACTACACCGACGCGCTGCGCCAGATCCTCGGCAGCGGCCTGCTCAACCCGTTCCTGGCGCCCGGGCAGTCGCAGTCGGCGGCGGCGATGGCGGCACTCGAGGCCGCCTCCGCGCGCGGCGTGCAACTGTACGGCGGCGAGAGCGTGGTGACCGAGCTGGACGCCTCGGTGTCCGGCGAACTGCCGTGGCTGGCCCTGCCCGGCGGACGCATCGCGATGGCCACCGGCCTCGACCTGCGGCGCGAGGAGTACCACTTCAACGGCGACCAGCGGCAGGACAAGCGTCCGGTGTTCCTGGCCCCGTTCGACGACGCCAACGCGCTCGGCAACGTGCATCGCGACATCAAGGCCGCCTACGTCGAGTTCCAGCTGCCGCTGCTGAAGACCCTCGACCTCAACGCCGCGGTCCGCCACGACAACTACAGCGGCTTCGGCGGCACCACCAACCCGAAGCTGTCGTTCCGCTTCCAGCCGTTCGAGGCGCTGCTGTTCCGCGGCGCCTACAGCACCGGCTTCAAGGTGCCCAGCTTCAACCAGCTCTACAACGGCATCAGCGAGATCCCCTACACCGGCCTGGACCTCGCCGACCCCAAGACCTGCCCCGGCGGCAAGGCCGACCCGAACAAGCCCGGCTGCGAGACCATCCGCCCGGTCGAGCTGTTCGGCGGCAACCCGAACCTGGCGCCGGAGCGCTCCAAGCAGCGCAGCTTCGGGCTGGTGTTCTCGCCGATGGGGCAGTTCAACATCGCCCTGGACTGGTGGCAGATCGAGCGCACCGACACCATCCGCCTGGCCGACCGCACCACCCTGATCCAGTACTACGACGTCTTCCAGGCCAACTGGATCCGCGACGCCAGCGGCCAGGTGGTGGCGATCGACCGCCGCTACATCAACTCCGGCGGCAGCCTGAGCCGCGGCATCGAGGTGGACGCCAACCTCAACGGCGAGTGGGCCGGCGGGCGCTGGAACCTGCACCTCAACGGCAGCTATCTGACCCTGTTCAAGACCAAGCCGCTGGAGGTGCTGCCCTACAGCGCCGACCTGGTGGGCAGCTACGTGCGCTACTACAACCTGCCGATCCGCTGGAAGCACACCCTCGACTTCAGCTACCGCCGCGGCCACTGGACCCACACCCTGGCGCAGATCCACCGCGACGGCTACTTCGACGAGGTGCCGATCAGCGTGGCCAACGGCAGCTACATCCCGCCGGCATGGAAGCCGCGGGTGGACGGCTACACCATCTACAACTACAGCGTGACCTGGACCGGGATCGACAAGCTCAAGCTCGGCCTCGGGATCAAGAACCTGTTCAACACCAATCCGCCGTTCACCGCGCACATGAACGACTTCGCCGCCGGCGCCGGGTGGGAGCCGCGCATCGCCGACCCGCGCGGACGCTCGTTCGTACTGCAGCTGGAATACCGGATCTGGTGAGGCCGGCCCGCGCCGCGCCCGCACAGGGGCGCGGCGCGCAGTGTGGGGGCGGTGAAAATCCGCGCCGGCCGGCGCGACTCCCGGGAGCGGCCGTTGCCGCCCACCCAAGGAGAGGAGTCCGCCATGCCCCATCCGTCCGCCGTCCGCCGCCGCACCCGACTGGCGCCGGCCCTGTGCGCGGCGATCGCCGCCACCCTGCTCGCCACCGCAGCCGCCGCCCAGGACGCGGCGCGCACCGTGCCGTCGCCGCTGCCGAAGGTGGCGCCGGCGCCGGCCGATCCGGTACTGCCGGCGCACCCGCCCTGCCCGCCCGGCAGCCACTTCCTCGGCTACAAGGGCCATCCGCCCAAGGCACAGTGTGGCCCGATGTGCCCGCCGAACCAGCATCTGGAATGGAGCGGGCAGCCGCCGCAGGCGCACTGCGTGGCCAATCCCCCGCCGCCGGTTCAGCATCACGAGACCCCGGGTGCGGCGACGGCCCGCGCCGATGCAGCGCCGCGGGCCACCGGCCCGCTGCCGGCGCCCAGGCCGGCTCCCAAGCAGCTGACACCGATCGATCCGAGCACGATCACAATCAAGAAGCCCGCCAGCTGCCCGCCGGGCACGCGCTGGGTGCCCGACAACACGCACCCGGTCGACCAGCTCCCGGGCCGGCCGGTCGTCCTCTACGGCAAGTGCGAGCCGATCATGCCGCCGGCCCCGGGCGGCACTCCCGCGACGCAGACGCAGTGAGTGCGGCCCGGCTCAGCCCGGCTGGCGGGCGAGCCAGGCCTCGATCTGCGGCAGCCGCCGCTGGCGCTGGGCCAGCCGCGCCTGGATGCCGGCGATCACGGTATCCGCGTCGCGGCGCGAAGTCGGCGCGATGTAGCGCTCGGCGAACGCGCGCAGGCGGGCGATGATCGCCGCATCGTTGCTGGCGGCGGCCAGCCGCGGGTAGTAGCGCGCGCGCGAGGTGGAATCGACCATCGCATCCACCTGCGCGCGGTGCGCGGTGGCGAAGTCGAACGCCAGTTCCGGATGCTCGCCTGCGACCCGCGCGATCAGGTCGGCGCCGTTGGTGGCGCCGGCCTCGCCGCTGAGCGCCAGTTCCAGCGCACGTTGCGCCAGCGCCGGGTCGCGCGGCAGCGCCAGCAGGCCGTAGTACTGGTCGCGCAGCAGCGAAGAGCTCTCCGCGCGCGCCATCGCATGCAGTTCGTCCCAAGTCGGCGCGTCGGCGTTGCGCGCGACGATCGCCAACACCGTGCGGCGCAGGTCGGCCGGCAGCGTCGCCGGATCCCGGCGGAACGCGGCGAAGCGCCGGCGCGCCTCGGCCACCACCTGGGCATCGCCGAACTGGCTGAGCGCGCCGAGCAAGGCCAGCCGCAGCTGCTGCACGTTGGCCGGCTCCTGCGGCGCCGGATCCCAGCCCAGCTGGGCGAGCTTGGGCGCCAGCCGCGCGATCGCGTAGCGGCGGAACGCCGCCTGGCGCGGATCGCCGTCGTACAGCGCGTCGATACCGCCGAGCTGGCCGACCACCTGCATCCACAGGTCGGCCGAGGCGTCCAGCGGCACCGCCGCCATCAGGTCGAGCGCGTCGGCCTCCGGTTGCAGCCCGGCCGCGGCCAGCGCGCCGGCGTCCATCAGCAGGCCGAGCTGGTCCATCACCGGCAGCCGCAGGTATTCGCCGCGAAGCGCGGCGAACTGCGCCGGGGCATACAGCGTGCGGTAGTAGCCCTTCTGCCCGGCGTTGACCACGAACGCGCCGCACGCGGGCAGGCGCAGGCGGGCGCGGCCGTCCACCAGCGTGCGCTGGACGGTCCCGTCGGCGGCGCGCACCGCGACCGGCACCCGCCAGCGCAGCGCGCGCTTGGCCGGGCGGTCGAGGGTGTATTCGCCCTGCACCAGCTGCACCTGCATGCGGCCGCCGACACAGCGGCCCTCGGCGCGGATCAGCGGCACCCCCGGCTGGCGGGTGAAGTCGTGCGCGACCTGCACGAAGCGCTTGCCCGGCGCCTGGGCATCCACCGCGCGCCAGAGATCGTCGGTGACCGCATTGCCGTAGGCATGCGCGCGCAGGTAGCGGCGCACGCCGGCCTGCCAGGCGTCGGCGCCGACGTAGTCTTCCAGCATGTTGATGACCGCCGAGCCCTTGCGGTAGGTGATGTCGTCGAAGGCCTGGCTGGCCTGCTCCACCGTCGCCACGTGCTGCACCACCGGGTGGGTGGTGGCCAGCGCGTCGCGCTGCATCGGGCCGCGGCTGGTCAGCACCGCGTCCACGTGGTCCGGATCCCATTCCGGATGCAGCTTCTGGGTGGTGCGCCCCTCCATCCAGGTGGCGAAGCCCTCGTTGAGCCACAAATCGTCCCACCAGGCCATGGTCACCAGGTCGCCGAACCACTGGTGCGCGATCTCGTGCGCGGCCACGGTGAAGATGCGCTGGCGGTCGCCGAGGTTGGCGATCGCCGGATCCAGCAGCAGCGAGGACTCGAAGGTGAAGATCGCGCCCCAGTTCTCCATCGCGCTGAAGAACTGGCTGCGCCCGGGCGCGGCCACGTTGTCCAGCTTCGGCAGCGGGTACGGGATGCCGAAGTAGGCGTTGTACTCGCGCAGCACCGCGCGGCCCGCATCCAGCGCGTACTGCGCCTGGTCGAGCTTGCCGCGCTGGGTGATCACCCCGATCTCGGTGCCGTTGTCGCCGGCCGCCGCGGCGCGCTCGAAGTCGCCCAGCGCCAGGAACAGCAGGTAGGTGGACATCCGCGGCGTGGTGGCAAAGCGCGTGCGCACGCGGCCGTCGCCGAGTTCGGTGCGCTCGGCCACTGGCATGTTGCCGACCGCCATCTGCCCGGCCGGCGCGGTCACTGTGAGGTCGAAGCTGGCCTTGTACCAGGGCTCGTCCCAACTGGGCAAAAAGCGGCGCGCGTCGGAGTTCTCGAACTGGGTGTAGAGCGCGCGCTGCTGCCCCTGCGCGGTCGGGTAGTCGAGCGCGAACAGGCCGTTGGCCTGGGTGCCGATCTTGCCGCGGTAGTCGATCGCGAGCCGGTAGCGGCCGGGGGCGAGGGCACGCGCGAACTGGAGGGTCGCGGTCTGCGCCTGCGCGTCCATCCGCACCGTGGGCACCAGCGGCGCGCCCTGCGCCGGCGTCAGCCGGACCCGATCGAACTGCAGATCCAGCGCGTTGAGGGTGAGGCTGCGGGTGGGCACGACGACGTCGAGGTCGATCGTCACCCGCCCGTCGAAGGTCAGCTGCTCGGCATGCGGGGTCACTTCCAGCGCATAGTGGCGCGGCGCGGCGACCCGCGGCAGCTGGCTGGCGACGCTGGCCGGCGGCGGCCGCGGGGCCGGGTCGGCGGCCAGGACCGGCGCGACCGGCAGCAGCGCGGTCAACAGGGCGAGCGGGAGCAGGTGGCGGCGCATGCGGGCATCCTCGGGCGGCGGGGGCCGCGCATCTGCGGATCATCCTCCCGCCGCGGGGGCGGCCAATGCGCCGGAAGTCATGGCCATCCCGGCCGGCGCCGCGGCCGGGAGGCCGGATGGAAGGCGGCGTTCAGCCCGCGCCCCACTCCCCGCGGCGGGCGCGCGCGACCACGCCCTCGCAGAGGGCCAGCAGGTACCAGCGGCGCGCGCTGGCGTCCGGCAAGGCATGGTAGGCGGCGCGCTCCTCGGGCGTCGCCCCGTGCAGGATTCCGGCGACCACCCAGGACATCCACACGTCGCGGTCCGGGGCGAGGAAGTCCTCGTCCTCGAACAGCGGGAAGGGCAGGCCGGCGAGCCGGCGCCGGAAGGCCGCACTCGCACATTCCGCGAGGCCGGCATCGCCGGGGTCGCGAGGATCGAAGCTGAACCAGCAGCCGTCGATGAACACATGGTGCATGGCGATTCTCCAAGGCAATGCGTCGCCGGCACCCTGCCGGGACGTCCAAGAATCGCGTTGCACCACTGGACTAAGTTTAGCACACCTGGTGCGCCGCCCGCTTCCGGTGCGGCCCACCAGACCGCCCCGGCATGCCCGGGGCGCGCCCATCAGGCGAACGGATCGCGCAGGACGATGTTGGCGTCGCGGTCCGGGCCGGTGCTGACGATCGCCAGCGGGCAGCCGGCCAGTTCCTCCAGCGCGCGCAGGTAGGCGCGCGCGGCCGGCGGCAGCTTGTCCCATTCGGTGATCCCGGCGGTGGATTCCTGCCAGCCGGGGAACTCCAGGTACACCGGCGTGCACTCCTCCCAGCCCTTGGCGTCGAGCGGGGCGTACTCGCTGCGCTTGCCGTGGTACTCGTAGGCGATGCACACCTTCAGCCGCTCCATGCCGTCGAGGATGTCGAGCTTGGTGATGCACAGGCCGCTGATGCCGTTGATCGCCACCGCGCGCTTGAGCGCGACGATGTCCATCCAGCCGCAGCGGCGCGGGCGCCCGGTGGTGGCGCCGTATTCCTGCCCGCGGTCGCGGATGCCCTGGCCGATCGCATCGTGCAGTTCGGTCGGGAACGGCCCGCCGCCGACCCGGGTGGCGTAGGCCTTGGCGATGCCGAGCACGTAGTCGATCGCGTCGGCACCGACGCCGGTGCCGGCCAGCGCGCCGCCCACGGTGGTGTTGGAGGACGTCACGTAGGGATAGGTGCCGTGGTCGATGTCCAGCAGCGCGCCCTGCGCGCCCTCGAACAGCACCTTGCGCCCCTGCCGGCGCAGGTCGTGCAGAAGCCCGGCCACGTCGGCCTTCATCGGCTCCACGTAGGCGCCGAACGCCAGCGCCTCGTCCAGGGTCTGCTGGTAGTCGATCGCCTCGGTCCCGAGGTACCGGGTCAGCACGAAGTTGTGGTAGTCCAGCGCCGCGCGCAGCTTGTCCGCCAGCTCCTGCGGATAGTGCAGGTCGGCGATGCGGATGCCGCGGCGCGCGACCTTGTCCTCGTAGGCCGGGCCGATGCCGCGCCCGGTGGTGCCGATCGCGTCCTTGCCGGCGGCCTTCTCGCGCGCCTGGTCGAGCGCGATGTGGTAGGGCATGATCAGTGGGGTAGCCGGGCTGATCTTCAGCCGCGCGCGCACGTCCACCCCGTTGCCCTCCAGCTCGGCGATCTCCTTGCGCAGCGCCCCGGGGTGCAGCACCACGCCGTTGCCGATCAGGCACAGCGCATCCTCGCGCAGGATGCCCGACGGGATCAGGTGCAGCACGGTCTTCCTGCCGCCGATCACCAGGGTATGGCCGGCGTTGTGCCCGCCCTGGAAGCGCACCACCGCGCCGATGTCCTGGGTGAGCAGATCGACGATCTTGCCCTTGCCCTCGTCGCCCCACTGGGCGCCCAGCACCACCACCGACTGACCCATCGCCTTGCTCCGGACATGGAAAAAGCCGGGGCTGCCCCGGCTTTGCGGCATTCTACCGGCTTTGCCGCGCGCCGGGGCCGCCGGCGCCGGCGCGGTTCAGCCGCGCACCCACCACAGGCTGGCCAGCCCGAGCGCGAGCACCGCCGCGCCGATGCGGCGCAACTGCGGTTCCGGCAGGGTGGCCAGCTGCGCCATCGCGCGCTTCCACGCCCCGGGCGCGGCGAACAGGACCAGCCCCTCCAGCACCGCGACCAGGCACAGCGCCGCCCACAGGTCGTCCACCCCCGCGCCTCTCAGCGGTCGCTGCGCAGGTATTGCAGGAACGGGTCGTTGCGCTCCAGCACGATCACCGACTGCCCGTCCGCGAACGCCTTGCGGTAGGCCTCCAGGCTGCGCTGGAAGGCGTAGAAGCCGGGGTCGCGCGCGGCCGCCTGGGCGTAGATGCGCGCGGCCTCGGCATCGCCTTCGCCGCGCAGCTTCTGGGCATCGCGCTCGGCCTCGGCCAGGATCACCTGCTGGTCGCGGTCGGCGCCGGCGCGGATCTCGTTGGCCTGCTCCTCGCCCTCCGCGCGCAGGCGGCTGGCCACCTGCTGGCGCTGGGCGCGCATGCGGTTGTAGACGTCCTCGATCACCCGGCTGTCGGCCGGCAGGTCGAGCTGCTTGATGCGCAGGTCGAGGATCTGGATGCCGAGGGTGGCGGCGCCCTTGTTGATCGCCGCCAGCTGGCTCTTGACGATCTCGCTGCGGTCGCCGGACACCACCTGCTGCAGGGTGCGCGCGTTGATCTCGTTGCGCAGCGCGTCCTTGATGATCGGTGCCAGCCGCGCGATCGCCACGTTCTCGTCGCCGCCGGTGGCGCGGTAGAAGGCGTTGACGTTGGCGATCCGGCCGATCGCGAAGAAGTCCACGCTGACGTCCTTGCGCTCGGAGGTCAGGTAGCGCTCCGGCTCGGCCGGGATCACCTGCAGGCGGCGGTCGAAGATGCGCACCGACTCGATGAGCGGCCACTTGAAGTGCAGGCCGGGGCCGATGTCGCTGCGCGCGACCCGGCCGAGGTTGAGCACCAGCGCGCTGTGGCCCTCGTTGACCACGAACACCGAGCCGAGCAGCAACAGCAGCGCCGCCAGCACCGCGGGAATCCACAGGTTCGGTTTCATCGCTGCACCTCCGGGCGGCCCTGCGGACGCGACGGGCGGCCGCTGCGCGCGGGTTCGGCCTCCGCCCCGGCCGCGGCCGGGGCCGCCAGCTCCGGCAGCAGCGCAGTCGAGGCGGCCGGTGCCGCCGGCGCGCTCGCGGCGGCCGCGCCCGGCATCGGCACGTAGATCAGCTGGCGGCCGTCGCCCCCGACCACCTTGCGGTTCTCGCCCAGCACCTTCTGCAGGGTCTCCAGCCACAGCCGCTTGCGGGTGACCTCGGGCGCCGCCTTGTACTGCTCGACCAGCAGCGCGAAGCGCTCGGCGTCGCCGGTGGCGCGCGCGATCTCGGCGTCCTTGTAGCCCTGCGCCACGGTGCGCACGCGCGCGGCCTGGCCGCGCGCCTCGGGCACGATCTTGGCGGCGTAGGCGCGCGCCTCGGAGATCAGCCGCTCCTTATCCTGCTGGGCGCTGTTGACGTCGTCGAACGCCGGCTTGACCTGCTGCGGCGGGCGCGCGTCGGGCAGGTTGAGCTCGGTCACCAGCAGGCCGGTGTGGTAGGCCTCCAGCGACTTCTGCAGGCGCTCGCGCGCGGCCACCGCCAGCTGCTCGCGCGCGCCGAGCACGGTGTCGAGGTCGGAGCGGCCGACCTGCTCGCGCACCGTGCTGAGCGCGGCCTGCTGCAGCACCTCGTCGGCGTCGCGGGTGCCGAACAGGTAGGTCACCGGGTCGGCGACCCGGTACTGCACGTTGATCGCGACCTCGACGATGTTCTCGTCGCGGGTCAGGACCGGCACCCGGTCCTCGAAGTTCTTGATCTGGGTCGCGTTGACCTTGATCACCCGCTCGATCGGCCACGGCAGCTTGAGGTTGGGCCCCGGCTGCATGACCCGCTCGAAGCGGCCGAAGCGCAGCACCACCCCGCGCTGCTGCTCGGCGACCAGCACGAAGCTGCTGTACAACAGCCAGGCCGCGACCAGCAGCCACAGCCAGCGCAGCGGACTGCCGCCGCCCCCGGCGCCGATGCCGGGCAGGCGCGCCAGCCAGTCGCCCAGCCCGCCGCTGCCGCCGCTGCGCGATCCGCCGGCGTTGCCGGGCTTGTTCCAGGCCATCCAGGCCGGGGTCGGCCGCCGAGGGCCGGTCGTGTGCGTGGTCATGCGGCGGATTCTACGGGAAGCGCGGACGCGTCCGCGGGCAGCAGCGCGCGCAGCGGCGCGCCGTCGGGCTGGCCGGCCAGGCGCGTGGCCTCGGCCAGCGGCAGGTCGAGCCGCAGGTAGCTGCCCTCCGCTTCGTGGCGCTCGCCGCGGATGGCGCCCAGCGCGTGCAGGCGGGCGCGCAGGCGCCCGGCCTCCGGCGGCAGGTGCACTTCGCCCTGCACCCGGCGCAGGCCGAGGCGCTCGCCCAGGGCCTCGCGCAGCAGGTCCAGACCCTGCCCGTCGCGGGCCGACAGCCACACCGCCTGGCGGTCCTCGCCGCGGCGGTCGACCCGCGGCGCGGCGCCTTCGATGCAGTCGATCTTGTTGTAGACCAAGAGCTGCGGCAGGTCGCCGGCGCCGATCTCATGCAGCACCGCATCGACCTGGGCGATGCGCTCCTCGCGCAGCGGGTCGCCGGCGTCCACCACGTGCAGCAGCAGGTCGGCCTCGCGCGCCTCGCTCAGGGTGGAGCGGAACGCGGCCACCAGCTCGTGCGGCAGGTCGCGCACGAAGCCGACGGTGTCGGCCAGCACGATCGCCCCGCCCGCCAGCGCGACCCGGCGCACGGTCGGGTCGAGGGTGGCGAACAGCTGGTCGGCGGCGTAGGCGTCCGCCCCGGTCAGGGCGTTGAACAGGGTGGACTTGCCGGCATTGGTGTAGCCCACCAGCGCCACCCGCGGCAGCGCGCTGCGCACCCGCGCGCGGCGCATCTGCGCATGCTGCACCTCGACCTTCTGCAGGCGCTTCTGCAGCATGTCCATGCGCTTCTGCAACAGGCGGCGGTCGGTCTCCAGCTGGGTCTCGCCCGGCCCGCGCAGGCCGATCGCGCCGCCGCGCTGGCGCTCCAGGTGGGTCCAGCCGCGCACCAGCCGGGTCGCCATGTGGCGCAGTTGGGCCAGTTCCACCTGCAGCTTGCCCTCGTGGCTGCGCGCGCGCTGGGCGAAGATGTCGAGGATCAGCCCGGTGCGGTCCACCACCCGCCGCTGCAGCGCCTTCTCGAGGTTGCGCTCCTGCACCGGGCTGAGCGCGTGGTTGACCAGCACCAGGTCGGCGCCGCTGGCCTCGCACAGCGCGCGCGCCTCCTCCAGCTTGCCGCTGCCGATCAGGGTCGCCGGGCTGGGGCGGTCGATCCGCGCGGCGAGCACGCCGGCGACGCTGGCCCCGGCCGAGCGCGCCAGTTCGGCGAATTCCTCGAGCACGCCCTCGGCCGGCGGGCCGCCGGCATGGGGCTGGATCAGCAGGGCGTGTTCGCCCCCGCGGGAGCGCTCGAACAGGTGGGTCGGCATCCGCGTCTACATGCGGCCCGCGGCGGCGATTGCAAGGGTCAGGCGTCGCCGGCGGCGTCGACCGCGACCGAGGCCTCGTGCTCGCCGGCCGCGCCGGGGGCGATGCGCACGTTGCGCGCCGGCACCACGGTCGAGATCGCGTGCTTGTAGACCATCTGGCTGACCGTGCTGCGCAGCAGGACCACGAACTGGTCGAACGATTCGATCGTGCCCTGCAGCTTGATGCCGTTGACCAGGTAGATCGAGACCGGGACGCGCTCGCGGCGCAACGCGTTCAGGAATGGATCCTGCAAGGACTGGCCCTTGGACATGCGGTTCCCCATGTTGTTCTTGTCGTGATGTGGCGGCCCCGCGCGCCCCGGGACGCGGACCGCCGCGGCACATGGTAGCTCAGGTCGCAGGCGCGGCGCCCGCGCGGCCGAGGAAGCCGGCCACGGCCTGCGCCAGCGCATCCGCCTGCCGCTGCGGGTCGAACCAGCGCGCGTCCAGTTCGCCGCGCAGCCAGGTGTACTGGCGCTTGGCCAGCTGGCGGGTGGCGGCGAGCGCGCGCGCGCGGAACTCGGCAGGCGAGGACGCGCCGTCCAGGTGCTCCCAGGCCTGGCGGTAACCGACCGCGCGCAAGGCCGGCAGCTCCAGCGGCCGCGGATGCGCGGCCAGCGCCGGCAGCGCGCGCAGGCGGCGCACTTCGTCGAGGAAGCCGGCGGCCAGCATGGCGTCGAAGCGGGCGGCGATGCGCGCGTGCAGGTCCTCGCGGCGGTCCGGCGCCAGCACCAGCTTGAGCACCCGCAGCGGCAGTCGCGTGGTGCACGTATCGCGCTGCCAGGCGCTGATCGGACGCCCGCTCAGGCGGTACACCTCCAACGCGCGCTGGATGCGCTGCGCATCGGTGGCGTGGATGCGCGCGGCGGCCTGCGGATCGACCCGGGCCAGCTGCGCATGCAGCGCGGCCCAGCCGCGTTCGGCGGCCTCCGCGGCCAGCGCCGCGCGCACCTGCGGATCCGCCGGCGGCATCTCCGCCAGCCCGTCCAGCAGGGCGCGGAAATACAGCCCGGTGCCGCCGGCCAGCACCGGCAGCCGCCCGCGCGCGAGGATGCCGGCGATCGCCGCGCGCGCGTCCTGCGCGAACTCCGCCGCCGAATACGGCTGCCACGGGTCGCGCAGGTCGAGCAGGTGGTGCGGCACCGCCGCGCGCTCCTGCGCGGTCGGCTTGGCCGCGCCGATGTCCAGCCCGCGGTAGACCAGCGCGGAATCGACGCTGACCACCTCGCCCCCCAGGCGCTGCGCCAGCGCCAGCGCATACGCGCTCTTGCCGGAGGCGGTCGGCCCCATCAGCGCGATCGCGCGCGGGCGGCGGTCGCAGCGCATCCGCGGGTCAGTGGCGGTTTTCGCGCAGGCAGGCGCGCACCTGCAGGTGGCGCACCCGGACCGGTTCCGGCGGCGGCGGCGTGAGCAGGCTGACCACGACCACCGCCAGCGCCGCCGCCAGCACGCCCGGCACCATCTCGTACAGCGCGCTGCCGGTCTGCTTCCACAGGACCACGGTCGCGGCACCGGCCAGCATCCCGGCGAGCGCGCCCTGCCAGGTCATCCGCCCCCAGCGCAGCGAGATCAGCACCACCGGCCCGAACGCGGCGCCGAACCCGGCCCAGGCATAGCTGACCAGCCCCAGCACGCGGCTGTCCGGGTCGCGCGCCAGCACGATCGCCGCCAGCGCCACCGCCAGCACCATCGCGCGCCCGATCCACACCAGCTCGCGCTCGCCGGCGCGCGGGCGCAGCAGGCCGCGGTAGAAGTCCTCGGTGAGGGCGCTGGCGGCCACCAGCAGCTGGCAGCTCAGGGTGCTCATGATCGCGGCCAGGATCGCCGACAGCAGCACGCCGGCCAGCCACGGGTTGAACAGCAGCTCGGCCAGGCGCAGGAACACCCGCTCCGGATTGGCCTCGACCGGCCCGACCTGGCCCGGATGCTGCGCGAACCAGGCGATCCCGAGGAAGCCGGTGGCCATCGCGCCGAGCAGGCACAGCACCATCCAGGTCATGCCGATCCGGCGCGCCTGCGGGATCACCGCCAGCGAGTCGGCGGCCATGAACCGCGCCAGGATGTGCGGCTGGCCGAAATAGCCCAGCCCCCAGGCCAGCAGCGAGACGATCCCGACCAGCCCGAGCGCGCCGCCGCGGAACGGATCCAGCCGCGCGGGATCGACCTGCGCCACCAGCGCCAGGCCGGCCTGCGGGCCGCCTACCGCGACCAGCACCACCAGCGGGGTGAGCAGCAGGGCGAAGATCATCAGCGTGGCCTGCACGGTGTCGGTCCAGCTCACCGCGAGGAAGCCGCCGAGCAAAGTGTAGGCGATGGTCGCCGCCGCGCCCCACCACAGCGCCTGCGCATAGGGCAGGCCGAACACGCTCTCGAACAGGCGTGCGCCGGCGACCATGCCGCTGGCGGCGTAGATCGCGAAGAACACCAGGATCACCAGCGCCGGCACGATCCGCAGCGCGCGCCCGGGCGCGGCGAAACGGCGGGTGAAGTAATCCGGCAGGGTCA
Organism: Thermomonas flagellata; assembly: GCF_022419185.1. GTDB lineage: Bacteria > Pseudomonadota > Gammaproteobacteria > Xanthomonadales > Xanthomonadaceae > Thermomonas > Thermomonas flagellata. Next base: position 112,614 of record NZ_JAJOZK010000009.1, on the reverse strand, counting down.
GCGCGTCGTCGCTGCGCTCGGTGTAGACCCGCAGCGGGCCGGCCACCAGGCGCCAGTTGGCCCAGGCGCCGAGCACCAGCCCGAGCGCGATCCACGCCTCCGACACCCCGCCCAGGTAGAGCGCACCGGGCAGGCCCATCAGCAGCCAGCCGCTCATGTCCGAGGCCCCGGCCGACAGCGCGGTGACATAGCCGCCCAGCGAGCGCCCGCCGAGGATGTAGTCGTCGAAGTCGCGGGTGCGCCGCCAGGCGTACACCCCGATGCCCAGCATCGCCAGCAGGTACAGGGCGAAGGTGACGAGCAGGGGCGTGCTGGCGGTCATGCGCGGACGGGCGTGGGCGGGCCGCCGCAGCTTAACGCAGCGCGCGCGTGGCGCCGGCTTCTCAGTCCTCGGGCCAGCGCGGCGCGGCGGGAGCCGCCACGGTGCGCGCCGGCGGCACCGCCGCCACCGCCTGCCACACCTTCAGCGCATCCACCGTCGCGGCGACGTCGTGCACGCGCAGCAGCATGGCGCCATGCTGGGCCGCGATCAGGTGCGCGGCGAGCGAGCCGGCCATCCGCGCGCGCGGCTCCTCGCGCCCGGTCAGCTCGCCGATGCTGCGCTTGCGCGACAGCCCGGCCAGCACCGGCACGCCGAGCTCGGTGAAGCGCCGCAGCTGCGCGAGCAGTTGCAGGTTGTGCGCGGTGGTCTTGCCGAAGCCGAAGCCGGGATCGACCACGATCCGGCGGCGTTCGATCCCCGCCATCTCGCAGGCGAACACGCGCTCGGCCAGGAAGCGGTGCACCTCGCCCACCACGTCGTCGTAGTGCGGGGCGTCCTGCATGTCGCGCGGCTGTCCCTGCATGTGCATCAGCACCACCGGCACGCCCAGTTCCGCGGCCGCCTCCAGCGCCCCCTCGCCGCGCAGCGCCTGCACGTCGTTGATCATCCCCGCCCCGGCGGCCACCGCGGCGCGCATCACCTCGGCATGCCGGGTATCGATGCTGATCGGCACCTGCACCCGCGCGGCCAGGCCCTCGATCACCGGCAGCACCCGCCGCAGCTCCTCCTCCGGAGACACCGCCTGCGCGCCGGGGCGGGTGGATTCGCCGCCGACGTCGAGCAGGTCGGCGCCCTCCTCCACCAGGCGCAGGCCGTGCGCGATGGCCGCCTCGGCATCGGCATGCGCGCCGCCGTCGGAGAACGAATCCGGGGTGACGTTGAGGATGCCCATCACCCGCGGGCGGTCCAGCCGCAGCAGGCGGCCGCCGCAGTCGAGGCTGGGGACGGTGTCGAACATGGCGGGCACTCCGGGAGCGCGCGCCCGAGGCCTCAGGCGCGGTTGCGCATATGCTCGGCGAAACGGGCGAGCTGCGCATAGGCCTCGGCGCGCAGCGCCGGATCCGGCACGCAGTCGTCCAGCGCCAGGCGCATGCAGGCCAGCCAGGCATCGCGCTCGGCCGGGCCGATCGCGAACGGCAGGTGGCGGCGGCGCATCATCGGCTCGCCATAGCGCGGGCGGTACAGGTCCGGGCCGCCGAAGAAGCCGCTCAGGAAATGCGCCAGGCGCGCCTGCACCTCCGGGATCGGCTGGCGGTGCATGGCGTGGACCGCCGCGGCCTCCGGCAGGCGTTCCATCCAGGCGTAGAAGCGGGCAGCCAGCGCCTGCAACCCGTCCGACCCGCCGAGGCGGGCGTACAGGCGGTCGTCATCGGTGGCGGCGGACGGCATGGCACGCGGCTCCACATCGGGGTGCGCGCAGTCTAGCGGCGCAGGCCGGCGGTGCCTTGATCCGGCGCAAGTGACCGTCCGCGCTAGGCCCTCCGACCATGCCACACGCCATCCGGCCGATGGCGGTCGGCGCGGGAGCGGCGGAGGATGGCGGCGCAACCGGAGACGTGCATGGCGATCCTGAGCATCGGCAGCCGCGGCCCGCAGGTCGTCTCGCTGCAACAGGCACTCAACCGCGAGAGCCGGCCGTCGCCGCGCCTGGCCGCCGACGGCGTGTTCGGCCGCCTCACCCGCGCCGCGGTGCTGGCGTTCCAGCGCCAGGCCGGGCTGGCGGTGGACGGCATCGTCGGCCCGATGACGCGCGCGGCGCTCCGCCTGGCCGACGACGGACGCCCCTTCACCCATCGCGTGCTGCTGCACTTCCGCAGCATCAGCCTGACCAACGTGCCGTTCGAGCGCATCCTCAGCCATACCCAGGCGGTGTACGCCCCGTACGGGATCAAGATCGAGTTCGGCAGCGGCAGCAGCCTGCGCCTGAGCCCGGAGGACCAGACCCGCCTGACCCAAGTGGACGGCAGCTGCGAATGGGAGATCACCGGCGGCGAATACGCCGACCTCCAGCGGCTGGGCGGCGCCACCCCCAGCAACGGCATCCTGGTCTATTTCATCGACCACTTCAGCGAACCGCTGAACGGCTGCGGCGGGCACATGGCCAACCGACCGGCCTGCATCGTCGCCCGCGCCGGCACCCAGTACTGCACCGCACACGAGGTCGGGCACGTGCTGCTCGGCTCCACCTTCGCCCCGGTGCACATCGACGATGCCAGCAACAACCTGATGCACTCGGTGGATTTCCTGCGCCCGCGCCCGCCGATCCTGACCGACCTGCAGGTGCAGCGCATGAAGGCCTCGCCGCTGTGCCAGGCGATCTGACCTGAGCCGCCGATCCTGCCCCGGCCGGCGCGCCACGCGCCGCCGCGCTGCAGCCGCAGACGCGACGGGCGCCCGCAGGCGCCCGTCGCAACGCGTCCGATCCTGAGCGGTTCAGTCGTCGCGGGTGCGCGCCTGCGCCGGGGCGTCCCCGAGCGTGGGCGCGTTCGGGGTCGCCGACGGGCCGTCGCTGCCGCCGCGGCCGCCGCGGGTGTCCACCCAGCCCGCCGGCGGGTTGGGCTTGCGCCCGGCCATCAGCGCCTTGACCTGCTCGGCGTCGATCGTCTCCCACTCCAGCAGCGCCGCGGCCATCGCCTCCACCACCTGGCGCTTCTCCTCCAAGATCCGGCGCGCGCGCGCGTACTGCTCGTCGAGGATGCGCCGGATCTCGGCATCGACCTTCTGCTGGGTCGCCTCGGAGATGGTCTTGTTCTGGAAGCCGTAGCCGCTGTCGTCGTCGGCGTAGACCATGATCCCGAGCGCGTCGGACATGCCGAACTTGGTGACCATCGCGCGCGCCATCTTGGTCGCGCGCTCGAAGTCGTTGGACGCGCCGGTGGAGACCTCGCCGACGAACAGCTCCTCGGCCACCCGCCCGCCGAACAGGATCGCGATCTCCTCGAGCATCTTGTCCTTGTACTTGCTCAGGGTGTCGTGCTCGGGCAGCTGCCAGGTCACGCCCAGCGCCCAGCCGCGCGGCATGATCGTGACCTTGTGCACCGGATCGGCCTTGGGCAGCGACATCGCCACCACCGCGTGGCCGGACTCGTGGTACGCGGTGGCGCGGCGCTCTTCCTCGCGCATCACCATGCTGCGCCGCTCCGGGCCCATGTAGATCTTGTCCTTGGCGTCCTCGAAGTCGCGCATGTCCACCCGCGGCTTGTTGCGGCGGGCGGCGAACAGCGCGGCCTCGTTCACCAGGTTGGCGAGGTCGGCGCCGGAGAAGCCCGGAGTGCCGCGCGCCAGCACGTCGACGCGCACGTCGTCGGCCAGCGGCACCTTGCGCATGTGCACCTTGAGGATCTGCTCGCGGCCCTTGATGTCGGGCAGCCCGACCATGACCTGGCGGTCGAACCGGCCGGGGCGCAGCAGGGCCTTGTCCAGCACGTCCGGCCGGTTGGTGGCGGCGATCACGATCACGCCCTCGCTGCCCTCGAAGCCGTCCATCTCCACCAGCATCTGGTTGAGGGTCTGCTCGCGCTCGTCGTGGCCGCCGCCCATGCCGGAGCCGCGGTGGCGGCCGACCGCGTCGATCTCGTCGATGAAGATGATGCAGGGCGCGTGCTTCTTGGCCTGCTCGAACATGTCGCGCACGCGGCTGGCGCCGACGCCGACGAACATCTCCACGAAGTCGGAGCCGGAGATGCTGAAGAACGGCACCTTGGCCTCGCCGGCGATCGCCTTGGCCAGCAGGGTCTTGCCGGTGCCGGGCGGGCCGACCATCAGCACGCCGCGCGGGATCTTGCCGCCGAGCTTGGTGAAGCGGGTCGGGTCGCGCAGGAATTCGACCAGCTCGCCGACCTCCTCCTTGGCCTCGTCGCAGCCGGCGACGTCCGCGAAGGTGACCTTCACCTGGTCCTCGGACATCAGTTTGGCGCGCGAGCGGCCGAAGCTCATCGCACCCTTGCCGCCGCCCTGCTGCATCTGCCGCATCATGAACAGCCAGAAGCCGATGATCAGCAGCACCGGCAGGAAATTGAGCACCAGCGACCAGAACGAGATGCCGGTGTCCGGCGGCTCCTGCTTGATCTCGACCTTGTGCTGGATCAGGTCGTTGATCAGGTCCTTGTCGCGCGCCGGGGCGATGGTGGTGCCCATGGTGTTGTCGGTGCGCTCGAAACGGATGGTGCGCTCGTCGCTGGAGATGTCGACCTTGCGGATGCGGTCGTTCTCGACGTCGGCGACGAACTGCGAGTAGAGCACCTGCTGCGGCGACCCCGCGAGCTTCGGCGAGAAGCTCTGGAACACCACCATCAGCACCACCGCCACCACCACCCACAGCAGCAGATTCTTCGCCAGATCGTTCATATCGCCTCGCCTTCGTCCTCGTTCCGGCCGCCCTGCCGCTCGCCCTTGCCACTCTACCCGGCCATCGCCTGCCCTGCGCGCTTGCCCTGGGCCAGGGCATACACCTCCGGCGAGCGCCTGCGCGACGCCGCCGGCTTGCGGATCGCCACCCGGTCGTAGCGGCCGCGCAGCTGCCGCAGGTACTCGTCGAACCCGACGCCCTGGAACAGCTTGATCAGGAACGTCCCGCCGGTCCGCAACTGGCGGTCGGCGAAGTCCATCGCCAACTCCGCCAGATGCATCGCGCGCGGCTGGTCGACCGCGTCCACGCCACTCTTATTGGGGGCCATGTCGGACAACACAAGGTCGACCGGCTGCCCCCCGAGCATGGCCTGCAGGGCCGATAGGACGGCAGCGTCCCTGAAGTCTCCATGAAGGAACTCGACCCCGGCCAGCGGCGGCATGGACAAAATGTCGCTGGCGATCACCCGCCCGCGCGGAGCCGCGGGCGGCAGCGGCTGCTCCAGCCGGTCCAGTTCCTGGCGCACCCACTGCGACCAGCCGCCCGGGGCGGCGCCGAGGTCCACCACCACCATCCCGGGCTTGAGCAGGCGGTCGCGCGCGACCAGCTCCTCCAGCTTGTAGGCCGCGCGCGAGCGCATCCCCTCCGCCTGCGCCTTCTTGACGTAGGGATCGGAGAAGTGCTCCTTCAACCAGCGCTGGCTGGACTTGCTGCGGGAGGCCATGGTCCACCCGCGGCGGCGGGTGCTGGCGGCCGGGGCGGCCGGGCGGTCATGATACCCTGCCGCCCCCGCCCCCACCGCCGTGCCTGCATGCCGCCCGTCCTCACTCCTGCCCAGCTCCGCTTCCTGCGCGGCCAGGCCCACGGCCTGAAGGCCATGCTCCAGGTCGGCGGCAAGGGCGTCAGCCCGGCGCTGGTGGCCGAGGTCGCGCAGGCGCTGGAGCACCACGAGCTGATCAAGGTGAAGGTGGCCGCGGCCGACCGCGAGGAGCGCGATGCGCTGATCGCCGCCCTCGCCGCGCAGGCGGATGCCGCCCTGGTGCAGCGGATCGGGCACACCGCGGTGCTCTACCGGCCCTCGGCCGAGAGGCGCCAGATCGTGCTGCCGCGCGCGTGACGCCATGCCGCTGGTGCTGGAACAGCCCGACTACGCCTGGTTCCTGCGCGGGGCCAGCGCGACCGAAGTGCGGGTCAACGACCGCGTGCTGACCCGCAGCTGCCTGCTGGCGCCGGATCGGCTGGTCGAGGACTGGCCGGCCCGCGACCCCGGCGCGCTCACCGAGGCCGACCTTCAGGCCCTGCTGGCGCTGCGCCCGGACGTGCTGCTGCTGGGCACCGGCGCACGCCAGGTGTTCCCGCCGGCCGCGTGGCGCGCGGCCTGCCTCTCGCGCGGGATCGGGCTGGAAGTGATGGACAACGCCGCTGCGGCGCGCACCTACACCGTGCTGGCGGCGGAAGGCCGGCGCGTGGTCGCCGGCTTCCTGCTGCCCGGCTGAGGCGGCGGCGCGCGGGCCGCCGCCCCGGCTGCCGGTCAGAACTTGACCGACAGCGCCGCAGTCAGCGAGCGCCCCGGCCCCGGCACCTGCGTGCCCCAGCGCGGCTGGTTCGGCGCCGGCGGGTTGATCGACATGGTCGTGCCCTGGCCGAGGTAGGCCCCGCCGGTCGGCAGCGCATAGAAGCGGTCGAACAGGTTCTCCACCCCCAGTTCCAGCCGCCACGCCGCCCACTGCCGCGCGAAGCGCAGGTTGACCAGGCCGTAGCCGGCGGTCACCAGCTCGTTGCGGACCCTGGACACATCGTCCTTGCGCGCCACGCCGACCACCTCCAGCACATTGTCCCAGCCGCCGATGCGCTGGGTCAGGCGCAGGCGCGCGTTGGCCGGCATGCGGTTGTACAGGCCATCGCCGGTGTCGGTGTTCTCCGCGTGCTGCCAGGCCAGGCTGCCCTCCAGCCCGAACCGGCCCCACCCGGACTCGCCCAGCGGCAGGCGGCCGTCCACGTCCAGCCCGTACAGGCGCGCGGTCTGGTTGACGTAGCGCAGGGTGGTGAACGCCCCCACCACCGGCGTGCTGCGCGGGGCGTTGCTGGTCGCATCCCACTGGATCGCGTCGATGTAGTCAGCGATCCGGGTCACGTACGGGGTGGCGCGCAGCTGCCAGCCGGCCGCGGCGTCGTGCAGGTCGAAGGTGACCGAGGCGGTCAGCGCCGTCTCCGGGCGCAGCGCGAGGTTGCCGATGTAGCCGTTCCCGTCGCCGACGAAGTTGTTCATGATCGCCGCCATCGACCAGGTCGACCACGGGTAGACCTCGTACAGCCCCGGCGAGCGCACCTTGCGCGCCAGCCCGTAGGCGATCTGCAGGCGCGGGCCGACCTGCTGGCGCAGGATCGCGCTGGCATCCCAGTTGCCGTCGCGGCGGCGGCGGTCGGCGGCGTTGAACAGCGCGGCGTCGCGCTGCTGCCAGGAGCCCATCGCATTGGTGGTGGGGTCGTAGCCGCGCACCGGGTCGGCATCCATCCGCACCTGCTCGTAGCGCACCCCGGCCTCGGCGGTCCAGCCCGGCGCCAGCGCATGCTCCCACTCGGCATACACGGCGCGGCGGTCGCGGATACCGCCATAGATGTTCCAGAACGTCCCCGGCCACATCATCGCCCCGGACGGGGGCCACCAGTCGTCGAGCCGGTAGTGCCGCCACTCCGCGCCCAGGCGCAGACGGTCCTGGCCGGCCATGGCGATCTCGGCATCCAGGTTGAAGGCGGTGGTCTCGCTCTTGGTCAGCATCGGCATCCCGGCTGCGCACATCATCGAGATCGGCGCGCAGGGCACGGCCGCGCCGCCGGGCGGGTTGTTGCCGCCGGAGGCCATGCCGTACCAGAAGCGCTTGTCCGGGCCGAAGTCCATCGCGTGGTCGAGGCGCTCGCGGTAGGCGCGCGCCTGCAGCCGGCCCCAGCCGAACTGGCCGAGGTAGCGCAGGTTGGCGCTGCGCTGGCGGTTGTCGGTCAGGTCCATGCGCTGGTTGGGGTAGTCCTGGCGCGGGATCTGCTGCCAGCCCAGGCGCGCCTCCAGCAGGTGGTCGCCGAGCGTGTAGGCCAGATCCAGATTCTGGTTGTGGGCCACGAAGCCGGTCGAGCCGACCTCGTCGCGCGCAAGCAGGTGCCCGCTGCGGCCGGTGAAGTCGTAGTCCTTGAAGTCCCGGCCGGCACTGTAGTTGCCGGCGCGCGCGGTGCTGCCGCTGTAGCGCAGGCTGAAGCGCTCGGTGGCCAGGTGCAGGCCGAGGTTGCCGCCCTGCGCCCCGCCGTTGGTGCGCAGGTAGGCCCCGGCCTCGCCGTCCAGTTGCAGGCCGGCGCCCGGCGCGGCGAAGGTCGGCGGGGTGCGTTCGACCACGATGCTGCCGCCGATCGAATCGCCGCCCTGCGAGACCGGGGTGACGCCCGGATACACGGTGATCTTCGCCACGTCGCTGGGGGCGACGTACGACAGCGGCGGGTTCATATGGTTCGGGCAGGAGGCGGTGATGTCGGCGCCATCGACGCGGATGCGCAGGCGCTCGTCGGCCAGCCCGCGCAGAGACGGCAGGCCGGACACGCCGCCGGCCGGGTTCAACCAGTAGCCGGGCAGCGCGTCCAGCAGGCGCGCGCTGTCGCTCTGGGCCGCCGCCTGGGCTTGCAGCGCCGCGCCCTCGAGCGCGCGCGCCGGAGCGATCGAGGACCGGGTGCCTTCGACCAGCACGCGCGGCAGTTCGGTGGCCTGCGCGTCGGGATCGTCGGGCTTTGCAGCACTGGCATGGAAAGGCACGGCGGCGCCGGCGAGCGCCAGCAGCAGCGCGGTCGCCAGCGGCGCCCGCGGGAACGGGAAACGGGACATGCGGGAATCTCCAAGGTATTCGGGGATGCGCTGCGCGCAGCGCGTGCACCGCCGCGCGGTGCAGCCGCGGAGCGGTCGTCGGTCGGGGACCGGCGGGCGCAGCGCGCCCGCCGTCAGGGATCAGGCGGGATCAGGCCGCCGCCGGCGGTCCGCGCGGCGCCCAGCCGAGCAGATGGCGCGCCCGCAGGCGCAGGGTCGCCGGGCGCACGAACGGGGTCGGCGCAGGCGCGGCCGGCGGCACCACGCCCAGCGGCGGCGGCGGCGTCGCGGCATGTGCCAGCAGCGGGCAGTAGTCGCAGTCATCGCCGCCGTGGCCGTGCCCCGACGGATCCTGCGGAGGCTCCGCGCTGCCGGCCAGCCAGCGCGCCAGCCCATGCGAGGAGGCGAGGCCGTCGGCGGTGCACAATTGGTCCAACTGCGCCAGCAGCGGATCTTCGTGCGCGGCCTGCCACAGCCGCCCCAGGCTCGGCACCAGCGCCAGCAGCAGCGCCGCCAGCAGGGCCAGCGGCAGCAGCGGATGGCGGGGACGGCGCAGAGCGTGCATCGGCGCGATTATCGCCCGAAGCCGGCGGCGGCCGGCAAGCACCGACGGCAGGACGCGGCCCGCGGCGCCTCCCTCGGCCCCGCAACGCGCGCCCTCAGCGTCGCGGCAGGTACTGCTGCGGATCGACCGGCTTGCCGTTGTAGCGGATCTCGAAGTGCAGCATGTCGCGGCTGGCGCCGCTGCGCCCCATCTCCGCGATCGGCTGGCCGGCCTTGACCAGCGCGCCCTCGTTGACCAGGCGCGCGCGGTTGTGGCCGTAGGCCGACAGCCACTGGTCGTTGTGCTTGACGATCACCAGCTCGCCGTAGCCGACCAGCCCGGAGCCGGAATACACCACCACCCCGTCGGCCGCCGCGCGCACCGGCTGGCCGGCCTTGCCGGCGATGTCGATGCCCTGGCGGGTGGGGTCGCCGGCGAGGAAGGTCGCGATCACCTGGCCTTCGGTCGGCCAGGCCCAGGCGATCGGGCTGGCGGGCGGCGCGGGCGCAGCTGCGGCAGGCGGCGTGGCGACGGGCGCCCGCCCCGGCGCAGGCGTACCGGCCGCGGGCGACGGCGGTCGCGCCGGGGCGCCGGAGGCGACGCGCGGCTCGCGCGAATCCCGCGGATACAGGCGCAGGCGCTGGCCGGGGTAGATCGTGTACGGCGGCGGGATGTCGTTCCACAGCGCCAGGTCGAGCGGGGTGATGCCGTGCTCGGTGGCGATCCGGTACACGGTCTGCCCGCGCTGCACCACCACCGTCGCCCCGGGCTTGGGCTGCGAGACCCGCGGCGCCGGGCGCGCCTCGGCGGACGGCGCGCGCACCACGTGGCTGCGCCCGCAGGCCGCCAGCGCCAGCAGCGCCACGGCCAGCACCAGCCACCGCCCCACGGCCGCCGCCCGCCGCCTCATGCCGCGTGCCCGTGCCAATAGAGCCAGCCGCCGACCGCTGCCAGCAGCACCAGCGCGGCCCAGCCGAGGTGTTCGATCCAGCGGTGCAGCGCGCGCTCGGCGCGCTCGCCGCCGAGCCGGATCGCCAGCGCCACCAGGTATACCCGCTTGCCGCGGCCGATCAGCATGCTGGCCAGGAACGGCAGCATCGGCACCCCGACCACGCCGCTGGCCCAGGTGAAGATCTTCAGCGGGATCGGGGTGAAGCCGGCCAGCACCAGCAGCCAGAACGCCTGCCACGGCGACTGCGCGGTGATCCGCCGCAGTTCGACCACCTGCGCGTCGATCTTCTCCAGCCAGCCGATGCTGTCCAGCAGCGGGCGCACCCATTCGTAGGCGTAGTGGCCGAGTAGGTAGCCGACCACCGCGCCCAGCAGCGAGAACGCCAGGCTGATGCTGGCGAACCACATCCCGCGCCGCGGCTGTGCCAGGCACATCGGCGCCAGCATCACCTCCGGCATCACCGGGAACACGATCGCCTCGGCGAAGCTCAGCCCGCCCAGCAGGCGCGGCGCGTGCGGGTGGCGCGACCAGCGCAGGGCGCGCTCGTACAGCGGCCGGAACAGCCTCATCGGTCCACCAGGCCGGCCAGCAGCGGCACGAAGATCACCGGCCCGAGGTCGGACTGCACGCAGCTGCCGTCGGCCTGCCGCTGCACGCGCAGCAGCGACTGCCCGGCGCTCGGCCCGACCGGCGCCACCAGCATCCCGCCGGGGGCGAGCTGCTCCAGCAGCGCCTCCACCAGCGCCGGCGCCGCGGCGGTCACCAGGATGGCGTCGAACGGGGCTTCCTCCGGCCAGCCGATGCGGCCGTCGTCGTGGCGGCTGCGCACCTGCAGGCCGAGCGCGCGCAGGCGCTTGCGCGCGGTGCGCAGCAGCGCGCCGATGCGCTCGACGGTATAGACCTCGAGCCCCAGCGCGGCCAGCACCGCGGCCTGGTAGCCGGAGCCGGTGCCGACCTCCAGCACCCGGGTCGGTGCCGCGGCCAGCAGCGCCTCGGTCATCTTCGCCACCACGTACGGCTGCGAGATGGTCTGCCCATGGCCGATCGGCAGCGCGTTGTTCTCGTAGGCGCGGCTGGCCAGGGCCTCGTCCACGAAGCGGTGGCGGGGGACGGTGCGGATCGCGTTGAGCACGCGCTCGTCGGCGATCCCGGCCGCGCGCAGGTCCTCGATCAGGCGGTCGCGCGCACGCTGGCCGGTCATGCCCAGCCCCACGTCCGCCGGCTGCAGGCGCAGGCGCGCGATCATGCGCGCGCCCCGAGCGCGGCGGCCAGCCCGCCCACCCAGCCGGCGACCTGCTCCAGCGCCTGATAGCGGGTGAGATCGACGTGGATCGGGGTGATCGCGATGTGGCCGCTGCGCACCGCGTGGAAGTCGGTGCCGGGGCCGGCGTCCTGCTCGTCGCCGGCGGCCCCGATCCACCACCACTGGCGCCCGCGCGGGTCCTGCTGCGGAATGCACGGTTCGGCGCGGTGGCGATGGCCGAGGCGGCTGGTCTCGAAGCCGCGGATGCGCTCCCACGGCAAGTCCGGCACGTTGACGTTGAGGATGGTGCTGGCCGGCAGCGGATCGCGGCGCAGGCGCTCGACGATCTCCACCGCCGCGCGCGCGGCGGTGGCGTAATGGCGGCCGCGGTGGTCCTCGGTCACCAGCGACACCGCGACCGCGGGCAGGCCGAGGAAGCGCCCTTCCATCGCCGCCGCCACCGTCCCCGAATAGATCACATCGTCGCCGAGGTTGGCGGTGTTGTTGATGCCCGACACCACGATGTCCGGCTCCAGGCCCATGGCCTCCAGCATCCCGGTGATCGCCACGTGCACGCAGTCGGTGGGCGTGCCATAGACCTTCCAGGTGGTCTCGTCCATCCGCACCACCCGGATCGGCGCGTCCAGCGTGAGCGAGTTGCTGGCGCCGCTGCGGTCGCGGTCGGGCGCCACCACCAGCACCTCGTGCCCGGCCGCGCGCAGCCCGTCCGCGAGCGCGCGGATGCCCGGCGCGTCGACGCCGTCGTCGTTGCTCACCAGTACCCGCATGCCACCGACCCGGCGTCCCTCTGCATGCGGCCATGATAACGGAAGCCCGCTGCGCTACCCTGCCGGCGTGCGCCGCCGCCCCGCTCCTGCCGCCGTTCCGCCCGCGGATGCCGACGATGCCGCGCTGTTCCGCGCCGCGATCGGCGCCGATGCCGGCCAGGTGCGCCCGCTGCCGTCCGCGCCGCCGCCGCCCGCGCCGCCGAAGCCGAAGCCCGCGGCCCGCATGGCCCGCCGCGACGAGGAGGCCGCGCGGCAGGAGTTCCGCCAGCTGCCGGGGTCGGCGCTGGAAGCCGGCGACCCGCTGGCCTACCGGCGCGAGGACGTGCCACCCCGGGTGCTGAAGACGCTGGCGCGCGGCGGCTATGCGGCGCAGGAGGAACTGGACCTGCACGGCCTGCCCGCGCGCACCGCGGAGGACCTGCTGCGCGCCTTCCTGCGCGACTGCCGCGCGCACGGCGTGGCCTGCGTGCGGATCGTGCACGGCAAGGGCCGCAATTCGGAGGAGCGCCTGCCGGTGCTGAAGAACCTGGTGGATCGCCTGCTGCGCCAGCGCGGCGACGTGCTCGCCTTCCATTCCCCGCCGGCCGCGCAGGGCGGCACCGGCGCAGTGCTGGTGCTGCTGGAGAAGCGCTGAAGGCCCACGGCTCGCCCGGCGCGCGGCACCGGCGCGGCCGATCCGCTTCTGCGCAATGACGGTGACGACGCGGCGTGCCGGCGACTAGGCCGATACCGAGGGCGCCGCCGCGTCCACGATATCGCCCAGCTCGCGCAGCACGGTCGTCGCATAGCCGCCGGGCGGCAGCGCGAAGCGCAGCTCCAGGACATCCTCCGCCCGCCAGTCCCAGGCCAGGTCCTGCGGGCGCAGGCGCAGGGCGCGACGCTCCTGCGCCAGGCCCGCGCCCTCCAGCCCGCGCCGCAGGCGGGCGGCGGTATCGCCCTCCAGCGCGGCCAGCTCCAGCGCGCGTGCGGCGCCGGTGCTGCGCAGTTCGCCCGCGCCCCACAGCGGGCCGCTGGGATGGATGTCGAACGCCTCCAGCCGCGCCTGCAGCGCGGGCGTGAACGGCTCCGGCCCGAACACGCTGCGGCGGCCGTCCAGCAGCCACACCTCGCCCTCCAGCGGGCGGTCCCAGCAGTCCTGCGCGACCCGCGCCGCCAGCACCCGGTTGAACAGTTCCGAGCGCGCCGCCGACAGCAGCAGCGCGCGCTCTTCGCGCCAGACCCGGCGCCCGGCGAACATCGCCAGCGCCTGCGCCACGTTGCCGCCGCCGCGCCCGAAGCGCTGCTCGCCGACGTAGTTGGGCAGCCCGCGCGCCGCCAGCGCCCGCAGCCGCGCCGCGATCGCCGCACGCTCGCCCGCGACCTGCCGCAGCACCAGCACGAAGCGGTTGCCGGCCAGCGCGCCGCGCGGCAGCTTGCGCGCATGCCAGGCATGCGCCAGCACGCGCAGGTCGTCGGCCTCGAGCGCGGCCAGGTCGGGCGCCTGCTTCTTCGGCAGCCACACGCTGAAGCGCTGGCGGGTGACGGCGTGGCGGTCCTTCATCCCGGCATAGCCCACCGCGGACTCCGCCACGCCCGCCCACTGCGCGATCCGGCGCGCGGCGAACGCGGTGTTCATGCCGCGCTTCTCGACTGTCAGCAGCAGGTGCTCGCCCGCCCCGCTGGGCGCGAACCCGGGCAGCTCCTCCACGAAGAAGTCCGCGGGCGTGCTGCGCATGCGCGCGGCCAGCACCGGCGCGCCGTGCGCGCGCGGCAGCGGATCGCGCGCGGCCTCCGCCGCCAGGCCAGCCTCGCTCACGCGCGCACCAGCAGGCACACCGCCTGCGCGGCGATGCCCTCGCCGCGGCCGGTGAAGCCGAGCCGTTCGCTGGTCGTGGCCTTGACGCTCACCGCATCCAGTTCGATGCCGAGGTCGGCGGCGATCGCCTCGCGCATCGCCTGCGCATGCGGGCCGACCTTGGGCGCCTCGCACACCACGATGATGTCGCAGTTGCCCACCCGCCAGCCGCGCGCGCGCAGCAGCGCATCGCAGTGGCGCACGAACGCGCGGCTGTCGGCGTCCTTCCAGCGCGCGTCCGACGGCGGAAAATGGCGGCCGATGTCGCCCAGCGCCAGCGCGCCGAGCATCGCATCGCACAACGCATGCAGCGCGACATCGCCATCGGAATGCGCGAGCACGCCGCGATCGTGCGGGATGCGCACGCCGCCCAGCATCACGTGGTCGCCCGCGCCGAAGGCATGCACGTCGAAGCCCTGGCCGATGCGGAAATCCGTCATGGCGATTCTCTCCAAGTCGCGCGCAGTGTAGCGGCCGCGCCCACCATACGCGGGCGAACAGTATGAAGTGCCATCCCGGCGTGATATGAACCTCGACAAGGGGGATCCGCCGCCGGAGTAGACGCCATGCGGCTTCGCCTTCCTGTACTCGCTGTTCTACCTGCCGATCCGTCCATCGCGCAGGCGCTGCCGCGCCTGCTGCCGGCGCTCCTGCTCCTGCTGTTGTCCGCCTGCGGCGGCGGGGGCGGCGGATCCGGCAGCGGCAGCCAGCCCACGCCACCGCCGCCGACACCCACCCGCCACGCCCTCAACGTCAGCCTCTCCGGCAGCGGCAAGGTCACTTCCAGCCCCGCCGGGATCGACTGCGGCAGCACCTGCAGCGCCACTTTCGATGCCGGCACCCAGGTCACCCTCACCGCCAGCCCGGCCAGCGGCCAGACCTTCACCGGCTGGAGCGGCGACTGCAGCGGCAGCGCCACCGCCTGCACCGTCGCCATGACCCAGGCGCGCAGCGTCGGCGCCGCGTTCGCGCCGGCCCGCTACGCCCTCAACGTCAGCCTCTCCGGCAGCGGCAAGGTCACCTCCAGCCCCGCCGGCATCGACTGCGGCAGCGCCTGCTCGGCGAGCTTCGATGCCGGCACCAGTGTCACCCTCACCGCCACCCCGGCCAGCGGCCAGGTGTTCACCGGCTGGAGCGGCGACTGCAGCGGCAGCGCCCCAAGCTGCGCCGTGAATATGGCCCAGGCGCGCAGCGTCGGCGCCAGCTTCGCCGCCGCGCCGGGCGGCAGCGACTACGTGGTGTTCGGCGTGCGGGTGCCGTGGAAGGTCTGGCAGCCGGGTAACGTGACCACGCCGGCCTCGACCACGGGCAAGACCTATTACGTCGCGGTGGATGGCAACGACGGCAACAACGGCACCTCGCCGAGCACGCCGTTTGCCACTTTCGCCAAGGCCGTCTCGGTGGTGCAGGCCGGCGACACCGTGCTGATCAAGGCCGGCACCTACCACCAGGTGCTCAACGTGCTCAACATCGCCGGCGGCCAGCCGGGCAAACCCATCACCTTCGGCGCCTACGGCGACGGCCCGGTGGTCATCGATGCCTCGCCGGTGATTCCGGCCGGCAGCTGGACGCAGGTGGGCGGCAGCGTCTGGCGCGCGCCGCTGAGCAAGACCCTGGACGGCAACGCGATGGCTCCGACCTGCGTCACCGACCCGGTCAGCGGCAACGTGACCAACTCCGGCAACTGCCAGCCCATGGCCATCGTGGTCAACGATCGCGCGCTGCGCCCGGCGCCGAACAACAGCGCCAGTGCGGTGACCCCGGGCAGCGGGCTATGGGCCTACGTCGCCGGAGTGCTCACGGTGGACTTCGGCAGCAGCAGCCCGGCCGCGGCCGATCTGGTCATCGCTTCGCAGTCCAACCCCAGCCCGATCTACTGGTACGCGCAGTCCAATCTGGTGTTCAACGGCCTGACCGCGCGCGGTTCGGGCGCCGGCGGCATCTGGGGCTACGGCAGCAACATCACCGTGAGCAACTGCGTGTCGCACTACAACATCAAGGGCGGCATCAATTTCTTCGGCGCCAGTGGCATCCCCAACACCGGCAACCAGGCGCTGTACAACCTGGTGCGGATGAACGCGCTGCACAACTGGCCGCGCGGCAACAACGGCTTCGCCGCGGCCGGCGGCGGCTGGAGCGGCGGGCTGGTGTTCACCAGCGCCTACCAGGGGCTGGCGCGCGGCAACGTCGTGATCGGCAACGGGGGCGAGGGCATCATCAGCTACGGCAGCGCCCCGGGGCTGCAGGCCGGCAGCGTGGTGTTCGAGCAGAACCTGTCGATGGACAACTGGTCGGCCGCGATGTACTTCGACAACCAGCCCGGCGGCAGCGCGCGCCAGAACATCCTGTACTTCTCCGGCTACGACCCTGCCACCTGGTTCCAGCCCTATTCGGGCAGCTACCCCTGGAACACCCTCTACAAGTTCAACACCGGACTGGCGATCGGCGACGAATGCGGCTCCTCCGGGGCCAACCCCTGCTCGGCCAACCTGGCCAACACGCAACTGGTCAACAACCTGATCGTGGGCTTCCGAATCGGCATCCAGGAGTACTGGGAAGGCAATGCGATGACGCAGAACCCGACCGCCCAGCAGCACGGCCTGAAGAACGTCCTGATCGCCAACAACACCATCATCCTGCCCCGGACCACGCCACCAGGGACCTACGTCATCGGCCTTTATCTCTGGAACAACGCGACGCCTGGCGGCGGCAACCCCAATACCAACAGCTTCGTGCAGAACAACCTGATCGTGGGCTGGGACAACACCGAACCGGTGATCTGGTATCAGGGCAGCGGCGCCGATCCCGGTGTGACGGTCAACAACAACGCCTACTGGAACCCGGGCTTCGCCAACGCCTTCAACCTGGGCTTCAACACCGTCAGCAAGCTGACCTTCGCGCAATGGCAACAGGCCACCGGCAACGATGCCGCCGGGCTGTTCGCCGACCCGGGCCTGGCCAACCTCGGCGCGCTGGTCAACCCGAACTATCCCAACGGCCCGCTGCCGGCGCCATTCGACTACCGCAATGCCATCCCAGCCACCGGGTCGGCCGTGCTCGGCCGCGGCATGAACCTCTCCGGATTCAATGCGATCCCGGGAATGGCGTTCTCGACCAACCTTGCCGGCCAGCCGCGCGGGGCAAGCTGGTCGATCGGAGCGCTGTAATGCCCGCGCGCTGCCTGCAACCGGAGCCATTCGGATGCCCACAGTAGAATGCGCGATAAGCCGCCGATTGCGCACATCGCTGGTCGGCGCCCTGCTCCTGCTGCTGTCCGCCTGCGGCGGCGGGGGCGGCGGATCCGGTGGCAGCACGCCGCCTGCCCCTCCGCCGCCGACGCCGACCCGCCACGCCCTCAACGTCACCTTGAGCGGCAGCGGCAAGGTCACCTCCAGCCCCGCCGGGATCGACTGCGGCAGCACCTGCTCGGCCAGCTTCGACAACGGCACCGCGGTCACCCTCACCGCCAGCCCGGCCAGCGGCCAGACCTTCACCGGCTGGAGCGGCGACTGCAGCGGCAGCGCCAGCCCCTGCACCGTCGCCATGACCCAGGCGCGCAGCGTCGGCGCCGCGTTCGCGCCGGTCCGCTACACCCTCAGCGTGAGCCTCTCCGGCAGCGGCAAGGTCACCTCCAGCCCCGCCGGGATCGACTGCGGCAGCACCTGCTCGGCTAGCTTCGACAACGGCACCGCGGTCACCCTCACCGCCACCCCGGCCAGCGGCCAGACCTTCACCGGCTGGAGCGGCGACTGCAGCGGCAGCGCCACCGCCTGCACCGTCGCCATGGGCCAGGCGCGCAGCGTCGGCGCCAGCTTCGCGGGCAGCGCCCCCTTCGTGGTCGAGCGCGTGTTCGCCCCGAGCAGTTTCTGGTATGCGCCCATCCCGGCCAATGCCACGCTCGACCCGAAATCCTCGGTCTATGCACAGAAACTGGTGCAACAGATCAAGGCCTACTACAACAACGTCAATCTCAACACGTACCAGTACGCCGCGCCGATCTACGTGGTACAGACGGCGGGTTCACCCGTGAACCCGGGCAATCCCGCAGGCACGACCCCGGTGATGCTCACCGGGACGCGCATCAACGTGACCGCCTGGGACTGCCAGAACCGCGGTTGGGTGGACGCAGGCCTCGTGGATCAGTTCAAGGACGTACCGGTGCCCACCGGTGCGAGGGCCGCGGACGGGACGGACCAGGAAATGGCGATCTACGACCTCAGCACCCAGACCTACTGGGAGTTCTGGATCATGCGCGCGGAAGGCGGCGGCTGGAAAGCGTGCTGGGGCGGGCGCCTGCAGAACGTCGCCCAGAGCGATGGCCGCTTTCCTTTCCCGTATGGCGCCACGGCCACGGGCCTGCCGTTCATCGGTGGCGAGATCACCGCCGAGGAACTCGCGCGCGGCGAAATCCGGCACGTCATGGGCATCTCGCTGGTGGATGTGGCCAGTTGGGACGATTTCTCCTGGCCGGCCACGCGCTCGGACGGTTGGAACCCGAACAACGAGCCCGACCGGATCCGCGAGGGCACGCGCTTCCGTCTCGATCCGAGCATCAACGTGGAAGCACTGCCGATGTCGCGTGCGGGCAAGATCATCGCGCGTGCCGCGCAGATCTATGGCTTCGTGGTCTGGGACAAGGCCGGCTCGGTCAGCCTGCGCGTCAAGAATCCCTACACCTACATCGTCGCCGGCCAGCCGGATCCGTATCCGGCGCTGTTCGAGCAGAAAGCGTCATGGCAGGTCCTCGATGGATTCCCCTGGGACCGCACCCAGTTCATGCCCAAGGACTATGGCAAGCCATGACCGGTCGCAGGCGTCAGGGCCGCCGGGAAAGGCAGTACGTGACGTAGTCAAGATCGGCGCGGGTCGTGACCTTGATGTTGTCCTCGCTGCCTTCCACCAGCCGCGGGTGCAGGCCCAGGCGTTCGACCGCCATCGCCTCGTCGGTCGGCAGCACGCCATCCGCGCGCGCCGCCAGCAGCGCGCGCAGGAGCAGGTCGCGGCGGAACGCCTGCGGGGTCAGCGCGCGCCACAGGCGCTCGCGCGGCTCGGTGGCGGCGATCCGGCCGTCGCCGTCCGCGCGCTTGAGGGTGTCGCGCACTGGGGCGGCGAGGATGGCCCCGTCCGCGCAGGCCTCGGCGGCGGCGATCAGCCTGTCGAGGTCGTCCGCGCGCAGGTTGGGGCGCGCGGCATCGTGCACCAGTAGCAAGGCATCCGCGGCGACCCCGGGCGGCAGCGCCGCGAGCGCGGCCAGCACCGAGTCGGCACGCTCGCTGCCGCCGGTGCAGGCGATCACCGGCTTGCCCTGGCGCGTGGTCCAGCCCGGCCAGTACCGATCGTCCGCGGCTAGCGCGACCACCGCGCCCTCTACCCGCGGATGCGCCAGCAGCGCATCCAGCGCGTGCGCGAGCACCGGCTTGCCGGCGACCTCGAGGTACTGCTTGGGCCGCGCGCCGCCGAAGCGCAGGCCGCGCCCGGCGGCCGGCAGCAGGGCCCAGTTCACGGCGGGGATCCGTCTGGGCTGGCCGGATTCGGCGCCGGCGCGTCGCCGTTGGCAGGCGGCGGCGTGGGTGCGATGACCCGGTAGAACACCTCGCCTGGCTTGACCATGCCCAGCTCGGCGCGCGCGCGCTCCTCGACCGCAGCCTCGCCGGACTTGAGGTCTTCCACCTCGGCGGCGAGCGCGGCGTTGCGCTGCTGCAGGCGCCGGTTCTCCTCGGCCTGGCGCGCGACCTGTGCGCGCAGCGCGGCCAGCTCGCGCTGGCCACCGCTGCCGAACCAGAACTGGTACTGCAGCCAGGCCAGCAGCAGCAGCAGGGCCAGCAGCAGCCAGCGCACGCCCGCGCCCACCTGCAGGATCAGCGCCGCAGCGCGGCGCGGCCGGCGTAGGGCGCGTGCGCGCCGAGCTCCTGCTCGATCCGCAGCAGGCGGTTGTACTTGGCCACGCGGTCGCTGCGGCACAGCGAGCCGGTCTTGATCTGGCTGGCGGTGGTGCCGACCGCCAGGTCGGCGATGGTGGTGTCCTCGGTCTCGCCGGAGCGGTGCGAGATCACCGCCGCGTAGCCGGCGGCCTCGGCCATGGCCAGGGTCTCCAGGGTCTCGCTGAGGGTGCCGATCTGGTTCACCTTGACCAGGATCGCGTTGGCGATGCCGTCCTCGATGCCCTGGTGGAAGATGCGCGGGTTGGTGACGAAGTTGTCGTCGCCGACCAGTTGCACCTGCGTGCCCAGGCGCTCGGTCAGCAGCTTCCAGCCGGCCGCGTCCTGCTCGGCCATGCCGTCCTCGAGGCTGACGATCGGGTACTGGCGCACCCAGTCGGCGAGGAACTCGGTCATCTGCTCGGCCGTCAGGCGCTTGCCCTCGCCGGTCAGGTGGTACTTGCCGTTCTCGTAGAACTCGCTGGCGGCCGCGTCGATGCCGAGCGCGATGTCCTCGCCGGCCTTGTAGCCGGCCTTGCCGATCGCCTCGAGGATGGTCTCCAGCGCCTCGCCGTTGCTGCGCAGGTCGGGCGCGAAGCCGCCCTCGTCGCCGACCGCGGTGGACAGCCCGCGGCCCTTCAGCACCGCCTTGAGCGCGTGGAACACCTCGGCGCCGGCGCGCAGCGCCTCGGAGAAGCGGTCGAAGCCGACCGGCAGGATCATGAACTCCTGCAGGTCGATGTTGTTGTCGGCATGCGCGCCGCCGTTGACGATGTTCATCATCGGCAGCGGCAGCCGCGGCTGCCAGCCGGCCGGATGCTCGCTGATCGCGGCCAGGTACTGCCACAGCGGCTGCCGGCGCGAGGCGGCCATCGCGTGCGCGGCCGCCAGCGACACCGCCAGCAGCGCGTTGGCCCCCAGCCGGCCCTTGTTGTCGGTGCCGTCCAGGTCGATCAGGCGGCGGTCCAGCGCCTGCTGGTCGGCGGCGTCGAAGTCCTTGAGCATGGCCGCGATCGGGCCATTGACGTTGGCCACGGCCTTGCGCACGCCCTTGCCGCCGTAGCGGGTCTTGTCGCCGTCGCGCAGCTCGACCGCCTCGCGGCTGCCGGTGGAGGCGCCGGACGGGACCGCCGCGCGGCCGATGCTACCGTCGGCCAGGGTCACCTCCGCTTCGAGCGTGGGGTTGCCGCGGCTGTCGAGGATCTCGCGGGCGTGGACGTGGGTGATCGTGCTCATCGGGTCTGGGCTGGGTGGTGGATCAGAAGGAAGTCTCGAGGAAGCCGCGGCGCTTGGTCACCGCATCCAGCTCGAGCAGGGTCTCCAGCAGCGGCTGCATCTTGTCCAGCGGCACCGCGTTGGGGCCGTCGGACAGCGCCTTGCTGGGGTCGGGATGGGTCTCCATGAACAGCCCGGACACGCCGGCGGCCACCGCCGCGCGCGCCAGCACCGGCACGAATTCGCGCTGGCCACCGGAGCGGCTGCCCTGCCCACCCGGCAGCTGCACCGAGTGGGTGGCGTCGAACACCACCGGGCAGCCCGTCTCGCGCATCACCGCGAGGCTGCGCATGTCGCTGACCAGGTTGTTGTAGCCGAAGCTCACGCCGCGCTCGCACACCAGGATCTGGGCGTTGCCGGTGGCCTTGGCCTTCTCCACCACCGGCTTCATGTCCCACGGCGCGAGGAACTGGCCCTTCTTGATGTTGACCGGGCGCCCGGCGCTGCACACGCGGCGGATGAAGTCGGTCTGGCGGACCAGGAAGGCCGGGGTCTGCAGCACGTCGACCACGCTGGCGACTTCCTCGACCGGGGTGTACTCGTGCACGTCGGTGAGCACCGGCACCCCGAGCTGGCGCTTGACCTCGGCCAGCACGCGCAGCCCCTCCTCCATCCCGGGCCCGCGGAAGCTGGCGCCGGAGGTGCGGTTGGCCTTGTCGAAGCTGGACTTGAAGATGAAGGGGATGCCGAGCGCCGCGGTGATCTCCTTGAGGCGGCCGGCGGTGTCCAGCTGCAGCTGCTCGGATTCGACCACGCAGGGGCCGGCGATCAGGAACAGCGGCCGGTCCAGGCCGACCTCGAAGCCGCACAGGTTCATGGATGCCTCCGGGACGGGGCGCGCACGCGGGCGCTCATGCGCGCGCCTCGCGCAGCAGCGCGCCGCCGGCGCGGCGCTCGCGCGCGGCGCGGATGAAGCCGACGAACAGCGGATGCCCGTGGCGCGGGGTGGACAGGAACTCCGGGTGCGCCTGGCAGGCGAGGAACCACGGATGCACCGCCTGCGGCAGCTCGATCATCTCGACCAGGGTGTCGTCCATCGACTTGGCCGAGATCACCAGCCCGGCGTCCTCCAGCCGGGTGCGGTAGCGGTTGTTGAATTCGTAGCGGTGGCGGTGGCGCTCGGCGACCACGTCGCGGCCGTACAGCGCATGCGCCAGGGTCCCCGGCTTCACCCGCTGCTCCTGCAGCCCGAGGCGCATGGTGCCGCCGAGGTCGGAACCCTCGCTGCGGCGCTCGACCTCGCCGCTGGCGGTGCGCCACTCGGTGATCAGGGCGATCACCGGGTGCGGCGTGCCGCGGTCGTTCTCGGTGCTGTTGGCGCCGGCCAGCCCGGCCTCGTGGCGGGCGATGTCCACCACCGCCGCCTGCATCCCATAGCAGATGCCGAAGTACGGCAGCCCGGTCGCGCGCGCGTACTGCGAGGTCAGCACCTTGCCCTCGAAACCGCGGTCGCCGAAGCCGCCTGGCACCAGCACCCCGTCCACGTCGGCCAGCAGCGCGGCCGCGCCCTGGCGCTCCACGTCCTCGGCCTCCAGCCACTTCAGGTCCACCCGCGTGCGCTGGCGCAGGCCGCCGTGCCTGAGCGCCTCGGCCACCGACTTGTAGGCGTCCTTGTGGTCCACGTACTTGCCGACCACCGCGATCGTGACCGCGTCCACCGGGTGCTCGGCGGCGTCCACCACCGCGTCCCATTCGGCCAGGTCGGCGGGCCGCGCCTTGTCCTGCAGGCGCAGCTGCTCCACCACCAGCTGGTCCAGGCCCTGGCCGTGCAGCCAGCGCGGGATCTTGTGGATGTTGTCGAGGTCGATCGCGGAAATGACCGCCTTCTCCGGCACGTTGGTGAACAGCGCGATCTTGCGCCGCTCGCCCTCCGGCAGCGGCAGCTCGCTGCGGCACATCAGCACGTCCGGCTGGATGCCGATGCCGCGCAGCTCCTTGACCGAGTGCTGGGTGGGCTTGGTCTTGAGCTCGCCGGCGGCGGCGATGTAGGGCACCAGGGTCAGGTGCAGGAACATCGCGCGGTCCGGGCCACGCTCGATGCGCAGCTGGCGGATGGCCTCCAGGAACGGCAGCGACTCGATGTCGCCGACGGTGCCGCCGATCTCCACCAGGGCGACGTCGAAGCCGGCGGTCGCCGCCTCGATGCAGCGCTTGATCTCGTCGGTCACGTGCGGGATCACCTGCACCGTGCCGCCGAGGTAGTCGCCGCGGCGTTCCTTGCGGATCACCGCCTCGTAGATCTTGCCGGTGGTGATCGAGTTGAGGCCGGACAGGCGGGTGTTGACGAAGCGCTCGTAGTGGCCGAGGTCGAGGTCGGTCTCGGCGCCGTCGTCGGTGACGTACACCTCGCCGTGCTGGAACGGGCTCATGGTGCCCGGATCGACGTTGAGGTAGGGGTCGAGCTTCATCATCGTGACCCGCAGGCCGCGGGCCTCGAGGATGGCCGCCAGCGAGGCGGCGGCGATGCCCTTGCCGAGCGAGGACACCACGCCGCCGGTCACGAAGATCAGGGGAGTCATGGGGGCAACCGCGTGAAAGCCGTATTCTACCGACTGCCCCGGCAGGGTGTGAATGTGGTGGCCGGAAGGCTGGCCTCCGGCCACCGGCAACGACCCGGAGATCGCCTCGGAGGGCGAGGCTCAGTCGCCGCGGGGCGGCTGCGGCTTGGGCGCAGCAGTCTCGCGTGGCGGAGCCTCGCGCCCGGCCTTGCGGTTGACCCCGGGTTCGTTGATGCCGATCTGGGCACTCTGCCCAGAAGCCTTGCTGCCCTTCAGGCGTGCGACACCGCCATCGCCCACCACATAGCCACGGTTGGAGCCTCCGGCCTTCGGTGTCACCTCCTGCGGCTTGCTGGCAGCCTCTTGCGTTGCCGGGCCGGCGGCGAGGGCCACCGCAGTAAAGCCTATCCCGGCCATCGCCAGGAAAACGATCACGCTCGTCTTGCGTGCCATCGGAGCACCTCCTCGTGGAACACTCGGTCTTTGCGAAATAAGCGAACCGCAGCCAATCGCTGCTGAATAACCACCTGCCCCGGCCCCGCATTCAACCAGCCGCGCTTGCCTGTTCCGGGACGAGCCGCCATGCTGCCGCCCTCCAACGCACCGCCTCGGGCGGCCTGCGCCTTCCAGTCTCGCGGATCCCCGCCCTGCATGAGTTCCCGCTACAACGCCGCCGACATCGAAGTCCTCTCCGGCCTGGACCCGGTCAAGCGCCGGCCCGGCATGTACACCGACACCAGCCGCCCCAACCACCTGGCGCAGGAGGTGATCGACAACGCGGTGGACGAAGCGCTGGCCGGGCACGCCAGGCGCATCGAGGTGACCCTGCACGCCGACGGCAGCTGCGAGGTCGCCGACGACGGCCGCGGCATGCCGGTGGACCTCCACCCGGAGGAGAAGATCCCCGGGGTCGAGCTGATCCTCACCCGCCTACACGCGGGCGGCAAGTTCAGCAACAAGAACTACACCTTCAGCGGCGGCCTGCACGGCGTCGGCGTGAGCGTGGTCAACGCGCTGTCGAAGAAGGTCGATGTGTTCATCAAGCGCGACGGCAGCGAGTACCACATGGCCTTCGCCGACGGCGAGCGCGCCTCGCCGCTGCAGGTGGTGGGCTCGGTGGGCAGGAAGAACACCGGCACCCGCGTGCGCTTCTGGCCGGACCCGAAGTACTTCGACACGCCGAAGTTCAACCTGCGCGCGCTCAAGCACCTGCTGCGCGCCAAGGCCGTGCTGTGCCCGGGGCTGGCCGTCGCGCTGTTCGACGAGGCCAGCGGCGAGCGCGTGCAGTGGCAGTACGAGGACGGCCTGCGCGACTACCTGCGCGGCGAACTCGAGGGCCGCGAGCTGCTGCCGCCGGCGCTGTTCGTCGGGTCGCTGAAGAAGGACACCGAGGTCGCGGACTGGGCGGTGGCCTGGGTGCCCGAGGGCGAGCTGGTGCAGGAGAGCTACGTCAACCTGATCCCCACCGCCCAGCACGGCACCCACGTCAACGGCCTGCGCACCGGCCTGACCGAGGCCCTGCGCGAGTTCTGCGACTTCCGCAACCTGCTGCCGCGCGGCGTCAAGCTGGCGCCCGAGGACGTGTGGGACCGCGCCAGCTTCGTGCTGTCGCTGAAGATGACCGACCCGCAGTTCTCCGGCCAGACCAAGGAGCGCCTGTCCTCGCGGCAGGCCGCCGGGTTCGTGGAGGGCGCCGCGCACGACGCGTTCTCGCTGTGGCTGAACCAGCACGTCGAGCTCGGCGAGAAGATCGCCCAGCTCGCGATCGAGCGCGCCGCGGCGCGGCTCAAGACCGAAAAGCAGGTCGTCCGCAAGAAGGTCACCCAGGGCCCGGCCCTGCCCGGCAAGCTGGCCGACTGCATCAGCCAGGACCTGTCGCGCACCGAGCTGTTCCTGGTCGAGGGCGACTCCGCCGGCGGCAGCGCCAAGCAAGCGCGCGACAAGGACTTCCAGGCCATCCTGCCGCTGCGCGGCAAGATCCTGAACACCTGGGAGGTCGCCTCGGGCCAGGTGCTGGCCTCGCAGGAAGTGCACGACCTGGCGGTGGCGATCGGCTGCGATCCCGGCAAGGACGACGTGTCCGGGCTGCGCTACGGCAAGATCATCATCCTCGCCGACGCCGACTCCGACGGCCTGCACATCGCCACCCTGCTCAGCGCGCTGTTCCTCAGGCACTTCCCCGCGCTGGTGCGCGCCGGCCACGTGTTCGTGGCGATGCCGCCGCTGTTCCGGGTGGACGTGGGCAAGCAGGTGTTCTACGCGCTGGACGAGGAGGAAAAGCGCCTGCTGCTGGAGAAGATCCAACGCGAGAAGCTCAAGGGCCAGGTCAACGTCACCCGCTTCAAGGGCCTGGGCGAGATGAACCCGCAGCAGCTGCGTGAATCCACCATGCACGTGGACACCCGCCGCCTGGTCCAGCTGACCGTGGATGACGACGCCGCCACCGCCGGCCTGATGGACATGCTGCTGGCCAAGAAGCGCGCCGCCGACCGCAAGAGCTGGCTGGAGCAGAAGGGCGACCTGGCGACGCTGGAGGTCTGACCCCCGCCTCGCGCCTGGCCGGCGCGCGGCGCGCCTAGCCGAACCGCGCCGGGTCGAACGGGGACGGATCCAGCGCCGGGGTGCGCCCGGCCATCCGGTCGGCCAGCAGTTGCGCGCCGCCGGCGCTCATCCCCACCCCCATCATCCCGTGCCCGGTGGACAGCCACAGGCGCGGCTGGCCCGGCGCGCGCCCGATCAGCGGGATGTCGTCGCGGCTCATCGGCCGCCAGCCGAACCAGCGCTCGCGCACGCGCGGCCCGACCGGTTCGCGCAGGAACCGCCGCGCGCCGCGCTCGAGCGCGCCCAGGCGGCGCTCGTTGAGGCTGCTGTCGTAGCCGGAGAACTCCATCGTGCTGCCGAGGCGGAACCCGCTCGGCCACGCGGTCACGCACACCGACACGTCGCGCAGGGTGAGCGGGCGGCGCGGCACCAGCGCCGGCGGATCGTAGGTGATCGAATAGCCCTTGCCCGGCTGGATCGCGCGCCGCAGCCAGCGCTGGCCGACCGCGCGCGCCAGCAGGGGCGACCACGCCCCGGCCGCCAGCACCGCCTCGCGTGCGCGCACCGGGCCGGCGGCGGTCTCGGCCTGCACGCCGTCCGTGCCGGCCTCGAGCGCGTGCAGCGCGCAGTGCTCGACTACCTGCCCGCCGCGTTCGCGCACGCAGCGCGCCAGCTCCGCCACGTAGCGGTCCGGGCGCAGCGCGGCGTCCCCGGCGAAGCGGATCGCACCGGCCAGGCCGGGCCTGAGCGCCGGCTCCTGCGCGGCATAGGCCGTCCCGTCGAACACCTCGGCGCGGATGCCCAGCTCGCGCAGCAGCGGCAGCTCGCGCTGGTCGTGCTCGAACGCGCGCGGGTCGGCGAACACGTAGTCCTCGCCGCTCTCGACGAATTCGCACTGCAATCCGTAGCGCGCGATCCAGTCCGCGATCCGCGCCCGCGAATCCAGCAGCAGGGCGGCCTTGGCGCGTGCGCTGGCCAGCCAGTCGCGGCGGTTGCAGCGGCGGGCGAAGCCGGCGAGCCAGCGCCACAGCGCCGGGTCGAAGCGGGCCGGCACGTACAGCGGCGCATCCGGGGTGAACATCCAGCGCAGCGCGCGCAGCACCGTCCCCGGCGCCGCCAGCGGCGGGGCATGGCTGGGGGTCAGGGTGCCGCAGTTGCCGTGCGAGGCGCCGCCGCCGATGCGCCCGGCGTCGATCACGGTCACGCCGCGGCCGTCGGCCAGCAGGGCGAGCGCCGCGGCCAGCCCGGAGACGCCGGCCCCGATCACCAGCACGTCGGTCTGCGCCGGCATCCCGCCCGGCGCGGCGGATGCCGCCTGCCCCTGCACGCTCGCCTCCCTCGCCGCACCGCGCGGCAGAGCCCCATCCTAGCCGGGAACCGCCGCCGCGGTCGCGGGCTGCGGCTCAGTGGGCGTGGCCGCCCTCGCCGTGGACGTGGCCGTGCGCCAGTTCCTCGGCGCTGGCCTCGCGCACCTCCACGATCTCGATGTCGAAGTCGAGGTCCTTGCCGGCCATCGGGTGGTTGAGGTCGACATCGACCACGCTCAGGCCGACCTTCTCGATGGTGACCGCGCGCGGCCCGAAGTGGGTCTGCAGCACGACCTGCATGCCCGGCTCGAGCTTCTGCGCGCCGAAGTGCTTCTTCGGGATGCGCTGGGTCAGGCCCTCGCGGCGCTCGCCATAGGCCTCCGCCGCCGGCACCTGGGCCTTGAAGCTGTCGCCCGCCTCGTGCCCTTCCATCGCCTTCTCCAGGCCCGGGATGATCTGGCCGTGCCCGAACAGGATCGCCAGCGGCTCGCCGCCGTCGCGGGAACTCTCCAGCGGGGCCTGGCCGGCCTCGGCGACGGCATAGTGGAAACGGACGATGCGGTCTTTCTCGATCTTCATGGGCGTGGACTCGCTGCTGGCGGCGCTTGCCGGGATTGCGGGATGCGGCAAGACTGTGCCGCCATGGACCCTGCCGCCCACCTGCGGCGACCGGGCGCGCATTATCGGCGCATCGCCTGGTGCCTGCCATGCCTGCTGGCGCTGGCCGCCTGCGCCGGCCCCGAGCGCGTGCGCACGCCGGCCGCGCCGGCCGCGCGCGCCTGGCCGGTGCTGCCGCCGGCCGACCCGGCGCGCGCCAACGCGGTGCTGATGCGGGCGCTGAGCCTGGTCGGCACCCCCTACCGCTGGGGCGGCAATACCCCGGAGGGCGGCTTCGACTGCAGCGGGCTGGTCAACTACGTCTACCGCGACATGCTGGACATGCGCCTGCCGCGCACCACCCGCGAACTGGCGGCGCTGGCCGGCCCCACGATCGCCCCGGCGCAGCTAGCCGGCGGCGACCTGGTGTTCTTTTCCGAGGGTGGCAACGTCACCCACGTCGGCATCTACGTCGGCGAGGGCCGCTTCGTGCATGCCCCGAGCAGCGGCGGTACCGTGCGCCTGGACCATCTGGACGCACCGTGGTGGCAGCGGCGCTACAGCGGCGCCCGGCGCCTGCTGTTCTGAATGGGCCGGGGCGGCCGCCATCACGAAAATGAACGCGGCCATGGGACAAAAATGTGACCGCGCCCCGCATTCATGTTTTCCCGCGTAACGTTTTTTGAACCCTTCGGCCGGCCAAGGCCGGCATAGTCGCCGCTGGTTCGATTTCGTGATGACCGCGTGACGACAGTGACCCTGCCCCACGGCCATACCCGGCGCAACCGCTCCCGACTCGTCCTGACCCTGCTGCTGGCGGCCTGTGCCGCCCCGGCCTTCGCCGCCAGCCCGGCCAATCCGGTCGCCGCAACCGCGGCGCCGGCCGCGGCCCCGGCCATCCCGGCGGCCCCGGCCACCGATGCCGGCACGCCCAGCGGCGTTGCCGCGCCCGTCACCGCCGCGGCGGCGAGCCCCCTGCTGCCGGCCCCCGCCGCGCTGGCGACCCCGGACACCGCCCCGCTGGCGCAGCAGCTGCAGGCCCTGCAGGCCGCCAGCAGCGCCCAGGCCGGCACCTCCAGCACCATCAAGACCGTGCTGCAGCGCGCGCTGGCCCTGCTCGGCACCCCCTATCGCTGGGGCGGCAGCAACCCCGACCGCGGCTTCGACTGCAGCGGCCTGGTCGGCTATGTGTTCAGCAGCATCGGCATCGACCTGCCGCGGGTCTCGCGGGCGATGGCCAACGAGGGCATCGCGGTGACCGACCCGGCCGCGCTGGCCGAGGGCGACCTGGTGTTCTTCGGCCGCCGCGGCCGGATCGACCACGTCGGCATCTACCTGGGCAACGGCAATTTCCTGCACGCGCCGCGCACCGGGCGCGACGTGACAGTGTCCAGCCTGACCACCGGCTACTGGGCGGACAAGTTCATGCAGGCGCGCCGGGTGCTGGCCGGCAATTGACGCCGCGCGCGCTGCGACAGGCGCTCCTGCATCCCCACGACGCCGCCTGCGGGCGGCGTCGGCGCGTCCGGGCCCTCAATCCGGGGCGTGGCTGGCCTCGCGGTAGCGCGCTACCGTCTCCTCGATGCCCTTGCTCAGGGCCATCACCTGCAGCGCGTAGTCGGCCAGGCGGCGGTCCTCGTCGGTGGTCGGGGTCCAGCTCGGCACCGGCACCGGATGGCCCTCCACCCCGTCGAGGGCGACGAACACGATCACGCAGTGGGTGCACAGGCGGTCGCCGTCGATCTGCATCGGGTCGCGCGCATGCACGTCGACCGCGAAGTGCATGGAGGTGGTGCCGGTATGCACCAGGGTGGCCTTGACCGTCACCAGGTCGCTGATCCGGATCGGGGCGACGAAGCGGATCCCGCCGACCGCCACCGTCACGCTGTAGCGCCCGCTCCAGCCGACCGCGGCGGCGTAGCCGGCCTGGTCGATCCACTTCATCACCTGGCCGCCGTGCACCTTGCCGCCGTAGTTGACGTCGGTCGGCTCGGCCAGGAACCGCATCGTCAGTTGCCGCTGCTGTCCGCTCATGCCGCCATCCTACGCCGCAGGGAAGGATCAGTCGCCGCCGGCGTGCTCCAGCCCGAGGTTGCTGGGCGCGGCGTCGTAGATGCGGCGGTCGAGCAGGCCGGTCTCGCGCGCGACCAGCACCGGCACCAGCATCTGCCCGGTGACGTTGGTCATGGTCCGCATCATGTCCAGGATGCGGTCGATCGCGTACAGGTAGCCGATCGCCGCCAGCGGCAGCCCGGCCGCGCTGAGCACCACGGTGGCCATGATCACCGCGGTGCCCGGCACCCCGGCGGTGCCGAAGCTGCCGAGCACCGAGGCCAGCGCGATCACCAGGTACTGCGCCGGGCTCAGGTCGAGCCCGGCGTACTGGGCAATGAACACCGCCGCCAGCGCCGGGTAGATCGCGCCGCAGCCGTCCATCTTGATGCTGGCCCCGAGCGGCACCGCGAACGCGGCGTAGTCGCGGTCGACCCCGTGGTTGTGGACCACGCTGCGCAGCGACAGCGGCAGCGCGGCGAAGCTGGAGGATGCCACGAACCCGACCTGCATCGCCGGCAGCGCCCCGCGCAGGAACTTGAGCGGGTTCAGCCCGTGCGCCAGCAGCAGGCCGCCGTACACCACCACGATCTGCACCGCGCAGGCCACGTACAGCGCGACCACGAACTGCCCCAGCGGCAGCAGCTTGGCGAAGCCGTAGCCGCCGACCAGCGCGGCGATCAGCGCGAACGTGCCCAGCGGGGTGAACTCCAGCACGAAGCGGGTCACCTGGATCATCAGCGCGTTGGCCTCCGCCGCCAGCGCGCGCAGCTGGCGCCCCTGCTCGCCGATCCGCACCAGCGCGGCGCCGAGCAGCGCGGCGAAGAAGATCACCTGCAGGATGGTGTAGTTGCTCGGCACCAGCACCGCCAGCCCGTCGGCGGTCTTGCCGGTGGCGCTGGCCGACAGCGCGCGGAACGGGTTGGCCGGCACCAGGTTCAGCAGCACGTCCAGCGGCCCCGGCACCTCGCGCGGGCGGTAGTCGGCGGCCAGCTTGAGGTCGGCCAGATCGACCCCGGCGCCCGGGCGCAGCAGCCAGCCGGTGGCCAGCCCGACCGCGACCGCGAGCACCGCGGTGATCGCGAACCACAGCAGGGTGCGCCCGCCGAGCGCGGCCACCGAGCGCTTGCCGTGCAGGGAGCCGACCGCGTTGATCACCGCGAACAGCACCAGCGGGATCGCGATCATCTGGATCAGGTTGACGTACACCTGCCCGACCGGCGCGAGCCAGCGCTCGGCCTGCGGTCCCAGCGCCCAGCCGGCGGCGATCCCGAGCACGAAGCCGAGCAGCACCCGCTGCCAGAACCGGATCCGGAACCACCACTGCAGCATGCCGCCACCTTGCGCCCAAGAAAGCGCCGACCATACCCGAGGCCCGCCCGCGGCGGCAGTGCCGGGATCGGCATGCTGCCGCATGACGGTCAAACTTTTGCGGCCATAATCGCCGGATGGACCGACACCCCCTCCCCCGCCTGCTGCCGTGGCTGGCCGCGTTCGCCCTGAGCGCCTGCGCCAGCGCCCCTCCTTCCGCCCTGTCCGCCGCCCCGGCCGTCGCGCGCGTGGACGTCCCCGCGATCGCCCATCCGCAGGGCGAGACCGCCGCCTGGTGGTTCCGCGCCGGCGCCGCCCAGGCCGCCGAGCGCGGCGCCATGGCCGGGCGCGCCAAGAACCTGATCCTGTTCGTCGGCGACGGCATGAGCCTGCCGACCGTGGCCGCCGCGCGCATCCTCGAAGGCCAGCGCAAGGGCCAGCCGGGCGAGGAGAACCGCCTGTCCTGGGAGCAGTTCCCGGCGACCGCGCTGAGCCGCACCTACAACACCAATTCACAGACCCCGGACTCGGCCGGCACCATGAGCGCGATGGCGACCGGGGTGAAGACCCGCATGGGCGTGCTCAGCATCGCCCAGACCGCGCCGCGCGACGACTGCGACGCCGCCCTCGAGGCCCCGCTGCTGACCCTGTGGGAGCTGGCCGCCAGCACCGGGATGGCGACCGGCGTGGTCACCACCACCCGCGTCACCCACGCCACCCCCGCCGCCACCTTCAGCCACAGCGCCGAGCGCGACTGGGAGAACGACACCCAGCTGCCGGCCAAGGCGCGCGCCGCCGGCTGCCTCGACATCGCCCGCCAGATGGTGGAAAGCCCGTACGGCAGCGGCCCGGACGTGCTGATGGGCGGCGGCCGCATCAACCTGATGCCGGCCAGCCAGCGCGATCCGGAATACCCGCAGCTGTCCGGCGCCCGCGGCGACGGCCGCGACCTGATCGCCGAGTGGCTGAAGCGCCACCCGGGCGGGGTCTACGTCTGGAACGAGGCGCAGCTGCGGCAGGCCCCGGACGACAAGCCGCTGCTCGGCCTGTTCGAGCCGGACCACATGCACTTCGAGCACGACCGCCCGCAGGACAAGGCCGGCGAGCCCTCGCTGGCGGAGATGACGCGCGCGGCCATCACCCGCCTGGCGCGCAATCCGAACGGCTTCGTGCTGCTGGTCGAGGGCGGCCGCATCGACCACGCCCACCACGCTGGCAACGCCTTCCGCGCGCTGACCGACACCATCGCCCTGTCCGACGCGGTGCGCGTGGCCGCGCAGATGACCTCCCCGGAGGACACCCTGATCGTGGTCACCGCCGACCACTCGCACACCCTGAGCTTCGTCGGCTATCCCGCGCGCGGCAACCCGATCCTGGGCAAGGTCAAGGGCGGCAGCGGCGAGGACTCCGACCCCGAGAAGCTGGCGCTGGACGCGACCGGGCGCCCCTACACCACCCTGAGCTATGCCAACGGCCCGGGCTACGTCGGCGCCAGCAACAGCCAGCCGGAAGGGCCCAAGCACTTCGAGCACGACGCCAAGGGCGTGCAGCCGGCGCGCAACGGCCGCCCGGACCTCACCCAGGTGGACACCGAGGCCCCGGACTACCTGCAGGAAGCGCTGGTGCCGACCCGCGCGGAGACCCACGGCGGCGACGACGTCGGCATCTGGGCGCGCGGCCCGGGCAGCGCCGCGGTGCGCGGCAGCGTGGAGCAGAACGCGATCTTCCACTTCCTGCTGCAGGCCAACCCGCGCCTGCGCCAGGCGCTGTGCGCCAAGGGCCTGTGCGACGCGGACGGGGTGCCGGTGCAACTGCCGCCGCCGCAGGCGTTCGCCGGCCACTGAACGCCCGCACGGGGGCGGCGCGGGGCCTGCCCGCGCCGCCCGCCGCCGCTCAGAACGGCTTGGCCAGCACCAGCCAGATCACCATCAACAGCAGCACCACCGGGATCTCGTTGAACCAGCGCAGGGCGGTGGCCGAGGGCAGCGCGCCGCCGCTGCCGGCGCGCTTCACCCAGCGCCCGGCGAGCACGAAATGCACCAGCAGCAGCGCCACCAGCAGCAGCTTGGCATGCAGCCAGCCGCCGCCGATGTGGAAGTGCAGCCACAACACCAGCCCGAGCACGAACGCGATCCCGAACACGATGTGGCCGAAGCGGTACAGGCGCCGCCCCATCAGCACCAGCCGCGCGCGCACCGGCGGGTCGTCGCCGGCCTCGGCCAGGTTGACCAGGATCCGCGGCAGGTAGAACACCGCCGCCATCCAGGCGATCACGAACAGCAGGTGGAAGGTCTTGGTCAAGAGGTAGGCCATGGCCGGCTCGCGCGGGGATCCGGCCGGTAGG
Organism: Thermomonas flagellata; assembly: GCF_022419185.1. GTDB lineage: Bacteria > Pseudomonadota > Gammaproteobacteria > Xanthomonadales > Xanthomonadaceae > Thermomonas > Thermomonas flagellata. The sequence continues at coordinate 78,899 of NZ_JAJOZK010000009.1, read as the reverse complement.
ATGCCACGATGGCCAAGACCTACGACCGCGCCTACTTCGACCACTGGTACCGCCGCCGGGGCCTGGGCGGGGCCGCGCGCCTGCGGCGCAAGGTGCAGCTGGCGCTGGCGACCGCCGAGTACCACCTCGAGCGCCCGGTCCGCACTGTGCTCGACATCGGCTGCGGCGAGGGCGCCTGGCGCGCCCCGCTGCTGGCGCTACGGCCGCGGCTGCGCTACCTCGGCTTCGACCCCAGCGCCTACGCGATCGCCCGCTACGGCCGCACGCGCAACCTGCATCCGGCGCGCTTTTCCGATTTCGCGCAGCTGCGCCCCTGCCCGCCGGTCGACCTGCTGGTCTGCAGCGACGTGCTGCACTACCTGGACACCGACGAGCTGCGGCGCGGGCTGCCGGGGCTGGCGGCGCTGTGCGGCGGAGTCGCCTTCCTCGAGGTGTTCACCGCCGAGGATGCGATCGAGGGCGACCGGGTCGGATTCCAGCCGCGCCCGGCAGCCTGGTACCGGCGCCGGCTGCGCGCGCTCGGGCTGCAGCCGCTCGGCTCGCACTGCTGGCTGTCGCCGCGATTGGCAAGCGGCACGACCGCGCTGGAACGTCCGGACTGATCCCGGCCCGGCGTTCAGCCGCCAGTCCGGGCGGTCAAGGCGGCGCTGCGCGCATCGCGCTATGCTGCGCCGCCGCAAACCGGGTGGATGTCCTGCCATGCTGCTGTATCCGCTGCACGAACTCTGGCGCGCCAGCCTTGCCCCCTACGCCTATTGGGCACAGGCCGGCGCGCAGATGTACTCCGCCCCCGACAGCTGGCTGTCGGCCCTGCCCGGCGCCGCGCGCACCGCGGCCGGCTTCGAGCTGCTGTACCGGCTGGGCAAGGACTACGAGAAGCCCGCGTTCGGCATCCACCAGATCGAGGTCGAAGGGCTGCCGGTGCCGGTGGTCGAGCGGGTCGAACTGGAGAAGCCGTTCTGCCGACTGCTGCGGTTCAAGCGCTACCACGACCAGGCCGACGGCCTGGCGCGGATGAAGGACGACCCGACCGTGTTGGTGGTGGCGCCGCTGTCCGGCCACCACGCCACCCTGCTGCGCGACACCGTGCGCACCCTGCTGGCCGACCACAAGGTCTACATCACCGACTGGACCGACGCGCGCATGGTCCCGGCCGAGGTCGGCCCGTTCACCCTCGAGGACTACATCGACTACGTGCAGGCGTTCCTGCGCCACCTCGGCGCCGACCGCGTGCACGTGATCAGCGTGTGCCAGCCCACCGTCCCGGTGCTGGCCGCGGTGTCGCTGATGGCCGCGCGCGGCGAGCCGGTGCCGCGCTCGCTGACCATGATGGGCGGCCCGATCGACACCCGGCAGTCGCCGACCGCGGTCAACAACCTCGCCACCCGCCATCCGCTGTGGTGGTTCGAGACCAACCTGATCCACACCGTGCCGGCCAACTACCCCGGCGCCGGGCGCCGGGTCTACCCCGGCTTCCTGCAGCACCTGGGCTTCGTGGCGATGAACCCGGAGCGGCATTCGCTCTCGCACTGGGACTTCTACCAGGACCTGGTCAAGGGCGACCTCGAGTCCGCGGACGCGCACCGCCGCTTCTACGACGAATACAACGCCGTGCTCGACCTGCCGGCGGAGTACTACTTGGACACCGTGCGCATTGTGTTCCAGCAGCACCTGCTGCCGCGCGGGCTATGGGACGTGCGCGGCGAGCGCGTGCGCCCGCAGGCGATCACCGCCAGCGCCCTGCTGACCATCGAGGGCGAGCTGGACGACATCTCCGGCCAGGGCCAGACCCGCGCCGCGCACGCGCTGTGCCGCGGCATCCCGGCCGCCGACCACCAGCACCTGACCGTCGCCGGCGCCGGCCACTACGGCATCTTCAGCGGCCGCCGCTGGCGCACCCAGGTCTACCCGCAGGTGCGCGACTTCATCGCCGCGCACGACCGCGCCCCGGCCGCCGCCGCGGGCGCTCACCCCGGGCTCACGGGAACCGCCGCACGCTCCCGCAGAGGCACCCGGAGGACCCCTGCCATGCCCCGCGGCGACAAATCCGCCTACACCGACAAGCAGCAGCGCGAGGCCCGCGCCATCGCCGAGAGCGAACTGGCCCGCGGCCACAGCCGCGAGGAGGCCGAGCGCATCGCCTGGGCCACGGTCAACAAGCGCGACGGCGGCGGCAAGCGCAAGCCGCGCAAGGACGGCGCCTCCGGCAGCGCCTGACGCCGCGCGCGGGCGCGGCTATGCTGCCGGCTCGTCCCGGAGCGCCGCCGCATGACCCGCCACGCCCTCGCCTTTGCCCTCACCCTCGCCCTGCTGCCGGCGGCACAGGCCGCCGAGGGCGCCAAGCGCAAATCCGCGCAGGAGATCGTCGATGCCGCGCCGGCCAGCGCCTGGCGCGACCTCGACCAGGCCAACCTGCTCTACCTGACCCTGCCGCGCGGGCAGGTGGTGATCGAACTGGCGCCCGGCTTCGCCCCGGCGCACGTGGCCAACATCCGCGCCCTCGCCCGCGGCGGGTTCTGGAACGGGACCAGCGTGTACCGGGTGCAGGACAATTTCGTGGCGCAGTGGGGCGATGCCGACAGCGACGATCCGGCCAAGGCGCGCCCGCTGCCGGCCGGGGTGGCCGCCCACCTGCCGGCGGAATTCACCCGCAGCGCCAAGGGCCTGCGCTTCGACCGCCTGCCGGACGCGGACGGCTGGGCGCCGCAGGTCGGCTTCGTGGACGGCTTCCCGGCCGCGCGCGACCCCAAGACCGGCAAGGTCTGGATCGCGCACTGCTACGGGGTGGTCGGCGCCGGCCGCAACAACCCGCCCGACAGCAGCACCGGCGCGGAGCTGTATGCCGTGATCGGCCAGTCCCCGCGCGCGCTCGACCACCAGCTCAGCGTGGTCGGGCGGGTGGTGCGCGGGATCGAGCTGCTCAGCAGCCTGCCGCGCGGGCCCGCCCCGATCGGGGTGTATGCGGACCCGGCGCAGCGCACCCCGATCCTGGCCGCGGCGATCGGCAGCGACCTGCCGCCCGCCCAGCGCCTGCCGCTGCAGGCCCTGCGCACCGACAGCCAGGCCTTCCGCGAAGCCACCGAGGCCCGGCGCAACCGGGTCGATGCCTTCTACACCCAGCCGGCCGGGCACATCGACCTGTGCAACGTGCCGCTGCCGGTGCGCGAGGCCCCCGCCGCGCGCTGATCCGGGCGGCATGCCTGCACCGCCTTCAAGTGCGGAGACCGTGATGCCCAAGCCGGCCGGACAGTCGCCTCCCGCATGGCCCGGGATCACCCCGGGCGCCCCGCCGCCGCGGGTCAGAACTCGCGGCTGAAGCGCACCGCCAGCGTCCGCGGCGGGGCGACCACCGTGTACGGCTGATGGCCGCAGGTCAACGCGGCGCACTGGGCGAAGCGGGTGAGCGGGGCACGCTTGTCGAACGTGTTCTTCAGGAACACGTCGATCGTCCAGTTGCCCTTGCGCCAGCCGGCGGCCAGATCGAGCAGGGTATAGGCGTCGAGGTAGCCGAGCAATGCGGTCTCCGCCTCGCGCAGGTCCACCCGGCGCTTGCCGGCGTGCGCCAGCGTCGCCTGCCAGTAGGCCTCGCCCTCGCCGAGGTCGAAGGTGTAGCGCGCGTTGAGGTTGCCCTTGAAGCGCGGCGTGATCGGCAGCTGAGTCCCGCGCGGCGCCTGCGGCCCGCTGACCGGGTTGCCGTTCGGGTCCAGCGTCCCCGGCGGACAGACCGTCTCCGGGCGCCCGTCGCTGCGCAGCCAGCCGCAGTAGTTGGCGGTCAGGCGCGGGTCGTACCAGGCGAAGCCGCCGCTGACCTGCAGGTTGTAGGTCGCCGCCCAGGTGAGATCCAGCTCCAGCCCGTTGATCCGCGCCTGGTTGGCGTTGCGGATCTCGGTCAGGCCGTTCTGCCCGAGGTATGAGAACTGGAAGTCCTTCCAGTCCTCGCGGAACAGCGCGCCGTTGAACACCAGGGCATTGTTGCCCCAGCTGGTCTTCCAGCCGATCTCGTAGTTGGTCAGGAAGTCCGCCTTGTACGGCGGCAGGGTGCCGCGCCGGTTGATGCCGCCGGGACGGTAGCCCTGCGACCAGGTCGCGTACAGCATGCGGCGCGCGTCCACCTGCCAGGTCAGGTTGAGGCGGCCGATCGAGTTGCTCTCGCGCACCGACTTGTCGAGGTTCACGCAGGGTGCGCCGTGGAACTGCTCGGACGAGAAGCACTGCGACACCCCGGTGCTGCTGCTGAAGCCGGCGCCATAGCCGAAGAAGCCCTTGAGCGCGTTGTCGGTGCGGAACCAGCGCTTGCCGGCGGTGACGGTGACGCGCTCGGTGAGGTCGTAGGAGATCTCGCCGAACACCGCCTCGTCGCCGTCGCGGCGCTGCTGCGCGGTCAGCCAGATGGTCTGCGGCCAGCCCGGCACCGACAGCACGTTCGCCAGCCCGTCGATCCGGTAGCGCTGCAGGATGTCGTGGGTCTGGCGCTGCCAGAACAGGCCGGCGGTGACGCGCAGGCGGCGGTCCTGCGGCGAGACCAGGCGCAGCTCGTGGCTGCTGCGGCGGTAGCCGTCCTTGGCCTGGATGTACTGCGCCGGGTTGATGAGGTGGCCGGCATCGTCGTAGAAGTACGCGCCGTAGCCGGCCAGGGTGTCGTACCAGAAGCCGTAGTCGCTGTAGTCGGAGGCCGAGTCCACGTCGCGCCTGAGGTGCGAGAACACGTAGGTGAGGTCGAAGTTGCCGACCTTGCCGGCCACCGTCAGCGCCGCCTGGTACCAGCGGTCGTCGGAGAACTCCGGATAGAAGTGCTTGACCGCCAGCGGCGCGCTGCTGGTGTCGTAGCCGGCGGCCGGGTTGCCCACGTTGGGGTCGATGCCGGCGCTGCCGTAGGCCTTCTGCTTCTGCGCGATCAGCTGCGGGGTGACGGTCCAGTGCTCGTCGAGGTCGAAGCGCAGCGCGCCGCGCACGCCGGCGGTGTCGGCGGTGTTGTAGTTGTCCTTGGCGACCGCGGCGTTGCTGGCGGTGATCCCGGAGGTCGGGTACGTGCGGGTGCCGCGGATGTTGTCCACGTAGCCGGCGTCGTGCTTCTGCCAGCCGACCAGGCGCACCGCCGCGGTGTTGCCCTGGAGCGGCAGGTTGACGAAGCCCTCCAGCACGTGGCCGTAGCCGCCGTGCTCGACTTTGCTGCCCTCGATCGCGAAGCCGGCCGCGAACGCACTCGGATCGGGCTTCTTGGTGATGATGCGCACCGTGCCCGACTGCGAGCTGGCGCCGTACAGGGTGCCCTGCGGGCCGGCCAGCGCCTCGACCCGCTCCATGTCGTACATGTGGATGTCGAGCGCGCCCTGGATGGTGGTGATCGGCTGCTCGTCGAGGTACATGCCCACGCTCGGCTGCGAGCCGGAGTGGTTGCCGTCGCCGCCGCTGGCGACCCCGCGCATGTACACCTGCACGAAGCCCGGGCCGGAGAACACCCCGCCGCCGGCGGTGCCGTAGGACAGGCTCGGGATCAGCTTGGCGTAGTCCTTGAAGTCCTGCACGTCCTGCTGTTCGAGCTGGGTGCTGCCCAGCACCTGCAGGCTGATCGGCACCTTCTGCAGGTTCTCCTCGCGCTTCTGCGCGGTCACGGTGACCGTGCCGAGGGTGCGCGGCTCGCGCTCCTGCGCAGTGGCGGCGGCCGGCGCCGACTGCGCCCAGGCCGGCCCGGCGATCGCGAGGGCGACCGCAGCGGCCAGTGGCAGGGGCGCCGGGCTTCGGCGGCGGACGGACGGACACGACGGACGGCTGGCGCGCATGGCAGGCTCCCCGAAAGCGACTCCCCGTGGGCCTATTACGCTTTTTTTACGCGCTTCCGGCAAGCCCCGGGGGCGGATCCGGGTAATGCGCCAGCACCGGCCCCAGGGCCTGCTCCAACGGCCCGAGCCAGGGCCCATAGTGGCGCCAGCGGCCGATCGCGGCGCTGCTGATCGGGCGCCGCACCTGTTCGGCGCTGGCGGTGCGCACCGCGCGCCGGGTCTCGTGCGGGCGCAGGCAGCGCGGGTCGAACGGCAATCCGCAGTGCGCCAGCAGGGCGCGCACCTCGGTCTCGGTGTCGGCGACCAGGCGCTCGTGCACCACCCGATGCACCCAGCCGGGCAGCACCGCGTCGAAGTGCGCCATCAGCGCGACATAGTCGGCGTAGTAGCGGCCGATGTCGGCCAGGTCGTAGCTGAAGGCCTGCCCGCGCGCGAAGTGCTGCTTGAAATTGGAGAAGCCGCAGTCGAGCGGATGCCGGCGTGCGTCGATCACGATCGCCTGCGGCAGGATCAGCCGCAGCAGCCCCAGATGCGCGAAGTTGTTGGGCATCTTGTCGATGAACAACGGGCGCCCGAGGCGGCGGTGGACCGCGGTGCGCGCCAGGTAGCGCTCGCCCAGCGCGCGCGCCTCCGCGGCGGACAGCCCCGCGACCAGATCGTGGTAGGACGTGCGCTCCGGGTCGCCGGCGCGCGCGCGCAGCTCGCGCACGATCGCGATCAGCTCCGGCAGCTCCATGGTCGCCTCCACCTGCGGGTGGCTGGCGAGGATCTGCTCGATCAGGGTGGACCCGGCGCGCGGCAGCCCGACCACGAAGATCGGCCCGCGCGCGGGGCAACCCCAGCCAGCGCGCGCGGCGAAGAACTCGCGGGTGTAGACCGCGCACGCATGCCGGACGCGGCGGTGGTTGAGCGCGGCGTCGTAGGGCAGCTGGCGTCGGCGCGCGGCATTGCCGGCGGCGTAGTGGGCGAAGCTGGCGGCATGCTCGCCGGCATCCTCGAGCGCCTTGCCGAGCGCGAAGTCCAGGTGCAGTTGGGCGTCCTGGTCGAGATCCGCGCGTTGGCGCTGGTGCCGCATCTGCGCGATGTCCTCGGCGGTCAAACGCTCGGTCTTGAGGTTGGCCAGGCTCCACCACGCGACCCCGAAGCCGGGGTCGAGCCGGATTGCATGGCGGTACGCCGCGACCGCGCGGCCACTCTCGCCTTCGGTCTTGAGCGCATGCCCGAGGCTGGTCCACAGCCGCGGATCGCGCGGGTGCTCGGCGAGCAGGCCCTCGTACAGGGCGATCGCGCCGGCGTAGTCGCCGAGCTTGCCGAGCAGCACCGCGCGCTGGTTGCGCAACGCGGGATCGCGCGGGGCCTGCGCCAGCAGCGCGTCCACCTGCGCCAACGCCTCCGCCTGGCGGTTGCCGCGGTCCAGCGCCAGTGCGTACTGGCGGCGCGCTTCCGCAAAGCCCGGGGCCAGCCGCAGGCATTCCTCCAGCAGCGCGATCGCCTGCTCGTTGCGGCCCAGGCGCAGGCCCAGCTCGGCCAGCATGCGCAGCGCCGCCACGTCCTGCGGCCACTGCCGCAGGCGCGCGCGCAGGCGCTGTTCGGCCTGCGCCAAGTCGTTTTCGGCGAGGGCGCGCCCGGCGGCCAGCAGGGCCGGATCGGCGACGGCCTCCTGCACGTGCCGCAGGAAGGCCACCTCCGCCTGCGCGCGCCGACCGAGGTGGTCGCACCAGTTCCCCAGCCGCAGCCAGCCGCCGGGCAGCGCCGGCTGCAGCGCCAGCGCATGTTCGCCCGCGGCGACCGCCTCCTCCCAGTAATGCATCGCCGCCCAGGCGTCGGCCAGGGCCATGTGCACCTGCGGCGCCGCCGGCTGCTCGGCGGCCAGCGGCTGCAAGACCGCCAGCGCCGCCTGCGGCTGCTGCTGGGCGAGCCGAGCCATGCCCAGCAGCAGGCGGGCCGGCGGATGCCCGGGCAGCGCCTCCAGCAGGGCCTCGGCCTGCGCGGCCGCCAGCGCCGGCGCCTCCGCCAGCAGCGAGAAGCCGTGCGCGAGCGCAGCATCGGCAGTGGCCAGCGGCGGCGCGGTGGTCATGCCCGGATCATACGGCCGCGCCCGCCAGGTGCGCTGGGCATGACCCTTGGCGGTTGCCAGCCGCGCGCGGCTGCCGCAGGCTGCGCCGGTCCCGTCCGCCCCGGCCGCCATGTCCCGACTGCCCGCCCTCTGCCTCACCCTGCTGCTGGCCGCCTGCGCGCTGCCGGCCCAGGCTCGCGATGCCGCCCCCGCCTGCCCGCCGATCGCGCTGGCCGCGCCCGATGCCGGTGCGGTGCGTACCCCGAGCGCGCCCGACGCCTGGGGCGGGCCGCGCAGCGGCCGCGAGGCCACCCTGTCCGACCGGGTGGTGACCTATGCGATCCAGGCCGAGCTGGACCCGGACAAGCACACCGTCCGCGGCCGCCAGCAGCTGACCTGGCGCAACCGCAGCGCGCAGCCGGTGTGCAGCGTGTACCTGCACCTGTACCTCAATGCCTTCGAGGGGCCGGGCAGCACCTTCATGACCGAGCAGCGCGCCAGCGAGCGTGGCTTCCGCAGCAACGTGGCCACCGGCGACGGCGAATACGGCTACATCCGCCTCGAGCGCGTGACCCAGGGCGGGCAGCCGGCGCGCTGGACCTTCGTGCAGCCGGACCACGGCCCGAAGACCGACCGCACGGTGGTGCGCATCGACCTGCCGCAGGCAGTCTCACCCGGCGCCAGCACCACCCTGGACATCGCCTTCTTCGACCAGCTGCCGCGGGTGGTCGCGCGCACCGGCTACTACGGCAGCTTCCACCTGATCGCGCAGTGGTTCCCCAAGATCGCGGTGCTCGAGCTGCCGGGCGAGCGCGGCGCCACCGCACCGCGCTGGAACGCGCACGAGTTCCACCTGCACAGCGAATTCTACGCCGACTTCGGGCTGTACGACGTGCGCCTGACCGTGCCCGACGGCTACACCGTCGGCGCGACCGGCGAGCTGGTCGCGCCGCCGCGGCGGCAGGGCGGCAAGACCACCTGGCACTACCGCCAGGGCGACGTGCACGACTTCGCCTGGACCGCCGACAAGCGCTATGCGCCACCGCTGGAGAAGACCTGGGCCGGGCCGCTCGGGCCGGTCGCGGTCAAGGTGCTCTACCCGCCGGAATACGCCAGCAACGCCGGGCCGGTGCTGCAGGCCACGATCGACGCGCTGGAGTATTTCTCGCGCACGCTCGGGCCGTACCCCTACCGCACGGTGACCGCGGTGATCCCGCCCTACGGCGCCCAGGAAGCCGGCGGCATGGAGTACCCGACCTTCTTCACCGCCGACAACACCGACACCGTGACCCCCGGCAGCCTGCAGCGCTGGATGCTGGATTTCGTCACCATCCACGAGTTCGGGCACGGCTATTTCTACGGGATCCTCGCCTCCAACGAGTTCGAGGAGCCGATGCTCGACGAGGGCATGAACGAGTACTGGGACCAGCGCATGATGACCGCGCGCGGCCAGGACCTGGTGCTGGAACGCCCATGGTCGCGGCTGTTCGGGATCGGGATGCGGCTGACCCCGTTCCAGATGGAGCGCCTGGGCGCCGCGCTGCGGGATCCGGCCGACCCGCTCGGCGCCAATTCTTGGAACCGGATGTCCAGCGCCAGCTACGGCACCGTGTACTCGCGCACCGCGACCGCCATGCGCCAGCTCGAGGCGCTGGTCGGCAGCCCGGCGATGGAACGCGCGATGCGGCTGTACTACCAGCGCTGGAAGTTCCGCCACCCCTCGATCGCCGACCTGCGCGCGGCGCTGGCCGAGGGCACCGGGCGCGCGGACCTGGTGGACGGGGTGTTCGAGTCCTTCGTCTACGGCACCGGCGCGGTCGACGACCGCATCGCCGCACTCAGCAGCCGCGAGCTGCTGCCGCGCCCGGGCTACCTGCCCTACCGCGGGCGCATGGTCGCGGTCGACCAGGCCCAGATCGACGCCGCGATCGCGCGCCGGCGCGCGCAGTGGCGGGCCGCGCATCCGCAGGCGCCGGCCTGGCAGGGCGCATTCCCCTACCAGACCACCGTGCTGGTGCGGCGCGACGGCATCGCCGCGCCGCAGCTGCTGCGGGTGCGCTTCGCCGACGGCAGCCGGCGCGACATCGTGGTGGACGCGCCCGGGCGCTGGCAGCGCTTCACCTTCGTGACCCCGGCGCGCGCGGTGTCCGCCGAGCTGGATCCAGACCACCGGCTGTGGATGGACCGCGACAAGCTGGACGATTCGCGCACCCTGGAGGCCGATGCCCGCGCCAGCCGGCGCTGGTTCGGCGACCTCATCGCGCTGCTGCAGTCCGCCTTCGCCCTGCTGACCTTCGCCTGAGGCCCGCCATGTCCGCGACCGCCGCGCCCCTGTCCCTGCGCTCCGCCCTCGTCCCCGCCCTGCGCGCCGCCCTGCAGTGGCGGCTGTGGCTGCTGTGGGTGCTGGCCAGCCTCGCCGCCGCCGTGCTCGCCGCGCTGCCGGCCTGGGGCTGGCTGGGCGACCGCTTCGACCATTCCGTGCACGCCGCGGCGATCGCGGCCGGGCGCGCCCCCGCGCTGGCGCTGGACGCGCTGCTGGCGCGCGAGGCACCGCTCGTGCTGCTGGGCACCAACATCGCCGCGCACGCGCTGCTGATGCTGCTGCTGGCGCCGCTGCTGGCCGGCGCGGTGCTGGCCGCGATCCGCGCGCGCACCCCGCTTGGGTTCGGCGCCCTGCTGCGCGGCGCGATCGGCGAATACGGCCCGCTGCTGCGGATGCTGCTGTGGTCGCTGCTGCTGCTGGCGCTGGCGGCGGCAGTGGCGGCCGGGCTGCTGGCCGCCAACGCCGCCGCGCACCCGCACGCGGTGCTGGCCAGCGAGTTGGTCCCCGGCAACCGCCTGGCGCAGGGGGTCGGGCTGGTGCTGGCGGTGCTGGCCCTGGCCAGCACCGACGCCGGCCGCGGCTGGCTGGCGGCGGACGGCCGCCGGCGTTCCGCACTCGCGGCCTGGTGGCGGGGGCTGAAGCTGCTGCTGCGGCGTCCGCTGGCGGTGCTCGGGGTCTGGGTCGGGACCTGGCTGGCCGGGCTGCTGCCGGCGCTGGCCCTGCTCTGGCTGCGCCAGCAGGTGGACGGCGGCGGCCTCGCGGCGGTGCTGGCCGCGCTGCTGCTGGCCAGCCTGATCGTGGCGGTGCTGGCCTGGTCGCGGATCGCCCGCCTGTACGCGCTTGCGGCGCTGGCCGCGGACTGCCACGCGCGTCGCTGAACGCGGCCGCCCGGCGCGCTACCATCGGGGCGCACCACACCGGGGGGAATCCGCGTGTCCCTGTTCGACCTGTTCCGCCGCCGCCGCGCTCCGGCGCCCGCCGCGACGCCCGGCCCTGCGCCGCAGGCACCGCTGCCGGCCGATCCCACCACCGATCCGGTCGCGGCCGCGCCGGATCCGGGCGACGGCCACGACGGCCCCGAGCGCAGGCAGAAGCCACGCCGCAACGCGCGCCCCGGCACGCGCATGCTGGTGATCGACGACTCCCCGACCATCGTCGCCCTGCTCAAGCGCATGCTGCAGCAGAACCAGTACGCGGTGCTGGAAGCCGGCGACGCCGAGAGCGGGATCGAACTCGCCCGCCGCGAGGTGCCGGACCTGATCTTCCTGGACATCGTGCTGCCGGGCATGGACGGCTTCAACGCGCTGCGCGCGCTGCGCCGCGACGAGCGCACCCGCCACATCCCGATCATCATGATCAGCGGCAATGCCGCCGCCACCGAGCAGTTCTACGTGCAGCGGATCGGCGCCGACGACTTCATGAAGAAGCCGTTCTCGCGCGCGGAGGTGTTCAGCCGGATCGAGGCGCTGCTGGACGCGGACGACGTGCCGCGCCACCAGGCGCGCCCGCGCACGCGTGCGCAGGACGCCGCCGCCACCCCGCCCGCCTGAGGCGCCCGCTCAGCGCGCGGCGGGGGCCTCGGCCGCGACCGGCACCAGGCGCAGGTCCTGGAAGTCGAAGCTGAAGTCGGTCAGCGGCGACACCGGCTGCATGCGCACCTCGCGGATGCGGCCGTCGGGATCGAGCGCGAAGCTAACGAAGGCGTCCGCGTTCAGGCTGCGGTCGCGCCAGCGCACCAGGAAGGTGTCGTGCTGCCAGTGGCTGAGCGTGCCGGCGAGATCCGGGGTGTGCGCGAACTGCATCTGCAGCTGTTTGCCGACCAGCCGGATCTGCACGTCGCCGTACCAGGGATCGCGGTAGGTACCGGCGTACTTCGCCAGCGGCAGCGATGGCGTGCTCGCGGCGTCGCGCGCGGCCAGGTGCTTGTTCCAGTCGGCCTCGGCATTGCCCTGCGCCTTGGCCTGCGCGGCGGCGTAGGCGGACACCCAGTCGTGCGGCGCGCGCCCGAGCAGCAGGTCGAGCGCGGCGTAGGTGATGGCATTGAACGCCGCCCCGGATTCGGCATTGGTCAGGACCACGATGCCGATCCCGCGCTCCGGCACCAGGGTCAGGCGCGAGACCTGCCCCGGCCAGCCGCCGGTGTGCCAGACCAGCTTGTGCCCGGCGTAGTCCGACAGCTGCCAGCCCTGCGCGTAGCCGAGGAAGTTGGGCACCGCCGGCGCCAGTGCCGGCACCGCGGGTGCCGGCACCGGGATCGGGGTCAGCATGGTCCACATCTGGCGCTGGGTGGCGGCGCTGAACAGGCGCTTGCCGCCGCCGTCCGGGATCTCGCCGGCGGCCAGCTGCAGGCGCATCCAGCGCGCCATGTCGTGCGCGCTGGAATAGATGCCGCCGGCGCCGGACACGTTGCGCCAGCTGGTCGGGGTCGGGATCGGGCGCAGGTCCTTGAAGTCGTACTTGGCGTGCCCGATCGCCACGTCGTCGCCGGCGGCGAGGTCGTCGCTGTTGTAGCGGGTCTCGGCCATGCCCAGCGGCTGCCAGATGCGCTGCTGCAGGAACTGCTTGAAGCTCTGCCCGGAGGCCTGCTCGACCACCAGCTGGGCGACCCCGAACAGGATGTTGTCGTAGGCGTACTGCTCGCGGAAGCCGCCGGCCAGCGGCACGTCCTTCAGGCGCTCGGCCACCTCGCGGGTGGTGTAGGTGGTGGTCGGCCAGTACAGCAGGTCGCCGGCACCCAGCCCCAGCCCGGAACGGTGCGCGAGCAGGTCGCGCACGCGCATGTGGAAGGTGACGTAGGGATCGCTCATGCGGAACCACGGCAGGTGATCGATCACCCGGTCGGTCAGCTTCAGGCGGCCGTCCTCCTGCAGCATGTTCAGCGCGGTGGCGGTGAACGCCTTGGTGTTGGAGGCGATCGCGAACAGGGTGTGCGCATCCACCTTCGCCGGCTTGCCCAGCTCGCGCACGCCGTAGCCGCGCTCGAGCACCACCTGCCCGTCCCGGACCAGCGCCACCGCCACGCCCGGCACCTCGAACTGGCGCCGGACCTGCTCGACCACCGCGTCGAACCGGGCCTGCGCCGCCGCATCCAGCGCCGGGGCCGGCAGCGGCGCCTGGGTGTCGTCGATCCGGATCGGCGGCGGCGCGGGGGCGGCGGGCGTGGACTGGGCGGCGGCGCTGCCGGCCACGGCGAGGGCAAGCAGCAACGCCGGCAGGCGCGGACGCAGCGTCGGGATCGGGGGCATCGCAAGGGCTCCTTCGGGCTGCCGCGAGTATGCCGCGGCCGATGCCGCGCGCACGCGCCGATGGTCATGCCGCCGCGGGCGGCGGGCGGCGCTCGGCGATAATCGCCGGATGCGCGACCCGGCCACCACCCGCGCCCTCTGGCAGATCCACCTGTGCGTGCTGCTGTGGGGCTTCACCGCCATCCTCGGGAAACTGATCACCCTGCCGGCGCTGCCGCTGGTGTGGTGGCGGATGCTGATCGTGGTCGCCGCGCTCGCGCTGCTGCCGGCGGTCTGGCGCGGGCTGCGCGCGATCCCGGTGCGCGCGCGCTGGGCCTACGCCGGGATCGGCGCGCTGGTGGCGCTGCACTGGCTGACCTTCTACGGCGCGATCAAGCTGTCGAACGCCTCGGTCGCGGCTACCTGCATCGCGTTCGCCACCCCGATCACCGCGCTGGTGGAACCGCTGCTGACCGGGCGCCGCTTCCAGCCGCGCGAACTGCTGCTCGGGCTGGCGGCGCTGCCGGGGATTTGGCTGGTGGTCGGCGGGGTGCCGGCCGGGATGCACGCCGGGATCGCGATCGGGGTGCTCTCGGCCGCGCTGGTCGCCGTGTTCGGCAGCCTCAACAAGCGCATGGTCGAAGCCGGCGAGCCGCTGGCGGTGACCGCGCTGGAGCTGGGCGCCGGGGTGCTGACCCTGAGCCTGCTGGCGCCGCTGATGCCGCGGCTGATGCCGGCGTTCGCCGGGCCGGTGCTGGCGCTGCCGGCCGGGATGGACGTGCTCTGGCTGCTGCTGCTCGCGCTGGGCTGCACCCTGCTGCCGTTCGCGCTGTGCCTGGTCGCGCTGCGCCACCTGTCGGCGTTCACCGCGCAGCTGGCGGTCAACCTCGAGCCGGTGTACGCGATCGTGCTGGCGGCGCTGCTGCTGGGCGAGCAGCAAGAGCTGAGCGCGCGCTTCTACGCCGGGGTGGCGATCATCCTCGGGGCGGTGTTCGCGCATGCGCTGCTGCTCGGCCGGCGCGGGCCGCAGCCGCCGGAGCACGCCGAGCTGCTGGGCGTGAGCGAGGCCAAGCAGGTCGCCGAGGAGTGAGCGGTGACGGCGGGCGCCGGCGCGTGGCAGGCTAGCCGGATGGACCTCGGCTACTACGGCCTGCGCGAGCCGCCGTTCTCGATCACCCCGGACCCGCGCTTCGTGCACCTGAGCGAGCGCCACCGCGACGCGCTGGCGCACTTGCTCTACGGAATCGACCAGGGCGGCGGCGGCGGCTTCGTGCTGCTCACCGGCGAGGTCGGCACCGGCAAGACCACTCTGAGCCGGCTGCTGCTGGAGCGGCTGCCGGCGCACGCGCGGGTGGCGCTGGTGCTCAACCCGCGGCAGAACGCGATGGAGCTGCTGGAGAGCATCTGCGAGGAACTCAAGATCGACATCGGCGGCCGCCGTGGCAGCGCCAAGGCGCTGGTGGACGCGCTCAACGCCTACCTGCTGGAGGCCTATGCGCAGGGCCTCCGGGTGGTGCTGCTGATCGACGAGGCGCAGAACCTGCCGGCCGACGCGCTGGAGCAGGTGCGGCTGCTGACCAACCTCGAGACCGCCACCCAGAAGCTGCTGCAGGTGCTGCTGCTCGGCCAGCCCGAGCTGCGCGACCTGCTGGCCCGCCCGGAGCTGCGCCAGCTGTCGCAGCGGATCACCGCGCGCTACCACCTGACCCCGCTCGACCCGGCGGAGACCGCGGCCTACCTGCGCCACCGCTGGCGGGTCGCCGGCGGCACCCAGTTCCCGTTCACCGCGCGCGCGGTGCGCCGCCTGCACCGGCATGCCGGGGGCATCCCGCGGCTGCTGAACGTGATCGCCGAGCGCGCGCTGCTGGCCGGCTATGCGCGCGACGCCGACCGCATCGACGCGCGCCTGGTGGACGCCGCCGCCGCCGAAGTGCTGCCGCCGCGCCACCGGCAGCCGCACCTGCGCTGGCTCGCGCTCGCTGCCGTGGTGGCGGCCATCGCCGCCGGGCTGGCGCTATGGCGGCTGTCGCCGCCCTCCGCTGGCCCCACACCGGCCACCGCGGCACGCATGCCGGCGCCGGCAAACGCATCCGCAGCGCACGCCTTGCCCGCCTCCACGCCGGCGGCGCCGGTACCCACGCTCGATGGCGCGCAGCTGGACGCCCTGCTCGCCCGCGCCGACGCCAACCCGGTGCCGGCCTGGCAAGCCCTGCTCGGCCTGTGGGCGCTGCCGGCGGACGCGATCACGGTGGCCGCGGACGGGCCGTGCCAGCCGACCGGCCAACCCGACGACGTGCATTGCGTGCAGGGCCGCAGCCCGCGCCTGGACCCGCTGCTCGCCCTCGACCGCCCGCTGCTGCTGGCGCTGCGCGGCCGCGACGGGCAGACCGCCTGGGCGCTGCTGCGCGGCGCCGACGCGCGCCGGGTGCGGCTGCAGCTGGGCACGCACACCTTCGATCTCGACCGCCTGCTGCTGCAGGCGCACTGGGACGGCCGCTATGCCGGGCTGTGGCGCGGCCCGGCGCTGCTGGCCACCCCGCCGCGCCCGGGCGATGGCGGCCCGGCCGTGGCCTGGCTGCGCGCACGGCTGCCCGGCCTGCCTGCCGGCGATACCTACGATGCCGCGCTGCGGCAGGCGATCCGCACCCTGCAGACCGCGCGCGGGCTGCCCGCGGACGGCGTGGCCGGCCCGCTGACCCTGATGGCGCTGGCCGATCCCGACCACGGCCCGCGCCTGCTGCGCACCCTGGAGAACCGCTGATGTCGCTGATCCTGGAAGCCCTGCGCAAGTCCGAGGCCGAGCGTCGCCGCGGCCAGGCGCCGGATCTGGCGCAGGAGCTGCCGCCGGCGCCGGCGCAACCACCGCTCCTGGCCCGCCGCGGCGCCTGGCTGGCGGCGGCGCTGCTGCTGGCGATCGTCGCCGGCCTGGCGCTCTGGCGCTGGCGCATGCCGCCGGCCGCACCGGCCATGCCCACGGACGCGCCCGCGGCAGCGGCCGCGACACCGGCCCTGGCCGCCGCGCCGCGGATGGTCGCTCCCGCCCTCGCACCGCCGCCCGCCCCCACGCCAGCGCAGGCGCGCGCGGTGCCCTCGCCCGCAGCTCCGCCGCCTCCCCCCGTCGCCACGCCCACGCCTCCGCCAGCGCCCGCGAGCTCGCCCCCCGCGCCTGCCGGCAACGCTGCCACGGCGGCCGCCGACCTGCCCGAGGCGGATGCCGCCGGGCTGCCGCCGATGCGCCTGAGCATGCATGTGTGGGATGCCGATCCGGCGCGGAGGTTCGTGATCCTCGACGGCCAGCGCATGGCCGAAGGCGACCGCCGCAACGGCGTGCAGGTGATCGAGATCCGCCGCGACGGGGTGATCGTCGAACGCGAGGGCGTGCGCGCCCGCCTCCCGCTGCCGTGACCGCCATGCCCGCCCTCGACTTCACCCTCGACCGCGAGTTCATCGAACTCAACCAGCTGCTGAAGCTGGCCGGCCTGTGCGCTTCCGGCGGCGCCGGCAAGCAGCTGGTGGCCAGCGGCGCGGTGCAGGTGGACGGCGCGCTGGAACTGCGCAAAACCGCCAAGATCCGGGCCGGCCAGCGGGTGCGGGTGGGCGCGGTGGAGATCCGGGTGCTGGGCGCGGACGGCGTCGGATAGGCGCACAGGCCGATCCACGCCGCAGCCTGCGGCTGTATGAGGACGTGGCGCGTTTCGAGCGCGACGGAGGCGGTGCCGGCTGCCTAGTTCGCCGAGGCCGCCTCCTCGCCGCCGGGAGTGGACGCACCCTCCGCGACCGCGCCCGCATGCGCCGGCGGTGCCGCCTGCGCGGCCGGGGCCACGGAGGGCGCCGGAACGTGCCGCGCGGCGGGCGCGCGCACTTCGACCGGGGCCGGGGCGTCGTGGATCTCCGGCGGCGGCGGTGCCTCCGGGATCGCCAGCAGGGCACCGTCCAGCTCGGACATCGGGCCGACGTCGGGACAGCGCGGGTCCGGGAAGCCGAAGCGCGCGCGCAGGGCCAGGCCGCAGGCGTTGATCGCATCCACGTCGGCATCCCCGGCCTGCGCCGGGCGCAGGCACTGCGCCTCGTAGGCCTGGCGGAAGGCGTCCTTGCGGCGCAGGAAGTCGCTGCCGCAGCGGCGCGCCAGCCGGATCCGGTTGAGGTCGTCCTCGACCGCGTTCTCGCCGGTCAGCCCGAGCCGCTCCAACTCGGCGTCGGTGAGGATGCGCAGGCTGCGGTTGGGGACGGTGCTCATCATGTCGTACAGCTCGAGCGAAGCGCCGTTGCGCTCGAGGTAGTTGCGCAGGTCCTCGCTGACCTTGCGCAGCTCCTCGCCCAACTCGCGCCGCGAGCTGGCGGTGGACTGCACCCGGATCATGCGGTGGATGCCGACCGGGCCGGCCAGCACCCGCATGTCGCCGGCCGGCAGCAGCAGCACGCAGGCGCTGTAGCAGTGCGAGTCGTTGCGCACCCAGATCGTCCAGTCGTTCTCGCCGATCGCATCGCCGGCGCGCAGCGCCGCCTCGACCGTGCCGCCGGTGGAGTCGATGTCGAGGATGCGCTTGCCGATCCGCAGGTCGGAGGCGACTTTGCCCATTCGCTCGGCCAGCGCGGCGAAGCTGGGGGTGACCTTGCCGACATAGCGCAGGCGCAGCAGGCCGCTGGCGCGGCAATCCTGCAGCACGCGGCGCAGGTCGAGGTAAGCCAGCGACAGGATCGGCGCGCCCTCGCCCTGGTGGTAGTCGGGGCTGCACGAGACCCAGGCATTGCCGGCCTCCAGCTGCACCGGCGACCAGTCGATCTCCGGCTGCGGCATGCGCTGCACCGTCGGCGCCGCGCTCGCCGGCTGCTGCAGGCCGGAGCTGGTCTCGACCGGCGCCGGGCGGCTGCAGGCCGCGGCCAGCAGGCAGAGCAGGATGGACGACCAGCGCAGGCGCATCGCGGGCTTCGGCAACGGGATGACCCAGTCTAGGCGGCGCCCGCGGCCGCGCCTACAACCGGCGATGAATCCGCGCCGCTCACGCCTGCGCTGCATCGGCGGCCGCCAGGTACGCCCGCAGCGCGCGCGCAAAGCCCGCACCCTGCGCCGGATCCTGGTCGAGGTAGAAGTCCGGCTCGATCAGCTCGGCCTCCATCAGCCGCCAGCGGCCATCCGCATCCGGCACCAGGTCGATGCGGGCATACAGCAGGGGCGCCGCGACCGCCTCCAGCACCTGCCCGGCCAGTGCCAGCGCCTCGGGCGCGGGCCGTGCCAGCGGCCGGTAGCGGCCGCCGAATTCCTCCTGGACCCGGAAGTCGCCGGGCGCCGGGCGCTTGCAGACCGCATGGCTGAAATGCCCGCCGAAGAACAGCAGCGAGGTTTCGCCGTCGGTTTCGATGCTCGGCAGGTACGCCTGCAGCAGCACCGCACCGCCGTCGTCCGGCGGCAGCGGATCGCCGCGCCGCAGGCGCCGGGTGTTCCATGCGCCGCCGGACACCGCGGGCTTGACGATCAGTTCGCTCGCGCCGGTGGCGGCGAAGGCCTGCGCGACCGCCGCCGGCGTCAGCGCTTCCGCGAACACGGTCGGCGGGATCGCCACCCCGCGTTCCGCCAGTTCACGCAGGTAGCGCTTGTCGCTGTTCCAGGCCAGCACCGGCGCAGGATTGGCCACCGGCAGCCCGGCGCGCTGCCAGGTCGCACACGCCCGCTGCCAGCGCGCGCCGTCGCGGTGGTAGCCCCAGGCCAGCAGCGGCAGCACGCAGGCATAGTCCCGCAACGCCGCGGCATCGTCCGCGTGCGCGGTCCACGGCATCGGCGCGCTGCCGATGCCGACTGCCTCCAGCGCGCGCTGCAGCCGTGCCAGCACGGTCTGCCACAGCGGATCGTCCCCGGCGTATGCCGGATCCGGGGTGAGGAGGGCGACCGGCCTCATCCGCCCAGCATCGGCAGCTTGAGGCCCTGCTCCCGCGCGCACGCCTGCGCGATCGCGTAGCCCGCGTCGGCATGGCGCATCACGCCGGTGCCGGGGTCGTTCCACAGCACGCGGGCGATGCGCTTGTCGGCGGCCTCGGACCCGTCGCAGACGATCACCACGCCGGCATGCTGCGAATAGCCCATGCCGACGCCGCCGCCGTGGTGCAGCGACACCCAGGTCGCGCCGCCGGCGACGTTGAGCATGGCGTTGAGCAGCGGCCAGTCGGACACCGCATCGCTGCCGTCCTGCATGGCTTCGGTCTCGCGGTTCGGCGAGGCCACGCTGCCGGAATCCAGATGGTCGCGGCCGATCACGATGGGCGCCTTCAACTCGCCGTTGCGCACCATTTCGTTGAACGCCAAGCCCAGCCTGTGGCGCTGACCTAGGCCCACCCAGCAGATGCGCGCCGGCAGGCCCTGGAAACTGATGCGCTCGCGCGCCATGTCCAGCCAGCGGTGCAGGTGCGGATCGTCGGGGATCAGCTCCTTCACCTTGGCGTCGGTCTTGTAGATGTCCTCCGGATCGCCGGAGAGCGCCACCCAGCGGAACGGGCCGATGCCGCGGCAGAACAGCGGGCGCACGTAGGCCGGCACGAAACCGGGGAAGTCGAAGGCGTTCTTGCAGCCTTCGTCGAACGCCATCTGGCGGAGGTTGTTGCCGTAATCGACGGTGGGGATGCCCTGCGCGTGGAAGGCCAGCATGGCCTCGACGTGCACGCGCATCGACTGCTTGGCCGCGTCGCGCACCTTGTCCGGGTTGGACTTCTGTTCGTCCAGCCACTGCTCCACGCTCCAGCCGATCGGCAGGTAGCCGTGCACCGGATCGTGCGCGGAGGTCTGGTCGGTGACGCAATCGGGACGTACGCCGCGGCGCACCAGCTCCGGCAGGATCTCCGCCGCGTTGCCGAGCAGCGCGATGGACTTGGCCTCGCCCGCCCGGGTGTAGTTCTCGATGCGGGCCAGCGCGTCGTCGAGGTCGCGGGCCTGCTCGTCCACGTAGCGGGTGCGCAGGCGGAAGTCGATGCTCGACTGCCGGCATTCGATGGTGAGGCTGCACGCGCCGGCCAACGAGGCCGCCAGCGGCTGCGCGCCGCCCATGCCGCCCAGGCCGGCGGTGAGGATCCACTTGCCCTTGAGCGAGCCGCCGTAGTGCTGGCGGCCCATCTCCACGAAGGTCTCGTAGGTGCCCTGCACGATGCCCTGGCTGCCGATGTAGATCCACGAGCCGGCCGTCATCTGGCCGTACATCATCAGCCCCTTCCTGTCCAACTCGTTGAAGTGCTCCCAGGTGGCCCAGTGCGGCACCAGGTTGGAATTGGCGATCAGCACCCGCGGCGCGTCGGGATGGGTGGGGAACACGCCGACCGGCTTGCCCGACTGCACCAGCAGGGTCTCGTCGTCGCCCAAGGTCTTCAGCGTCTCGAGGATCTTGTCGAAGCACGCCCAGTCGCGCGCGGCGCGGCCGATGCCGCCGTACACCACCAGGTCCTCCGGGCGCTCGGCCACGTCCGGGTCGAGGTTGTTCTGCAGCATCCGGAACGGCGCCTCGGTCAGCCAGGAACGGCAGGTGAGGGCGCTGCCGCGCGGGGCGCGGATCCGGCGCGTGGGGTCGTGGCGCAGGGACATGGCGGGCTTCCGGAGGATGCGACTGGCGGATTATCGCATCGCGGGCTACACCGACCGGTCATCCGCGCCCGCTAAGATGGCAGGATGCCCGCCTTCCTCCGCCCGCTGCTGCTCGCCGCGCTGGCCGCCCTGAGCGGCTGCGCCACCGCCCCCGCGCCCCCTCCGGTTCCGGCACCGGTCGCAGCCACCGCTGCGCCGGCCGCGCGTCCGCCGCTGCTGCTGATCTCGATCGACGGCCTGCGCCCGGCCGACCTCGCCCATGCCCCGACCCTGCGCTGGCTGGCCGACACCGGCGTGCGCGCGCAGTGGATGAACCCCTCCTATCCGTCCCTGACCTTCCCCAACCACTACACCATCGTCACCGGGCTGCGCCCGGACCACCACGGCATCGTCAACAATACCATGCGCGACCCGGCGCTCGGCGGCTTCTCGCTGACCAACCGCGCCGCGGTGGCGGACGGGCGCTGGTGGGGCGGCGAGCCGATCTGGGTCGGCGCGCACAAGGCCGGGCTGCGCACCGCGACCATGTTCTGGCCCGGCAGCGAGGCCGAGATCGCCGGGGTGCGCCCGGACGAATGGCACGCCTTCGATGCCACCATCACGCCGACCCAGCGGGTGGACCGGGTGCTGGGCTGGTTCGATCGGCCGCCCGCGCAGCGACCGGCGCTGATGACGCTGTACTTCGACCAGGTCGACCATGCCGGGCACGACGACGGCCCGGACGCGCCGGCGGTGCGCGCCGCGATCGCCGAGGTCGACGCCGCGCTGGCGCGCCTGGTGGACGGCCTGCGCCGGCGCGGGGTGCTGGAGGCCACCAACATCGTGGTGGTGTCCGACCACGGCATGGCGCAGGTGGCGGACGGCCATGTGCTCGCGATCGAGGACATCGCCCCGCCGGACCTGGCCGAGGCGGTGACCACCGGCCAGGTGCTGGGCTTCGCGCCGCGGCCGGGGCGCACGGCGGCGGCCGAGGCGCGCCTGCTCGGCCGCCATGCGCACTACCAGTGCTGGCGCAAGGGCGAACTGCCGGCGCGCTGGCACTACGGCACGCATCCGCGCATCCCGCCGATCGTGTGCCAGATGGACGAAGGCTGGGATGCCCTGCCGCGGGCCTGGATCGCGCGGCGCGAGCCGGGCACGCGCGGCTCGCATGGCTTCGATCCGGCGCTGCCGTCGATGCATGCCACCTTCGTCGCGCACGGCCCGGCGTTCCGCCCCGGCACCGTGCTGCCGCCGTTCGACAACGTGGACGTGTATCCGCTGCTGGCCGACCTGCTCGGCATCCCGGCGGCGGCGAACGACGGCGACCTCGCCCCGCTGCGGCCGGCGCTGCGCGATGCGCGCTGAGGGCGCCGCGGCTCAGCCCGCGCGCGCGCGCCAGGCGGCGCGGGTGACCCGGTGCAGCAGCCGCGCCGCCACCCGCGCGGTGGCGTGGTCGCGGTCCAGCGGCGGGCACACCTCGGCCACGTCGACCAGCGCCAGCTTGCCGCTGGCGGCGACCGCCTCCAGCAGCGGCTCGGCCACTTCCAGCGGCACCCCGCGCGCGGCCGGCGCGCTGACCCCCGGCGCCACCGCCTGCGGCAGGGCGTCGATGTCGAGGCTGAGGTAGACCCGATCGACCTCGGCCAGCCTGGCCTGAAGTTCCACCAGCCGCTGCGGCAGCGCCAGCAGGCCGAGTTCGTCGTCGCGCACGTAGTGCACGCCGAGCGCATCGGCGGTGTCGAACAGCGCGCGCGTGTTGGCCGAGGCGCTGACGCCGTACACCCAGTACTGCACCGGCAGCGCGTGCGCGCGCGCATGCTCGAGCGCCTGCAGGAACGGCGTGCCGGAACTGGGCTGCGGCTGCCGACGCAGGTCGAAGTGGGCGTCCAGGTTGACGATCGCCACCCGTGGACGGCGCGCGCCGAGATGGCGCACCAGCCCGAGGTAGCTGGCATACGCGATCTCGTGGCCGCCGCCGAGGCCCACGGCCAGGTGCCCGGCGTCCAACAGCGCCGCCAGTGCCTCGGCATAGCGCCGCTGCGCAGCCTCGAGGTCGCCGTCGGTGCAGGCGATGGTGCCGGCGTCGTACAGCGGCACCGCATCCAGCACCGGCAGGTTGGACAGCAGCGCCCGCAGCGCGGCCGGCCCCTCCGCCGCGCCGACGCGGCCGTGGTTGCGGCGCACGCCCTCGTCGCAGGCGAACCCGAGCACGGCGGTGCCGGGCGGCGCCCCCGGCGCCGGCGCGCGCACCCACTGGTGCCAGCGGCGGGTGGAGGCGTCCTCCGGCAGGTCGATGCGCCCGCTCCAGCCTTCCATCCTGCGCCTCCCGTTTGGCTCCGCGTGCATTCTAGCGAGCGCGCCGGCGCCGCCGGGCCCGCACCAGGACCGCGATAATCTGCATTCGTCTACCAAGGAACGCGCGATGCCCGCCGCAGACTGGGACCTGCTGTTCGTGGAGGCCACCCTCGCCACGCTGGAGCCCGGCGCGGGCTATGGCCTGGTCGAGGACGGCGCATTGGCGGTCGCCGACGGCCGCATCGCCTGGCTCGGGCCGCGCACCGCGCTGCCGCCGGGCCGCGCGCAGACGCTGGTCGAGGCCGGCGGCGCCCTGCTCACGCCGGCCCTGGTCGATTGCCACACCCACCTGGTGTTCGCCGGCGACCGCGCGCACGAGTTCGACCTGCGCCTCAACGGCGCCAGCTACGAGGCGATCGCGCGCGCCGGCGGCGGCATCCTCGCCAGCGTGCGCGCGGTGCGCGCCGCCAGCGAGGACGACCTGCTGCGGCAATCGCTGCCGCGCGCGCGGGCGCTGCTGCAGGACGGCGCCACCACCCTCGAGATCAAGTCCGGCTACGGCCTGGACTTCGACAACGAGCGCAAGCTGCTGCGCGTCGCGCGCCGGATCGGCGCGGCGCTCGGCATCGACGTGCGCACCACCTTCCTCGGCGCGCACGCCCTGCCGCCCGAGCATGCCGGCGACCCCGACGGCTACATCGACGCGGTCTGCGCGTGGCTGCCGCGCCTGCAGGCGGAGGGGCTGGTGGATGCGGTGGATGCGTTCTGCGAGGGCATCGGCTTCTCGCCCGCGCAGACCCGGCGCGTGTTCGCCGCCGCGCGGGCACTGGGGCTGCCGGTCAAGCTGCACGCCGACCAGCTCAGCGACCTCGGCGGCGCCGCGCTGGCGGCCGCGTTCGGCGGCCTGTCGGCCGATCACCTCGAATACACCGACGCCGCCGGGGTCGCGGCCATGGCCGCGGCCGGCACGGTCGCCGTGCTGCTGCCGGGCGCCTTCCACGTGCTGCGCGAGACCCGGCTGCCGCCGGTCGCGCGCCTGCGCGAGCACGGCGTGCCGATGGCGGTGGCCAGCGACTGCAACCCCGGCACCTCGCCGCTGCTGTCGCTGCGGCAGGCGATGCAGCTGGCCTGCGCCCATTTCCGCCTGACCCCGGAGGAAGCCCTGCGCGGCGCCACCTGGCATGCCGCGCGCGCGCTGGGGCTGGAGGATCGCGGCCTGCTGCGGGTCGGCCTGCGGGCGGATCTCGCGCTCTGGCAGGTGCGCCACCCCGCCGAGCTCAGCTACTGGATCGGCGGGAATCTGCTGCAGGCGGCCTACGCCGGCGGGCGGCGGGTCGATGCAGACGCCCGTGTGGCTGCCTGATACGCGCGCGCCCCGCACGGGCGGGGCGCGATCCACGGCCAGCGGCGCCGGACGACGCCGCGGCGGGCTTCACTCCTTGGCGGCGGCCTTCTTGGCGACCGCCTTCTTGGCCGCGGGCGCGGCCTTGGCCACGGTCTTGGTGGCCTTCTTGGCCACCGGCGCGGCGGCGGTGCCGGCCGCCTTCTTCACGGCGCCGGCCTTGGGCCGCGCATTGCCGTAGCTGGCGTTGTAGCGCTTGCCCTTGGCGGTCTTGCGGTCGCCCTTGCCCATGGTGCTGCTCCTGGATCGTCAAAGTGGAAGTGGATCGCGCCACGCGCGAGGGCGCGGATTCTAGCACCGCCGGTGCCCGCTGCGGCGATGCGCCGGGCTCAGCGGCGGCAGGCCGGCCCGTGCACGTGCGCCGCCGACAGCCGCAGGTTGGCCAGGTGCGCCAAGCCCACCAGGGTGCCGCCCACGGTCATCACCACCGCATGCAGCCAGGGCGCCTGGTGCAGCATCGGGTTGAGCACGCCGCCCCAGAGGATGAGCAGCCCCGGCAGCATCAGTGCCAGCGCCTGCCACAGCCGGTGCCGGCGGTAGCCGCTGACCACGCTGTACAGCCCGACCGCGCTGGCGAAGGCCACGAACGCCAGTTCGAAGCGCTCGCCGAGCAGGCTGGCGACCCCGACCGTGGGCAGCAGCGCGATCACCACCGGCAGCAGCGCGCAATGCAGCGCGCACAGCAGGGAACCCGTGGCGCCGAAGCGGTCTAAGAGGGCATGCAGACGCGGGCTCATGGACGCACGTGCGGTACCGGATGACTTCAGGCACGGGACCGGGCCCGCGGCTGATATGTTATAACATTTTTAATTCTCCCCCCTACCCTACACGACCCATTGCCGCCCATGCGTGAATCCCGCCCCGCCCCGCGCCGCGCCCTGCTGGCGACCGCCCTCCTGCTCGCCCTGCCCGCGCTGCCGGCGTTCGCCGCCGACCCGCCGACCGACGACCAGAAGACCCCGCCCAGCGACACCCGCCACCAGTCCAAGTCCGAGCAGGACCACATCAAGGACCTCAGCGGCGTGGTGGTCACCGCCAGCGCCCTGCAGGACACCGCCGACACCCTGAGCAAGCCGGTCGAGGTGCTGTCCGGGCAGCGCCTGGACGAGGCCCGCGCCGGGACCCTTGGCGACACCGTCGCCAGCCTGCCGGGCGTGCAGAGCTCGAACTTCGGCCCCGGGGTCGGCCGCCCGATCATCCGCGGCATGGACGGGCCGCGGGTGGCGATCCTGGACGGCGGCCTGGCCAGCCAGGACGTGTCCACCGTGAGCCAGGACCATGCGCCGGCGATCGAGCCGTTCCTCGCCGACCAGATCGAGGTGCTGAAAGGCCCGTCCACCCTGCTCTACGGCAGCGGCGCGATCGGCGGCGCGGTCAACGTGGTCGACGGCCGCATCCCCGAATACGCGATCGACAACGGCTTCAGCGGGCGCGCCGAGACCCGCTTCTTCGCCGGCGACCAGCACGGCAACACCACCATGGCGCGGGTGGACGGCGGCAGCGACCGCTTCGCCCTGCACGCGGACGCGGTGTACCGGCACGCCCCGGACTACGACACGCCGGACGGCCGCCAGCGCAACTCGTTCGTGGACACCCGTACCGGCGCGGTCGGCGGCTCGCTGCTGGGCGACTGGGGCTTCGTCGGCCTGTCCGCCGCGCGCTACAAGGACGAGTACGGCAACCCGGGCGAGCCGGGCGACATCGCGCTCGGCGAACGCGGGGTCTACATCAAGATGCGCCAGGACCGCTACGAGGCCAAGGGCGCGCTGCGCGACCTGTGGGGCGAGGGCAACGGCCTGCGCTTCTCGTTCGCGCATACCAGTTACCAACACACCGAGTTCGAGGGCGACCAGCCGGGCACCGTGTTCCGCAAGAACGCCAACGAGGGGCGGATGGAGGCGACCTTCGGCAGCCGCGACGGCTGGCAGGGCGCGCTCGGCACCCAGATCGCGGCCAGCACCTTCGTGGCGATCGGCGAGGAGGCCTTCGTGCCGGAGACCAGTACCCGCGCCTACGGCCTGTTCGGCGTCGCCCGCCGCAGCTGGGACGGCTTCCAGCTCGATCTCGGCGCGCGCCTGGACCGGGTGAAGTCGACCCCGGTGGGCGGCGCCGGCCGCCGCTTCCACCCGGTCAGCCTGTCCGCCGCCGGTGCGTGGAAGCTGGCCGACGGCTGGAAGCTGACCCTCAACCTCGACCGCGCCGAGCGCGCGCCGGTGGAGGAGGAACTGTTCTCCGACGGCCCGCACATCGCCACCCTCGCCTACGAGATCGGCAACCCGAACCTGCGCAAGGAGGCCGCCAACCAACTCGAACTGGGGCTGCAGTACCAGTCGGCGCTGGTGGATGCCAAGCTGTCGGCCTACTACAACCGCTTCCGCGACTTCATCTACATCGCCGATACCGGCCAGACCTGGTACTGGGAGGAAGGCGACCAGGACCTGCCGGTGCGGCAGTGGTCGCAGGCGGACGCGCGCTTCCGCGGGGTCGAGGGCGAGGCGGTGTTCCACCTCGCGCGCAGCGACCGCGGCGACTGGGACCTGCGGGTGTTCGGCGATGCCGTGCGCGCGACCTTCGTCGGCGGCGGCAACGTGCCGCGCATCCCGCCGTCGCGGCTGGGCGCGCAGCTGCGCTGGCAGCACGACGGCTGGCGCGCCGCGCTGGGCGCGACCCGCACCAACCGCCAGGACAAGATCGGCGAATACGAGACCCCGACCGCCGGCTTCACCTTCGTCGATGCGCACGTCAGCAAGCACTTCGACACCGGCAACCTGAGCTGGGAGCTGTTCGCCGACGGCACCAACCTGACCAACCAGGTCGGGCGGGTCGCCACCTCCTTCCTCAAGGACGAAGTGGTGCTGCCCGGCCGCAGCGTCGGCGTCGGCGTGCGCGTGTTCTTCTGATCCCCGCGGCCGGCGCCACGATCCGTGCGCTTGGGCAAGCGCCCCGACCCGCCCCGGGCCGGGGCGTTCTTGCTTTTGGGGCGTCACGCGACCGGCAGGCGCCGGCCGCGGTGGCGCGCACGCAGAGTCCATGCGCGCGCCACGTCACCATGCAGATACGGGCAGCGACCTCGGCGGCGAGGCCCCCGCTGCCGCGATCCACGGACAGCAGGCCGGCCTGCATCGTGCGCACACGGCCGCGCGACGAAGTGGGCTCAGGCCGAGCGCGCGCAGCGCGCGCACAGCCCGTGCACTTCCAGGGTCTGCGCCTGCGGCGCGAAGCCCAGCGCGCGCGCGGCGGCGTCGAGCTGGGCCACGATGCTGGCGTCCTCCAGCTCGGTGGCCGAATGGCAGCGGTCGCAGATCAGGAACGGCACCGAGTGCCGGGCGGCGTCCGGATGGTGGCAGGCGACGAACGCGTTGATCGACTCCAGCTTGTGGATGAAGCCGTTGGCGAGCAGGAAGTCCAGCGCGCGGTACACGGTCGGCGGCGCGGCGGCACCCGCGCCCTCCTGCGTGCGCACCTGCTCCAGCAGGTCGTAGGCCTTGACCGGCTGCCCGGCCTCGGCGATCAGGCCGAGGATGCGCGCGCGCACCGGGGTCAGGCGCAGGCCGCGGCGGTGGCAGGCCTGCTCGACCGCGGCCACGAAGCCGCGCGCGTCGTGCACGTGGTGGGCCGGGTCGGTGCAGGCGTGCGGCTTGGCCATGGCCCTGATCTAGGCCGCCGCGGGGATCTTTGCAAGGGCGGCGTCGATCCGCGCCAGCGCCTCATCGCGCCCGCACAGGTACACCGTCCAGCCGATGTCGGGGCTGACCTGGGTGCCGGTGATGGCCACCCGCATCGGCTGCGCGATCTTGCCCATGCCGAGGCCCTGCGCCTCGGCGGTGGCCTTGAGCGCGTCGGCGATCGCCTCCGGGGTCCAGTCCGCCAGCGCGGCCAGGCGCGCGCGCGCCTCGGCCAGCGGTGCCCGCGCGGCGGGCACCAGGTGCTTGGCCACCGCCGCTGCGTCGTACTCGGTGAGTGGCCGGAACCACACCGCGGACTTCTCCGCCAGCTCCTTCAGGGTCTGCGCGCGCTCGCGCAGGGCCAACACCAGTTCGACGGGCTTGGGGCCGCGGGCGAGATCGTAGCCGGCCTGCCGCAGGTGCCAGACGAGGTGCTGCGCAACCGCCTCCGGATCGGAGGTCTTCAGGTATTGCTGGTTCATCCAGCCGAGCTTGGCCGGATCCAGCCGCGAGGCCTTGGCGTTGACATCGGCCAGGTCGAACAGCGCCTGCATCTGCGCGATCGAGAACAGCTCCTGGTCGCCGTGCGACCACCCCAGCCGCACCAGGTAGTTGAGCAGCGCATGCGGCAGGTAGCCCATGTCGCGGTACTGCATCACGTCGGCGGCGCCGGTGCGCTTGGACAGCTTGGCGCCGTGCTCGTCGAGGATCATCGGCAGGTGCGCGAACACCGGCACCGGCGCCCCCAGCGCGCGGTACAGGTTGATCTGGCGCGGGGTGTTGTTGACGTGGTCGTCGCCGCGCACCACATGGGTGATGGCCATGTCGAGGTCGTCCACCACCACCGCGAAGTTGTAGGTGGGGTAACCGTCGCTGCGGAGGATCACCAGGTCGTCGAGCTCGCCGTTGGCGATCTCGATCCGGCCCTTCACCGCGTCGTCCCAGGCCACGCTGCCGTGCAGCGGGTTCTTGAAGCGGATCACCCGGTTGGGATCGTCGCGCCAGGGCAGGTTGGCGTCGCGCGCGGCACCGTTGTAGCGCGGCTTCTGGCCGGCGGCCATCGCCGCCTCGCGCATCGCCTCCAGCTCCTCCTTGGTCTCGTAGGCATAGTAGGCGTGGCCGGCGGCGACCAGCTGCTCGGCGACCTGGCGGTAGCGGTCGAGGCGATCGGTCTGGTAGATCGGGCCTTCGTCGTAGTCCAGCCCCAGCCAGTCCATCGCCTGCAGGATCGCGTCGATCGCCGCCTGGGTGCTGCGCTCGCGGTCGGTGTCCTCGATCCGCAGCACGAACCGGCCGCCGTGCCGGCGCGCGTACAGCCAGCAGTAGAGTGCGGTGCGCGCGCCGCCGATGTGCAGGTAGCCGGTGGGGGACGGGGCGAAGCGGGTGCGGACGGTCATGGCGCGGCGGCGGACGGCAGTGGCGCGCATTCTAGCGCGGCGCCCGCGTCCGCCGGCCGGCGCGGGCGCGCGCGTACACTGCGCGCATGGCCACCCTGTTCGTCTCCGACCTGCACCTGGATCCCGCGCGCCCGGCGATCACCGACCTGTTCTGCCGCTTCCTCGACGGCGAGGCGCGTGGCGCCGATGCGCTGTACATCCTCGGCGACCTGTTCGAGGCCTGGGTCGGCGACGACGACCCCTCCGCGGCCGGCGCCGCGGTGGCCACCCACCTGCGCGCGCTGGTCGATCGCGGCGTGCCGGCCTACTTCATCCGCGGCAACCGCGACTTCCTGCTCGGCCCCGAGTACGCCCGCCGCTGCGGCATGACCCTGCTGGCCGATCCGGCGGTGGTGGTGCTGTACGGGACGCCGACCCTGCTGCTGCACGGCGACCTGCTGTGCAGCGAGGACACGGCCTACCAGCAGGTCCGCGCGCAGGTGCGCAATCCGCGCTGGCGGGCGCAGTTCCTCGCGCAGCCGCTGGCGGCGCGGCTGGCGTTCGCCGCGCGGGCGCGCAGCGCCAGCCAGGCCCGCCATGGCGAACTGGCCGCGCAGGGCATGGCCGAAACCATCGGCGACGTGGCGCCGGCCACGGTGCAGGCGTTCTTCGAACGCTACGGCGTCCGGCGCATGATCCACGGCCACACCCACCGCCCGGCGATCCACGACGAGGGCCACGGGCGCACCCGGATCGTGCTCGGCGACTGGTACGAACAGGGCTCAGTGCTGCGGGTCACCCCGGACGGCTGCACGCTGGCAGCCCTCGCCCCGGCCTGACGGCGGCCGCGCTCAGTCCGCTTCGGCCAGCAGGCTTTCCAGTTCCTCCGGATCGAACCCGGCCTGCAGCCGCGCCGCGGTGTTGAACGGCTTGTGCAGCACGCCGCTGGCGTACTCGCGCAGCAGTGCGCGGAAGCACGCGCGCGGCTCCACCCCGGCGCGTTCGCAGTGCCAGCGGTACCAGCGGCTGCCGGCGGCCACGTGCGCCACTTCCTCGCGCAGGATGAGCTCCAGGATGTCCGCGGTTGCGCCATCGCCCAGCGCGCGCAGCTTCACGATCATGCCCGGGGTGACGTCCAGCCCGCGCGCCTCCAGCACGCGCGGCACCAGCGCCATGCGCGCCAGGCCGTCGTGCGCGGTCTTCTCGGCCATCTCCCACAGGCCGTTGTGGGCGTCGAAGTCGCCGTAGTCGTGGCCGAATTCGCGCAGCCGCGCGCGCAGCAGGGTGAAGTGGCGGGCCTCGTCGCGGGCCACCGCCACCCAGTCCGCGTAGAACGCGGGCGGCATGCCGCGGAAGCGGTACACCGCGTCCCAGGCGAGGTCGATGGCGTTGAACTCGATGTGCGCCACCGCGTGCAGGAAGGCGGCGCGCCCCTCGCGGCTGCCGAAGCCGCGCCGCGGCAGGTCGCGCGGATGTACCAGGCGCGGGCGCGCGGGCCGGCCCGGCATCCGGATCGGCGCCGGCGGCGGGGCATCGTCGTCGATCGCCAGTTCACCGCGCGCGAACGCCTCCGCCATCGCCAGCGTCAGCGCGGGCTTGGCGTCCGGCGTGGCGGCGTCGAGGCAGGCGCGGGCGGCGGCGAAGAGGCTCTTCATGTCGGCAACCAGGAATAACCCAAGGCGTGTGGCGGGGGAGCCGGGTCTCGCCCTGCAGTGCGTCTTGCCCCGTCAGGACGCCCTGCGTTTCTTCTTCGCCTCGTCCGAGCGCAGCTGGCGCAGGTGCTCGAAGTAGCCAGGCTCGATCCCGGTCACGTATTCGCCGCTGAAGCAGGACGAATCGAATCGGCGCCCCGGGAACTTGGGCCCGGCGACCGCGGCCTCGAGGTCGGCCAAGTCCTGGTACACCAGCCAGTCGCAGCCCAATAGTTGCTCGATCTCCTGCTCGCTGCGGCCGTGCGCGATCAGCTCCTCGGCCGCCGGCATGTCGATCCCGTACACGTTCGGGTAGCGCACCGGCGGCGCGGCCGAGGCCAGGTAGACTTTGCGCGCGCCGGCATCACGCGCCATCTGCACGATCTGGCGGCTGGTGGTGCCGCGCACGATCGAGTCGTCCACCAGCAGCACCACCCGGTTGCGGAACTCCAGCGGGATCGGGTTCAACTTGCGCTTGACCGACTTGGCGCGCTCGCCCTGCCCCGGCATGATGAAGGTGCGGCCGACGTAGCGATTCTTGATGAAGCCCTCGCGGTACTTCACCCCGAGCACGTTGGCCAGCTCCAGCGCGGAGTCGCGGCTGGTGTCGGGGATCGGGATCACCACGTCGATGTCGTGCTCGGGGCGCTCGCGCAGGATCTTCTCGCCCAGCGCCACGCCCATGCGCATACGCGCCTTGTGCACCGAGATGTCCTCGATCATCGAGTCGGGGCGCGCGAAGTACACGTATTCGAAGATGCACGGCGCATGCACCGCGGCCGGCGCGCAGGCGCGCGCGTGCAGCTCGCCGCGCGCGGTGATCACCAGGCCCTCGCCCGGACGCACGTCGCGCACCCGCTCGAAGCCGAGCACGTCCAGCGCGACCGACTCGGAGGCCACGATCCACTCCTCGCCCGCCTCGCCGGTGCGCCGCCCGAGCACCAGCGGGCGGATGCCGTGCGGGTCGCGGAAGGCGACCAGCCCCAGCCCCAGCACCAGGCAGACCACGGCGTAGCCGCCGCGCGCGCGCCGGTGCACGCCGGCGATCGCGGCGAACACCGCCTCCGGGGTCAGCGCGTTCTGGGTGTCCAGCTCGTGCGCGAACACATTGAGCAGGACTTCCGAATCGGAATCGGTATTGACGTTGCGGCGGTCCTGCTCGAACACCTGCCGGCGCAGTGCCTCGGTGTTGACCAGGTTGCCGTTGTGCGCCAGCGCGATGCCGTAGGGCGAGTTGACGTAGAACGGCTGCGCCTCGTCGCTGCCCTCGCTGCCGGCGGTCGGGTAACGGCAGTGGCCGATCCCGACCCGCCCCTGCAGCAGCGCCATCGCGGCCGGGTCGAACACGTCGCGCACCAGGCCGTTGCCCTTGTGCACGCGGATGCGGCTGGCCTGCGCGGTGGCGATCCCGGCCGCGTCCTGGCCGCGGTGCTGGAGCACGGTCAAGCCGTCGTACAGCCGGGCCGCGACTTCGGTTTGTCCGACGATGCCGACGATGCCACACATGCGGGCGGGTCCTGCGCAGGGATGGGGATCAGGGATGCGGGCGGACGATGCCGTCGAGGCCGGCCTTGGCCTTGACCTGCGCCTGGAGCGCGTCGGCCTCGGCGCGGGTCACCGCCGGGCCCACGCGCACCCGGGTGCGCGCGCCGCCCTCGGTCTGCACGCGGTCGGTGAAGGCATTGAAGCCGGCCGCGCGCAGGCGGTCGCGCAGCGCGGTGGCCGCGGCGGCATCCGCGAACGCGCCGACCTGCACCACGAAACCGGTGCCGGCCGCGTTCGCCGCGCTCGGCGCGGCCGACTTGGCCGCCGTCGACGCTGGCTCCGCCGGCTTCGGCATCGCGGCCGCCGCGGCGGCAGGCTTGCCCGCGCTGGCGGACGCAGCCTCCACGGGCTTGGCCGCCGGTGTCGCGGCGGGCTTGCCCGGCGCCGGCTCGGCCGGGTTTGCCGCAGCGGCCGGCGCATCCGCTGGCTTGGCGGCGGGCGCTGCGGTAGCAGGCGGCACCGGCTTCGGCGCAGGGGCCGCCGCCGGGGAGGCGAGCGTCGCGGCGGACGCCGACGCCGTGGTGGATGGGGAGGCGCCGGCGGCGGGCGCGGCAGGGCCGTTGCCGGCATCGAGCACGATGACCCTGGCGCTGACCCGCGGATCCAGCCCGGTCGCGGTCAGGCGCGCGGATTCGGCGGCGGCGCGATCGGCGAACGGGCCGATGCGCACCTGCTGCGCCGGCTTGCCGGCCACGGTCGTGGCCTCGCGGTAGGCGGCGAGGCCCGCGCCGCGCAAGGCGGCGATCACCTTGTCGGCATCGCCGGCGCTGGCATAGCGGCCGAACTCGACCACATAGTCGCCGGCGGCGGCCTGCGCGCCGGCCGCGGGAGGCGCCGCGGACGCGCTGGCAGCCGGCGCCGCGGCGGCGGTGTCGGCCGCGGCCGGGGCCGGCATGCCGGTCACGCCGCCGGCCGGGGACGCCGCGGGCACGTCCAGCGGCAGTTCCACCGTCTCCGTGCCCGCACTGCGCGGCGGCACCGGCACCGTGAGCGGCACGTCGGCCACGCCGCTGTCGGGGGCCGGGCCCTTGACCAGCATCGGCAGGAAGATCACGCCCAGCGCGACCAGCACCACCGCGCCAACCAGGCGCTGCTTGAGCGAGGAATCCATCGGGAGGTCCGCAACCGCGTGGAGCGTGATTATACCGGCGCCTCCCCCCGCCCCGGTGCCGCGCGCCGCCGCGTTCAGCCGAGGGTCGCCGCTTCCAATTCCTGCAGCGCGGCGGCCGCGGCGTGGAACGAGCCGTACACCAGCACCCGCCCGCCGCCACCGGCGGCGGCGCAGGCCGCGTCCAGCGCGGCCGCGACGTCCGCATGGCGCGTGCCGCGCGCGGCGGGGGTGGCGGCCAGCGCGGCGGCCAGCGCGTCCGCGTCCTGGCCGCGGCGGCCGGCCGCGGTGCTGTCGGCCAAGTGCCAACCGACGATCTGCGCCGCCAGCGGCGCCACCAGCCCGGCGGCATCCTTGTCGGCGAGCACCGCCAGCACCGCGCGGGTCGGGCGTGGCGGCTGTGCGCGCAGCCAGTCCGCCAGTGCACGCGCGGCCTGCGGGTTGTGGCCGACATCGACCACGATCTCGACCCCGTCGCGCACGCACCGCTGCAGGCGCCCAGCGATGCGCGCGCCGGCGATGCCGGCGGCATAGGCCTCCGGCGCGATCGCCTCCTCGGCATCCAGCGCGCGCAGCGCAGCGATCGCGCAGGCGGCGTTGCGCAGCTGCACCGGCGCCGCCAGCGCCGGGCGCGGCAGCTCGAGCGCGAAGCCGACTTCGCGCCAGCGCCAGCGCGCGGCGTCGAGCGGCTCGGCGAAGAAGTCGCAGCCGATCCGCCAGGCCTGCGCGCCGATCGCGTAGGCGTGCCGCAGTACGCTGGCCGGCGGGTCGTCGTCACCGAGCACCAGCGGCCGCCCGGGGCGGGCGATCCACGCCTTCTCGTAGCCGATCCGCTCGATGTCCGGGCCCAGCCAGTCCTGGTGGTCGAGGTCCACGGTGGTGATCACCGCCACGTCCGCATCCACCAGGTTGACCGCGTCCAGCCGCCCGCCGAGGCCGATCTCCAGCACCGCCAGGTCCAGTCCGGCGCGCGCGAACAGCCACAGCGCCGCCAGGGTGCCGTGCTCGAAATAGGTCAGCGGGATCTCGCCGCGCGCCGCCTCGACCGCCTCGAAGCCCGCGACCAGCGCGGCGTCCTCGGCCTCGCGCCCGTCGATCCGCACCCGCTCGGAGTAGCGCCGCAGATGCGGCGAGGTGTACGCGCCGGTGCGCCAGCCGTGGGCGCGCGCGATCGCCTCCACGAAGGCCACCGTCGATCCCTTGCCGTTGGTGCCGCCGACCACCACCACCCGCGGCGCCGGGCGCGCAAGCTGCATCCGCGCGGCCACCGCGCGGATGCGCTCCAGGCCGAGTGCGATCGCCTGCGGATGCTGGGTTTGCAGGCGCGCCAGCCAGTCGTCGAGGGTTGCGTGCATGCGGCGATTATCCGCGCGCCCGGCAGGCGCCGCATCCATCGCCCTGCATGCCACATAAGGCGGAGCATGCCGTGCCTGCCTGTCCTGCTGCCCGTGCTGCTGGCCCTCCATGCCGGTGCCTGCGCCTGCCGGCGGCCGAGGTCGCACTATACGCCGCGAGCAGGCGATTCACAGCGCGCGGTGCACGGCCTCGCCGAACAGGTCGGTGTGGTGGGTGCTGTCGTTCAGCCGCACCACGTCGAGCGCCTCCACGTGCGGCCCCTCCAGCAGGTTGAGGGTGGTCGGCGCCTGGCGGAAGCTCCACAGCCGCGCCAGCGGGATGCCGAGCACGCGCGCCAGCAGCACCCGGTTGACGGCGTCGTGCGCCACCACCAGCAGCAGGTCGTCCGCGCCGAGCCCGGCGCAGGCGCGCGCCAGCGCCGGCCACGCGCGCTCCTGCACCTGCCGCAGCGACTCGCCGCCGGGCCCGGGCATCTGCACGGTGTCGGGTGCCTGCCGCCAGGCCGCCAGCCGCTCCGGGTCGCGCGCGGCGATCTCGCTGGCCAGCAGGCCCTCCCAGTCGCCGTGGCCGATCTCGCGCAGGTCCGGATCCAGTTGCAGCAGGCCGGCGCGGGCCTCGCCCAGCGCCAGTTCCGCGGTCCGCCGTGCGCGCACCAGCGGCGAGGCGACCGCGCGCGCGATCGGCACCCCGGCCAGGCGCGCGCCGAGCGCGCGCGCCTGCGCCAGGCCGACCTCCGACAGCGGGATGTCGACCTGGCCCTGGTAGCGGCCTTCGGCGTTCCACGGAGTCTCCCCGTGGCGGGCGAGCAGGATGCGCATACGGCGGTCGCGGCGTGGGGATGCGCACCAGCCTAGCAGAGCCGGCGCGCCTGCCCGCGGCGGCGAGGATCAGTCGTCGCGCGCCGGCACGCCCATCTCCCACAGCAGGCGCGGCGCCGGCATCACCTCCAGCATCACCCAGCGCATGTAGCGCTGGTCGACTGCGATCATGCGGGTCACGCTCGGGTCGAACACCCAGTTGCTGGCCACCGACTCCCAGTTGCCATCGAACGCCAGCCCGACGAGGTGTCCTTCGGCATCCAGCACCGGCGAGCCGGAGTTGCCGCCGGTGATGTCGAGGTCGGACAGGAAGTTGACCGGGACCGTCCCCAGCGCCTTGTCCGCCAGCCCGCCGTAGCGCTTGTCACGGATGGCGTCCAGCAGTGCGGGCGGAGCGTCGAACGGCTCCTGGCCGGTGGCCTTGGCGGCGACCTCCGGCAGGGTGGTGAACGCGGGCTCGGGCTTGCTGTGCCCGGGCTTGGTGTAGCCCATCACGTGGCCGAAGGTGATCCGCAGCGAGGAATTGGCGTCCGGATAGACCGCGCGCCCGTGCGCCCGGTTGTAGTCCGCCACCGCCTGCAGGTAGGTCATGCGCGGCACGACCAGCTCGCCGGCCAGGCGCTTGCGCTGCTCCTCCAGCGCCAGGGTCGCCGGCAGCAGCGCGACCGCGAAGCGGATCGCCGGGTCGTCGCTGGCCTCGAACGCGGCGCGGTCGGCCTTGAACCAGGACAGGCGCGCGTCCTGGCTGCCGAGCTTGCTGGCGTTCAGGCGGCGGATCGCAGCGTCCACCGCGGCCGCGTCGTTGCCGCCCAGCCAGGCATCCAGCGCCGGCAGGCGCTGGTCGGCCGGCAGCGCGATGTACTGCATCAGCCAGTAGCGCTGCAGCTGCTGGTCCATGGCCGGCACGTAGCGGCGGTCCATCTGCTTCAGGCTGCCCTCGATCCCGGGCAGGTCGCGGTCCTGGTAGCCCTGCTCGCGCGCGGCGTCCGGCTTGGCGCGCTCGACCGCCAGCCGGTACAGGGTCAGCGCGGTGTTGCCGAGCGCGCCGCCGGCGTTGGCGACGATCATGTCGCGGTTGCGGGTGGCGTTGGCCTGCTGCAGCAGCGCTTGCAGGCGCGCGTGCGCCTCCAGCGCCGGCTTGCCCTTGCCGCCCTGCGCGCGCAGCCAGTCCAGCACCGCCTGCTCGCGCTCGTGCTTGATGCGGCCGGCGCCCATGCGCTTGAAGCCTTCCAGCTGGCCGTCGTAGTTCTTCAGGGTGTTCTCCCAGCCCTTCACGGTCGCCGCGTACTTGACCGCGATCTCCGGGTCCTTCTCGCCGGCGGCGTGCACCATCGCCGCCAGCTCCTTGTAGCGGCGGCTGACCGTCGGGTACAGCCAGTCCGCGGTGAAGTCGAACTCGGCGGCCAGCGCGTAGCGGTCGGTGCGGCCGGGGTAGCCGGCGACCATCACGAAGTCGCCGGCGTGCAGCGGGGTGCGCGCGATCTTCAGCCAATGCTTCGGCCGGTAGGGCACGTTGTCCTTGCTGTAGGCGGCCGGCTTGCCGTCCTTGCCGACGTAGGCGCGGTAGAACGCGAAGTCGCCGGTGTGGCGCGGCCACATCCAGTTGTCGATCTCGCCGCCGTAGTTGCCGACCGATCCGGGCGGCGCGTACACCAGCCGCACGTCGCGGATCTCCAGGTTCTTGAACAGGCGCCAGGTGTTGCCGCCCATGAAGCTGTAGAGCCGGCAGCGGTAGCCCGGCTCCTGCTCGCACTGGGCGACCAGGCGCTTCTCGAGGTCGTCCACCGCCTGGGTGCGCGCCAGCGGGTCGCGCGCGCCGGCGATCGCGTCCTTGACCTGGGCGGTGACGTCGGTGATCGCCTCCAGCACGTAGATGCGCGCGCCGGGGCCGGCGGAGAGCTCCTCGGCGTCGGTCATCGCGTTGAAGCCGTCGCGGATCAGGTTCTTCTCCGGGGTGGAGTTGAGCTGGATCGCGCCGTAGGCGCAGTGGTGGTTGGTCGCGACCAGCCCGTTCGGCGAGACGAAGCTGGCGGTGCAGCCGCCGAGCGAGACCACCGCGCCCATCGGATCGCCGGTCAGGTCGGCCAGTTGCTTCGGATCCAGCTTGAGCCCGGCCTTCTTCAGCGCTGGCGCGATCTCCGGCAGCTGCTGCGGTACCCACATGCCCTCGACTGCGGCGGCCGGCCGGCCGGCACCGATCGCGAACAGGGCCGCGGCCAGTCCCGCGGCGAGTGTCGTCTTGCGCATCGTCTCGTCCCTTGCGATGTGTTGGAAATGGAATCGGGTGCGGCGGCAGGGCCGCCGCGGCTCATTCGGGCGGCAGGCCCATCTCGCGCAGCAGCGCCGGGGCCGGGTAGACCTTGGCCAGGATCCAGCGCAGGTAGCGCATGTCGACGTGGATCGCGCGCTTGTAGCGCGGGTCGTACATCCAGCTGGCGCTGACCGCCTCCCAGTTGCTGTCGAAGTTCAGCCCGACCAGGCGCCCGTGCGCGTCCAGCACCGGCGAGCCGGAATTGCCGCCGGTGGTGTCGAGGTTGCTCAGGAAGTCCACGGTCTGGGTCTTGAGCAGCGGGTCGGCGGTGCTGCCGAAGTCGCCCTTGGCGATCGCCTCGCGCAGCGGCGCCGGGGCGTCGAACGGGGCCTGCCCGGTGTGCTTCTCGAGGATGCCGGCAACCGTGGTGAACGGGCGGTACTCCACCCCATCGCGCGGCGCGAGCGGCGCGATGTGGCCGTAGCTGACGCGCAGGGTGCCGTTCGCGTCCGGGTACACCGCGCGGCCCTGGGTCTGGCGGTAGGCGATCAGCGCGCGCATGTAGGCCGGGCGCAGGCGCAGCAGTTCGCCCTCGCGCTGCTTGGCGGCGTCCTCCAGGCGCAGCCAGGCCGGCTGCAGCCGCGCCGCCGCCTTCAGCAGCGGATCGTCGGAGGCGGCCAGCGCGGCGGCGTCCTGGCGCATCGCCGCCAGCCGGGTGGCCTCGTCGCCGAAGCGGGTGGCGGCGTACATCGCGCGCAGCAGGTCGGTCGCCTGCGCGAGGTCGCCGCCGAACACGGCCTCCACCTCCGGCACCCGCTGGTCGGCCGGCAGCGCGTAGTAGCGCGCCAGTACGAAGCCCAGGATGGCCTGCTCCACCTCCGGATCGTAGCGGCGCGAGAGCTGCTTCAGGTTGGCCTCGATCAGGGCTTCGTCGCGCTGCTGGTAGCCGGCCTCGCGCTGGGCGTCCGGCTTGGCGCGCTCGTGCGCCAGCCGCTGCAGGGTGATCGCCGCGCCCAGCAGCCCGGTGCGCAAGTAGCCGAGCACGCTGTCGCGCTGCTGCTGGGCCTGCCCGGCCGCCAGCTGCGCCATGACCGCCTGGATGTCGCGGCGCTGGGCGGTACTGCCCGGCTGGCGCGCGAGCCAGGCCAGCATCGCGTCCTCGTCGGCGCGCCGCAGCGCCACCGCGTCGCTGCGGCGCAGGCCCTCCAGTTCACCCTGGGCGCGCTTGAGCGTGTTCTTGAGCGAGGCCACGCTGGAGGCATACAGCACCTGCCGGCGCGGGTCCCCGGCGGTGGCCTGCTCGATGGTGCGGATCAGCCCCTCGGCCATCGCCACCCGGTTCGGCAGCACCCAGCCGACCTGGTTGGCGAACTCCATCGCGGTGCGCAGGCGGAAGGTCACCCCGGGGTAGCCGGCGACCATCACGAACTGCCCGGCCTGCAGCGGTGCGGTGGAGACCGGCAGCACCGCCGGCGGCCGGTACGGCACGTTGTCCCGGCTGTAGGCGGCCGGCTTGCCGTCCTGGCCGACGTAGGCGCGGTAGAAGGCGAAGTCGCCGCTGTGGCGCGGCCACATGAAGTTGTCGATCTCGTCGCCGTAGTTGCCGATGGACTCCGGCGGCGCGTACACCAGCCGGATGTCCTTCAGCTCGAGCTGGCGGATGCGGAAGAACTGCAGCCCGTAGTACATGTCGGCGACGCTGCAGCGCATCCCCGGCTCGCGCTCGCATTCGGCCACGATCGCCTTGCGCGCGGCCTCCACCGCCTCGTAGTAGGCGCGCCCGGTCTTGCCGCGCGCGGCCTCCAGCACGCGCGCGGTGACGTCGTCGAAGCCGACGGTCACGAACGCGCGCGCGGCGGGCCCGGCGGAGACCTCGTCGGCGATCGTGGCGGCGATGAAACCGTCCCGGATCAGATTCTTTTCGGGTGTGGAGTTGAGCTGGATCGCGCCCATCGCGCAGTGGTGGTTGGTGACGATCAGCCCCTGCGGGGAGACGAAGCTGGCGGTGCAGCCGCCGAGCGAGACCACCGCGGCCAGCGGGTCGGCGGTGACGTCGGCGAGCGCGGCCGGATCCCCGGCGAAGCCCGCCGCGCGCAGCGCGCCGGCGATCTGCGGCAGCTGGCGCGGCATCCACATGCCTTCGTCGGCATGGGCGAGGCTGGCGGCGACCGTCATGGCGGCGGCAAGGGTGGCAGCGAGCAGGCGTGGGCGCATGGTGGACCGGGAGGCAAGGACGGGCAACGCCCGATTAGAGCACGCCACCTGCCCGCGCCGCCCATGACCGCGGTCATGCCCGGGGCCGCGGCGGCCGGCGCTAGAATGCACGCCCCGTTCCCCTGCGAGGCACCGGCATGACCCGGACCATGCGTGCGCTGGTCAAGCGCGACCCGGCCAAGGGCATCTGGATGGAGCAGGTGCCGGTGCCCAGCCCGGGCCCCAACGAGGTGCTGATCCGGCTGGAGAAGACCGCGATCTGCGGCACCGACCTGCACATCTACCAGTGGGACGAGTGGGCGCAGCGCACCATCCGTCCCGGGCTGGTGATCGGCCACGAGTTCGTCGGCCGGATCGCCGAGGTCGGCCCCGGCGTCAGCGGCTACGCGCCCGGCCAGCGCGTCAGCGCCGAGGGCCACATCGTCTGCGGGCACTGCCGCAACTGCCGCGCCGGGCGCCAGCACCTGTGCCCGAACACGGTCGGCATCGGCGTCAACCGCGACGGCGCGTTCGCGGAGTACATCGTGATGCCGGCCAGCAACCTGTGGCCGATCCCGGACCAGATCCCGTCCGAGCTGGCCGCGTTCTTCGACCCGTTCGGCAACGCCGCGCACTGCGCGCTGGAGTTCGACGTGGTCGGCGAGGACGTGCTGATCACCGGCGCCGGCCCGATCGGGGTGATGGCCGCCGGCATCTGCAAGTGGATCGGCGCGCGCAACGTGGTGGTCACCGACGTCAACGACTTCCGCCTCAAGCTGGCCGCCGACATGGGCGCGACCCGGGTGGTGAACGTCGCCAACCAGTCGCTCAAGGACGTGATGGCCGACCTGCACCTGGAGGGCTTCGACGTCGGCCTGGAGATGAGCGGCAACCCGCGCGCCTTCAACGACATGCTCGACTGCATGTACCACGGCGGCAAGATCGCGCTGCTCGGGATCCTGCCCAAGGGTGCCGGGATCGACTGGGACCGGGTGATCTTCAAGGGCCTGACCCTGCACGGCATCTACGGCCGGCGCATGTACGAGACCTGGTACAAGATGACCCAGCTGGTCCTGACCGGCTTCCCGCTGCACAAGGTGCTCAGCCACCAGCTGCCGGTGGACGAGTTCCAGCGCGGCTTCGAGCTGATGGAATCGGGCAAGTCCGGCAAGGTCGTCTTGAACTGGACCTGATGCAACGGGCCGCGCATGGGCGGCTGCGGCTGTCCGTGCGCGACCCGCGGCGGCATGGAGGCCGCACAAGGACCTGCATGGACGCCTTGATGGCGTGTCGGGCAGCGCCAGCCGCGACCGCCCCATGCACACGCAACCCCACGGTATCCCCATGTCCCTGACCCAACGTTACGCCGAGACCCTCGAGGAGATCCGCGCCGCCGGCCTGTTCAAGTCCGAGCGCATCATCACCAGCCCGCAGTCGGCCGAGATCGCCCTCGCCGACGGACGCACGGTGCTGAACTTCTGCGCCAACAACTACCTCGGGCTGGCCGACCACCCGGACATCATCGCCGCGGCCAAGCAGGCGCTCGACACCCACGGCTTCGGCATGGCCAGCGTGCGCTTCATCTGCGGCACCCAGGACCTGCACAAGCAGCTGGAACGGACCATCGCCGACTTCTTCGGCACCGAGGACACCATCCTCTACGCCGCCTGCTTCGACGCCAACGGCGGCCTGTTCGAACCGCTGCTGGACGAGCACGACGCGATCATCAGCGATGCGCTCAACCACGCCTCGATCATCGACGGCGTGCGCCTGTGCAAAGCCCGCCGCTACCGCTACGCCAACTGCGACATGGCCGACCTCGAGGCGCAGCTGCAACAGGCCCGCGCCGATGGCGCGCGCACGATCCTGATCACCACCGACGGCGTGTTCTCGATGGACGGCTTCATCGCGCCGCTGGATGAGATCACCGCGCTGGCCGTGAAGTACGAGGCCCTGGTGCACATCGACGAATGCCACGCCACCGGTTTCCTGGGCGCCACCGGCCGCGGCAGCGCAGAAGTGAAAGGCGTGCTGGACAGGATCGACATCTTCACCGGCACCCTGGGCAAGGCCATGGGCGGCGCGCTGGGCGGCTTCACCACCGGCAAACGCGAGGTGATCGAACTGCTGCGCCAGCGCTCGCGTCCCTACCTGTTCTCGAACTCGCTGCCGCCGCACGTGGTCGCCGCCGGGATCAAGGCCTTCCAGATGCTCGCGTCCGCGGGCGAGCTGCGCGAGCGCCTGCGCGAGAACACCGCCTACTTCCGGCAGCGCATGGCCGCCGCCGGCTTCGACCTCAAGCCCGGCGAGCACCCGATCGTGCCGGTGATGCTGTACGACGCCCCGCTGGCGCAGCGCTTCGCGGAGCGCCTGCTGGAGGAAGGCATCTACGCGGTCGGCTTCTTCTTCCCGGTGGTGCCCAAGGGCCAGGCGCGCATCCGCACCCAGATGAGCGCGGCACACACCCG
Organism: Thermomonas flagellata; assembly: GCF_022419185.1. Lineage (GTDB taxonomy): Bacteria > Pseudomonadota > Gammaproteobacteria > Xanthomonadales > Xanthomonadaceae > Thermomonas > Thermomonas flagellata. The sequence goes on along the minus strand of NZ_JAJOZK010000009.1, from coordinate 35,805 downwards.
CGCGCACCTGGACCGCGCGATCGACGCCTTCACCCGGATTGGGCGCGAACTGGGCGTGCTGGCCGGCTGACGGCCGCCGCGCTCACGCCGGCGGGACGCCGCGCAGGGCGGCGTCCACCAGCACGATCCAGTGCCGCACCGGCAGCGCGGTGCCGGCCTGCAGGTGGGTCTGGCAGCCGATGTTGGCGGTCGCGATCAGCTGCGGCCGGCCGGCCAGCAGCGCGGCCAGCTTGCGCGTCCGCAGCGCACCGGCCAGCGCCGGCTGCAGCAGCGAGTAGGTCCCGGCCGAGCCGCAGCACAGCGCGGCCTCGGCGGCCGGCGACAGCTCGTAGCCCAGCGCCGCCAGCAGGTCGCCGATGCCGTCGGCGCGGCGTTGTCCGTGCTGCAGGGTGCACGGTGCCTGCCACGCGACGCGCGTGCGCACCGCGCCAGGCGCGACCCGCGCGCGCAGGGCGGCCGCGTCGGCCAACACCACTTCGCCGATGTCGCGCACCCGCGCGGACACCCGCGCCGCCTCCGCCGCCAGCGCCGGGTCCGCCCGCAGTTGCCAGCCCAGGTCCTTGAGCATCACCCCGCAGCCGGAGGCAGTGCTGACCACCGCCTCGGCGCCGGCGTCCAGCGCCGCGGCCGCGGCCCGCACGCTGCGCTGCATCGCCGCCACAGCGGCGTCGTGCTGGTCGAGGTGGTGGGCCAGCGCGCCGCAGCAACCGGCGTCGACCGCCAGCAGCGAAATCCCCAGTGCGTCCAGCACGCGCGCGGCGGCGGCATCGATTCCCGGGTCCAGCGCCGGCTGCACGCAGCCGCGCAGCACCACCATCCGCCGCGCATGCCGCGGCGGCGGCCAGGCGCCGACCGTCTGCGCCGGCGGCACCCGCGCCCGCCACGCGGCCGGCAGCAGCGGCCGCAGCCTGCGCGCGAGGGCGAGCCCCGTGGCGAACAATGGGCGCGTCGTCAGTGCAAGCCTCAGGGCCTGCCGGCCCAGCCGCCGCCCGGCCGGGCGCGGCGCCTCGCGCGCGAGCACCGCGCGCCCGGCGTCCAGCAGGCGGCCGTAGGCGACCCCGGAGGGACAGGCGGTCTCGCAGGCGCGGCAGGTCAGGCAGCGGTCGAGGTGGCGGCGCAGCGGTTCGCCGCTCGCCTCGCCTTCGAACACCTGCTTCATCAGGTAGATCCGGCCGCGCGGGGAGTCGCGCTCGTCGCCGAGTTCGCGGTAGGTCGGGCAGGTCGCCAGGCAGAACCCGCAGTGCACGCAGGCGCGCAGCGCGGCGGCGGCCTGCTCGCCCTCCGGCGTGCCCTGGTGGCGCGGTGCCAGGGTGGTCTGCATCGTCAACCCTCCGGGAACAGGCGGCCGCGGTTGAAGACCGCGCGCGGATCGAACTGCGCGCGCAGCCGGCGCTGCAGCGCCGCCACCACCGGCGACGGCGGCGGGAAGTTGCCGTCCGCCAGCGGCGGGCCGCGGAACAGGGTGGCATGCCCGCCGTGGGCGCGCGCGAGCGCGCGCAGCTGCGCCGGCGGCAGATCGGCATCCGACCAGCGCACGCCGCCGCCGGCCTCGACCAGCGTCTGGCCGGGCAGCCCCAGCGGCGGCGCGGTGCTGGCCACCGCCAGCCGCCACAGCGGGCGCGCCGCGAACAGCGGCAGGGCGTGGTCGCGCAGGCCGTCCCAAAACGCCGCGCCATCGGTACAGGCCTCCCCGCCCAGGCGCGCCGCCGCCGCGCGCACCGCCGGCTCCGCCCCGGACAGGCGCAGCCACAGCCGGCCGTCGTGCCAGGCGCTGGCCGACATCGGCAGCGGCTGCGCCGCCCAGGCGTGCATGCGCGCGATCGCCTCGGCCTCGCTGCAGGCGAACACGCGGGTCTGCTCGCAGACCGGGCGCGGCAGCACCTTGAGCGTGGCCTCGGTGATCAGGCCCAGGGTGCCGAGCGCGCCGACCATCAGCCGCGCCACGTCATAGCCGGCGACGTTCTTGATCACCTGCCCGCCGAACCGCAGCGGCTGCCCGCGTCCGTCCACGATGCGCACCCCGAGCACCGCGTCGCGCACGCCGCCGGCATAGGCCCGGCGCGGCCCGCCAAGGCCGCAGGCGAGCGTGCCGCCGAGGGTGCCGCGGCCATCGAAGCGCGGCGGTTCGAACGCCAGCATCTGCCCATGCGCGGCCAGCGCGGCCTCGAGTTCGGCCAGCGCGGTGCCGGCGCGCGCGGTGATGACCAACTCGCGCGGCTGGTAATCCACGATCCCGGCCAGGGCGGACACATCCAGCACCTCGCCCGCAACCGGGTTGCCGTAGAACGCCTTGCTGCCGTGCCCGCGGATCGCCAGCGGCCGGCCAGCCGCGTGCGCCGCGCGGATGCGCTCGAGCAGGGGCAGCAGCGCGTCGTCCATGCCCTTCAGAACCTCGGCAGGTGCGGATGCGGCAGGCTGCCGGCGTGTACGTGCATGCGCCCGCCCTCGGCGCAGCGGCGCAGGGTCGGCACCGCCTTGCCCGGGTTGAGCAGGCCGCGCGGGTCGAACGCGGCCTTGATCGCATGGAAGCATTCCAGCTCGGCGGCGTCGAACTGCACGCACATCTGGTCCAGCTTCTCGACCCCGACCCCATGCTCGCCGGTGATGCTGCCGCCGGCGGCGATGCACAGCTCGAGGATGCGCGCGCCCAGCGCCTCCGCCTGGCGCAACTGCCCGGGCACGCTGGCGTCGTACAGGATCAAGGGATGCAGGTTGCCGTCGCCGGCGTGGAACACGTTGGCCACTCGTAGGCCATGCGCCTGCGCCAGCGCGGCGATGCCCTCCAGCACCCGCGGCAGCTGCGCGCGCGGGATGCTGCCGTCCATGCAGTAGTAGTCCGGGGACAGCCGCCCGACCGCGGGGAACGCCGCCTTGCGCCCGGCCCAGAACCGCGCGCGTTCGTCCGCATCGCGCGCGCGGCGGCAGTCACGTGCGCCGCAGCGGGCCAGCACCGCCAGCACCTGCGCGACCGCGGCCTCGACCTCCTCCTCGACCCCGTCCAGTTCGACCAAGAGCAGCGCCTCGGCCTGCGGATAGCCGGCCCCGACATAGGCCTCGGCGGCGGCGATCGCCAACCGGTCCATCATCTCCAGTCCCGCCGGCACGATCCCGGCGGCGATGATCTCGCCGACCGCCGCGCCGGCCGCGGCGACCGCATCGAACGCCGCCAGCAGCACCGCGGTGCAGGCCGGGCGCGGCAGCAGGCGCAGGCTGGCCTGGGTCACCACCGCGAGCATGCCCTCGGATCCGGTCAGCAGCGCCCGCAGGTCGTAGCCGGGCGCGTCCGGCGCCAGCCCGCCGAGCTCCAGCAGCTCGCCCGCGCAGGTCAGCGCGCGCAGGCCAAGCAGGTTGTGCACGGTCAGCCCGTACTTCAGGCAGTGCACGCCGCCGGCGTTTTCGGCGACGTTGCCGCCGATCGAGCAGGCGATCTGCGAGGAGGGGTCCGGTGCGTAATACAGCCCGTGCGCGGCTGCGGCCTCGGAGACCGCCAGGTTGCGCACGCCGGGCTCGACCACCGCCACCCGTGCCTGCGGGTCGAGGTGCAGGAGGCGGTCCATCCGCGCCAGCACCAGCAGCACCGCGCCGGCCACCGGCAGCGCCCCGCCGGACAGACCCGTGCCGGCGCCGCGGGTCACCACCGGCACGCCCGCCGCGTGGCACATGCGCAGCACCGCGGCGACCTCCGCCTCGCTACGTGGCAGCACCACCACGTCCGGCACCTGGCGGTGCATCGGCAGGCCGTCGCATTCGTAGGCGATGCAGTCCGCGCGCGCCGTCAGCACCGCATCGGCGGGCAGCAGGGCCCGTAGGCGGGCGAGGAAGGCGGCGTCGGGCACGGGGCGGGTGCGGGCGGGAGGCCCGTCGAGTGTGCCCAGCACCGGCCACCGGCGGCAAGCCGGCGGCGTGCGCTCAGCCCGGATTCCCCGCTGGCCAGTGCCCACCGGCCAGCGCGGCCACCTCCTGCGGGGTGAGCGCGCGCCAGCGGCCCTTCTGCAGCGTGCCCAGCGGCAAGGGCCCGATCGCCACCCGTAGCAGGCGCCGCACCGCGAACCCGCAGGCCTGCAGCAGGCGCCGCAGGTGGCGGTTACGGCCCTCGTCGAGCACGATTTCCAGCCACGCCTGCTTGGTGCCGGTACGCAGGACGCGCACCGCGACCACCGCCAGAGGCTCGCCCGCGACGTCCACCCCGGCGCGCATCGCGGCGAGCACGCCCGCGTCCGGAATGCCGTCCACCTGCACGTGGTAGATCTTGTGCGGCCCGGTCGCCGGATCGGTGATCCGCGCCGCCCACTGCGGGTCGTTGCTGAACAGCAGCAGCCCTTCGCTGGCCTTGTCCAGGCGACCGACCGGGGCGATCCAGCCGAGCCCGGCGCCGTCGAAGCAGCGATAGACCGTGTCGCGGCCGCGCTCGTCGCAGGCCGTGGTCACCAGGCCGCGCGGCTTGTTGAGCATCAGGTAACGGCGCGGCGGCTGCAGCGCCTCGAGAGGCTGGCCATCCATGCGGATGCGGCTGCCGGCGGTCGTCGGGTGCTCCGGATCGCGCACGCAGCGACCGTCGACCTCCACCCGCCCGGCGCGAATCCACGCCGCCGCCTGCGTGCGCGAGGCGATGCCGTGTTTGGACAATGCCCGCGCCAGCCCCACCCGGCGCTCATGGCCACGCGCCGGTGTCGCCGCGGTCAGGGCTTGGGGGCGTCCGCGGCCGGCACCTCGGCCGGCGTCGGGTCCTTGCGCCCGACCACGCGCACGCCCTTGGCCTTCATCCATGCGTCGAACTCGTCGGCAGTCATGCGCTTGCCGTTCTGGGTCATGTTGAACCGCCACGGCGTGTTGTCGAACTGGGTCTTGGGCTTATAGGCCGCCGGATCGTTCGGATCCGGCAGCGCCGCGGGACGCGCCTTGGCCAACGCACGGCAGCCGTCCTGCCGGATCCGCAGCAGCACATTGTCGACCGACAGCGCCTCGTCCAGCGCCTGCCCCAGCACTCCGCTGGAGACCCCGAGCTGGCTGCCGCCGTTGTCCAGTTCGATCGCGACCGGGTTGAGTACGCCGGTGCGCACCGGCAGCGCGGCCAACACCTCGGCCGTGCACACCTGCGCCTGCGCCGGCATGGCCAGTGGCAACAGGCAGGACAAGATCCAAGGGAAACGACGCGACGGCATCGGCATGGCGGCTCTCGACGGCGGGGTCAGTCTAGTGGCTCTGGATCGCGTGCTGCAATCGGGTTTTTCGGTAATGCGCATGCCTCGAAAAAACGGAGCCCGGCCAAGGCCGGGCTCCGCGATGGGCCTGCAGGGCAGGCGCCGGGCTTACTGCGAGTTCAGCTCGGTGCGGCGGTTGATCTCGCTGCGGCACTGCGGGTACTTGTGACCCTTGTCCTCCAGCGGGCGGCTGAAACCGTAGCCGATCGGGCCGGCCAGACGGCTGCTGTCGATGCCGTTCTTGACCAGGTAGTCGTACACCACCTTGGCGCGGCGCTCGGAGAGCTTCTGGTTGTAGGCGGCGGTACCGCACTGGTCGGTGTTGCCCGCCACTTCGACCTTCAGCTCCGGATAGCGCTTCAGGATCTCGACCGCCTCGTTCAGGATGGCGATCGCATCCGGACGCAGGGTGGCCTTGTCGAAGTCGAAGTTGACGCCCTTCAGGTCGATCGAGACCGGCACCGGGCAGCCGTCCGGACCGATGGTCTGGCCGGGCTGCGAGTTCGGGCACTTGTCGTTGCAGTTGTTGACACCGTCGCCGTCGTCATCCAGATCCGCGCAGCTCGGGGCCGCCGGGGCCGGCGCCGGGGCCGGGGCCACCGGCGCGACCGGCTCCGGACCCAGGGCCACGGTCAGGCCGACCGAGGCCAGCAGGTCGGTGAACTGGTTGGCGCGCGAGCAACAGGACTTGTCGTCGAAGTCCACCCGGCCGCCGACCTCGGTACGCATATTGACGCGGCCAAAATCGAACTGCAGGCCGGCGCCGAGGTTGACCGCGAGGTTGGAGCCTTCGCGCTGGCCCGGGGAATTCGGGTTCGGGAAGGCATTGTACTCCTCCTCATGGCGCTGCCAGCCCAGGCCGCCGCGCAGATAGGGCCACCACTTGGAATCCGGGTTGCGGAAGTGGTAGCGGCCATCCAGCGACACGCCGTACTGGCTCCACCACAGATTCGGATTGACCTTCTTGTCCGGGTTCTGGTAGTTGACCTCGGCATCGAGCGAGAAGTGCGGGCTGAGGAACTTGCCAAAGCCCAGGGTCCCGAAAATCGTGTCTTCGGTGTGGCGGTCCTTGTCCTGGAAGTTCACGCCGGTCGAGCCGGACACGTACCAGCGGTCATCCCAGCTCTGAGCGGACGCCGCCTGGGCCAGCGCCAGACCGCCCAGCAGGGCAGCGCAGAGGAGTTTCTTCTTCATGTGCAGCTCCTTGATCGTTTTAAAGAAACCGGTGAGGCCAACAGTGATGCGATGCAGACGGCTCGCCCCCGACATCCCGATCACGGTAGGGCGGGAGCCGTGAAAGCCGTGTTAACGCTAGCATAACGCCCCAAGGCTTGCAAAACACGCTCCGCGCGCAAGCGCCCGGCCCGATCCGGACAGTGCGGGACCCGCAGCCCCGCACCCATCCATACGGACGGGTATGCTGGTGCCATGGACACGCCCTACCCGCATCTGCTGGCGCCGCTCGACCTCGGCTTCACCACCCTGCGCAACCGGGTCCTGATGGGCTCGATGCATACCGGGCTGGAAGACCATGCCCGCGACTTCCGGAAGCTGGCGGCCTACTTCGCCGAGCGCGCGGCCGGCGGGGTCGGGCTGATGGTGACTGGCGGCTTCGCGCCCAACCTGCGCGGCTGGCTCAAGCCCTTCGCCGGGCGCATGAGCCTGCCCTGGCACGTGCCCCGGCACCGCCAGGTGACCGCCGCAGTGCACGCGCACGGCGCCAAGATCTGCCTGCAGCTGCTGCACGCCGGGCGCTACGCCTACCACCCGCTGTCGGTGGCGCCGAGCGCGCTGAAGGCGCCGATCAATCCGTTCACCCCGCGCGCGCTCAGCCCGCGCGGCATCGAACGCACCCTGCGCGACTTCGCCAGTGCCGCCGCGCGCGCGCGCGAGGCCGGCTACGACGGGGTGGAGATCATGGGCTCGGAAGGCTACCTGCTGAACGAGTTCACCGCCCCGCGCACGAACCACCGCCGCGACGCCTGGGGCGGGGATGCGCAGCGGCGGATGCGCTTCGCGGTGGAGACCGTGCGCCGAGTGCGCGAGGCCTGCGGCCCGGACTTCATCCTGATCTACCGCCTGTCGCTGCTGGACCTGGTGGAAGACGGGAACGCTTGGGACGACATCGTGGCCCAGGCGCGGGCGGTCGAGGCCGCCGGCGCGACGATCATCAACACCGGCATCGGCTGGCACGAGGCGCGCATCCCCACCATCGCCACCTCGGTGCCGCGCGCCGCGTTCACCGCGGTCACCGCCAAGCTGAAGCCGCACGTGGCGCTGCCGCTGGTGGCGACCAACCGCATCAACATGCCGGACGTGGCCGAGCACGTGCTGGCGCAGGGCCATGCCGACCTGGTGTCGATGGCGCGCCCGCTGCTGGCCGACCCGCAATGGGTGGAAAAAGCGCGCAGTGGCCGCGCGCATGCGATCAACACCTGCATCGCCTGCAACCAGGCCTGCCTCGACCACGTGTTCGCCTACCAGCGCGCCAGTTGCCTGGTGAACCCGCGCGCCGGTGCCGAGACCGAGCTGAATTACCGCCCGACCCCCACGCCCAAGACCGTTGCGGTGGTCGGCGCCGGGCCCGCCGGCCTCGCCTGCGCCAGCGTCGCCGCCGAGCGCGGGCACCGGGTGGTGCTGTTCGACGCGGCGACGGCCATCGGCGGCCAGTTCAACCTGGCCAAGCGCATCCCCGGCAAGGAGGAGTTCCACGAGACCCTGCGCTACTTCGACCACCGCCTGGCGGACGCCGGGGTGGAGCGGCGGCTGGGCACGCGGGTGGCGGCGGCGGATCTGGCGGGGTTCGATGAAGTCGTGGTCGCCACCGGGGTGACGCCGCGCCGGGTGGCATTCCCCGGTGCGGACGATCCGCGCGTGGTCGGCTACCTCGACGTGCTGGAAGGCCGGGTCACGGTCGGTGCCCGCGCCGCCATCATCGGCGCCGGCGGGATCGGGTTCGACGTGGCCGAGTTCCTGGCCGAGGCCGGGCCCTCGCCCAGCCTGGACCCGGCACGCTGGATGCGCGAATGGGGCGTGGACCCGACCTTCGAAGCGGCCGGCGGGCTGGTGCCGGCGCAACCGGCGCCGCCGGCGCGCCAGCTGTGGCTGCTGCAGCGCTCGCCCGGCAAGCCCGGCGCCCGCCTGGGCAAGACCACCGGCTGGATCCACCGCGCCACGCTCAAGGCCAAGGGCGTGCGGATGCTGGGCGGGGTGGAGTACCTCGGGATGGACGCGGCCGGGCTGCGCATCCGGATGGAGGGCAGCGAGCAGGTGCTGGCGGTGGACCACGTGGTGGTCTGCGCCGGCCAGGAGCCGCGGCGCGACCTGTTCGATGCCCTGCAGGTACAGGGCCGGCGCGTGCACCTGATCGGCGGCGCCCGGCTCGCGACCGAACTGGACGCCAAGCGCGCGATCGATGAAGGCAGCCGGCTGGGCGCCGCGCTCTGATCCAGCGCACGCCTTGAAAATCAAGCGCTTGCCGGATTGCATTCAGCATTCGTTCCAAATCGCGCCCCTAAGGTGCGCGCACTTCCGGCCTGCCCCGCCCGCGTCTGGCGTTCGGCAGGACACCGGCCACCGCCACTCCCGCCTGGCGCGGTGGCCCGGGCAAAGGCGGCCGCAGAGCCGCCGCCCTCCCCAGTACGCCATGACGCCGACGTGCGGCATCCGTTCCACCGATGCCCCGCCCGGCGCCGCAACGGAGCAAGGAGTCCGACATGAAACTGGCGTGGATCCTGTGGCTGGCGCATGTGCTGCCGCAGCCGATGGCCGATTCGCTGTGCCTGTCCACCACCGTCTACCTGGAGGCGCGCGACCAGTCGCCGCGCGGCCAGCAGGCGGTCGCGGAGGTCGCCCTGCGCCGCCGCGACAGCGGCCTATGGGGCCGCAACGTGTGCCAGGTGGTGACCGCGCGCAACCAGTTCGCGCCCACCCTGCTGCCGCCGCAGACGCGGCTGGCCAATACCGAGGCCTGGGCGGAAGCGGTCACCGTCGCCCTGGAATCGCAGCGCAACTGGGCCCTGCCGCCGGGACAGCGCCGCGAGATCGTGCCCGGGGCCAGCCACTTCGCCGCGCATGCGATCGCCAGCCCCAACTGGCGCACCGCCTACCAGGTCGCCACGATCGGCGACCACACCTTCTACCGGGTGCAAAACCTCAAGCCGCGCCGCGGCTGACGCGCGCCGCAGGTGCCGCCGCTCACTCGCGCGGCGGCGTCCACATGCGCGACATCTCGAGGTAGGTGAAGCTGGCCGACCACGCGATCAGGATCAACCCCGCGATCGCCTCGGTCGCGGCGAGGATGCGCATCGCCCCGGTCGGCGCCACGTCGCCGAAGCTGACCGTACTGTAGGCCATCGCCGAGAAGTAGATCGCGTCGAATAGATGCGCCATGTTCGGGCCGCCGTGCACATGCCCCAGGTTCAGGCGGTTCTCGACGAAGCCCATGTCCGGGATCTGGTCCAGGCCCCAGTAGGCGGCCCCGTAGCAGGCGATCTCGAGCACGTGCAGGCCGAGCAGGGCCAGGATCACCCCGGCCATCACGAAACGGTGGCGGCGGTGGCGACGCCCGCCGAGCCGGCGCGCCAGCGCATCCAGCCCAAGGTGGTGGATGACCACCGCCAGCGCCGTCACCAGCACGGTCGCCACGGCAACCATGCCGTACTCGATCCCCTGGTCGGCCGGCAGCAGCCAGTCCACGGCGCGGTTCAGCGCTGATCGAGGGGGACGAAGAGGCGGTCTTCCGGCCCGGTGTAGTTCGCGGACGGGCGGATGATCTTGCCGTCGATGCGCTGCTCGATCACGTGCGCGCTCCAGCCGCTGGTGCGCGCGATCACGAACAGCGGGGTGAACATCGCGGTGGGCACGCCCATCATGTGGTAACTGACCGCGCTGAACCAGTCGAGGTTGGGGAACATCTTCTTGATGTCCCACATCACCGCCTCCAGGCGCTCGGCGATGGCGAACATCTTCATGTTGCCCTGCTCGGCCGAGAGCCGGCGTGCGACTTCCTTGATCACCTTGTTGCGCGGGTCGGACACGGTATACACCGGGTGGCCGAAGCCGATCACCACTTCCTTGCGCTCGACCCGCGCCCGGATGTCGGCCTCCGCCTCGTCCGGCGTCTCGTAGCGCTTTTGCACCTCGAACGCGACCTCGTTGGCGCCGCCGTGCTTGGGCCCGCGCAGCGCACCGATCGCGCCGGCGATGCAGGAGTGCATGTCGCTGCCGGTCCCCGCGATCACCCGCGCAGTGAAGGTGGAGGCGTTGAATTCGTGCTCGGCATACAGGATCAGCGAGGTGTGCATCGCGCGCACCCAGGAGGCCGGCGGCGGCGCGCCGTGCAGCAGGTGCAGGAAGTGGCCGCCGATGGAGTCGTCGTCGGTCTCGACGTCGATCACCCGGCCGTTGTGGCTGTAGTGGTACCAGTACAGCAGCATCGAACCCAGGCAGGCCATCAGCTTGTCGGCGATGTCGCGCGCGCCGGGATGGTTGTGGTCGTCCTTCTCCGGCTGCACGCAGCCCAGCACCGAGACGCCGGTGCGCATCACGTCCATCGGGTGCGCCGACGGCGGCAGCTCCTCCAGCGCGGCCTTGACCGCGGCCGGGATGCCGCGCAGCGCCTTCAGCTTGGCCTTGTAGGCGGCCAGCTCGGCGCGGTTGGGCAGCTTGCCGTGCACCAGCAGGTGCGCGACCTCCTCGAACTCGCAGGCCTCTGCCAGGTCGAGGATGTCGTAGCCGCGGTAGTGCAGGTCGTTGCCGCTGCGGCCCACCGTGCACAGCGCGGTGTTGCCGGCGAGGGTGCCGCTCAAGGCGACGGACTTCTTCGGCTTGATGCCGGGGGCGATGGCAGGCTCGCTCATGGATGGGACTCCGTGGGCCGGGTGGCCCGGTCAGTGCTTGCCGGCGAACAGCGCGTCGAGGCGCTGCTCGTAGGCGTGGTAGCCGATGCGGTCGTACAGCTCCTCGCGGGTCTGCATGGTGTCCAGCACCGCGTGCTGGTGGCCGTCGCGGCGGATCGCCTGGTACACCTGCTCGGCGGCCTTGTTGGCGGCACGGAACGCCGACAGCGGGAACAGCTGGATCGCGACCCCGACCGCGGCCAGCTCGTCGCGGGTGTACAGCGGGGTCTTGCCGAACTCGGTGATGTTGGCCAGCACCGGCACCTTGAGCACGTCCACGAACCGCTTGTAGGTCGGCAGGTCGTGCGCGGCTTCGACAAAGATGCCGTCGGCGCCGGCCTCGACGCAGGCCACCGCGCGCTCCAGCGCGGCCTCCACGCCCTCGACCGCGATCGCGTCGGTGCGCGCGATCAGGAAGAACGCCGGATCGGTGCGCGCGTCCGCCGCGGCCTTGACCCGGTCGGCCATCTCCGCCAGCGGCACGATCTCCTTGCCCGGGCGGTGCCCGCAGCGCTTGGCCCCGACCTGGTCCTCGATGTGGCAGGCGGCGGCGCCGGCCTTGATCAGGCTCCGGACCGTACGCGCGATGTTGAAGGCGCTGGGGCCGAAGCCGGTGTCGATGTCCACCAGCAGCGGCAACTCGCACACGTCGGTGATGCGGCGGGTGTCGACCAGCACGTCCTCCAGCGTGTTGATGCCGAGGTCCGGCAGGCCCAGCGAGCCGGCCGCGACCCCGCCGCCGGACAGGTACAGCGCACGGAAGCCGGCGCGCTGCGCCAGCAAGGCATGGTTGGCGTTGATCGCACCGATCACCTGCAGCGGCGATTCGGCGGCCAGCGCGGCGCGGAAGCGCGCCCCGGGACTACTGCTCATGGATTGGACTCCGCGAGTGTGGCGATTGTAGCGACCAGGCCCGCGGGCCCGGCATGCCATCGGTCATGCCGGCGCGGCGGATGGATCGCCGGCAGCCATGCCGGCGCTCAGCCCAGCAGGTGGGCGACGCCCGCGCGCTCTTCCTCGAGCTCGGCCAGGGTCTTGTCCATGCGCTCGCGGCTGAAGGCGTCGATCGGCAGGTCCTGCACGCGGGTGTACTCGCCGCCCGCGCAGGTCACCGGCACGCCGTAGATGATCCCCTCCGGGATGCCGTAGCTGCCGTCCGAGGGCACGCCCATGGTCACCCACTTGCCGCCGGTGCCGAGCGCCCAGTCGCGCATGTGGTCGATCGCGGCGTTCGCCGCCGAGGCCGCCGAGGACAGCCCGCGCGCCTCGATGATCGCAGCGCCGCGCTTGCCCACGGTCGGGATGAACACGTTCGCGTTCCAGTCGGCGTCGGCGATCTTGTCCTTCAGCGACACCCCGCCGGCGGTGGCGAAACGGTAGTCGGGGTACATGGTCGGGCTGTGGTTGCCCCACACCACCAGGTGCTCGATGTCGGCCACCGCCACCCCGGCCTTGGCCGCCAGCTGGCTGAGCGCGCGGTTGTGGTCCAGGCGCAGCATCGCGGTGAAGTTCTTGGCCGGCAGCCCGGGCGCGGACTTCATGGCGATGTAGGCATTGGTGTTGGCCGGGTTGCCGACCACCAGCACCTTGACGTCGCGGCGGGCGACGGCGTCCAGCGCCTTGCCCTGCTCGATGAAGATCTTGGCGTTCTCCAACAGCAGGTCCTTGCGCTCCATGCCGGGCCCGCGCGGGCGCGCGCCGACCAGCAGGGCGTAATCGGCGTCCTTGAACGCGACGTTCGGGTCGGAGGTGCCGACCATCCCCGCCAGCAGCGGGAACGCGCAGTCCTCCAGCTCCATCATCACGCCCTTCAGCGCGGCCTGCGCCTTGTCCAGCGGCAGCTCCAGCATCTGCAGGATCACCGGCTGGTCCTTGCCGAGCATCTCGCCGGAGGCGATGCGGAACAGCAGGGCGTAGCCGATCTGGCCGGCGGCACCGGTCACGGCGACACGAACGGGGGCTTTCATGGGACGGGATCCTCGCGGTGGGAAAGGCGCGCGCGGCGCGCCCGGAAGTCGGTCAGGACAGTTCGGCGAAGAACTCGGCGAACCGCTGCAGGCCCGGCGCCAGCTGCGCCGCCGGGCAGGTGTAGCTGATCCGCAGCGCGCGCGGCTCGCCGAACGCCGAGCCCGGCACGCAGGCGACGCCCTTGGCCTCCAGCAGCGCGTTGCACAGGTCCACGTCGTTCTCGATCCGGCGCCCGGCGTGCGACTTGCCGAAATACGCGCTGACGTCGGGGAACACGTAGAACGCCCCCTGCGGGCGCGGGCAGACGATGCCCGGGATCGCCGCCAGCGCGGCCATCACCTGGTCGCGGCGCGCCTGGAACTCCGCGCACTTGGCGGCCGGCACGTCCTGCGGGCCCTCCAGCGCGGCGATCGCGGCGGCGGTGACGATCTCCGGGATGTTGGTGATGTGGTTAGAGTTCATGGTGGTGACCGCGGCGGCCACCGCCTCCGGGCCGGCCATGAAACCGACCCGCCAGCCGGGCATGCCGTAGGTCTTGGACAGCGAGTCGATGAAGATCACCCGCTCGCGCAGCTCCGGCCGGCTGTGCAGGAAATTGCGGTAGCCGATGCCGTCGAACACCATCCGGTTGTAGATGTCGTCGGTGATCACCCAGGTGTCCGGGTGGCGCGCCACCACCTCGGCCAGGGCGTCGACCTCGGCCGCGGTGTAGGCCATCCCGGTCGGGTTGTTCGGGTTGTTGAACAGGAACACCTTGGGCTTGCGCGCCAGCGCCGCGTCCAGCTGGGCCGGGGTCAGCTTGTAGTCCTGCTCGGGCGGGCACGGCAGCAGCTCGACGCGCGCGCCGACGATCTCGGCGATGTCCAGGTAGCTGGTCCAGTACGGCACCGCGAAGGCGATGGTGTCGCCCTCGTCGAGCAGCACCTCGGCCAGGTTGTAGATCACATGCTTGGCGCCGATCCCGGTGGCGCAGTTGACCCGGCCGTAGCCGGTCAGGCCGAGCCCCTCCAGGTGGGCGAGGAAGGCGTCCAGCAGGCGGTCGCTGCCGCGGTTGCTGCCGTACTGGCCGCTGTCCTTGGCCAGCGCCTCGCGCGCCGCGGCATACACGTGCTCGCCGGGCAGGAAGTTGGGGACGCCGATCGAGAAGCTGATGATGTCGCGGCCTTCGGCCTTCAGGCGCTTGGCCTTCTCGGCCACCGCCATGATCGCACTGGGCTTGGCGCGGCTCATGCGCCGGGCGAGCTGGGGCATCGTGGGGAACCTCGGCGACCGCCGCCGGAGGCGGCGCTGCCACGTTGGGAGGATGCGGCGAATGCTAGCACAGCCACCCGCGCCGGCCGGCCGCGCGGCGGCCGGCGCGGGACGGGATCAGGCCGCCAGGATCTTGTTCCACTCGGCCACGCGGTCGGCCTTGGCCGCCAGCGCCGCCTCGGCGTCGCCCTCGATCGTCACCGACCGGATCACGTCGCCCTGGCGCACCGCGTCCACCACGTCCATGCCGGCGACCACCTTGCCGAACACGGTGTGCTTGCCGTCCAGCCAGCCGCAGGGCACGTGGGTGATGAAGAACTGGCTGCCATTGGTGTTGGGGCCGGCATTGGCCATCGACAGCACCCCGCGCTCGTGGCGCAGGCCGTTGCCGGTCTCGTCCTCGAAGCGGTAGCCGGGGCCGCCGCGGCCGCTGCCCTCCGGGCAGCCGCCCTGGATCATGAAGTCGGCGATCACGCGGTGGAAGGTGAGGCCGTCGTAGAAGCCGCGCCGGGCCAGGTTGACGAAGTTGGCCACGGTCAGCGGCGCCTCGGCGGCGGCCAGTTCGATGCGGATCGGGCCGCGGTCGGTGTCGAGGATGGCGGTGAGGGACATGGGGCGCTCCTGCGGGCGGGGATCGCCCGGTTCCCGTATGATAGCGGGCTTGCCCCCACGATCTTCCGCGCCTGGCCTGCCCCGCATCCGGCGCCCGCCCGCATGTCCGCCTCCGATTCCGTCGAACGCCTGCGCAACATCGCCATCGTCGCCCACGTCGACCATGGCAAGACCACCCTCGTCGACCAGCTGCTCAAGCAGTCCGGCACGCTCAGCGAGCGCGCCGTGGTGCCCGAGCGGGTGATGGACAGCAACGACCTGGAGAAGGAGCGCGGCATCACCATCCTCTCCAAGAACACCGCGATCCGCTGGACCGACCCCAAGACCGGCGAGCCGTGGCGCATCAACATCGTCGACACCCCCGGCCACGCCGACTTCGGCGGCGAGGTCGAGCGCGTGCTGTCGATGGTGGATTCGGTGCTGATCCTGGTGGACGCGATGGACGGGCCGATGCCGCAGACCCGCTTCGTGACCCAGAAGGCGTTCGCGATGGGCTTCCGCCCGATCGTGGTCATCAACAAGGTGGACCGCCCGGGCGCGCGTCCCGGCTGGGTGCTGGACCAGACCTTCGACCTGTTCGACCGCCTCGGCGCGACCGACGAGCAGCTGGACTTCCCGGTGGTGTACGCCAGCGGCCTGCAGGGCTATGCCGGCCTCGACGAGAACGTGCGCGAGGGCGACATGACGGCGCTGTTCGAGGCCATCTGCCGCCACGTGCCGGCGCCGCCGGTGGACCCGGACGGCCCGTTCCAGATGCGCGTCACCTCGCTGGACTACAACAACTACGTCGGCGTGATCGGCATCGGCCGCATCCAGCGCGGCAAGGTCCGCACCAACCAGCCGGTGACGGTGGTGGCCGCCGACGGCAGCCGCCGCAACGCCAAGGTGCTGCAGGTGCTGGGCTTCATGGGGCTGGAGCGGATCGAGGTCGGCGAGGCGCGCGCCGGCGACATCATCGCCTTCAGCGGCATCGAGGGCATCGGCATCTCCGACACCCTGTGCGACCCGGCCGCGGTCGAGCCGCTGCCGGTGCTGGCGGTGGACGAGCCCACCATCAGCATGACCTTCCAGGTCAACGATTCGCCGTTCGCCGGCCACAAGGAGCGCAGCGGCGGCAAGTTCCTGACCAGCCGCCAGCTGCGCGACCGCCTGCTGCGCGAGGCCCAGCACAACGTCGCGCTGCGGGTGGAGGACACCGCGGACGCCGACAAGTTCAAGGTCAGCGGGCGCGGCGAGCTGCACCTGTCGATCCTGATCGAGACCATGCGCCGCGAGGGTTACGAGCTGGCGGTGTCGCGCCCGGAGGTGATCGTCAAGGAGATCGACGGCGTGCTGTCCGAGCCGTACGAGTCGCTGGTGGTGGACATGGACGAGCAGTACCAGGGCGGGGTGATGGGCCGCCTCGGCGAGCGCAAGGCACTGCTGCAGAACATGGAGCAGGACGGCAAGGGCCGCGTGCGCCTGCAATACCTGATCCCGGCGCGCGGGCTGATCGGCTTCCAGACCGAGTTCCGCACCCTCACCGCCGGCACCGGCCTGCTGTTCCACGTGTTCGACCACTACGGGCCGAAGTCGGAAGGCAGCATCGGCCAGCGCCAGAACGGGGTGCTGATCTCCAATGCCACCGGCAGCTCGCCGGCCTATGCGCAGGCGGCGATGCAGGAACGCGGGCGGCTGTTCATCGAGCCCGGCGAGGAGATCTACGAGGGCCAGATCGTCGGCATCCACGCCAAGGACAACGACCTCACCGTCAACGCCCTGCGCGCCAAGCAGCTGACCAACTTCCGCGCCGCCGGCAAGGACGACGACGAGGGCCTGATCCCGCCGATCAAGTTCTCGCTGGAGCAGGCGCTGGAGTTCATCGACGACGACGAGCTGGTGGAGGTCACGCCCAAGCAGATCCGCCTGCGCAAGAAGCTGCGCACCGAAGTCGAGCGCAAGCGCGCCAGCCGCAGCTGACCGGATCCCGGCGATGTCTCCCGCCCCGCCCCGCGGCTACGATCCGGATCCCCGGCACCACCCCGGGCTGCACCTGATCGCGCTGTTCGAGGCGTTCAAGGGCGCGCTGGCGCTGGCGTCCGCCAGCGGGCTGGAACTGCTCGGGCCGGACTGGATCCGGCATGCGATCCGGGTGCTGACCTGGCGGCTGCACCTGCACCCGGAGCGCGGCCCGATCGCGCATCTGCTGGATGCGATCAACCCGCATGCGGTGCACATGACGGCGCTGTTCCTGATCGGCTACGCGGCCCTGCGCTTCGCCGAAGCCTGGGGCCTGTGGCGCGCGCGCGCCTGGGGCTCGTGGCTGGGCCTGATCTCGGCGGCGCTGTACCTGCCGCTGGACGTCGGTGCCCTGCTGCGCCATCCGGGCTGGTTGTCGGCAGCGGTGCTGATCATCAACCTGGTGGTGGTGTACGCCCTGGCGCGCGACCTCTGGCGAAGACGCCGCCACTGAAGCCCCTGCGGGCTTGCCCGCGCGCGCGCGACGCGCAATCCTGCGGGCCTGACCGCCCGGAGCCGCCCATGCGCCGCCTGCCGCTCGCCCTCGCCTGCACCCTGCTGCTGGCCGCCTGCCAGCCCGCCACGCCGCCTGCGCCACCCGCGGCCAAGCCCGCCGCCACGCCGGCGGCGGCAGCGCAGCCCGCATTCGCGTTCGAGGAGGCCAGCATCGCCGACCTGCAGGCGAAGATGGCCGCCGGCACGCTCACCAGCCGCGCGCTGGTCCAGGCCTACCTCGACCGCATCGCCGCGATCGACCGCGCCGGGCCACGGCTGAACGCGGTGATCGAGCTCAATCCGGACGCCTTGAAGGAGGCCGAGGCGCGGGACGCCGAGCGCCAGGCCGGCAAACCCCGCGGCCCGCTGCACGGCATCCCGGTGCTGCTCAAGGACAACATCGACGCCACCCCGATGGCCAATTCCGCAGGCTCCCTGGCGCTGGCCGACCACCGCCCCAAGGCCGATGCCTTCCTGGTCGCGCGCCTGCGCGCGGCCGGCGCGGTGATCCTGGGCAAGACCAACCTGTCGGAATGGGCCAACTTCCGTTCCACCCGCTCCAGCTCCGGCTGGAGCGGCCGCGGCGGGCAGACCAAGAACCCCTACGCGCTCGACCGCAATCCGTGCGGCTCCAGTTCCGGCACCGGCACCGCGGTCGCGGCCAACCTCGCCGCCGCCGGGATCGGCACCGAGACCGACGGCAGCATCATCTGCCCCTCGGCGGTGGCCGCGCTGGTCGGCATCAAGCCGACCGTCGGCCTGGTCAGCCGCAGCGGCATCATCCCGATCTCGGTCTCGCAGGACACCGCCGGCCCGATGGCGCGCAGCGTGGCCGACGCGGCCGCGCTGCTGACCGCGATCGCCGCGCCCGACCCCGCCGATCCTGCCGCCGGCGAGCGCAAGGACCCGACCCCGATCGACTACACCGCGCACCTGAAGGCCGACGCCCTCAAGGGTGCGCGGATCGGCGTGCTGCGCCAGCTCATGGGCTACCACCCGGACACCGATGCCCAGTTCGAGCGCGCGGTCGCGGCGCTCAAGGCCGCCGGCGCCACCGTGGTGGACGCCCGCCTGCCCAGCTTCCGGCGCTGGGACGCGCCGGAGATGGACGTGCTGCTGTACGAGTTCAAGGACGGCCTGAACCGCTACCTGGCCGGCGCCGACACCCCGTACAAGACGCTGGCGGACCTGATCGCCTACAACAAGGCGCATGCCGCGCAGGAAATGCCCTACTTCGGCCAAGAGCTGTTCGAGCAGGCGCAGGCCAAGGGGCCGCTGACCGAGCCGGCCTATCGGCGCGCGCGCGACGCCGCGCGCCGGTTGGCCGGGCCGGAGGGGATCGACGCCGCCCTGCGCCAGCACAAGCTGGATGCGCTGGTGGCGCCGGCGATGTCCCCGGCGTGGCCGATCGACTGGATCAACGGCGACCACTTCACCGGCGCCGGCTACGGCGTGGCCGCGGTCGCGCGCTATCCCAGCATCACCGTGCCGATGGGCCAGGTGCACGGCCTGCCGGTCGGGATCGTGTTCATGGGCACCGCCTGGAGCGAACCGCGCCTGATCGAACTGGCCTATGCCTATGAGCAGGCCAGCCGCGCGCGGCGGCCGCCCAAGCTGTTGCCGACGGTGGCCTACGCGCCGCTGCCGTGACCGCCGCGCGCCGGCTCAGCCGGCGGCGGCGGCGAGCTGGCCGTGCTTGCGCACGATCAGCATCGCGATCTCCAATGCCTGCTCGTAGTTGAGGCGCGGGTCCACGGTGGTGCGGTAGGCGCGCTGCAGGTCGAGCTCGGTCAGCTCGCGCGCCCCGCCCAGGCACTCGGTGACGTTCTCGCCGGTCAACTCCAGGTGCACGCCGCCCAGGCGGGTGCCGCACGCGGCATGGATGTCGAACGCCTGCTCCAGCTCGCTGCGGATGTTGTCGAAGCGGCGGGTCTTGTAGCCGTTGCGGGTGGATTCGGTGTTGCCGTGCATGGGGTCGCACACCCACAGCACGCGCCGCCCCTCGCGCTTGACCGCCTCCAGCAGCGGCGGCAGCTTCTCGCCGATGCTGGCCGCGCTCAGGCGGTGGATCAGCGCCAGCCGGCCGGGTTCGTCGTCCGGGTTGAGCACGTCGATCAGGCGCAGCAGCTGGTCGACCCCGACCGACGGCCCGAGCTTGAGCGCGATCGGGTTGCGGATGCCGCGGAAGTACTCCACGTGCGCGCCGTCCAGCGCGGCGGTGCGCATGCCGATCCACGGGTAGTGGGTGGACAGGTTGAACCAGCCGTGCTGGCGCGGGACCTGGCGGGTGAGCGCCTCCTCGTAGGGCAGCAGCAGCGCCTCGTGCGAGGTGTAGAAATCGACCCGGTTGATGTTGTGCACCTGGCCGCCGGCGAGGGTCTCCATGAACCGCACCGCATCGCCGATCGCGCCGACCATGCGCTGGTACTCGTGCGCGAGCGGCGCATGCCGCACCCACGCCAGGTCCCAGTACTCGGGGTGGTGGAGGTCGGCGAAGCCGCCGTCGATCAGCGCGCGCACGAAGTTCATGGTCATCGCCGAGCGCGCATGCGCGCGCACCATGCGCTGCGGGTCGGGCGTGCGCGCGGCGGCGCTGAACTCCGGCGCGTTGACCATGTCGCCGCGGTAGCAGGGCAAGGTCACGCCGTCGATCGTCTCGGTGTCGGCCGAGCGCGGCTTGGCGTACTGGCCGGCGAAGCGCCCGACGCGGACCACCGGCAGCTTCAGCCCGTGCACCAGCACCAGGCTCATCTGCAGCAGCACCTTGAGCCGGTTGGAGATCACCGACGAGGTGCAGTCGGCGAAGCTCTCGGCGCAATCCCCGCCCTGCAGCAGGAAGCGGCGGCCCTCCTGGGCCTCGGCGATCTGCTGCTTGAGCGCGAGGATCTCCCACGAGGTCACCAGCGGCGGCAGGCCGCGCAGTTCCTCCTGCGCGCGCGCGAGCGCCGCGGCATCCGGGTACTGCGGCAGCTGCAGGGCCGGGCGCGCGCGCCAGCTGTCCGGCGCCCAGTCGGCGGCGGCGGACGGACGGATCAAGGGCAGCGCGGATGACATGCGGGCAGGCTCTGCGAGGATGATGCGTCGCATCATCCCGCGCGTACCGCGCGGCTGCAACCGTTACCGCCGGAACCGGTATCCCGGGCGCGCGCGCCAGCCGGCCAGCAGCGCCCAGGCCGCCAACAGCACGAACCACAGCAGCGACCACATCGGCATGGTCAGGCCGAGGAAGCTCCAGTCGATATTGCTGCAGTCGCCGGTCGCCTGCAGCACGCGGCGCGCCGCACCTAGCCAGGAATGCTGTTCGACCAGGAAGTTCAGCCCCGGCCCGCAACTGGGCAGCGGCGGCGGGTGCAGTTGCACCCAGACATGGCGGCCGGCATAGCCCATGCCGACCAGGGCCGGCAACAGCGCGAGCACCGCCCAGGCGCGGCGTGCGCCCGCCGCGCGCGGCGCCAGCAACCCACCGGCGAGGAACACCACGCCGAGCGCCGCGTAGCTCAGGCGCTGGAAGATGCAGAACGGGCACGGCTGCAGCTGCTGCACCAGCTGCAGGTACAGGGCATAGGCGATCAGCCCGGCGCAGACGGCAAACCCCAGCAGGAACTGGGTGCGGAACGACCAGCGGAACGGATTCATCGGCAGCCCGGGCACGGAGTCGGCCGATTATGGGCCAGGGCGATGGCAGGCGACACCCCGGCATCCCTCGGCGCAGCGCCGATCGCGCGTGGCGCGGGCCGGATCAAACGCAAAACCCCGGGCCGGGCCCGGGGTTGCGTATCGCCGCCCTGCGCGCAGGCGCAGGTGCAGGGGGACTTGGCTCAGGCCTCGGCCTGCGGGCGGTCCACCAGCTCGACGTAGGCCATCGGCGCATTGTCGCCGGCGCGGAACCCGCACTTGAGGATGCGCAGGTAGCCACCCGGGCGCTGCGCGTAGCGCGGACCCAGCACGGTGAACAGGGTCCCCACCGCTTCCTTGTCGCGCAGGCGCGCGAACGCCAAGCGGCGGTTGGCCACGCCGTCGGTCTTGGCCAGGGTGATCAGCGGCTCCGCGACCCGGCGCAGCTCCTTGGCCTTGGGCAGGGTGGTGCGGATGATCTCGTTCTTGAACAGCGAGGCCGCCATGTTGGACAGCATCGACTGGCGGTGGGCGCTGGTGCGGTTGAACTTGCGACCGGCTTTCTGGTGGCGCATGGCGGAACTCCTGGTGGAATGTTGGAACGCTGTACGTCGCTGTCGCCATCCCGGCGTTGTTGCAGTGGGCTACGCTGGCCCGAAGCCGGCCCGTCCATGGCCGGCGCGCCGCGGGCCGGACGGCCCGTCGGCATGGCCCGCCTCGCGGCGGGCGGGCGCGGCGGACCGGGGTGGCCGGCCCCGCCGCGCGGAAGTACGCCTCAGCCCAGCATGCCGTGGCTGGCGATGCCGGCCGGCGGCCAGTTGTCGAGCTTCATGCCCAGCGCGAGCCCGCGCTGCGCCAGCACCTCCTTGATCTCGGTCAGCGACTTCTTGCCGAGGTTCGGGGTCTTGAGCAGCTCGACCTCGGTCTTCTGGATGAGGTCGCCGATGTAGTAGATGCTCTCGGCCTTCAGGCAGTTGGCCGAGCGCACGGTCAGCTCGAGGTCGTCGATCGGGCGCAGCAGCAGCGGGTCCACGCCCGGCGCCTGCTGCGGCTTGCTGCCGCGCTCGCGGTGGGTGAAGTCGCCGAACACCGACAGCTGGTCGGTGAGGATGTCGGCGGCGGTGCGCACCGCCTCCTCGGCGTCGATGGTGCCGTTGGTCTCGATCTCCAGCACCAGCTTGTCGAGGTCGGTGCGCTGCTCGACGCGCGCAGCCTCGACCGCGTAAGCGACGCGGCGGACCGGCGAGAACGAGGCGTCCAGCACCAGCCGGCCGATTGCGCGGGCCTCCTCGTCCGGGCGGCGGCGCGCGGCGGCCGGCTGGTAGCCGAAGCCGCGCTGGATGGTCAGGCGCATGTTCAGCGCCACGTCCTTGGTCAGGGTGGCGATCACGTGGTCGGGGTTGAGCACCTCGACGTTGTGGCTGGTCTTGATGTCGCCGGCGGTGACCACGCCCGGACCCTGCTTCTTGAGCTCGAGGGTGTCGGACTCGCCGCTGTGCATGCGGATGGCCACGTCCTTGAGGTTCAGCAGGACCTCGAGCACGTCCTCGCGCATGCCCTCGACCGTGGTGTACTCGTGCAGGACGCCGTCGATCTCGACCTCGGTGATGGCAAAGCCCGGGATCGAGGACAGCAGCACCCGGCGCAGGGCGTTGCCGAGGGTGTGGCCGTAACCGCGCTCCAGGGGCTCGATCACGACCTTGGCGCGGTTCTGGGTGATGCGCTCGATCTGCGGCGCGCGCGGGCGCAGCACTTGGGTGGCGGTAACCGTCATTCGTGGTGTCTCCGTCGGCCCCCGGCATCCGGATACCGGGGGCGGTGGCAATGGCTTACTTCGAGTACAGCTCGACGATCAGCGCTTCGTTGATGTCGGCCGGCAGGTCGGCACGGTCGGGCACCGCCTTGAACACGCCGCTGAACTTGTCGGCATCGACCTCGACCCACGACGGCGACAGGTCCATCTGCTGGGCAAGGGTCAGCGACTCCTTGACCCGCAGCTGCGCCTTGGCCTTGTCGGACAGGGTGATGGCGTCGCCGGCCTTGACCGCGTAGGACGGTAGGTTGACCGGCTTGCCGTTGACCAGCACGCCGCGGTGGCTGACCAGCTGGCGGGCGGCCGGGCGGGTGACGGCGAAGCCCATCCGGTAAACGACGTTGTCCAGGCGGGTCTCCAGCATCTGCAGCAGGTTCTCGCCGGTGTTGCCCTTGCGGTTGGAGGCCTTCTTGTAGTAGTTGCGGAACTGGCGCTCGAGCAGGCCGTAGATGCGCTTGACCTTCTGCTTCTCGCGCAGCTGGGTGGCGTAGTCGGACAGCTTGCCCTTGCGCGCGTTCGGGCCGTGCTGGCCTGGCTTCTGCTCCAGCTTGCACTTGGAGTCCAGCGCACGCGCGGGCGACTTCAGGGACAGGTCGGCGCCTTCGCGGCGCGCGAGCTTGCAGGTGGGACCGATGTAACGAGCCATGTTGGTGTGCTCCCGCGCGTCAGACGCGACGCTTCTTCGGCGGACGGCACCCGTTGTGCGGGATCGGCGTCACGTCGATGATGTTGAGGATCTTGTAGCCGACCGCGTTGAGCGAACGCACGGCCGATTCGCGCCCCGGGCCCGGGCCCTTGATGCGCACTTCCAGCGACTTCACGCCGTAGTCGAGCGCGGCCTTGCCAGCCTTCTCGGCGGCGACCTGCGCCGCGAACGGGGTGGACTTGCGCGAGCCGCGGAAGCCCGCGCCGCCCGAGGTCGCCCAGCTCAGCGCGTTGCCCTGGCGGTCGGTGATGGTGACGATGGTGTTGTTGAACGAAGCGTGGACATGCGCGATGCCGTCGGTGACGACGCGCTTGGCCTTCTTCTTGGTCTTGGTGGCGGCAGCCGGCTTGGCCATGGTCTCAGGTTCCCTTTACTTCTTGATGGCCTTGCGCGGGCCCTTGCGGGTGCGCGCGTTGGTGCGGGTGCGCTGGCCGCGCACCGGCAGGCCGCGGCGGTGGCGCAGGCCGCGGTAGCAGCCCAGGTCCATCAGGCGCTTGATCGCCATGCCGACCTCGCGGCGGAGGTCGCCCTCGACCACGAACTTGCCGACCTCGGCGCGCAGGCGCTCGACCTCGGGCTCGGTGAGGTCGCGGATCTTGGTGGACGCATTCACGCCCGCCGCTTCGCAAACCTGCTTGGAACGGGTACGGCCGATGCCGTAGATGCTTTGCAGCCCGACCCAGACGTGCTTCTGGGCAGGCAGGTTGACGCCTGCAATACGCGCCATGTGGCGATCTCCGATGACGATGTGCGCAGGGCCTTGCGGCCACGGCGCCGGGAAACGTGGAATTCTAGCAAGGTTCCGGCAGTTCAGGAAAGCCGCGGCGAGCCGCGGCCGGCATGGGGAGTGTGCCCATGCTCCGGCGACGGCCGGTGACTGGCGGTGGCCGGGCTTGCGCCCCGCCCCGCCCCCGCGCTCCTCCAGCGCGGGGATCGGTCGCCGGCCACCTGCGCCCGGAACCGCTGCGCAGGTCGCCCATCGTGCCGTACGGACGCGTATGTTCCGTGCCGGCGGGTGTTCGTCCATCCATGATAGCGCGGGCCCGAGGCCCACGCCGCCTGGCACTCCGGCCGGGCGGGGACGCGCTTTCAGCGCGTGCGCAGGCCACCCTTCAGGTTGGCCTTCTTGAGCAGGCTCTCGTACTGGTGCGACATCAGGTGCGCCTGGATCTGCGCGATGAAATCCATCACCACCACCACCACGATCAGCAGCGAGGTGCCGCCGAAGTAGAACGAGGTGCCCAGTTCGGTGCGCATGACCTCCGGCAGCAGGCAGACCAGCACCAGGTACAGCGCCCCGGCGCCGGTCAGGCGCGTGAGCACCCCGTCGATGTAGTCGGCGGTCGCCTTGCCGGGGCGGATGCCCGGGATCAGCGCGCCGGACTTCTTCAGGTTGTCCGCGGTTTCCTGCGAATTGAATACCAGCGCGGTGTAGAAGAACGCAAAGCCGATGATCAGCGCCGCGTACAGAATCATGTGCAGTGGCTCGCCCGGGGCCAGCATCTGGCTGACCTTCTGCAGCCAGGTGGTGGCCGCGCTGCCGGACTGCCCGAACCAGGTCGAGGCGGTCGCCGGGAACATGATGATCGAGGAGGCGAAGATCGGCGGGATCACGCCGGACATGTTGAGCTTGAGCGGCAGGAACGAGCTCTGGTTCATGTAGGCGCCGCGCCCGCCCTGGCGGCGCGCGTAGTTCACGGTGATGCGGCGCTGGCCGCGCTCCATGAACACCACGAACCAGGTGAAACCGAGCACGATGGCGAGGATGAAGAACACCGTGATCCACTGCATCTCGCCGGCATTGGCCTGCTGCAGGGTGTTGATCACCGCGCCGGGCAGGCCGGCGACGATGCCGGAGAAGATGATCAGCGAGACGCCGTTGCCGATGCCGCGCTCGGTCACCTGCTCGCCCAGCCACATCAGGAACATGGTGCCGGCGGTCAGCGAGACCACCGCGGTCATGACGAAGCCGGGACCCGGGTTGTACACCACCGGGATGCCGCCGGCCGCGCCCTGGTGCTGCAACGCGATCGCGATCCCCGCGGCCTGGAAGATCGCCAGCAGGACCGCGCCGTAGCGCGAGTACTGGGTGATCTTGCGGCGGCCGGACTCGCCCTCCTTGGACATCGCCTTCCAGCTCGGCAGGATCTGGGTCATCAGCTGGACCACGATCGAGGCCGAGATGTAGGGCACGACGTTCAGCGCGAAGATGCTGAACCGGTGCAGGGCGCCGCCGGAGAACATGTTGAACATGTCCACGATGGTGCCCTTCTGCGATTCCATCAGCTGCAGCATGGCCTCGGGGTTGACCCCCGGGACCGGGATGTAGCAGCCGATCCGGAAGACGATCAGCGCGCCGATCACGAACAGCAGGCGCGAGCGCAGTTCGGTGAACTTGCCCGCGCCCATCAGGCCCGACAGCGCGTCCGCGGTTCGCGACATGCGCCGATTACTCCGCCAGCTTGCCGCCGGCCGCCTCGATCGCGGCCTTGGCGCCCGCGGTGGCGGCGATGCCCTTCAGCACGTAGGCCTTGGTGACCTCGCCCTTGGCGACGACCTTGGCGCGCTTGGCGGTGCTCGGCACCAGCCCGGCGGCGCGCAGGGCGGCGAAGTCGACCTCGCCGGCCGGCAGGCTGTCGAGGCGGTACAGCAGGACCTCGGCGGTGTCCTTGGCCAGCGGCGAGCGGAAGCCGATCTTCGGCAGCCGGCGCTGCATCGGCATCTGGCCGCCCTCGAAGCCGGCCTTGATCTTGCCCTTGCCGGCGCGCGCGAACGAACCCTTGTGGCCGCGGCCGCAGGTCTTGCCGAGGCCGGAACCGATGCCGCGGCCGACGCGGGTGCGTTCGGTGCGGGCGCCCTCGGCGGGCTTGAGCGTGTTGAGCTTCATGCGATTACTCCTCCACCTGCACCAGGTAGTGCAACTGGTTGATCAGGCCGCGCACCTGCGGGCTGTCCTTCAGCTCGCGCACGCTGCCCACCTTGCCGAGGCCGAGCGCGCGCACCGACAGGCGGTGGCGGGACTGGGTGCCGCGCAGGCCCTTGACCAGGCGGACCTTGATGGTCTTGACGGCATTCTCGTTAGCCATGGATCAGGTCCTCCACCTTCTTGCCGCGCTTGGCCGCGATCTTGGCCGGCGAGTGCATGGCCTGCAGTCCCTTGACGGTGGCGCGCACCAGGTTGATCGGGTTGCGCGAGCCGACCGCCTTGGCCAGCACGTTCTTCACCCCGACCGCCTCGAGCACGGCGCGCATGGCGCCGCCGGCGATCACGCCGGTGCCCTCGGACGCCGGCTGCATGAACACGCGGGCCGCGCCGTGGCCGGCCTTGACCGCGTGGAACAGGGTGCCGTTGTTGAGCTCGACCGTGCTCATGTTGCGGCGGGCGTACTCCATCGACTTCTGGATCGCCACCGGCACTTCGCGGGCCTTGCCGTAGCCGAAGCCGACCTTGCCGGCGCCGTCGCCGACCACGGTCAGCGCGGTGAAGGTGAACTGCCGGCCGCCCTTGACCGTCTTGCTGACGCGGTTGACCGCGATCAGCTTCTCGATCATGCCGTCATCGATCTCTTCGCGTTCGCGGTTGCGGTCGCGCCCGCGCGGTTCGCGCTGCTCTGCCATTTCGATGTCTCGTCAGGTGTGTATGGGATGTGCGGCGGGGCCGCTTGTGGTTGTGGTCTGCTGCGGGCGTTCCGCCGGCCCCGCAACCGGGAACGGCGTCCGGCGCACCCCGCGCCGGCGGGCGGTGCGCGACGGCGTCAGAACTGCAGGCCGCCCTCGCGCGCGGCGTCGGCCAGCGCCTTGATGCGGCCGTGGTAGCGGTAGCCCGAGCGGTCGAAGGCGACCTTCTCGATCCCGGCCGCACGCGCGCGCTCGGCGATCATGCGGCCCACCTTGGCGGCGGCCTCCATGTTCTTGCCGCTCTTGAGGCCGTCCTTGACGTCGGCCTGGACGGTCGACGCGGCGGCCAGGACCTGGGCGCCGTCGGCGGTGAACACCTGCGCGTACAGGTGCTGGCCGGTGCGCAGCACCGACAGGCGCGGCACGCCGAGGATGCGGATGCGCGCGCGGGTGGACTTGGCGCGGCGCAGGCGGGCGATCTTCTTTTCCATGGTCTTCTCTCTCCGGAAGCTGAAGGCGGGACGTCCCTGGTCTGGGAGGCGCCGTTAGGCCTTCTTGGCTTCCTTGCGGATGATGTTCTCGCCGGCGTACTTGACGCCCTTGCCCTTGTAGGGCTCCGGCGGACGGTAGCCGCGGATCTTGGCGGCGACCTCGCCGACCAGCTGCTTGTCGGCGCCGGCGACCACGATCTCGGTCTGGCTCGGGGTGGTGATGGTGATCCCCTCGGGGGCCTTGAACACCACCGGGTGCGAGTAGCCGAGCGACAGGTTCAGGTCCTTGCCCTGGGCGGAGGCGCGGTAGCCGACGCCGACCAGTTCGAGCTTGCGCTCGAAGCCCTGGCTGACGCCCTGCACCATGTTGGCGAGGATCGCACGCAGGGTGCCGGCCATCGGCACCAGCGCCGGGTCGTTGGCGGTGATGCGGGCCTGGCCGTCGGCGGCCTCGACCTGCACGCCGGCCGGCTTGGCCACGCTCAGGGTGCCCTTCGGGCCCTTGACGCTGACCGATTCGGCCTGGACGGTGAGTTCAACGCCCTTGGCCAGGGCCACGGGCTTCTTGGCAACGCGGGACATGTTCGTCTCCTCCCTTAGGCCACGATGCACAGGACTTCGCCGCCGACGCCCTGCTGGCGCGCCTGCGCGTCGGTCATGATGCCCTTGGAGGTGGAAATGATGGCCACGCCCAAGCCGCCGAGCACCTTCGGCAGCGCGTCCTTGCCGCGGTACTGGCGCAGGCCCGAGCGCGAGACGCGCTTGAGGGTCTCGATCACCGGCTTGCCCTCGTAGTACTTCAGCGCGATCTCCAGCTCGGCCTTGGCGCCGTCCTGGGTCACGCGGGCGTCGGCGATGTAGCCCTCGGCCTTGAGGACGTTGGCGATCGCGACCTTGATCTTGGAGGACGGCATCTTCACCGTCGGCTTGCCGACCGCCGCCGCATTCTTGATGCGGACCAGCATGTCGGCGATGGGATCAGTCATGCTCATGGGTCACCTTGCGTAGCACCGATATCCGCTTGCGCGAATGGGTCTGGGGATGCGGCCGCCCCGGATGGCGGCGGCTGGGTTGGCTTGCCCGGCAGGGCAAGCCGCGTATTGTAGCAATTACCAGCTGGCCTTGCGCAGGCCGGGCACGTCGCCGCGCATGGTCGCCTCGCGCAGCTTGTTGCGGCCGAGGCCGAACTTGCTGTAGACCGCGCGCGGGCGCCCGGTCAGCACGCAGCGGGTGGTCTGGCGGCTCGGCGAGGAGTCGCGCGGCAGCTTCTGCAGCTTCACCGCCGCAGCCATCTTCTCCTCGTAGGACGCGTCCTGGCTGGAGATGATCTTCTTCAGGGCCTCGCGCTTGGCAGCGTACTGCTTGGCCAGCTTGGCGCGCTTGGCCTCACGGTTGATCATGCAGGTCTTGGCCATGGCCTGTCCTTAGTTGCGGAACGGGAAGCGGAAGGCCTCGAGCAGGGCCTTGGCCTCCGCGTCGGTCTTCGCCGTGGTGGTGATCGCGATGTCCATGCCGCGCATGGCGTCGACGGCGTCGAAGTCGATCTCCGGGAAGATGATCTGCTCCTTCACGCCCATGTTGTAGTTGCCGCGGCCGTCGAACGAACGCCCCGACACGCCGCGGAAGTCGCGCACGCGCGGCAGCGCGATGTTGATCAGGCGGTCCAGGAACTCGTACATGCGCGCGCGGCGCAGGGTCACCTTGCAGCCGATCGGCCAGCCGTCGCGGATCTTGAACGAAGCCACCGAGATGCGCGACTTGGTGACCACCGGCTTCTGGCCGGCGATCTTGGCCATGTCGGCCACCGCGTTCTCCAGCACCTTCTTGTTGGTCGCGGCCTCGCCCACGCCCATGTTCAGCGTGATCTTGACCAGCTTGGGCACTTCCATCGGATTGGTGTAACCGAACTGCTGCATCAGCTTCGGCACCACCTCGTCCTTGTAGAACTTCTCGAGTCGGGTAGTCATGTCAGACGGCCTCGCCGCTGGAGCGGAACACGCGGATGCGCTTTCCATTCTCCAGCACCTTGGTGGCAACGCGCTCGCCCTTGCCCGTGGCCGGGTTGTAGAGCATCACGTTGGAAATGTGGATCGACGCCTCGCGCTCGATCACGCCGCCGGGCTGGCCGGCCTGCGGGTTCGGCTTGGTATGGCGCTTGACCAGGTTCAGGTTGGCGACGTACACGCGGTCGCCCTCGACGCGCAGGACCTCGCCGGTCTGGCCCTTGATCTTCTTGTTGCCGGTGGTGATCACCACCTGGTCGCCCTTGCGGATACGGTTCATGTCAGTCTCCTGCGCTCACAGCACTTCGGGGGCGAGCGAGACGATCTTCATGAACTTCTCGGAACGCAGCTCGCGGGTGACGGGCCCGAAGATGCGGGTGCCGATCGGCTCATGCTTGTTGTTGAGCAGCACGGCGGCGTTGCCGTCGAAGCGGATCAGCGACCCGTCCGGACGGCGCACGCCCTTGCGGGTGCGCACGACGACCGCGTTGTACACGTCGCCCTTCTTCACCTTGCCGCGCGGGATCGCATCCTTCACCGACACCTTGATGATGTCGCCGATGCCGGCGTAGCGACGCTTGGAGCCGCCCAGCACCTTGATGCACATCAGTTCCTTGGCGCCCGAGTTGTCGGCGACGTCGAGATAGCTCTGCATCTGGATCATGGCTGTCTCTCCTGCTTACTCGGCCGCGCGGGTGATGATTTCCACCACGCGCCAGTTCTTGGTCTTGGAAATCGGCGCGCACTCGGCCACGCGCACGTAGTCGCCCTCGTTGCAGGCGTTGTCGGCGTCGTGGGCGTGCAGCTTGGTCGAGCGGCGGATGTACTTGCCGTACAGCGCGTGCTTGACGTGGCGCTCGACCAGCACCGTCACGGTCTTGTCCATCTTGTTGCTGACCACGCGGCCTTCGACCGTGTGCAGCTTCTTGGTTTGTTCGGTCATGGCGGCCGTCCTTACTTCTTCTGCCCGAGCAGCGTGTTGACGCGCGCGATCTCGCGCCGCACGCGGCGGGCCTCGTGGGTCTTGGCGAGCTGACCGGTGGCCTTCTGCATGCGCAGCGCGAAGCGCTCCTTGTGCAGCTCGGCCAGGTGGGCCTTGAGCTCGTCCGCCGACTTCTGACGCAGTTGCTTGAGTTCCATCAGCGCACCGTCCGGGTCACGAATTGGGTGGTGACCGAGAGCTTGGCGGCGGCCAGGCGGAACGCCTCGCGCGCGACCTCCTCGCTGACGCCCTCGATCTCGTAGATCATGCGGCCGGGCTGGATCTGCGCGACCCAGTACTCCACGTTGCCCTTACCGGAGCCCATTCGGACTTCGATCGGCTTCTTTGTGATCGGCTTGTCGGGGAACACGCGGATCCACATCTTGCCGCCGCGCTTGACGTAGCGGCTGATCGAGCGGCGCGCGGCCTCGATCTGGCGGGCGGTGAGCTGGCCGTGGGCGGTCGCCTTCAGGCCGTACTCGCCGAAGCTGACGGCGTTGCCGTTCCAGCTCAGGCCCTCGTTGCGGCCCTTGTGGACCTTGCGGTATTTGGTTCGCTTGGGTTGCAGCATGGTTTACTCCCTCGCTTCGCCGCGCTCGGCGCGGTCGCCACGGTCGCGGCGCGGGCCGCGCGGACGCTCGCGGTCGCCGCGCTCGCGCGCGGCCGGGGCGTCGTCCTGCTTCTCCTGGCCGACCTGGCTGAAATCGAAGATCTCACCCTTGTAGATCCAGACCTTGATCCCGATCACGCCGTAGGTGGTGTGCGCTTCGGCGAAACCGTAGTCGATGTCCGCGCGCAGGGTGTGCAGCGGCACGCGGCCCTCGCGGTACCACTCCGAACGCGCGATCTCGGCGCCGTTCAGGCGGCCGGCGACGTTGACCTTGATGCCGAGCGCGCCCAGGCGCATCGCATTGCCGACCGCGCGCTTCATCGCGCGGCGGAACATGATGCGGCGCTCGAGCTGCTGCGCGATCGACTCCGCCACCAGCTGCGCGTCCAGCTCCGGCTTGCGCACCTCGGTCACGTTGATGTGGGCGGGCACGCCCATCACGTCCGAGACCTCCTTGCGCAGCTTCTCGATGTCCTCGCCACGCTTGCCGATCACCACGCCCGGGCGGGCGGTGTGGATGGTGACGCGCGCGTTGTTGGCCGGGCGCTCGATCAGGATCTTGCTGATCCCCGCCTGCGCCAGTTTCTTGCGCAGCATGTCGCGCACCTTCAGGTCGGCGGCGAGGTAGTCGGCGTACTGCTTCTTGCCGGCATACCACTTGGAGTTCCAGTCCTTGGCGATGCCCAGGCGGATGCCGATCGGATTGACTTTGTGACCCATGATTACTTGCCCTCGCCCACGACCACGGTGATGTGGCTGGTGCGCTTGCTGATGCGCGTGCCACGGCCCTTCGCCCGCGCCATGAAGCGCTTCAGGATCGGGCCCTCGTCGACCATGATGGTCTTGACCTTCAGGGCGTCGATGTCGGCGCCCTGGTTGTTCTCGGCGTTGGCGATGGCCGACTCCACCACCTTGCGGATCATGGCGGCGGCCTTCTTGTCGGAGAACTTCAGCAGGTTGACCGCGCGCTCGGCGGACAGCCCGCGCACCTGGTCGGCGACCAGGCGGGCCTTCTGCGGGGAGATGCGCGCGGTGCGCAGGATGGCTTTCGCTTCCATTGTCATCTCCTTACTTCGACTTCTTGTCGCCGCCGTGACCCTTGAAGGTCCGGGTCAGGGCGAACTCGCCGAGCTTGTGGCCGACCATGTTCTCGTTGACCAGCACCGGGACGTGGTTCTTGCCGTTGTGCACGGCGATGGTGAACCCGATCATCTCCGGCAGGATCGTCGAGCGGCGCGACCAGGTCTTGATCGGCTTCTTGCTGCTGCCCGCGGCCTCCACCTTCTTCATCAGGTGGTGGTCGACGAACGGGCCTTTCTTCAGTGAACGTGCCATTGCCGATTAGCTCCTGCGGTCGCGCACGATGAACTGCTGGGTGCGCTTGTTCTTGCGGGTCTTGTAACCCTTGGTCGGCACACCCCACGGGGTGACCGGGTGCGGGTTGCCCTGGCCGGAGCGGCCCTCGCCGCCGCCATGCGGGTGGTCGACCGGATTCATCGCGGCGCCGCGCACGGTCGGCCGCACGCCGCGCCAGCGCTTGGCGCCGGCCTTGCCCAGCTTCTCCAGGTTGTGCTCGTCGTTGCCGACCTCGCCGATGGTGGCGCGGCACTCGGCCGGGACCTTGCGCATCTCGCCCGAGCGCAGGCGCAGCAGCGCGTACACGCCCTCGCGCGCGATCAGCTGCACGCCGGCGCCGGCGGCGCGCGCCAGCTGCGCGCCCTTGCCCGGCTTCATCTCGATGCAGTGCACGGTGGAGCCGACCGGGATGTTGCGCAGCGGCAGGGTGTTGCCGGTCTTGATCGGGGCGTCGCGGCCGGCGATCACCTGGTCGCCCGCCTTCAGGCCCTTGGGCGCGATGATGTAGCGGCGCTCGCCGTCGGCGTAGCACAGCAGCGCGATGTGCGCGGTGCGGTTGGGGTCGTACTCGATGCGCTCCACGCGCGCGGGGATGCCTTCCTTGTCGCGCTTGAAGTCGATGATCCGGTAGTGGTGCTTGTGGCCGCCGCCGATGTGGCGGGTGGTGATGCGGCCGTGGTGGTTGCGGCCACCGGTCTTGCCCTGCTTCTCCAGCAGCGGCGCGTACGGCGCGCCCTTGTGCAGGTCGGGCGTCACCACGCGCACCGCGGCGCGGCGGCCGGGCGAGGTGGGCTTGAAGGTCATCAATGCCATGGATGCTTCCTCAGGCCGAGACGGTCATGACGTCGATCGACTGGCCCTCGGCCAGCGTGACGTAGGCCTTGCGCCAGTCGCCGCGGCGCCCCTGGCGGAACTTGAAGGTCTTGTTCTTGCCCTTCACGTTCACCACGTTCACCGCCTCGACCTTGACGTCGAAAATCTTCTCCACCGCGGCCTTCACGTCGGCCTTGGTGGCGGTCTTGGCGACCTCGAAGACGTACTGGTTGGACACTTCCTGCAGGCGCGCGGTCTTCTCGGACACGCGCGGCGCACGGATCACTTCGTACAGATTGGCGCTCATGCCAGCCACTCCTCGATCTTCTTGACCGCGTCGGTGGTCACGACCACGGTGTCGGCGCCGACCAGCGCGACCGGGTCCAGCCCCTGCACGTCACGCACCTGCACGTACGGCAGGTTGCGGGCCGACAGGTACAGGTTCTCCGAGGCGTCCTCGGTGACGATCAGCGGGCGCTGCCCCGCCTTGAGGTCGGCCAGCTTGGCGACCAGGCCACGGGTCTTCGGCGCATCCACGTCGAACGCCTCGACCACCGTGATGCGCCCCTGGCGGTTGAGCTCGGACAGGATGGTCGCGATCGCGGCGCGGTACATCTTGCGGTTGACCTTCTGCGCGAAGCTGCGCGGCTTGGCCGCGAAGGTCACGCCGCCGCCGACGAAGATCGGCGCGGTCAGCGCGCCGTGGCGGGCGCCGCCGCCCTTCTGGCGCTTGGACTTCTTGGTGGTGCCGTGGACTTCCGAGCGGGTCTTCTGGGCCTTGGTGCCGGCGCGGCCCGCGTTGCGGTAGGCGACGACGACCTGGTGCACCAGGTCCTCGTTGAAGGGGCGGCCGAACACCGCCTCGGACACGGCCAGCTTGGCGCCGCCGTTGACGTTCAGTTCCATGGATCAGACTCCCTTGCTGGTCGGGCGCACGATCACGTCGCCGCCCGGCGCACCCGGGACCGCGCCGCGCACGGCGATCAGACCGCGCTCGGCGTCGACCTTGACCACCTGCAGGTTCTGGGTGGTCTGGGTGACGTGGCCCATGTGGCCGGCCATCTTCTTGCCCGGGAACACGCGGCCCGGGGTCTGGCGCTGGCCGATCGAGCCCGGCGCGCGGTGCGACAGCGAGTTGCCGTGGGTCGCATCGCCCATGGTGAAGTTCCAGCGCTTGATGGTGCCCTGGAAGCCCTTGCCCTTGGTCACGCCCTGCACATCGACCTTCTGGCCGACCTCGAAGATGTCGGCGCGGATCTCGCCGCCGACCTCGTACTTGCCGATCTGGTCGGGCTCGACCCGCAGCTCCCACAACCCACGCCCGGCCTCGACCTTGGCCTTGGCCAAGTGCCCGACCTCCGGCTTGGTCAGCAGGCTGGCACGCTTGACGCCGGCGGTCACCTGCACCGCGCAGTAGCCGTCGGTCTCCAGGGTCTTGACCTGGGTGATGCGGTTCGGGGTGGCCTCGATCAGGGTCACCGGCACCGACTTGCCGTCCTCGGTGAACATCCGGCTCATGCCGGCCTTGCGGCCGACGATGCCGAGCGAATGCTTCTTCGCGCTCATCACGGGCCTCCTTTAGGTCAGCTTGATCTGGACGTCGACGCCGGCCGCGAGCTCGAGCTTCATCAGCGCGTCCACGGTCTTGTCGTTGGGGTCGACGATGTCGAGCACGCGCTTGTGCGTGCGGGTCTCGTACTGGTCGCGCGCGTCCTTGTCGACGTGCGGCGACACCAGCACGGTGTAGCGTTCGATCTTGGTCGGCAGCGGGATCGGGCCGCGCACCTGCGCGCCGGTCCGCTTGGCCGTCTCGACGATCTCGCTGGCCGAGCGGTCGATCAGGCGGTGATCGAACGCCTTCAGCCGGATGCGAATCTTCTGGTCCGCCATGAGGAATGCCTCGTATCGAAAGAGCGACAGGCGCGGCGGCGTCGTGCGCCGCACCCCCGGGTACTGCGGGTACTGCAGGCGGGCCGCGGCGCGGCCCGGAAAAACACGCTGGCGGCCCGGTCGCCCGGCCCGCCAGCCTCGGGAATCCATGAACGCGCCGAAAGGCCCCGCCGATATGCTCCGGACTACTTTCCGGAACGGACGAGGCCCTGCCGCGCGACATCTCCCTGTCTGGCGAACACGAGGCGCATCCTGCGCCTCATTTCGCTACCCCGGCAACACACATTGCCGAAGGGTCTTGCATTGTAAATCGACGCCGGTCGCGCTTGCAAGCATGCCCGCGCAAAATCTTCCGGCCCGCAGGCGGCTTGCGCCGCCTGCCTCGACCCCGGCCCGTTCCCGTCGCCGGGAACGGGGGACACGCAGGGGCTTACTTGAGGATCTTCGACACCACGCCGGCGCCGACCGTGCGCCCGCCCTCGC
>NZ_JAJOZK010000008.1 GCF_022419185.1 Thermomonas flagellata | reverse complement strand
AGAAGGTTGCCCTCGTGGCTTGCATGCGCAAGCTGCTGACCGTGCTCAATGCCATTGCAAGGCACCGCTCCAGCTGGGACTTGACTCTTCATCACGCTTGACTGCCAAGACGGTTGCTCAGCCGCGCGCCGGCAGCGCGGCGTCGAGCGCGGCCCAGAACCCGGCCGGCAGGCGCGCTTCGACCGGCACCGCGTACCAGTCGGCCGCCGCCAGCGGCGCGCACTTGACCGCATCCTTCTCGGTCATCAGCACCGGCAAGGCGCTGGCGAAGGCGAAGTCCTCGCGCCGGTAGGCATGGTGGTCGGGGAAGGCATGCGGGACCACCAGGATCCCGAGCGCGCGCAGGGCGGCGAAGAACCGCTCGGGGTCGCCGATCCCGGCCACCGCGTGCACCCGCCGCCCGGCGAACGCGGCCAGCGGCAGCGCGCGCCCGCCCGCCAGCGGCAGCGCGTCGCCCAGCACGAGCTCCATCGGCCATTCCTGGCCGGCGCCCGCCGGGATCGCCGGCAGCGGCTCGGTGCCGACGTTCACCACCCGCAACGTGCAGTCCGCAGCGCGCTCGAGTGGCTCGCGCAGAGGCCCGGCCGGCAGCAGGCGGCCATTGCCGTAGCGGCGACGGGCGTCCACCACCTCGATCTCGAGGTCGCGCGCCAGCCG
Organism: Thermomonas flagellata; assembly: GCF_022419185.1. Classification (GTDB taxonomy): domain Bacteria; phylum Pseudomonadota; class Gammaproteobacteria; order Xanthomonadales; family Xanthomonadaceae; genus Thermomonas; species Thermomonas flagellata. The sequence continues at coordinate 153,012 of NZ_JAJOZK010000008.1, read as the reverse complement.
GTAGTGCTGCAGGCCGTCGTCGCACAGCACGATGTCGCAGCCGGCCGCCGCCAGCGCGGCGGCGGCGGCGGCGCGGTCGCGGTCCACCCGCACCGGCATCCCGGTGCGGCGCGCCAGCAGCAGTGGCTCGTCGCCGACCAGGGCGGGATCCGCCTCGGGCGTGACCCAGCGCGCGATCCCGGGCTCACGCCGGCCGTGGCCGCGGCTGGCGATCCCCGGGCGCCAGCCGGCGTCGCGCAGGTGCGCAGCGATCGCCGCCACCAGCGGGGTCTTGCCGCTGCCGCCGGCGACCAGGTTGCCGACCACCAGCACCGGCACGCCGGGATGCCGGACGCGCCGCCAGCCGCGGCGGTAGGCGGCGCGCCGCAACGCCACCAACGCGCCATACAGCGGCGCCAGCAGCCGCGCCCAGCGCGGCACCGGCGCCTCCCCGTACCACCAGGCCGGCGCCTGCGCGAGGCGGCGGCCTGCGCTCATGCCGGCTCCCGGAACTGCATCGCATGCAGGTGCGCATACACCCCGCCGCGCGCCAGCAGCTCGGCATGTGTGCCTTGCTCGACCAGCCGGCCCTCGTCCAGCACCAGCACCTGGTCGGCATGCTCGATGGTGGACAGCCGATGCGCGATGATCAGGGTCGTGCGGTGCGGGATCAGGCGCGCCAGCGCCTCCTGCACCAGCCGCTCGGAGGCATTGTCGAGCGCCGCGGTGGCCTCGTCGAGGATCAGGATCGGCGCATCCTTGAGCATCGCGCGCGCGATCGCCAGGCGCTGGCGCTGGCCGCCGGAGAGCTTGCCGCCCTTGGCCCCGATGTGGCCGTGCAGGCCGCCGGGCAGGCCGGCCACGAACTCGGCGGCGTTGGCGTCCTGCACCGCGGCGGCGATCCGCGCCTCGTCGCTGCCTTCCAGCTCGCCGTAGGCCACGTTCTGCGCCACGCTGCCGTCGAACAGCAGCACGTGCTGGCCGACCATCGCGATCTGCCGGCGCAGATCCGCCAGCGGGTAGTCGGTGAGCGGGTGCCCGTCGAGCAGGATCTGCCCAGCCGCCGGCTCGTAGAAGCGCGGGATCAGCCGCGCCAGGGTGGACTTGCCGCTGCCGGAGCGGCCGACGACCGCGGTCACCGTGCCCGGGCGCGCGACGAAGCTGACGTCGCGCAGCGCCGGCGTCGCGCTGCCCTCGTAGCGCGCGTCCACGTGGCGGAACTCGATCAGCCCCTGCGCGCGCGCCAGCGGGCGGGTGCCGGCGTCGCGCTCGGGCTCGGCGTCGAGCACCGCGAACACGCGGTCGGCCGAGCTGATGCCCCGCTGCAGCATGCTCTGCACGTTGGTCAGCTGGCGCAGCGCCGGCACCAGGCTGACCATCGCGGTCATCAGGGTCATGAAGTCGCCGGCGGTCAGGCGGCCGTGCTGCGCCTCGCGCCCGGCCACCACCAGCATCACCGCCACCCCGATCGCGCCGAGCACCTGCACCAGCATCGACAGGGTGCCACGGGTGACCTCGATCTTCAGCGCCAGCCGCAGGTTGCGCCAGGTCTCCGCGGCGTAGCGCGCCAGCTCCGCCGCCTGCGCGCCGTAGGCCTTGACGTCCTGCTGCGCGTGCAGGGCCTGGTCCGCGCCCTGCAGCATGCGCGCCGATGACTCCTGGATCTCGTGGTTGAGCATGCGGTAGCGCTGCCCCACCCGGCTCATCATCCACGCCAGCGCCGGCGCCAGCAGCAGCAGCACCAGCGATACCCGCCAGCTGGTCCAGACCATCACCGCGAGGGTGGCGAGGATGCCCAGCACGTTGCTGACCATCACCTTGAGCGCGTCCACCGCGGCCTGCGCGACCTGCTCGCTGTCGGTGCCGAGCCGGGTCAGCATCGACGGCACCGGCTCGGCGTCGAAGCGCGCGCCCGGCAGGCGCAGGTACTGCGCCATCAGGCGCAGGCGCAGGTCGCGCGCAACCCCGCGCCCGGCGCGCGCGATGGTGTAGTCCGAGACCAGCCCGAACAACCCGCGCGCCAGCAGCAGCAGCACCAGCCCGCCCGGCAGCCAGTAGCTGAACACGTGACGGACGAAGATGTCGTCCACGATCGGCCCGAGCAGCTTCAGGGTGCCGGCGCTGGCGCCCGCCTCCAGCGCCATCGCCAGCATGCCGGCAGCGATCAGCCCCCAATACGGGCGTGCGTAGCCGCGCAGGCGGCGGTAGGTGGCGGACGGTGCGGCGCTGCTCACGGCGCGGCGGCATCCCGCGGCGACGGCGCGGTCGCGATCGCGACCTCGCGGAAGCCGAGCTGGCCGAGTGCCTCCAGCGCGGTGACCACCGCCTGGTGCGGGGTGCGCGCGTCCGCGCGCAGCAGTACCGGGCGCGCGCGGTCGTCGCCGGCGACCTCCTGCAGGGTGGCCTTGAGCGAGGCCAGGTCGGGCCGCAGCGCCTCGCGGTCGCTGACGAAGTAGCGGCCCTGCGCGTTGACCAGCACGCTCAGCGGCTGCACCTTCGGCTCCGCCGGCTGGCCGTCGGCACGCGGCAGCTCCAGCTTGAGCACCGAGCGCGCGTCGAAGGTGGTGGTGACCACGAAGAAGATCAGCAGGCACAGCATCACGTCGATCAACGGCACCAGGTTGATGTCCGGCACGTCGTCCTGGCGGAAGTCCTGGATGCGCATGCGCGCCGCCTCAGCCCGCCCGCGGCGCGCGCGCGGCCAGCACGTCGGACAGGCGCATCGCCTCGTGCTCCATGTCGACGATGTAGGCCGCGATGCGGCCGCGGAAGTAGCGGTGGAAGATCAGCGCCGGCACCGCCACCACCATCCCGGTGGCGGTGCAGATCAGCGCCTTGCCGATCCCGCCGGCGAGCTGGCTGGCGTCGCCGATGCCGTGGTCGAGGATGCCGAGGAACATCTCGATCATGCCGACCACGGTGCCGAACAGGCCGAGCAGCGGGCCGACCGCGGCGATCGTACCGAGGGTGTTGAGGTAGCGCTCCATGCGGTGCACCAGGTGGCGGCCGACGTCCTCCACCCGCTCGCGGATCACCTCGCGGCCGCGGTCGCGCACGTCCAGTTCCGCCGCCAGCAGCGCCCCGAGCGGAGAGTTGGCGCGCAGGGTCTCGATGTGCGCCGGCTCCAGCGCGTCGCCGCGCGCGGCCACCCACTCGCGCACTTCCTGCCCCAGCCCGGGCGGGAGCACGCGGTCGCGGCGCAGGCTCCAGAAGCGTTCGACGATGATCGCCAGGGCCACCGCCGACAGCAGCAGCAGCGGGATCATGGGCCAACCGCCGGCCCGCACCAGTTCCAGCACTTCGATCCTCCGGCCCGGCGGGCCGTGGCCAATCCGGCGCGTAGCATAGCCCAGCCTCCCTGCCGCGACGGCGCACGCCATCCCACAACCGCGGCTGCGCCATGCGTTGCTCGCGCACGTGCACCCCGCCGGCATCCAGCCACACCCGCAGCGCGCCGCTGCGCGCGGTGTCCAGCACCTCCGCGCCGGCCGCGCACCAGCGCGCGACCACGGCCGGGCGCGGATGCCCGAAGCGGTTGCCGGCACCGGAGGACACCAGCGCCAGGCGCGCGCCGGTGGCGGCGACGAACGCCGGGTCGGAGGAGCCGGCGCTGCCGTGGTGCGGCACCAGCACTACGTCGCTGCGCAGCACACGCGGATCGGTCCGCAGCAGGCGGCGCTCCACGTACTGGCCGATGTCCCCGCTCAGCAGCGCGCTGGCGCGGGCCGTCTCGATCCGCAGCACGCAGCCGGCCTCGTTGCCGAGATAGGGGAAGTCCGGCGGCGGATGCAGCAGGCGGAACACCACCCCGTCCCAGCGCCACGCCTGCCCGACGCGGCAATCCTGCAGCCCCGGAGCCGGGCTCCCGGCCGGCGCCAGCAGCGCCAGCACCGGCACGGCGCGCGCGACCGCGGCGAACCCGCCGGCATGGTCGCCGTCGCCGTGGCTGAGCACCACCGCGTCCAGGCGGCCGATGCCGAGCGCGCGCAGCACCGGCAACACCGCGCGCGCGCCTGCGTCGTAGCCGTCCGCCTGCGCCGGCCCGGCATCGAACAGCAGCACGTGGCGGGCAGTGCGCACCACCACCGCCAGGCCCTGGCCGACGTCCACCACGACCAGTTCCGCCGCGCCCACCGCCGGCGCCGCGCGCGCCGGGTGCAGCAGCGGCAGCCACAGGCACAGCGCAAGCGAACGCCCGGGAATCCCGCGCGGCAGTAGCAGCCAGACCGTGCCGGCCAGCGCCAGCGGCAGCGCGTACCAGGCCGGCTGCGGGAGCCAGACCATGGCCAGCGGGCCGTCGGCCAGCCGCTCCAGCAGCGGCCACGCCAGATCGAACGCGCGCGCCGCCAGCCACCATGGCCAGGCGCCGGCGCCCGGCCACAGGGTCTCGGCCAGCACCCCAAGCAGCGCCAGCGGGATCACCACCAGGCTCCACCACGGCACCGCCAGCAGATTGGCCAGCGGCCCCACCAGCGAAGCCTGGCCGAACAGGACCACGGTCAGCGGCAGCAGGCCGAGGCTGGCCACTGCCTGCGCCGCGAGGAAGCCGTGCAGCCAGCCCCACGGCCCGGGCCAGCGCACGGGCAGGCTCCACAGCAGCCAGGCCACGCCGGCAAAGCTCAGCCAGAACCCCGCGCCGAGCAGCGCCAGCGGATCCAGCAGCACCAGCACGATCGCCCCCAGCGCGAGCGCGTCCCAGCGCCGCAGGTGGCGGCGCAGCACCCGCGCCAGCGCGACCACCGCGATCATCAGCGCGGTGCGCACGGTCGGCACCGCCCAGCCGGTGATGGCCGCGTAGGCGAAGCCACCCGCGGCGGCGGCCAGCGCGACCGCGAACGGCCGCGGCCAGCGCCGCGCCAGGCCAGGCAGCCACCACCACAACGCGCCCGCCAGCAGCGCGAAGAAGCCGGCCACCAGCCCGACATGGAACCCGGAGATCGCCACCAGATGGGTCAGGCCGGCCGCGCGCAGGCGCGCCCAGTCGGCCTCCTCGAGGCCGCGGGTGTCGCCGAGCGCCAGCGCCCGCACGAAGCGCGCCGACGGCCCAGCGACCGCGGCGGCGATCCGTGCCGACATCCGTTCGCGCCAGGCCTGCACGCCGGTCGCGGGTGCCAGTGGCCGCGCCAGCGCCGGCGCCGCGACATGGCCGCTCGCCGCGATGCGGTCGAGCAGGGCGTGCTTCTCGCCGTCGATCCCGCCGGGATTGCGCAGCCCGCGCGGCGCCTGCAGCCGCACCGGCAGGCGCCAGCGGCTGCCGGCCGCCAGTGGCGGCGTCTGTTCGCCGGGAGCGAGGTACCAGGCCAGGCGCAGGCGCCGACCGCGCAGGGCCGGGTTCTGCGTTGCGCCGGCATCGACCTGCAGGTCGAAGCGGATCCGCCGCGGTTCGCGCCGCGGCAGGTCGAGCACCCGCCCGTCCACCCACAGCGTGCGCCCGGCCAGCGCCGGCGGCAGTTGCGCCTCCAGCGCGGACTGTGCCTGCGCCGACGCCAGCGCCGCGCCCAGCAGCACGATCCCCGCCCAGCGCCAGCGCCAACTGCGCGCCAGCAGGCACAGCCCGAGCAGCCCGGCACCGCCCCACAGCGCGGTCGGCGGCAGCCGCGGCAGCGCGAGCAGGCCACCGGCACCGGCCAGCAGGCAAACCGCGGCCAACGGGCCAAACAGCGGTCGCGGCGCTGGCGGGTCGGTGGTCACCGGCGCAGGCTGCGCCGGCGGCGCACGGCCTCCGATCGGCGGTGCGCGCTGCGCGGGGTCGGGGAATCCCGCGTCCGGCCTCAGCCGCGCAGCAGGGCCTCGCCGCGCCGGCGCAGGGTGTCGGCCTTGGCCTCGTCCACCGTCAGCCGCACCACCGAGACGGTCTTGGCCAGCGCTGCGGCAATCTCGCCGGGGGTATCGCCGGCGGTCAGCAGGCGGCGGCCGGCCGCTTCGGCCTGGGCATCGCCGAGCACCTCGCGGCACAGATCGAACAAGGCCTGGCGCAGCGCGGCCGGCCCGGCCGGCCCGGCGGGCCCGGCCTGCGCGCCGCTGGTCACGGCCGCGGGGGCCGGTGCCGCCGCGGGCGCCGGGACGGCGGGCGCGGCGCCGGCGATCGCGATCAAGCCCTCCGCCAGCAAGCGCTCCAGCGACTCGTCGAGGTCGCGGTAGGGCGCACGCGCACGCAGGGCCGCGCCGTCGGAGCGTCCGTCGACCAGGATCAGCACCCGCCGCAGCGCCAGCGACAGGCGATGGTCGTGCTGCGCGAGCGCTGCCTCCCCGGCCGCCGTGCGCAGGAACACGGTGCGCTCGAACATGCCGCCCCCGTCAGTCCGACAGCGCGCGGATGATGGTGTGGATCAGGCGGATGGTGATCACCACGTAGATCGCGCCGCCGAGGAAGATCGCCACCACCACCAGGCGCAGGGTCTCGATCGGCATGCGCCCGAAGAACGGGATCGCGGCATAGCCGACCGCGAACAGCAGCACCAGCCAGGTGAGGATCTTCCATTGCCGGCCGACCACCCCGCCCGGCACCTGCCGCCGCAGCGAGATCGCCTGCCAGAGCCCGTACAGGATGCTCAGGATCGCGAGGATCCCGATGCCGTAGAACAGCGTTTCGTTGCCCATGCCCCCTCCACATGCCTTGCAAGCGCCGACGACGCGTGACGCGCGTCACGATTTTTCTGGCTGATCAGTGGCTTGCACCACCATCCCGGACGGTACGGCGGCGGTCGCCATAGCGTCAAGCCGGCGTCATGCGCGCGTCATCGCGACTTACGGCGCGGGCGGCACGGACCGGCCAGCACGCGGCAGCCCTCCGCGCCCGCGAGGCACACGGCCCGGCTTGCAGGCAGGCATGCGACGCCCGGCGGGGAGCGGCCATGTACGCCGGTGGCCGCGACGCGCGGACCGGCTTACGGATCGAGGCAGGGCCGCAGGCCGCCCTCGTGCAGCTCCAGCACGCGGTCGAGGCGGCGCGCCAGGCCGCGGTCGTGGGTCACCAGCACCAGGCTGGTGCCGTGCGCGCGATTGAGCTGCAGCATCTGCTCGAACACCTGCGCCGCGGTCTTCTCGTCGAGGTTGCCGGTGGGCTCGTCGCCGAGCACGCAGGCCGGGCGGTTGACCAGTGCGCGCGCGACCGCGGTGCGCTGGCGCTCGCCGCCGGACAGTTCGCCCGGCTTGTGGCGCAGGCGGTGGCCGAGGCCGACCGCCTCCAGCAGTGTGCGCGCGCGGTCGCGTGCCTCGTCCACCGCCGCCCCGGCCAGCAGCACCGGCATCATCACGTTCTCCAGCGCGGTGAACTCCGGCAACAGGTGGTGGAACTGGTAGACGAAGCCGAGCGCGCGGTTGCGCAGGCGGCCGCGCGCGGCGTCCGACAGCGCGCTCATCTTCTGCCCGGCCACGTACACCTCGCCGGTGGTCGGCACGTCCAGCCCGCCCAGCAGGTGCAGCAGGGTGCTCTTGCCGGCGCCGGAGGCGCCGAGGATGGCCACCGTCTCGCCGGGCGCGACCGCGAACTCCAGCCCGCCGAACACCGGCGTGCGCAGGCGCCCTTCGGCGTAGGTCTTGCCCAGGTTCTCGGCGCGGATCACCGCGTCGGCCGCGTCATTCATAGCGCAGCGCCTCCGCCGGCGCGGTGCGCGCGGCGCGCCAGGCCGGGTACAGGGTGGCGAGGAACGCCATCGCCAGCGCGACCAGCGCGATCGCAAGCACATCGTGCGCGCGCAGGTCGGTGGGCAGGCCGGTGATGTAGTAGACGTCCTCCGGCAGCAGCTGCACGCCCAGCAGCGCCTCGATCCCGCGCAGGATCGCGTCCAGGTTGAGGGTGAGCAGGATGCCGCCGGCGACCCCGGCGAGGGTGCCGATCACCCCGATCAGGCTGCCCTGGACCATGAACACCTGCATCACCTGGCGCGGGGTCAGCCCGAGCGTGCGCAGGATGGCGATGTCGGCCTGCTTGTCGGTCACCAGCATCACCTGCGAGGACACCAGGTTGAACGCGCCCATTGCGATGATCAGCGACAGCAGGATCGCCATCACCGTCTTCTCCATCTTCAGCGCGCGGAACAGGTTGGCGTTCTCCTGGGTCCAGTCGCTGACCCGGTACGGGCCGCCGAGGCGCAGGGCGAGGTCGCGCGCGACCGCGAACGCCTGGTCCATGTCGTGCAGGCGCAGGCGCACCCCGGTCACGCCCTCGCCCATCCGCAGCAGGCGCTGCAGGTCCTGCAGGTTGACCACCGCCAGGCCCTTGTCGAACTCGTTGTAGCCGGCCTCGAAGATGCCGCTGACGCGGAACCGCTTCATGGTGCCGATCCCGCCGCTGAGCGGGTTGCTGCGCAGGTCGGCCAGGGTCACCACCACGTCGTCGCCGACCCCGACCCCGAGCCACATCGCCAGCTCGCGCCCGAGCACGATGTTGAAGCGCCCGGGCGCGAGGTCCTGCAGCCGGCCCTGCACCATCTTCGCGCCGAGCACCGAGACCTTGCCCTCCTGCGCCGGGTCCACCCCGCGCAGCATCGCCGGCTGGTTGTTGGCGCCGGAGATCAGCGCCTCCTTCTCGATGTAGGGCGCGGCGCCCGCCACCCGCGGGTCGGCCATCGCCACCCGCACCGCGCGCGGCCAGTCCTGCAACGGCGCGTCGTAGCCGCTGACGGTGGCGTGCGCGGCCATCTGCAGCAGGCGGTCGCGGATCTCGCGCTGGAACCCGCTCATCACCGCCAGGGTGGTGATCAGCGCGGTGACCCCGAGCGCGATCCCGAGGATCGACGCCAGCGAGATGAAGGAGATGAAGCCGTTGCGGCGCTTGGCGCGCAGGTAGCGCAGGCCGATGGCGACGGGGACGGGCTTGAACATGCAGGCCGCTCGCGGAGGGAGCGCCATCCTGCCATCGCCGGCCGCGGCGCGACAGCCTCGCCGCGCAGTAGCGCCAGCTTGAGTTCACGCCGTGCCGGCGGCGGCAGGGTGTCCGGCCACCAGGCCAGCGCGACCCGGGCGCCGTCCGGCATGCGCCCGCGCAGGACCGCCAGCGGTCCGCGCCAAGCCAGCGTCGGCGCCTGCAGCGGCTCACCGTCGATCCGCAGCGGCCCGCCGGGCGACCATTGCACCCGGCGCGGCGGCATGCACCGGTGGCGCCGCCACAGGCGCAGGCCGTGGCCGAACGCGAGCAGCGACAACGGCCAGGCGAGCGCGCGCGGCAGGCCGGAGCCCAGCACTGCTGCCGGCGCGAACACGGCCAGCAGCGCGAGCGCGGCCGCGTGCCAGCGCGAGGGCCGCCAACGCAGGTCCAGTTCAGCCGGGAGGCAGGGCGCGGATGGCGTGGACGAGCGCGGCGAGGTCGGCATCGGCGGGCGTCTCGTGGTCGAGGAACCAGCGCCATAGCCTGTCGTCCTCGCAGTCCAGCAGGCGCAGGAAAACCGCGCGCTCGCTGCTCGGACTTTGCCGCCAGCAGCGGTCGAGCCAGCGTTCCAGCAGTTGGTCGAGCTCGCGCATGCCGCGCCGGCAGCGCCAGCGCAGGCGGCGCAGCTCGGCACCGTCGTCCGCCGGCCGATCATCCATCGATGCCACCGCCGTCACCCGCCGCGGTTCACAGCCCGGCGTCGCCCTGCTTGATGCGGTAGTGCAGGCCGAGCGCGATCAGCGTGCTCACCGCCCCGGACAGCACGTAGGCGCCGAGGAAGGCCAGCCCGAAGTTGGCGCACAGCCACAGCGCCACCAGCGGCGCGAACGCGGCGCCGATCAGCCATGCCAGGTCGGTGGTCAGCGCCGCGCCGGTGTAGCGGTAGCGGTTGCCGAAGTTGCGGGTGACCGCGCCGGAGGCCTGCCCGTAGGACAGCCCCAGCAGCAAGAAGCCCAGCAGCAGGAACACGTCCTGCGCCAGCTCGCCGCCGCCGAGCAGGGTCGGCGCGAAGCCGCTGAACATTGCGATCGCCAGCGCCAGCCCGCCCAGGGTGCGCATCCGCCCGTAGCGGTCGGCGATCACGCCGGAGGCCAGCACCCCGCCGATCGCGAGGAAGCCGCCGACCACCTGCACCCACAGCAGGCCGACGATCGACTGGTCGCTGTAGAGCAGCAGCCACGACAGCGGGAAGATGGTGACGATGTGGAACAGGGCGTAGCTGGCCAGCGGCGCGAACGCCCCGATCACCACGTGCTTGCCCTTGACCTGGACCAGCTCGCGCAGCGGGACCGGCTCCAGCTCGCGCTGGCGCAGTTCGGTCTCGTATTCCTGGGTCACCACTAGGCGCAGGCGCGCGAACAGGGCGACCACGTTGATCGCGAAGGCGACGTAGAACGGGTAGCGCCAGCCCCAGTCGTAGAAATCCTCGGACGACAGGTTGGCGATCAGGTAGGCGAACAGCGCGGCGGCGACGATGAAGCCGACCGGCGCGCCGAGCTGGCCGAGCATCGCGTACCAGCCGCGCTTCTCCTTGGGGGCATTGATCGCCAGCAGCGAGGGCAAGCCGTCCCAGGAGCCGCCAACCGCCGCTCCCTGCAGCAGGCGGAACGCCGCCAGCAGCCAGATCGCGCCCGCACCGAGCACTTCGTAGCCGGGCAGGAACGCGATCCCGGCGGTGGCGATGCCGAGCATGAACAGGGCGACTGTGAGCTTGGTCCCCCGCCCCCAGCGGCGCTGCACCTGCATCGACAGCATGGTGCCGAACGGCCGGGTGAGGAACGCCAGGGCGAAGATGGCGAACGAATACAGCGCGCCGGTCAGCGGATCGGCGAACGGGAAGAACACCCGCGGGAACACCAGCGCCGAGGCGATGCCGTAGACGAAGAAATCGAAGTTCTCCGAGGCGCGCCCGATCACCACGCCGACCGCGATCTCGCCCGGGGCGACCTCGTGGCTGGCCTTGCGGCCATGGTCGTGGGACGTCGCGGCGGCGGGGATCTGGGCGGACATCGGTGGCTCCGGGGGTGCGGCCGCGTATGGAGTGCGGCGATTGCAGCATAGTCCAGCCCCGGCCGCCTTGCGATAGGACAAAACGTCCAATCGCCGGGCGCGGCCCGCGGGCGTACCCTATGCGCATTCCCCCGCGTTCCCGATGCCCATGCCCAAGCTCCCACGCCTCACGTGGCTGCTGCCCGCGCTGCTCTTGACCGGCTGCGACCGGCTGGTCGTGCTCGATCCCAGCGGCGACATCGCCCGCCAGCAGGGCCACCTGATCGTGATCGCCACCGTGCTGATGCTGCTGGTGATCGTGCCGGTGATCGCCCTGACCCTGTACTTCGCCTGGCGCTACCGCGCCTCCAACCGGGCGGCCAGGTACACCCCGGACTGGGACCACTCGACCCAGCTGGAGCTGGTGATCTGGGGCGGCCCGCTGCTGATCATCCTGGCCCTGGGGGCGATCACCTGGATCACCACCCACACCCTGGACCCCTACCGCCCGCTCGACCGCATCGCCCCCGGCAAGCCGGTGCCGGCCGGGGTCAAACCGCTCGAGGTGCAGGTCGTCTCGCTGGACTGGAAGTGGCTGTTCATCTACCCCGAGCAGGGCGTGGCCACGGTCAACGAACTGGCCCTGCCGGTGGACCGCCCGGTCCGCTTCAAGCTCACCTCCTCGAACGTGATGAATGCGTTCTACGTGCCGGAGCTGGCCGGGATGATCTACACCATGCCCGGCATGCAGACCGAGCTGAACGCGGTCGCCAACGCGCCCGGCCGCTTCCGCGGCAAGTCCTCCAACTACAGCGGCGCCGGCTTCTCGTGGATGCAGTTCGACGTGCTGGCGCTGGACGAGCCGGGCTTCGAACGCTGGGTCGCGCAGACCCGCGCGGCCGGCGGCGAGCTGTCGCGCAGCGCCTACCTCGCCCTGGAGCAGCCGAGCCGGCAGGTGCCGGTGCAACGCTACGGCCGGGTCGATCCCGGCCTGTACGACGCCGTGCTCAACCGCTGCGTGGACCCGCGCCGGATGTGCATGCACCACATGATGGCGATCGACGCCGCCGGCGGCCGCAGCGCCGCCCGGGCGGGCCTGGCCAGCCTGCAGCCGCGCACCCGCGGCGACCTGCGCGGGCGGCCGTACGTGCCCGACGATGCCACCTGCACCACCGAACCGGCCCCGGCCGTGTTCGACCTGGCGCGCCGCGCGCCGTGACCTGACGTTCCCGGACCGCCCATGATCTCCGCCCTCTCCCCCGATTCCGGCGCCTACGCGCACTGGTCGCCCTGGCTGGGCAAGCTCAGCCTGGCCGTCATCCCCTACCACGAGCCGATCCTGGTCGGCACCTTCATCGGCGTGGCCGTGATCGGCCTGGCGGTGCTGGCGCTGGTCACCAAGTACCGCCTGTGGGGCCCGTTCTGGCGCGACTGGGCCACCAGCATCGACCACAAGAGGATCGGCATCATGTACATGGTGCTGGGGCTGGTGATGCTGCTGCGCGGCTTCGCCGACGCGATCATGATGCGTTCGCAGCAGGCCATCGCCTTCGGCGACAACATGGGCTACCTGCCGCCGCACCACTACGACCAGATCTTCACCGCGCACGGCGTGATCATGATCTTCTTCGTGGCCATGCCGTTCATCACCGGGCTGATGAACTACGTGGTGCCGATGCAGATCGGCGCGCGCGACGTCGCCTTCCCGTTCCTCAACAACTTCAGCTTCTGGATGACGACCGCCGGGGCCATGCTGATCATGGTCTCGCTGTTCGTGGGCGAGTTCTCCAAGGCGGGCTGGCTGGCGATGGCGCCGCTGTCGGGGATCGACTACAGCCCGGACGTGGGGGTGGACTACTACATCTGGGGGCTGCAGATCGCAGGCGTCGGCACCACGCTCTCAGGCATCAACCTGATCGTGACCATCATCAAGATGCGCGCGCCGGGCATGAGCCTGATGAAGATGCCGGTGTTCACCTGGACCGCGCTGTGCTCGAACATCCTGATCGTGGCCAGCTTCCCGGTGTTCACCGCGGTGCTGGCGATGCTGGCGATGGACCGCTACCTGGGCACCAACTTCTTCACCAACGACCTCGGGGGCAACCCGATGTTGTACGTGAACCTGATCTGGATCTGGGGCCACCCGGAGGTGTACATCCTGATCCTGCCGTTGTTCGGGGTGTTCTCGGAGGTGGTGTCCACCTTCAGCGGCAAGCGCCTGTTCGGCTACACCTCGATGGTGTACGCCACCGTGTGCATCACCATCCTGTCCTACCTGGTGTGGCTGCACCACTTCTTCACCATGGGCTCGGGCGCCAGCGTGAACTCGTTCTTCGGGATCACCACGATGATCATCTCGATCCCGACCGGCGCGAAGATGTTCAACTGGCTGTTCACCATGTACCGCGGCCGCATCCGCATGGAAGTGCCGATGCTGTGGACGATCGGCTTCATGGTCACCTTCACCGTCGGCGGCATGACCGGCGTGCTGCTGGCGGTGCCGCCGGCCGACTTCGTGCTGCACAACTCGCTGTTCCTGATCGCGCACTTCCACAACGTGATCATCGGCGGCGTGGTGTTCGGCTCGTTCGCCGGCATGACCTTCTGGTTCCCGAAGGCGTTCGGCTACAAGCTCGATCCGTTCTGGGGGAAGATGTCGTTCTGGTTCTGGTTCCTCGGCTACTGGTTCGCGTTCACCCCGCTGTACGTGCTCGGGCTGATGGGCGTGACCCGCCGCATGAGCCACTTCGACGACCCCAGCCTGCAGCCGTGGTTCATCGTGGCGGCGTTCGGCGCGCTGCTGATCGCGGTCGGGATCGCCTCGTTCATCGTCAACCTGGTGGTCAGCTACCGCCGCCGCGAGCAGCTGCGCGACGTCAGCGGCGACCCGTGGGACGGGCGCACCCTGGAGTGGTCCACCTCCTCGCCGCCGCCGGCCTACAACTTCGCCTTCACCCCGGTGGTGCGCGACATCGACGCCTGGTGGGACATGAAGCAGAACGGCTTCGTCCGCCCGCAGTCCGGGTTCCTGCCGATCCACATGCCGAAGAACACCGCCGCCGGCGTGGTCCTGGCCGGGATCAGCCTGGTGCTGGGCTTCGCCCTGGTCTGGCACATCTGGTGGCTGGCGATCGCCGGGTTCGTCGGCCTGGTCGGCGCCGCCATCGTGCACACCTTCAACTACAAGCGCGACTACTACATCCCGGCCGCCGAGGTGGCCGCGACCGAAGCCGCGCGCACCCAGCAACTGGCCTCCGCCCATGTCTGACGCGATCGCCCTGCCCGCCAGCGGCCGCCCGGCCGACCCCACCGCGGCCTTCCTCGACCTGAAGGGCCGCCACCATCCGGAGAACGGCACCCTGCTGGGCTTCTGGATCTACCTGATGAGCGACCTGCTCATCTTCGCCTGCCTGTTCGCCACCCACGCGGTGTTCTCGCGCAGCTACGCCGCCGGGCCGTCCGGGGCCGAGCTGTTCGACCTCACCCTGGTCGCGGTCAACACCGCGCTGCTGCTGCTGTCCTCGCTGACCTACGGCCTGGCCATGATCGCGATGCAGGGGGGGCACAAGCGCGGGGTGCTGGCGTGGCTGGCGGTGACCGGCATCCTCGGCGCCGCGTTCGTGAGCCTGGAGATCTACGAGTTCCTGCACCTGATCCACGAGGGCGCCGGCCCGCAGCGCAGCGCGTTTTTGACCTCGTTCTTCGCGCTGGTCGGCACCCACGGCCTGCACGTGAGCTTCGGCATCGTCTGGCTGCTGACGCTGATGGTGCAGGTCGCCCGCCACGGCCTGAACCCGGCCAACCGCCGCCGCCTGCTGTGCCTGTCGATGTTCTGGCACTTCCTGGACCTGGTCTGGATCGGCGTGTTCACCTTCGTCTACCTGATGGGCGTGCTGTCATGAGCCAACACCTGCACTCCACCCACGACGCCGGCACGCCCGACGGGCACGCCGCCCACGGCGACGGCCACCACCACGACGATCACCACGGCGGCAGCCAGGTGCACTTCAGCCTGCGCGGCTACCTCGCCGGGTTCGCGCTGTCGGTGGTGCTGACCGCGATCCCGTTCTGGCTGGTGATGGGCAAGGTCATCCCCAGCGCCGCGCTCACCGGCGTGGTGCTGGTGGTGTTCGCGGCGATCCAGATCCTGGTGCACATGGTTTACTTCCTGCACCTGGACGCGCGCTCCGAGGGCGGCTGGAACCTGCTGTCGATCCTGTTCACCGTGATCCTGGTGGTGATCCTGCTGGCCGGCACCCTGTGGGTGATGTACCACATGAACGCCAACATGATGCCGACGCATTCCTACGATGCGCGCATGATGGAGTGAGCCGGCGCCGCCGCGCATGCGTCCGCGCCGCCGCCCCGCGACCTACGCCCTGCTGGCGCTGCTGGCGCTGGCGGCGGCGGGCTTCACCGCGCTCGGGGTGTGGCAGCTGGAGCGACTGCAGTGGAAGCGCGCGCTGATCGCGCGGGTCGAGGCCCGCCTGCAGGCCGCCCCGCAGCCGCCGCCCGGCCCCGCGCAGTGGCCGACGGTCAACGCCGAGCGCGACGAGTACCGGCGGGTGGTGCTGAGCGGACGCTACCTGCCGGTGCCGGACACGCTGACCCAGGCGGTGACCGACTTCGGCGCCGGGCACTGGGTGCTGTCCGCCCTGCGCGACGCGGACGGCCGCGTGGTGCTGGTCAACCGCGGCTTCGTGCCGGCCGGCACCCGCCCGGCGCCGCCTGCGGCCGGCGCCGTGCAGGTGCGTGGGCTGCTGCGCATGAGCGAGCCGGGCGGCGGCTTCCTGCGCGCCAACCGGCCCGCCGAGGGGCGCTGGTACTCGCGCGACGTGGCCGCGATCGCGCGGGCGCGCGGCCTGCCTGACGCCGCCCCGTTCTTCGTGGATGCCGAGGCCGCGCCCGGCGATCCGCCGTGGCCGCGCGCGGGCCTGACGGTGGTGCGCTTCCGCAACCAGCACCTGCAGTACGCGCTGACCTGGTTCGCGCTCGCGGCCCTGGCGCTGTGGGGCCTCTGGCGCGTGCTGTCCGAGGCGCGGCGTTTGCGGCACCATGCCGCCGATGCCGACGCCTGAGCCACCGCCGCCCGCCCGCCCGCCGCGGCGCTCCCGCTGGCGCCGCGACTGGCGCGACAGCGCGCGCGGCAAGAACATGCAGCAGCTCTCGCAGCTGCGCTGGATCGCGATCGCCGGCCAGCTGACCACCGTCCTGGTGGTGCACTTCGCGATGGGCATCGCGCTGCCGCTGGCGCCGATGCTGCTGGTGCTGGCCGCGCTGTGCCTGTTCAACCTGCTCGGGCCGCTGTACTGGCGGCGCCTGCACCACGTGCGCGAGCGCCACCTGCTGCTGGCGCTGTTGGTGGACGTCGGCGCGCTGACCGCGCTGCTGCACCTGGCCGGCGGGATCGCCAATCCCTTCGTGTTCCTGTACCTGCTGCAGGTGGTGCTGGCGGCGGTGCTGCTGCGCCCGCGCGCGCGCTGGCTGCTGGTGGCCGTCACCAGCGCCTGCCTGCTGTGGCTGGCGCTGGTGCCGAGCCCGGTCCTGCTGCCGGCCGATCCCGAGCGCGGCCTGGCCGACCGCTACGTGCAGGGCCTGCTGCTGTGCTTCGTGCTGATCGCGGTGCTGCTGGTGGTGTTCATGGGCCGCATCGGCGAGGTTCTGCGCCAGCGCGACGCGCGCCTGGCAGCGCTGCGCCAGCGCGCGGTGGAGGAGGAGCACATCGTGCGCATGGGCCTGCTGGCGACCGGCGCCGCGCACGAGCTGGGCACCCCGCTGGCGACCCTGGCGGTGATCCTGGGCGACTGGCAGCACCTGCCGCACTTCACCTCGGACCCGGAGCTGCTGCAGGACGTGACCGAGATGCAGGCGCAGGTGCTGCGCTGCAAGGCGATCGTGCGCGGCATCCTGCAGAGCGCCGGCGAGCCGCGCGGCGAGGCCCCGCACCTGACCGGGCTGCGCGCGTTCGTCGACGGCATGGCCGCCGAATGGCAGCGCAGCCGCGCCCAGGCCGGCTTCGACTACCGCAACAAGATCGCGCAGGACCCGACCATCGTCGCCGATGCCGGCCTGCGCCAGATGCTGTTCAACATCCTCGACAACGCGCACGAAGCCTCGCCCGGCGCGGTCGCGCTGGAGGCGCGCACGCGCAACGGCTGGCTCGAGCTGGAGGTGGACGATGCCGGCCCCGGCTTCGCGCCGGAGATGCTGCGCCACTTCGGCACGCCCTACCGCAGCAGCAAGCAGGCGCCGGGCCGCGGCCTCGGCCTGTTCCTCGCGGTTAACGTGGCGCGCATGCTCGGCGGTACCATTGAGGCCAGCAACCGCCCGCACGGCGGCGCCCGCGTCTGCGTGCGCATCCCGCTGCAGGCACTGCGCCCGTACGAGGCCGACCGCGATGACGCCCCCGCCCCGCCGCCTGCTGATCGTCGAGGATGACGCCGCCTTCGCGCGCACCCTGGCGCGCTCGTTCGAACGCCGCGGCTACGCGGTGTCCACCGTCAACGGCCTGGATCCGCTGCAGGCCGCGCTTGCGGAGGGCGCCGCCCCGACCCATGCGGTGGTCGACCTCAAGCTGGCCGGCGGCAGTTCCGGGCTGGCCTGCGTGAAGGCGCTGCACGCGCACGACCCGGCGATCGTGATCGTGGTGCTCACCGGCTACGCCAGCATCGCCACCGCGGTCGAGGCGATCAAGCTCGGCGCCCGCCACTACCTGGCCAAGCCCTCCAACACCGACGACATCGAGGCCGCGTTCGAG
The DNA here is from genome assembly GCF_022419185.1 of Thermomonas flagellata. Taxonomy (GTDB): domain Bacteria; phylum Pseudomonadota; class Gammaproteobacteria; order Xanthomonadales; family Xanthomonadaceae; genus Thermomonas; species Thermomonas flagellata. The sequence continues at coordinate 135,418 of NZ_JAJOZK010000008.1, read as the reverse complement.
CGTGCCGGCGGCGATGCCGACGTCGCCCTCGGCCAGCGCCAGAGCTCGATCAAGACGCTGGAGTGGGAGCACATCCACGAGGCGCTGGCCGCGGCCGACTTCAACATCTCCGAGGCCGCGCGCCAGCTCGGCATGCACCGGCGCACGCTGGCGCGCAAGCTGGAGAAGCGGCGGGTCAAGTGAGGCCGCAGCGCCCATGAACGCGAAGGCCGCCGCCCCGGAGGGCGACGGCCTGGTGCGGGCACGGCACGGCGCCGTCAGGCCTTGCGCGCGAGCATCAGCTGCTTGATCTCGGCGATCGCCTTGGCCGGGTTCAGGCCCTTCGGGCAGGTGCGCGCGCAGTTCATGATGGTGTGGCAGCGGTAGAGCTTGAACGGGTCCTCCAGCTCGTCCAGGCGGGTGCCGGTGTCCTCGTCGCGGCTGTCCACGATCCAGCGGTAGGCCTGCAGCAGAATCGCCGGGCCGAGGTAGCGCTCGCCGTTCCACCAGTAGCTCGGGCAGGAGGTGCTGCAGCAGGCGCACAGGATGCACTCGTACAGCCCGTCCAGCTTGGCGCGGTCCTGCTTGCTCTGCAGGCGCTCGCGGGTGGGCGCCGCGGTCTGCGTGCGCAGCCACGGGCGGATGCTCGCGTACTGCGCGTAGAAGTGGGTCAGGTCCGGCACCAGGTCCTTGACCACCTGCATGTGCGGCAGCGGGTAGATCGCCACCACGTCGCGGCCGTTGCCGCAGTCCTCGATCGCGCGCGTGCAGGCGAGGGTGTTGGTGCCGTCGATGTTCATCGCGCACGACCCGCAGATGCCCTCGCGGCAGGAGCGGCGGAAGGTCAGGGTCGGGTCGATCTCGTTCTTGATCTTGATCAGCGCGTCCAGGACCATCGGCCCGCAGCGGTCGAGGTCGACCTCGTAGGTGTCGGTGCGCGGGTTGCTGCCGTCGTCCGGGTTCCAGCGGTAGATCTTGAACGTGCGCGTGCGCTTGGCGCCGTCGGCGGCCGGGAAGTGCCGGCCCTTGCCGATGGTGGAGTTCTTCGGGAGGGTGAATTGGGCCATGGCGGTCTCGTCTCCCGTGCTCAGTACACGCGGGCCTTGGGCGGCACCACGTCCACCGCGCCGGAGGTGGTCATGTGCACCGGGCGGTAGTCGAAGCGCACGCTGCCGTCCTCGCCCACCCAGCACACGGTGTGCTTCTGCCAGTTGACGTCGTCGCGCTCGGGGTAGTCCTCGCGCGCGTGGGCGCCGCGCGACTCGGTGCGGTTGGCGGCGGAATGCACCGTGGCCAGCGCCTGCCCGAGCAGGTTCTGCAGTTCCAGGGTCTCGATCAGGTCGGTGTTGAACACCAGCGAGCGGTCGGACACGCGCACGTCGGCGAAGCCGGCGTGGATCTCGGAGATGCGCTTGATGCCGCTGGCCAGGGTCGGCCCGTCGCGGAACACCGCCGCGTCCTCCTGCATCGCGCGCTGCATGGCCAGCCGCAGCTCCGCGGTGGGGGTGCTGCCGTTGGCGTGACGCAGGCGGTCGAGGTTGTCCAGGCTGCGCTCGCAGGCATCCGCCGGCAGCGGCGGCAGGAAGGCCTCCGCGTCCACGCTGGCGGCGATGTGATTGGCCGCGGCGCGCCCGAACACCACCAGGTCGAGCAGCGAGTTCGAGCCGAGGCGGTTGGCGCCGTGCACCGACACGCAGGCGGCCTCGCCGATCGCGTACAGGCCCGGCACCACCGCGTCGGGGTCGCCCGCGCGCGGCTGCACCACCTGGCCGTGGATGTTGGTCGGGATGCCGCCCATGTTGTAGTGCACGGTCGGGATCACCGGGATCGGCTGCCGGGTCACGTCCACCCCGGCGAAGATGCGCGCGCTCTCCGCGATGCCCGGCAGCTTCTCGTGGATGACCGCCGGGTCGAGGTGGGTGAGGTCGAGCAGGATGTGGTCCTTGCGCTCGCCCACGCCGCGGCCCTCGCGGATCTCGACGATCATCGAGCGGCTGACCACGTCGCGGCTGGCCAGGTCCTTCGCGTTCGGGGCGTAGCGCTCCATGAAGCGCTCGCCGTTGGCGTTGCGCAGGATGCCGCCCTCGCCGCGCACGCCCTCGGTGATCAGGCAGCCGGCGCCGTAGATGCCGGTCGGGTGGAACTGCACGAACTCCATGTCCTGCAGGCCCAAGCCCGCGCGCAGCGCCATGCCGCCGCCGTCGCCGGTGCAGGTGTGCGCCGAGGTGGCGCTGAAGTAGGCGCGGCCGTAGCCGCCGGTGGCCAGCACCACCGCCTTGGCGCGGAACAGGTGCAGGCTGCCCTCGGCCATGTCCAGCGCGAGCACGCCGCGGCAGGCGCCGTCGGCGTCCATGATCAGATCGAGCGCGAAGTACTCGATGAAGAACTGCGCCTGGTGCGCCAGCGACTGCTGGTACAGGGTGTGCAGGATGGCGTGGCCGGTGCGGTCGGCGGCGGCGCAGGTGCGCTGGGCGATGCCTTTGCCGTAGTGGGTGGTCATGCCGCCGAACGGGCGCTGGTAGATCTTGCCCTCCTCGGTGCGGCTGAACGGAACGCCTTGGTGCTCCAGCTCGAGGATGGCCGGGATCGCCTCGCGGCACATGTACTCGATCGCGTCCTGGTCGCCCAGCCAGTCGCTGCCCTTGACGGTGTCGTAGAAGTGGAAGCGCCAGTCGTCCTCGCCCATGTTGCCGAGCGCGGCCGAGATCCCGCCCTGCGCCGCCACGGTGTGGCTGCGGGTGGGGAACACCTTGGTCAGGCAGGCGGTGTTCAGGCCCTTCTGGGCGAGGCCGAAGGTGGCGCGCAGCCCGGCACCGCCGGCGCCGACCACCACCACGTCGTAGCTGTGTTCCTGGATCTTGTAGGCGGTCACGCGCTCACACTCCCAGCACGGCGATGCGCAGCACCGCCACCACGCCGACGATCGCCGCCAGCGCACACACGAGGATGTTGGCCACGTGCGCCAGCGCGGCCAGCGCCGGCGCGTGCACGTAGTCCTCGATGATCACCTGCAGGCCGAGCCGCGCATGCCAGAACGCCGCCAGCAGGAACAGCAGCAGCACGCCGGCGTTCAGCGGATCCGACAGCAGCCCGCGCGCCATGTCGTAGTCGGCGCCGCGCAGCGCGAACAGGATGCCGAGCAGGTACAGCCCGGCCAGCAGCACCGCGACCGCGGTCAGCCGCTGCCACAGGAAGTGCCCGGTGCCGTCCTTGGCCGTGCCGAGGCCGGCGGCGCGCTTGAACGGGGTGCGCATGTCGTTGCGGTTGGCGTTCATGCGATCCCCCAGCGCAGCAGCACCACGGCCCAGGCCAGCACCACCAGGACCACGCTGCCCAGCAGCGAGATCCAGCTGCTGCGCACGAAGTCGCGCACCGCAAAGCCGTGCCCGGCGTCCTGCACCAGGTGGCGCACGCCGTTGATCAGGTGGTAGGCCAGCGCCCAACTGAAGGCGAACAGCAGCACCCTGCCCGGCAACGAGCCGGCGCCGGCGGTGAAGTGGCCCCAGGCCTCGCGCCCCGAAGCGAGCGCAACCAGCGCCCAGACCACGCCGAGCAGGCCGACTACCAGCGCCATGCCGGTCGCGCGGTGGAGGATGGAACTGAGCATCTGCACCTGCCACTTGTAGATCTGCAGGTGCGGCGACAACGGACGCGCCGGCGGGCGCGGATCAGGAGCGGCCATGGGGCACGTGCTCTCCGGGCTGGGCGGCGGTGGCCGCGTGGCGGTGGATCAGAAGTCGATGCATCGGCCGTCCTTCTCCCAGTCGCCGTAGCGGGTCGGCTCCGGGCCGTCGCGGCCGCCGATCTCGGCGGGAGCCGTCGGCACAGGCGGCGCGGCGGGACCGGCGGGCACCTCGGTGGCCGGACCGGTGACCGGGGTGGAAGCGGGTTGGCCTATCATCGGCATGTTCACGGCCCGCGCATTCTACGTCTCGCCTCCAATGCCCGACAACCCGCATTCCAGCGCCCTTTGCGAGACCGCGTTACCCCATCGGGTATTGCAATTGGAGGGCCGCGATGCCCTCGCCTTCGCCCAGGCACAGACCATGAACGACGTGCGCGCGCTGGCCGACGGGCAGTGGCAGTGGAACGGCTGGCTCAATCCGAAGGGGCGCGTGCTGGCGCTGTTCGCCCTGCTGCGCATCGATGCGCAGACCCTGTGGCTGCTGCTGCCGGATGCCGATGCCGGCGCGCTCGCCGCGCAGCTGCAGCGCTTCGTCCTGCGCAGCAAGCTCGCGCTGCAGGTGCGCGACGACCTGCACGCCGCCGGGGCGCTGGCGGCGCCGCAGCAGGCGGCAGGCAACCAGAGCGCAGACGTCGGCGGCACGATCGAACTCGACATGGGCGGGGACGGCGGGCCGCGCCGGTTGCGGATAGGCACGGCCACGGCACCGGTCAGTACGGAGGCTACGCTGGCATGGATGCAGGCCGACCTCGCACACGGATTGCCCTACCTCGGCGCGACCGGGACCGGCGAGTGGACGCCGCAGCAACTGTCGCTGGAGCGGCTGCGCGCCTTCAGCCTGAAGAAGGGCTGCTACCCCGGGCAGGAGATCGTCGCGCGCACCCACTACCTCGGCCAGGCCAAGCGCGGCCTGGCACTGTGCGAGGCGGACGCCCCGCTCGCCGCCGGCAGCGAGGTCCGCTGCGACGGCGACGCCTGCGGCCGCCTGGTCAGCGCGGCGGGCGCGCTCGCGCTGGCGGTGCTGCCGCTCGGACGCGACGCGGGCGCGCTGGAGGCGGGTGCGCAGCCGCTGCGCGTGCGTCCGCTGCTGGGCGGGCTGGCGCGCTGAGGGCTCAGCCCGCCAGCGCGTCCGCGGCCGCGACGATGTCCTCGTCCTTCGGGATCACCAGGAACGCGGCCCCCGCCAGCGGCGTGTAGGTGTCCGCGCCGACCACGCGCTTGAGCGGCTTGCCGCCGAAACCGGCCTCGGTGATCGCGGTGATCACGCCCTCGCCGATGCCGGCGCTGAAGCGGCCTTCGTCGACGACGAGGATGCGCGCGCACTCGCCGGCATGCCTGGCGATCGCGGCGTGGTTGAGCGGCACCAGCCAGCGCAGATCCACCACGCGCACCGTCCAGCCGTGCTTCTTCTCGATCTCGCGCGCGGCGCGCAGGCTCATCGGCACGCCGTTGCCGAAGGTGAAGATCACGCAGTCGGTGGCGTCTGCGCCGTACACGCGCTCCTCGCCCAGCACCAGCGCCTGGTCGGGCGCCGGGTAGGCGGTCAGCCACTCCCCGTCGCCGGGCGCGTACAGGTCCTTGGTCATGTACAGCGCGATCGGCTCGAGGAACACGCTCACCCGCCCGTCCACCCGCGCCAGCGCCGCCAGCGTGCGCAGCATCATCGCGGCGTCGTCGCCGCGCGACGGGCAGCCCACCACCAGCCCCGGGATGTCGCGCAGCGCGGTCACCGAGTTGTCGTTGTGGAAGTGGCCGCCGAAGCCGCGCTGGTAGCCCAGGCCGGCGATGCGCACCACCATCGGATTGGCGTACTGGCCATCGCTGAAGAACTGCAGCGAGCAGGCCTCGCCGCGCAGCTGGTCGATGGCGTTGTGCAGGTAGGCCAGGTACTGGATCTCGGGGATCGGCAGCAGCCCCATGTTGGCGAAGCCCTGGGCCAGGCCCAGGATCGTGGTCTCGTCCAGCAGGGTGTTGAACACGCGGCGGCCGCCGAAGGCCTTGAACAGGCCCTTGGTGACGGTATACACGCCGCCCTTCTGGGCCACGTCCTCGCCGAACAGCAGCGCCTGCGGATACTTGGCCAGCAGGTCGTGCAGGGCCTGGTTGATCTGGATGGCCAGGTGCCGCGGCGCCTGCTTCTCGGGCAGCTTGTCCTCGCCGCCGAAGGCCTTGATGCGGGCCTCGAGCGACGGCGCGCGGGTGGCCTCCGCCTGCACCTTGTCCGGGGTGTAGGGCGCCAGCGGGGCCATCACCTGCGCGAGCGTGGTCAGGCGCGGGCGGCGGTCGGCCTCCTCCGCGGCGGCGAAGCAGCGCCGGCGGATGTCCTCGTACAGCGCGAGGATCTCCTCCTGCGTCATCAGCCCCGATTCCAGCGCGATCGCCGCGCTGCGCAGCAGCGGGTCGCTGGCCTCGACTGCGCAGATCTCCTCCAGGCTGCGCCACTCGATCTCGAAGTCGGTGCCGGCGTGGCCCATGATGCGGGTGGTGCGCAGGTGCAGGAAAGTCGGCCGGCGGGTGCGGCGGCAGTGCTCCACCGCGCGCTGCACGTCGCCATAGCCGGCGGCGAGGTCGAGGCCGTCGGCGAAGAAATAGTCGAGGTCGCGGCGGTGGCGGAAGCTCTCCGCGATCCAGCCGCTCGGCGTCTTCACCGAGATGCCGATGCCGTTGTCCTCGCACACGTACAGCACCGGCGCCGGCAGCTGCTGGTAGGCGGTCCAGCTGGCCGCGTTGAACGCGGCCTGCGCGGTGGCGTGGTTGGCGGAGGCGTCGCCGAACGAGCAGATCACGATGGAATCGTCCGGCACCGGCAGCCCGGTGCCGAGGCGCTTGCCGGCCTCGATCGCGATCGCGGTGCCGAGCGCCTTCGGCAGGTGCGAGGCGATGGTGGAGGTCTGCGGCAGCACCCACAGCGGCTTGCTTCCCCACACCTTGTGGCGGCCGCCGCTGGCCGGGTCCTCGGCGCTGGCGGCGAAGCTCAGCGCCGAATCCATGATCGGGTCCATGCCCGGCAGCTTGCGGAAGCGCTCGGCCATGAACCCGCCGCTGCGGTAGTGCAGGAACGCCGGGTCGGTGTGGCGGGTGAGACGCGCGACCATCGCGTTGCCTTCGTGGCCGCTGCTGCCGATGGTGTAGAAGACCTTGTTCTGCACCCGCAGCACGCGCGCCATCAGGTCGAGGTGGCGGGAGATCAGCTGCGATTCGAACAGCTCGCGGAACCCGCGGGCATCCAGCGCGCTGCCGTCGAGGATCGGCTCGTCCGGCGCCGGCGTGGGCAGCGCCCGGCCGCTCCAGTCGCGCACGAACGCCTGGAAGTTGGCGTCGCACACCTCGGCGCGGTTGACGCCCTTCATGCGGGCCGGGATCGGGTGCGGGACGGGCACGAACATGCGCGGCGGCTCGGCGGCAGGGACGGGACGGAGGGCCGCGGCGGCGGCCGCGGCCGGTGGCTCAGAACGCGTTGAGGCCGGTCAGCTCGCGGCCGACCACCAGCTGGTGCACGGTCTCGGTGCCTTCGTAGGTGATGACCGACTCCAGGTTCAGCGCGTGCCGGATCGGCGCATGCTCGGTGGTGATGCCGGCACCGCCCAGCAGGTCGCGCGCCTCGCGGGCGACGTCGAGGGCCATGCGCACGTTGTTCCACTTGGCCAGCGAGACCTGGGTGGGCTGCATGCGGCCGGCGTCCTTCAGCCGTCCCAACTGCAGCGACAGCAGCTGGGCCGTGGTGATCCGGCGCGCCATGTCGGCCAACTTCAGCTGCGCGGCCTGGGTGGCGGCCACCGGGCGCCCGAACAGGATGCGCTCCTTGCTGTAGCGCAGCGCCTCGTCGAGGCAGGCGATGGCGGCGCCGATCGGGCCCCAGGTGATGCCGTAGCGGGCCTGGGTGAGGCAGCCCAGCGGGCCCTTCAGGCCCTTCACGTTGGGCAGGCGGTTGGCGTCCGGCACGCGCACGTTGTCGAGGAACAGCGCGCTGGTGACCGAGGCGCGCAGGCTCATCTTGTGCTTGATCTCCTGCGCGGCGAAGCCGGGCATGCCCTTCTCGACGATGAAGCCCTGGATGCCCGCGTCGGTCTGCGCCCACACGATGGCGATGTCGGCCAGGTTGCCGTTGGTGATCCACATCTTGGCGCCGTTGAGCACCCAGTCGCCGCCGTCGCGGCGCGCGTGGGTCTTCATGTTGGCCGGATCGGAGCCGCCGTGCGGCTCTGTCAGGCCGAAGCAGCCGATCACCTTGCCCGCGGCCATCTCCGGCAGCCAGCGCTGGCGCTGCTCCTCGCTGCCGTAGGCGTAGATCGGGTACATGCACAGCGAGCTCTGCACGGACACGAAGCTGCGGATGCCGGAATCACCGCGCTCCAGCTCCTGGCAGATCAGGCCGTAGCTGACCGAGTTCAGGCCGGCGCAGCCGTACTGCTCCGGCAGCGACGAGCCGAGCAGGCCGAGACTTGCGATCTCCGGAATCAGCTCCTTGGGGAAGCGGCCGGCGTCGAAGCACTCGCCGATGATCGGCAGCACTTTCTCGTCGGTGAAGCGCGCCACGCTGTCCTGCACCGCGCGCTCCTCCTCGCTGAGCAGCGCACGCACGTCGTAGAGGTCGTAGGGATGCAGGGCCATGGTCTTCGGCGCGAGGTGGACGATCCGCAAATTGTACCGAGGCAGGGCGCCGAGCCGACACCTGCGAAGCGCAAGGAAAAGGCCGACATTCCGCCGGCCTTTTCCGTTCCGGGCCTGCGTTTCGTCGCGTCAGCGGCGGCTGGTGGCGGCGTCCGTGGCCGCGACCTGGGTCACCACCTGGCCATCGACCACCGGCAGGCGGTCGCCGGGGCGCTGGTCCATGCGCACCGTGTGGCGCTGGCCATCGAGCACGTAGGTCACGTCGTAGCCGACGGTGCGGGTCTCCTGGCCGAGCGCGATGCGGCTGCCCGGCTTCTTGTCGGTGCGCATGCTGGCGGTCTTGCCGTCCGGGGTGCGGTAGGTGACGTTCCAGGCCACGGTGCGGGTGTTGCTGACGCTGTCGCTGACCGTGCGGCACTGGCGCTCGGTGCGGTTCACGACCCGGCCGCCCTCGTGGCGCTTGTCGATCTCGTGCCCGGCATAGCCGCCGGCCACCGCGCCGGCCACGGTCGCCAGCTTGCGCCCGTCGCCCTTGCCGATCTGGTTGCCGAGCAGGCCGCCGACCACCGCGCCGACCACGGTGCCGCCCACGTTGCCGTCGCGCTCGGGCAGGCGCTCCTGCACCACCACGTCCTCGCACACCTCACGCGGCACGCTGCTGGTGCTGGTCTCGCGCACCGGCTCGGTGCCGATCACCGTGGCGTAGAGAGGCTGCTTCTCGGTGACCGGGCGCACGTCCACGACCTCGGCATAGGCCGGCGCGGGCGGCAGCGGCGTGGCCGGGATCGCGGCATCGGCCGGGCCCGGCTCGCTGGGCGAGGCAGGCGGCGGCGCGAGCGGCGTGCCGATCGCCGGCGCCTCGGCGCTGGCGGCGGCGGGCTTGCCGCTGAACTTCAGGTAGCCGGCGGTGGCGACGCCGCCGACGATCAGGGCCGCGATGGCCACGAAGAGCATGTTCCTGTTCATCCCTCATCCTCCCGTCTGTGGATTGCGCCGATTCGTCCGGCGACCCCTGCGGCCCGGATTGCAGCACGCCCAAACTGAACGGGTACCGGCCCGGATCGCCCCCTGCCAGCACCCGTTCATGTGGCCGCCGGCCACGGCCATGCTAGCGTCAAGCGCCCCCGGGAGGAGGCCTGCCATGGCCAATCCGCTACTCGCGCCGCTGCTGCGCTGGTTCGACCGCCTGAGCTTCCCGCGGCTGTTCCTGCTCAGCGCCGCCCTGTTCCTGCTGGACCTGGTGCTGCCGGATTTCATTCCGTTCGCGGACGAACTGCTGCTGGGCCTGGCCACCCTGCTGCTGGCGCGCTGGAAGAAGCCCGCCGCGACAGACAAGGTGCCGGCCGCGGGCGATCCGGGGCGCTGAGCATGTGGCTGGTCGATAGCCACAGCCATTTCGATGCGGCCGAATTCGACGCCGACCGCGATGCCGCCTGGCAGCGCGCGCGCGCGGCCGGGGTGGTGATGCAGGTGGTGCCGGCGGTCGCCGCCGACGGCTGGCCGGCGCTGCGCGCGATCTGCGCGGCCCGCCCCGGGCTGTTCCCGGCCTACGGCCTGCACCCGATGTTCCTCGACCGCCACCGCCCCGAGCACCTGCCGTTGCTGCGCGACTGGATCGCGCGCGAACGCCCGCACGCGGTGGGCGAATGCGGGCTGGATTTCTTCGTCCCCGGCCTGGACGCGCAGGCACAGCAGGCCTATTTCGAGGGCCAGCTGCGACTGGCGCGGGAGTTCGATCTGCCGGTGATCGTGCACGCGCGGCGCGCGCTGGACGCGGTGATCGCCACGCTGCGCCGCATCGGCAGGCTGCGCGGTGTGGTGCACAGCTTTTCCGGCAGCCCCGAGCAGGCCGCGCAACTGCACCGGCTCGGCTTCCTGCTCGGCATCGGTGGGCCGGTGACCTACGCGCGCGCGCAGCGCCTGCGCCGGATCGTGGCGAACATGCCGCTGGAGCAGCTGCTGCTGGAAACCGACAGCCCCGACCAGCCGGGCGCCGCGCACCGCGGCCAGCGCAACGAGCCGGCGTTCCTGCCGGAGGTACTGGCGCAGGTCGCACAGCTGCGCGGGATGGCGCCGGAGGCGGTGGCCGCGGCGACCCGCGAGAACGCCGTGCGCCTGTTCAATCTGCCCGCCAACCTGCCCGTCAGCCTGCCCGCTTCGGCTTGAGCAACAGTTCGATCGCCTTGCCCACCGCCGCGAACGCGAACGCGCCGGTGACGTGGGTGGCCGCGCCCAGCCCGGCGCCGCAATCGAGCTTGAGCGCCTCCTCCTTGCCGAGCTGCGGACGGATGCCGCAGACGCGGCCATCGGCCTGCGGGTAGCGCACGTTCTCCAGCGAATACACCGCCGGCACCCCGAAGTAGCGGTCGTGGTTCCTGGGGAAGTTGAACTCGCCGCGCAGCTTCTTGCGGATCAGCGAGAGCATGGCGTCGTGCTCGGTGCGCGACAGGTCGCGCACGCGGATCTGGGTGACGTCGCTGCGGCCGCCGGCGGCGCCGACGGTGATGATGGGCTGCTTGCGGCGGCGGCACCAGGCAATCGCCTCGACCTTGGTGCGGAAGCTGTCGCAGGCATCCAGCACCAGATCGCCCGGCGCCTGCAGCAGCTCGGCCATGTTCGCCGGGGTGAGGAAGCGCGGCTCCAGCTGCAGCCGGATGTGCGGATTGATCGCGCGGCAGCGCTCGGCCATCGCCTCGATCTTGGCGCGCCCGTACTGGCCGTCCAGCGCCGGCAGCTGGCGGTTGGTGTTGGAGACGCACAGCTCGTCCGCATCGACCAGGGTCAGCGCGCCGACGCCGCTGCGCGCCAGCGCCTCCACCGCCCACGAACCCACGCCGCCGATCCCGACCACGGTGACGTGGCTGGCGGCCAGGCGCGCCAGCGCGCCGCGTCCGTACAGGCGGTCGATGCCGGAAAAGCGCTCCTGCCACTCGCGTTGCATGGCGGAAGTCTAAGCGACCGGGGGCTGTGCTATCGTCCGGGCACCTTCGCCACGCCGGGACCGAAGCCATGTCGAACGTCGCCCCCACTCCGCCTTCCGCCGACGCCCCGCGGCGCGCCTCCAACGCCGGCCGCTACCTGTTCCTGCTGATCCTCGGGCTGGTGCTCGGGGTGATCGCCACGGTGATGGTCATGCGCGCCATCAATGCCCGCAAGGACCACTTCCCGGAGGCGCTGATGCACGTGCAGCAGTGGCACATGGCCCAGCTGAAGGCGGACATGGAGCAGAACCGCTGCAACGCCACCGACGTGCTGCCGCACCTGCAGGCGCTGCGCCTGAGCGCCAACGACCTGGAGGCCGCGTTCCCCGACCTGCGCGACGACGAGCGCTTCAAGAACGCGGCCTCGCAGATGCGCGCCGCCGCCGACCGCGCGATCGCCAGCCCGCCGCTGACCTGCCCGGGCGTGGGGGACGCGCTGCAGTCGATCGGCCGGGCGTGCAAGGCCTGCCACCAGGACTTCCGCAACTGAGCCGCGCCACGCGCGGCCCCTGACCGGCCTTTTGCTCCGAGCCCGATGAGCGCCGCCCTGCTGTGGCAGCTGCTGGCGGCGCTGCTGGTTCTGGCGGGTCTGGCCGGCACCGTGCTGCCGGCCCTGCCCGGGGTGCCGCTGGTGTTCGCCGGCCTGCTGCTGGCGGCGTGGGCGGACGGCTTCGCGCACGTGCACTGGGGCTGGCTGGTGGCGTTCGGCCTGCTCACCCTGCTATCGCAGGCGGTCGACCTGTGGGCTGGCGCGCACGGCGCGCGCCGGGTCGGGGCCAGCGGGCTGGCGGTCGCCGGCGCTATGCTCGGCACCCTGGTCGGGCTGTTCTTCGGCCTGCCCGGGCTGCTGACCGGACCGTTCCTCGGGGCGCTGGCCGGGGAACTGCTGCACCGGCGCAGCCTGCATCCGGACGACCTCGGCGCCGCCGGCAGGATCGGGCTCGGGACCTGGCTCGGGCTGCTGGTGGGCGGCGCGCTGAAACTGGCGATCGCGTTCGCGATGGTCGGCCTGTTCCTGCTGGCCTGGTGGTTCTAGCGCGCGCGCCGGTCGCATCCGCCGCGATCGGTGCACGCGGCGGCCGGCGCCCGCATCACTCGCCGTAGACCAGCCACAGCCGCGCGGACTCCTCGTCCGCGAACACCCGCACCGGCAGGCCGAGCTCGCGGCACAGGATCTCGCCGTGCTCGTTTTCCCCGGCATGGTCGCGCAGGTCCACGAAGGCGGTGCGGATGCGGTCGAAGCCGGCCGCCTGCATCGCCTGCGCCAGCGGGCCGAGCGCCTCGGCGGGCACGTGCCCGGCCAAATCCTCGATCACCAGCAGGCGCGCGCAGCCCGCGGCATGGCAGGCCGCGCCCAGCTGCCGCCACATGGCGCAGGAAAGCGCGACCGAATCCACCCCGCCGTGCACATGCGCGCGCAGGTGGGTCGGCAGCTGCTGGTAGTCGATCTGGAACCCCTCGCCGGCCTCGCTCCAGGCACGGCTCACGCCACCACCACCGGGATCTTGCCGATCCGCGCCTGCCATTCGCGCGGGCCGGTGGCGTGCACCGAGGTGCCGCGGCTGTCCACCGCCACCGTCACCGGCATGTCCTGGACCTCGAACTCGTAGATCGCCTCCATGCCGAGGTCCGCGAACGCGACCACGCGCGCGGCGCGGATCGCCTTCGAGACCAGGTAGGCGGCGCCGCCGACCGCCATCAGGTACACCGACTGGTGGCGGCGGATCGCCTCGATCGCGGCCGGGCCGCGCTCGGCCTTGCCGATCATGCCGAGCAGGCCGGTCGCGCCGAGCACCTGCTCGGTGAACTTGTCCATGCGGGTGGCGGTGGTCGGGCCGGCCGGGCCGACCACCTCGTCGCGCACCGGATCGACCGGGCCGACGTAGTAGATGAAACGGCCGCGGAAATCGACCGGCAGCGGCTCGCCGCGGTCGAGCATGTCCACGATCCGCTTGTGCGCGGCATCGCGGCCGGTCAGCAGCTTGCCGTTGAGCAGCAGCACCTCGCCCGGCTGGAAGCGGGCAACCTCCTCGCGGGTGAGGGTGTCCAGGTCCACCCGGCGCGCGCTGCGCGGGCCGTAGTCGAGATCCGGCCAGTCCTCCAGCGCGGGCGGCGCGAGTGCGACCGGCCCGCTGCCATCGAGCACGAAATGGGCATGCCGGGTGGCGGCGCAGTTGGGGATCATCGCCACCGGCAGATTGGCGGCGTGGGTCGGGTAGTCCTTGATCTTCACGTCGAGCACGGTGGTCAGGCCGCCCAGGCCCTGGGCACCGATGCCGAGCGCGTTGACCTTCTCGTACAACTCCAGGCGCAACTCCTCCAGGCGGTTGGCGGGGCCGCGCGCGATCAGGTCCTGGATGTCGATCGGCTCCATCAGCGACTCCTTGGCCAGCAGCATCGCCTTCTCGGCGGTGCCGCCGATGCCGATCCCGAGCATGCCGGGCGGGCACCAGCCGGCGCCCATGGTCGGCACGGTCTTGAGCACCCAGTCGACGATGGAGTCGGACGGGTTGAGCATCGCGAACTTGCTCTTGGCCTCCGAGCCGCCGCCCTTGGCGGCGACGATCACCTCCAGCGTGTTGCCCGGCACGATCGAGACGTTGACCACCGCCGGGGTGTTGTCGCGGGTGTTCACGCGCCTGCCGGCCGGATCCGCCAGCACGCTGGCGCGCAGGGGGTTGTCCGGATGGGTGTAGGCACGACGCACGCCCGCGTTCACCGCGTCCTCGAGCGAACCGGGGAAGCCCTCCCAGCGCACGTCCATGCCCACCTTCAGGAACACGGTCACGATCCCGGTGTCTTGGCAGATCGGGCGGTGGCCCTCCGCGCACATGCGCGAGTTGACCAGGATCTGCGCCATTGCGTCCTTGGCCGCCGGCGACTGCTCGCGCTGCCAGGCCGCGGTCAGGCTCTTGATGTAGTCGACCGGATGGTAGTAGCTGATGTACTGCAGGGCGTCGGCGATCGAGTCGACCAGGTCCTGGTAGCGGATGGCGGCGGAGGCGGATGCAGGGGACGCGGACGGAAGCATGGCGGCTCGCAGGCAACGGACGCGGCATTCTAGGCGCTCCGCGCCGGCCTGCGGCCGTGCCCAAGCACCCTTGCCCGTCCCTGCGCGTGCGGCTAAGGTCGGCCGCGACGGCTGTGGAGACCGCCATGCGCCCGAGCGCCGTTGTCCTCGCCCTGCTGCTGGCCTGTGCCGCCCTGCCCGCCTGCGCGCGCCCGCCGCAGGCCGACGCGCCGCAAGCGCCGGCTCCCGCGGCCGTGGTGGAGACCCTCGCCTCGGGGCTGGAACACCCCTGGGCGGTGGCACTGCTGCCGGACGGCGGCTTCCTGGTCACGGAGCGCCCCGGGCGGCTGCGCCGGATCGCCCCCGACGGCACGCTCTCCCCGCCGCTGGCCGGGGTGCCGGCGGTGCATGCGCGCGGCCAGGGCGGCCTGCTCGACGTGGTGCTCGATCCCGGCTTCGCGCGCAACCGGCGGATCTGGCTCAGCTACGCCGAACCCGGGCCGGACGGCAGCGCCAGCACCGCGGTCGCCCACGCCCGCCTCGACGACGGCGGCCTGTCCGACCTGCGCGTGGTCTACCGCCAGCAGCCCAAGCTGCATGGCGACCAGCACTTCGGCGCGCGCATCGCGTTCGACGGCCGCGGCCACGTCTTCATCAGCCAGGGCGACCGCAACCAGAAGGCGCTGGCGCAGGACCTCGGCGTGCTGCCGGGCAAGCTGGTGCGGTTGCAGTTGGACGGCGGCATCCCGGCTGACAACCCGTTCGTCGGGCGCGCCGGCGCGCGCCCGGAGATCTGGAGCCTCGGCCACCGCAACAGCCAGGGCCTGGCGATCGACCCGGCCAGCGGGCGGCTGTGGGAAAGCGAGCACGGCCCGCGCGGCGGCGACGAGCTCAACCTGCCCGAACCCGGCCGCAACTACGGCTGGCCGCTGGCCAGCGACGGGGTGGACTATGCCAGCGGGCGCCCATACCCGGAGACCCGCGGGCGCCGCCTGCCCGGGATGGAGCCGCCGCACCATGTCTGGGCGGTGTCGCCGGCACTGTCGGGGATGGCCTTCCTGCGCGGGCATCCGGGCCATCCCTGGAACGACAGCCTGTTCCTCGGCGCGCTGGCCGGGCGCAGCCTGATCCGCCTGCGCCTGGACGGCGACCGCGTCGTCGGCGAGGAGCGCCTGCTCGGTGAGCGCGGGGCGCGCATCCGCGACGTGCGGGTCGGCCCGGACGCCAGCGTGTACGTGCTGACCGACGCCGACGACGGCCAGCTGCTGCGCCTGCGCCCGCCCGCGCCGACGCGCTGACGCGCGCGGCCGGCGGCGCGGGGGATCGCCGCGCCCGGGGTTTGCGCCCGATCAAGCGACCCCGGGCGGCGCCGCGTAGAATGCGCGCCGACACGCCACCTACCCCCACGCGCATGGCCTCACCGTTCGGCACCGAGACGGTGCTCGACGTCCGCCACTGGACGGACGCCTACTTCAGCTTCACCACCACCCGCGACGACGGCTTCCGCTTCGACAACGGCCAGTTCGTGATGATCGGCCTGGAGGTCGAGGGCAAGCCGCTGCTGCGCGCCTACTCGATCGCCAGCGCGAACTGGGAGGAGGAGCTGGAGTTTTTCAGCATCAAGGTGCCGAACGGCCCGCTGACCTCGCGCCTGCAGCACATCCGCCCCGGCGACACCCTGCTGATCGGGCGCAAGCCGACCGGCACCCTGCTGATCTCCGACCTGCACCCCGGCCGCCATCTCTACCTGCTGGCGACCGGCACTGGTCTTGCGCCGTGGCTGGCGGTGATCAAGGACCCGGCCACCTACGAACGCTTCGAGAAAGTGATCGTGGTGCACGGCGTGCGCGGCGAGCAGGACCTGGCCTACCGCGACTACATCAGCCGCGGCCTGCGCTGCCACGAGTACCTGGGCGAGGAGGTCCGCGCCAAGCTGCTGTACTACCCGGCGGTCAGCCGCGAGGACTTCTATTGGCAGGGCCGGCTGCAGCGCGGGCGCATCACCGACCTCTTGGACAGAGGGCGGATCGCGGCCGACCTCGGCCTGCCCGCGCTGGATCCGGCGCACGACCGCGCCATGATCTGCGGCAGCCCGCAGATGCTGGCCGACTTCCGCGCCATCCTCGACCGTCGCGGCTTCACCGCCTCGCCGCGCATCGGCAGCCCAGGCGAATACGTGTTCGAGCGCGCCTTCGTCGAGAAATAAGCCCCCTCGCACAAACGCGCGGCCCGCTCAGGCCCCGCCATAGTGCAGCCAGAGCCTGGCTTCCGGCTCGTTGGCGAAGGCCCGCACCCGATAGCCGCGCTCCTGCGCCAGCAGCTGTGCATATTCGATTCGCGCCACCTGGTCGAGTCGCGCCTCGACATAGGCGATCTGCGCCTTCTCCAGGCCAAGCCCTGCCAGGCTGTCGAAGAAGCGCTGCAGCTCTGCATCAGTCATGACCTCACCCGGCAATTCATCCAGCACGAGCAACTGCTCGGCACCGAGCTCGCGCACGACACGGGCGATTTGCTGCCAGTATTCGGTCGTCACCGCCAGATTCTCGTCCGGCGCTACCGCACCGCGTAGATGCACGCTCAGCAGCGGCGGCTGGTACTCGAACTCGAGCCGATAGCCGTTGCCATCGATCGGGGCCGGATTCATGCCAGCGCCGCCTCGATGTCGCCCACCAATGCCTCGGGCCTGTCGGTCGGCGCATAGCGCTTGAGCACCCGGCCGTCGCGGCCGACCAGGAACTTGGTGAAGTTCCACTTGATCGCCTCGGTCCCGAGCAGCCCGCCCTTCTGGGACTTCAGCCACTTCCACAGCGGGTGGGCGTCGGCGCCGTTGACCTCGACCTTGGCGAACAGCGGGAAGGTCACGTCGTAGGTCAGCGAGCAGAAGCGGCGGATCTCGTCGGCATCGCCCGGCTCCTGGTGGCCGAACTGGTCGCAGGGGAAGCCCAGCACCACCAGCCCGCGCGGGCCGTACTGGCGCCACAGCGCCTCCAGCCCGGCGTACTGCGGGGTGAACCCGCAGCGGCTGGCGGTATTGACGATCAGCAGCACCTGGCCGCGCCACTGCGACAGCGGCTGCGGCCGGCCGTCCAGACCGAGGGCGTCGAAATCGAAGGCGGTGGTGGGCATGGCAGGACCGGCGCGGGAAGACCGAGCGTATTCTCGCCGGATCCGATGACGGCCGTCAGTCCGGGCAACGCGGGCGGGCCGCCGCGCCGGACAGACCGGGGCATGCCGTTCGGCACGCGCGCCGGGCTTGCCTGCCGGTCATGCTGGCCCCATAACCGCTGAAACCATCGTCCACCCATGCCCATGCCCAAGCTCGCCGCCCTCGCCCTTGCCATCGCCACCGCGCTCGGCAGCGCCGCCGCCGACGCCGCCGACCGCAGCCCCACCCGCACCGGCAAGGGCACTCCGCCCGCCACCGCCCCGACCGCCATGCCCGCCTACCACGGCCCGTTCGCCGCGCCCAGCCCGCTCGATCTCAACTACCCGCAGTTCGACAAGATCCAGGACAGCGACTTCGCGCCCGCGTTCGACGCCGGCATGGCCGAGCAGCTGCGCGAGATCGCCGCCATCGCCGACAACCCGGCGCCGCCGACCTTCCAGAACACCATCGTGGCGATGGAGAAGAGCGGCTGGCTGCTGGATCGCGCCAGCAACGTGTTCTTCAACCTGGTGGCGACCGACAAGAACCCGGCGCGCGAGCAGATCCAGCGCGACTACGCGCCGAAGTTCGCCGCCCACCGCGACGCGATCATGCTCAACCCGAAGCTGTTCGCGCGGGTGAAGGCGCTGTACGACGCCCGCGACACGCTGGGGCTGGATGCGGTCGACCGCCGCCTGCTGGAGAAGCGCTACGAGGACTTCGTGCGCGCCGGCGCCGCCCTCACCGACGCGCAGAAGGCGCGCATCCGCGCGATCAACACCGAGCTGTCGCAGCTGTCCACCCAGTTCGACCAGAACGTGCTGGCCGAGGTCAACGACTCGGCGGTGGTGGTGGACGACCGCGCCCAGCTCAAGGGCCTGAGCGAGGCGCAGATCGCCGCCGCCGCGGAGGCCGCGCGCGCGCGCGGGCTGGACGGCAAGTACCTGATCACCCTGCTCAACACCACCGGGCAGCCGGTCGAGACCCAGCTCGAGGACCGCGCGCTGCGCCAGCGCGTGCACGAGGCCTCGGTCGCGCGCGGCAGCCGCGGCAACCAGTGGGACAACACCGGGGTGGTGGCGCAGGTGCTCAAGCTGCGCGCCGAGCGCGCGCGCCTGCTCGGCTACCCGACCACCGCCGACTACGTGCTGGCCGACGAGACCGCTGCCAACCCGGCGACCGTCAACCGCATGCTCGGCGCGCTCGCCCCGAAGGCGGTGGCCAACGCCCGCCGCGAGGGCGCGGACCTGCAGGCGATGATCGACGCCGAGCAGAAGGCCGCCGGGCAACCGAGCTTCCAGCTGCAGCCGTGGGACTGGGCCTACTACACCGAGAAGGTGCGCAAGGCGCGCTACGACTTCGACGAGAACCAGCTCAAGCCGTACTTCGAGATGCGCAGCGTGCTCGAGAACGGGGTGTTCTACGCCGCCAACAAGCTCTACGGGCTGACCTTCAAGGAACGCACCGACCTGCCCAAGTACCATCCGGACACCTGGACCTACGACGTGTTCGACGCCGACGGCAAGCGCCTGGCGATCTTCATCTTCGACCCGTACGCGCGCCCGTCCAAGCGCGGCGGCGCATGGATGAACACCTACGTCGCGCAGTCCGCGCTGACCGGCGAGAAGCCGGTGGTGGCCAACCACCTTAACGTCCCCAAGCCGCCGGCCGGGGAGCCGACCCTGCTGACCTGGGACGAGGTCACCACCGCCTTCCATGAGTTCGGCCATGCCCTGCACGGCTTCTTCCAGGACGTGCGCTACCCGTACTTCTCGATGAACGTGCCGCGCGACTTCGTGGAATACCCGTCGCAGGTCAACGAGATGTGGGCGGACTGGCCGGAAGTGCTGGCGCACTACGCCAAGCACTACCAGACCGGCGCGCCGATGCCCAAGGAGCTGTTGGACAAGGTGATCGCGGCGTCCAAGTTCAACCAGGGCTTCGCCACCACCGAATACCTGCAAGCGGCGATGCTCGACCAGCGCCTGCACCAGCTGCCGCTGGAGCAGATCCCGGCCGGCAAGGACGTGATGGCGTTCGAGGCCAAGGCGCTCAAGGCCGACGGCTTCGACTACCCGCCGGTGCCGCCGCGCTACCGCACGCCCTATTTCAGCCACATCATGGGCGGCTACGCGGCCGGCTACTACGCCTACATCTGGTCGGAGGTGCTGGATGCCAACACCCAGCAGTGGATCCGCGAACACGGCGGGCTGACCCGCGCCAACGGCGACCGCCTGCGCCAATACGTGCTCGCGCCCGGCGGGCAGATCGAGGCCGGCAAGCTGTTCCCGGCGTTCGCCGGCCACGAGGCGCGGATCGAGCCGCTGCTGGAGAAGCGCGGGCTGGACAGCCAGTAAGCCGCGCGCCCGCCAGCGCCCCCACGAACGCCACCTGCGGGCGGCGTTCGTGCATCGATATCCGCCAAACGCGGCGTGGCGGCAAGCACGCGGCTGCCCGCCGCCGCCCTTCAGCGATGCAGGCCGAGCGGATCCGCCTGCAGGCGCGCGCCCGGCGGCAACGGCTGCGGCTCGCCCGGCGCGCGCCGCAGCGCGTGGCGCGCCGCCTCCAGCGCGTCCGCCGCCAGCGCCTCGCGCGCGGCGAACACGCCGCCGACCTGGGTGGCGATCACCACGCCGTCGCGCAGCAGCAGCCGTGCGCCCGGCTGGCGCGGCACCTTCTCGCCGGCCAGCAGCAGCCCGGCCAGGTTCAGCGGGTCGGCCGCCGACACCACCAGCAGCGCGCCGTCCGGCGCCCGCGCGCGCACCGCGCGCAGCCCGGCCACCGCCTCCGCCAGCGCGAACTGCGGCCCGGCCACCCCGGCCAGGAAGCGCCCGCCGCGGATCTCGCCGCGCGCCTCCAGCCGCTGGTACACCCGCAACAGCTCGCGCCACGGCGGCAGCCACGGCGCCTCGCGCGCCAGCAGCGGCCAGCACACCACGCCCCAGCGGCGCAGCAGCACGCGCGCGACGTGTTCGCGGTCGGCCTGCGCCTGCTGCGGGTCCAGGTCCTGCAGCCCGGCCAGCGCCGGCCCCACCCGCGCCCAGCGCCCGGCATCGGCGATCCCGCGCAGCGCGGCGCGGCGGCCGTGGCGGGCGAAGCGCGGTGCGCGCCGGCTGGCCGGCTGCAGCAGGGCGCGCAGGCCGGCGAAGCTGTCGCAGCCCACCCGCCCGCGCGCCACCAGTTCGCCCAGCGCCTCCTCCAGCTCCACCTCCAGCAGGCCGCTGGCCTGGCGCAGCTCCTCGAAGAACAGCGCCCCGTGCGCCTGCAGCGCGGCCTCCACCCGCTGCGCGCGCGAGGACGGCGGCGACTCCGGCTCCGGCTGCGCCGCCGCCAGCCGCATCCAGCCGGCCAGCTGCGGGCGCGGCAGCAGCACCAGCGGCGCCGCCCGCACCAAGGCCTCGCCGCCGGCGCGCAGCCGCGCCCAGGCGATCCGCCCGCTGCCGCACAGCGCATCCAGCCAGTCCAGCGCGTAGTCCTGCACCCGCGCCGGCAGCAGCTCCGCTTCCCACGCCTGCGCCGCGGCCTCGAACCCCTCCAGCTGCGACAGCACCCCTGCCAGCGCCTCCGGCCCGCGCACGCGGGTGGCGGCGGAGAGGTGCTGCCAGTCGCACAGGAAGCGCACGTAGTCGCGCACCGCGACCGGCTCGATCTCGCGCCGCAGCCGCGCCACGGTGTGCCGGTGGATGCGCGCCAGCAGGGTGCGCTCGCACCACTGTTCGGCCGGCGCCTGCGGCGCGAAGCGGCCGCGCAGGGCATAGCCTTCCTGCTCCAGCGCCAGCAGCGCGAGCGCCACCTCGGCCACCGGCACCGCCAGTCCCGCCGCCAATTCCTGCGCGTCGGTCACCGCCAGCGCCGACAGCCGCGCGCGCACCAGCTCGCGCAGCGCCTCCTCGCGCGACCAGTCGCGCGCCAACGCGGGCGGCAGCGCCAGCGGCGGGGTGCAGGCGGCCTGCGGATGCAGCGCGCGCAGCAGCGGAAGGCGCTCGGCGGCCACCCAGCGCACGCCGTCCGGGGTGGCCAGCGCGGTCGCCCGCCCCTGCGCGGCCAGCGCCTGCAGCAGCGACGGCCAGCCGCTGGCTACGGCCTCGTCCGCGGTGAGCACGCCGAGGTCGCACAGCGCGGCGTGCAGTTCGTCCGCATGCGCGGCCTGCGGCCAGGCATCCTCGCGCGCGGCGGCGATCGCACCCGGATCCAGCCGGCCGAGGTCGTCCGCCTGCTCCGGCAGGCCGAAGCGGCGTGCGGCCACCGCGCGGGTGCGGCGCTCCTCCAGCGGGGCGTCGTCGAGGAAGGCATACGGGCGCGCGCCCAGCACCTCGGCGGCGAACGGGGACGGCCCGGTCAGGTCGCGCGCAGTCGCCCGCACCCGGCCCTCCGCCAGCGCGCGCAGCAGGTCCAGCCAGCCGTCCACGTCCATCGCCTCGGTCAGGCAGTCCTCCAGCGTCTGCGCCACCAGCGGGTGGTCGGGCACCTGGCGCTCGCCGACGATGTTCTCCAGGCACGCCACCTGGTCGGGGAAGACCGTGGCCATCAGGTCCTCGGCGCGCATCCGCTGCAGCTGCGGCATCACCCGCCGGCCGCCGGCATGCCGCGGCAGCGCCAGCGCGGTGCTGGCGTTCCAGCGGAAGCGCGCGGGGAACAGCGGCGCGTCCAGCAGCGCCTGCACCAGCACCTCGCGCGCGCTGGCCGGATGCAGGTAGTCGAGCACCTCGGCCAGCGGGAAGCTGTGGCTGGTGGAGAGCGAGAGCAGGATGCAGTCCTCGGTCGCCGCCGCCTGCAGCTCGAAGTTGAACTTGCGGCAGAAGCGTTTGCGCAGGGCCAGGCCCCAGGCCTTGTTGATGCGGCTGCCGTAGGGCGCGTGGATGATGAGCTGGGTGCCGCCGGATTCGTCGAAGAACCGCTCCAGCGCGATGTGCTCGCGGGTCGGCAGCATCCCGAACCCCATCCACTGCGCCGCCGCGTAGTCGGCGATCTGCTGCGCCGCCTCCGCCGGCAATTGCAGCGCCGCGCGCAGCCAGGCCGCCGCCTGCGCCGCCCCGCCCTGCGCCAGCTGCGCCTGCAGGCCGGCGCGCAGGCGCGACAGCGCGATCGACAGCTCGTCGGTGCGCCCCGGCGCCTCGCCGACCCAGAACGGGATGCTCGGCGGCTGGCCCTGCGCATCCTCCACCCGCAGCACGCCGGCCTCGACCCGCAGCACGCGGTAGCTGGCATTGCCGAGCTGGAACACGTCGCCGCCGAGGCTTTCGATCGCGAAGTCCTCGGTGACGCTGCCGATGGTGATCGCCTGCGGCTCCAGCACCACGCTGTAGTCGCCGAGGTCGGGGATGGTGCCGCCGGACTGGGTGGCGACCAGGCGCGCGCCCTTGCGCGCGCGCAGCACCCGCTGCACGGCGTCGCGGTGCAGGTAGCGCGCGCGGGGGCCGAAGCGGCTGGCGAAGCCCTCGTCCAGCATGCGCACGACCGCATCGAAGCGTTCGCGCGGCAGGTCCGCGTACGGATAGGCGCTGCACAGGCAGGCGTACAGCGCGTCCTCGTCCCAGTCGCGCGCGGCCACCTCGGCCACGATCTGCTGCGCCAGCACGTCCAGCGGCGCCCGCGGCATGCGCAGGGCGTCCAGCTCGCCACGCCGCACCGCGTCCAGCAGCGCCGCGCATTCCAGCAGTTCGTCGCGGCTGGTCGGGAACAGGCGGCCCTTGGGGACGCCGCCGACGTGGTGGCCGGAGCGCCCCACCCGCTGCAGGAAGGCGGCGATGCTGCGCGGCGAGCCGATCTGGCAGACCAGCTCGACGTCGCCGATGTCGATCCCCAGCTCCAGCGAGGCGGTCGCCACCAGCACCTTCAGCTCCCCGCGCTTGAGCCGCTGCTCGGCGTCCAGCCGCAGCTCGCGGGACAGCGAGCCGTGGTGCGCGGCCACCTGCGGCTCGCCCAAGAGTTCGGCCAGCTGGCGCGCGGTGCGCTCGGCCATGCGCCGGGTGTTGACGAACACCAGGGTGGTGGCGTGCGCGGCGGCCAGCTCGGCGATGCGCGCATACACCTGCGCCCACTGCGGGTGCGACATCACCGGTTCCAGCGGCGTCGGCGGCAGCTCCAGCGCGAGATCGCGCGGGCGGTCGTGGCCGATGTCGATGACCGTCGGCAGCGGCGCCGCCCCGGCGAGGAAGCGCGCCACCGCTTCCACCGGCTTCTGGGTGGCCGACAGCCCGATCCGCTGCGGACGGCGGCCGCAGAGCGCCTCCAGCCGCGCCAGCGACAGCGCCAGGTGGCTGCCGCGCTTGCTCTGTACCAGTGCGTGGATCTCGTCCACGATCACCGTGCGCACCCCGCCCAGCATCGCCCGGCCCGAAGCCGAGTTGAGCAGGATGTACAGCGACTCCGGGGTGGTCACCAGCACGTGCGGCGGCTGCCGGCGCAGCGCCGCGCGCGCGCCGGCCGGGGTGTCGCCGGTGCGCACCGCGGTGCGGATCGCAATCTCCGGCAGGCCCAGCCGCGCCAGCTCCTCGGCGATCCCGGCCAGCGGCGCCTCCAGGTTGAGGTGGATGTCGTTGGACAGCGCCTTCAGCGGCGAGACGTAGAGCACGCAGGTGGCGTCCGGCAGCCCGTGCGCGAGGCCTTCGCGCACCAGCGCATCCAGCGCGGCGAGGAAGCCGGTCAGGGTCTTGCCGGCGCCGGTGGGGGCCGCCACCAGCACGTCCCCGCCGCTGCGGATCGCCGGCCACGCCTGCTGCTGCGCCGGGGTCGGCGCGGGGAAGCGGCGCGCGAACCAGCCGGCCACCGCCGGGTGGAACGCCGCGAGCACGGGGTGGTCGGCCATGCGCGGATTATCCGCCGCGCCGGCGGCAGGCGGCTGAACCGGATGCACGTAGGCGATGCGCAACTGGGCCGGCATCGGCGCAGCCTGCCCGCCGGCCGTCGCAGGGGCTGCGACGCTCAGCGCACCTCGGGCAGGCCGCCGGGCACCCCGCGCGGCGAGAGCAGCACCTGCCAGAGCTGGCTGCGGCGGCTGCGGAAGGTCGCCATCGACCCGGCCAGGTAGAACCGCCACATGCGCCGGAAGCGCGTGTCGTAGCGCGCGGGCAGGCGCTCCCAGGCGGCCTCGACGTTGGCCCGCCACGCCTGCAGGGTGCGGTCGTAGTCCGGCCCGAAGGCGTGCCAGTCCTCGACCACGAAGCGGCCCTCGAGCGCACGCGCGATCTGCGCCATCGACGGCAGCATGGAGTTGGGGAAGATGTAGCGGGCGATCCACGGATCGGTGCGGTCGGTCGAGACGTTGCTGCCGATCGTGTGCAGCAGGGCCAGCCCGCCGTGCTCGGCCGCCGGGTCCAGGCAGCGCCGCACCACCGCGAAGAAGGTCGGGTAGTTGCGCACCCCGACGTGCTCGAACATGCCGATCGAGAACACCCGGTCGAAGGCGGCGGGTTCCAGCTCGCGGTAGTCCTGCAGGCGGATCTCGACCGGCAGCCCGGCACACAGCCGCTGCGCGTACTCGGCCTGCTCGCGCGAGATGGTGACCCCGACCCCGCGCACGCCGTAGCGGCTGGCGGCGTACTGCAGGGCCTCGCCCCAGCCGCAGCCGATGTCGAGCACGCGCATGCCCGGCTGCAGGCGCAGCTTGCGGCAGACCAGCTCCAGCTTGGCCTCCTGCGCGGCGTCGAGGTCGTGCGCGTCGTGCCAGTAGCCGCAGCTGTAGACCAGCCGGCGCCCGAGCATGGCGGCGTAGAGGTCGTTGCCGAGGTCGTAGTGGCGCTCGCCCACCACCCGGCTGCGCCGGCGCGTCTGCAGGTTCAGCAGGCGCGCGCGCAGCCCGTCCAGGCGCTCGGCCCAGCCGTGCACGCGGGTGTCGAGGTCGGCCGCCAGCAGACGGGTGAGCATGCCGTCGAGGTCGGCCACGTCCCACCAGCCGTCCATGTAGGCCTCGCCCAGGCCGAGCGAACCCTGCGCCAGCACGCGCGGGAAGAAGCGCGCCTCGTGCACCTGCGGATCGCAGGGGCCCGGGCCGTCCAGCTGCAGGCCGGCTTCGGCCAGCAGGGCGGCGACCCGGGCGCGCAGCGGATGCGATGCAGCCATCGGCGTCTCCTCCGTGGCCGCAGGATAGCCCCTCAGCCGCCGCGGAACAGCGGCCGGTAGGCCGGCGCCAGCAGCGGCAGCAGGGTCGCGGCCGGGATCTCCACGGTCTGGGTGCCGTCCACGTACGGGGCGACCTGGTAGGGCGGGAACACGAAGCGCAGGGCGCGGATGCGGCCGTCGGCGTCGACCACCGGCTCGAAGCGGGAGAAATCCTCGGCCAGCGGGCGGGTGCCCTCGGCGATCATGCGGCTGCGCAGCTGCTGCTGCTCGGCGCGCACCGCCCCTTCCAGGCCGTCGTCGTCGAGCTGGCGCGACAGTGCCGCCAAGAGCTGCTCGCGGCTGGCGTCGGACAGCACCTTCCACGCCCCGGGCGCGGCGAACAGCTGCACGGAGGTCAATCGCTCGTGGCGCTGCGGCAGCCACACGAAGCGCTCCACCAGCGGAGTGCCGTGCGCGCCGCCGGTGTACATGCTGCCGTCGGCCGCGACCGCCACCACCTGCGGGGTGTCGGCGAGCATCCTGAACTGCAGGCTGAGGTCGTAGGGCGCGCGCGGCTTCTGCCCGCCCAGCGCCTGCACCGCCTGCATCAACTGCGCGCGCTGGCGCTCGGCGTAGCCGAGCAGCAACGCGGCCAGCCCCGGATCGCGCGCGGCCGCCTGCGGATAGCTGATGCCGACGATGTAGTCCGGGCGGGTCTCGACCACGTCGCTCAGCGCCACCGGGGCCGGTGGCGGCGCCGCGGCAGGCGCTTCCGATGCGGCGGACTCGGCAGCGGGGGCGGTGGGCGCGGCCGGCTCGCGGCCGCAGGCGGCAAGGACGAACAGGGACGACAGCAGCAACGCGCGGCGGGACGGCATGGCAGGAGGGGCGGAACGCGACGGCGCGCAGGATACCCCGTGCGTACCTGATGCCGGGGTGAAAGCACCGGCGGCCGGGCACGAAAAAGCCCGGCCGGAGCCGGGCTTTGGGTTCGCGACGGGCGCGGTGGCTTACAGCGCCTGCACTTCGTCGGCCTGCAGGCCCTTCTGGCCCTGCACCACCTTGAAGCTGACCTTCTGGCCTTCCTGCAGCGACTTGAAGCCGGTGCCCACGATCGAGCGGAAGTGGACGAAGACGTCCGGGCCGGACTCCGGGGTGATGAACCCGAAGCCCTTGGCATCGTTGAACCACTTGACGGTACCGGTCTGACGATCCGACATGTTGGCGACTCCTTACAGTTTGGAATGGAAACACGGCAGGCGAACCGGCCGCGACTGTCGAGCAAGGGGTAACGCACACGATGTAGCGGATCGCGATGGATCTACCGCATCGGGTCACGATGTCCCGTGATCCCGCTTGAAACAGTGCGCGCACCATACCCTGTTTTCGGGCGCAAGTGTGAACCGCGGGCGGTTTTTTCGCCCGAAGAGCCGGCGCGGCTCACCAGTCGGCCAGCTCCGGCAGCAGCGCGCGCAGCTCGGCGTCGCTGAGGTTGCGCCATTGCCCGGGCTTGAGGTGACCGAGCCTGACGTTGCCGATCCGCACCCGCAGCAGGCGCTTGACCCGGTAGCCGAAATGCGCCGCCATCAGCCGGATCTGGCGGTTCAGGCCCTGCACCAGCACGATCCGGAACCCGAACCGCCCGAGCTTGCCGACCCGGCATGGCAGCGTGGCCTGGCCGTGCAGCGGGATGCCGCCGCGCGCCATCCCGCGCAGGAATTCGGCGGTGACCGGGTGGTTCACCGCCACCAGGTATTCCTTCTCCAGCTTGTTCTCGGCGCGCAGGATGCGGTTGACGATGTCGCCGTTGCTGGTGAGCAGGATCAGCCCCTCGGAGTCCTTGTCCAGCCGCCCGACCGGGAAGATGCGCTGCTCGTGGCCGACGAAGTCCACGATGTTGCCCTTGACCTCGGCCTCGGTGGTGCAGGTGATGCCGACCGGCTTGTACAGCGCGATGTAGACGTGCCGGCGCTTGCCGCGGGCGGCGCTGCGCGCGGCCAGCGGCTCGCCGTCGAGGCGGACCTCGTCGCCCTCGGCCAGTTCCGCGCCGATGCGGGCGCGCAGGCCGTTCACGGTGACCCGGCCCTCCGCGATCAGGCGGTCGGCCTCGCGGCGCGAGCAGGCGCCGGTGTCGGCGATGTAGCGGTTCAGGCGCATGCAGGCTCCGGGGCGGGCGCTGCATTATCGGGCCGATCGGGCCTGACCGCGCGTGGGGCGGCGCGGCTAGCCGTGCAGGTCGGCATGCTCGGGATGCCGCTGCAACCAGCGCGCGGCGTAGCTGCACTGCGGATCGACCCGCCAGCCCCGGGCGCGCGCATGCGCGCACGCGGCCGCGGTCAGGGCGGCGGCGATCCCGCGCCCGCCGATCGGCGCCGGCACCCCGGTGTGCACGATCACCATCACCGTGCCGTCGCGCAGGCGGTAGTCCAGCACCGCGGCCAGTCCCTCCGCCTCGGCGGAGAAACGCTGCCGCTGCGGGTCGTGGCGGATCGGCCCCATGCCCGCCTCAGCCGAACACGCTGCGCGCGAAGTGCGCCAACACCCGCGGTTCCAGCAGCACGGTGAACAGTACGCCGTAGGCGGCACCCCACAGGTGCGCACTGTGGTTGACGTTGCCGCTGCCGCGGCGGTCCATCCAGATGCTGTAGCCGACGTAGGCCAGCGCGAACAGCACCGCCGGGATCGGCACCGGGATCGGGAAGATGATCAGGCGCGACCACGGGTCGAACAGGATGAAGGCGAACAGCACCGCCGACACCCCGCCGGAGGCGCCGAGGCTGCGGTAGCCCGGGTCGCGCCGGTGCGCGAGGTAGGTCGGCAGGATCGCCACCACGATCGCCGACAGGTAGAACAGCAGGAACCCGAGCGGTCCCAGCGCAGGGGCGAACACGCGTTCGACCGCGGTGCCGAACGACCACAGGGTGACCATGTTGAACAGCAGGTGCATCCAGTCGGCATGCACGAAGCCATAGGTCAGCAGGCGCTCGTACTGGCGCCGGCGCTCGATCGCGGGCGGCCACAGCAACAGGCGCTCCAGCAGCGCGCGGTCGCCGAACGCGCGCCAGGACACCAGCACCGTCACCAGCACGATCAGCAGGGTCATCGACAGCCGCATCGGCACGCCCTCCCGGCCGCGGTCAGGCCCATTCGGCCAGGCCTTCGCGCGCGTACAGCGCGGCGAAGCTCGGGCGCGCCTTCATGCGCGCGGCCAGGGCGGCCAGCGCCGGCCACGCGGTCGCCGGGCGCGGCATGTGGCGCGCCCAGCGCATCAGCATGGTGAGGTAGAAGTCCGGCACGCTCGGTGCCTCCCCGAGCAGGTACGGGCCGGCCGCGGCCAGGCGCGCGTCGATCCGCTCCCAGCACGCCTCGATGCGCGGCGCGCAGTGCGCGCGCACCGCCTCCGTGCAGGCCTCGCCGGCCGGTTCGGCGGGGTACCACCACTGCCGGAACAGCGGCTGCAGCACGTTCGCCAGCTCGAACATCCACTGCAGGTAGTCCGCGCGGCGCGGATCGCCCGGCACCGGCGCCAACCCGGCCTGCGGATGCTGCTCGGCCAGCCACAACGCGATCGCCGCGGCTTCGTGGCGGGCCACCCCGTCCACCACCAGCACCGGAACCGTGCCGTGCGGGTTGAGCGCGAGGAACGCCGGCGCCTTCTGCTCGCCGCGGCTGAAATCCACCCGCTGCAGCGCATGCGGCACGTCCAGTTCCAGCAGCAGCCAGTGCACCAGCAGGCTGGCGGCGCCCGGGGAGTAGTAAAGCGTGGTATCCATCGTGGCGTAAAGCGGGGACACGCCGCGATGATCGCACGCCGTGCGCGGCATGGCGCACGGCAGTCGGCAGCGGCGCGGGCCGCGGTTACCATCGCGCCGCCCCCCACCGCTGGCACCGTGCATGCGCTCGCTCGTCCCCGCCCTGCTGCTCGCCGCCGTCCTGCCCGCCCTCGCCGCCGGCCCGGCGCTGCCGCCGCCCACCGTCGCCGAGCGCAGCGGCTACGCCCGCACCGGCCGCTACGACGAGGTCGAGGCGCTCTGCCACGCGTATGCCGCGCGCTGGCCGCAGGCGGTGCGCTGCTTCGCCTTCGGCACCACCCCGGAGGGCCGGCCGATGCTCGCCCTGGCGGCCTCCACCAGCGGCGTGCTCGACCCGCAGGAGGCGCAGGCGCGCGGGCTGCCGGTGGTGCTGGCGCAGGGGGGCATCCACGCTGGCGAGATCGACGGCAAGGACGCCGGCTTCGCCCTGCTGCGCGACCTGCTGCAGGGCAAGGCCGGCAAGGGCCTGCTCGACCGCCAGGTGCTGCTGTTCGTGCCGGTGTTCAACGTCGACGGCCACGAGAACTTCCGCGCCTGGAACCGCCCCAACCAACGCGGTCCGGAGGAGACCGGCTTCCGCGTCACCGCGCAGCGCTACAACCTCAACCGCGACTACGTGAAGGCCGACAGCCCGGAGATGCAGGCCATGCTCGGGCTGCTGGCGCAGTGGGACCCGCTGGTGGTGCTGGACCTGCACGTGACCGACGGCGCTCAGTTCCAGCACGACATCTCGATCACCGGCGAGCCGGTCAACGCGGGCGACCCGCAGCTGCGCGCGGTCGGGCGCGCGCTCAAGCAGGGCCTGATCGACCGCCTGGCCGCGCAGGGCTCGCGGCCGGTCGGCTTCTATCCCAGCTTCGCGGTGGAGGACGATCCCACCTCCGGATTCGTCGACGGGGTCAGCCCGCCGCGCTTCTCGCACGGCTACTTCCCGCTGCGCAACCGGATCGGGATCCTGGTCGAGACCCATTCCTGGGCGCCCTACCCGCTGCGCGTGCGCGCCACCTACAACAGCGTGCTGGACGCGCTGGAGCTGGTGGCGGCGAACGGCCCGCAGTGGATGCAGGCCGCGCGCGAGGCCGACGTGCGCGCCGCGGCGCTGGGCGGGCAACCGGTCGCGCTCGACTACCGCGCCACCCCGGCCAAGCGGATCATCGCATTCGCGGGCTATGCCTACACCCGCACGCCCTCGGAGATCTCCGGCGCGCCGATGACCCGCTACGACGAGCGCACCCCGCAGACCTGGATGGTGCCGCTGCGCGACCAGATCGAACCGGCCCTGGAAGTCACCGCGCCGCGCGCCGGCTACCTCGTCCCGGCGGCGTGGGCGCCCGCGGTGGAGCGCCTGCTGCGCCTGCACGGGATCGACTTCCAGCGCCTGGAGGGCGCCCGCCGCGCCCTGCCGGTGCAGCGCTTCGCCGCCACCCGCGTGCAGTTCGCGCCCACCTCGCAGGAGGGCCACCAGCGCCTGACGCTGGAAGGCCAGTGGCAGGACGCGCATGCCGATCTGCCCGCCGGCAGCCTGTACGTGCCCATCGCCCAGCCCAAGGCGCGGCTGCTGATGGCGATCCTGGAGCCGCAGGCGCCCGATTCGCTGGCCGCGTGGGGCGCGTTCAACAACGCATTCGAACGCAAGGAATACATGGAGCCGTACGTGGCCGAGGACGAGGCGCGGCGGATGCTGGCGCGCGACCCCGCGCTGAAGGCCGCGTTCGAGCGCCGCCTGCGCGAGGATCCGGCGTTCGCCGCGGATCCGCGCGCACGGCTGGACTTCTTCTACCGCCGCCACCCGGCCTGGGACGCCGGGGTGGACCAGTACCCGGTGCTGCGGGTCGAACGCTGGGACTGAGCGCGCGCCGACCCGCTTGCGGGGCGCCCCCGCGCGCCCGCATCCTGCGCGGCACGTCCCTGCCCGCCTCCGCCCATGCGCCGTCCCGCATTCGCCGCGTTCTGGCCCCTGCTCCTGCTGCTGGCGCTGGGCCTGGGCTGGCAGGCCTGGCGCGCGCCGGCCCCGCCCGCCGCACCCACCCCGGCGGCGCACGCCGACAGCGCGACCGCCGCGCGGCCGGCCCCGCGCGGCGACGCACAACGCGATCCCGCGCTGCCGCCCGAGGCCGAGGCCACCCTGGCGCTGATCCGCCGCGGCGGTCCCTTCCCCTACCGCCAGGACGGCAGCGTGTTCGGCAACCGCGAGGGCCGGTTGCCGCCGCAGCCGCGCGGCTGGTACCGCGAATACACCGTCCCCACCCCCGGCCTCGGGCACCGCGGCGCGCGCCGGATCGTCACCGGCGGCGATCCGCCGCGCGAGTGGTATTACACCGACGACCACTACGCCAGCTTCCGTCGCATCACGCCGCCATGAAGACCGCCGCCCTCGACCGCCTGGACCTGGCCGATCCCGAACAGGCCGGCGTCTATTTCGTGACCGACGCCGACCTGCGGGGGCTGGCCCGGGCCGGGCATGCCGGCGGGCTGCAGGTGGTGCTGCTCGACCTGCACGGCGTGCGCGGCAAGCCGCAGCTGCTCGAGCGGCTGGCCGGCGCGCTGCAGTTCCCCGATCCAGAGCGCGGGCGCAACTGGGACGCGCTGTCCGACCGCCTGCGCGACCTGTCCTGGCTGCCGGCCAGCGGCTACCTGCTGCTGATCGCGGACGCGCGCGCACTGCGCGAGGCCGACGCGCCGGCGTTCGACACCTTCCTCGACATCCTCGACGAAGCCGCCGCGGACTGGGCTGCCGCCGGCACCCCGTTCTGGGCGTTCCTGGCGCTGCCGGAGGAGGAGTTCGGCGCGGACGCCTGATCGCCGCTCGCCACCCGCGGCCGTGCGGCGATCCGCGCGCCGGCCTCGGCTCGCCAGCGCCGTGTGCAGCGCATCGCCAGCAGGACGCCGATGCCCGCCGGTCGCGGCATCAGGACGCCGAGCAGCCAAGCCCGCGCAGCCGCTCCGCGGACACGAAAAACCCGCCATGCGGCGGGTTTCTTGCCGGTACCGGCGGGTACGCCGGACCGAGGATTGGTGCCCAAGGGGGGACTCGAACCCCCACGACTTGCGTCGCTACCACCTCAAGGTAGTGCGTCTACCAATTCCGCCACCTGGGCTGATGTCATCGCGGGCGGGCCGGTGCGCCGCGCCGCATGTGTAGTTTACGCCGGATCACTTCCCCGGATCACTTCCCTTGGGTCGGAACCGCCGGGGCCGGCTGCGCGGGCGCGGTCGGCACCGCCGGCAGGGGCTGCGCGGGCGCGGCCGGCACCGCCGGGGCCGGTGCCGCCGGCGCGGGCTGCTGCGCCATCACGCCGAGATCCGGCTTGCTGGCCACGCCGTCGCGGCGCGCGGTCTTGCTGGCATACACCGCCATGCCGAGGCTGATCGCGAAGAACGCGACCGCCAGCCACTTGGTGGTCTTGCTCAGGAAGTTGGACGCGCCGCGCGCGCCGAACACGGTGGCCGAGGCGCCGCCGCCGAAGCCGGAGCCGGCCTGCGCGCCGGCGCCGCGCTGCATCAGGATCAGCGCGACCATCGCCACCGCGATCAGCACGTACAGCACCGTGACCAGTTGCAACCACATGATGTGAATCGTCCCGTCGTTGGGCCGGCTGGCCCGCTCAGGCCGGCGCGGCGGCTGCCACGATGGCCAGGAAATCCTCCGCCACCAGCGAGGCCCCGCCGATCAGGCCGCCATCCACGTCGGGCTGGCGGAACAGCTGGGCCGCGTTGTCCGGCTTCACGCTGCCCCCGTACAGCAGGGGAAGCGAGCTAGCAATTATAGCATCGCGGCGGGCGACTTCGCCACGCAGGAAGGCATGTACCGCCTGCGCCTGTTCGGGGCTGGCGGTGCGCCCGGTGCCGATCGCCCACACCGGTTCGTAGGCGACCACCGCGCCGTCCAGCGCCTGCACGCCGCCGAGCGCGAACAACGGCTCCAGCTGCTCGCGCAGGCGCGCCTCGGTGGCGCCGGCCTCGCGCTCGGCGAGGGTCTCGCCGACGCACAGGATCGGCACCAGCCCGGCCGCGCGCGCGGCGAGGAACTTGCGCGCCACCTGCGCGCTGTCCTCGCCGTGGTACTGGCGGCGCTCGGAATGGCCGACCAGCACGCAGCGCGCGCCGACCTCGGCCAGCATGGCCGCCGCCACCTCGCCGGTGTAGGCGCCGCGCGCGTGCTCGCCCACGTCCTGCGCCCCGAACGCCAGCCCCGGCCCGGCATAGGCCTGCGCCAGCTCCGCCAGGTACGGCAGCGGCGGCAGCACGATGCGGTCGACCCCGGGCGGCGGCGGCGCGGCCACCAGCGCGTCCAGCAAGGCGCGCGCGAACGCGCGGTCCCCGTGCAGCTTCCAGTTCCCGGCGACGATCCGGCGGCGCATCGCAGTCCTCCTCGGCAGGCGCCGCAGTTTAGCAACCGCGGCGGCGCGCGCCGCTATGATCGCCGCATGCGCCCGTCCGCCCCGACTGCCGCGCCGATGCGCGTGCTGCCCTACCGCAAGCCCACCGAGGGGCGTGACTACTGGGTGTTCGACGACGTGCTGCCCGACCCCCTGGCGGTGCGCGCGCGCTGCCTGGCCAAGCCCGACTGGACCCTCGGTTTCCCCCACAGCGGCGAGAGCTGGCCGGGCCGGCGCGCGCTGCCGGCGCTGGAGCCCGACGAACTGGCGCAGGTGGAGGCGCGCGTGCGCGCCGCGACCGGCGCCAAGCGGCTGTGGATGCAGCCGGCGCCGGACGGCAAGACCCTCAACCACAACTGCGTGCAGGTGGTGGGCGCGCGCGAGGCGCAGGCGCGTCCGCACACCGATGCGCGATCGCTGTGCCGCTATGCCGGCGTGCTGTACCTGCTGCCCGACGCGCCGGCCGACTGCGGTACCAGCTTCTACCGCCAGCGCCTGGCCAGCGGCCAGCTCGGCGGCAACACCGTGACCAAGCCGCACGACACCCTGGTCGATGCGCTCGGCACCCGCTTCGTCCCGCCCGGCAGCTTCGTCGAGGACGTGCGCGTGCCCAACCGCTTCAACCGCTTGCTGGTCTATCAGGCCACGCTGATCCACAGCGCCACCGCCTACTGCGGCGAGGCGCTGGAGGACGCGCGGATGGCCGCGGTGTTCTTCTGGATGGCGTGAAGGCGCAGGGTCGCGGGAGCGCCGCGGCGGCGCACCCGCCCCCGCATTCCCGCCAGTGCGTCACTTCAGCTTGATCTCGCGCAGGCGCTCTTCCAGGTAGCCCTGGGCGGTGATCGGCTCGGGATAGCGGCTGGGGTTGTCGGCGCTGACGCAGCCGGGCAGCACGTCGATCACGAAATCCGGGTTCGGGTGCAGGAAGAACGGGGTGGAATAGCGCGGCTGGCGCGCCTTCTCGCCCGGCGGGTTGACCACCCGGTGGGTGGTGGACGGCAGCACGTGGTTGGTCAGGCGCTGCAGCATGTCGCCGATGTTGACCACGATGGTGTCGGCATCCGCGGTGAACGGCACCCACTCGCCCTTGCGCGAGAGCACCTCCAGGCCTTCCGCGCTGGCGCCGACCAGCAGGGTGATCAGGTTGATGTCCTCGTGCGCGCCGGCGCGCACGTTGGGGATCTCGTCGGCGGTGATCGGCGGATAGTGGATCGGGCGCAGGATCGAATTGCCGTTGTCGGTCTTGTCGGCGAAGTAGTCCTCGGGCAGCCCGAGGTTGAGCGCCAGCGCCGCCAGCACCCGCGCCCCCAGCGCGTCCAGCGCGGCGTACAGCGCCAGCGCGCGCTCGCGGAACTCCGGCACCTCCGCCGGCCACAGGTTGGGCGGCATCACCTCGGCGTACTTCTCGTCGCGCACCTCGCGGCCGACGTGCCAGAACTCCTTGAGGTCGAAGTGCTTGGAGCCCTTCGCGGTCTCCACTCCGAACGGGGTGTAGCCGCGCGCGCCGCCGCCGCCGGGCACGTGGTACTGCTTCTTGGTCTCTTCCGGCAGCGCGAAGAACGCGACGAAGGCGTCGTAGGCGCCGTCGATCACCTCCTGCGGGATGCCGTGGCCGCGGATGCCGGCGAAGCCCCATTCGCGGTAGGCGTTGCCCAGCTCGGCCACGAAGGCCTCGCGGTCGGTGTCGAAGCGGCGGATGTCGAGGGTCGGGATCTGCGGCTGGCTCATGGCGGTCGGTGTCGGGAACGAAGCGGGAGTGTCGCCCGCGGCAGGCGCGGGCGGGTTGATCGGGATCAGGCCGCGGCCGCGCGCACGGCGTCGGCCAGGGCCTGCACGGTGGATTCGACCAGCGCCGGGTCGTCGGCCTCGACCGTGACCCGCACCACCGGCTCGGTGCCGGACGGGCGCAGGAACGCGCGCCCGCGGCCGTCCACGGCGCGCCGCGCCGCGGCGAGCGCGGCCTGCACGGCCTCCGCCTCGTGCGGGCGATGGCCGGCGGCGAAGCGCACGTTCACCGTCTGCTGCGGCAGCTTGCGCAGGCCCTGCACCGCCTCGGCCAGGCCCAGGCCGCGCCGGCGCAGCACCTCCAGCACCTGCAGCGCGCTGATGATGCCATCGCCGGTGCTGGCACGGTCCAGGCACAGGATGTGGCCGCTGGCCTCGCCGCCGAGCACGCCGCCGTGCGCCAGCAGCTGCTGGTGTACGTGACGGTCGCCGACCTGGGCGCGCACGAAGCCGATCCCGCGCGCCGCCAGCGCCTGCTCGAAGCCGTAGTTGGTCATCAGGGTGCCGACCACCGGGCCGCGCAGGCGGCCGCTGGCCTGCCAGTCGCAGGCCAGCACGTACAGCAGGTCGTCGCCGTCGCGCACATGGCCGCCGGCGTCCACGAACACCACCCGGTCGCCGTCGCCGTCGAACGCGATGCCGAGGTCGGCGCCGCGCGCACGCACCTGCGCGGCCAGCGCCTGCGGATGGGTGGAACCGACCCCGGCGTTGATGTTGACCCCGTTCGGCTCGACCCCGATCGCCTCCACCCGCGCCCCCAGTTCGCGCAGCACCAGCGGCGCGATCTGGTAGGTGGCGCCGTTGGCGCAGTCCACCACGATCCGCAGGCCGTCCAGGTTGAAGCCGCGCGGCACCGCGTTCTTGCAGGCCTCGACGTAGCGCCCGACGGTATCGCGGGTGCGCACCGCCTTGCCCAGACGCTCGGACGGCACGGTCCGGAACGGCTGCTCCAGCGCGGCCTCGATCGCCAGTTCGGTGGCGTCGTCCAGCTTCTCGCCCTGGGCCGAGAAGAACTTGATGCCGTTGTCATGGTGCGGGTTGTGCGAGGCGGAGATCACGATCCCGCCGTCGGCGCGCATGGAATGGGTCAGATGCGCCACCGCCGGGGTCGGCATCGGCCCCATCAGCTGCACGTCCACCCCGGCCGCGACCAGCCCGGCCTCCAGCGCGGCCTCGAACATGTAGTTGGAGATGCGGGTGTCCTTGCCGATCAGGACCACCGGCTTGCGCCAGTCGGCGCCGCCGGCGCGCGCCGCCAGCGCGTGCCCGTAGGCATTGCCCAGGCGCAGCACGAAGTCGGCCGAGATCGGCCCCTCGCCGACCCGACCGCGGATGCCGTCGGTGCCGAAGTAGCGGCGCGCGCTCACGCCGCCTCCGGCTCCAGCGCCGGCACCGGGCGCTGCATCAGCAGGGCTAAGAGGTGCGCCAGCCGCTCGCGCAGCTCGCGGCGGTCCACGATCTGGTCCACGGCGCCGTGCTCGCGCAGGAACTCGCTGCGCTGGAAGCCCTCCGGCAGCTTCTCGCGCACGGTCTGCTCGATCACCCGCGGGCCGGCGAAGCCGATCAGCGCGCCCGGCTCGGCGATGTTGAGATCGCCCAGCATGGCGAAGCTGGCGGACACCCCGCCGGTGGTGGGATGGGTGAGCACCGAGATGTACGGCACCCCCGCCGCACGCAAGTGCGCCAGCGCGGCCGAGGTCTTGGCCATCTGCATCAGCGAGAACAGGCTCTCCTGCATGCGCGCGCCGCCGCTGGCGGAGAAACTCACGAACGGGCAGCGCAGCGCGAGCGCGCGCTCGGCGGCGAGGGTGAAGCGCTCGCCCACCACCGAGCCCATCGAGCCGCCCATGAAGGCGAAGTCGAACGCGGCGGCGACCAGGTCGTGGCCGGCCAGCCGGCCCTGCATCGCGACCAGCGCGTCGCGCTCGCCGGTGGCCTTCTGCGCGGCCTTGATGCGGTCGGAATACTTCTTCTGGTCCTTGAACCTGAGCACGTCGGTCGGGCCCAGCTCGGCGCCGATCTCCTCGCCCGTGCCGCCGTCGAACAGGCTGGCCAGCCGGGCGCGCGCACGGATCGGCATGTGGAAGCCGCACTGCGGGCAGACCTCGAGGTTTTCCTCCAGCTCCGGGCGGTAGAGCGCGGCACCACAGCCCTCGCACTTCTCCCACAGGCCCTCGGGCACGCTGCGCTTGCGCTCGGCACCGGCCTCGGTGCGGATGCGGGCGGGCATCAGTTTCTTCAGCCAGGACATCGGTTCGGTCGGCTCCAGCCTCAGGCCCCGGGACGGGGGGCGGCAAGTCTAGCCCAGGGCGCGCGCGGCCACCCGTTGCGGGGCACAACCGCCGGCCTCAGCCGGCGGCGTCCAGCGCTGCGCGCAGCGGGCGCAGGAACTGGCCGGCGCGCTCGGCCGCGGCCTGCGGGTCCGGGCTGTCGGCCAGCGCCGCCACCAGCGCGCTGCCGACCACCACCCCGTCGGCATGCGCCGCCATCGCCGCGGCGCCGGCGGCATCGCGGATGCCGAATCCGGCGAACACCGGGATCCCGGCCATCGCCCGCACCTGCCGCAGGTGGGCGGCGGCCTCGGCCACGTCCAGGCGGTCGGCGCCGGTGACCCCGGCGAAGCTGACGTAGTACAGGTAGCCCTCGGCCTGGGCGCACAGCCGCTCCAGGCGCGCCTGCGGGGTCGTCGGCGCGGCCAGCGACACCAGCACCAGGCCGTGGTGGGCGAACGCTGCGCGGTATTCGTCGGCTTCCTCCGGCGGCAGGTCCACCAGCAGTACGCCGTCCACCCCGGCCTGCGCGGCCTCGGCGGCGAACGCCGCGGCGCCGCGGATCTCGACCGGATTCAGATAGCCCATGAGCACCACCGGGGTGGCCGCATCGTCCACCCGGAACGCGCGCACCATCTCCAGCACTGCGCCGAGACCGACCCCGCGCGCCAGCGCGCGCTCGGAGCTGCGCTGGATCACCGGGCCGTCCGCCATCGGGTCGGAGAACGGCACGCCCAGCTCGAGCACGTCGGCGCCGGCGGCGACCAGCGCGTGCAGCACCGGCACCGTCGCCTGCGGCGAGGGGTCGCCCGCGGTCACGAACGGCACCAGCGCCTTGCGCCCGGCGGCGCGCAGCGCCTGCAGGCGGTCGTCCAGCCGGGTCATTCGTTCGAAGCGGACGGCGGCACCGCACCGGCGGCGGCGATGGAATCGTTGGCCGGGGTCTGGCCCTCGCGCGCCAGGCGCCCGACCCGGATGCCGGCGGCCTTGTATTCCTCGGCCAGCTCGGAATCGCCGACATCGATGCCGCGCTCGTGGCCCAGCCCGTCCAGGTGCTCGTTGAGCATGCGCCGGTACAGGGTGGTCATATAGTCGAGGAAGTCCTTGCGCTGCTCTGCGGCCTCGATCGGCTTGACGCTCACCAGGTACACGTGCGCGTTGAAGCGCGCCGCGGCGTACAGGCTGGCCAGGCTGATGCGCTTGACGCCCTGCTGCTCGGACTGCTTGCGGGTCAGCTCCAGGTACTCGTTGACGCAGTCGAAGAACGCCGGATCCATCTGGTTCGCGTTCGTCTGCTCGGCCGCGGGCGGGGCCTGCTGTTCGTCGGCCATGGCCGCACTCCTCGTCGTATCGGGTCGAAAGAACTGGGTATTGTCGCGCAAACCGGCCTGATCGGCCAGCGCGGGGCTTTTCAGAGCACCAAACCCTCGCGCGCGGCGATGGTGTGCACGTCCTTGTCGCCGCGGCCGGACAGGTTGCACAGCACCAGCGCGTCCTTGGGCAACTCGCGCGCCAGCTTGATCGCCTGCGCCACCGCGTGGCTGGACTCCAGCGCCGGCAGGATGCCCTCGCAGCGGGTGAGGCGGTGGAAGGCCTCCAGTGCCTCGGCGTCGGTCACGCCCACGTACTCGGCGCGGCCGCTGTCCTTCAGGAAGGCATGCTCGGGGCCGACGCCGGGGTAGTCCAGGCCGGCCGAGATCGAATGGGTCTCGACGATCTGGCCGTCGTCGTCGCAGACCACGTAGGTGCGGTTGCCGTGCAGCACGCCCACCCGGCCCGCCGCCAGCGAGGCGGCGTGGCGGCCGGTGGCGATGCCGTCGCCCGCCGCCTCGGCGCCGACGATGCGCACCGACGGATCGTTGAGGAAGGCGTGGAACAGGCCGATGGCATTGCTGCCGCCGCCCACGCAGGCGGTGATCGCATCCGGCAGGCGCCCGTACTCGGCCAGCATCTGCGCGCGCGCCTCGCGCCCGACCACCGCGTTGAAGTCGCGCACCATGCGCGGGTACGGGTCCGGGCCGGCCACGGTGCCGATGATGTAGAACGTGTCGCGGACGTGGGTCACCCAGTCGCGCATCGCCTCGTTCAGCGCGTCCTTCAGCGTCGCCGAGCCAGAAGTGACCGGCACCACCGTCGCGCCCAAGAGCTTCATCCGGTACACGTTGATCTTCTGGCGCTCGATGTCGGTGGCGCCCATGTACACCACGCATTCCAGGCCCAGCCGGGTGGCGACGGTGGCGGACGCGACGCCGTGCTGGCCGGCGCCGGTCTCCGCGATGATCCGCTGCTTGCCCATGCGCGCGGCCAGCAGCGCCTGGCCGATGGTGTTGTTGATCTTGTGCGCGCCGGTGTGGTTGAGGTCCTCGCGCTTGAGCAGGATCTGCGCGCCGCCGACCTCGCGGCTCAGGCGCTCGGCGTGGTAGATCGGGCTGGGGCGGCCGACGTAGTGCTTGAGGTCGTTCTCGAACGCGGCGAGGAAGGCCGGATCGGCGCGCGCGGCGTCGTAGGCGGCGGCCAGTTCCTGCAGCGGGCCGATCAGGGTCTCGGCGACGAAACGGCCGCCGTGGCGGCCGAAGTGGCCATGGGCGTCGGGATAGGCGGAAAAATCGATCGCGGCCGGCGCGGCGGCCAGGGACGGGGAAGCGGGCATGGCAGGGTCTCCGAGGACACGGGGCGCGGCCGCGGGCCGCGCAGCGGGACGGGGTCACGGGGCCGCACGCGCTGGCGCGTGCGGCGCGGCATCATCGGATCGCGGCGGCGGGCACGCGCCGCCAACGCCGCAGCGAGCGGCCGAACGGAGCGGCGGGGCGATGGCCTCGGGGCATGTGCCTAGCCTACCTGATCGTGGCCGCGTCCGCAGGCCCGGCAGCCGTCGACGCGGCCGTCCGCGCCCAGTTCCACGCAGTCGGCGCGGCGCACCGCCTCGACGAAACGGCGCATGCGCGCGCCGTCCTTGATCCCGGGCGCCGATTCGATCCCGCTGGACACGTCCACCCCCCACGGCGCGACCGCGCGGACCACGTCGAACACGCGCTCCGGGGTCAGCCCGCCGGCCAGCAGCCAGGGCCGGTCCAGGTCCTGCGGCAGCCGCGCCGGATCCAGCGCCTGTCCGCTGCCGCCGCTGGCGCCGGGCGCGTGCCCGTCGAGCACGAACCCCGCCGCATGCGGCCAGCGCCGCAGCAGCGCGGGGCCGTCCACCGGGTCGGCCCCGGCCAGGCCCAGGCCCTTGAGGTAGGGCAGCCCGAAGCGCCGGCAGAAGGCATCGTCCTCCTGGCCGTGGAATTGCAGCAGGGTCGGCCGCACCTGGGCGATGACCGCGCGCACCTCGTCGGCCGGGTTGTCCATGAACAGCGCGACCACGTCCACCAGCGGCGCGGCCGCCTCGCGCAACGCACGCGCCGCCGCAGGGGTGAGCGCGCGGCGGCTGTCGCGGGCGAACACCAGCCCGATCGCATCCACGCCTAGTTCGCCGGCCAGACGCACGTCGCCCGGACGGGTCAGGCCGCAGAACTTGATGCGGGTGCGGAACGGCGGCTGCGGCATGGGATCACGCGGGGCCGGTGACCTCGGCCGGCAGCCCGCATTCTGGCCGATAGCGCGGGCCGAGGAACAGCAGCCCGGCGGCCGGCGCGGTGGGGCCGGCCGCGGTGCGGTCGCGGCCGTCCAGCAGTTCGGCGATCCACTCCGGCGGGCGTTCGCCGCGCCCCACCACCAGCAGCGAGCCGACGATGTTGCGCACCATGTGGTGCAGGAAGGCGTTGGCCTGCACCTCCACCACCACCTCGTCGCCGACGCGGGTGACGGAAATCTCCTGCAAGTGGCGGCGCGCATGGGTGGCCTGGCATTGCACGCTGCGGAACGCGGAGAAATCCCGTTCCCCGCGCAGCGCCTGCGCCGCCTGGTGCATGGCCTGCGCATCCAGCGGCACCCGCTCCCAGCCCAGGTACTGGCGTTCCAGCCCCGGGCGCGCGCTGCGGTTGAGGATACGGTAGCGGTAGCGGCGCGCATGCGCCGAGAAGCGCGCGCTGAAGCCGTCGGCGACCGGCACGCACCAGCGCACCGCCATCGTCGGCGGCAGGTGGGCGGTGGCGCCCAGCACCCAGCCGCGCGCATCGCGCGTGGCCTCGGTATCGAAATGCACCACCTGGCAGCGCGCATGCACGCCGGCATCAGTGCGGCCGGCGCAGACGGTATCGATCGGCGCCGCGGCGACCTTCGACAGCGCGATCTCCAGCGCGGTCTGCAGGCTGCCGTCCGGCGCCAGCGCGCCGGCCGGGCTGAGGCGCTGCCAGCCGCGGAACCCGCTGCCGTCGTATTCGAGGCCCAGCGCCAGCCGCATCCGCCGCCGGCGCCCTCAGCCCAGCTCGCGCAGCAGGCGCGCGGCGTCCTCGCGCGCCGCCGGATCGGCGTCGTGCAGCAGTTCCGTCAGCAGCTGGCGCGCGGAATGCTCGTCGCCGATGTCGAGGAAGGCGCGCGCCAGCTTGAAACGATGCTCGGCGCTGGCCGCCGCGGGGGCGGCCGGATCCTCGGCCGCCGCAGGGGATTCCGGTACTGATGGCGGAACCGCGTCGGCCGGCGACGCGGCCGGCGCGTGCCACGGCGGCGCTGCATCGGCGGGGGCCGGCGCAGGCGCCGCGGGCGCGGCGGTGCGCAGGCTGGCCGCCAGCGCGTCGCTGTCGAACAGGCGCCGGCGCGGCGGCGGGCTGGCCGGCGCGCGCCGACGCAGCAGCAGCCAGGCGAGCACGATCGCCGCCAGCAGGCCGGCACCGCCCCACCACCAGGCGGCATGCGAGGCCGGCTGTGCCGGTGCCGGCGGCGCCGCCGGCTGCGCCGGCGTGGGCGCACTGGCGGCCTGGGCCAGCTTCTGCTGGGCGGCGGCCAGTTCGCTGTCCTTGAGCGCCAGCAGGCGGGCCTGCTCTTGCTTGAGCTTCTCCAGCGCGGCCACCCGGTCCTTCAGTTCATCGATCTCGGCGCGCTTGGCCGCGATCTCCTCGTCGCGTCGCTGCAATTCCTGCTGGAGCATGCTGCCCTCGCCCTTGGCGCTATTGCCGGTCTTGGTCGCGGTGGCCGGGCGCCCATCGGCCGGCGGCACGATCTGCAGGCGCGCCTCCGCACGCCGCGGAGCCGCGGCCGCCGGCGTCGCGGCGGGCGCAGGCACCGGCCCGGTGGGCTTGGCCGCGGTGGCCGGCGTGGGCACGGCGCGCGCGCTGCCGGCGGCGGCGCTGTGGGTACCTGTCGCTGCGGTCGGCTGCGCCACCGCGCGCCGCGCCTGCCGCCACTGCCGCAGCTGTTCGCGCACCACCTGCGCGGCCTCCTCGGGCGGGATCGCGGCGATGTCAGCCGCGCTCGGGATGCGCAGCACCGCCCCCTGCCGCAGGCGGTTGATGTCGTCGCCCAGGAATGCGTCCGGATTGGCGCGCAAGAGCGCCAGCATCGCCTGGTCGAGTCGGTTGCCCGCGGCCAGGCGCAGACGCTGGGCGATGACCGCGAGGGTCTCGCCGTGCTTGACCGGGCCGTATTGCGCCGGCAGCGGACTCGCGGCCGGCGGCGGCGCTGCGGAAGCGGCTGGCGCGGGTGCGCCCGCCGCCGGCGCGGCGGCC
This sequence comes from Thermomonas flagellata, assembly GCF_022419185.1. Classification (GTDB taxonomy): domain Bacteria; phylum Pseudomonadota; class Gammaproteobacteria; order Xanthomonadales; family Xanthomonadaceae; genus Thermomonas; species Thermomonas flagellata. The sequence goes on along the minus strand of NZ_JAJOZK010000008.1, from coordinate 92,121 downwards.
GTGGACGCCTCCGAGGATGGCGGCGAAGACGGCGCGGCAGGCGCTTCCGGCAGCGGCCGCTGCACCACCGGCGCATCCGCCGCCAGCGCCGGCTGGATCGCCGGCTGCAGCGCGGCCGCCGCGGCCTGCGGGGTGTCCAGCGCCACGCTGTATTCGCGCACCAGCCGGCCCTGGCCCCATTCGACCTCGATCAGGAAATTGAGCAGCGGCTGCTCCAGCGGCTGCAGGGTGGTGACCCGGATCACCGGGCGCCCGCGCCCATCCTGGCCGAGGCTGAACTGCAGGTCGGCGGCGGCCCCGCTCGGCGGCGCCAGGCCCACCCGGCGGAAGGTCTCCGGCGAGGCCAGGCGCGCCTGCAGCGCCTCCAGCTCGCCGGGGGTCACCGAGATGATCGGGATCTCCGCCAGCAGCGGCTGGTTGCGCTGCGACTTGACCTGGATCTGGCCGAGGCCGAGCGCCATGGCCTGCCCGGCCGCCAGCAGCAGGGCCGCGGCCACCACGATGGATCTGGTTTTGCTCACGCCTCTCCCCCGGTTGCGCGGGTGACTCTAGCCGCGCGCGGCCTTGGCCGGCAAGCCGTCGGCGACCAGCAGCTCGGCGATCTGCACCGCGTTGAGCGCCGCGCCCTTGCGGATGTTGTCGGCCACCACCCACAGGTTGAGCCCGCGCGGGTGCGACAGGTCCTCGCGGATGCGGCCCACGAACACCGGGTCCTTGCCCGAGGCGTGGGTCACCGGCGTCGGGTAGCCGCCCGCCTTCGGCTCGTCCACCACCTGCACGCCCGGCGCGGTGCGCAGCAGCGCGCGCGCCTCGTCCGGGGTGATCTTCTTCCTGGTCTCCACGTTCACCGCCTCGGAATGGCCGAAGAACACCGGCACCCGCACCGCGGTGGGGTTCACCTGGATGGCGTCGTCGCCGAGGATCTTGCGGGTCTCCCACACCAGCTTCATCTCTTCCTTGGTGTAGCCGTTGGGCTGGAACTCGTCGATGTGCGGGATCAGGTTGAACGCGATCTGCACCGGGAACTTCGCCGGCGCCGGGTCCTGGAAGCTCAGCAGCGCCGCGGTCTGGCGGCCCAGTTCCTCCAGCGCGCTGCGCCCGGCGCCGGACACCGACTGGTAGGTGGCCACGTTGATGCGCTCGATGCCATAGGCCTTGTGGATCGGCGCCAGCACCGGCATCAGCTGCATGGTGGAGCAGTTGGGGTTGGCGATGATGCCGCGCGGGCGGTGGCGCGCCGCCTCCGGGTTCACCTCGCTGACCACCAGCGGCACGTCGTCGTCGTAGCGGAAGGTGGAGGAGTTGTCGATCACCACCGCGCCGGCGGCGGCGAACTTCGGCGCGTACGCCTTCGACACCGCCCCGCCGGCGGAGAACAGCGCGATGTCGATCGCGGCCGGGTCGAAGGTGGCCAGGTCCTGCACCACCAGCTCGTCGTCGCCGAACGCGACCGCGGTCCCGGCCGAGCGCTCGCTGGCCAGCGCCACCACCGCGCTGGCGGGGAACCGACGCTCGGCCAGAATCGCCAGCATGGTTTCGCCGACCGCGCCGGTCGCGCCGACCACCGCCACCTTGTACTGCTTGCTCATCGTTGCTTGCCTCTGGAATCTGGATGCGGCGCCGGGTGGCGCCTGCGGGGAATGGATTGACCTGCCTAGCCCTAGCGGCGCGCTGCTGCCCGTGCGGGCGAAGCCGGCGGCGCGCCGCTAGCGTTTCGGCGCGACCGCGCCGGGGATCCGCGGCCGCACCTCGCCAACGTCACCGCACTGCGCGCGGTGGCGCAGCGCCTGGTCCATCAGCACCAGCGCCAGCATCGCCTCGCAGATCGGGGTCGCGCGGATGCCCACGCAAGGGTCGTGGCGACCGGTAGTGACCACATCGACCACGTTGCCGTCCACGTCCAGCCCCGGCACCGGCAGGCGCAGGCTGGAGGTCGGCTTGAACGCCACCGACACGGCGATCTGCTGCCCGGTGGAAATGCCGCCGAGGATGCCGCCGGCGTGGTTGGACAAAAAGCCCTCCGGCGTCATCACGTCGCGGTGGGCGCTGCCCTTCTGCGCCACGGCCGCGAAGCCGTCGCCAATCTCCACGCCCTTGACCGCGTTGATCGACATCATCGCCGCCGCCAGCTCGGCATCGAGCTTGCCGTAGACCGGCTCGCCCCAGCCCGGCGGCACGCCGTCGGCCACCACCTGGATCTTCGCGCCCACCGAATCACCGGACTTGCGCAGCGCGTCCATGTAAGCCTCGAGCTCCGGCACCTGCTCCGCGCAGGGCCAGAAGAACGGGTTGCCCTCGACCGCGTCCCAGTCGTGCGCACGCGGGACGACATCGCCGATCTGGACCATGCAGCCGCGCACGCTGACCCCGCGCTGCGCCAGCCACTTCTTGGCGACCACGGCGGCGGCCACGCGCATGGTCGTCTCGCGCGCGCTGCTACGCCCGCCGCCGCGCGGGTCGCGGATGCCGTACTTCTGCCAGTAGGTGTAGTCGGCATGGCCCGGGCGGAACTGTGCGGCGATCTTCGCGTAGTCCTTGCTGCGCGCATCCACGTTGCGGATCAGCAGCGCGATCGGGGTGCCGGTGGTGACGCCCTCGTACACGCCGGACAGGATTTCGACCTCGTCCGCCTCGTGCCGCGCCGAGGTGTGGCGGGTCTTGCCGGTGGCGCGTCGCGCGAGGTCATGCGCGAAGTCTGCAGGCTGGATCGCGATCCCCGGCGGGCAGCCGTCGATCACGCAGCCGATCGCCGGCCCGTGCGACTCGCCGAAGGTGGTGACGCGCAGCAGGTGGCCGAAGGTGTTCATCGCCTCAGAACAACCGCCCGGCGGCCGGCGCCGCGGGCGCCCGCGCCTCGCGCGCGTCCACGAGGGCGGCGATGCGCGCATTGTGCTCGATCAGGTCGGCGCACTCGGCCACGAACACGCCCATCTGCCCGACCTTGAACTCCACCCACGCCAGCGGCAGTTCCGGCAGCAGCTTGACCAGCGCGCGCTCGGATTCGCCCACTTCGCAGATCAGCAGGCCGTCCTCGGTGAGGTGCAGCGGGGCATCGCGCAGGATGCGCAGGGCTAGGTCCAGGCCGTCGTCGCCGGCGCGCAGGCCGAGTTCCGGCTCGTGCGCGTACTCGCGCGGCAGGGCGTCGGTCTCGGCGTTGGTGACGTACGGCGGGTTGCTGACGATCAGGTCGTAGCGCTCGCCCTGCAGCGCGGAGAACAGGTCGGATTTCAGAAACCGCACATTCTTGACGTGCAGCCGCGCCTCGTTCTCGCGCGCCAGCGCCAGCGCATCGTCGCTGATGTCCACCCCGTCCACGTGCCAGTCCGGGTTGTAGTGCGCCATCGCGATCGCGATGCAGCCGGAGCCGGTGCACAGGTCCAGCGCGCGGCGCACTTCGCGGTCGCCCAGCCAGGGCTGGAAGCCGGCCTCAATCAGCTCCGCGATCGGCGAGCGCGGCACCAGCGCGCGGCGGTCGGTCTTGAAGCTCAGGCCCGCGAACCACGCCTCGCCGGTGAGGTAGCAGGCGGGGATGCGCTCCTCGATGCGGCGCAGGAACAGCGCCAGCACTTCCTCCTTCTCGGCCTCGGTGATGCGGGCGTTGCCGTAGGCCGGCGGCAGGTCGTGCGGCAGGTGCAGCGCGTGCAGGGTGAGCTGGGTGGCCTCGTCCAGCGCGTTGTCGTAGCCATGGCCGAAGGTCAGGCCCGCCGCGTTGAACCGGCTGGCGCCGTAGCGGATCAGGTCGATGATGGTCTGCAGTTCCTGGGACATGGCCGGATCGCGGCGCGCGCAAGGCGGCGCCGCAGTATAGCGGCCGCGGCCGGCTATCATGGCGGTGGTTTCCCCTGCGACTTGCCGCCATGTCCCTTCCCGCCCCCGGCCGCGCCTGGCTGCCCCTGCTGGTCGTGATCGCGGTCGCCGCTGCGCTCGGCCTGTGGGCCTCGCAGCGGTTCCTGGCCCGCCCGGCCGCGCCCGCCCTGCCCGCGGTCAAGGCGGTGACCCTGATGCCGACCCCGCGCCCGCTGCCGCCCTTCACCCTGCAGCAGGCCGGCGGCAAGCCGCTACGCGCGGACGACCTGCGCGGCCACTGGACCTTGGTGTTCATCGGCTTCACCCACTGCCCGGACGTGTGCCCGACCACGCTGGCGCAGCTGGCCGGCGCGCAGAAGCAGTGGGCCGTCCTGCCGCCCGCGCAGCGGCCGCGCCTGCTGTTCGTCTCGGTCGATCCCGAGCGCGACAGCCCGGAACAGGTCGCGCAATACGCGCACGCCTTCCATCCCGACACCCTGGCCGCGACCGCGCCGCTGACGCAGGTGGAGGCGTTCGCCCGCGCGCTGTCGCTGGTGTTCATGAAGGTGCCGGGCAAGAGCGGCCAGGCCGACGACTACACCCTCGACCACTCCGCCGCGCTGGTGCTGCTGGATCCGCAGGTGCGCATGGCCGGCGTGGTGCAGCCGCCGTTCGACGTGCGCGCGATCGCCGAGGACCTCACCCGGCTGACCGGCACGGCCGCGCCGACGCCCGCGCCCGCCACCCGCTGACCCGCGCATGCGCGCGACCACCGCCCTCACCTACGTGCTGCCGCACCGGCTGCTGTCGTCGCTGGCGCGGCGGCTGGCCTATTCGGAGAACCGCGCGGTCAAGCAGTGGCTGATCGACACCGTGGTCCGCCGCTTCGGCGTGGATCTCGGCGAAGCGGCGGAGCCCGACCCGACCGCCTATCCGACCTTCAACGCCTTCTTCACCCGCGCGCTCAAGCCCGGCGCGCGCACGCCGGACCCCGACCCGCGCGCCCTGCTGATGCCGGCCGACGGCCACATCAGCCAATGCGGCCCCATCGTCGATGGCCGCATCTTCCAGGCCAAGGGCCAGGGCTTCACCGCCGCCGAACTGCTGGGCAGCGAGGCCGATGCCGCCCCGTTCCGCGACGGCAGCTTCGCCACCGTGTACCTGTCGCCGCGCGACTACCACCGCGTGCACATGCCGTGGACCGGCACCCTGCGCGAAACCGTGCACGTGCCCGGCCGCCTGTTCTCGGTGGGCGTGGACGCCGTGGCCAGCGTGCCGCGCCTGTTCGCCCGCAACGAGCGCCTGGTCTGCCACTTCGACACCGACTTCGGCCCGATGGTGCAGGTGATGGTCGGCGCGCTGCTGGTCTCCGGCGTGGAAACCGTGTGGAGCGGCGTGGAAATCCCCGCCTACGCCGATGCGATCACCCGCAAGGACTACCGCGGCCGTGGCATCACCCTGCAACGCTTCGCCGAGATGGCCCGCTTCAACTACGGCAGCACCGTCATCGTGCTGCTGCCCAAGGGCGCGGCCACGCTGGACCCGGCGCTGCACGCGGACTCCCCGGTGCGGCTGGGGCAGCGGCTGGCGCTGCGGGCGTGAGGATGGCCGCCTTGGGTCGCTAATCGCACAAGGCGGCGCAACGCTGCTCCGCATGGCCCCAGGCGAAGAATCCGGCCTCGCCGTCCGCCACCAGGACGATGTACGGGTCCTCGCCGAAGGCGGTGTATTGCGCGAACATCGCCTCGGCGTCCATGCCCGGCCGATGCAGTTCCTTGAGCGAGCGATCCACGACCCGCTTGGCGGCGGTTACGGCCTCGGCCCAGGTCGGGAACGCGCCGAGCGTGTATGTCTCGCCTTCGTCCATGTAGTGGGAGTGGTCCGCGACCCGCACCGTGTACACGTAGCCCCCGGCTGCCGGCCAGACCATCGCCGATCCTACGACGCGCCGGACGATCGATGCCCCATCTCCCACGCTCAACCGGACGCGCCGCGCCCGCCTTGTCCATCCCTGCCGCCCCGCCCCGATGCCAAATGCAAGCGCCGGCATGGCGCATGCACGGGCCAGACTCAGCCGCAGCCGACCAGCTTCAGCGTCTGCCCCGGCCGGATCGCATATTTGGGCTTCTTCAGCTTGTTGGCGCGCGCGAGGTCATCGAGGTCGCAGCGCCATTGGCGGGCGATGCCCTGCAGGGTCTCGCCGCGGCGGACCTTGTGCATGCGCGGCGGCGGTGCCGGGCGCGCGGCGGCCGGCGCGGGCGCCGGCGGATCGGCGGCCGGGCCCTGCTGGGCATTGGCCGGCACCGGGTCGCCGACCCGCACCAGCGCCGCCTGCACGTTGCTGGCCAGCAGCTGCTGCGCCAGCTGCAGGCGCTCGCCGCGCAGGCAGTGGCGCTCGTACAGGCGCGCGATCCAGGCGGTGGCCGCCAGCGGGGTGCCGGCCGGGATCGTGCTGGCCGGATCCCAGCGCGGATTGAGGTTGCGCAGCGCACGCAGGTAGCCGTCGCGCGAGCCGGCGTTGCCGAGGCAGATGGTCAACTCGTACAGCGAGGTCGGCCGCGCCAGCTGGATGGTGGCATTGCGGCTGTAGACCCGCGGCCAGACGATGCCGTACTCGCGCGGGTGCAGGAACAGCCAGGCCGCGGCGATCACCATCGGCACGTAGTCCTTGGTTTCGGCCGGGAACTGGTTGTACACGTCCAGGTCCCAGAAGCTGCGCCCGCCGCTGGACTGGTACACGCGCAGGGCGCGGCCCTCGCCGCCGTTGTAGCCGGCCAGCGACAGCTCGATGCTGTTGCCCAGCTCGGCCAGTCGCTCGGACAGGTACTGCGCCGCGGCGTCCGCGGCCGCGCGCGGGTCGTAGCGGGTGTCGAACCCGCTGCCGTCGTTGCCGAGGCCGAAGCGGCGCCCGGTGGCCGGCATGAACTGCAGCGGCCCGACCGCGCCGGCGCGCGAGGCCACGTGCACCTTGCCGTTGGACTCCTTGGCCAGGATGCCGAACAGCAGCGCCTCCGGCAGGCCGCGCTTGCGGAAGGCGGGCGACATCTGCTCCTTGAGGTACTGGTAGTTCTCGTAGCTGTCCATCAGCGACGGCCGCAGGTCGGTCAGCCAGCGCCGGATCCCGGCCTGCACCGCCGGGTTGAACTGCACCATCTGCACGAACTTCTGGCCGTCCTCGCCCAGCAGGGCCGCGGCGTCGGCCTTGGCCGGGACCTCGGCATCGGCCAGGTCGCGCTCGTCGATGAGGTCGCCGTCCGGATCCTCGGGCTCGGCGGCCTCGCGAGCGGTGGCCTGCAGCAGGCGGTCGTACACCGCCAGCATCGGCGCCACCTCGCAGCCGCGCTGGCGGCTGCAGGCCTCGATCACCGCCTTGATCTCCGCCAGCGCGGCGTCGGCAGCGGCGCTGCCGGCCTGCGGGTCGCTCGCCAGTTGCGCCTCGCGGTACTGCTTCTCCGCCGCCTGCAGGCGCTGCTGCAGCGCGTCGACCGCCGCCTGCTCGCGCCGCGCCAGCGCCGCCTGCGCCGGCAGGGCCGCGAGCAGGGCGACGGACAGCAGGAGGGCGGCAGGCAGGCGTGGCGACATGGCAAGGAGATCGGGACGCGGACAAGGGCGGCAGGGTAGCCGCCGCGGCGCGCGCGCGGCAAGGCATGCGCGCGACCGGAGCGGCGCGTGGGTTTGCACGCATGGCATAGAATCGGGCGGCCCATCACCGCTTGCGAGCGCCCCCATGGATCCGATTTTCGTCGGCAAGGCCGTGACCACGCCGGACAGCGGCAACGTCTACCTGCAGCCGCGCTTCGGCAACCGCCACGGGCTGGTGGCCGGCGCCACCGGCACCGGCAAGACGGTGACCCTGATGACGCTGGCGGAGGGCTTCAGCCGGCTGGGCGTGCCGGTGTTCCTGGCCGACGTGAAGGGCGACGTGGCGGGGCTGGCGGTGCCGGGCGCGCCGAGCGAGAAGCTGCAGGCGCGCATCGCCCAGCTGTGCATCGCCGACTACCGCCACGAAGCCGCGCCGGTGGTGTTCTGGGACCTGTGGGGCAAGGCCGGGCATCCGGTGCGCGCCACCGTCAGCGAGATGGGCCCGACCCTGCTCGGCCGCATCCTCGAGCTCAACGACACCCAGGCCGGGGTGCTGGACATCGTGTTCAAGCTGGCCGACGACCGCGGCCTGCTCCTGCTCGACCTGCCCGACCTGCGCGCCCTGCTGGCCCTGATCGCGGAGGAGCGCAAGGACATCAGCACCTCCTATGGGCTGGTCAGCACGCAGTCGATCGGCGCGATCCAGCGCGCGCTGCTGCGGCTCGAGCAGGAGGGCGCCGACCAGTTCTTCGGCGAACCGGCGCTGGAGCTGGCCGACCTGATGCGCACCACCCCGGACGGACGCGGGGTGGTCAACATCCTCGCCGCCGACCAGCTGATCCTCAAGCCGCGGCTGTATTCCAGCTTCCTGCTGTGGCTGCTGTCGGAGCTGTTCGAGACCCTGCCGGAGGTGGGCGACCTCGACAAGCCCAAGCTTGTGTTCGTGTTCGACGAGGCGCACCTGCTGTTCGACGACGCCCCGGCCGCGCTGCAGCAGCGGATCGAGCAGGTGGTGCGGCTGATCCGCTCCAAGGGCGTCGGCGTGTACTTCTGCTCGCAGTTCCCGGACGACGTGCCGGCGAACGTGCTCGGCCAGCTCGGCAACCGCTTCCAGCATGCGCTGCGCGCCTACACCCCGCGCGACCAGAAGGCGGTGCGCACGGCGGCCGAGACCTTCGTCGCCAATCCCGCGCTGGACGTGGCGCAGGCGATCGGCCAGCTCGGCGTGGGCGAGGCGCTGGTGTCCACCCTGCAGGACAAGGGCGTGCCGATGCCGGTGGAGAAGACCCTGATCGCGCCGCCGCGCTGCCGCATGGGCGCCATCACCGAGGCCGAACGCGCGCAGGTGCGCGCCGGCAGCCCGGTCGGCGGCAAGTACGACACCCGCATCGACCGCGAATCCGCGGCGGAGATGCTGGCGAAGAAGGCCGAGATGCGCGCCGAGCAGGCGCAGGCGCCGGCCGCCAAGGCCGACGGGGACGTCGACGGCGGCTTCGGCCAGGCGGTGAAGGAAGCGCTGTTCGGCACCAAGCGCCGGCAGGGCATGCTCGAGACCATGGCCAAGCAGACCGCGCGCACGGTCGGCAGCCAGGTCGGCCGGCAGATCCTGCGCGGCGTGCTCGGCGGGATCTTCGGCGGCAAACGCTGACCGCGGCGGGGCAGGCATGGGTCGCTGGCGTCCGCCCGCGGAGAAAGGCACCGCCCTGATCACCCGCGAAGGCCATGCGCGCCTGAAAGCGGAGCTGGACGAACTGTGGCGCGTGCGCCGGCCCGAGGTGGTGAAGGCACTGGCTGCCGCCGCGGCCGAGGGCGATCGCTCGGAGAACGCCGAATACACCTACCGCAAGAAGCAGCTGGGCGAGATCGACCGCCGCGTACGCTACCTCAGCAAGCGGCTGGAGGTGCTGAAGGTGGTGGAGGCCGCGCCGGCCGACCGCGAGGCGGTGTTCTTCGGCGCCGAGGTCGAGCTGGAGGATCTGGCCAGCGGCCAATGCCACTGCTACCGCATCGTCGGCCCGGACGAGACCGACCCCGCGCGCGGCTGGATCAGCATCGACGCCCCGCTGGCGCGCGCACTGCTCAAGAAGCGGATCGACGACGAGGTGCAGGTGCAGCTGCCGGCCGGGCCGGCGCGCTACCTGCTGGTCGACGTGCGCTACCCGCGGGACTGAAAGCCGCTCAGACGGCCCCGGCCTCGCCGTACAGGTCGTGCTCGTCGCTGCCGAGGATCCGCACCCGCGCGAACTCGCCGGGCCGCAGGCCGGCCTCACGGCCGTCCTGCACCTGCACCAGGCCGTCGATCTCCGGGGCGTCCGCCATCGAGCGGGCGATCGCCAACTCGCCATCGATGGCGTCCACGATCACCTGCTGCACGCTGCCCACCTTGGCCGCCAGGCGCGCTTCGGAAATCGCCGCCTGCCGCGCCATGAACCGGGCCAGGCGCTCCTGCTTCACGTCCTCCGGCACCGGGTCCGGCAGCGCGTTGGCCGCAGCGCCTTCCACCGGCGAATAGGCGAACGCGCCCACGCGGTCCAGCTGGGCCTCGTCGAGGAAGTCCAGCAGTTCCTCGAACTCGGCGTCGGTCTCGCCGGGGAAACCGACGATGAAGGTGCTGCGGATCGTCAGGTCCGGGCAGATCGCGCGCCAGCGCTGGATCCGCTCCAAGGTCTCGTCCACCGCGCCCGGACGCTTCATGAGCTTCAAGATGCGCGGGCTGGCGTGCTGGAACGGGATGTCGAGGTAGGGCAGCAGCTTGCCCTCGGCCATCAGCGGGATCACCTCGTCCACGTGCGGGTACGGGTAGACGTAGTGCAGGCGCGTCCACACGCCGAGCTGCGACAGGCCTTCGCACAGCGCCTTCATCCGCGTCTCGTACACGTTGCTGCCCCACGGGCGCGGCGCGTACTTCAGGTCCACGCCGTAGGCGCTGGTGTCCTGCGAGACCACCAGCAGCTCCCTGACGCCGCCGCGCACCAGCTTTTCGGCTTCGCGCAGCACCTCGTCCACCGGCCGCGAGACCAGGTCGCCGCGCAGCGACGGGATGATGCAGAAGCTGCAGCGGTGGTTGCAGCCTTCGGAAATCTTGAGATACGCGTAGTGCTTCGGGGTCAGCTTCAACCCGACGCCCTCGATTTCCCCGTCGCCAAGGCGCCGGGGAGCCGGCAGCAGGTCCAGGAACGGGTCGTGCCGCGGCGGCAGCGCGGCGTGCACCGCGTCCATCACGCTGGCGTAGTCCTGCGGCCCGGTGATGGCCAGCACGTCCGGGTGCGCCTGGCGGATCACCTCGGCGCGCTTGCCCAGGCAGCCGGTGACGATGACCTTGCCGTTCTCGGCCAGGGCCTCGCCGATGGCGTCCAGCGACTCGGCCACGGCGCTGTCGATGAAGCCGCAGGTGTTGACCACCACCACGTCGGCGTCCTCGTAGGTCTGCACCAGGTCGTAGCCCTCCACCCGCAGCTGGGTGAGGATGCGCTCGGAATCGACCAGCGCCTTGGGGCAGCCGAGGCTGACGAAGCCGACCTTGGGGGCGGAAGCAGGCATGGGGGCGCGGGCGGACGTGGGGGGCGCGCATTGTAGCGCCGGCCCGGCGCCGACCGGCCGCGGCCGGCGGGCTCGCCGGTCGCGGCGCGGGGACCGCGATCAGAACTTGAACGGGATGCTGAACTGCGCGACCAGGCGGCCGCGGGTCCACTTGCGCGGGGCGATGTCCTCGCTCGCCCCGGACGTGGTGACGTAGCTGAGCTTGACGTCCACCGGACCGAAGCTGCGCCCGAGCCCGAGCAGGTAGTCCTGGTAGCTCTTGCCGTACACCTTGCTGAGGTCGTAGTGGCCGGCGGCGGCCGACAGGGTCCAGCCGCTCTCGCCCAGCGGCCAGTCGGTGCCGGCCTGGACGTAGGTGGCGGCCTCGCCGCTGCGCGCATAGTCGTTGGCATGCCCGAGCAGCAGGAAGAACTTCTCGTCGGCGAAGGTCAGCTTGCCGAGGAACTCGTTGTACGAAATGTCATAGCCGGAATTGGCGCCCGGGTAGGTGTAGCGGACCACGCTGAGGTCGTAACCCATGCCGCCGCCGAGCGCGCCGGCCCAGCCGAGGCTGTAGTCGATCTCGGTGCTGATGCCGTCGCCGGGGGTGTCGAAGTCCACGTTCGAGCCCCAGATGCCGGCATAGAAGCCGAGCGAGTGGCTCAGGGTCAGCCCCGCCTGCAGGGCCGGGTCGCGGTTGCTCTGCGAGATGCCGCGGAACACGTAGTCGCTGACCAGATCGACGTTGCCCTCGACGCTCCAGCCCTGCTTCTCCTCCGCGGGGGCCTCCTGCGCCAGCGCCGCCGCGGGCGCCAGCGCCGCCAGTCCCAAGGCCATCGCTGCCACCAACCGCCGAATGTGCCGATGTCGCCGCATACCCCTACCCTCCCGTGCAAAGCGTCAGCCGGGCTGACGGAAATGGCCTGGGCTACTCGACCCAGACCGTCTGGATGTTCATGAACTCGTGCATGCCCCAGGCCGCCAGCTCGCGCCCGAAGCCGGACTGCTTGGTGCCGCCGAACGGCAGCCGCACGTCGCTGCGCACCAGGCTGTTGACGAACACGCTGCCGACCTCCAGCCGCCGCCCGAGTGCCTCGGCGCGCGCACGATCGGCGCCGAACACGGTGGCGCCGAGGCCGAAGCTGCTGGCGTTGGCGATCCGCACCGCATCCTCCTCGTCGCGCGCCGGCAGCACCGCCGCCACCGGCCCGAACAGCTCCTCGCGGAAGGCCACGTTGTCCACGTCGGGCACCTGCAGCACGGTCGCCGGGTAGGCGCAGGCATGGCCCGGCACCGGCGCGCCGCCGGCCAGCACCCGCGCGCCGCCGGCCACGCTGCGCAGGACCTGGTCGTGCAGGCCGTCGCGCAGGTCGGCGCGCGCCATCGGCGCCAGCGTTGTCTGCGGATCCAGCGGGTCGCCCGGGGCCAGCGCGCGCACCGCCGCCTCCAGCGCCTCCAGGAACGGCCCCGCCATGCGCCCGACCGGAATGAAGCGCTTGGCCGCGATGCAGGTCTGGCCGGCATTGCCGAAGCGCGAGGCGACCGCGACCTCGACCGCGCGCGCAAGATCGGCGTCCTCCAGCACGAGGAAGGGATCGCTGCCGCCGAGTTCCAGCACGCACTTCTTCAGGTGCTGGCCGGCATTGGCGGCGACCGCGCGCCCGGCGCGCTCGCTGCCGGTCAGGGTGACCGCGCGGATGCGCGGGTCGGCGATCACCTGCGCGGTCTGCGCGTTGTCGATGTGGACCACCCCGAACACGCCCTCCGGCAGGCCGGCCGCGCGCCCGATCTCCTCCAGCAGATCGGCGCAGCGCGGCACGGTGGTGGCGTGCTTGAGCAGGCAGGTGTTGCCCGCGACCAGCGCCGGCGCGAGGAAACGCACCACCTGCCAGACCGGGAAGTTCCACGGCATCACCGCCAGCACGCAGCCGATCGGCGCGAACCGCACCAGGCTGCGCCGCGCCTCGCTCGCCACCGGCACGTCGGCCAGCAGCGCCGGGCCGTGCGCGGCATAGTGCTCGAACGCGCGCGCGGACTTCTCGATCTCCGCCTGCGCCTCGCGCGCGAGCTTGCCCATCTCCGCGGTCATGGTCGCCCCGAGCCGCTCGCGTTCGCGCCGCAGGCCCTCGGCGAACGCCTGCACGCGCCGCACGCGCTCCTCCAGCGGCGTGGCCTGCCAGGCCCGCGCGCCGGCCTGCGCGGCCGCCAGCCGGCGTTCGATCGCCTCCGGACCCATGTAGTCGTAGCGGTACTCGACCCGACCGCTCCAGGGATTGATGATCTCGACCGCCATCGCCTCCTCCTCAGCCGCGCTGGGCCGCCAGCGCCACGTCGCGCCGGCGCCGGCGCTCCTCGCGCGCCATCAGCCACCAGCCGACCACGGCCGCCGCCGACACCGCCAGGATCAGCAGCGTCGCCAGCGCGTTGATCTTCGGGCTCACCCCGAGCCGCACCGACGAGAACACCTTCATCGGCAGGGTGGTCGAGGACGGCCCCGCCACGAAGCTGGCCACCACCAGGTCGTCCAGCGACAGGGTGAACGCCAGCAGCCAGCCGGCCAGCAGCGCCGGGGCCACGATCGGCAGGGTGATCTGGAAGAACACCTTGACCCGGGTCGCGCCGAGGTCCATCGCCGCCTCCTCCAGCGAGCGGTCGAGCGCGGACAGGCGCGAGGCCACGGTCACGCTCACGAACGCCACCGAGAAGGTGGTCTGCGCGATCCAGATGGTCAGCATGCCGCGCGGGATCGGGGTGCCGAGCAGCTCGCCCAGGGTGACGAACAGCAGCAGCAGCGACAGGCCGATGATGACGTCCGGCATCACCAGGGGCGCGGTCACCAGCGCGCCGAACAGGGTCTTGCCGGGGAAGCGCCGGAACCGGGTCAGCAGCATCGCCGCCAGCGTGCCCAGCACCAGCGCCGCGGTCGCGGTGAACACCGCCAGGCGCAGGCTCATCCACGCCGCGTCCAGGATCTCGCGGTCGGCCAGCAGCTCGCCGTACCACTTGGTCGAGAACCCCGACCACACCGTGACCAGGCGCGACTCGTTGAACGAGTACACCACCAGGCTCAGGATCGGCGCGTACAGGAACGCGAACCCCAGCAGCAGGACCAGACGGTTGCCCCAGCGCGCGGAGGACGCGTTCATACCAGCCGCTTCTCCAGGTCGCGCGACTGGTAGTGGTGGAACACCGTCATCGGCACGATCAGCAGCAGCAGCATGACGATCGCCACCGCCGAGGCCACCGGCCAGTCGCGGTTGTTGAAGAACTCGTCCCACAGCACTTTGCCGATCATCAGCGTGTCCGGCCCGCCGAGCAGCTCGGGGATCACGAACTCGCCGACCACCGGGATGAACACCAGCAGCGAGCCGGCCACGATCCCCGGCATGCTCAGCGGCAGGGTGATCCGCCAGAACGCCTGCCACGGGCGCGCGCCGAGGTCGTGCGCGGCTTCCAGCAGGCGGTCGTCGAGCTTGACCAGGGTCGAGTACAGCGGCAGCACCATGAACGGCAGGTAGGCGTAGACCACGCCGATGTAGACCGCCAGCGGGGTGTGCAGGATCTCCAGCGGCTGCTGGATCACGCCCAGCCCGAGCAGCAGGTTGTTGAGCAGGCCGTTGTTCTTGAGGATCCCGATCCAGGCGTAGATGCGGATCAGGAACGAGGTCCACGAGGGCAGGATCACCAGCATCAGGGCCACGTTGCGCGTCGCCGGCGAGAGCCGGGTGAGCGCCCACGCAATCGGATAGCCGACCAGCAGCGCCAGCAGGGTGGAGACCGCCGCGATCCGCAGCGAGCCCAGGTAGGCCAGCACGTACAGGTCGTCCTTGAGCAGGAACAGGTAGTTCTTGAAGTGGAGGGTGACCTGGACCGCGCGGTCGCTCCACTGCAGCAGCGGGGTGAACGGCGGCTGCGCGATCAGCGGCTCGGCGAACGAGATCTTCAGCACGATCAGGAACGGCACCGCGAAGAACACCAGCATCCACAGGTACGGCACCGCGATCACCGCCCAGCGCGGGTGCGGCAGCAGCCTGCGCAGCAACCGGGGCGCGTTCATGCGGTGAGCACCACGCCGGCCAGGTCGTCCCAGCCGACCCACACCTGCTCATGCCAGGTGAAGCTCTCCGAGTCCCAGCGCCGCGCGTTGGCCAGGTGCGCGAGCATCTTGAAGCCGCTGGGCAGGCGCACGTGGTACACGCTGTGGCTGCCGAAGTAGGCGATCTCCTCGATCGTGCCCTGCACCGCGTTGCGCAGCCGCGCCGGGCGCTCCTTGCACAGGTGCAGCTTCTCCGGGCGCAGCGCCAGCCCCACCGGCATGCCCGCAAAGCCGGTCACGCCGTGCCCCACCCAGACCGGCTCCGGCAGCGCCGCGCAGCGGATGGTGACGTGGTCCGGCTCGTCCTCCTCGATCGTGCCCTCGAGCATGTTGACGGTGCCGATGAACTGCGCCGCGAAGCGGTTGGCCGGCTGCTCGTACACCTCGTCCGGGGTGCCGACCTGCATGACCTTGCCGGCGTCCATGATCGCCAGCCGGTGCGCCATGGTCATCGCCTCCTCCTGGTCGTGGGTGACCAGCACGCAGGTGACGCCCAGGCGCTCGATGATGTTGACCACCTCCAGCTGCATCTCCGCGCGCAGCTTCTTGTCGAGCGCGCCCATCGGCTCGTCCAGCAGCAGCAGCTTGGGCCCCTTCGCCAGCGAGCGCGCCAGCGCCACCCGCTGCTGCTGGCCGCCGGAGATCTGGTGCGGCTTGCGCCGCGCGGCGTGCTCCAGGTGCACCAGCGCCAGCATCTCCTCCACCCGGCGCTGCACCTGCGCCTTCGGCAGTCCGTCCTGCTTGAGCCCGAACGCGATGTTCTGCTCCACCGTCATGTGCGGGAACAGCGCGTAGGACTGGAACATCATGTTGACCGGGCGCTCGTACGGCGGCAGCGCGGCCAGGTCCGCGCCGTCCAGCGCGATCCGGCCGGCGGTCGGGCGCTCGAACCCGGCCAGCATCCGCAGCAGGGTGGACTTGCCGCAGCCGGAGGCCCCGAGCAGGGCGAAGATCTCGCCCTTGCGCACCGACAGGCTGACCCCGTCGACCGCCACCACCCCGTCGAACTCCTTGCGCAGCGCCTCGATCCGCAGGTAGCCGTCGGCGCCCAGGTGCGCCTCGCGCTCGTGCCCGTGGGGATGGTGGTGGGGATGCGGATTGGCCATCGGCGGCAGGCTCCTGGCGGGTCGTGCTGCGGGAAACGGGATGCGGCCGCCGCCCGCGGGCGGCGGCGCGCGCTCAGCGGCCGGTCTTGATCGCGGTCCAGGCGCGGTTGTAGACGCGGTCGAGGTCGGGCGGCAGCACCTGCAGCAGGAACAGCTTGTCCATCACCGCCGGCGGCGGGTAGATCGCCGGGTTGTCGCGCACCGCCGGATCCACGTACTGGGTGGCCGCGGCGTTGGCGTTGGCATAGGCGATGAAGTTGCTGTCGTCGGCGATGACCTTCGGCTCCATCAGGTAGTTGAGGAACGCCAGCGCGTTGTCCACGTGCTTGGCGTCCTTCGGGATCGCCATCATGTCGAACCACATCTGCGCGCCCTCCTTGGGGATGCTGTAGGCCAGCTCGACCCCGTTCTTGGCCTCGCGCGCGCGGTTGCGGGCCTGGAACACGTCGCCCGACCAGCCGACCGAGACGCACACGTCGCCGTTGGCCAGGTCGTTGATGTACTGCGAGGAGTGGAAGTAGGTGATGTACGGGCGCACCTTCATCACCAGGTCTGCGGCCTTCTGGATGGTGGCCGCGTCGCGGGTGTTGGGGTCGGCGCCCTGGTACTTGAGCGCGGCCGACAGGATGTCGGTCGGCGAGTCCAGCATGGTCAGGCCGCAGGACTTGAGCTTGGCCGCGTTGGCCGGGTCGAACACCAGCGCCCAGCTGTCGACCGGCGCCTTGTCGCCGAGCAGCGCCTTGACCTTGTTGACGTTATAGCCGATGCCGACGGTGCCCCACATGTACGGGATGCCGTACTGGTTGCCGGGGTCGAGCTGGGCGATGATCGCCATCAGCTTGGGGTCGAGGTTCTTGTAGTTGGGCAGCTTGCTCTTGTCCAGCGGCAGGAACACCCCGGCCTTGATCTGGCGCCCGAGGAAGTTCAGCGAGGGCACCACGATGTCGTAGCCGGTGGCGCCGGCCATCAGCTTGGCCTCCAGCACCTCGTTGGAGTCGAACACGTCGTAGGTGACCTTGATCCCGGTCTGCTTCTCGAAGTCCGGGATGGTGTTCTCGGCGATGTAGTCCGACCAGTTGTAGACGTTCAGGGTCTTGGCCCCGGCGTCGGCGCCGGGCTTGCCGGCGGCGGCGGACGCGGTGTCCGCGGCCGGCGGCTTGCCGCAGGCGCCGGCCAGCAGCGCGAGCGCGAGCAGCAACACGGTCTTGGCGTTCATTCCTCACTCCCTCCCAAGCGATGGCCAGCGGGCTGGCGGCGGCGCCAGCGGCGATGCGTCCTGCAGGTCCGGCTCCCTCTGCGTCACTTCACTGCATACCACGAAAAACGGGACGCGGCCGGCCGTTCAGGCCGCGCTCGCATGGCCGATCGCGCGCGCGGTGCGGTCGAGCGCGCGCCAGGCCTTCTCGAACAGCTCGTCCACCTCGGCGCGGCCTATCACCAGCGGCGGCGACAGCAGCATGGCGTCGTAGGTGGCGCGCAGGATCAGCCCTTCCTCGAGGGCGAGGTCGCGGCACAGGGTGCCGACCTTGCCCGGCTCCGGGAAGCCGCGGCGCACGCGCTTGTCCGGGACCAGCTCGAGCGCGCCGACCAGCCCGGCGATGCGCGCCTCGCCGACCAGCGGGTGCTCGCCCAGCTGCGCCCAGCGCTCGGCCAGGTAGGGCGCGATCTCGCGGCGGGCGCGCTCGACGATGCCCTCCTCCTGCAGCAGGCGGATGTTCTCCAGCGCGACCGCGGCGCACACCGGGTGCCCCGAATAGGTGTAGCCGTGCGCCAGCTCGCCGCCGCGTTCCTTCAGCACGCCGGCCACGCGGTCGTTGAACATCACCGCGCCGATCGGGATGTAGCCCGAGCTCAGGCCTTTGGCGATCGGCATGATGTCGGCCTGGAACCCGAAGTACTGCTGGCCGAACCACTCGCCAGTGCGGCCGAAGCCGCAGATCACCTCGTCGGCGATCAGCAGCACGTCGTAGGCGCGGCAGATGCGCTCGACCTCCGGCCAGTAGGTGCGCGGCGGGATCCACACCCCGATCGCGCCCATGATCGGCTCGCCGATGAAGGCGGCCACCCGCTCCGGGCCGAGCTCGAGGATCTTCTGCTCCAGCCGGCGCGCGGCGAGCAGGCCGTAGGCGTCCGGGTCGAGGTCGCCGCCGTCGGCGAACCAGAACGGCGGGTCGATGTGGTGGATGTCCGGGATCGGCAGCCCGCCCTGGCGGTGCATCACGGCCATCCCGCCGAGGCTGGCGCCGGCCACGGTCGAGCCGTGGTAGCCGTTGCGGCGGCCGATCACGATGTTTTTCTGCGGCCGGTCCTGGACCGCCCAGAAATGCCGCACCATGCGCAGGATGGTGTCGTTGGCCTCCGAGCCGGAGTTGGTGAAGAAGGCGTGGTTGAGGTCGCCCGGCGCCAGCTCCGCCAGCTTGGCGGCCAGGCGCACGGTCGGCTCGGTGGTGCAGGCGAAGAAGCTGTTGTAGTAGGCCAGGGTGTCCATCTGCCGCGCCGCGGCCTCGCCGAGTTCGCGCCGGCCGTAGCCGACGTTGACGCACCACAGCCCGGCGAACGCGTCCAGCAGGCGCTGGCCGTGCGCGTCCCACACGTGGCAGCCCTCGCCGCGCACCAGGATGCGGGTGCCCTTGCGCGCGAGCGCGGCGTTGTCGTTGAACGGGTGCAGGTGGTGCCGCGCATCCAGTTGCTGCAGGGTGGCCAGGGCCGGGTCGGTGGTCATGCGCGGCGGTCTCCTCCGGGGCTAGACGGTGAGCAGCAGGAACTCGCGTTCCCACGAGCTGATCACGCGGAAATAGGTCTGGTATTCCTTCTGCTTGACCGCCACGAACGCCTCCACGAAGCGGGGGCCCAGCAGTTCGGTCAGCGCGCGGCAGCCGGACAGCATGCGCAGCGATTCCTCCAGCGTGCGCGGCAGGCCGTAGCCATGCTCCTGCGCGCTACCGGACAGCGGCGCGGTCGGCTGCAGGCGCTCGACGATGCCGAGGTAGCCGCAGGCCAGGGTCGCCGCCATCGCCAGGTAGGGGTTGGCGTCGGAGCCGGCGAAGCGGCTCTCGACCCGGGTGTTCTCCGGCGAGTCCATCGGCACCCGCAGCCCGCAGGTGCGGTTGTCGTAGCCCCACTGCACGTTGATCGGCGCAACCTCGCCCAGCGCCAGCCGGCGGTAGGAATTGACGTTCGGGGCGAAGAACGGCATCGCCATCGGCACGTACTTCTGCAGCCCGCCCAGGTAGTGCAGGAACAGCGCGCTGTGGCGGCCGGGCTTGCCGCCCGCGAACAGGTTGCGGCCGCGCGCATCGACCATGCTCTGGTGGATGTGCATGGCGCTGCCCGGCTCGTTCTCCATCGGCTTGGCCAGGAAGGTGGCGTACACGCCGTGGCGCAGCGCGGCCTCGCGCATCGCGCGCTTGAACAGGAACACCTGGTCGGCGCGCGACATCGGGTCGTCGTGGACGAAGTTGACCTCGAGCTGGGCGGCGCCGGACTCGTGGACCAGGGTGTCCACGTCCAGCTCCATCGCCTCGGCGAAGTCGTACATCATGTCCAGGATCGGGTCGAACTCGTTGACCGCGTCGATCGAGTAGCTCTGGCGCGCGGTCTCCGGCCGCCCGGAGCGCCCGGCCGGCGGCTGCAGCGGGAAGTCGGGGTCGGTGTTCTTCTGGACCAGGAAGAACTCCAGCTCCGGCGCCACGATCGGGCGCAGCCCGAGCCCCTCGTACAGCGCCAGCACCCGGCGCAGCACGTTGCGCGGCGCCAGCTCGTGCGGGCGGCCGTCGCTCTTGAAGCAGTCGTGGATCACCTGCGCGGTGGGATCGGTCGCCCACGGCACCACCCGCACCGTGCCCGGGTCCGGGCGCAGGTACATGTCCGAGTCGGTCGGCTGCACCAGCTCGTAGTACTCGTCCGGATAGTCGCCGGTCACGGTGGTGACGAAGATTCCCTCCGGCAGGCGGGTGCCGTAGTCGTGCGAGAACTTCGGCGCCGGGATGATCTTGCCGCGCGCGTTGCCGGTGAAGTCCGGCACCAGGCACTCGACCTCGGTGATGCGGTGCTCGCGCAGCCAGCGCTTGAGCGCGGCCTCCTCGCCCGGGCCCTCGCCCGCCGCCGGTACGCGCGCCGCGCGCCGCTTGCCGCCCTTGCCCGCGCCGGCCATGCTCAGGCCACCTCGTCCAGGGCCTGGCCGCGGCAGGCCGCGCCGAAGGCACGGAAGATCGCGCGCGACAGCGGGTTCGCGCAGGCCCGCCACTCCGGGTGCCACTGCACCCCGAGCAGGAACGGCACCTGCGGCAGCCGCACCGCCTCCACCAACCCGTCCGGCGCGGTGGCCTCCACCACCAGCCCGCGGGCGAGGGTGGCGATGCCCTGCCCGTGCAGCGAATTGACCACCACCTCGTCGCGCCCGGCCAGCCGCCGCAGCAGCCCGCCGGGCGCCAAGCGCACCGGGTGCGCCGGGCCGTACTGCACCTCCAGCGGCGCGTCGGCGGGCTCGCGGTGGTCCAGCATCCCGGGCACCGCGTGCACCTGCGGGTACAGGCTGCCGCCGAGGGCGACGTTCACCTCCTGCAGGCCGCGGCAGATCGCCAGCAGCGGCAGCCGCCGCGCGATCGCCTCCTGCACCAGCGGCAGGGTGGTGGCGTCGCGTTCGGGATCGAGCAGGTTGCCGTCCCAGCCGTATCCGCCCGGATAGCGCTCCGGCGCAATGTTGCTCGGCGAGCCGGTGAGCAGCAGGCCGTCCAGGCGGTCCAGCAGCGGCGCCATGTCCAGCGGTGGCGACCAGCTCGGCAGCGGCACCGGGATGGCGTCGGCCGCCTCCACCAGCGCTCGCAGGTACTTGTCGCCGACGACATGGAACGGATGCGGTCCGAGCATCCGGCGGTCCATCGGGACTCCGACGAGCGGGCGGTTGGGCATGTCGCACCCCCAGGGCGATGGCCCGACACTACGCCGCGTGTGCGATGTTTTCAACACCCCGCGACGCGTCGACGCCCACCCCGCCGCCGCGAACCCAGAAATCAGCCAACCGGGGCCGCCACCGGCACCGGCTGCGCTGCGCCGCAGCATGCGCCAGCGTTGAGTATTTTTAACGCCTGTGGAAAGCTGGGGCCTGCCTTCGGAGCCTGCGCATGCCCAAGCCCCTGCCCTCGGCCGCCGACCAGCAGGTGTACGACCGCCTGTCCGCGGACAGCCATGTCGATCTGATCCTGCCGGACCTCAACGGCCTGCTGCGCGGCAAGCGCGTGCACCGCGACGCCCTGCCCAAGGCCTACGCCGACGGTGTGTGCCTGCCGATGTCGCTGATCGCCACCGACATCACCGGCAACACGGTGGAGGAGACCGGCCTCGGCTACGACATCGGCGACGAGGACCGCGTGTGCCGGGTGATCCCCGGCAGCCTGCGGCCGGTGCCGTGGGAGCCGGTTCCCGGCGCGCAGTGCCTGCTGGAGATGGAAGATGCCGGCGGCCCGTTCGAGGCCAGCCCGCGCAGCGTGCTGCAGCGCGTGCTGCGCGCCTACGACGCGCTCGGGCTGACGCCGGTGGTCGCGGTCGAGCTGGAGTTCTACCTGCTGGATGCGCGGCTCGGCGCCGACGGGTTGCCGCGCACGGCACCCAATCCGGCGACCGGCGAACCCGACCGCGCGACCCAGGTCTATTACCTGCAGGACCTGGCCGACCACCGTGCCTTCATCGACGGCGTCGCCGCCGCGTGCCGCGCGCAGGGCGTGCCGGCCGACACCGCGGTCGCCGAGTACGCGCCCGGGCAGTTCGAGATCAACCTGCGCCACCGCGCCGACGCGCTGGCCGCGTGCGACGACGCGCTCTACCTCAAGCGCGCGGTCAAGGCGGTGGCCGCCGCCCAGGGCCGGCAGGCCAGCTTCATGGCCAAGCCGTTCGTGGACCAGGCCGGCAGCGGCCTGCACGTGCACGTGAGCCTGCGCGACCGCGCCGGACGCAACCCGTTCGCCTCCACCCCCGAGGCGCCGGCCGACATGCTGCGCCACGCCATCGCCGGGCTGCAGGCGTCCTGCGAGGACTGCATGCTGCTGTTCGCCCCGCACGCCAACAGCTACCGCCGCTTCGTGCTCAACGCGTTCGTGCCGCTCAACGACTGCTGGGGCCACAACAACCGCACGGTGGCGCTGCGCATCCCGCACAGCGACCCGGACAACGTGCGCATCGAGCACCGCATCGCCGGCGCCGACGCCAACCCCTACCTGGTGGTCGCGGCGGTGCTGGCGGGCATGCTCGACGGACTGCGCGCCGGGCGCGAGCCGACCCCGCCGGTCACCGGCAATGCCTATGCCCAGACCGAACTGCGCGAACCCTACTGGCGGCAGTCGCTGGAGCGCTTCGCCGGCAGCGCGTTCGTCGAGCGCCATTTCGGCGCGCGCTTCCGCCACATCTACGCCGCCCAGAAGCGGCGCGAGCTGCGCACCTGGGAGCGCGAGGTGACCGCGCTCGACATCGCCTGGTACCTGCGCACGGTGTGAACGCATGGATGCCGCCCACCAGGCCCGGCCGTGGTATGCCGCCAGCGTGCCGGAACGGCCGCCGCAGCCGCCGCTGGAAGGCGAGGCCCGCGCCGACGTCGGCATCGTCGGGGCCGGCTTCACCGGGCTGAGCGCGGCGCTGGAACTGGCGCAGGCCGGACTGCGGGTGGTGGTGCTGGAGGCCGAGCGGGTCGGCGCCGGCGCCTCCGGCCGCAACGGCGGTCAGGTGCTGCCGGGCTACGGCTGCGGCGAGGCGCGCCTGCTGGCGCTGGCCGGCCCCGCGCAGGCGCGCCTGCTGTTCGACTGGTCGCGCGAGGGCATCGCCCTGATCCACGCGCGCCGGCGGGCGCACGCGATCGCCTGCGACTGGTGCGACGGGCATGCCACGGTCGCGCTCAAGCCGCGCCAGGTGACCGAACTGCTGGACTGGCAGCGCCTGCTGCAGGACCGGTTCGACTATCCGGTGGAATGGTGGCCGCAGGAGCGCCTGCGCGCCAGTCTGGCCTCGCCACGCTACCTCGGCGGCGCGTTCGATCCGGGCGCCGGGCACCTGCATCCGCTCAAGTACGCGCTCGGTCTGGCCGATGCGGCGCAGGCCGCGGGCGCGCGGCTGCACGAGGGCAGCCGCGTGCTGCGGCTGCAGCGCGGCCCGCGGCCGGTGCTGCACACCGCGCGCGGGCGGCTGCGCTGCGACCACGTGGTGCTGGCGGGCAACGCCCTCGGGCGCGGGCTGGCGCCGGAACTGGACGCGCGGATCATGCCGGTCGGCAGCTTCGTCGGTGCCACCGCGCCGCTGGGCCCCGAACGCGCCGCCGCCCTGGTCGGCAACGGCATGGCAGTGGCCGACTGCAACTGGGCGCTCGACTACTTCCGCCTCAGCGCCGACCACCGCCTGCTGTTCGGCGGCCGCGCCAGCTATTCGAACCTGCCCTCGCCCAACCTGCGCGCGGTGATGCGCCGGCGCATGTGGCGGGTGTTCCCGCAGCTGCGCGGCGTCGATTTCGAGTACCTGTGGGGCGGCTACATCGACATCAGCCGCAACCGCGCGCCGGACTGGGGCCGGCTGGATCCGAGCGTGTACTACGCGCAGGGTTTCTCCGGGCACGGGGTCGCCGCCAGCAACCTCGCCGGCAAGGTGCTGGCGGAGGCGATCCTCGGCCAGGCGGGCCGGCTGGACGCCTACGCGCGCCTGCCGCACCGCCGCTTCCCCGGCGGGCGCCTGCTGCGCACCCCGCTGCTGGCGGCGGCGATGGCCTGGTACAAGCTGCGCGACGCCCTGTGGTGAGCGCGCCGCGCGCTCAGCCGGCGAGGTTGATCCAGGTCGCCTTCAGCTCGGTGTACTTGTCGAAGGCATGCAGCGACTTGTCGCGGCCGTTGCCGGACTGCTTGAAGCCGCCGAACGGCGCGGTCATGTCGCCGCCGTCCCAGTAGTTGACCCACACGCTGCCGGCGCGCAGGCCGCGCGCCATGCGGTGCGCGCGCGCCAGGTCGCGGGTCCACACCCCGGCGGCGAGGCCGTAGATGCTGTCGTTGGCGATCGCCAGCGCCTCGGCCTCGGTGTCGAACGCGATCACCGACAGCACCGGACCGAAGATCTCCTCGGCGGCAATCCGCATCCCCGGCGTCACCTGGTCGAACACGGTCGGCTCGATGTAGCAGCCGCCGCTGTCGCAGTGCACGCGCGCGCCGCCGAGCGCCAGCCGCGCGCCCTCGCGCCGGCCGGCCTCGATGTAGGCCAGCACACGCTCGACCTGGGCGGCGTCGACCAGCGCCCCCATCGGCGCGCCCGGCTCCAGCGGGTGGCGCGGCTGGAAGCCGCGCGCGGCGGCGACCACCTTCTCCACGAAGGCGTCCTTGATCGAACGCTCGACCAGCAGGCGCGAGGCCGCGGTGCAGACCTCGCCCTGGTTGTAGAAGATGCCGAGCGCGGCCGCCTGCGCGGCGGCGTCCAGGTCCGGCGCGTCCGCGAACACGATGTTCGGGCTCTTGCCGCCGCATTCGACGAAGGTGCGCTTCATGTTGCTGGTCGCGGCGCAGGCCAGCAGGTGCTTGCCGACTGCGGTGGAGCCGGTGAATACCAGCCCGTCCACGTCCATGTGCCGCGCCAGCGGCTCGCCGCACTCCGGGCCGTAGCCGGGCAGGACCTGCAGCACGCCCGGCGGCAGACCCGCCTCCAGCGCCAGCGCCGCCAGCCGGATCGCGGTCAGCGGCGACTTCTCGGAGGGCTTCAAGATCACGCTGTTGCCGCAGGCCAGCGCCGGCGCCAGCTTCCACGCCGCCATCAGCAGCGGGAAGTTCCACGGCACGATCGCGGCGACCACCCCGAGCGGCTCGCGGGTGATCAGCCCGAGCTCGTCCTCGGCGGTCGGCGCGACCTCGCCGTAGACCTTGTCGATCGCCTCCGCGGTCCAGGCGATGCAGCGCACGGTCGCGGCCAGGTCCACCTGCAGGGCGTCGCCGACCGGCTTGCCCATGTCCAGGGTCTCCAGCAGCGCCAGTTCCTCGGCGTGCGCCTCCACCAGGCGTGCCAGCGCCTGCAGCACCCGCTTGCGCTTGGCCGGCGCCAGCCCGGCCCAGCGGCGATCGGCGAACGCACGCCGCGCCGCGGCGACCGCGCGCTCGACGTCGGCCGCGCCGCAGCGCGCGACCTGGCCGAGCAGGCGGCCGTCGATCGGGCTGATGCAGTCGAAGGTGGCGCCGCTGGCGGCGTCGCAGTAGGCGCCGTCGATGTGGGCACGGGTCTCGATCGCGAGCGCCGCGGCGCGGCGCTCCCAGTCGGCGCGGGACGGCAGCGGGCGGGCGGCGGGCATGCGGGTCTCCGAGGAGGCAGTCAGAAGGTGGGCGGGGTGGAGGCGCTGATGATCACCGCCTCGCCGGCGCCGACGTTGCGGAAGCGGTGCGGCTGGCGGCTCTCGAAGTAATAGCCGTCCCCGGCGCGCAGCACCCGCACCTGGTCGCCGACGGTCACCTCGACCTCGCCCTGCACCACCACCCCGCCCTCCTCGCCGTCGTGGCAGAGCATGTCCGCGCCGGTGTCGCTGCCGGGCGGCATCACCTCGCGCAGGATGCACATCTGGCGGCCGTGCCGGCTCTTGCCGACCAGGAAGTAATGGATGTCGTTGTTGCCCACGTCCGGCTGGCGCTCCGGCGGGTAGAACGGGGTCGGCTCGCTGCCGACGTCGAAATCGGCGGCGAAGAACTCCGCCAGCGAGATCGGGATGCCCTCCAGCACCTTCTTCAGCGAGGCCACCGAGGGGCTGACCTTGTTTTGCTCGATCAGCGAGATGGTGCTGTTGGTGACGCCGACCCGCTTGGCCAGCTCGCGCTGACTCAGGCCGCGGGCCTGGCGGATGGCTTGCAGGCGCTGGCCGATGTCCATGGCGTGTTCCGGTGCATGTAGCGAAATATTTAACACCTGCCCGCCGCTGGGTCAAACCCGGCCCGCGCCGCTGCGGCCCCGCAAGAGCAGCGATAGATGGCACAAGCACCGTCACTCGCGACGCCGCCCGGCGGACAGCTTGCGCTGCGGCGCTTGTTAATTTTTTTCAACACTGCTAGCGTGCCGCCGTCGTCCCGCCGGAGCCTGCCATGTCCGCCCCGCCGCCCGCCGTGCCCGACCTGGCCGCGTTCTGGATGCCCTTCACCGCCAACCGCCAGTTCAAGCAGGCGCCGCGCCTGCTGGTCTCGGCCAGCGGCATGACCTACCGCAGCCACGACGGCCGCGAGATCCTCGACGGCACCGGCGGGCTGTGGTGCGTGAACGCCGGCCACTGCCGGCCGCGGATCGTGGAGGCGATCGCGCGCACCGCGGCCGAGCTGGACTTCGCCCCGACCTTCCAGATGGGCCATCCGCTCGCGTTCGAGGTCGCCGCGCGGCTGGCGGCGCTGGCCCCGCCCGGGATGAACCGGGTGTTCCTCACCAACTCCGGCTCGGAATCGGTGGACACCGCGCTCAAGATCGCGCTGGCCTACCACCGCGCGCGCGGCGAGGGCCAGCGCTTCCGCCTGATCGGGCGCGAGAAGGGCTACCACGGGGTCGGCTTCGGCGGCATCTCGGTCGGCGGCCTGCCCAACAACCGCAAGGCGTTCGGCCCGCTGCTGCCGGGCACCGACCACCTGCGCCACACCCTGGACCTGCAACGCAACCGCATGAGCCGCGGCCTGCCGGCGCACGGCGCGGAGTTGGCCGACGACCTCGAACGGCTGGTGCAGCTGCACGACGCCAGCACCATCGCCGCGGTGATCGTGGAACCGGTGGCCGGCTCGGCCGGGGTGATCCTGCCGCCGCAGGGCTACCTGCAGCGCCTGCGCGAGATCTGCGACCGCCACGGCATCCTGCTGATCTTCGACGAAGTCATCACCGGCTTCGGGCGGGTCGGCGGGGCATTCGCGGCGCAGCGCTTCGGCGTGACCCCGGACCTGATCACCACCGCCAAGGGCCTGACCAACGGCAGCGTGCCGATGGGCGCGGTACTGGCCCGGCAGGAGATCCACGACGCCTTCATGCATGGCCCGGAGGGGATGATCGAGCTGTTCCACGGCTACACCTATTCCGGCCACCCGCTGGCCTGCGCGGCGGCGCTGGCCACCCTCGACACCTACCGCGACGAGGACCTGTTCGCCAGCGCGCTGCGCCTGGAGCGCACCTGGGAGGACGCGATCCACGCCCTCGCCGACCTGCCGCACGTGCGCGACATCCGCAACGTCGGCCTGATCGGCGCGGTCGAACTGGAGCCGCGCCCCGGCGCGCCCGGCGCGCGCGCCTACGAGGCGTTCCTGCGCGCCTTCCACGACGAGGGGGTGCTGGTGCGCTACACCGGCGAGGTGATCGCGCTGTCGCCGCCGCTGATCCTCGACGCCGGCCACATCGAACGCCTGTTCGCCGGCCTGCGGCGCGCGATCGCGGCCACCGCCTGACCCGGCCGGATGCGAAAATCCGCGCCCAGACCCACCCACCCGCGAGCCTGACATGCAGATCGGCGTCCCCAAGGAAATCAAGAACCACGAATACCGGATCGGCCTGACCCCGGCCGGCGTGCGCGAACTGACCGCGCACGGCCACCAGGTCATGGTCCAGCAGGACGGCGGCAAGGCGATCGGCCTGACCGACGAGCTGTACGCCCGCGCCGGCGCGGAGATCGTCGCCAGCGCCGAGGAGATCTTCTCGCGCGCCGAGATGATCGTGAAGGTGAAGGAGCCGCAGCCGGCCGAGTGCGCGATGCTGCGCCCCGGGCAGGTGCTGTTCACCTACCTGCACCTCGCCCCCGACCCGCAGCAGACCGCCGCGCTGGTGAAGTCCGGCGCGACCTGCATCGCCTACGAGACCGTGACCGACGCGCGCGGCGGGCTGCCGCTGCTGGCGCCGATGAGCGAGGTCGCCGGGCGGATGGCGGTGCAGGCCGGCGCGCACGCGCTGGAGAAGGCGCAGGGCGGCTCTGGGGTGCTGCTCGGCGGCGTGCCCGGGGTCAAGCCGGCGGAGGTGCTGGTGATCGGCGGCGGGGTGGTCGGCCTCAACGCCGCGCGCATGGCGATGGGCATGAACGCGCACGTGACCCTCCTCGACCGCTCGCTCGAGCGCCTGAAGTACATCGACGAGGTCTACGGCCACCAGCTCACCACCATCTACTCGACCCACGACGCGATCGAGGAGCGCCTGCCGGAGACCGACCTGGTGATCGGCGCGGTGCTGATCCCGGGCGCGGCCGCGCCCAAGCTGGTGTCGCGCGCGCAGCTGGGGCTGATGCGCCCGGGCTCGGTGCTGGTGGACGTGGCGATCGACCAGGGCGGCTGCTTCGAGACCAGCCGCCCGACCACCCACCAGAACCCGACCTACGAGGTGGACGGCATCATCCACTACTGCGTGGCCAACATGCCCGGCGGGGTGGCGCGCACCTCGACCTTCGCCCTCACCAACGCGACCCTGCCGTTCGTGGTGCAGCTGGCGAACAAGGGCGCGCGCCAGGCCCTGCTGGACGACCCGCACCTGCTGGACGGGCTGAACGTGCATGCCGGCCAGGTGACCTACGAGGCGGTCGCGCGCGACCTCGGCTATCCCTACGTGCCGGCGCGCACCGCGCTGGGCTGAGCCGACGCCGCCGTGTCCGCGCCCGCCTACCACCCGCATTGGATCGCCGGCGCCGCGCAGCCGGCGCGCGCGGGCGAACGCCGCGCCGACGTCTACGACCCGGCGCGCGGGCAGGTGGTCGCGCAGGTCCCGCTGGCGGATGCGGCGCAGGTGGAGGCCGCGGTCGCCGCCGCGCGCGCCGCGTTCCCGGGCTGGGCGGCGACCCCGCCGCTGCAGCGCGCGCGCGTGCTGTTCCGCTTCCGCGCGCTGCTCGAGCGCGACGCCGACGCGCTGGCCGCGGCGATCACCCGCGAGCACGGCAAGACCCTGGCGGATGCGCGCGGCGAGCTCACCCGCGGCATGGAGGTGGTCGAGTTCGCCTGCGGCATCCCGCACCTGCTCAAGGGCGAGCATTCGACCGAAGTCGGGCGCGGGGTGGACAGCTGGAGCGAGCTGGCGCCGCTCGGCGTGGTCGCCGGCATCACCCCGTTCAATTTCCCGGTGATGGTGCCGCTGTGGATGTTCCCGATCGCGCTGGCGTGCGGGAACACCTTCGTGCTCAAGCCCTCCGAGCGCGACCCCGGGCCGTCGCTGCGGCTGGCCGAGCTGCTGGCCGAGGCCGGGCTGCCCGCGGGCGTGTTCAACGTGGTGCACGGCGACCGCGCCGCGGTCGAGGCGCTCATCGCGCATCCGGACGTGCCGGCGCTCAGCTTCGTCGGCTCCACCCCGGTGGCCGCGCAGCTGTACGCCGCGGCCAGCGCGCGCGGCAAGCGCGTGCAGGCGCTCGGCGGCGCCAAGAACCATTTGGTGGTGATGCCGGACGCCGACATCGGCCAAGCCGCGGACGCCCTGCTCGGCGCCGGCTACGGCTCCGCCGGCGAGCGCTGCATGGCGATTTCGATCGCGGTGTGCGTGGGCGAGGCGACCGCCGATGCGCTGGCGCAGGCGCTGGCGCCGCGGGTGGCCGCGCTGCGGGTCGGCCCCGGCGATGCCGAAGGCACCGAGATGGGACCGTTGATCACCGCCGAGCACCGCGCGCGGGTGCTGGCCTACGTCGAGGCCGGGCTGGCCGAGGGCGCGACCCTGCGGGTGGACGGACGCGCAGTGCAGGTGCCCGGGCATGCGGACGGCTTCTTCCTCGGCGGCTGCCTGTTCGACCACGTGCAGCCGCACATGCGGATCTGGCGCGAGGAGATCTTCGGCCCGGTGCTGGGGATCGTGCGCGTGCCCGACCTCGACGCCGCGCTGGCCCTGATCGCCGCGCACGACTACGGCAACGGCACCGCGATCTTCACCCGCGACGGCGGCGCCGCGCGCCGGTTCGCGCGCGCGGTGCAGGCCGGGATGGTCGGCATCAATGTCCCGATCCCGGTGCCGATGGCGTTCCACTGCTTCGGCGGCTGGAAGCGCTCGCTGTTCGGTCCGCTGCACATGCACGGCCCGGACGGGGTGCGCTTCTGGACCCGGATGAAGACCCTCACCGCGCGCTGGCCGGAGGCCGGCCCCGCCCCGAGCGCAGGACGCGCCGAGTTCAGCATGCCGACCCTGCGCTGATGGCCGCCTCCGCCCCGCTGTCCGCCCTGCACGCCGCCGAAACCGAGCGCTACCGCGCCAGCAATCCCGCCTCCGCCGCGCTGGCCGAACGCGCCGCCCCGCATTTCCTGCACGGGGTGCCGATGCACTGGATGCGCGACTGGCCGCTGCCGTTCCCGCTGGCGATCCGCGCCGCCGAGGGCTGCACCCTGCACGACGCCGACGACCACCAGCTGGCCGACTTCTGCCTCGGCGACACCGGCGCGATGTTCGGGCATTCGCCGCCGGCGATCACCGATGCGCTGATCGCGCAGGCCGGCCATGGCCTGACCACGATGCTGCCGGACATGCGCTCGGCCGCGGTCGGCGCGGCGCTGGCGGCGCGCTTCGGGCTGGAGGCCTGGCAGCTGACCGCGACCGCCAGCGACGCCAACCGGCATGCCATCCGCTGGGCGCGCGCGCTGACCCGGCGCCCGGTGCTGCTGGTGTTCGACGGCTGCTACCACGGCAGCGTGGAGGACACCCTGGTGCGGATGGGCGCGGATGGCCGCACCCTGCCGCGCGCCGGGCTGGTCGGCCAGGTCGCGCACCCGGCGCCGCACACCCGGGTGGTGCCGTTCAACGACGTGGACGCGCTCGAGCGCGCGCTCGCCCCCGGCGACGTGGCCGCGGTGCTGACCGAGCCTGCGCTGACCAACATCGGCATGGTGCCGCCGCAGCCCGGCTTCCACGAGGCCTTGCGCGCGCTGACCCGCCGCCACGGCAGCCTGCTGATCCTGGACGAGACGCACACGCTCTCCAGCGGGCCGGGCGGCGCGACCCAGGCCTGGGGGCTGGAGCCGGACTTGCTCACCCTGGGCAAGGCGGTGGCCGGCGGCTTCCCGTGCGGGGTGCTCGGCATGCGCGCGCCGCTGGCGCGCCGCGCCGAGGCCTGGCAGCCGCCGCCGGGCGGTGCCGGCGGGCACGGCCACAGCGGGATGGGCACCACCCTGTCCGGCAACCCGGTGGCGATCGCCTGCCTCGAGGCCGCGCTCGCCGAACTGCACACCGAAGCGACCTATGCGCGCATGTTCGCCGCCGCCGGTGCGCTGCACGCCGGGATCGAGGCGCTGCTGGCCCGCCACCGCCGCCCCTGGTGCGTGACCCGGATCGGCGCGCGCCTGGAGATCCAGTTCCGTCCGACCCCGCCGCGCACCGGCGCCGAGGCCGAGCAGGCCTTCGACGATGCCCTGCAGGCCTGCATCCACCTGGCGCTAGTCAACCGCGGGGTGGTGGTCACCCCGTTCCACCACATGCTACTGGCCAGCCCGGCCACCGGCGAGGCGGACGTCGCGCGCTTCCTCGCCGCGCTGGACGCGGTGCTCGGCCTGCTGGAGCCCGTCCGCAGATGAACGCCGATCCCGCCGCCGCGGTCGAACGCTTCCTCGCCGCGCACCCCGAACTGCATCTGATCGAAGCCTGGGTGGTCGATCCCAACGGCGTGCCGCGCGGCAAGTGGCTGCACCGCGAGGAAGTGCTGGCCTGCTGCCGCCACGGGCGCGCGCTGCCCGCCTCGCTGATGAGCCTGTCGGTGCACGGCGAGGACGTGCCCGGGTCCGGCCTGGTCTGGGACGTCGGCGATGCCGACGGCCTCGCCTTCCCGCTGGCCGGCAGCCTGCACGCCCTGCCCTGGCGGCGCGAGGCGCGCGCCTGGCTGCAACTGGCGCTGGACCCGGAGCGCGGCGGCCCGGCCGCCGCCGCCGACCCGCGCAACGTGCTGGCGCGGGTGCAACGCCAGTTGCAGGCGGACGGCCTGCAGCCGGTGCTGGCCGCCGAGTTCGAGTTCTACCTGCTGGACGCGCAGCCGGGCGCGGACGGTGCCCCGCAGCCGCTGCGCCTGGCCGACGGCCGCCGCCCGGACGCCCCGGCGGTGTACGACCTCGACGAGCTGGCCGGCGTCGGCGAATTCCTGTCCTCGCTGTACGCCGCCTGCGAGGCGCACGGCCTGCCGGCGCGCACCGCGATCTCCGAGTACGCGCCGGGCCAGTTCGAGATCACCCTCGAGCACCGCGCCGACGCCCTGCAGGCGATGGACGAGGCGGTGCGCTACAAACGCCTGGTCAAGGACCTGGCGCGCCACCACGGCCTGCGCGCCTGCTTCATGGCCAAGCCGTTCGCGCAGCAGGCCGGTAGCGGCCTGCACCTGCATGCCAGCCTGGCCGACGCCGGCGGCGGCAACCTGTTCGCGGCCGACGATCCGCATGGCAGCCCGCTGCTGCAGCAGGCCGTCGCCGGGCTGCTGGCGACCGCCGCCGACTTCCTGCTGGTGTTCTGCCCGCATGCCAACAGCTACCGCCGCTTCCGCGCCGAGAGCTACGCCCCGCTCAAGCTCACCTGGGGCGTGAACAACCGCACCGTGGCGGTGCGCGTGCCGGCCGGGCCGGCATCCAGCCGCCACCTCGAGCACCGCCTGTGCGGCGCCGACGCCAACCCCTACCTCGCCGCCGCGGCGCTGCTGGCCGGGATGCACCATGGCATCCGCGCGGGCCTGGCGCCGCCGCCGGCCGTGCACGGCAACGGCTATGCCGCCGCGGCGCCGGTACTGCGCGCGGATTGGACGAGCGCGATCGACGCCTTCGCCGCCTCCGCGCACGTCGCGGCCAGCTTCGGCGAGCTGGCCCAGCGCACCCTGGCCGCGATCAAGCGCCACGAGCTGGCGCAGTGGCAGGGCGAAGTCGGCGCGCAGGACTGGCGCTGGTACCTCGAGCGCGCCTGACCGCAGCACCGGGCGGACCCCCGCCTGCCGCGCGGGACGCGCGGCAGCACCGCCGCCCGCGGGGCGGCGTATCCTGCATGCCGTGCCATTCCGGAGGACAGCATGGGCCAGTGGATCCCGCTCGCCACCCCGTCCGGCCCGATCCGCGCCTGGCAGGAGCTGCCGCACGTGCCGGCGCGCGGCGGGCTGGTGGTGGTGCAGGAAATCTTCGGCGTGAACGCGCACATCCGCGCGGTCTGCGCCGGCTACGCCGAGCACGGCTACGCGGTGCTGGCGCCCGCGTTCTTCGACCATTTCGAGCACGGCGTGGAGCTGGACTACGACGCCGGCGGGATCGCCCGTGGGCGCGCGCTGGTCGACCGCCTCGGCCTGCCGCGCGCGCTGGAGGACGTGGCCGCTGCCGCCCGCCTACTGGAGGATGCCGGCGACGTCGCGGTGATCGGCTACTGCTGGGGCGGCACGGTCGCGTTCCTGGCCGACACCCGCCTCGGCCTGCCCGCGATCAGCTACTACGGCGCGCGCACCGCGCCGTTCCTGCACGAGACGGCGCCCGCGCCGCTGCAGTTCCACTTCGGCGAGCACGACGCCAGCATCCCCCCGGAGGTGGTGGCCGAACACCGCCGCCTGCAGCCGCAGGCGGAGCTGTACGTGTACCCGGCCGGGCACGGCTTCAACTGCGACCGCCGCGCCGACTTCGAGCCGGGCAGCGCGGCGCTGGCGCGCGAGCGCAGCCTGGCCTTCCTGCGCCGGGTCCTGCGTCCTGCCGGATGAGGGAGGTGCCGCCCATGTCCGCGCGCGAACGCCCGACCGCCTACGCCCTGCACCCGCAACTGGCCGAGGACAGCGTGCCGGTCGCCGACTGGCCGCTGTGCGAGGTGCGGCTGATGGACGACGCCAACCACCCCTGGCTGGTGCTGGTGCCCAAAGTCGCCGGCGCGGTCGAACTGCTCGACCTTCCCCCGGCGCAGCGGCACGCGCTCAGCGACGAGATCGACCGCGCCGCGCGCGCGCTCAAGGCGGTGTTCGCGCCGGACAAGCTGAACGTGGCCGCGCTCGGCAACCTGGTGCCGCAGCTGCACGTGCACGTGATCGCGCGCTTCCGCGACGACATCGCCTGGCCGCGCCCGGTGTGGGGCGCCGCGCACGCCCGTCCCTATGCCCCGGAGGCACTGGTGGCGCGGGTCGCCGCGCTGCGCGCCGCGCTCGCCTGAGCGCGCACCCCGCGCGGCTCACGCGCGCGGCAAGGTCACCCCGGTCTGGCCCTGGTACTTGCCGCCGCGGTCGCGGTAGGAAGTCTCGCACACGTCGTCCGGGTCGGCCTGCAGGAACAGCATCTGCGCCACGCCCTCGTTGGCGTAGATGCGCGCCGGCAGCGGCGTGGTGTTGCTGAACTCCAGGGTCACGTGGCCCTCCCACTCCGGCTCCAGCGGGGTCACGTTGACGATGATCCCGCAGCGCGCGTAGGTGCTCTTGCCCAGGCAGATCACCAGCACGTCGCGCGGGATGCGGAAGTACTCCACCGTGCGCGCCAGCGCGAACGAGTTGGGCGGGATGATGCACACGTCGTCCTCGACGTCCACGAAGCTCTTGGGGTCGAAGTGCTTGGGATCGACGATGGTCGAGTTGATGTTGGTGAACACCTTGAACTCGCGCGCGCAGCGCACGTCGTAGCCGTAGCTGGAGGTGCCGTGGCTGACGATGCGCTGGCCGTCGCCGGCGGTCTTGACCTGGCCGGGTTCGAACGGCGCGATCATGCCGTGCTGCTCGGCCATGCGGCGGATCCAGCGGTCGCTCTTGATGCTCATGCGCAGACGGGTCCTCGAGGGCGCGCGGGCGGGTGGCGCGATTCTAGCCGGCGCCCGCACGCCGCGCCGGCCTCAGTCGCCCAGCAGCGCGGCCATGATCCCGCCGCGCACCTTCGGCCGCTGCGCCAGCCGCTCCAGCAGGGCGCGCGCGATGGCGCGGTAGGCCTGCGCCGCCGGGTCCTGCGGGCGCGCGGCCACGATCGGGGTGCCGGCGTCGGCCTGCACGCGGATCGCCGGCTCCAGCGGCAGCGCGCCCAGCACCGGCACCTGGTAGCGCTCGCCCAGGCGCGCCGCGCCGCCCTCTCCGAACACGTGCTCGGCGTGCCCGCAGCGGCTGCAAACGTGCACCGCCATGTTCTCGACCAGGCCGAGCACCGCGATCCCGAGGCGCTGGAACATCGCCAGCGCCTTGCCGGCGTCCAGGGTGGCCACGTCCTGCGGGGTGGTCACCACCAGCGCGCCGGCGACCGGGATCTTCTGCGCCAGGGTCAGCTGGATGTCGCCGGTGCCGGGCGGCAGGTCCACCAGCAGCAGGTCGAGGTCGCCCCAGCGGGTGTCGTGCAGCAGCTGGGTCAGGGCCGAGGTCGCCATCGGCCCGCGCCAGATGGTCGGGGTGTCGGCGTCCACCAGCAGCCCGATCGACATCGCCTCGATCCCGTGCGCGGTGAGCGGCAGGATCGCCTTGCCGTCCGGGCTCTCCGGGCGCGCGGCCAGGCCGAGCATGGTCGGCACGCTGGGGCCGTAGATATCGGCATCCAGCACGCCCACCGCCAGCCCCTCGGCGGCCAGCGCCAGCGCGAGGTTGACCGCGGTGGTGGACTTGCCCACCCCGCCCTTGCCGGAGCCGACGGCGATCAGGTTGCGGACGTTGGCGAGCGGCTTGAGCTCGCCCTGCACGGCGTGGGCTGGCAGGCGGGGCACGGGGCTTTCTCGGACGCGGGCCGGCGCAGGCGCGGCCCGGACGTGGTGGGCGGGGCGTGCATCCTGCCGCCGGCGCGCGCCGGCGGCAAGCCCGGCCCGGCCTGCGCGGTTCAGGCGCGGTAGCGGGCGGCCATCTTCTCCAGCGGCACCGGCTTGATCCGGCTGGCCTGGCCGGCGCAGCCGAACGCCTCGAAGCGCGCCCGGCAGATGCCCTGCGCGGCGCGGGTGGCGGCCGCCAGCGCCTTGCGCGGGTCGAACTCCGACGGCTGCTCGGCGAACACCTTGCGCATCGCCCCGGTCATCGCCAGGCGGATGTCGGTGTCGATGTTGACCTTGCGCACGCCGCTCTGGATGCCGCGCACGATCTCCTCGACCGGCACCCCGTAGGTCTCCTTGATGTCGCCGCCGTACTGGCGGATCACCGCCAGCCATTCCTGCGGCACGCTGGAACTGCCGTGCATCACCAGGTGGGTGTTCGGGATCGCGGCATGGATCGCGGCGATGCGGTCGATGGCGAGGATGTCGCCGGTCGGCTGGCGGGTGAACTTGTAGGCGCCGTGGCTGGTGCCGATCGCGATCGCCAGCGCGTCCACCCCGGTCTGGGCGACGAAGTCGCGCGCCTCGTCCGGATCGGTCAGCAGCATGTCGTGGCTGAGCGTGCCCTCCGCGCCGATGCCGTCCTCCTCGCCGGCCTGGCCGGTCTCGAGCGAGCCCAGGCAACCCAGTTCGCCCTCGACCGAGACCCCGACCGCGTGCGCCATCTCCACCGCGCGGCGGGTGACGTCGATGTTGTAGGCATAGCTGGACGGGGTCTTGCCGTCCTCCAGCAGCGAGCCGTCCATCATCACGCTGGTGAAGCCGGAACGGATCG
The DNA here is from genome assembly GCF_022419185.1 of Thermomonas flagellata. Taxonomy (GTDB): domain Bacteria; phylum Pseudomonadota; class Gammaproteobacteria; order Xanthomonadales; family Xanthomonadaceae; genus Thermomonas; species Thermomonas flagellata. The sequence continues at coordinate 55,595 of NZ_JAJOZK010000008.1, read as the reverse complement.
AGGCCTGGCACACCGCCGGCGAGGTGCCGTGGTCCTGGTGCAGCACGATCGGGATGTCCGGGTACGCCTCGACCGCGGCCAGCACCATGTGCCGCAGGAACGGCTCGCCGGCGTATTTGCGGGCGCCGGCGGAGGCCTGCAGGATCACCGGCGCGTCCACCTCGGCGGCGGCCTGCATGATCGCGTGGATCTGCTCCATGTTGTTGATGTTGAAGGCGGGTACGCCGTAGTCGTGCTCGGCGGCGTGGTCCAGCAGCTGACGCAGGGAGATCAGGGCCATGGCGGGGCTCCGTGGGTGGCGGTGGCAGGTTCGGGAAGGGAGGCGGCGGCATGCCAGGCCGCAAGATCGTCCAGGTCGACCGCGCCCTCGCGGCCGCCGGCGGCTGGCGGTGTCCAGCCGGCGCGGGTGTGCAGGCCGGGACCGACCGCGCAGGCACCGGGCACCGGCGCGTCGGCGAAATAGCGGCTGCGGGTGACGACCACCGCGATCCCGGCCGCGCGCGCGGCGGCGACGCCCGGCGGGGCGTCCTCGATCGCCAGCGCCGCGTCCGCGGGCAACCGCAGGCGCGCCAGCGCGATCCGGTACACCTCCGGGTCGGGCTTCTTGCGCGCCACGTCCTCGCCGCACACCACTGCGTCGAAGCGCCGCGCCCAGTCGGCACCGAAATGCGCGCGCAGCAGCGTATCCAGATTGGCGCGGCTGGTGGTGGTCGCGATCGCCTGGCGCCAGCCGCGCGCGGCAGCGGCGGCGATCAGCGCCGCGACCCCGGGCCGCAGCGGGATGCCGGGCGCGCGCACGCGCTCGGCGTATAGGCGGTTCTTGGTCGCATGCAGCTGCGCCGCCAGCGCCGCGCGCGCCGCCGGGTCGGCCGGCGCGTCCGCGCGCGCCTGCATGTCGTGCAGCAGGCGCTCGCGCCCGCCGGTGACCGCGAGCAGCCGGCCGTAGCGCGCGTCGTCCCAATGCCAGGGCAGCCCATGCGCGGCGAAGGCGGCGTTGAACGCGACCCGGTGACCCTCCGCCTCGGTCTCCGCGAGGGTGCCATCGACATCCCACAGCAGCGCCCGCAGCCGGCTCATGCGTGCAGCGCCACCTCCGGCAGCAGGCGCGCCTGCAGTGCGGGAAAGTCCGCGACCACCGCGTCCGGCCGCGCGTCCGCGACCGGCACCCCGCCGTTGTAGCCGTGCGGCAGCAGCCAGCAGGCGATCCCGGCGTTGCGCGCGGTGGCCGCGTCGATCGCCGAATCGCCGACCAGCAGCGCGCGGTACGGGCTGACGCTGAACCAGTCCAGGCAGTGCCGCGCCACCGCCGGGTCCGGCTTGCGCACCGGCAGGGTGTCGCCGCTGACCACCAGGTCCAGCAGCGGGCGCAGCCCGTGCGCGGCCAGCAGCGCATGGGTGTAACGCCCTTCCTTGTTGGTCAGCACCGCCAGCCGCACGCCGTCCGCGCGCAGCGCCTGCAGCAGCTCGCGCGCGCCGGGATAGACCCGGCTGCGGCTGCCGCAGCGGGCGGCGTAGTGGTGCTGGAAACGCGCCGCGACCGCCGGCAGGCGCGGGTCCGCGCGCACCGCCTCCAGCGGCAGGCCCCAGCCGGCCGCCAGCGCGCGCAGCAGCAGCACCCCAGTGCCATGCCCGATCCAGGCCTGCACCTGCGCCGGCGGCTGCGCCGGCAGGCCCAGCTCCTGCAGGGTGTCGTTGACCGCGTCGGCGATCTCCGGCGCGCTGTCCACCAGGGTGCCGTCGAGGTCGAACAGGATGAGATCGAAGCCGCAGTTCATGCCTCCGCCTCCGCTTCCGCCAGCCCGAGCAGCGCGCGCACCGCATCGCGCACCCGCTCCGGGGTGAACCCGAAATGCCGGAACAGCTCGGCCGCGGGCGCCGACTCGCCGAAGCGGTCGAGGCCGATTACGCAGCCGTCGCGGCCAACGTACTTGTGCCACAGGTCCGGGTGCGCGGCCTCGATCGCCACCACCGGCAGCCGGCGCGGCAGCACCGCCTCGCGCCAGGCGCGGTCCTGGCGGTCGAATACGCTGGTCGAGGGCATCGACACCACCCGCACCGGGATGCCGTCGGCCGCGAGCAGGTCGCGCGCCTGCAGCGCCAGCCCGACCTCGGAGCCGGTCGCCAGCAGCACCGCGCGCGCATCCTCGGCGTCCGCCAGCACGTAGCCGCCGCGGCGCGCCGCCGCCAGCCGCGCCGGGTCCGCCGGCAGGGCCGGCAAGGCCTGGCGCGACAGGCACAGCGCGCTCGGCCCGTCCCGGCGTTCGATCGCGTGCATCCACGCGACCCCGGTCTCCAGCGCATCGGCCGGGCGCCAGACGTCGAACTGCGGGATCAGGCGCAGGCTGGGCACGTGCTCCACGCTCTGGTGGGTCGGGCCGTCCTCGCCGAGGCCGATGCTGTCGTGGGTGAACACGTGGACCACCCGCAGGCGCATCAGCGCGGCCATGCGCAGGGCGTTGCGGCTGTAGTCGGAAAAGGTCAGGAAGGTGCCGCCGTAGGGCAGCAAGCCGCCGTGCAGGGCGATGCCGTTCATCATCGCCGCCATCCCGAACTCGCGCACGCCGTAGGACAGGTGGTTGCCGGGCCGGTCGCGTCCGGCGCTCACGCAGCCTTTGAAGTTGGTCAGGTTGGAGGCGGTCAGGTCGGCGCTGCCGCCGAACAACTCCGGCAGCAGCGGCGCCAGCGCGTCCAGCGCGAGTTGGCTGGCGCGGCGGGTGGCGACCGCACCGGCCCCGGCCGCCATCGCCAGGATGCGCGCCTCCGCCTGCGCCGCCCAGTCGGGCGGCAGGTCGCCGGCCATGCGCCGCTCGAACTCGGCGGCCAGCGCCGGATGCGCCGCGCGGTAGCGTGCGAATGCCGCCCGCCACGCGGCCGACTGCGCGGCGCCGCGCGCGCGCGCGTCCCAGGCGCGCGCGATCGCCTCGGGCACCACGAAGGGCGGGGCGTCCCAGCCGAGCGCGGCGCGCGTGGCGGCGACCTCCTGCGCGCCCAGCGGCGCGCCGTGCACGTCGTGGCTGCCGGCCTTGTTCGGCGCGCCCTGGCCGATCACGGTGCGGCAGCAGATCAGGCTGGGCTTGCCGTCCGGCGCGCGCGACTGCGCCAGCGCCGCGCGCAGCGCGGCCTCGACCGCGGCCGCATCGTGCCCGTCCACGCCGCGCAGGACATGCCAGCCCTGGGCTTCGAACCGGGCCGGGGTGTCGTCCGCGAACCAGTCGGCGACGTGGCCGTCGATCGAGATGCCGTTGTCGTCGTAGAACACCACCAGCTTGGACAGGCGCAGGGTGCCGGCGAGCGAGGCCACCTCGTGGCTGATGCCCTCCATCAGGCAGCCGTCGCCGGCGAACACATAGGTGTGGTGGTCGACGATGGCGTGGCCGTCGCGGTTGAACTCGGCCGCGAGCAGCTTCTCCGCCAGCGCCATCCCGACCGCGTTCGCCAGGCCCTGCCCGAGCGGGCCGGTGGTGGTCTCCACCCCCGGGGTGACGCCGTATTCCGGGTGGCCGGGAGTGCGGCTGTGCAGCTGCCGGAACGCCTGCAGCTCCGCCATCGGCAGGTCGTAGCCGGTCAGGTGCAGCAGCGCGTACAGCAGCATCGAGCCGTGGCCGTTGGAGAGCACGAAGCGGTCGCGGTCGGGCCAGCGCGGGTCGGCCGGGTCGTGGCGCAGGAACTGCCGCCACAGCACGCAGGCGATGTCGGCCATGCCCATCGGCGCGCCCGGATGCCCGGAACGCGCGCGCTCGACCGCGTCCACCGCCAGCATGCGCAGCGCATCGGCCAGTGCGCGCGGGCCCGGCTCCGCGGCGGCGGGCGCGGCCTGCGTCGCCGGCGCGCTCACAGCGCCCCCAGCGCGCGCCGGCGGCGCTCCATCATGCGCGCGATGAACGGGGTGAAGATCAGCTGCATCGCCAGCTCCATCTTGCCGCCGGGCACCACGATGGTGTTGGCGCGCGACATCCACGAGTCGTGGATCATGTTGAGCAGGTAGGGGAAGTCGATGCCCTTCGGGTTGCGGAAGCGGATCACGCAGATGCTCTCGTCTGCGGTGGGGATGTCGCGCGCGATGAACGGGTTGCTGGTGTCCACGCACGGCACCCGCTGGAAGTTGACGTGGGTCTGGGTGAACTGCGGGCAGATGTAGTTCACGTAGTCGGGCATCCGCCGCAGGATGGTGTCGGTCACCGCCTCGGTGCTGTAGCCGCGCTGCTTCTTGTCGCGCCACAGCTTCTGGATCCATTCCAGGTTGATCACCGGCACCACCCCGATCAGCAGGTCGGCGTGCCGCGCCACGTTGACCTCCGGGGTCACCACCGCGCCGTGCAGGCCCTCGTAGAACAACAGGTCGGTGTCCGCCGGCAGGTCCTCCCACGGAGTGAAGGTGCCGGGCGGCTGGCCGTAGGGCTTGGCCTCTTCGTGGTCGTGCAGGTACTTGCGGCAGCGCCCGGTCCCGGTCTCCGCGTAGGTGCGGAACAGCGCCTCCAGCTCCGCGAACAGGTTGTTCTCCGGCCCGAAGTGGCTGAAGTGGCGGTTGCCGTTGCGTTCGGCCTCGGCCATCTTCTCCTTCATCTCGGCGCGGTCGTAGCGGTGGAAGCTGTCGCCCTCGATGATCGCCGCCTTGATCGACTCGCGCCGGAAAATGGCCTGGAAGGTACGGGTGACCGAGGTGGTGCCGGCCCCGGAGGAGCCGGTGATCGCGATGATGGGATGGCGTTCGGACATGTCAGGCTCCGGGCGGTCGCAGGCTCAATCGCGGAACAGGCCGCGCTCGGCGAACAGCGGCTCGGGCAGTTCGCGCGAGGCGGGATCGGTGTGGTAGCGCTGGATGCGCTCGACCTCGTTGCGCGAGCCGAACACCACCCCGATGCGCTGGTGCAGCTCCCGCGGCTGGATGCCCAGCATCGGCTGACGGCCGGTGCTGCACAGGCCGCCGGCCTGCTCCATCAGGAACGCGATCGGGTTGGCCTCGTAGAGCAGGCGCAGGCGCCCCGGCTTGGATGGATCCTTGTTGTCGCGCGGGTACAGGAACACCCCCCCGCGCATCAGGATGCGGTGCGCTTCGGCCACCATCGAGGCGATCCAGCGCATGTTGAAGTCCTTGCCGCGCGGCCCGCTGCGGCCGGCCAGGCATTCGTCCACGTAGCGCTTGACCGGTGGCTCCCAGAAGCGGCTGTTGGAGCTGTTGATCGCGAACTCCTGGGTATCCGGGCGGACGCGCATGTCCGGGTGGGTGAGCCGGAACTCGCCGATGTTCGGATCCAGGGTGAAGCCGGCCACGCCGTTGCCGACCGTCAGCACCAACATCGTGCTCGGCCCGTAGATGGCATAGCCGGCCGCCACCTGCGTATGCCCGGGCTGCAGGAAATCGGCCTCGGTCACGTCCCGCCCGCTGGCGACCACGTCGTCGGGCGCGCGCAGGATCGAGAAGATGCTGCCGACGCTGACGTTCACATCGATGTTGGAGGACCCGTCCAGCGGATCGAACACCAGCAGGTACTTGCCGCGCGGATAGCCGGCCGGGATCTGGTAGGGCGCGTCCATCTCCTCCGACGCCATCCCCGCCAGATGCCCCGACCACTCGGTCTGGCGCAGAAACACCTCGTTGCTGGCCACGTCCAGCGGCTTCTGCGCCTCGCCCTGCACGTTCACCTCGCCGGCCGCCGGCAGTTCCGCCAGCGCGCCGGAGGCGACCTCGCGGGCGATCGTCTTGCAGGCGATCGCCACGTCCAGGATCAGCCCGTTGAGATCGCCGCTGGCCGAGGGGAAACGGCGGCGCTGGTCGATCAGGTATTGAGTGAGGGTGTGGCGGGTGGACACCGGCATGGCTGGCCTCGCTGCGATGGGGAACCGGTGCACGGCCCGCCCGCGCCCTGCGATCCCCGATGACCCCTGCCCCGGCTGCCGCATCGGCCGCCGCCCCGGGAGGGGCGTCATGCCGGGCCTATCGCCGACCCTACTGCGGGCCTCGAATAAGGTAAATTCAATTCGTATGAACCTATGATTCAGGGCTTCTGAATGAAGGGCCTGACCCTGCGCCAGCTGCGTACCTTCGCCGAGGTCGCCCGCCACCTCAGCTTCGTGCGCGCGGCCGAGGCCCTGCACCTGACCCCGCCGGCGGTCACCATGCAGATCAAGGAGTTGGAGACCCTGCTCGGGCTGCAGCTGCTGGTCCGGCGCGGACGCCAGGTCTCGCTGACCACCGCCGGCGAGTACCTCACCTTCCACGTCCGCAGGATCCTGGCCACGGTCAAGGACGCCGAGGATGCGATGGCACGCTTCCGCGGCGCCGACAGCGGCCTGCTCAGCATCGGCCTGGTCGGCACCGCCAAGTACTTCGTGCCGCAACTGCTGGCCCGCTTCCGCGAAGCGCATCCTGGCGTCGAGCTGCGCATGCGCATCGGCGGCAACCGCGAGCAGCTGGTGGCGATGCTGGCTGCCAACGAGATCGACCTGGCGATCATGGGCCGCCCGCCGCGCGAGCTGGCCACCCGCTCCGAGCCCTTCGCCGCGCACCCGCTGGTGTTCATCGCCGGCGCCGGGCACCCGCTGGCGACCAGCGGCGAGCCGGTCACCCCGCGCGCGCTGGCGCACTGGCCGTGCCTGGCGCGCGAGCCGGGCTCCGGTACCCGCAAGGTGATGGAGGACTACTTCGAGGCGCGCCGGATCGAGCCGCACCTGGCGATGGAGATGCCCAGCAACGAGATCATCAAGCAGGCGGTGATCGCCGGCATGGGCATCAGCTTCCTCTCGCTGCATACCCTCGGGCTGGAGCTGCGCACCGGCCTGCTGCGGATCCTCGACGTCGAGGGCACCCCGGTGGTGCGCACCTGGAACCTGGTACACCGGCTGTCCAAGGTGCTCTCGCCGGCGGCGGAGGCGTTCCGCTACTTCATGCTGAGCGAGGCCGAGCCGTTCCTGCGCGCGCAGGACGAGGCGCTGCTGGGCGCGCCGGCGATCGCACATGCGCGCGACGACGCCGACTGAATGGCCGCAGCGCGACGCGGCGGCGGCAACCGTCGGCACTTGACACCGCGCGTCGCATATCGGTCAGAACGCCACAGCACACGCTGCACTGCGAGCACATCCAACCGCACACGCGTCCGCGCGAATCCCGCGCAACCCGCACCAGCGCTTGCATCGCGACGCGGCAACCGGCGCGCGCCAGCTCGCGCCGTCAGGCTGGCATGCGATGAAAATCGCGTTGACGTCGGTGAACCTGCACTGAAACGCATGCCATTGCGCGCCATCGCACGCGACATGTGGAACGGCATGGGTTGGCGGCACGGTTAAGTTCTTGTTACGGTGCCGTGGGGGCTACATGCAGTGTCCGTTTCGCGCGGGCGCCATGCATGTGGCCCTTGTCTTTTCACAAGAACAGAAGGATTCCCCCATGCCCCACACGATTGCCCGCCGACTGCACCGCAATCCGCTGACCCTCGCGCTGGCCGCCGCGCTGCTGCTGCCGGCCGCCGCGCTGGCGCAGGATCAGGCGGCGCAGGCCGGCCAGACCAGCAAGGATCAGGCCGCCAACAAGGCCGACAGCAAGCCCAAGGACCTGGACAAGGTCGTGGTGACCGGCTCGCTGATCCCGCAGACCCAGATCGAGACCGCCACCCCGCTGACCGTGATCAGCGCCGAGGACATCCAGGCACGCGGCTTCAATTCGGTCGCCGAAGTGCTCCAGAAGAGCTCGTTCGCCACCGGCGGCGTGCAGAACAACCAGAGCTCGGCCTCGTTCACCCAGGGCGCGGAGACCCTCAGCCTGTTCGGGCTGTCGCCGAGCTACGTGAAGTACCTGATCAACGGCCGCCCGATGGCGAACTACCCGGCGCTGTACAACGGCACCGACGTGTTCAACAACATCAGCGGCATCCCGGTGGACCTGGTCGACCGCATCGAGATCCTGCCCGGCGGGCAGTCCTCGCTGTACGGCTCCGACGCGATCGCCGGCGTGGTCAACATCATCCTCAAGAAGAACGTGGACGGTGCCGTCCTCGCCGCGCGCCTGGGCGGCTACGCCGACGGCGGCGGCCGCAGCGGCCGCCTCAGCTACGCCGACAGCTTCAGCAGCAAGGACAACCGCTGGAACACCCTGGTCGGCATCCAGGCCGAAAAGAGCGATCCGGTGTGGGCCTACCAGCGCGAGCTGACCAAGCAGTTCAACCAGAACGCCTACAACGGCGCAGCGCCGATCGCCAGCCGCGACTGGCTGGTGTACAGCCCGTTCACCAGCTACAACTTCCTGGATCCTGCCAACTGCGCCAACGTGCAGGCCGGCTTCGGCGGCACCGAGGCCAAGCAGACCCGCCCGGGCTTCGGCGACACCCACTACTGCGGCTCGTTCTACACCCCGGGCTACCGCACGCTGAAGAACCAGAAGGAAGGCATCCAGCTCTATACGCACACCACGTACGAGCTGAACGACCTCGCCCAGGCCTATGCCGACGTGCTGCTCAACCACGAGAAGGTGAAGTACCACATCGGCTCCAGCTACACCTGGTGGGGCACCAGCGTGAAGTGGGGCTACTACTACGACCCGAACCTGGATGACTTCCTGAACCTGCAGCGCGCGTTCACGCCCGAGGACATGGGCGGCTGGAAGAACACCATGGAGGAGAACAAGAGCACCTCGTACGCCATCACGGTCGGCGTGAACGGCACCCTGAGCGAGGGCTCGAACTGGGACTACGACGTCAGCGTCAGCCGCACCCACTACAAGCTGGACGAGATCAGCCTGGCGCGCCTGGCCGATCCGATCAACGACTACTTCCAGCAGAAGGTGCTGGGCCCGCAGCTGGGGCTGGACCCCTACTACGGCGCCTACCCGGTGTTCACCCCGAACTACGCGGCGTTCTACACCCTGATGTCGCCGTCGGACTTCTACAGCTTCATGGGCCGCACGGTCTCGCGTAGCAGCACTTACGACAACCTGCTGCGCGCGCAGTTCACCAACAGCGCGCTGTTCCCGCTCAAGGGCGGCGACGCCGGCGCGGCGATCGCGCTCGAGGCCGGCACCGAGGGCTGGCGCTACGACCCCGATCCGCTGCTGCTGAACGGCCAGATCTGGGGCACCACCGCGGTCAGCGGCGGCGGCCAGCGCTCGCGCTATGCGCTCACCGGCGAGCTGCGCCTGCCGCTGCTGCAGTCGCTGACGGTGACCACCTCCGCCCGCTACGATGCCTACCGCGCGGCCGGCCGCACCATCGACAAGCCGACCTACAGTCTGGGCCTGGAGTTCCGCCCGGTCGAGTCGCTGCTGTTCCGCGGCAAGTACGGCACCGCGTTCAAGGCCCCGACCCTGGCCGACCAGTTCCAGGGCGTGAGCGGCTTCTATAGCTTCACCACCGACTACTACAACTGCGCCCTGCTCGGCTACGACGCCGGCAACGTGGACCAGTGCCCGCAGCGCTATTCCAGCCTGCAGTACTTCGGCCAGCAGTCCGGCAACCCGGACCTGAAGCCGATCAACGCCACGGTGTGGAGCTACGGCATGGTGTGGGCGCCGACCGCCAAGTTCTCGGTCAGCGCCGACTACTACCACTGGAACATCAAGGACGAGGTGGCGCTGCAGAACGTCGACCAGCTGATGCGGGACGAGGCCAACTGCCGCCTGGGCGCGCTGGACATCAACTCCGGCACCTGCCAGGCCGCGCTGAGCCAGATCCACCGCGGGCCGAGCGGGAACGTGCAGTCGATCGACGTGAAGAAGGTCAACATCGCCAGCGAGACGCTGAACGCGGTGTCGCTCGGGCTGAACTACCGCCAGGGCCTGGGCGCGTGGGGCGAGCTGAACCTGTCCGGCAACTGGACGCGCAACCTCAAGCACGACTTCCAGCAGTACCCGACCGACCCGGTGGTGGATCTGCTGAACGACCCGTACTGGAGCACGGACCCGAAGTACAAGGCCAACGCGGCCGTGGGCTGGAACATCGGGCGCTGGACCACCACGCTGTACGCCAACTACATCGGTCCGACCCCGAACTACCGCGCCACCCTCACTCCGGCCGGCTATGCCTATGCCGGGGCGGGCAAGATCGGCTCGTACACCACCTACAACGGCAGCCTCAACTTCGACGTCACCGAGGACCTGAAGCTGTCGCTGATGGTGACCAACCTCAGCAACCGGATGCCGAACATGGACGTGCGCTCGTATCCGGGCACCAGCGGGGCGCCTTACAACAGCAGCAACTTCGACGTGCTGGGCCGCGCCTACTACCTGGAAGCGAAGTGGAACTTCGGCCGGGCCAAGTAAGCATCCATTGCCCGTCCTTCGAAACCCCGCCGCATGGCGGGGTTTCTTTTTGCGCGGCACAGCGGTGCCAGTCCCCAAGGCGACCCTGGTCGGCGCCACGCCGACCAGCGGCGGACGAAGCCTGCACGCGCAACCCTCCGCCCTCCCGCAGCCCCAGGCCGCGGTCCGGCTGCAGGGGCGGCCGCGCGCAGGCTCACTCCACCTGCACGCCTGCCGCCTCCAGCAGGGCACGCAGGCCATCCAGCGCCGGGCCGTAGCGCTTCCAACGCGCCAGCGCCCGCCGATGCAGCGGCTCGCGCACCTGCACCGCACTGGCGGTGGCGACCGGCGCTGCGTTGTCGGTGAAGCGCAGGCAGGCCGGATCCCACTCCAGTCCGCAGTGCGCCAGCAGGCGCCGGGTCTGGCCCTCCTGGTCGTCCACCAGCGCCTCGTAGTGCAGCTCCAGTACGCGCCCGGGCAGCACCCGCTGCCAGTGCCGCATCAGCGCATCGAATTGCAGGTAGTAGCGCCCGGTGTCGAGCAGGTCGAACGAGTAGTCGTAGTACGGGCTGGTCTGCGCGAACAGCTGGCGGAAGTTGCCGAGGCAGGTGTCCATCGGGTTGCGCCGCAGGCAGACGATGCGCGCGTTCGGCAGCGCGCGCGCGATGTGGCCGAGGTAGAGGAAGTTGTGCGGCAGCTTGTCCACGAACCGCGGCCGCACCGCGGTGCCCGGCCGGGTGCTGGCGACGTAGGCCTCCCCGAGCGCACGCGGATCGACCGCCGCGCCACGGCGCAGGGTGTCCTGATCCAGAAGCTCCGGGGTGGCACTGCCCGACAGCCGCTTGAGCACCACCCCAAAGTTCTGCAGTTCCCCGGCCGAATGCACCTGCGGATGGCAGGACAGGATGCGGTCGACCAGCGTGGTGCCGCTGCGCGGCATGCCGACCACGAAGATCGGCGCCGGATCGGGATCCCCGGCCGTGGCATCGACCGGATCGGGGAACAGCGCGCGCAGGGTCTGGAACAGCGCGGCATCGCGGTCGCTGGTGTAGCGGCGTCCCTCGCCTCCCGCCGCCTTGCCCGCGACCAGGTGCCGGAAGGCCTGTGCATACTCGCCCAGGTCCTCCAACTCCTTGGCCAGCGCCAAGTTGAGGTACAGCCGCGCCTCCGCACTCGCTGCCTGCCGCAGCAGCGCGCGCAGGCGCGCGAGATGGTGGTGCTCCGGGGTCGCCTTGCGCAGCTGGGCCAGCGCCAGGTGCGCCTTCCAGAACGTGGGGTCGGCGGCGATGCAGGCCTCGTATTCCTGCTCGGCGCGATCCAGCGCGCCGCTGAAGGTCAGCGAGGTGGCGAAGTTGAAGCGTGCCGGCGCGTGCCGCGGCCAGTGCGCGGCCACCCGCTCGAACAGCCCGACCGCGCGCGCGTGTGCGTTCGCCTGGCTGTACACCACGCCGAGGGTGTCCAGCGTGGTCGGGTCCTGCGGGCCCATCGCCAGCGCGGCATCCGCCGCGACCAGCGACTCCCTGGTCAGGCGCGCCATCGCCAGTGCCCGCGCGAACTGCGCGGCATAGTCCGGCCGCCCCGGGCTGTGGTGGACCGCCAGCTGCAGGTGGCGCAGCCCCTCCGGGACGCGCTCCAACTGCAGGGCTGCCACTCCGGCCACGAAGTGCACCCCGCCATGGCCGGGGACCCGGGCCACCAGGCCGCTGGCGAGGGCATGGGCCTGCGCCCACTGGCCGCGGTTGAGCGCGTCCACCGCGCGCGCGTAGATTTCCGGGGGCGTCTGCATCCGTGCATGCTAGCGCGCCGCCTGCTACGCTTGTGTCGGGGAATTGCACGTTCACGAGGGGACCCAAGATGCCTTTGTCCACCCACGGCCGCCGGCTGGCCGTTTCCGTCCTATGCCTGGGCCTGGCCTTCACCGGCCGTCCGGCCCATGCCGTCGAGCCCATCCCGGCCGCGGTCGTGGCCAAGACCCCGGCCATGCAGTCGGTGTCGATGAGCAGCGACGGCAAGACCCTGGTCGCCCTGGTGGTCGCGCCCGGCAGCAAGGACGGCGACACCGCGCTGGCCAGCTGGGATCTCGACCACCTCGACGCCGGCTCGCGCATCACACCCTCGGCCGACCGCATGAAGTTCATCGCCGCCAGTGCGCTCAAGGCCGGGCGCATCCTCGCGGTGGCCCGCCAGGAGTGGACCGGCCAGCTCGGCGGCTGCGGCGAAGGCAAGCAGACCGGCGCGACCAAGACCTTCGTCACCAAGACCTACATCACCGACGCCGAGCACAAGAAGTTCTACGAGGCGTTCGCGGCCAAGACCAGCAAGCTCGACATGGACGAGCAGCTGCGCCGCTGCCTCGAACTCGTTGGCACCGCCTCGCTGGTGAGCACGCTGCCGCTGGATCCCGACAACGTCATCATCCGCCAGCTCGACACCGGCTCGATGGCCAGCAACTACCTGCTGTACAACCTGCGCACCGGACAGAGCAAGCTGCTGTTCAAGGGCGGCGGCCGCAGCGAGCCGGGGCTGTTCGACCCGCGCACCGGCGAGCTGCTGACCCGTACCCAGCTGGAACCGATCGGCGGCGGCGACTACGAGCAGCAGGTGCTGATCCGCGACCCGCAGAGCGGGCAGTTCGTGGTCCATCCGAACCTCACCCGCCGCCTCAGCGAGCGCTACACCGTCGACATCGTCGGCCGCGACGAGGCCAGCGGCAAGTTCTACGTGCTCACCGACCTGTTCTCCGACAAGGTGCAGGCGTGGATGTACGACCCGGCGACCCGCAAGTTCGACGACGAGCCCCTGCTGGCGCATCCGCAGTACTCGATCGCCAGCCTGATCTTCGGGCGCAACAAGGGCAACTTCGGCCGCGTGCTCGGCTTCGCCGTGGACGGGCCGCAGGTCGAGGTCACCTATGTCGATCCGTCGCTGAAGGCGGTGCAGGCCCTGCTGGAGAAGAACTTCCCCGGGCAGCGGGTGTCCCTGCTCGGCTACGACGAGGGCCTCGGCAAGGTGCTGTTTGCCACCTCCAGCCACCGCGACCCGCCGGCCTGGCACCTGCTGCTCGACCGCAAGCGGATCGTCACCCTGGGCAGCGCCAACCCGGACTTCAAGCCGGAGTGGGTGGGCGAGCAGCGCTGGGTGGAGTATCCGGCGCGCGACGGCCTGACCATCCCTGCGATCCTCGACCTGCCGGCCGGCTGGACCCCGGCGCAGGGCCGCCTGCCGGCGATCGTGCTGCCGCACGGCGGGCCGTGGGCGCGCGACTACATGGGCTGGGACGCCACCGGCTGGGTGCCGTTCCTGACCTCGCGCGGCTACGCCGTGCTGCGCCCGCAGTACCGCGGCTCCACCAACCTCGGGCGCAAGCTGTGGCTGGCCGGCGACGCCGAATGGGGCCAGAAGATGCAGGACGACCTCGACGACGGCGCCGCCTGGCTGGTGCGCGAGGGCATCGCCGACCCCAAGCGCGAGGCGATCTTCGGCTATTCCTACGGCGGCTTCGCCGCCGCTGCGGCGGTGGTCCGCCCCGGCGGGCCGTTCAAGTGCGCGATCGCCGGCGCGCCGGTGACCGATCTGGCCAAGCTGGGCTGGTCGTGGAGCGAAAACCGCCTGCAGCGCATCCTGCAGGGACGCACGGTGAAGGGCATGGATCCGATGCAGAACACCGCCAAGGCCAGCATCCCGGTGCTGCTGTTCGTCGGCGACCGCGACGTGCGCACGCCGTCCTTCCACGCCGAGGATTTCTACAAGGCAGTCAAGGACAAGGTACCGGCCAAGTTCATGCTGATCCCGGACATGCCGCACAGCATGCCCTGGTACCCGCGCCACCGGGTGCAGACCCTCGAGTTGATCGACGCGTTCCTGCGCCGGGACTGCGGTTCCGGCGGGCTGTGAGCCGCGCCGGGGGGCGGCCGGCACCCACAGCCTGGGGGATAGTTGCATCCGCATGACATCCGCCTTTACACTCAGTTAACGTTTTACCAACCGTGCCGGGAGGGGTCCCGGCACTCCACGAGGGGAACCATGAAGAAGACCACCCAGCGGGCGCAGCTCCGCAAGCTGCCGTTGTTCGTCGCCATGATCGGCTGCCTGTACGGGGCCCCGGTGCTGGCCGAGGAGGCCGCGCAGGCCAACCCGGACCAGGCCAAGCAGCAGGAAGAGGCCAAGAAGAAGGCCGAACCGAAGGAACTGGACAAGATCGTCGTCACCGGCTCGCTGCTCAAGCGCCTGGAGTACGACACCGCCGCCCCGGTACAGGTGATCACCGCCGACGTCAGCGTCGATGCCGGCCAGATCAACACCGCGGAGATGCTGCAGAAGTCCAACGTCGCCGCCGGCTCGACCCAGATCAGCAACCAGTTCGCCGGCTTCGTGGTCGAGGGCGGCACCGGCGTGCAGACGATCTCGCTGCGCGGCCTCGGTGCCCAGCGCACGCTGGTGCTGCTGAACGGCCAGCGCCCCGGCCCCGCCGGCACCCGCGGCCAGGTGCTCGCCTTCGACCTCAACGTGATCCCGCAGTCGATCCTGCAGCGGGTCGAGATCGTGAAGGACGGCACCTCGTCGATCTACGGTTCGGACGCGCTCGGCGGCGTGGTCAACCTGATCACCCGCAAGAACTTCAGCGCGCCGGAGTTCAGCTTCACCGCGCGCGCACCGCAGCACGGCGGCGCCGAGACGGTCAGCTTCTCCTTCTCCAACGGCTGGAGCTTCGGCAACGGCAGCATCGCCGCGGCCGCGGAGTACTACCTGCAGGAGCCGCTGCGCTTCGGCGACCGCGATTACCTGCGCTGCGCCCAGGACCGCGTGTGGGACCAGAGCGGCAACCGCATCGACCGCCAGGACCGCTCGATCCTCGCCGGCACCCCGCTCGGCGGTTGCAGTGCGGGCAACTTGTATGCGAACACCGTCATCGACGCAGTCACCGGCACGCGCTACATCCCCTCGCCGACCGGCAACACCATTGGCCTGCTGCCTGGCTACCGCCCGCGCACCAACGCCAACTATGGCCCCGGCAACACCGGGCAGGCCTACTTCGAGGACGTGCTGAACTTCGACTTCTTCGGCGAGCAGCAGCTGATCGACCGCCAGGAGCGCGCCAGCGTGTTCGCCACCGCCGACTTCAACTTCGGCGGGATCAACTGGAGCACCGACTTCCTGTACAACCGCCGCGGCACCGATACCCACCGCTGGCGTCAGTTCTTCCCGCTCACTGGCGGCACCACGGCGGTGTTGTCGGCCTACCGTTATACCGACGGCTCCAGCTTCGCCAGCCCGGTCCCGAGCGGGATTGCGCAGCCGGTGATGCCGTTCCCGTCCGACCAGAAGATCCGCATCAACTACTACTACCTGCGCACCGGGCTGGACGGCCTGATCGGCGGCACCGACACCTGGGCATGGTCGACCAACCTGTCCTACACCCGCTCGGACGGCGACTACAGCGTGCTGTCCATCCTCAAGTCCAAGTCCGGTGACATCGATCCCAACCTGCGCCCGTGGACCGGCGGGCGCTCGCCCCTGGTGAACTACTTCGACCCTGGCTTCCTGAGCGGGGCGCGGATGGCAGAGTTGGTGGCCGCGGTCGGCACTTGGCACACGGGTAATACCGTGTACGACCAGTACCTCGCCAATGCGGTCGTGACCGGCGAAGCCTTCGACCTGCCGGCCGGCCCGGTCGGGGTGGCGATCGGCGCCGAGTACCGCAACTTCGGCATCAACGACCAGCCCAGCCAGCAGGAGCGCAGCGGCGACCTCTGGGGCCAGAGCTCGGCGGTGGTGACCAAGGGCCGCGACCACGTGAAGGAGGTCTTCAGCGAGATCGAAATCCCGGTCCTGAAGGGCAAGACCCTGTTCGAGGACCTGACCTTCAACATGTCCGGGCGCGCCTTCAACTACGCCTCGGTCGGCAACTGGGAGCACGTCTGGAAGGCCGGCCTGAGCTGGCAGGTGATCCCGGCGGTGCGCCTGCGCGCCACCAAGGGCACCTCCTACCGCGCGCCGGGCCTGTACGAACTGTACCTGGGCAACCTGTCCAGCTTCATTTCGCAGGCCGCGATCGATCCCTGCATCAACTGGGGCCAGAGCACCAACACCTACCTGCGCGCCAACTGCGCTGCAGCCGGCATCCCAGACACCTATGCGGGCGCCGCGTCGTCGGCCACGGTGATCAGCCAGGGTGGCGCCGGCGTGGTCAAGCCGGAGACCTCCAACGCCAAGACCGCGGGCATCGTGTTCACCCCGGCCTCGATCCCGGTCAGCATCGCGGTGGACTACTTCGACTACACCGTGCGCGACCAGATCGCCCAGCTGACCGCCGCCAACATCCTGGGCGGCTGCTACGGCGCCGAGGTCTACCCGAACCAGTTCTGCACCCTGTTCGTGCGCAACCCGGGCAACCACCCGACCGCGCCGTACAAGATCGAGACGGTCTACCAGAAGTACGTCAACATCAACCGCCAGAAGGTGCGCGGCTACGACATCCTCGGCCGCTACGACGGCGACTTCGGATTCGGCAAGCTGGAGATGGAAGGCCGCGCCACCTACGTGCTGGAGGACTTCGAGAGCCTGTTCAGCACCGCCTCGGCCAGCGGCTTCGCCACCTCCGAGCGCCGCGGCGCGATCGGGCGTCCGAAGCTGGTCGGCGACTTCCGCACCACCCTCAAGCGCGGTGACTGGAACTGGACCTGGTTCATGCAGTACGTCGGCAAGACCCAGTCGCTGACCCTGTCGCCGAACTTCACCTACTTCGGCTGGACCAACGCAGTGCGCGACATCGTCGCCGAGGCGCGCCTGTACCACACCGTCTCGGTGCGCTACAACCAGCCCAAGTGGTCGGTGCTGTTCGGCATCCAGAACGTGCTGGACAAGGATCCGCCGATGATCTCCAGCGGCGTGGCCACCCGCTACGGCAACATCCCGGCGTTCGCGACCCAGTACGACCTGCTCGGCCGTACCTTCTACACCCGCGTGGACTTCAAGTTCTAAGCGGGCGATCGCCAAGCGCTGCCACGAAGGCCCGGTTCTGCCGGGCCTTCGTTTTTGCGGCCGCGGCCGGGTGCCGCCCGCGGGCGCGCACCGTGTCCGCGCCAGATGGCATCGGGCAAGCGCCGTGCGGCATGACCTTCGACGCTGCCGCCGGCCATCCGCCGCGCGCTACGCTGACTTTTCGATGCCTCCGGATCGCACGCAATGCCGCTGCCCCGCCCCCTCCTCCTGCTGCTGCCGCTGACGCTCGCCCTGGCGCCGCCGGCCATCGCCCAGCAGCGCGCCGCGCCCGATCCGATCAGCCAGGAGGCGCTGGTCGCCGCCGGCTTCCTCGACGGCCACCCCGACCTGCGCTACCGCACCGAGGGCTTGCAGGCCTGGGAGGCACAGGACTACCCGCGCGCGCTGGAGCGTTTCCGCCGCGCCGCGTGGTATGGCGACAAGCCGTCGCAGGCGGTGGTCGGCGAGATGTACTGGGACGGCACCGGCGTGCCGCAGGACCGCGTGCTCGGCCTGATCTGGATGGATCTGGCGGCCGAGCGCGGCTACCGCTTCTTCTCGCAAAAGCGCGACTACTACTGGAGCCAGCTCAGCGAGGACGAGCGCCGCCAGGCGCTGGCGCGCGGGCGCGCGGTCCAGGCCGAATACGGCGATGCCGCGGCCGAGCCGCGCCTGGCACAGGTGCTGCGTCGCGAGCGCAACCGCCTGACCGGCAGCCGGCTGGGGTCGCAGACCAGCGCGATGGAGATCGTCGTGCCCGGCTACGGGTCGATCGACGGCAGCCAGTTCTACGCCACCCGCTTCTGGGATCCCGTGCAGTACCGGCAATGGCAGGACGAGTACTGGACCGAGCTGCGCCCGGGGCGGGTCAGCGTCGGCGAGGCGGAGAAGGTGCCGGACGCGGCGCCTGCCGCGCCGAATCCGCCTGCCTCCAAACCGCCATCGCGCTGACCTGGCCCGCGCAGCCCGCGGCCGGGTGCCCATCGCGCGTGAACGCACGCCGTCCATCGCCGCGCATGCGTTCCCTACGCCGGCGAATGGCGGTATAACGCCACCGCGGGTGCATGTCGCACCCGGTTGCGCCCTGGGAGGGGACACACACATGCGCAAGTGGATGCTCACCGGACTGCTCGCCGGCCTCGCCTTCGCGGCCAGCGCGCAGGACCATGCCAATTCGCCGATCGGCAAATGGCGGACGCTGGACGACAAGACCGGCAAGCCGATGACGGTGACCGAGGTCTATGCCGCCAAGAACGGCACGCTGGCGGCCAAGATCGTCGAGAACCTCGGCCTGCCGGCGACCTGCAGCGAATGCAGCGGCCCGTACAAGGACAAGCCCTTCGTCGGCATCGTCACCCTGTCCAACCTCAAGCCGAACAAGGACGGCGGCTGGAGCGGCGACGGCTACAAGCCGTCCGAGGACCGCCACTTCAACGCCAAGTCGGTGAAGCTGATCGACGGTGGTAAGAAGCTGGAGATCAAGGGCTGCGTGGCCTTCATCTGCCGCACCGCGACCTGGGTGCGGGTGGACTGACCGCGCGGACGCCACCGCGGCAGCGCACGCGAACCCCCGGCCGGCCGGGGGTTCGCCGCTCCGGGCGGCGCGCGGGCGCGTGCGATAATCGCGCGCCCCCGCGATCCTGCCGCCCATGTCCCGACCCGCGCTCGTCACCAACGCCCTGCCCTATGCCAACGGCCCGCTGCACCTGGGCCACCTGGTCGGCTACGTCCAGGCCGACATCTGGGTGCGGGCGCGGCGCATGCGCGGCGACACGGTGCATTACGTCTGCGCCGACGACACCCACGGCACCCCGATCATGCTGGCCGCGGAGAAGGCCGGCACCACGCCCGAGGCCTTCATCGCCGCGATCCAGGCCGGGCACGAGCGCGACTTCGCCGCGTTCGGGGTGGCCTTCGACCACTACGATTCGACCCACTCGCCCGGCAACCGCGCGCTGACCGAGGCGATCTACGCCGCACTCGAGGCCGGCGGCCACATCCGCCGGCGCAGCGTCGCCCAGTTCTACGACCCGGCCAAGGGCATGTTCCTGCCCGACCGCTACGTCAGGGGGACCTGCCCGAAGTGCGGCGCTCCGGACCAGTACGGCGACAACTGCGAGGTCTGCGGCGCCACCTACGCGCCGACCGACCTCAAGGACCCGAAATCCGCGGTCTCCGGCGCCACCCCGGAGCTGCGCGAGTCTGAGCACTTCTTCTTCGAGTTGGCGGACTTCGCCGCGTTCCTGCGCCAGTGGCTGGCAGGCGATGTCGCTGTGCCCGGGGTCAAGGCCAAGCTGATGGAATGGCTGGACGCCGAAGGCGGCCTGCGCGCCTGGGACATCTCGCGCGACGCCCCCTACTTCGGCTTCCAGATCCCGGGCCATCCGGGCAAGTTCTTCTACGTCTGGCTGGACGCGCCGATTGGCTATTTGTCCAGCTTCCAGGCGCTGTGTGAGCGCGCCGGCCTCGACTTCGACGCCTTCGTGCGCGCCGGCGCGGAGGCGGACACCGAGCTGCACCACTTCATCGGCAAGGACATCGTCAACTTCCACGGCCTGTTCTGGCCGGCGGTGCTGCACGGCAGCGGGCACCGGGCGCCGACCCGCCTGCACGTCAACGGCTACCTGACCGTGGACGGCGCGAAGATGAGCAAGTCGCGCGGCACCTTCATCCTGGCGCGCACCTACCTCGATGCCGGGCTGGATCCGGAGGCGCTGCGCTACTACTTCGCGGCCAAGTCCGCGGGCGGGGTGGACGACCTCGACCTCAACCTCGCCGACTTCGTGGCGCGGGTGAACAGCGACCTGGTCGGTAAGTTCGTGAACCTGGCCAGCCGCTGCGCCGGGTTCATCGACAAGCGCTTCGCCGGCCAGCTGGCCGCGGCGCTGCCGGAGCCGGAGCGCTACGGGCGCTTCCTCGCCGCGCTGGAACCGGTGCGCGAGGCCTACGAGCGCAACGACCCGGCCAGCGCGATCCGCCAGGTGATGGCGCTGGCGGACGAGGCCAACAAGTACATCGACGACGTCAAGCCGTGGGTGCTCGCCAAGGACCCTGCGCGCGAGGCCGAGCTGCAGGCGGTCTGCACCCAGGGCCTGAACCTGTTCCGGGTGCTGGCCGCCGCGCTGGCGCCGGTGCTGCCGCGCACCAGCGCCCAGGCGTGTGCGTTCCTCGGCGCGCCGGTGCTGGCCTGGAGCGACCTCGAGGCGCCGCTGCTGGCGCGCGGCATCCAGCCCTACGCGCCGCTGTTCACCCGCATCGACCCCAAGCAGATCGACGCCATGATCGCCGCCTCCAAGGACAGCCTCGCCGCGCCCGCGGCCACCACTGCGCCCACCCCGGACAAGCCCGCCGCCGCTGCCGCACCCGCCGCTGCGCCGACCGTCGGCATCGACGACTTCGCCAAGCTCGACCTGCGCATCGGCAAGGTGCTCGAATGCGGCTTCGTCGAGGGCAGCGACAAGCTGCTGCGCTTCCTGCTGGATGCCGGCGAACTCGGCCAGCGCCAGATCTTCTCCGGCATCCGCGCCAGCTATGGCGAACCGGACAAGCTCGTCGGCCGCCACGTGGTGTTCATCGCCAACCTCGCCCCGCGCAAGATGCGCTTCGGCGTGAGCGAGGGGATGATCCTCTCGGCCGGGTTCGATGGCGGCGGCTTGTTCCTGCTGGATGCCGATGCCGGCGCCCAGCCCGGGATGCCGGTGCGCTGATTCCGTTCTGCCCCTCCGCGGCCACGTTGCCACCTCCGATGCATCCGTACCGGGCACGGCCTGCCCCCCACACGGGGATGCCGCGTTCGCTGCAGCGAACTCGAGGAGGAGATGCCGGCCAGCGGCCGGCATCGGGGGACATTCGCGGAAGCGAACGCGGCATCCCCGACGACGAATCCCGGCCATGACCGATCGCCGGCTCTCCGACCTCATCGAGCGCCTCGACCGCCTACTGCCGCAGACCCAGTGCGGGCAGTGCGGCTTCGCCGGCTGCCGCCCGTATGCGGAGGCGATGGCGCGCGGCGAGGCCGGACCGGAACGCTGCCCGCCCGGCGGCGATGCCGGCGCGCGCGCGCTGGCGCACGTGCTCGGCATGCCCGACGTGGCCGCCGTGCGCTACGACCGCGCGCGCGGCGCGCAGGCGCCGGCGCACGTGGTGCGGATCGTGGAGGCCGACTGCATCGGCTGCACCAAGTGCCTCCAGGCCTGTCCGGTGGACGCCATCATCGGCGCGCCGCGCGCGATGCACGTGGTGGTCGAACCGCTGTGCACCGGCTGCGACCTGTGCCTGCCGGCCTGCCCGGTGGACTGCATCGTGACCGTCGCCGGCGGCTGAGCTGCCGCCGGCAATCGCTTGGCAGCAATCGCTCCGCGATCGCTCAGGGCGCGCCCGGGGCGGCGCAGGCATCGCACACGCGCTCGACGGCGTAGCCCTTCGCGCGCAGCAATTCGACCAGGCCGTCCGGCCCGAGCAGGTGCAGTGCACCGACCACGACCAGGGTGGTGCCGCTGCCGGGCGCCTGCAGCCGCGCCTCCAGCTGCGGCAGCCAGGCCAGGTTGCGCTGCACGTCGAGCAGGCGGTAGGTCTGCGGGCTCTTGCGCTGCAGGTCCTCGCGCATGTGCGCATCCAGCGCGGCGACGTCGCCGGCGCGCCACCACGCGTGCAGCTCCTGCACCTGCTGCACCGCCTTGCGCGGGTCCTGCACGAACTCGTCCAGCGCGCGCACCTGCTCGTCCAGCGGGGCGGCGTCCAGCGCCTGCATCTGCGCGTCCAGGCTCTCCAGCCCCGCGGTCGGCTTGCCCGCCGCCGCCGCGCGCGCCATCAGCTGGCGGTCCAGCCCGAGGTCGGCGCGGAAGCCGAGCTGCTGGGTGACCCCGAGCACCAGCCCGAGGTTGACCGCCCACGGCTCCAGCGGCTCCAGCGCCTGCAGCGAGCCGCCGCTGGCCGCCACCAGGGTCTGCAGGCGTTCGCGGGTCGCCGCCGGCAGCACCGCCGACAGGTGCAGGCCGGGGTCGGCGTAGCCCATGTACGCCTGCGCGCGCGCGGCGGCGTCCGGGGCGTCCATCTCCGCCGGAGCGATCTCGAACACCACGGTCTGCGCCGCGGCGAACGCGCGCTCGGTCTCCGCCGGCAACGGCGCGTCCTCCGGCGTGAGCAGGTGGAAGCTGCCGAGCAGGTAGAGCACCTGGTCGCCATGGCGGACCTGCCACAGCAGCGGGCGCCGCGCGTCCGCGGCAGCGCCGGTCGGCGCCGACGCGGCGGGCGCACTCGCCGTGGCTTGGGCGCCGGCCGGCAGCGGGCGCAGCAGCAGGGCCAGGCCGCACAGCGCGGCCAGCAGCAGGTGGCGCAGCGGACTCATCGGGACGCGTCTCCAGCGGTGGCGGTGGCCGTGGCGGCATCGGCACGCGGGTGGTAGGCCATCTCGCCGGCGCGGATCGCCACGTCCAGCCGGTTCTCCGGCGGCGGCAGCGGGCAGGTCGCGAACGGGGTGAACGCGCACGGCGGGTTGTAGGCGCGGTTGAAGTCGAGCACCAGGCGGCCCTTGGCATCCGGCAGCGGCGCGTCCAGGAAGCGCCCGGCCGGGTAGCTGCCGTGGCCGCTGGTGCGGTCGGCGAACACCAGGAACAGGCTGCCCTCGCCCTGGTCCAGCGCCTGCAGGCGGTAGGGGGTGCCGGCGATGCGGAATTCCACTTCGCCGGGATTGCGGATCGGCTGGGTGTTGCCGGTGATGTCCACCACCGGCAGTGTGCGCACCGGATCGTGCGCGATGAAGCGCGCCGGGATCCGCCACTGCGGTCCGCCCGGCCAGTAGGCGATCCCGGCGAAACCCAGCCGGGTCGGCGCCTGCGCATGCCGCACCCGCAGTGCGAGGCGATCACCGCGCGCGATCACCAGCGCCTGGCCCTGGCCGTCGTCGAACCCGATCACGCTCGGCCCGGCCGGCGAGGCATCGCTGCGCAGCACGCCGCCGCGCGCGGGGCGGCCGTCGAGGGTGACCGGCACGTCGGCGACGAAGCTCACCCGCCCCTTGGCCACGGTGAACACGCCCAGGTGCGCCGGCCCCATCTGCAGGCGGATGCCGTTGTCGGTGTCGCGGCCGACGCGGTGGGTGCCCGGCTCCAGCCAGTGCAGGCCGACCAGGCTGGTCCAGCCGTCCGGGCGGGTCAGTTCGGCCCGCCGCTGCGCGCGCCAGGCCTGCTCGGAGGCGTCGAATTGCGCCTGCGCCCGGGCGCGCGCGGCCTCCGCCGCGGCATCCACGCCGGCGTCGCGCCGGCAGGCCGCGAGCAGCACCAGCGCGAGCAGGACCAGCGTCAGCGTCCGCGCAGGAACCATTTGTCGATCTCCGCCAGCGAGAACCGGGCCCAGGTCGGGCGCCCATGATTGCACTGCCCGGAGCGCTCAGTGGCCTCCATCTGGCGCAGCAGGGCGTTCATCTCCGGGATCGTGAGCCGGCGGTGCGCGCGCACCGCGGCATGGCAGGCCATGGTCGCCAGCAGCGTGTCGCGCTCCGCCCCGACCCGCGCGCTGCACCCATGCTCGCGCAGGTCCGCGAGCACGTCGCGCAGCAATGCCTCGACGTCGGTGTCCGCCAGCAGCGCCGGCACGCTGCGCAGCAGCAGCGACTGCGGGCCGCTGCGCTGCACCTCGAACCCCAGCTGCGCCAGGGTGCCGGCTTCGCGCTCGGCGAGCTCCGCTTCGCGCTCGGACACCGCCACCGGCTGCGGCACCAGCAGCGGCTGGGTGCGCAGGCCCTCGCCGTCGTGCGCGGCCTTGAGCCGCTCATAGCCGATGCGCTCGTGCGCCGCGTGCATGTCCACCACGACCAGGCCCTCGGCGCTCTCGGCCAGGATGTAGATGCCATGCAGCTGGGCGATGGCGAAGCCCAGCGGCGGCATGCCGCCCGCCGCGTCGGCCGGCAGCGTCGCTGCCGGCGGCGCGGAGACCGCCGGCTCCGCTGCGCGCGGTGCGTACAGGGCGGCGTAGGCCGCGGGCGCTTCCGCCACCCGCAGCCCGATCTGCCCCTGCTGCGGCGCCGGCGGCGGGGCCGCGCGCGGCGCTTCGGCGGGCAGCGCCGGCACCGGCACGCGGCCGGCGCGGGTCTCCGCCAGCGCGGCATGCAGGCTGCGATAGACGAAATCGTGGACCAGGCGCGCTTCGCGGAAACGCACCTCGTGCTTGGCCGGGTGCACGTTCACGTCGACGCCGCGCGGATCGAGCTCGAGGAACAGCACGTAGGCCGGGTGGCGGCCGTGGAACAGGACGTCGCTGTAGGCCTGGCGCACCGCGTGGGCGACGTTGCGGTCGCGCACGCTGCGGCCGTTGACGTACAGGTACTGCTGGTCGGCGCTGGCGCGGTGGTAGGCCGGCTGCGCGATCCAGCCGTGCAGGCGCAGCCCGGCGCCGGCGTGCTCGATGCGCAGCGCGTTGCGCACGAACTCCGCGCCCAGCGCCTCGTGCAGGCGCGCTTCCGAGAGCAGGTCGCCCTCGCCCTTCCAGCGCCGCGACGGCTTGCCGTTGTGGCTGACCCGCAGCTCCACGTCCGAGCGCGCCAGCGCCAGCGTGCGCAGCCACTCCTCGATGTGCATCAGTTCGGTGCGCTCGGCGCGCAGGAACTTGCGCCGCGCCGGCACGTTGTAGAACAGGTCGCGCACCTCCACCGTGGTCCCCGGCGGATGCGCCTGCGGCTGCACCGCGCCCGCCCGCCCGCCGTCGATCCGCAGTTCGGCGCCGTGCGCGGCCGCGGCCTGGCGCGAGGCGATCCGGAACCGGCTGACCGCCGCGATCGAGGGCAGCGCCTCGCCGCGGAAGCCGAGGGTCGCCACCGCCTCCAGATCCTCGAGCGAAGCGATCTTGCTGGTGGCGTGGCGGCTGACCGCGAGCGGCAGTTCCTCCGCCGCGATCCCGCCGCCGTCGTCGCGGATGCGGATCAGGCGGATGCCGCCGTCCTCGAGGTCGATGTCGATCCGGCGCGCGCCGGCGTCCAGGGCGTTCTCGACCAGTTCCTTGACCACCGAGGCCGGACGCTCGACCACTTCGCCGGCGGCGATCTGGTTGACCAGCACCTCGGGCAGCGGGCGGATGCTCATGCCGCGGCCGCCGCGTGCGTTGGCGCGGCCGCGATGCTGGCGGGGGTCGGCGTGGGCAGTGCGCGGGTCGTCACCGCGACAAGTGTAGCGCCGGCCCGCGCAGGCCGAGCCGTACGCGCGACCGGTGCCTACGGGCTGCCGCCGGCGGCGCTGGCGTAGCCGCCCTGCTCGCGCGCGCGGGCGCGCAGCGCATACAGCGTGCCGGGCGGCGGCTGGCGGGTGAAGTAGCGGTCCACCCCGTCCAGGATCGCGCCGGCGAGCAGGCGCTGGAACGCGGGGTCGGCCAGCCGCTTCTCCTCCTCCGGGTTGGAGATGAAGGCGGTCTCCACCAGCATCGCCGGCATCTTGTCGGAGGTGCGCAGGACCGCGAAGTTGGCGCGCTCGATCTCGTGCTTGTGCACGTTGCCGACCCGACGCAGGCCGCCGAGCACGTGCCCGGCGGCGTCCTCGGAGGCCTTCATGTTGCCGCTCTGGGTCAGGTCCAGCAGGACCGAGGTGAGGGTGCTGTCGGCCACCCGCACCCGCCCGCCGCCGATCACGTCGGCGGCGTTCTCCTTGTCCGCCAGCCAGCGCGCGCGCTGCGAGGACGCGCCGCGGGTGGACAGGATGTAGACCGAGGATCCGCGCGCGCCGCGGTTCTCGGCGGCGTCGGCGTGGATCGAGATGAAGATGTCGGCCTTGTGCGCGCTGGCCTTGCGCGCGCGCTGCTCAAGCGGGATGAAGTAGTCGTCCTCGCGGGTCAGGAACGCGCGCATGCCGGGGGTCGCATTGACCTGGCGCGCCAGTTCGCGCGCGATCGCGAGGGTCACGTCCTTCTCGCGGGTGCCGTTGGGGCCGCGGGCGCCCGGATCCTGGCCGCCGTGGCCGGCGTCGATCGCGATCACCAGCGGCCGGGTGCCGGCCGGCAGCGGCGCCGTGGGCACCGGCGGGGACGGGCCGTCGCCCGCCTCCGCGGCCGTCGCCGTGCGTGCGCTCGCGGCGGGTGCGGGGACGGATACCGCCGCGGGGGCGGGCGTGCCGGCAGCGATCGCGGCGACCTCGCCCGCGGCGCGCTCGGGCGCCGGCCGCGGCGCCGGGTCGGGTGCGGATGCCGACGCAGCCGGCAGGCCGGCAGCCAACACCGCGATCGGATCCGGCGCGCGCGGCGCGGCAGGCGCGGTCGCCGGGGCAGTCTCCGCCGCGGCCGGTGCCGGGCCATCGCCCGGCCATTCGATCACCAGCCGCGCGCCATCGGTTCCCTGCTCCAGCCGCGGCGGCAGCGGCCGCGCGCTGGCGGCCAGGTCGAACACGATCCGCACCGTGCCCGGCTGCGGCTGCCCGCTGCGCACGCCGCGCACGCTGCCGGCGGGGCCCGACAGGCGCAGGCCGCGCGCCAGCCGGCTGGCGCTGAAATCGACCGCCAGCCGCTCCGGCGCCTGCAAGTGCAGCAGGCGGTACGGGCCGGGCGCATCCAGCTGGATTTCGGCGCGGGTCCCGGTCGGGCCGCTCTGCACCTGCACCTGCTGGATCTCGGCGGCCGCCGCGGGCAGCCCCGCCAGCAGCATCGCCGCCAGCAACAGGCCGTGGATGCGGGTCCCCTGCGCGCGCATGCCGGGAGTAAACCATCGCCAGCGCCGGGTTGCAAGCCATTTTTCCTTGCAAATCCGCGCTCTGGAGGGGATTCCTCGCCCACGTGGCGAGAAGCGCGCGGCAAGCTGCGGTTTCAGCCCCCTGCGCCCTCCCCGCCAGCGGCCTGCAGCGCCCCCAGCCACGCCCGTCCCGCCGCGGAGTGCGCCTGCAGGCGCGCGCGCCGGCCGTCGCCGGCGAGTTCCAACGCGATGGCGAGGTCCGCCGGCGGCAGCAGGCCCTGCCCGCGCCGAGGCCATTCCACCAGCCACAGCCGCGCCGCCCCGGGGTCCAGGCCGAGATAGGCCAGTTCGCCGGGATCGGCGATCCGGTACAGGTCCAGATGCAGCGCCTCGCCACCATCGGCGAGGACATAGGGCTCGACCAGGGTGTAGGTCGGGCTGCGGATGGTGCCGCCGACCCCGAGCGCGCGCAGCAGCGCGCGTGCCAGGGTGGATTTGCCGGCCCCCAGGTCTCCCTCGAGGTAGACCACCACCGGCTGTGGCGGCAGTGCGGCGGCCAGCCCGCGGCCGAGAGCCTCGGTGGCGGCCGGCTCCGGCAGCAGGATCACCCGGCCGCCGGCATCCGCAGGCGCAGGCGCGCTCATGCCCGCGGCTCCGGATTGGCCAGCCGGCGCAGCCAGGGCAGCAGGTCCGTCGCCAGCAGCCCGCGCGGGCCGCCCTCGGCCGCCGCGGCGTCGCCGGCGGCCGCATGCAGCAGGGTGCCCGCCAGGGCGGCCTGCGCCGGCGCCAGCCCCTGCGCCAGCAGGCCGGCGATCGCGCCCGCCAGCAGATCGCCGATGCCGCCGCTGGCCATGCCTGGGTTGCCGGCGCAGACCACCGCGGGCAGCTGCCCGGCGGCGACCACCACGCTGCCGGCGCCCTTGAGCACCACGCTGCAGCCGTAGCGCGCCTGCAGGGCGGCCGCGGCGGCGAAACGGTCGCGCTGGACCTCGGCGACAGTGGTGCCGAGCAGGCGCGCGGCCTCGCCCGGATGGGGAGTGAGCACATCGCCGGGCGCCACCGGCCAGGCATTGGCGGCCAGCAGGTTGAGCGCGTCGGCATCCAGCACCTTCGGCAGTGGCTGGCCGAGGCTGGCCGCCAGCAGCGCATGGCCCCACGCGGCCTGGCCGAGACCGGGGCCGATCGCGAGCACGCTGGCGCGCTCCAGTGCCGGCAGCAGGTCGGCGACCTCGGCCACCGCGTGCGCCATGGTTTCCGGCCGCCGTGCGAGCAGGCCCGGCACGTGCAGCCCGCGGGTGGCGACGCTCACCAGCCCCGCCCCGACCCGGTGCGCCGCCTCCGCCGCCAGGGCGATCGCCCCGCCGCCGCCGGCATCGCCGCCGATGCACAGGACATGCCCGTAGCGGCCCTTGTGGCTGTCGCGCGCGCGCGGCGGCAGGAACCCGGCCAGGGCATCGGCGGCATAGCCCAGGGCCGCCGGCGGGACGGCCTCCAGCACGGCCGGCGGCACCGCGAGGGTGTCCAGCGCGATCTGCCCGACATGGTCCAGCGCCGGGCCGGTGTACAGGCCACGGTGGCGGGCGAGGAACTGCAGGGTGCGCGCCGCGCGCACCGCCGCGCCCGGCGCGCTGCCGCGGCCGGCATCGATCCCGCTCGGCACGTCCAGCGCCAGCACCGGCGCCGGGTGCGCATTGATGGCCGCGATCAGGGCGGCGTGCGCCGGCTCCGGCGCGCGGGTCAGGCCGATCCCGAACAGCGCATCCACGATCAGGTCGGCCTCGCCGAGGGCCTCGGCGAACGCACCGCCGGCCGCCGCATAGGCCTCGCGCGCGGCGCGCGCCGGTGCGCTGCGCGGCTCGGCCGCGGCCAGGGCCTGCACCACGCGCCCGGCCACGTGCGCATGCCGCGCCAGGACATAGCCGTCGCCGCCGTTGTTGCCCGGGCCGCACACCACCGCGATCCGCCCCGCCTGCGGCCAATGCGCCAGCACATGGCGCCAGCCGGCCTGCCCCGCGCGTTCCATCAGCACCCCGGGATCGCCGCCGGCATCGGAGATCGCGCGCGCCTCCAGCGCACGCACACCGGCCGAGTCGTGCAGGGGAACGGGACTGTGCATCCGGGCATTGTAGGCAATGCCTGTGCCGCCGGCCGGATGCGCGGCGCACGCGGTGTTCGCCATCGCTGCGGGCACGCAGCGGCCGTAGCGCGCGGCTGCCTATACTGGCCCGATGGCGACCGCGCCCTCGCCCACGCCCCACGCGCCCGGCCCCGGAGCGCCCGATCCGCACGCGCTCGCCGCGCGCATCCGCGCGCTGGCGCAGGCGGCCGGCTTCCAGCGGGTGGGGATCACCGATGTGCAGCTGTCCGCGGAGGACATCGCTCACCTGCGCGACTGGCTGGCACGCGGCCAGCACGGCGGGATGGACTGGATGGCGCGCCACGCCGACCTGCGCGCGGATCCGCGCGCGCTACAGCCCGGTACCCTGCGGGTGGTGTGCGTCGGGCTGGACTACGGCCAGGACCCGGACGCGGCATGGCAGGCGCTGGCCGACGGCGAGCGCGCCTATGTCGCCCGCTATGCGCTGGGCCGCGATTACCACAAGCTCCTGCGCAACCGCCTGCAGAAACTCGCGGAGCAGGTGCAGGCCGAGATCGGCCCGTTCGGCTACCGCGCCTTCACCGATTCCGCGCCGGTGCTGGAACGCGCGCTGGCGCGCAACGCCGGGCTGGGCTGGATCGGCAAGCACACCTGCCTGATCGACCGCGACGGCGGCAGCTGGTTCTTCCTCGGCGAGCTGTTCGTGGACATCCCACTGCCGGTGGACCCGCCGGCCAGCGCGCACTGCGGCAGCTGCACGCGTTGCATCGACATCTGCCCGACCCGGGCCATCGTCGCGCCCTACCGGCTGGACGCACGCCGCTGCATCGCCTACCTCACCATCGAGCACGACGGCCCGATCGACGAGGACCTGCGCCCGCTGATCGGCAACCGCATCTTCGGCTGCGACGACTGCCAGTTGGTGTGCCCATGGAACAAGTTCGCGCGCCGCACCGACGAACCCGACTTCCGCGCCCGCAACGGGCTGGACCGGGCCACGCTGGCGGAGCTGTTCGCCTGGGACGCGGACGAGTTCCTGCGCCGCACCGAGGGCAGCGCGATCCGCCGCAGCGGGCACGAGCGCTGGCTGCGCAACCTCGCGGTCGCGCTGGGCAACGCGCCGACCACGCCGGCCGTGCTGGCCGCGCTGGCCAGCCGCCGCGACCACCCTTCGCCGCTGGTGCGCGAACACGTGGCCTGGGCGCTGGCCCGGCACGCGGCGCGCGCGGATCAGGCCGCCGCGCGCCAGCCGAACGCGTCGTAGACCACCAGCCGGTGCGGCCCCAGCGGCCGCGCCCAGGCCGCACGCACCCGCGCCGGATCGACCGGCAGCTGCAGCCGTACCCGCCGCAGCCCGCGCTGCAGGCCGCCGCCGCGCGCGGCGATCGCGGCCGCGTCGAGGCGCGCGCCGTGCAGGCGGCCATGCGCGTCCTGCCACAGCCAGGCGATGTCCGGGGTGAAGCGCGCCGCCAGCGGCCAGCGCCCCTTCCAGTCCCAGGCGAGCACGGCCTGCGCGACCGGTGGCCACGGCCGCGCCGCGAGGAAGACCTCGCGCGCATGCACCAGCCGCAGCAGGTAGGCCTCGCCGTAGCGGGTCTGGGTCCAGTGGGCCAACGCCGCGCGGCGCTTGCGCGCGAATTCGTCCTCGCTCAGGGTCAACGCCGCGTCGGCCGCCGCGCCCGGCGGCGGGCCGTGCACCAGGTAACCGAGTGCGCGCAGCGGCGCCACGGTGCCCGCCAGCGCTGCTTCCATCAGCAACCCGAGCGCGGCATGGTCCGGGTGCGGATCGCGCACATGCGGATAGGCGACCATACTCGGCGCGAACGCCTCCACCTCCCGCTGCAGCCGCGCCTGCAGCGCCCCGGCGTCGGCCAGCAGCGCCGCGGTCAGGCCCTGGTCGGTCCAGCCGAGCGGCTGCAGGGTGCTCTCCGCAGCGCCTAGGCAGGCCAGCGCGGCACGCACTTCCTGCAGCCGGCGCGCGCCCCAGCGCGCGGGCGCCTCCGGGTCCAGCCGCCAGCGCCGCTCGACCCGCCGCTGCGGCCAGGGATTGCTGCCGCCGTCGGTGGCCAACAGGACCCGCACCTCGCCGCCGCCGGCCAGCACGCGCTGGATCAGGCCGCCGCAGGCCAAGGTCTCGTCGTCCGGATGCGGGGCCAGCACCAGCAGGCGCTCGCCGCGGCCCAGCGCCAGCGGGTCGGTCATGCCTGCGTCCGCTGCGCCTGCCACCAGCCAGCCGCCGGCGCCCACAGCAGCCAGTAGCGCCCGGCCTGCGGCACCTGCAGGCGGTGCCGGCCGGGCTCCAGCAGCACCTCGCCCGTCACTGGCTGTGCGTCGATCCTCGCCCCCTGCACCTCGCGCCCCTCCGCGTCCAGCAGGCGGTAGCCTCCGCCGATCGCCAGCGGGAAGGCAAGCCCCTGCGCCGGGTCGGCGATGTCCAGCTCGTGCCCGCTCACCCACAGATCCGGGCGCAGCGGCAGGTAATGGCTGCGCACGAAGGCCTCGGCCGCCGGGGTGAAACGGTGCGGCGCGACCACGTGGGTCTGCGATTCGCGCAGCGCCGCTACCAGCCCATCGGGCAGGTCGCCGCGCGCGATCCGCGCGCGGGTGAGGGTCTCCAGCACCGGGAAGTACGGACGCGGGCGGTACACCGCGGCGCCCTTGGCATCCAGCACCGGTTCGCCGGGCCGGGTGATCGCCAGCACCGCGCCGAGCCAGTCGCGGTAGCCGCGCAGCGGGTCCGACCACGGCAGGTGGAACAGCAGCTGCCAGGCCAGGGCGGTGGTGATCAGCGCGCCGAGCAGCCAGCGCTGGCGCCCGCTGCGCGGATGCGCATGCCACCAGGCCGCCAGCAGCAGCGCCAGCGGCGGCAGCAGCGGCAGCAGGTCCTGGCGGGTCAGCAGCGGCCACACGCCCAGGATGAGCGTAGCGGCCACGCCCGCGGTCGCCGCCAGCAGCACGCGCCGCGCCTGCCGGGCGCGCGCCTGCACGGGCACGCGCGCCAGCGCGCCGCGCAAGGGCCAGAAGGTCGCGGCCAGCAGCAGCGGCAGCAGCGCCAGCCGCAGCCAAGTGCCCTGCTCGTGTACGTGCGCGCCGAGGTTGAACAGCAGCGCGTCCTCGACCATCGCGCCGAGCGCGCCGCGCTGGTACACGATGCCCAGCACCACCGCGACCGGCAGCAGCAGCCCGGCCAGCCACCACCTCGCCGCCTGCCGCCATACCGCCGCCGGCGGGCGGTCCTGCGCCGGCCACTGCCACCAGGTCCAAGCCGCGGCCGCGCCCAGCGCCAGCAGCAGCGGCACGGTCTTGAGCGAGGTCATCAGGGCGATGCCCATGCACAGCCCGGCCAGGCCGGCCCGCCACGGCCGCCAGCGCCCCAGCAGCAGCGCGGCCAGCCCCGCGATCCAGGCCAGCCCCCACAGCGCATCCGCGCGGAACTCGGCCGCGACCAGGCTGTAGGCGGAGACCGCCATCAGCACCAGTACGGCGCCGCGCGCCACCTGCCGCCCCCACAGGCGCAGCCCGACCCAGGCGGTCAGGGCGACGCTCGCCAGCGCCAGCGGCAGCATCAGCGCGCGCGCCCACAGCAGCACGTCGGCGCGCTCGCCGAGCGCGCGCAGCCACGGCGCCAGCAGGATGTGGAACAGCGGCACGTGGTTGTCGAACACGTCGCGGTAGGGCACCAGCGCCTGCTGCGTCCATGCCCACACCACGTGCAGGTGCTGCGGCTCGTCGGAATTGAGCTTGGTCCCGGCCAAGAGCCACAGGCGCAGGCCGAGGTAGCCGAGCAGCGGCAGCAGCAGCGGCCAGCGCGCATCCCAGGCCTGCACGCGCGCCCACGGCCGCGCCGGCGCGGCCTCGAGCGGCAGCGGCGCGGCCTCGACCGCGAGCGCGGCCGGCGCGATGTCCTGCTGGGTCGGGTGTTCCAACGGCGCCATCCCCGGCCGTGCGGCCGTCATCGAGTCGTGCGCGAGTATCGGCAGCGCGTGTTAAAGCCGGCTTGGCCGAGGATGAAACTTTCGCCATCCGCGCGCGCCGGCGCGGCGCGGTTCAGTCCCCGCGCAGGCGCGCCAGCAGGGCGCGGGTCACCGGGTCGTCGGGCATGCCGGCGTCCTGCCCCTGCAACGCGGGCAGCAGCCGCTGCGCCAGTTGCTTGCCCAGCTCCACCCCGAACTGGTCGAACGCATTGACCTGCCACAGCACCGACAGCAGGTAGGTGGCGTGCTCGTACAAGGCCAGCAGGGCGCCGAGCGCGCCCGGATCGAGCCGGTCCAGCAGCAACA
Source organism: Thermomonas flagellata (assembly GCF_022419185.1). Lineage (GTDB taxonomy): Bacteria > Pseudomonadota > Gammaproteobacteria > Xanthomonadales > Xanthomonadaceae > Thermomonas > Thermomonas flagellata. The sequence continues at coordinate 22,368 of NZ_JAJOZK010000008.1, read as the reverse complement.
GGCTGCTCGGCCGCCCGCCCGGATAGGCGCGGTGCGGGTCGTCGCTGGGCTGGCCGTTCGCCAGCGCTTCGCCTTGCGCCAGCAGATTGGCCAGCAGCGCGCGGTGGTGGCCGGCATGCGCATGCGCCGCCTGGCGCACGCCGATGAAGTCGGCCGGCACCACCTGGGTGCCCTGGTGCAGGGCCTGGAAGAAGCTGTGCTGCACGTCGGTGCCGACGCCGCCCCACCACACCCGCACCGTGTCCAGCGCGACCGGGGTGCCATCCAGTCGCACCGACTTACCGAGGCTCTCCATCACCAGCTGCTGCAGGTAGGCCGGCAGCAGGCGCAGGCGCTCGTCGTAGGGCAGCACCGCTTGGGTCGCACGGCCGAGCAGGTTGCGGTTCCAGAATGCGGTCAGCGCCAGCCATGCCGGCAGGTTCTGGCGCAACGGCGCCTCGCGGACGTGGCGGTCGATCGCCGCGGCGCCGGCCAGCAGCGCGCGAAAGCCCTCCATCCCCAGCGCCAGCGCGATCGGCAGGCCCACCGCCGACCACAGCGAATAGCGCCCGCCGACCCAGTCCCACATCGGCAGGCTGCGCTCCGGCGGGATGCCGAAGGCGGCGACCCGCCCGGGGCTGGCGCTGACCGCATACAGGCGCGCGTCATCGCCAAGCCAGGCGCGCACCAGGCGGCCGTTGAGCAGGGTTTCCTGGGTGGTGAAAGTCTTGGAGATCACCACCGCCGCCGTGCGCGCCGGGTCCAGCCCGGCCAGCACGCGCTCGGCGGCGTGGGCGTCCACGTTCGACAAAAAATGCAGGCGCAGGCGCGGCGCGCGCGGCGCCAGCGCGTCCACCGCCAGCCGCGGCCCGAGGTCGGACCCACCGATGCCGATGCTGACCACGTCGGTCACGCCGCTGGCCTGGACCTGCTCGACCAGCGCCGCCATCCGCGCCTGCGCGGCGAGGGCCTGCGCATGCGCGGCGCGCGCCACCGGCGCCGGCGACACGTCCCCGCGCAGGGCGGTGTGCAGGGCGGCACGGCCCTCGCTGGGATTGACGATCTCGCCGTCCTGCTGGCGGCGCACCGCACCGGCAAGGTCGCACGCCTGCGCGAACGCGAACAGCGCTTCCAGCGCACGGCGGTCGTAGTGCTGGCGGGCGAAGCTGGCGTAGAGCGGGCCGACCTGCAGGGCGAAGTCGTCCGCGCGCGCCGGATCCTGCGCGATCAGGGTGCGCAGATGGACCGGGGCCAGCCGCGCGGCCTCGGCGCGCAGCGCGGCCAGGGCCGCCTCGCGCGCCATCTCAGGCCGCCTGCCGCGGCAGCGAGTGCTGGGTATGGGTGATGCGGTTGCCGGCGTCCACGTACACCAGCCGCGGACGGAACGCGGCGGCCTCGGCCTCGTCGCATTGGCCGTAGGCGCAGATGATGATCAGGTCGCCCACGTTCGCCTTGTGCGCGGCGGCGCCGTTGACCGAGATCACCCCGCTGCCCTCTTCGCCGCGGATGGCATAGGTGGCGAAGCGCTCGCCGTTGGCGATGTTGTAGATCTCGATGCGCTCGTACTCGCGGATGCCGGCGGCATCCAGCAGGTGGCCGTCGATCGCGCACGAGCCCTCGTAGTGCAGCTCGGCATGGGTCACGCTGGCGCGGTGGATCTTGGCCTTGAGCAGGGTCAGGTGCATGCGGGGAACCGGCGTTCGGGGCGGCCGCGGCCGCGACCGGCGCAGTATAGGCAGCCGATGGCGCACCGCAACATCCGCGCGCTGGCGGGCGGATCAGGCCTCGAATTCGAGGTTGTCGATCAGGCGGGTGCGCCCCAGCCGCGCGGCGATCAGCGCGACCTGCGGCCCGCGCTCGCCGGGCGCAGGTTCGCTGAGGTCCGGCCGGCGCAGCACCGCGTAGTCGGGCGCCAGGCCGGCCGCCTCCAGCGCGGCGCGCGCCTGCGCTTCGACCTGCGCCGGCGCCTGCCCGGCCTGCGCGGCCGCGCGCATCGCCTGCAGGGTGCGGTGGATCGCCGGCGCCAGCGCGCGCTCCGCCGGCGACAGGTACTGGTTGCGCGAGCTCATGGCCAGCCCGTCCGGCTCGCGCACGATCGGCGCGTCCACCACTTCCAGCGGGAACGCGAGGTCGCGCACCAGCCGCCGGATCACCGCCAGCTGCTGGTAGTCCTTGCGCCCGAACACCGCCAGGTCCGGCTGCACCTGCAGGAACAGGCGCGCGACCACGGTCGCCACCCCGTCGAAGTGGCCGGGGCGGTGCGCGCCCTCGAGCACGTCGCTGATCCCCGGCACGTGCATGCGCACGCACTGCGCCGGGCCGTCGGGGTACATCGTCTCCACCGTCGGCAGCCAGACCGCGTCGCAGCCGATCGCCTCCAGCCCGGCGATGTCCTGCTCGGGCGTGCGCGGGTAGCGCGCGTAGTCCTCGTGCGGGCCGAACTGGGTCGGGTTGACGAAGATGCTCGCCACCACCCGCGGCGCGTGGGTGCGCGCCAATGCCACCAGCGCGTGGTGGCCGGCGTGCAGGTTGCCCATGGTCGGCACCAGCGCGACCCGCTCGCCGGCCGCATGCCAGGCGCGCACCTGCGCGCGCAGCGCCGGCAGTTCGCGCAGCACCCGGATCATGCGTAACTGTGCTCGGCACCCGGGAACGCCCCGCTGCGCACGGCCTCGGCATAGGCGCGCACCGCGCCGGCGATGCTGCCGGCCTCGGCCAGGAAGTCCTTGACGAAGCGCGGCTTGCGATGGCCGGTGTCGACCCCGAGCAGGTCGTGCAGCACCAGCACCTGGCCGTCGCAGCCGGGCCCGGCGCCGATGCCGATGGTCGGGATCGGCACGTTGGCGGTGACCTGCGCCGCCAGCGCCGCCGGCACGCCCTCCAGCACCAGCAGCGCGGCGCCGGCCTCGGCCACCGCCTGCGCGTCCTTGCACAGCCGGATCGCGGCGGCGTCGCCGCGCCCCTGCACCTTGAACCCGCCCAGGCGCAGCACCGACTGCGGAGTCAGGCCGAGGTGCGCGCACACCGGGATCTCGCGCTCGACCAGGTAGCGGATGACATCCAGCTTGTGGCCGGCGCCCTCCAGCTTGACCATCGCCGCGCCGGCCTGGATGCAGCGCACCGCCGCGGCATGCGCCTGCACCGGGTCGGCGTCGCAGCCGAACGGCAGGTCGGCCACCACCAGCGCCTGGCGCACCCCGCGCGCGACCGCGGCGACGTGGTAGGCGATGTCGTCCAGCCGCACCGGCAGGGTGGAGGCATGCCCCTGCACTACCATGCCCAGCGAGTCCCCGACCAGGATCAGGTCCACCCCGTTGGCATCCAGCACGCGCGCGAAGCTGGCGTCGTAGCAGGTCAGCATCACCAGCTTGCGCCCTTCGGCGCGCGCCTGCGCCAGCATCGGCACGGTCCAGGGTCGGCGGTCGGCGGACATGGCGGGCTCCTCGCGCGGGGGCGGCTAAGGTAACGCCTCGATGCCCGCATCCGCCATGCCGGCGGCGAGCGCGGCGACCGCGCCGTGGCCGGGGATGCGCGCCTGCGGCCACGCCTCGGCCAGCGGCAACAGCGCGAACGCGCGGGCGTGCAGGTGCGGGTGCGGCACCCGCAGCCCGGGCGTGTCGATCACCGCCTCGCCGTACAGCAGCAGGTCGAGGTCGAGCACGCGCGGCCCCCAGCGTTCGCCCGCGCGGCGCACGCGCCCGGCGCGGCGTTCGATCGCGAGCAGCGCATCCAGCAGCGCGTGGGCGGACAGTCCCGTCTCCAGCACCGCCACCGCGTTGACGAAATCCGGCTGCGCAGTCACGCCCCAGGCCGGGGTGCGGTACAGCCGCGAACGCGCGAGCCCCCGGGTCTGCGGCAGCGCCTCCAGCGCGTCCAGCGCGGCGCGCACGCTGGCGGCGGCATCGCCGAGGTTGGCGCCGAGGCCGACCGCGGCGCGGATCATGCCGGCGCCGGGCCGGCGTCCGCCGCGCCCGGCCGCCGTCGGCGCCGGCGGCGCTTGCGTGGGCCGGCGCCCTCGGCCTCGCCCGGCTCCGGCTCCGGTTCCGGCTGCTCGAGCGGTGCCGCGGTCGCGACCCCGCCGGCCGCGGCCACCGCCTCCGCCGGATGCAACTGCGCCTCGCGCCAGAACGCCACGTCCGCGGCATGGCTGTCGGACGCGGCCTGGCGCAGGGTCAGGAAATCGAAGGCGGCGCGGAAGCGCGGATGCGCCAGCAGGCGGAACACGCGCTTGCGCTGGCGCTGCGCGAAGCGGGTCTGTAGCAGCCAGATCTCCTGCATCGGCAGCGAGAACCGCCGCGGCAGCGCGGTGCGCTCCAGCTGGTGCAGAGTAACCCGGTCGGCCGCGCGCCGCTGCGCCTCGGCCGCGTGCATGCCCTGCGCCTGCAGCTGCGCCAGGCTGCGGCAGTACGCCGGCCACAGCAGCAGCGCGTACAGGAACGCGGGCGATACCGGCTCCTCGCGCGCCACCCGCGCGTCGGTGTCGCGCAGCCCCTGCAGCAGCATCCGCCGCAGCGCGCCGGAGGTGTTGGCCGCCAGCGCCTGCGCGGTTTCGGGCAGCAGCGCCGGCAGCAGGCCGAGCCGTTCCAGCCACTCGAAGCTGGCCACTGCGTGCCCGGCCAGGAACAGCTTGAGGGTCTCCTCGAACAGCCGCGCCGGCGCCGCCTCCGCCAGCAGCGGCGCCAGCCGCGGGATCGGCGCCGCGGTCGCCGGGTCGATCGTGAACCCGAGCTTGGCCGCCAGCCTTGCCGCGCGCAGCATGCGCACCGGATCCTCGCGGTAGCGCGCCTCCGGCTCGCCGATCAGGCGCAGCACGCGCGCCTGCACGTCGGCGTAGCCGCCCACGTAGTCGCGCACCGAAAAATCCTCGATCGCGTAGTACAGCGCATTGGCGGTGAAGTCGCGGCGCACCGCGTCCTCCTCGATGCTGCCGTACACGTTGTCGCGCAGCAGGCGCCCGCCGTCGTCGGTCTGGCGGTCGCCGTCGTCGTCGCCGCCATTGGCGCGGAAGGTCGCCACCTCGATGATCTCGCGCCCGAACACCACGTGCGCCAGGCGGAAGCGGCGGCCGATCAGGCGGCAATTGCGGAACAGCGCCTTGACCTGCTCGGGGGTGGCGTCGGTGGCCACGTCGAAGTCCTTCGGATGCCCGCCGATCAAGAGGTCGCGCACCGCGCCGCCGACCAGGTACGCCCCGAACCCGCCCTCGCGCAGGCGGTACATCACGCGCAGTGCGTTCTGGCTCATCTGCCGGCGCGACAGCCCGTGCACCTCGCGCGGGATCACCTGCAACTGCGGGCCGGACGCCGCCGGCGGGGGGACGGACTCACTGCTCATGCGCGGGGATCGGACATCCTGTCGGGAAGGCGGAAGCAAACGTTGCCGGCGACGCCGGAAGCCCCCTATACTAGCAAGCTCGGCTGGCGGCCCGTCCGCAGCCGGCGGGGATGTCCACCCCGCGCAGCGTCACTGCTCCCTTCGTCTAGAGGCCTAGGACGTGGCCCTCTCAAGGCTAAAACACGGGTTCGAATCCCGTAGGGAGCGCCAATCCGGACCCCCGTGCCGCGCACGGGGGTCTTTTCGTTCCTGCCCCCCGCCCTGCCGCGCCAGCCGGACCGCGCGCCGGCGCTACACTAGCGCGATCGCAATCCGGACCCTGCCGTCATGCCCTTCGTCGTCACCGAGAACTGCATCAAGTGCAAGTACACCGACTGCGTGGAGGTCTGCCCGGTCGACTGCTTCCACGAGGGGCCGAACTTCCTAGTGATCGACCCGGACGAGTGCATCGACTGCACCCTGTGCGAACCGGAGTGCCCGGCCAAGGCGATCTACCCGGAGGAGGACGTGCCGGCCGGGCAGGAAGGCTTCGTCGCGCTCAACGCCGAGCTCGCCAAGGCCTGGCCGGTGATCAACACCCGCAAGGAGCCGCTGCCGGAGGCCGCCGAGTGGGACGGCAAGCCGGGCAAGCTGCCGCTGCTGGAGCGCTGACGCGCCGCTCCGCGCGCACGCCTCACGGCGCCCGCGCAGGTCGCCCCGGAACGACGCAGGGCGCCCGCGGGCGCCCTGCACGAGAAAGGCCTTCGGCGGCGCGCCGCGCGCACCGGGGCCGGCTCACGGCGCGATCGCGGCCTTGAGCGCGGCGATCAGCTTGGCCGGGGCCTCGCCGCTGGGCGGCAGCCCGCGCGCATCCACCGCGGAGACATAGCTGCCGTCGCCGGCCTTGGTCACCCGCACCAGGAACTTGGCGCCCATGTAATCGACGTCGTAGGTGCCGAGGATGGCGGCGCGGCTGGCGATGTTGACGCCAGGGGTGGCGGCCAGCGCCTCGCCGACGCGGGCGAACACCGCGTCGCGCTCGCCCTTGGCGGCGAACCCGAGCGGCGCCACGCTCGCCGGCGCGGCGGACAGGCTGGACGCGCTCACGCTGCCGCCGGCCGGCGGCAGCGCCATCGCGCGCTCGGCGGAGGGACGGTCCAGGTCCGGCGGCACTTCCAGCGGCCGGCTCTCGCTGCTCTGGGTGTACAGCTCGTTCTTCTTGCCGAACCAGTGGCAGCCGCTGGCGGCGGACACCGCCAGCAGGGCGAGGACGAGGGCGAGCGGGCGCACGGTCGCGGGACGGGGCATCGGGTTCTCCAGTCAGGCCGCGGGGACGCGGCAGCGTTCTTCCAGTTGGCGCAGGTCCGCGTGCAGGCGCTCGGCCTCGGCGGCGTGCGCGGATGATAGCGGCTGCAGCGGCAGCCGCAGCCCGCCGTGGCCGATGCCGTTCAGCGCCAGCAGGGCCTTGACCGGGATCGGGTTCGGCTCGACTCCGAGGAACCGGTACAGCGCGTGCAGGCGCTGGTCGAATTCGGCCGCGTCCTCGGCCGCCCCGGCGGCGGCCAGCGCGCACAGCCGGGCGAACGCGCGCGGCGCCACGTTGCTGGCGACCGAGATCACCCCGTCGGCCCCGGCCAGCAGCGAGCGCAGCGCGGTCGGGTCGTCGCCGCTGAGCACCGCGAAGCCGTCGCGGCGGAACGCCAGCAAGGCGTCCATGCGCTCGGCCTCCGGCCGCGCCTCCTTGATGCCGACGATCTGCGGATGCAGGGACAGCACCCCGACCGTCTCCGGCAGCAGGTCGCAGCCGGTGCGGGTGGGCACGTTGTAGAGCACCACCGGCAACCCGCCTTCGTCGGCGACTGCGCGGTAGTGCGCGAGCAGGCCGGCCTGGGTCGGGCGCACGTACGGCGGGGTCACCACCAGCGCGCCGTCGGCGCCGAGCTGCGCCGCGCGGCGGGTCGCCTGCACCGTCTTGGCGGTGTTGGACTGCCCGGTACCGGCCAGCACCGGCATGCGTCCGGCCACCCGTTCGACCGCGTGCGCCAGCAGGGTGTCGTATTCGGCCTCGGTCAGCGCCGGCGCCTCGCCGGTGGAGCCGGCGACCACCACGCCCGCGCTGCCGGCCTCGAGCTGGAGGTCCAGCAGCCGTTGCCAGGCGGGCCGGTCGAGCGCGCCGTCGGGCGTGAAGGGCGTCGCCAGCGCGGTGATGCTGCCGGATAGCTGCACGGGGGATCGGCTCGCCGATAGGGGGAGATGCGCGGGCCGCGGCCGCGCGGGACGTGCCGGGATGTTACTTGCGGGCGCGAACCGGCGACAAGTATCCTGCCCGGGCCCGGCGCGCCCGTTGCTGCCGCGCCCTCCCGAACCGTGCGGACCCCTGCCTTGACCGACACCCCCTCCCGGCCCGCGCCGAACGAAAACCACCTGCTGATCAACGCGTACACCACGCATCCGCAGTCGCCCCTGCTCGCCGTCACCCGCCGCATCGCCGATGCCGGCTGCAACCTGGTCGACACCCGCCTGGCCACGGTCGGGCGCGATGTCTCGGTGACTGCGCTGGCGACCGGCTCGTGGGACGCGGTGGCCAAGCTGGAGACCATGCTCACCCGCCTCGAGCGCGAGGAGGGCATCAAGCTGGTGTGGTACCGCACCGGCCCCAAGCCGGTGCAGTCCAACCTGCTGCCTTACGTGGTCGAGGTGATCGCCTCCGACAAGCCCGGCATCCTGTACCAGCTCGCGGACTTCTTCGACCGCCAGGGCATCACCATCGAGAGCCTGCACTGCACGCGCTACCGCGCGATGCAGACCGGCGCCGACATGTTCTCCGCGCAGCTGACCATCGGGGTGCCCGCGGACATGCACATCGCCGCCCTGCGCGACGACTTCCTGGAGTTCTGCGACCACCTCAACCTGGATGCCATCATGGATCCGATGAAGTACTGACGCGCCATGCTGGACGTCGGCGACCGCATCCCCGACCTGCCGCTGCAGCTGGCCAGCGGCGCCGCCGGCCACCTCGGCGGCTACGCCGGCCGCTGGCTGGTGCTATACTTCTACCCCAAAGATTCCACCCCCGGCTGCACCACCGAGGGCCGCGACTTCGACGCCCTGCTGCCGGAGTTCGAGCGCGCCGGGGCGGTGGTGCTCGGGGTGTCCCGCGACTCGCTCAAATCGCACCAGAACTTCCGCGCCAAGCAGGGCTTTCGCTTCGACCTCGCCAGCGACGCCGATGGCGCCATTTGCGAGGCGTTCGGCGTGGTGCAACCGAAGAAGCTGTACGGACGCGAGTACCTGGGCATCGTGCGCAGCACCTTCCTGGTCGATCCGTCCGGGGTGGTGCGCCGCAAGTGGCAGCCGGTGAAGGTGCCCGGCCATGCCCAGGCGGTGCTCGCGGCCCTCCGGGAAGAACGCGCCCGGTGACCGCGCCCACTCGCTCCCGCCGCGCGTGCCCCGCCCCGCGGGGCGCGCCGGCATCCTGCCGTCCACGCCACGGGAACCCGCCCGCATGACCCGCAGCAAGCGCATCTACGTGCTCGACACCAACGTGCTGATGCACGACCCGACCGCGCTGTTCAAGTTCGAGGAGCACGACGTCTACCTGCCGATGCAGGTGATGGAGGAGCTGGACAACGGCAAGAAGGGCACCTCCGAGGCCAGCCGCAACGCGCGCCAGGTCAGCCGCTTCCTCAACGAGCTGATCGAGGCGCACGGCAGCGCCGACGTCGGCGCCGGGATCCCGCTGGTGCGCCCGCAGGGCCTGCAACTGCGCGGCGCCGACAGCGCCGGCCTGCTGCGCTTCCAGACCGGCGACTTCGACGCCGGCAAGCGCTTCGGCACGGTGATCCCGGACAACCACATCCTCGGCGCGATCCTGGCGCTCAAGCAGGCCGAGCCGGACACCCCGGTGGTGTTCGTGTCCAAGGACATCAACCTGCGGATCAAGGCCTCGATCGCCGGGATCGCCAGCGAGGACTACGAGAACGACCGCGCGCTGGACGACTTCAGCCTGCTCTACACCGGCGCCACCGCGCTGCCGGAGGATTTCTGGCAGCGCCACGGCAAGGACCTGAGGTCGTGGACCGACAAGGGTCGCACCTACTACGAGATCGCCGCCGGCGAGGGCGAGGACTGGTACCCGAACCAGTACGTGTTCCTGCCCGGCGACGAGCAGTCGGAAATGAAGGTCGCGCGCCTGCTCGACGGGCGAGTGGTGCTGCAGATCGTGGACGACTTCCGCCATGCCCAGCACGCGGTGTGGGGCATCACCGCGCGCAACCGCGAGCAGAACTTCGCGCTCAACGCGCTGATGGACCCGGAGATCGACTTCGTCACCCTGCTCGGCACCGCCGGCACCGGCAAGACCCTGCTGGCGCTGGCCGCGGGCCTGGCGCAGACCATGGACGCGCAGCGCTACCGCGAGATCATCATGACCCGCGCCACCGTGAGCGTGGGCGAGGACATCGGCTTCCTGCCCGGCACCGAGGAGGAGAAGATGACGCCGTGGATGGGCGCGCTCACTGACAACCTCGAGGTGCTGACCCACAACCAGGACGGCGGCGCCTGGGGCCGCGCGGCGACCAACGACCTGCTCGCCAGCCGGATCAAGATCCGCTCGCTCAACTTCATGCGCGGGCGCACCTTCCTCAACCGCTGGCTGATCCTGGACGAGGCGCAGAACCTCACGCCCAAGCAGATGAAGACCCTGATCACCCGTGCCGGCCCCGGCACCAAGATCGTCTGCCTCGGCAACGTCGAGCAGATCGACACCCCCTACCTCACCGAGACCACCTCTGGCCTGACCTACGCGGTCGACCGCTTCAAGGCCTGGGCGCACAGCGCGCACGTCACCCTGCGCCGCGGCGAGCGCTCGCGGCTGGCGGACTTCGCCTCGGAGGCGCTGTGACGCCATCGCGGCGATGCGCATGGGCGGAGGAGGCGGCAGGAATGATGTTTCAAACATCACTATCGAAATATAAAGTTGAAATACTGGCGCACGGAAACTAATATCGGCGAATGATTTCCGCCGCCCAATTGCGTGCTGCCCGGGCCCTGCTCGGCATCGACCAGCGCACCCTGGCCGCCTGGGCCGGGGTCTCCCTGCCGACCATCCAGCGCATGGAAGCCAGTCCCGGCACCGTGCGCGGGGCCGTCTCGACCCTGACCCGAATCGTGGACGCCTTGGCGGCCGCGGGCGTGGAACTGATCGGCAATGACCAGCCGAGTCAAGGCCGTGGCCGCGGGGTGCGGCTGAAGGAGCCGGCATGAGCGTCCCGCCCTCGCCCTCCCTCCGGTCCTGGCGCCAACTGTACGAACCGAAGCTGCTGACCGTGTTGCGCGAGGGCTACAGCCTGGCGCAGCTGCGCGCCGATGCCATCGCTGGACTGACGGTGGCGATCGTGGCCCTGCCGCTCGCGATGGCGCTGGCCATCGCCTCCGGCACGACGCCGGAAAAAGGCCTGCAAACCGCCGTCGTGGCCGGCTTCCTGATCTCGCTGTTGAGCGGATCGCGGGTGCAGATCGGGGGCCCCACCGCCGCCTTCATCCCGGTCGTCTTCGGGATCATCCAAACCCACGGTTACGGCGGCCTGATCCTGTGTACCCTGCTGGCCGGGCTGATGCTGATCGCCGCCGGCCTGCTGCGGCTGGGCATGCTGATGCGCTACATCCCGCAGCCAGTAGTGACCGGGTTCACCGCGGGCATCGCGGTCAGCATCGTCTCCAGCCAGATCCCGGACGCGCTCGGCCTGCACATCGCCCACCTGCCCGGCGAATTTCTGCCGCGCTGGCAGGCCTATCTGGCGCACTTGGGGCAAACGCAGTGGCCGACGCTAGCGCTGACCGCGGCCGGCCTGACGGTCATCGTGGCGCTGCGCCACTGGCGGCCGCGCTGGCCGGGTTTCCTGCTGGCGCTGCTGGCCTGCACCGTCGCCACGTCGCTCCTCGGGCTGCCGGTCGAGACCATTGGCACCCGCTTCGGGCCGGTGTCCGCTGGGTTGCCGACCTTCACGATTCCGCACATCCCGTTCGAACGCACCTTAGAACTGCTTCCCAGCGCCTTCACGATCGCGTTCCTGGCCGGCGTCGAATCCCTGCTATCGGCCGTAGTGGCGGACGGCATGACCGGTGGTCGCCACCGCTCCAATGCCGAATTGGTGGCGCAGGGCGTGGCCAACGTCGGATCCGCGCTGTTCGGCGGCCTGCCAGCGACGGGCGCGATCGCACGCACCGCCACCAATATCCGTTCCGGTGGACGCACTCCGTTCGCCGGCATGCTGCATGCGCTTTTCCTGCTCGCGTTCATGCTGCTGCTGGCACCGCTGCTGGGTGCCATCCCGCTGGCCGCGCTGGCCGCGGTGTTACTGATGGTGGCCTGGAACATGAGCGAGATCGATGCCATTCGTGCCACCCTGTCGGCGCCGTACGGCGATCGCCTGGTGCTGCTGGCCACTTTCAGCCTGACTGTGCTGGTGGACCTCACGGTCGCGATCGAGACGGGGGTGGTGCTGGCCTCGCTGCTCTTCATGTACCGCATGTCCGAGAGCGTGACCGTGGATGCGGGGATCCGCGCCACCGACGACGACCTGCGCCCGGTGATGGCCGCGCCACCGGAGGAACTCGACCAGCGTACGCGCCTTCCGCAGGGCGTCGAGGCCTATCAGATCACCGGCCCACTCTTCTTCGGCGCCAGCAGCCGGATCGACAGCCTGCTGGATACCTTCGTGGTAGCCCCGCGGGTGCTGATCCTGCGCATGCGGCTGGTGCCTCTGATTGACGCCAGCGGCGTGCACGCCCTGCAGGCCCTGGCCGAGCGCTGCCATCGACGACGCATCACGCTGGTGATTTCCGGCCTGCAGGCCCAACCCAAGCAGGTGATTGCGCGCATGGGCTTGGGCGAGCATGCCACGGGCATCCATTACGCCGACAACTTCGACCATGCGTTGGCACTGGCAGCACGCCTGATCACACCAGCGGCGCCAGCGGCCTGACGCAGCCGGCGGCGGACAGGCACAATGCACCGGTCCGGTCGCGACCGGGCCATGCCTCCCCCACTGCCCACCGCCAACCTTGCCACGCTCCGCCGACCTCCCCGCCACAGCCTATGCAACCGCTGCCGGGCTGGCATCGCTGGCCGGCATGGTGAACGTGATCGGTGTGCTGGCGCTGGCACGCGAGGCCGTCAGCCACCTCACCGGTACCACTGTGCTGCTGGGCATGGCCATCGGGCATGCGGACTGGGCGTTGGCCCGGCTGCTGCTGGCCGTGGCCGCCGCGTTCCTGCTGGGCGCTCTGCTTGCCGGAGTGCTGCTGGCGGAGCCCACGCCGCAGGGGGAGGCACAGGCCGCCATGCTCACCCTGGAAGCCCTGCTCCTGGGGGCGGGTGCCGCACTCTTCGCCGCGCATCCGCTGACTGGGATGCTGATCGCCTCGTGCGCATGCGGCCTGCAGAATGGCACCAGCACCAGGCTCAGCAGCGGCCTGCTGCGCACCACCCATCTGACCGGCAGCTATACCGATCTTGGCCTCTGGCTTGGAAGCGCATTGCGCCGCCGGCAGGCATGCCAGCCTTTCCCATGGCCGCAGGCGCTGGTGATCGCGGGCTTTCTCGCGGGCAGCGTGGTTGCTGGCCTGGTTTACCGAGCCCATGCGGCTTCTGCGCTGTGGTTGCCGGCGGCAATGGCGACGGGCCTGGCGCTGTGGCTGCGCATTCATGCCTATGCCCTCCGCCGTCGCCCCCAATGACCCCCGCCCTTGATCCGCGTGCTCCCTGTGTCTTGACCATCGCCGGCAGCGACTCCGGCGGCGGCGCCGGCATCCAGGCCGACCTGAAGACCTTCGCCGCGCATGGTGTGCACGGCCTGTCCGCGATCGCCGCGCTGACCGCGCAGAACACCCGCGGGGTGACCGCGGTGCACGTGCCGCCGCCGGACTTCCTGCGCGCGCAGATCGCGGCCTGCTTCGACGACTTCCGGATCGTGGCGGTCAAGATCGGGATGCTGGCCGATGCCGCGGTGATCGCCGCGGTCGCCGATGAGCTCGTCGCCCGCCGCGATCACGGCTTCGCGCTGGTGCTCGATCCCGTGATGGTCGCCACCAGTGGCGCGCGTCTGCTCGCGGACGATGCGGTGGACACGCTGCGCACGCGCCTGCTGCCGCTGGCGGACCTGGTCACGCCCAACGTCCCGGAGGCGGAGGTGCTGACCGGCCGCGCGATCGCCGACGCGGCCGCGGCCGAGGCTGCGATCGCGCAGTTGCGCAGCTTGGGCGCGCGCGCAGTGCTACTCAAGGGCGGACACCTGCCGGAAGGCGAAGCGGTGGTTGACCGCTACCGTGACGGTACGCAGGCGCTCGACTGGCGGCATCCGCGGCTGGCGGTGGAGGCGCACGGCACCGGCTGCACCCTGGCGGCCGCCATCGCCGCCGGGCTGTGCCGCGGCCAGGCACTGGCGGACGCGACCGCCGCCGCCGTGGCCTACGTCGGGCGCGCCCTGCAGGCCGGCACCCGGCCCGGCCGCGGCGGGTTGGTGGTGCTGGACCACTTCGGGGCCGCGCGCGATGGCTGAGGGCGAGGGCCTGCTGACGGTCACCAGCGCGGACGGCCACCGCGCCGATCTGCTGCTGCGCTTGCCGCCGGCGCCACGGGCGGCGCTGCTGTGGCTGCCGGCCCTCGGCGTCTCCGCGCGCCACTACCTGCCGTTCGCCGAGGCCCTGGCCGCACGTGGCGTCGCCGTGTTCCTGCATGAATGGCGCGGCCACGGCTCCAGCACGTGGCGCGCCGGACGCGACTGCGACTGGGGCTACCGCACACTGCTGACGGACATCGCCGCCAGCCGCGCGGCGCTGGAGACAGCGCTGCCGGCGGACGCGGCCACGCAACCGCGCGTGCTCGGTGGCCACAGCCTGGGCGGCCAGCTGGCCGGCTGCCACCTCGCCCTACAGCCGGGCGCGGCCCAGGCCCTCTGGCTGGTGGCCAGCGGCGCGCCCTACTGGCGCGTCTTCCCGCGCCCGCGGCGCTGGCTGCTGCCGCTGGCCTACCGCTTCCTGCCGTGGCTGGCCGACCGCGTCGGCCACCTGCCCGGGCGCCGGATCGGCTTTGCCGGCAACGAAGCGCGTGGCGTGATCCACGACTGGGCGCGCAGCGGGCTGAGCGGGCGCTACGCCGCCGCCGGCCTGGAGGCCGACCTCGAGGCCGGGATGGCGCGCTGGCGGGGGCGTGCCTGCGGACTCGTCCTGGCCGACGACTGGCTCGGACCGCCGTCCTCGCTCGCCTACCTCCTCGGCAAGCTGGTGCAGGCCGAGTGCCATGCCGGCGTGCTGTCGGCCCGGCAGCTCGGCACCCGCGCCGACCACTATGCCTGGATGCGCCAGCCGCAGGCGGTGGTGGAAGCCCTGCTGGCCGACGGGCTGCCGGGCTGAGGACAGCCCGCTCTCGGCCCGCGAACGCCGCGCCCCCTCCCGCTACCGCCCACTGGCCGCGCGGCGCCGGAGCGGATGGAGCACGTCAGCGCGCGTACGCGCGGGCGTCCTCACTCCCCCGGCGGTCGCAGTGCGCGCGCGAGCGCGGGACGCAACTCCCACGCGGCCAACCCGCGCCCGCCGAGGTGATGCTGCAAGAGCGCGCGCAGCGGCAGCCGCAGGCTGGCCAGATCAGCCGCCGCCGGCGGATGGTCGCCGCCGAGGGCGAGCAGGGCGCGGCCGCTCGCGCTGTCGCGGCGGTCGCCGGGCTGCGCGGGATGCAGGCGCAGCAAGCCGTGCTGCGGATCCAGCCGGTAGCGCGCGTCGGCCGCGAGCGGCTGCCCGGCCGCGTCGTGGCCCCAGTCCGGGGCGAGCCCGAGCGCCTCCAGCAGGTCGCGTTCGAACCGGCGCAAGGTCCAGGCCAGCGGCTCGCCGCTGCGCAGGCGCTCGCGCACCTGGGCATAGGCCAGGAACAGCGCCGGCAGCGGCGCCTGCCGCGGCGCCAGGCGCAGGCACAGCTCGTTGACGTAGAACCCGGCCAGCGCGGCGTCGCCGTGCAGGCGCGGCGCCACGTCCACCGCCTCGGCCACCCCCAGTTGCGCCAGTTCCCCCTTCTGCACAGCATCGAAGCGGATCGCCTGCAGCGGCTGCAGCGCCGCGCGCAGCGCCTGCCGCTTGGCTCCCTGCAGCCCGCGCGCGACCAGGCCGAGGCGCCCGTGGCCGGCGCTGAGGACCTCGACCAGCAGGCTGGTTTCGCGCCACGGGCGGGCGTGCAGGACGAACGCGGGCTCGGCGGCGTAGCGCATGGCGGCATTGTAGGAGCGGCAGGTGGATCACCGCCTCGTGCCCGCGCCGACCCGTCCCCGGCGCCCGCCGACTCAGTCGTGGTAGCCGAGGGCGCGCAGCGCGGCCTCGTCGTCGCTCCAGCCCTCGCGCACGCGCACCCAGGTGCGCAGGAACACCTTGGCGCCGAACAGGCGCTCCATCTGCGCGCGCGCGCGGGTGCCGATGGCGCGCAGGCGCTCGCCGCCCTTGCCGATCACGATCGCCTTCTGGCCCTCGCGCTCGACCCAGATCACCGCGTCGATGCGGTACATCACCCCGGCCTGCGGCGAGGGTTCCTCGGCGAACTTCTCCACCTCCACGGTGGTGGCGTAGGGCAGCTCCGCGCCGAGCTGGCGCATCAACTGCTCGCGCACCAGTTCGCCGGCGAGGAAGCGCTGGCTCTTGTCGGTGATCTCGTCCTCGGCATAGGCCGGCGGCGCCTCCGGCAGCAGCGCCAGCAGGCTGGCGACCAGCGGCTCCAGCCCACTGCGCTTGAGCGCGGACACCGGGTGTACGGCGGCGAAGTCGCGCCCTTCCGTCACCTTGGCGATGAATGGCAGCAGCGCGGCCTTGTCCTTGAGCCGGTCGACCTGGTTGATCGCCAGGACCACCGGCAGGCCGGCTTCGCGCAGGGCGGCGTAGGCCAGCTCGTCCTCCGCGTCCCAGCGGCCGGCCTCGATCACCAGCAGCGCCGCGTCCACGCCCTCCAGGGCGCCGCGCGCCGCGCGGTTGAGCACGCGGTTGAGCGCCTTGCCGGACCGCCGGCCCTGGGCGCCGTGGATGCCGGGGGTGTCCACCAGCTGCAGCTGGCCGCCGGGGAAGGTGGCGATGCCCAGCAGGCGGTGGCGGGTGGTCTGCGGGCGGTTGGAAGTGATGCTGACCTTGGCTCCGACCAGGGCGTTGACCAGGGTGGATTTGCCGACGTTGGGGCGGCCGATGACGGCCACCGCGCCGCTGTGGAGGCCGGCCGCGCTCATGCACCCAGTTCCGCCAGCACCGCCTCGGCGGCCTGCTGCTCGGCGGCGCGCCGCGAGCCGCCCTCGCCGTCCGCGGCCAGCGGCGGATCGGCCAGTGTGCAGCGGGCGCGGAAGCGCGGGGCGTGCTCGCTGCCGGCGGTCTCCAGCAGCAGGTAGCACGGCAGCGGCTTGCCGCGCGCCTGCAGCCATTCCTGCAGGCGGGTCTTGGCGTCCTTGCCGATCCGCTCCGGCGGCGGCAGCGCCGCGATCAGCGGCGCGAACCACGGCAGCACCGCCGCGCGGCAGGCCTCGAAGCCGGCATCCAAGTAGATCGCGGCCACCAGCGCCTCCAGCGCGTCGGCGAGGATGGAATCGCGGCGGCGGCCGCCGCTCTTGAGCTCGCCCGGCCCGAGCGCCAGTTGGGGACCGAGGTCCAGCCCGCGCGCAATGCCGGCCAGCGCGGATTCGCGCACCAGCTCGGCGCGGGCGCGGGTGAGCACGCCCTCGTCGGCGCGCGGCCAGGCCTGGTACAGGGCCTCGGCCACGATCAGGTTCACCAGCGCGTCGCCGAGGAATTCCAGCCGCTCGTTGTGGGCGCCGCCGGCACTGCGGTGGGTGAGCGCCTGCGCGCGCAGGGCCGGGTCGCGGAACGCGTGCTCCGCCCCCGGCCGCAGGCGTGGCTCACTGCCCGCCGCCACGCCCGATCGCCTGCTCCGCATGGAACTTGCCGACCACGTCGAGGTTGGCGATCAGCGGCACCCGCTGCTCGTAGTCCACCACCAGGTTGTAGCCGTCGCCGGTACTCTCGATCCGCAGCGGGTCGAGCTTCTTGACGTCCAGCGCATAGCTCATCTCCATCCGGCGCAGGAACATCGTATGGATCTTTTCCTTGGAGGCGTTGGCAATGTCCGGCTCCGCCGCAATCGTGGACAGCCCCTTCTTGACCGAATAGAACTCCAGGTACATCGGCACGATCTTCATGCCGCAGTAGACGAAGAAGATCACCACCGCCAGCGTGATCAGAAAGCCGATCATCGTCATGCCGCGCTGCATACGCTTCATCTGAGCTCTCCCCAACTCCAGTCGCCGGTCACGGAATGCGCATGCCGATCCGCGAGGTGTCGATCCACGGATCCGCGCTGCGGTCGAAGTTCATCCACACCATGAACGCCTTGCCGCGCAGGTTGGCCTCCGGCAGGAACCCCCAGAACCGGCTGTCCTCGCTGTTGTCGCGGTTGTCGCCCATGACGAAATAATGCCCGGGCGGCACCACCCAGTCACCTTCCCCCTGCCCCTGGGGCAGGAACGGCAGGTCCGGGTGCTCCAGCACCCGATGCGGGCGGCCGGGCAGTTCCTCGGTCAACTCGGTGGCGCCGCTGGCATCGGCGCCCTGGCCGACCCCGGTGTAGATGCCGTCCACCACGTACGGCAGCGGCTTGCCGTTCAGCCACACCCGGTTGTCGTGGTAGCCGATGCGGTCGCCGGGCAGGCCGATGATGCGCTTGATCCAGTCCTCGCGCGGGCGCATCGGCGGGCGGAACACCACCACGTCGCCGCGCTGCGGCTCGCCGATGGCGAGGAACTTCTTGTTGGTGATCGGCCAGCGCAGGCCGTAGGCGAACTTGTTGACCAGGATGAAGTCGCCGATCAGCAGGGTCGGCATCATCGAACTGGACGGGATCCGGAACGGCTCGGCCACGAAGCTGCGCAGCCCCAGCACCAGCACCAGGATCGGGAAGAACGCCTTGGAATAATCGACCAGCAGCGGCTCCTTGGCCGGCCCCTGCGGTCCCGCCGCAGCGGCCCGGCGCTTGGCCAGCACCAGCCGGTCCAGCAGCCAGACCAGGCCGGTGAAGGCGGTGAGCGCCACCAGGATCGTCTCGAACCACACCATCATCCCGCGATCTCCCTGTGCGGACGGTCCGGCCGCACACGCCCGTCCCCGGCAAGCAACGCCGGGACGCAGCCGCGCCGGCCAGGCGCCGTCACTTGTTGTCCACCTGCAGCACGGCGAGGAAGGCCTCCTGCGGGATCTCGACCCGCCCGACCTGCTTCATCCGCTTCTTGCCTTCCTTCTGCTTCTCCAACAGTTTCTTCTTGCGCGTGGCGTCGCCGCCGTAGCACTTGGCCAGCACGTTCTTGCGCAGCGCCTTGACCGTGGTGCGGGCGATGATCTGGCTGCCGATCGCGGCCTGGATCGCCACGTCGAACATCTGCCGCGGGATCAGGTCCTTCATCTTCTCGCACAGCTCGCGGCCGCGGCGGTCGGCGTGGCTGCGGTGGACGATGATCGACAGCGCATCCACCCGGTCGCCGTTGATCAGGGTGTCCACCCGCACGAACGGACCGGCCTGGAAGCGCAGGAAGTGGTAGTCCAGCGAGGCATAGCCGCGGCTCACCGACTTGAGCTTGTCGAAGAAGTCAAGCACCACCTCCGCCATCGGCAGCTCGTAGCTGACCTGCACCTGGCTGGCCATGTAGGTGATGCCGATCTGCACCCCGCGCTTCTCCTCGCACAGCTTGATCACGTTGCCGATGTAGTCCGGCGGGGTGAGGATGTTGGCGCGGATGATCGGCTCGCGGATTTCCTGGATGTGATTCACCGGCGGCAGCTTGGCCGGGTTGTCGATCGGCACCACGCTGCCGTCGGTCTTGAGCACCTCGTACACCACGGTCGGCGCGGTGGTGATCAGGTTCAGGCCGTATTCGCGCTCCAGCCGCTCCTGCACGATCTCCATGTGCAGCATGCCGAGGAAGCCGCAGCGGAAGCCGAAGCCCATCGCCTCGGAGCTCTCCGGCTCGAAGCGCAGCGCGGCGTCGTTCAGGCGCAGCTTCTCCAGCGCCTCGCGCAGCGCCGGGTAGTCCTCGGCATCCACCGGGAACAGGCCGGCGAACACCCGCGGCTGCATCTCCTGGAAGCCGGGCAGCGGGCTGGGCGCGGGATCGCCGGCCGCGGTCAGGGTGTCGCCCACCGGCGCGCCGTGCACGTCCTTGATGCTGGCGGTGACCCAGCCCACCTCGCCGGCGCCGAGGCGCGGCAGGATCTTGCGCTTGGGGGTGAACACGCCGACCTGGTCGACCTGGTGCACGCGGCCGGTGCTCATCACCAGCAGCTTGTCGCCGGGCTTGATCTCGCCCTGCATCACCCGCACCAGCGAGACCACGCCGAGGTAGTTGTCGAACCAGGAGTCGATGATCAGCGCCTGCAGCTTGTCGGTGTCGCGCGGCTTCGGCGGCGGGATGCGCTGCACGATCGCCTCCAGCACCGCGCCGACGTTGAGCCCGGTCTTGGCGCTGATCGCCACCGCGTCGGAGGCGTCCAGGCCGATCACCGCCTCGATCTCCTCCTTCACTTTGTCGATGTCGGCGGTGGGCAGGTCGATCTTGTTCAGCACCGGCACCACCTCCAGCCCCTGCTCGACCGCGGTGTAGCAGTTGGCCACCGACTGCGCCTCCACCCCCTGCGCCGCGTCCACCACCAGCAGCGCGCCCTCGCAGGCGGCCAGCGAGCGGCTGACCTCGTAGCTGAAGTCCACGTGGCCGGGGGTGTCGATGAAGTTGAGCTGGTAGGTATGGCCGTCCTGCGCGGTGTAGGGCAGCGACACCGACTGCGCCTTGATCGTGATCCCGCGCTCGCGCTCGATCGGGTTGGAGTCGAGCACCTGCGCTTCCATCTCGCGCTCGGCCAGGCCGCCGCACAGCTGGATGATGCGGTCGGCCAGGGTCGACTTGCCGTGGTCGACGTGGGCGATGATCGAGAAGTTGCGGATGAACCGCATCGGGTCGTGCTGCATGGGCGCGGGCGGGACGGGCGGGGGAGCCGGCCGCGCTGCTGCGCGGCCGGCACGTGAACGTGGGATTATCGCACAGGCCCGCCGCCGCCCCGCCGGCGCGCGGCCGTCAGTCGCCGCCGCCGACCGTGAGGTACGAGGTCGCGCTGCCGCGCCGCACCAACAGCATCACCGGCTTGCCGCCGGCGCGGGCCTCGCGCAGCCGGGCCTCGAACGCGGCGACGCTGCCGACGTCCTGGCGGCCGACCGCGAGGATCACGTCGCCCGCGCGCAGGCCGGCATCGCGCGCGGCCTCGCCCTGCACCCGGGCCACCAGCACGCCCTCGCCCGGGCGCAGCCCGAGCCGCTGGCGCTGGGCGGCGTCCAGCTCCTGGGCCACGATCCCGAGCGGCGCGGCCTGCGCCGGCGCGCCGGGGCCGCTGCCCGGCGTGCGCGCCTCGCCGCCGGGCGTGCCGGCGTCGGCGGTGAGCGCATCCAGGGTCGCGGTGACGCTGCGCGGCTTGCCGTCGCGCAGGATCTCGAGGGTGACCCGGCTGCCCGGGGCCATCCCGCCAATGATCGGCGGCAGGTCGGAGGAATCCACGATCGGCTGGCCGTTGACGCTGCGGATCACGTCCAGCCGCTCGATCCCGGCGCGCTGCGCGGGGCTGCCCGGCAGCACCTCGCCGACCAGTGCGCCGCGGGTGTCGGGCAGGCCGAGCGCCTTGGCGTTGTCGCGGTTGACCGCCTGCACCTGCACCCCGAGCTGGCCGCGCTCGACCTTGCCGGTGGCCTTGAGCTGCTTGACCGCGTTCATCGCCACGTCGATCGGGATGGCGAAGCTCACCCCCATGTAGCCGCCGGAATTGCTGAAGATCTGCGAGTTGATGCCGACCACCTGGCCGCGGGTGTCGATCAGCGGCCCGCCGGAATTGCCGCGGTTGATCGCCACGTCGGTCTGGATGAAGGGCACGTAGCGCTGGTTGGCGTACGGGTTGGCGCGGCCGACCGCGCTGACGATGCCCGCGGTCACCGAATGGTCGAGCCCGAACGGCGAGCCGATCGCCACCACCCACTGCCCCGGCTTGAGCGTGCGCGAGTCGCCGATCCGCACCACCGGCAGGTTCTTGGCGTCGATCTTGAGCAGCGCCACGTCGGACTGCTCGTCGCTGCCGACCACCTTGGCGGTGAACTCGCGGCGGTCGGCCAGGCGCACGCGCACGCTGTCGGCGCCGTCCACCACGTGGTGGTTGGTCAGCACGTAGCCGTCGGCGGAGATGATGAAGCCGGTGCCCTGCGAGACCCCGCGCGGGCGCCCGCCCTCGGGCATGCCCGGCATCCCCGGCATCGGCATGCCGGGGCCGAAGAAGCGGCGGAAGAACTCCGGGATCTGCTCGTCATCGTCCGGCGCCTGCTGCGGGCGCTGGCGCCCGGCGGCGGGCTTGCCGCCGATCTCGGCCTCCACGCTCACCACCGCCGGGCCGACCTGCTCGACCAGGCGGGTGAAGTCCGGCAGCGCGACCACCACCTCGGGCAGCGGCGCGGCGGGCGCCTGGGCCTGCGCACGCGCGGACGAGGAATACCAGCCGGCGGCCCCGCCGAGGGCGGCGGCAAGGGCGGCGGACAGCAGCACGGGGCGCAGCAGGGCGGGACGGGAGGGTGCAGTCATCGGCGACTCCTAGCGAAGAAGCGGAACAGGATCAGGTGAGGCGCAAGATGGGGATGCGCCGTAGGGGCGCCAGCCGGCGGCGGGCGCCGCATTCAGCGCGCGGACGGCGAATCCGGCGCGTCCGCCGCCGGCAGCAGCCGCGGCGGCGGCAGCGCCTGCAGCGCGCTGGCGGACGCATCGAACGGCGCGGCGGCAGGCGCCATCGGCAGCCCGAAGCCGACGTTGAAGGCCGACGGCGGCGCCGGCAGCACGCTGCGCGGCCACGGCCGTGCGACCAGCACCGATTCGGGCGAAGCAACGGCCACGGCCGCATCCGCGGGCGCCGCCGGGCGTTCGCGGCGGGGGGCGGCGCCGGCGGCGGCCGCGATGGCCGCCTCCCGCCGCGGCGCGCGGGCGGGACGCA
>NZ_JAJOZK010000007.1 GCF_022419185.1 Thermomonas flagellata | reverse complement strand
GGGCTGCAAGAAAGGACGGTCCGGCACAGGCACCCAGTGCTCAGTCGCGGGCTTCATTCACTGGCCCAGAGGCCGCTCGGGCTGCCCGAGCCGGTCCGCGGGCTGAAAGATACAAGGCCGCGCCGGCTCGGCGATAATGGCGGCATGTCCCCGCCCGATTTCGTGGTCGCGATCCCCGCGCGCTATGCCTCCACCCGCCTGCCCGGCAAGCCGCTGCAGCGGATCGGCGATGCCCCGATGGTGCTGCACGTGGCGCGCCGCGCGCTGGCCGCCGGCGCGCGCCAGGTCTGGGTGGCGACCGACGATGCGCGGATCGCCGCCGCGCTGGAGGGCAGCGGGGTGCAGGTGGCGATGACCTCGCCCGCGCATGCCTCCGGCAGCGACCGCCTGGCCGAGTGCGCGGCGCTCGCCGGCTGGCCGGAGGACACGATCGTGGTCAACCTGCAGGGCGACGAGCCGTTCGCGCCGGCGGCGGGGATCGCCCAGGTCGCCGCCGTGCTCGCCGCCGGCGGTGCCCGCATCGCCACCCTCGCCAGCCCGATCGACGACGCCGCGACCCTGTTCGACCCCAATGTGGTCAAGGTGGTGCGCGGCGAGGACGGGCGCGCGCTGTACTTCAGCCGCGCCCCGGTGCCGTGGCCGCGCGACGCCTTCGCCCGCGACCGCGGCGCGCTGCCGGAGGGCGCGCTGTGGTGGCGCCACATCGGCCTCTACGCCTACCGGGTCGCCGACCTGCATGCGTTCGCCGCGCTGCCGCCGGCGCCGCTGGAGCGGGTCGAGGCGCTCGAGCAACTGCGCGCGCTGGAGGCCGGCTGGCCGGTGGCGGTGGCCGCGGCGGTGGCCGCGTTCCCGCCGGGGGTGGACACCCCGGAGGATCTCGCCGCGGCGCGCGCGCGGCACGCGCGCGGGGAGGGCGCATGAACCGCGCACCGGGCCTCCTGATGGTGTGCATGGGCAACATCTGCCGTTCGCCGATGGCCGAGGGTGCGCTGCGCCAGCGCCTGGCCGCGGCCGGGCTGGCGCAGGCACTGCGGGTGGATTCGGCCGGCACCAGCCGCGCGCACGCGGGCGAGCCGCCGGACCCGCGCGCGGTCGCCTGCGCCGCGCGCCACGGCGTGGACATCGCCGCGCAGCGCGCGCGCGGGCTGGAGCCGGAGGACTACGACCGCTTCGACTACCTACTGTGCGCGGACCGCAGCGTCCTGCACGATGCCGGCGTGCGCAAGCCGCGCACCGCGCATGCGCAGGTGGTGCTGCTGCTGGACTGGACCGGGCAGGGCCGGCGCGACGTGCCCGACCCGTACTACGGCGGCAGCCGCGATTTCGAGCACGTGTGGCGGCTGGTGGACGCGGCCGCGGCGGAGATCGTCGCGCGCGTCCAGGCCGGGGCGCTGTAGCCGCGATGCCCGCACGCCGCCCGCCCGAACCGGCGCCGCCGGCGTTCGACGGCAAGGCGGTGGCCGCCGGGCTGCCGCTCGCGCCCGGGGTGTACCGCATGCTCGACGCGGCCGGCCAGGTGCTGTACGTCGGCAAGGCGCGCGCGCTGCGCAACCGGGTCGGCAGCTACTTCAACGCCACCCCGAAGCCGGCGCGGATCATGGCGATGCTGGCGCAGGTGGCGCGCATCCAGGTCACCGTCACCCGCAGCGAGGCCGACGCGCTGCTGCTGGAGAACCAGCTGATCAAGTCGCTGCGCCCGCGCTACAACGTGATGCTGCGCGACGACAAGAGCTACCCGTACGTGCTGCTCACCCGCGAGGACTGGCCGCGGCTGGCCTTCCACCGCGGCGCGCGCGCGCAGCCGGGGCGCTACTTCGGCCCGTACCCGAGCGCCGGCGCGGTGCGCGAGACCCTGGCCCTGATGCACAAGCTGTTCCGCCTGCGCAGCTGCGAGGACAGCGTGTTCCGCAACCGCAGCCGGCCCTGCCTGCAATACCAGATCGGCCACTGCAGCGGGCCGTGCGTGGGGCTGGTGGCGGCCGACGAGTATGCCGATGCGGTGCGCCGCGCCACCCTGTTCCTGGAGGGGCGCAGCGCCGAGCTCGACGCCGAGCTGGCGCAGGCCATGCAGCGCGCCAGCGAGGCGCTGGAGTTCGAGCAGGCCGCGCGCCTGCGCGACCTGATCGCCACCATCCGCAAGCTGCAGGCGCGCCACACCATGGACGGCCGCAACGCCGACCTCGACGTGCTCGCGGTGGCGATGCAGGGCAGCCATGCCTGCGTGCTGCTGCTGGCCTTCCGCGACGGCCGCAACCTCGGCACCCGCGCGCACTTCCCGCGCACCAACGGCGAGGACAGCCCGGCCGAGGTGCTGGCCGCGTTCGTCTCGCAGTACTACGCCGAGCAGCCGCCGCCTGAGGAGATCGTGCTCGACCGCGACATCCCGGAGCAGGCGCTGATCGCGCAGGCGCTGTCCGAGCACGCAGGGCGCCGGGTCGAACTGCGCAGCCGGGTGCGCGGCGAGCGCGCGGCGCACCTGGAGCTGGTGCGCCGCAATGCCGAGCTGGCGCTGGCGACCGAACTGGCCAGCAGCCGCACCCAACAGGCGCGCCTGCAAGACCTGCAGCGGCTGCTGGGCCTGCCGGCGCCGCCGCGCCGGATCGAGTGCTTCGACATCAGCCACACCGGCGGCGAGGCCACCGTCGCCGCGTGCGTGGTGTTCGATGCGCAGGGGGCGGTGCGGGCCCAGTATCGCCGCTACAACATCGTCGGGATCGAGCCGGGCGATGACTACGCGGCCATGCAGCAGGCGCTGCAGCGGCGCTTCCGCGCCGCCGCCGCGGGCGACCCGGAGGCGGTGCTGCCGGACGTGCTGCTGATCGACGGCGGCGCCGGCCAGGTCGCGCAGGCGCGCGAGGTGCTGACCGACGCCGGGATCGACGGCATCGCCCTAGTCGGCGTGGCCAAGGGCCCGGAGCGCAAGCCGGGGGCCGAGACCCTGCTGCTGCCGGACGGCCGCGACGTGCGCCCGGGCGCCGCCTCGCCGGCGCTGCAGCTGATCCAGCAGGTGCGCGACGAGGCCCACCGGTTCGCGATCACCGGGCACCGCGGGCGCCGCCAGAAGGCGCGCGCCAGCAGCCGGCTGGAGGACATCGCCGGGATCGGGCCGCGCCGGCGCGCGGCCCTCTTGCGGCATTTCGGCGGTCTGTCAGGATTGCAGGCGGCCGCGGTCGACGAGATCGCGCGGGTGGAGGGCATCCACCGCGCGCTGGCCGAACGCATCTGGGCCAGCCTGCACGGGCTGGAGGCAGCCGCCGCGGCGGCGGAGACGGACCGGGCGCCATGACCCTGACGCTACCCACCTGGCTCACCCTGGCGCGGATCGCGATGATCCCGGTGCTGGTGGTGGTCTACTACCTCGACTACCGCTGGACCAACCTGGCCGCGGTGCTGATCTTCATCGGCGCCTCGCTGACCGATTGGCTGGACGGCTGGATCGCGCGCCGCTACGGGCTGTATTCGGCGTTCGGCGCGTTCCTCGATCCGGTCGCGGACAAGCTGATGGTCGCGGTCGCGCTGGTGATCACCGTGCAGTACCACCACACCGTGTGGATGGCGCTGTGGGCGAGCGTGATCATCGGCCGCGAGATCGCGGTCTCGGCGCTGCGCGAATGGATGGCCGAGCTGGGCCAGCGCGCCGCGGTCGCGGTGGCCACGGTCGGCAAGGTCAAGACCGTGGTGCAGATGGTGGCGCTCGGCTTCCTGCTGTACCGCGAGCCGTTCTTCGGCCTGCCGGTGTTCCAGGTCGGCGAGTGGCTGCTGGCCGCGGCGGCGGTGCTGACCCTGTGGTCGGGCCTGCAGTACGCGCGCGCTGCGTGGCCGGCGTTGCGCGCGCAGGAAATGCGCCAGCGGGGTGTTGACAGCGATCGGCCAGCCCGTAAAATGCCGGCCTCCACGCGGGAATAGCTCAGTTGGTAGAGCACGACCTTGCCAAGGTCGGGGTCGCGAGTTCGAGTCTCGTTTCCCGCTCCAGATGCACCGAAGCCCCGTTCGCGGGGCTTCGCTTTTTCCGGCTCGCCTCGGCGTGCCGGATGTGGAAGAATCGCCCCGCGCGATGCGCCTCCCGGCCGGGTGGCAGAGTGGTCATGCAGCGGACTGCAAATCCGCGTACGCCGGTTCAATTCCGACCCCGGCCTCCAATCCAGCGGCCCCGCCCCCGGCGGGGCCGTTTTCGTTGCAGGGCCACTCCGGCACCCCACGGGTGTGTCGGCGTGGCCGGCGGCGCGACGGGCGGCGCGGGGACGTTGCGGCGAATGCGAGCGCAGGCTCCGGGCGCGGTGCGAGGGCGCCTGGCGCGCTGGCCGCCGTGCAGCCTGCGGCGCGCGGGCAGGGCGGTAGCCATGGGGCGCGCGGGCGCCATGCCGCTCGCGTAAGCTTTGGGCCACGCCCGGGTGGCGAAACCGGTAGACGCAGCGGACTTAAAATCCGCCGGCCGCCAGGCCCTGAGGGTTCGAGTCCCTCCCCGGGCACCACATTGCGCAGGAGGTGCGATGTCGCGCTACGCCGCCTATGCCGCCAGCCTGGCGCTGACGTTGCTCTGCCTGCTGCTGGCCTGGCGCTTCGGCGCGGCTTGGGGCTGGGGCGTGCTGGTGTTCGGCGCGTTCGCCGTGCTCGGCAGCGTCGACCTGCTGCAGCGGCGCAGCACGCTGCGCCGCAACTACCCGATCCTCGCCCACTTCCGCTACGGCCTGGAGGCGATCGGGCCGGAGATGCGCCAGTACTTCATCCAGTCCGACACCGCCGAGGTGCCGTTCTCGCGCGAGCAGCGCGCGCTGGTGTACCAGCGCGCCAAGGGTGTGAGCGACGTGCGCCCGTTCGGCAGCCTGCACGATCCCTACGCGGTGGACTACGAGTGGATCAACCACTCGCTGGCGCCGGCAGCGATCGCGTCCGCCGACTTCCGGATCGCGATCGGCGAGGCATGCGCGCAGCCGTATCCGGCCAGCGTGTTCAACATCTCGGCGATGAGCTTCGGCGCGCTGTCGGCGGCGGCGATCCGCGCGCTCAACGCCGGCGCCGCGCGCGGCGGCTTCTACCACGACACCGGCGAGGGCGCGATCTCGCCCTACCACCGCGAGGCCGGCGGCGACCTGGTGTGGGAGATCGGCTCGGGCTACTTCGGCTGCCGCGACGAGGACGGCCGCTTCAGCGAGGAGCGCTTCGCCGCGCAGGCGCGCGATCCGCAAGTGAAGATGGTCGAGGTCAAGCTGTCGCAGGGCGCCAAGCCGGGCCACGGCGGGGTACTGCCCGCGGCCAAGGTCAGTGCCGAGATCGCCGCCACCCGCGGGGTGCCG
This sequence comes from Thermomonas flagellata, assembly GCF_022419185.1. GTDB lineage: Bacteria > Pseudomonadota > Gammaproteobacteria > Xanthomonadales > Xanthomonadaceae > Thermomonas > Thermomonas flagellata. The sequence goes on along the minus strand of NZ_JAJOZK010000007.1, from coordinate 159,548 downwards.
CCCGGGGTGGACTGCGTGTCGCCGGCCGCGCACAGCGCTTTCTCCGACCCGCGCGGGCTGCTGCGGTTCGTCGCCCGCCTGCGCGCGCTCTCCGGCGGCAAGCCGGCCGGGTTCAAGCTCGCGATCGGGCATCCGTGGGAATGGTTCGCGATCGCCAAGGCCATGCACGAGACCGGCGAGCTGCCGGACTTCATCGTGGTGGACGGCGCCGAGGGTGGCACCGGCGCGGCCCCGGCGGAGTTCATCGACCACGTCGGCCTGCCGATGCACGAGGCCCTGCTGCTGGTGCACAACACCCTGGTCGGACTGGGCCTGCGCGAGCGGATCCGGCTCGGCGCGGCCGGCAAGATCGTCAGCGCGTTCGACATCGCGCGCACGCTCGCGCTCGGCGCGGACTGGTGCAACGCCGCGCGCGGCTTCATGTTCGCGCTCGGCTGCATCCAGTCGCTCAGCTGCCACACCGACCGCTGCCCGACCGGGGTGGCGACCCAGGACCCGGCGCGCTGGAAGCGGCTGGACGTGGCCGACAAGGCGGCCCGGGTCGCCGCGTTCCACCGCAACACCCTGCTGGCGCTGCGCGACCTGCTGGCCGCGGCCGGGCTGGAGCACCCGCGCGAGCTCGGCCCGGAGCACATCCTGCGCCGGGTCAGCCCGACCGAGATCCGCTCGCTGGCGGCGCTGTACCGCTTCCTCGAGCCGGGCGAGCTGCTCGGCGGGCGGGTGCCCGAGCACGCGGTGTTCCAGGCGTTCTGGCCGCTGGCGGCCAGTGACAGCTTCGCGCCGCCGGAGCGGGTGCGCGCGCTGCGGGCGCGCAAGACGGCTTGATAGACTGCCGCCCCCGTTGCCGTCCGCCATCGCCGTGCCCCGATCGCCGACCCACCTGGACCGCCTCGAGGCGGAGAGCCTGCACATCCTGCGCGAGGTCGCCGCCGAGTTCCGCAACCCGGTCCTGCTGTATTCGATCGGCAAGGACAGCACGGTGCTGCTGCACCTGCTGCGCAAGGCGTTCTTCCCGGCGCGCCCGCCGATCCCGCTGCTGCACATCGACAGCACCTTCGAGTTCCGCGAGACCTACGCCTTCCGCGACCGGGTGGCCGCGCGCGGCGACGTCGAGCTGCGCGTGCACGTCAACCAGGAGGGCGTGCGCCAAGGCATCAATCCGTTCGCGCACGGCGCCAGCGTCTACACCGACGTGATGCGCACCCAGGCCCTGCGCCAGGCGCTGGCGGAGGGCGGCTACGACTGCGCGATCGGCGGGGCCCGCCGCGACGAGGAGAAGTCGCGCGCCAAGGAGCGCATCTTCAGCTTCCGCAGCGCGCAGCAGCGCTGGGATCCGAAGAACCAGCGCCCGGAGCTGTGGAACCTCTACAACACCCGCATCCACAAGGGCGAGTCGGTGCGCGCGTTCCCGCTCTCGAACTGGACCGAGCTGGACGTGTGGCTGTACATCCTGCGCGAGGGCATCGAACTTCCGCCGCTGTACTTCGCGCGGGTGCGCCCGGTGGTGGAGCGCGACGGGGTGCTGATCATGGTCGACGACGAGCGCCTGCCGCTGCGCGCGGGCGAGCTGCCGCAATACCGCAAGGTGCGCTTCCGCACCCTCGGCTGCTACCCGCTGACCGGCGGGGTGGAGTCGGAGGCCGAGACCCCGGCGCAGGTGGTGGCGGAACTGCTGGCCGCGCGTACCTCCGAGCGCCAGGGCCGGGTGATCGACCACGACCCGGCCGACTCGATGGAGAAGAAGAAGCAGGAGGGCTACTTCTGATGCGCCTGGACGACGCCGAGGCGCGGGTGGCCGAGCACCTGCGCCGCCACGAGGACAAGCAGCTGCTGCGCTTCATCACCTGCGGCAGCGTGGACGACGGCAAGAGCACCCTGATCGGGCGCCTGCTGCACGACACCCGCCAGCTGCGCGACGACCAGCTGCGCGCGCTGGAGGCCGACAGCCGCCGCCACGGCACCCAGAACGGCGCGCTCGACTTCGCCCTGCTGGTCGACGGCCTGGCCGCCGAACGCGAGCAGGGCATCACCATCGACGTGGCCTACCGCTTCTTCGACACCGCGCGCCGCAAGTTCATCGTCGCCGACTGCCCCGGGCACGCGCAGTACACCCGCAACATGGCCACCGGCGCTTCCACCGCCGACCTCGCGGTGGTGCTGGTGGACGCGCGCAAGGGCCTGCTCACCCAGACCCGCCGGCACAGCTATATCGTGTCGCTGCTGGGCATCCGCCACGTGGTGCTGGCGGTCAACAAGATGGACCTGGTCGGCCACGATCCGGCGGTGTTCGCGCGGATCGAGGAGGCCTACCATGCGCTGGCCGCGCAGCTGGGCATCGCCCGGGTGGACGCGGTGCCGCTGTCGGCTCTGCACGGCGACAACGTGACCGCGCGTTCGCAGGCGCTGCCGTGGTATGCCGGGCCGTCCTTGCTCGAGTTGCTGGAGAGCGCGCCGCCGGCGCGCGCGGGCGAGGCCGAACGGCTGCCGTTCCGGATGCCGGTGCAATGGGTGTGCCGGCCCGACCAGGACTTCCGCGGCTTCGCCGGCACCATCGCCGGCGGGCGGGTGGCGCCGGGCGATGCGGTGGTGGTGCTGCCGTCCGGGCGGCGCACGCAGGTCGCGCGGATCGTGACCGCCGACGGCGACCTCGATGCCGCCGAGGCCGGGCAGGCGGTGGTGCTGACCCTGGCCGATGAGGTCGATGCCAGCCGCGGCGACGTGATCGCGGCCGCCGCGGCGCCGCCGGAGATCGCCGACCAGTTCGCCGCGCACCTGCTGTGGATGGGCGAGGAGCGCCTGCTGCCGGGCCGGCCCTACCTGCTCAAGCTGGGCACCCGCACCGTCGGCGCCACGGTCACCGAGATCAAGCACAAGATCGACGTCGACACCCAGGAGCCGCTGGCGGCCAAGACCCTCGAGCTGAACGAGGTCGCGGTGTGCAACCTGCACCTCGACCAGCCGCTGGCGTTCGCCCCGTACGCCGAGGACCGCACCCTCGGCGGGTTCATCCTGATCGACCGCCACAGCAACGCGACCCTCGCCGCCGGCACCCTCGACTTCGCCCTGCGCCGCGCCGGCAACCTGCACTGGCAGCCGCTCGACGTGGACAAGGCCGCGCGTGCGCGGATCAAACAGCAGGCGCCGCGCTGCCTGTGGTTCACCGGGTTGTCGGGGGCCGGCAAGTCGACGATTGCCAACCTGGTCGAGCGCCGGCTGCTGGCGCTGGGGCGGCATACCTACCTGCTGGACGGCGACAACGTGCGCCATGGGCTGAACAAGGACCTCGGCTTCACCCCCGAGGATCGGGTCGAGAACATCCGCCGGGTCGCGGAGGTGGCGCGGCTGATGACCGACGCCGGGCTGATCGTGCTGGTCAGCTTCATCAGCCCGTTCCGGGCCGAGCGCGAGATGGCGCGCCGCCTGTTCGCGCCCGGCGAGTTCCTCGAGGTGTTCGTGGACGTGCCGCTGGCGGTGGCCGAGCAGCGCGACGCCAAGGGCTTGTATGCCAAGGCGCGGCGCGGCGAGCTGCGCAACTTCACCGGCATCGATTCGCCCTACGAGCCCCCGGAGCAGCCGGAATTGCACCTGCACGCGGCGGAGGCGGACGCGGAGGCGCTGGCGGCGCAGGTGGTGGCCGCGCTCGGGCTGGACTGAAGCTGGCTGGCTGCCGCTGCGCGGTCGGCGGCTGCGCTCGGTATGGATTGATACCGCGAACGGATGCCGGCCTGAAACGCCGCAGCCGGCGCGGGGCCGGCTGCGTGGGAAGTGGTGGGCGGTGTAGGGTTCGAACCTACGACCCTTGCCGTGTGAAGGCAATGCTCTACCGCTGAGCTAACCGCCCGGGTCGGGGCGCGCATTGTACAGGAACCCGGCGGCGCGGCAAGACTGTCTGTCGGTGGATGTGCAACTGATTCGTCGTGCTTTTGCGCGCATGCTTGGCACGGGCATAATGCAAGTCAAACGGGTTTGGTCGTCCAAGGGCATCGCATGTCAGGGACTAAAACGGCTATCCGGCTGTGGGGGGCGCTGCTGCTGGCGCTGCTGCTGGCCGCGTGCGCCGGTGGCGGCGGTGTGCGCACGGTCGTCGGCGGCGCGGGCACGTTGGCGCCGCCGGACTCGACCAATGCCCAGGGCGCCTACGAGGGCGCCAGCGACTACCGCATCGGCGCGCAGGACCTGCTCAACATCAGCGTGTTCGGGGTCGAGGAGCTGACCAAGGACGTGCGCGTCAATTCCAACGGCCAGATCTCGCTGCCGCTGGTGGGCACGGTGATGGCCGGCGGCAAGACCATTCCGGAGCTGGAGGCGGAACTGGCCCGCCGCTATGCGGACGGCTACCTGCAGAACCCGCAGGTGACCGTGTTCGTCAAGGAATTCACCAGCCAGCGGGTGACCCTGGAGGGCGCGGTCAACAAGCCCGGCATCTACCCGCTGACCGGGCGCACCTCGCTGCTGCAGGCGATCGCGCTGGCCGGCGGGATCGACGACCGTACCGCCGACCTCGGCGGGATCGTGGTCATGCGCCAGATCGGCGGCAAGCGCCAGGCCGCGGTGTTCGACCTGCGCAAGATCCGCCACGGCCAGATGGAGGATCCGCAGATCTACGGCGACGACATCGTGGTGGTCGAGCAGTCCGGCAGCAAGACCGCGTTCCGCCGCTTCATCGAATCGGTCCCGGCCCTGGGCCTGTTCCGTCTACTGTGATGCAAGGACGCAGCTATGAGTGAGGACCACCTGCCGATGCCGCCGGGCGGCGACGGCGAGCGCCTGCCGGCCCGCCCGGCGTCGCCCCATGCCGCGCTGGCCCAACGCCAGGCGCTGCCGGCGGCCCTGCAGTTCCAGGACACCGCGGCCAAGGCCGATCCGGATGCGATCGACCTGTTGGCCTACTGGCAGGTGCTGGTCAAGCGGCGCTGGCTGGTGCTCGGCTGCGTGGCCGCGGCGCTGGTGGCGGCGCTGCTGGTCACCCTGCTGACCACCCCGGTGTACCGCGCCAGCGTCCTGCTCGAACTGCAGCAGCAGGGGCCGCAGGTGGTGCAGGTCGGCGGGGTGCAGCCGTCCGACTACGCCGGCTGGGACCCGGACTTCATGCAGACCCAGGTGCAGCTGCTGCAGAGCCAGTCGCTGGCGGAGCGGGTCGCGGACGAACTGGACCTGGATCCGGGCATGCTGGCGCGCCTGGAGGCACCCGGCCCGCTGCAGCGCCTGCTCGGCCTGCTGCGGCCGCAGCCGCGCGCGCAGGCGCAGGCGCGCCCGCGCGACCCGCGCGCCGCGCAGGCGCTGGACCGCCAGGTCGCCGGCCTGATCCGCGCCGGGCTGAGCGTGACCCCGGTGCGCGACTCGCGCCTGGTCTACGTCAATTACGACAGCGTGGCCCCGGACTTCGCGGTGCGGGTCGCCAACGCGATCGCCGACGGCTTCATTGCGGCCGGGATTGAGCGCCGCTTCGGGGCGACCTCGTACGCCAAGACCTACCTCGAGGACCAGCTGCGCCTGACCAAGGCCAAGCTGGAGGACTCCGAGCGCCGGCTGGTCGAGTTCGCGCAGAAGGAGAACCTGGTCAACACCGGCAAGGACGACCAGTCGCTGGCCAGCCAGAACCTGGTGCAGCTCAACGCGGCGCTGGCCGCGGCCCAGGACCAGCGCATCCGCGCCCAGGCGCGCTGGCGGCAGGCCGCCTCCGGCGGCGCGCTGCCGGCGGACATGATCGGCAATTCCAGCATCCGCGCCTTGCAGCAGCAGAAGGCCATGCTGCAGGCCAAGTACCAGGAGCTGTTGCAGAAGTTCAAGCCGGACTACCCGGACATGCTGCAGCTCAAGGGCCAGATGGACGAGCTGGACAGCCAGATCGCGCGCGAGGTCGCCAGCGTGCGCGCGTCGGTCAAGGCCGAGTACGACGCCGCCGCCGCCCAGGAAAATCTGCTCAAGGGCCAGATCGCGCAGTTGCGTAACGAGGCGCTGGCGGTGGACGGGCGCAGCATCCAGTACAACATCCTCAAGCGCGAGGCGGACACCAACCGCCAGCTCTACGACAGCTTGTTGCAGCGCTACAAGGAGATCGGGGTCGCCGGCGACGTGCGCGCCAACAACATCGCGATCATCGACCGCGCGCAGGACGCCGGGCGGATCCGCCCGAGCCTGCGCAACAACCTCGCGCTCGGCCTGCTGGCCGGGCTGCTGCTGGGGGTGCTGGCCGCGTTCCTGCTCGAGTTCCTGGACGACACCCTGAAGCTGCCGGCGGACATCGAGCAGAAGCTGCACCTGCCGGTGCTCGGGGTCATCCCCAAGCTCGGTCCCAAGGACAGCATCGCCGCGGCGATCGCCGACCCGCGCTCGCACTTCTCCGAGGCCTACCGCTCGGTGCGCACCGCGCTGCAGTTCGCCACCGACCACGGGGTGCCGCGCACCCTGCTGGTGACCAGTTCCGGCCCCGGCGAGGCGAAGTCGACTACCGCATTGACCTTGGCCCGCAATTTCGCCCAGATGGGCAAGCGTGTGCTGCTGATCGAGGCCGACCTGCGCAACCCGTCGCTGCGCCGCAACTTGCGCCTGGAGGGTGGGGAGCAGGGCCTGAGCAATCTACTGGCCGGCAGTTGCACTTTGTCCGAAGTGATCCTCCCGACGGACGACCCGCGGCTGAAGGTGGTGCTGGCCGGGCCGCTGCCGCCGAACCCGGCGGAACTGCTGTCCGGCAGCAAGCTGGTCTCGGCGCTGACCATCGCCGCCGAGACCTACGACCAGGTGATCGTGGACGGCCCGCCCACCCTGGGCCTGGCCGATGCGCTGATCCTGGCCAACGCGGTGGACGGCACCCTGCTGATGGTGACCAGCGGCAAGACCAAGATCAGCGTCGCCCAGGCCTCGCTCAAGCGGCTGCTGTCGGCGCGGGCAAGGATCGTGGGCGCGGTGCTGGCCAAGTACGATGCGCGCGCCGCCGGCTATGGCTACGGCTACCACTACGACGCCTATTCCTACTACGGCTACGGCCACCGCCCGCGGCTGGGCAAGGGCTGAGCGATGGCCGCCACGGGCGACGACGCGCTGCACTGGGCGTTGGCGCTGCTGCAGGCGCCGGGCGAACGCCACGTGCTGCGCCGGCGCCCGCTGCCCGGCGGGATCGAGCGCCTGCTGCTGATTGCCGGGGGCGAAGCGCCGGAGGTGCTTGCGCAGGCCGCCGCCGAGACCCAGGAGCCGCCGGCGCGGCTGATCGAGGCTGCGCGCTTCTATGCCCGCGAGGTGCTGTTCCATCCGCAGGCGGATGCCTACCGCCTCCTCGGTGCGACCGCCGATGCGGATGCCGCCGTCCTCAAGCGCCACCATCGCCTGCTGCAGCACTGGCTGCATCCCGACCGGGTGCGCGAGGCCGAGGATGCGGTGTTCGCGGCGCGCATCAACCAGGCCTGGAACCGCCTGCGCACTCCGGCGCTGCGCGCTGCCTATGACGCCGGCCAGGCGCATGCGAGAGATCGCAATGCGATGGTGGAGGAGGCCGGCCTCCCCATGCCGCCCGGCAGCGCGGTGCGCGACTGGGCGTCCGCCGACGCGCTGGCGCGGCCGGCCCCGCGGCGCCAGCGTTGGCCGGTGTACGCCCTGCTTGCGCTGGGCCTGCTGCTCGGCCTGCTGGTCCTGCGCGAGACCGCGCGCGAACCGGCGCGGCTGGGGATCGAGGACGCCGACCTCCGCCAGCCAGCGGCCGCAGAGGACAGCGAAACGTTGCTGCGGCAGGCGCTGTCGATGCACTCGCCCTATGCGGTGAGGCAGGAATCGCCGTCCCGCCGTGCCGGACCGGCGACGGTGGCGGCGTCGGCGGCTCCGACGGCTCCGACGGCAGGCCGGCAGCCCGTGCCGGCCGAGGCGGTCACCCCAGCGCCGGCGCGCGCGAAGGTGGTGCGGTCTGCGCCCGCGGCCGATCTGGTGGCGCGGCAGACGCTGGCACCGCCCGCATCGCGCCCGCCAGCGGCCGCTGCCGCGGTGGCGGTCGCCGCGCCGTCCGCCAGCGCGGCTCCTGCTGCTGCTGCGAGCACGGAATCCGCCCATGCCCCCGCCGCCGTCGCCGCGCGCGAAGACGAATTGCCGAGCATGGCCCGGGTGGTGGCGGCGCGCAGCAGCGGCGAGCGGCTGCTGGCCTACCTGGATCGCGCCGGGCAGCCATCGCCGCCGATCTGGAACAACCCGCGGGTCGAGGCCGCGGCGGCCCAACTCGGGGTGGTCCTGCGCCAGTCCGGCGCGCGCCGGGTGGGCGAGGCCGACTGGCGGATCGGCAGCCTGCAGGCGAGTCTGCGCCAGCGCTACCGGATCCCGGAGGTCGGGGAGCGCAGGATCCATGCCGACCTGGTCTGGCGCGAGGGCCAGTGGTTGGTGCGCGGGATCGAACTGGAACCGCCGGAGGCCGAGGCATGAGCCGGGCGCGCCTCGTGGTGCTGGCCTTGGTGGTGCTGGCGGCGCTGTTCGCCGGCTGGCGGATCCTCGGCGAACTGCAGGCCGAGCGGCTGGCGACAAGCCAGCCGGAGGCCGCCTTGCGCTGGCGGCCGCAGGATCCGCAGGCGCTGCGGGCACTGGCCGAACGTGCCCTGCAGCAAGGCCAGCCGCAGCGCGCGGCGGAACTGGCACGCCGCCTGCTTGCGGCCGAGCCGCTGCCGGGGGAGGCCTACCGGGTCCTGGGCCAGGCCGCGGACGCCGCCGGCGAACGCACCGCGGCCACGCGGCTGTACGCGATCGCGGCGGCTCACGCCCCGCGCGACCTGCCGGCGCAGGCGCCACTGGTCCAGTCGGCCCTCGTCGCTGGCGACTACCCGCAGGCGCTGGCGCGGATCGACCTGATCCTTCGCGCCACCCCGGCACGCGGCACCCAGGTGTTTCCGCTACTGGCGCAATTGGCGCAGGATCCCGGCTTCGCCGCGGCACTGGCAGACGCTCTGGCGCGCGATCCGCCCTGGCGCGAAGGGATGATGGCCTATCTGCGCGACCCACGGGCCGCCAGCGGGCATGCCGCCGGCCGGATCATGGAGGCCCTGCGCACGCGCGGCGCGCTCGACCCGCAGGAGTACGCCGACTGGCTGGACGGCCTGCTGCAGCAGGGGCGCTGGGGCGAGGCCTATGCGCGCTGGGCCGGCACCGTCCCGTTGCCGGCCGACGGCCGCTTGCCGCTGCTGTACAACGGCGACTTCGCCCGCCTGCCGGGCGGGCGCGGCTTCGACTGGCGCCTGCCGCGGGTGCCCGGCGTACTGGCGGAGTTCGCCCCGGCGCCGGGCGGCGGCTACATGGCCTGGCTGCGCTTTCTCGACCGGCCGGTGGGCGAGACCGGGCTGGCGCACGCCCTGGTCCTGGCCCCCGGGCGTTACCGCCTGGACATCCGCCAGCGCGCGGCGGCGCTGCGCGGAGAACTCGGGCTGCAATGGCAGCTCGCCTGCGCCGGCCCGGCCGGGGAACTGGCGCGCAGCGATCCGTTAGAGGGCAGCTTCGACTGGCGCGAGAGCACACTGGAGTTCACAGTCCCGTCACAGGGCTGTGCTGGAGTCTGGCTGCGGCTGGTCAACGCCGTGCCCGCCGGCGCCGGCTCGCGGCTGAGCGGCGAGGTTTGGGTCGATCGGGCGTACGTGGTGCCGATGACCATTCCATGAAAAAACTGCTTGCCGATCCCGATGCTTGTTGTTAAGTTAAACGCAAATGGATACGGGGGTACGTCGCAATGAAGCGCTATTACAGCTTCGCCCTGGTGGCTATCTTTCTTGGCAGCATGTCTCTGACTGCCTTCGCCCAGTCCACAACTGATGCCTCGCGTAGCGACAGCAGCGGCTGGGACAAAATCGTGCTCGAAGACAAGTCCGGCAGCGTCATGGTTAGCACGGGTGGCGACTACCAGATGGCGAGCGCCGGTCAGCAGCTTGCAGTCGGTCAGCGAATGATGCTGACCGGAGGTGACTCGATGGCGAAGGTGGTCTACTACAAGCTGGATCGCGATGGCCGCGTAGTGCAGCGCTGCGTCAAGGACTACCGCAATCCCGAGACCTATATCATCGACGCCAGCTGCGTTGCGGCGGGGTGGGCCGATGGTGCCCGCAATGCGGGGGGGGGCGCGATTATTGCTGGCGCTGCGGTCGCCGGTGCGTTGCTGCTGAATTCCGCGGGTAACGTTCCTACCCAACCGGGGGCGGTCAGCGCCTGCACGCGTTGAGCATGCGTGCACCGGCGAGCGCCGTTGGCGTGCGCGTCGGCATTCGAAGGGCAGGCATGGCGCCTGCCCTTCGCGTTTGCGGGGTACCGTGGGCATGAGCATGGGCACGAGCATGGGCGCCATCACGACCGGACGCTGGGGCCTGGGCCTGCACCGGCTGTTGCCATGGGCCCTGCTGGGGCTGCTGGTGGCGGTCTGGCTCGGCGGCGGGGTCAGCGTGGATCCCAGCGCGGCCGACGAGGTGCTGGAACTGCTGGCGCTGCCGGTGTTGGTGATCGCGGCGGCGGCGCTGCTGGCGGACGGCGTGCACGACCGCCTGGCGCGTGCGGGCGTGGTCCTCGCGCTCGCCCTGGTCGCACTGCCGCTGCTGCAGCTGCTGCCGCTGCCGGCGGGGCTGTGGTCGCTGCCGGCCGCGCGGCAGGCGCTCGCCGCGGATCTCACGGCTGCGGGAGTCGCGGCGCCGGACCTGCGCTGGACGCTCACCCCGGCCGCGACCGAGCAGGCTCTGTGGAGCACGCTGCCGGCGCTGGCGCTGTTCCTGGCCGCGTTGGCGCTGGATACACCGCGCCTGCGGCTGTGGATGGTGCGCGCACTGCTGGCGATCCTCGCCGGCAACGTGCTGTTCGCGTTCTTCCAGGCCAGCCTGCCGGAGGACAGCGCGCTGCGCCTCTACCACAGCTGGGGCCCGAACTTCGGTGGCCTGCTGGTGAATGCCAACCACCACGCCACCGCGTTGCTGATCGGGCTGAGCCTGGCGGTCGGGCGCGCGGTGCATGCCCGCCGCCGCGCAGCGGCCGGGCGTGCGGCGCCGACGGCCTGGCTGTGGCCGGCCGGGTTCGCCCTGGCCTGCGTGCTGCTGATCCCGCTGACCGGCTCGCGCGCGGGCATGGTGCTGGCGCTGCCGGTGCTGGTCGCCGCGCTGTGGCTGACCGGGGCGGTGGATGCGCGCCGTCTGCGGCGTTCGCCGCGGATGCTGGCAGCGGTGCTGGCCAGCCTGGTGCTGCTGGCGTTGGCGGCGTGGTCGGTCGCCGGTTGGATGCAGGTGGATGCGGTGCACGAACTGCGCGGGCGGATCGCGCAGGCGACGCTCGCGATCGCTGCCACCCAGCAGCCGTGGGGCAGCGGCGTCGGCAGTTTCGTGCCGGTGTTCGCGCAGGGGGCGCCGCCCGACCTGCTGCTGGATGCCTACATCAACCATGCCCACGACGAATACGTGCAGTGGTGGCTGGAGGCCGGCTGGGCCGGGCTGCTGGCCATGCTGGCCTTCGCCGCGCTGATGCTGGCCGCGCTGCGCCGCCTGTGGCGCATGCGCGGGCAGAGCGGCGAGGCCATCCTCGCCGCCTCCTGCTGGGTCGCGCTGCTGGCGCTGCTGCTGCATTCGACGGCGGATTTCCCGCTGCGCACCCTGACCCTGATGGGCACCGGCGCGCTGCTGGCCGGGCTGATGCTCGGCGCGCTCGCTGCCTGCCCGGACGCGCGGCCGGCCGCGATCGCGCGTGATGCCGGCCACCCCGGCCCGCTTCCATCGGCATAATCCCTCCATCCACCATACCCGTTCGCACATGGACTTGCAGCAACGCCTCGCCGATGCGCGCATCGCCGTCATCGGCCTCGGATACGTCGGCCTGCCGCTGGCGGTCGAATTCGGCAAGCAGCGCCCCACCGTCGGCTTCGACATCAACCCGACCCGGATCGCGGAACTGCGCGCCGGCCGCGACAGCACCCTCGAGGTGGAACCGCAGGAACTGGCGCAGGCACGTCACCTGCGCTATGGCGACCGCCTCGATGCGATCGCCGAATGCAACGTCTTTATCGTGACGGTGCCGACTCCGATCGACGCGGCCAAGCGCCCCGACCTCGGGCCGCTGGTGCGCGCCAGCGAGACCATCGGGCGCGTGCTCAAGGAGGGCGACGTGGTGGTGTACGAATCCACCGTCTATCCCGGCTGCACCGAGGAGGTCTGCGTGCCGGTGCTGGAGCGGGTCTCCGGCCTGCGTTGCAACGCCGGCTTCCATGTCGGCTACAGCCCGGAGCGGATCAACCCGGGGGACAAGCAGCACCGGCTGCCTTCGATCCGCAAGGTCACCTCCGGTTCCACCCCGGAGGCCGCCGACTTCGTAGACGCGCTGTATGCCGGGATCATCACCGCCGGCACCCACAAGGCGCCGTCGATCAAGGTCGCCGAGGCCGCCAAGGTGATCGAGAACACCCAGCGCGACCTCAACATCGCGCTGGTCAACGAACTGGCGGTGCTGTTCCACCGGCTCGGCATCGACACCCTCGACGTGCTGGAGGCGGCCGGCACCAAGTGGAACTTCCTGCCGTTCCGGCCCGGCTTGGTCGGCGGCCACTGCATCGGCGTGGACCCGTACTACCTGACCCACAAGGCGCAGGAGATCGGCCACCACCCGCAGGTGATCCTCGCCGGGCGCCGCACCAACGACGCCATGGGCGCCTACGTCGCCGGGCGCGTGCTCGAGCTGCTGCTGCGCAAGCGCATCAACCCGGTGGACGCGCGGGTGCTGGTGCTGGGGCTGGCCTTCAAGGAGAACTGCCCGGACCTGCGCAACACCCGGGTGATCGACACCGTGCACGCCCTGCGCGGCTACCACTGCGCGGTGGACGTGCACGACCCATGGGTGGACGCCGCCGAGGCGCGCCACGAGTACGGCCTCGACCTGGTCGCCGCGCCCGCAGCGGGCGCCTATGATGCGGTGGTGCTCGCCGTGGCCCATCGCCAGTTCGCCGCGCTCGGCGGCGACGGCGTGCGCGCCTTCTGCAAGCCGCAGGCCGTGGTGTACGACGTCAAGGGCGTGCTGCCCCGGGAAGCGGTGGATGGGCGGTTGTGAGGATGCACAGATGACCGGTTCCAGTGGAGTGATGCAGCACCCCAGCGCCGATGTGCAGAGCACCGCCATCGGTGCGGGCACCCGTATCTGGCAATACGTGGTGATCCTGCCCGGCGCGCGGATCGGGGCGGATTGCAACATTTGCTCGCACTGCTTCATCGAGAACGACGTGGTGGTCGGGGATCGCGTCACGGTCAAATCCGGCGTGCAACTCTGGGATGGTCTGCGCGTTGGGGATGACGTGTTCATCGGGCCGAATGCTAGTTTCACCAATGACCGTTTTCCTCGCAGCCGTTGCAAGCCGGAGCACTTCGTCAACACAGAAATTGAATCGGGGGCATCCATAGGCGCGAACGCGACCTTGCTCCCGGGGGTGCGCATCGGACGCAATGCCATGATCGGGGCTGGTGCCGTGGTGACGCGGTCGGTACCACCAAATGCCATCGCAGTCGGCAATCCGGCGCGGATCGTTGGTTACGTGGATGCTTCGCCCGCACTGTCAGTGGAAAAAGTGTCGCCAGCGTCTCCGCGCTCGGACGACTATCTGAAAGAATTGCCTTTGGTCGAGGATATCCGCGGCAGCCTGAGCGTCGGTGAGTTCCTCAGATCGGTTCCGTTCGAGGCGAAGAGATATTTCCTGGTATTCGATGTGCCCAGTGAGCAGACCCGTGGCGAGCATGCGCACCGGCAGTGCCATCAATTCCTGGTGTGCGTGCACGGCAGGGTGCATGCCATCACCGACGATGGTCGCCGCCGCCGTGAATTCGTGTTGGATCGTCCCAATCTCGGCCTGCACCTGCCGCCGATGACCTGGGGCACCCAATACAAATACTCGCCGGATGCGGTGCTGTTGGTGTTCGCCTCGCATTACTACGATCCGGACGACTACATCCGCGATTACGACGAGTTCCTGCGTTTGGTCTCGGCGTAAATTGAGCCTTCATTCTGGTGCCTGGTTATGGTAGTGTCCGAATTTTTCTGCGTGCCATTCGAGGGGTTATACAATTTTTGCATTGCGGCGAATTCTGTGACGCATTATCGGTGCCGACTGGTGATTGTGGGGTGTTGAGATGGGCAATCAGCATGCTGCTGTCTTGCCGGAGCACGATGCGGGGTCACTGATGTTGGTACCCTATACGCGTGAATGTCTAGATTTGTCCTGGGGCTGGCTGAATGATCCAGAAATACGCGCATTAACCATGACGCCTGCATTTACTCGGCAGGAGCAACTGCAATTCTTCGATGACTTGCCGTCTCGGGTTAATTATCACATCTGGGGCGTTCAATATGATGCTCAGATTGTGGGTGCCGCAGGACTGAAAAACTTTAGAGGTGATACTGCCGAATACTGGGGGTATATCGGAGTCAAGGGGTTGTGGGGGCGCGGTTTGGGGCGACGGATGGTGGAGCAGGTCGAGAGTAAGGCAAGAGAGCTAGGGGTTGCTGCACTAGACCTGAAAGTTGCAGCCAGCAATCCCCGTGCCATCGCACTGTATCGCAAAATGGGCTATGCGGTGGTCGCAGGTGATGATAACGGCATGGTCTTGCGCATGCTGAAGGCATTGCCATGAGTATAAAGGTGGTTCGCTATTCGCCGGAGTTGCGTAGTGATTGGCATGCGGTCGTCGCAGGTGCGCGTAATGCGGTGTTCCAGTTTGAGCGTGAATTCATCGAATACCACGGTGATCGTTTCGTCGACATGTCCCTGCTGGCCTACATGGATGGCGCGCCGGTTGCGGTCGTGCCGGCTGCATATGACCCCATCGGTCAGAAGCTGATCAGCCACCCCGGGCTGACCTTTGGCGGAATCGTCGTGTTGCGCGAGTTGCGCGGGGGCGATTGTATCGCGGTGGTTGACGCAGTGCTCGAGGTCTGCAAGGCATGGGGGATGCGTGCATGTATCCTCAAGCCTTTGCCAGCACAGTTTTGTAACTACCCTTCGGGGGATGTTGAATACGCGCTTTGGCGCATGGGGTTCAAGGTCATCCGCCGCGACCTGTCCAGCTTGTTGCCCCTGTATGATGCAATTCGGCCGAGTAATCTGCGGCGGCGTTCACTGCGCAAGGCGCGACGTGCCGGGGTTTGCGTGCGGGTAGAATCCGATATCAAAGCATTCCATGCCTTGCTGACGTCTGTTCTGTCTGTTCGTCACGGCATCAAGCCCGTGCATTCAGCGGATGAGATGAGATTACTCATGTCAAGGTTTCCAGAAAATATCTCGATTTTCACGGCCTATTTGGCGGATACCATGCTGGCCGGTGCCATGGTCTTCCGGTATGGCCACGTCTGGCACACCCAGTATCTCGCAAATTCTCCTCGTGGTTGCGAAATTGGCGCTCTGGACGTAGTTATCGACGATGTCGCGGAACGTGCGCGCGAGGCCGGTGCCAAGTACCTGAGTTTCGGCATTTCAACCGAGGACCAGGGGCGTGTCTTGAATGATGGGCTGCTTTGGCAGAAAGAGAGTTTCGGTGCGCGAGCGATCACTCATGATTTCATGGAGTGTCAACTGTGTTGAAATTAAAGTTGGGTGAAATGCATGGTGTCCTTCCCGCTTGCGGTGCAGATCTGTTGCTAGCCATGCAGGAGTTGATGTGTGTCCATCCATGACTGCTACCTCCTCGATCTACCGCAAATCACGAATCCGCGCGGCAACCTTACGTTTATCGAAGGAGGGGTGCACGTCCCGTTCGAGATACGCCGGGTCTACTACCTCTATGACGTGCCCGGTGGAGCAGAGCGTGGTGGCCATGCTCACAAAGCCCTACAGCAGCTGATCATTGCGATGTCCGGAAGTTTTGACGTCGTCTTGGATGACGGGCGCGAGAAACGGCGCTTTCATCTCAATCGTTCGTATACCGGATTGTACGTCTGCCCGATGATCTGGCGCGAGCTCGACAATTTTTCATCGGGTTCGGTTTGCATGGTACTGGCTTCCAATCTGTACGACGAGGGTGACTACTACCGGAACTATCAGGATTATCTGCGCGCACGAGGCCTGCGATGAAGCAGGTTCCGTTTCTCGACCTCAAGGCACCGCACCAGGAATTGCAGGCCGAACTGGATGCGGTCTGGGCGCGCGTGCGCGATTCCGGTTGGTACATCCTCGGCCCCGAGGTGGAGGCCTTCGAGCAGGAATATGCGGAGTACTGCGGCGTGCGTCACTGCGTCGGCGTCGCCAATGGCCTGGATGCCCTGCATTTGGCGCTGCGCGCAATGGATGTCGGCACAGGCGATGAGGTCATCGTCCCGTCCAACACTTACATCGCCACCTGGCTCGCGGTCAGCCAGTGCGGCGCGACGCCGGTGCCGGTGGAGCCGGATCCTGCGACCCACAACCTCGACCCGGATCGGATCGAGGCGGCGCTCACCCCGCGCACCAAGGTCATCCTGCCCGTGCACCTGTACGGGCAGCCGGCCGACCTCGACCCGATCCTGGCGATCGCGCGCCGGCATGGCCTGCGCGTGCTGGAGGATGCCGCGCAGGCGCACGGTGCACGCTACAAGGACCGGCGCGTCGGCGCGCACGGCGATGCGGTGGCCTGGAGCTTCTATCCCGGTAAGAACCTGGGCGCGCTGGGCGATGCCGGTGCGGTCACCACCAACGACGACACCATCGCCGACCGCCTGCGCGTGCTGCGCAACTACGGCTCGCGGGTGAAGTACGTGAACGAGGTGCAGGGTTGGAACAGCCGGCTGGATCCGCTGCAGGCGGCCATCCTGCGGGTGAAGCTGGCGCATCTGGATGCCTGGAATGCTCGTCGCGTGGAGATTGCGGCGCTCTACCTGCGCGAACTGGCGGATTGCGGCGTGCGGCTGCCGCAGGTTCCGGAGTGGTCACAGCCGGTATGGCACCTGTTCGTCATCCGTCATCCGCAGCGCGACGGATTGCAGCAGCGGCTCGCCGAGGCCGGCGTCGACACCCTGATCCACTACCCGATCCCGCCGCACCGGCAGCAGGCCTATGCCGCGCAGGGCTGGCCGGAGGCGGCATTCCCCATCGCCGAGCAGTTGGCCGGGGAGGTGCTGAGCCTGCCGATCGGCCCGCATCTGTCGCCCGATCAGGCACAGCAGGTCGTTGCGGCAGTGCGCGCGGCGCATTGAGCATGTCGGAAGGCCATGGCTACCACCACATCCTGCGCTCGTCCTCGATCATGGGCGCGGCGCAGGCCATCAACTACCTGGCCGGCCTGCTGCGGGTGAAGGTGGTGGCGATCCTGCTCGGCCCTGCCGGCGTCGGCGTGGTCGGGTTGTACACCTCGGCCACCAATCTGATCGGGACGATCAGCGGCCTGGGCCTGCAGGGCAGCGCGGTGCGCGCCATCGCGCAGGCCCACGGCCACGGCGATGCGAAGGCCGTGGCGCGCAGCATCCGCGTGCTGCGCCGGCTGTGCTGGGCGGCGGGGTTGCTCGGCTGGCTGCTGAGCATCGCCCTGGCGCTGCCGCTCAGCCGATGGATGTTCGAGAACGATCAACATGCCGGGGCGCTGGCGGTGCTAGGCGGCATGACGCTGCTGACCCTCATCGGCAATGGCCAGTTAGCGTTGCTGCAGGGCCTGCGCCGGATCGGCGATATCGCGCGCGCGCAGGTGCTGGCGGCGGTGCTGAACACCGTGGCGACGATCGCGCTGTACGCCTGGCTGGGCACGCGCGGCATCGTGCCGGTGCTGCTTGTGACGGCTGCCCTGACCCTGCTATCGAGCTGGTGGTTCGCGCGCCGGGTGCAGGTGCCGCCGGTGCCGCTGGACTGGGCGCAGACCCGGGCGATCGCGCGGCCCATGCTCGGGTTGGGGTTGGCGATGATGTGGAGCGGCCTGCTGGCGATGGGGCTGGACCTGCTGACGCGCAGCCTGCTCAGCCGCCATTTTGGGCTGGATGCGGCGGGGCTGTACCAGGCGGCCTGGTCGCTGTCCGGCCTGTTCGCCGGATTCGTGCTCAGCGCGATGGGCACCGACTTCTATCCGCGCCTGACCGCCGTGATCCACGACCGCGCGCGCGCGATCGCCACCATCAATGAACAGACCGAGATCGGCCTGCTGCTGGCGCTGCCGGGGCTGCTGGTGACCCTGGGCTTCGCCCACTGGATCGTGTGGCTGCTGTATTCGGCCAGGTTCGCCCCGGCGGCGGACGCGCTGGCATGGATGGTGCTGGGGGTGCTCGGGCGCGTGCTGTCCTGGCCGCTGGGCTACCTGCTATTGGCGCGCGGGGATGCGCATCGCTACGCCGCGACGGAGATGCTGTTCGCCGGGTTGCAGGCCGTGCTGCTGTGGCTGTGGATCCCGCGTCAGGGCGTGGTCGGCGCGGCGTATGCCTTCGCCACCAGTTATGCGCTTTACCTGCTCGGCGTGCGCTGGCTGGGCGGGCGCCTGCTCGGCTTCGCCTGGGGCGGGCAGGTGCGTAGCATGATGGCCGTGGCCGCGGGGCTGGTACTTGCCACGCTGGCCGTCGAGCGCTGGCTGGCCGGATCCGCCGGATTGGCGGTTGCCAGCCTGACCAGCCTCATCGGTACGGCCTGGAGCCTGCGCGTGCTGGCGCAGCGGCTGGGGCACGGGCACCGGCTGGTGCGCTGGCTGCAGCGCCTGCCGGGCGCTCGCGCCGTGCTGGGAGTGTGAGGACGCATGTCGCAGGACTATCCGCTGGTCACCTTCGCCCTGTTCGCCTACAACCAGGAGCGCTACATTCGCGCGGCGGTGGAGGCGGCCCTGGCGCAGGATTATCCGAATTTGGAGATCCTGCTCTCAGACGATGCTTCGACCGATGCCACCTTCGAAATCATGCAGGACGCCGTGGCCGGATACCGCGGGCCGCACAGGTTGCGCTTGAATCGCAATCCCAAAAACCAGGGGCAGGGTGGATTGGGTGCACATGTCAATCAGGTATTGGCGCTTGCGCAAGGGGTGATTGTGGTTTTTGCGGCGGGTGACGATGTTTCCCATCCGACGCGCGTGTCGCGTTTGGTGCGATTGTGGGAAGAACATGGTCGGCCGACTGCCTCGCTACACAGCGCGGTGCGGGCGATTGATGAGCATGGATCTCCGCTGCAGATCTTGTCGGGTCGCGAATCTTATGCGGGCTGTAGTGTTGAGGCGATGATCCGGAGCGGTGGCCGTGGCGTGCTCGGTGCCTCGCATGCGATCACGCGTGATTTGTTCGAGCGGTTCGGCGAACTGAGTCCCGGTGCCCTCTTCGAGGATCGGATATTGATGTTCCGTGCTTTCCTGGCGGGGCGGATCTTATATTGTCAAGACGTTTTGGTTGATTACCGCATCCATTCTGGAAATATCAGCGGGCGCGCCATTTATGTCGACCCAGTGCGTTGGAGGCGCTGGGTGAATGCAAGTATCGATGTGTTGTCGCATTACGAGCGAGACTGCGCGCGAGTGCATAACGGAACGTTGCCGCCACGCTTGCTGCGGGCTTTGGCGAATGAAAAAAAGCGGCTCGCAGGCTGCTTTGACGTATTGTCCGACAGGCGTTGGCGACGCATTCAGGCAGGCTGGCGCTATGCCGCTGACCAAACTCTGATCCATCGGCTTGCGTTCACCCTCCAGTGCGCCGGATGGGGGGATGCGGCCTTGGTCAGAGGAATGCGGTACATCAGAAACAAGATGCTGAAGTGCATGGCATGATAGATCCTGCGGCGGGCAATACCATAGGGCCGGGCGAAGTCGACCGCTGTGGCAGGCCTGGTGCGCGAGGGTCATGGCTGCGGGCGTCACGGCCGTTTGCGAGGAGTAAGCATCGCGCCTATCGGGGTTTCAGGCGGCGATGGTGCCTGAGTGGTGAGTGTGAGGAAGATCATGGCCCATAGAAAATCGAATTTGGTGGACATCGCCATTGTCCTTCCCAATTTGCGGGCCGGTGGTGCCGAGCGCGTCAGCATTTACCTCGCCAATGCATTCATTTCCCGCGGGCTGCGCGTCGATATGGTGCTGATGCAAGCGGAGGGTGAGCTTCAGTCGCTGCTCGATCCGCGTGTTCGCGTCGTCGATCTGCAGTGTGGGCGGGTCCGGCATCTGTTCCGACCGTTACGGCGCTATTTGCTGGACGTGCACCCGTCGGGCTTGTTAGCGAACATGTGGCCGCTAACGGCGATGGCAGTGGCCGTGGCGTCACTTTTGCGACTCAATACCCGCATTGTGGCGGTCGAACACAACACCTGGTCCGTGCATGGCCGTGGTTATAGGGCGTCCCATCGGGTGGCGTTGCGCAGCAGCATGCGAAAGCTGATGCCATATGCGGATGCCCTCGTCGGTGTCTCGGGCGGAGTCGCGCGTGACCTCGAGGATATGGCAGGTCTGCCTGTAGGCCGAGTGCATACGATATACAACCCGGTCACTGGTCTGCCGGCTAAGCAGGACGATCCCAATATCGATCCAGTCTTTGCGCGGGACTGGCTGCACTCGTCTGGTAAGAAAATCATCGCGGTGGGCACGCTGAAGGCCCAGAAGCGTTTCGATCGCCTGCTGCATGCATTCGCGCGCCTGCCACGTGAAGATGTGGTGCTTCTGATCGTGGGGGAAGGTACGGAGCGACAGGCGCTGGAATCATTGGCCAGCGACCTTGGTGTGCGCCCGCGCGTCTTCATGCCTGGATTCACCCGCGACCCGGCGGTGTACCTGCGCCAGGCGGACCTGTTCGTGCTTTCCTCGGATTATGAAGGTCTGCCGACCGTTCTGATCGAGGCTCTGGAGGCGGGTACACCTGTCGTCAGCACCGACTGCCCATCCGGTCCGCGCGAGATCCTGGACGATGGCAAATACGGCACGCTCGTGCCGGTCGCAGACGTGGACGCCCTTGCACGGGCGATGGAGGAGGCGCTGTCGCGCAAGCACGACCGTGATGCGTTACGCCGTCGGGCTCAGGACTTTAGCGTGGACAAGGCCGCTGATGCCTATCTGGACCTGCTGCTGCCGGGGTGGCGGAAGGGGTGCTCCACGTGAGCATGGGCGTGCTCTACATCAGCTATGACGGCATGTTGGAGCCACTCGGACAGTCGCAAGTGCTGACCTATCTGGAGCGGCTGGCGCCCGACTGGCGCATCCATCTTGTGAGCTTCGAGAAGGCCGAGGACTGGGCCGATCTGCCGCGGCGGCAAGCGCTGCGCAAACGCATTGCCCAGGCCGGAATCACATGGCACCCGCGCCGCTACCATAAGCGCCCTTCTACGGTGGTGACGGCGTGGGATGTGATCGTGGGGGTCGTCACTGGCCTATGGCTGGCCTGGCGGCACCGGTTGCGCATCGTGCATGCGCGCAGCTACGTGGCGGCGCTGATGGCGCTGGTGCTGAAACGACTGGCGGGGATGCGCTTCCTGTTCGACATGCGTGGCTTCTGGGCGGACGAGCGCGTCGATGGCGGGCTGTGGCCGCGTGATGGCCGCATGTATCGGATTGCAAAAGGCTTCGAACGCCGGTTCTTGTTGAGTGCGGATCACGTGGTGTCGCTAACCCATGCGGCCGTCGTGGAAATGCAGAGGTTCGATTATCTGCAGGGAGGTATGCCGCCGGTCACGGTGATTCCGACCTGCGCCGATTTGGAGCGTTTCATGCCGATCGAGGGGCGGCGCGATCCGCGCGCATTCACGTTGGGATACGTGGGATCGGCTGGGACCTGGTATCTGTTCGACGCTGTGGCGCGCGCGATGCGCCTGCTGCTGGACCTGCGGCCGGAGGCGCGTCTGCTGGTGGTGAACCGGGGTGAGCACGAGCACATCCGGGCCTGCTTGCGAACTGCGGCGATCCCGGATTCTTGCGTGGAGTTGCGCCGCGCCGACCCGGCCGAAATGCCCGAGCTGATGGCGCGGATGGATGCGGCGGTGTTCTTCATCAAGCCGGTCTTCTCCAAGCAGGCATCGGCACCTACCAAATTGGGGGAGTTGCTGGGTTGCGGCATCCCGGTGCTGGCCAATACGGGTGTCGGCGACATGGCGACGATCTTGGTCGAGGATACGGTCGGCATCGCGGTGTCGGGGTTCGACGCCGACAGCCTCCGGCAAGGCATGCGCGATCTGCTCGCATTGGTTGCCCAGCCGGGTATCCGTGAGCGCTGCGTGGCGAGCGCTCGTCGCCATTTCTCGCTCAAGGAGGGGGTTGCGCGTTACTCGGCCATCTATGAGCGCCTGGTGAGCGGATGCGCGTCCTGATGCTGCCCCGCTACACCCGCGCCGGCGCCAGCAGCCGGGTGCGGATGTACGACTACCTGCCGGCGCTGCGCGCCGCGGGCTTCGAGGTCGAGGCCGTAGCGCTGTTGGACGATGCCTACGTGCAGGCGCTGTACGCCGGACGGCGAGCGCCGGTGAGTGTGCTGCGCGGCTACCTGCAGCGGCTGCGGGCGATGTGGCGTACGCGCCAGTTCGACGTGGTGTGGCTGGAGAAGGAACTGCTGCCCTGGCTGCCGGCCTGGGTGGAGCGGCTGCCGGGGCGGGTGCCGCTGGTCGTGGACTACGACGATGCCGTGTTCCACCGCTACGACGCCCACCGCTCGCGCCTGGTGCGCGGCCTGCTCGGCGGCCGGATCGATGCGGTGATGCGGCGTGCGGATGCGGTGACGGCGGGCAATGCCTACCTTGCGGAGCGCGCGCGGCGGGCCGGCTGCCAGCGGGTGGAAACCGTGCCGACCGTGGTCGATCTGGATCGCTACGCGGCCACACCGCTGCGCAGCGAGGCCGCGGTGCCGGTGATCGGCTGGATCGGGTCGCCGGCCACGGCCGGTTATCTCCAGCGCGTCGCCGGCGTGATCGAACGCTTGCGAAAGCGGTGGCCACTGCGGGCAGTGGCGGTCGGCGCCCGGCCCGACCAGATTGCAGGCACGCCGTTCGAAGCGGTGCCGTGGTCGGCCGCCGACGAGGCTGCGCAGGTGGCCGCGTTCGACATCGGCATCATGCCGCTGCCGGATGCGCCCTGGGAGCGCGGCAAGTGCGGCTACAAGCTGATCCAGTACATGGCCTGCGGGCTGCCGGTGGTGGCCTCGCCGGTCGGAGTCAACTGCGAACTGGTGCAGCCTGGCGTCAACGGAGCGCTGGCCGAAAGCGAGTCCGACTGGGAAAATGCGCTGGCCAAGCTGCTGGACGACGCAGCATTGCGGCGACGGCAGGGGCAGGCCGGGCGGGCGCGGGTGGCAGAGTGGTATTCGTTGCAGGCGCAGGCGCCCCGGATCGTCGGCATCTTGCAGGACGTGGCCCGCAGGGGGCGGAGTTGAGGCATGTGCGGAATCGCAGGCGCCTGGCAGCCGGGCGCGGACAGGGAGGTGCTCGTCGCGCGGGCGCAGGCGATGGCCGCGGCCATCGCCCACCGTGGGCCGGATGATGCGGGCGCCTGGGCGGACGCCGAGGCCGGCCTCGCGCTCGGCCATCGTCGCCTGGCCATCCTCGACCTCAGCGCGGCCGGCCACCAGCCGATGCTGTCCGCCTGCGGGCGCTGGGTGATCGTGTTCAATGGCGAGATCTACAACCACCTGGACCTGCGCGCGCAGTTGCAGGCGGCGGGTGCGGCACCGGCCTGGCGCGGGCATTCGGACACCGAGACCCTGCTGGCGGCGGTCGCGCACTGGGGACTCGAGCAGACCCTGCGTCGCTGCACCGGGATGTTCGCGCTGGCGCTGTGGGACCGCGAGCGGCGGGTGCTGGCGCTGGCGCGCGACCGGCTCGGCGAAAAGCCGCTGTACTACGGCTGGCAGGGCGGGGCCTTCCTGTTCGGGTCCGAGCTGAAGGCGCTGCGCGCGCATCCGGCGTTCGTCGGCGGGATCGATCGCGGCGCACTGGCACTGCTGCTGCGCTACAACTACGTGCCGGCGCCGTATTCCATCCACCCCGGCATCCGCAAGCTGCCGCCGGGGACCTGGCTGGAACTGGCGGCCGGCGAGCGCGAGCCGTCGCCGCGGGCGTACTGGTCGCTGCGCGAGGTGGCCGAGCGCGGGATGGCGGCGCCGTTCGAAGGCAGCGAGGCCGAGGCGCTGGATGCGCTGGCCGAGACGCTCGGGCGCGCGGTCGCCGGGCAGCGGCTGGCCGACGTGCCGCTTGGTGCGCTGCTCTCCGGCGGCATCGATTCGACCCTCGTCACCGCGCTGATGCAGGCGCAGAGCCGCCAGCCGGTGCGCACCTTCACCATCGGCTTCGAGGAAAAGGCCTACGACGAGGCCGAGCATGCGCGCGCCATCGCCGGGCACCTGGGCACCGCACATACCGAAGTGCGCCTGACTGCCGAAGATGCGCGCGCGCTGATCCCGCGCATGCCAGAGGTCTATGACGAGCCGTTCGCGGATTCCTCGCAGTTGCCGACCTGCCTGGTGATGCAGCTGGCGCGCCGGCACGTCACGGTGGCGTTGTCCGGCGATGGTGGCGACGAACTGTTCGGCGGTTACAACCGCTACCTGCTGGGGCCGCGCGTGTGGCGGCGGATGGCGCCGGTGCCGGCGCCGCTGCGGCGGCTGGCGGGCGCGGGCTTGCAGGCGCTGCCGGCGCAGACGGTGAACCGGCTGGCCGGACCCTTGGCCCGCCACGCCGGGATCGCCCAGCCGGGGGACAAGGTCCACCGCCTCGGCCAGCGCCTGCGGACCGTCCAGAGTTTGGACGACATGTATGTGTCGCTCGTCAGCGAATGGCCGCAGCCGGCGGCCATGGTGGTGAACGGGGCCTTGCCGCCGAGCCTGCCGGATCTACGCGACCAGTGGCCGCGCCTGTCCGACCCGGTGGCGCGGATGATGGCGCTGGACGCGCTGACCTACCTGCCGGACGACATCCTGGTCAAGGTCGACCGCGCGGCGATGGCGGTCTCGCTGGAGACGCGCGCACCGTTCCTGGACCATGCGGTGGTCGAACTGGCCTGGCGGCTGCCGATGGCCATGAAGCTGCGCGGCGGCCGCGGCAAGTGGATCCTGCGCCAGCTACTGGATCGTTACGTGCCGCGCGCGCTCATCGAGCGCCCGAAGATGGGGTTCGGCATTCCGCTGGATGCCTGGCTGCGTGGTCCGCTGCGTGGCTGGGCGGACGATCTGCTCGACCCGGCGCGGCTGCGCCGCCAGGGCCTGCTGGACCCGGCACCGGTGCAGCGGGTGTGGCAGGCGCACCGGCGCGGCCAGGGTCAGTACGGCTACCGGCTGTGGTCGGTGCTGATGTTCCAGGCCTGGCTGGATGCGCAGGGCGGTGGCGGCTGATGTGGCCCTACTGGCTCATGTTCCTGGTGCCGGCCTGGGGCGTGCTGCTGCCCGGGCGGCTGGCGCGCCGTCAGGCCTGGTTGCCCTGGGCCGCGGTGTTCCTGCTGTTCTCCCTGCTGGTGGGGCTGCGCCACCAGGTCGGTGGGGATTGGATGAATTACCTGCCGATGTTCGAGCGCGCTTCGCGGTTGGATCTGGGTCAGATTTTGGAAATGAGCGACCCCGGTTATTACCTGCTCAATTGGTTGGTGGGGCGCACTGGCGGCGACATCTACTGGGTCAACCTGATATGCGCGCTGGTCTTGATGGCCGGCACCGTGCGCTTCTGCCGCGCCCAGCCCAATCCCTGGCTGGCGCTGCTGGCGGCAGTGCCGTACATGCTGATCGTGGTCGGCATGGGCTACACCCGCCAGGCAGTGGCGCTGGGCTTTGCGCTGCTGGGCCTGACCGCGCTCGGGCGGGGGCGGGTGCGCCGGTTCGTGCTGTGGGTGGCGATCGGGGCGACCTTCCACAAGTCGGCGGTGCTGCTGCTGCCGATCGCGGCGCTGGCCGCCAGCCGCAACCGGATCCTGACTGCAGTGCTGGTGGCGGCGACCACCGCGCTGCTGTACTACCTCTTGGTGGCGGATGCGTCCGAGCGGCTGTGGCAAAACTATGTCGAGGCCGACTACCAGTCGCAGGGCGGCCTGATCCGCGTACTGATGAACGTCGTGCCGGCGCTGCTGCTGCTGGCGTTCCGGCGCCATTTGCTGCCGGATCCGCAGGAGCGCCGGCTGTGGCTGTGGATGGCGGCCTTCGCGCTGGTGTGCCTGCCGCTGGTGCCGCTGGCCTCGACCGCGGTGGATCGGGTGGCGCTATACCTGATCCCGCTCCAGCTGTTCGTGTTCGCGCGCCTGCCGCGGCTGGCGCAAAGCGTGCAGGTGCGCACGCCGCTGGTGCTGGCCGAGGTGGGCTACTACGCGGCGGTGCTGTTCGTCTGGCTGCACTTCGCCGTACACGCGCGGCTGTGGGTGCCGTACCAGTTCATGCCGCTGGGCTGAGGCGGCGATGAAGGCGGTTCTGTTCGCCAATACCGACTGGTACCTGTGGAACTTCCGGCGCTCGCTGGCGCTGGCCCTGCACCAGGCCGGGCACGAGGTGCTGCTGCTCTCGCCCGACGGACCCTACGGCGAGCGTCTGCGCGGCCTCGGGTTGCGCTGGCAGGCGCTGCCGATGGACCGCCGCAGCCTGCATCCGCTGCGCGAGGCGCGCCTGCTGCTGCACCTGTGGCGGCTCTTGCGGCGCGAGCGCCCGCAGTTGGTGCACGGCTTCACCATCAAGTGCGCGGTGTACGGATCGTTGGCGGCGCGCCTGGCGCGGGTGCCGGCGCGGGTCAACGCGGTCGCCGGCATGGGCTATGTGTTCACCAGCCAGGACCTGCGCGCGCGCCTGCTGCGGCCGTTGCTGCGCCGGCTGTTCCGGCCGGCGTTCGCCGGCGGCAATGCGCGTCTGATCCTGCAGAACCCCGATGACGTGGCGCTGTTCGCCGGCTCCGGGCTGGTCGATCCGGCCGCGATCCGCCTGATCCCCGGCTCCGGGGTGGACTGCGCGCGCTTCGCCCCGGATCCGGCGCGCACGCCGGGGCCGCGCGTGCGCGTGCTGCTGCCGGCGCGGCTGCTGTGGGACAAGGGCCTGGCCGAGTACGCCGCGGCCGCGCGCCTGCTGCGCGCGCAGGGCGCGCCGGTGGAGCTGCTGTTGGCCGGCGAGCCGGACCCGGGCAATCCCGCGGCGGTGCCGGAGGCGACCGTGCGCGGCTGGGTGCAGGAAGGGCTGCTGCAATGGCTGGGGCATGTGCAGGACATGCCGGCGCTGCTGCGCACGATCGATGTCGTGGCGCTGCCGAGCTACCGCGAAGGGCTGCCCAAGGGCCTGATCGAGGCCGCCGCCTGCGGCTGCGCGCTGGTCGCCTCTGACGTGCCCGGCTGCCGCGAAGTGGTCGAGCACGGGGTCGACGGCCTGCGCGTGCCGGTGCGCGACGCGCCGGCGCTGGCGCAGGCGATCGCGCGCCTGGCTGCGGATCCGGCGCTGCGCGCGCGCCTGGGCGCGGCCGCGCGCGCCAAGGCCGAGGCCCGCTTCGACGAGCGGATCGTGGTGCGCGACACCCTGGCGGTGTACCGCGAGCTGTGCGGCGAGGCGATGGGCTGATGCGGCGCGTCCTGCTGCGCGGGCTGCTGTTGTTGGTGCTGGCGCTGGTGCTGCTGGCGGTGCTGGTGCCGAACGACCTGATCGCCGCCGCGCGCGCGCACTGGGCCTGGCTCAACCGGCCGATGATCTGGATCGAGAACCTGCACAGCACGGTCAACCTGTTCCACCTGCTGCTGTTCGCGCTGCTCGGGGCGGTCGCGGCGCTGGCGCTGCCGGCCTGGCGCGCGCGCCGGATCGCGCTGGCGCTGCTGCTGATCGGCATCGGGACCGAGGTCGCGCAGATCTGGATCCCGGGGCGCGACCCGCGCGTGTCCGACGTACTCATCGACCTGCTGGCCGGACTCGCCGGCTGGGCAGTGCCGGCCGCGCTGCGCGCCCTGTGGGTGCGCGGCCGTGGCCAGTAGAATCCCGCCATTCCATCCGCTGTCCTCCGCATGCCCATCCTCGTCACCGGCACCGCCGGCTTCATCGGCTCCCACGTCGCCCACCGCCTGCTCGACCGCGGCGAGCAGGTGGTCGGGCTGGACAACCTCAACGACTACTACGACGTCACCCTCAAGCAGGCCCGACTGGCGCGGCTGCAGGCGCGTGCGGGCTATGTCCACGTCGCCGCGGATCTCGCCGACCGCGCGGCGATGGAGGCGCTGTTCGCGGCGCACCGCTTCGAGCGCGTGGTGCACCTGGCCGCGCAGGCGGGCGTGCGCTATGCCGCCGAGAACCCGCACGTATACGTCAGCAGCAACGTCACCGGCTTCCTGCACGTGCTGGAAGGCTGCCGCCGGCAGGGCGTGCAGCACCTGGTGTACGCCTCCACCAGTTCGGTGTACGGCGCCAATACCGCGATGCCGTTCTCCGAGCACGCCTCGGCCGAGCATCCGCTGACGCTGTATGCAGCCACCAAGAAGGCCAATGAGCAGATGGCGCACAGCTATGCCCACCTGTACGGCATCCCGTGCACCGGCCTGCGCTTCTTCACCGTGTACGGCCCGTGGGGGCGGCCGGACATGGCGCTGTTCCTATTCACCCGCGCGATCCTGGCCGGCGAGCCGATCCGGGTGTTCAACCATGGCCGCCACAAGCGCAGCTTCACCTATGTGGACGACATCGTGGAGGGCGTGCTGCGCACCCTCGACCGGGTGCCGGGCCGGGACCCGGGCTGGTCGGGCGCGCACCCGGATCCGGCCACCAGCGGGGTGGCGCCGTACCGGCTGTACAACATCGGCAACGAGCGCCCGGTCGAACTGCTGCGCTACATCGAGGTGCTGGAGCAGTGCCTCGGGCGCAAGGCGCGGATGGAATTGCTGCCGCTGCAGGCCGGCGACGTGCCCGACACCGAGGCCGACGTGTCCGACCTGGTCGCGGACGTCGGCTATCGCCCGCAGGTGCCGGTCGAGGAGGGCGTGGCCCGCTTCGTCGCCTGGTACCGCGAGTACTACCGGGTGTGACCGCGGCGCGCGCCGACGCCGACGGCGTGGACCTGCGCGCAGCCTGCGCCGGCACGCTGGCCGGGCGCGCGCAGGCCTTGCAGGCGCTGCTGGCGGCCGATCCGGAGGCGGTGCTGGCCTGCGCCGAGGCCGAGGGCGTGGCGCCGCTGCTGGCGCGCGCGCTGCCGGCGCAGGCACCGACCGCCGCGCTGCGCGCGCGGCTGGCGGCGCAGGCGCGCCTGGACGGGATGCGCCTGCTCGCGCGCGAGGCCAGCGCGCGCGCGGTGCTCGACCAGCTCGCCGAGGCCGGGCTGCCGTGCTTCGTGCTCAAGGGCATGGCGCTCGGGCAATGGCTGTATCCGGCGCCGGAACTGCGCCCCGGCTGCGACATCGACCTGCTCGTCGCCGATCTGGCGCAGGCCGAGGCGGCGACCGCGGCGCTGGTGGCGGCCGGCTGGACATTGGCGCATGGCGTGGCCCCGCGCCAGGCCAGCGACACCCAGGTCGCGCTGGTGGATCCGGCGCGGCGCGGGGTGGTGCTGGACCTGCACTGGCGCCTGCTCAACCATGCCGGGCTGGACCGCGGGTTGGCCTTCGCCGACCTGTGGGCGCGCGCGCAGGCGCTGCCCGGCCTGCATCCGCAGGCGCGCGCGCTGGGCGCGGCGGATGCGTTGCTGCACGCGGCCCTGCACCGCGCCGGCAACCGCGCGGCCGGCACCCACGACCGCCTGCTGTGGCTGTACGACGTGCACCTGCTCGCCGCGCGCTGCGGGCCCGGCGACTGGGCGCGGCTGCTGGCGCCCGCGGCCGATCCGGTGCACCTAGCCGCGCTGGTGGACGCCTTGCAGGCCGCGCATGCGGCGTTCGCGACCGCCTTGCCGCCGGAGCTGGCCGAGGCCGCCGCGCGCAGCGCCGGTGCCGGCCTGCACCTGGACGCACCCGGCGCGTTCGACCGCAGCCATCTGCGCGGATTGCCCTGGCCGCAGCGGCTGCGCTGGCTGTGGCACAAGCTGCTGCCGCCGCCGGCCTTCATGCGCCATCGCTACGACGCCCACGGCCCGCTCGGCCTGGCCGCGGCCTACCTGCGGCGCTGGGGCGTCGGCCTGCGGCGCGCGCTCGGGGCCGACCGCTGAGCCGGCGCCGGCCGGCGACCGCCGCAAGGTGGCTGGCATAATCCGCCGATGATCCCGGTCATCCTCTCCGGCGGTTCCGGCACCCGGCTGTGGCCGCTCTCGCGCGACGCCTATCCCAAGCAGTTCCTGCCGCTGGTGGGCGAGGACTCGATGCTGCAGGCCACCTGGCGGCGGGTCGCGCCGCTGGCCGCGGCTGCGCCGATCGTGGTGGCCGGCGAGGAGCACCGCTTCATGGTCGCCGAGCAGCTGCGCGAGGCCGGCGCCAGCGCGGCCACCATCCTGCTCGAGCCGGTCGCGCGCAACACCGCGCCGGCGATCGCGGTCGCCGCGCTGGAGGCGCTGCGCGGGGGCGAGGACCCGTTGCTGCTGGTGCTGCCCTCCGATCACGTGATCGCCGATCCGGCCGGCTTCCGCGCCGCGGTGCAAGAGGCCGCGCCGGCGGCCCGGGACGGCCAGCTGGTCACCTTCGGCATCGTGCCGGACGCGCCGGAGACCGGCTACGGCTACATCCAGGCCGCGCCGGGGCAGGGCGTGCGCGCGGTGCGGCGCTTCGTCGAGAAGCCGGATGCCGCGACCGCTGCCGCCTACCTGGCCGCCGGCGATCACTACTGGAACAGCGGCATGTTCCTGCTGCGCGCCTCGGTCTACCTGGAGGAACTCGCGCGGCTGCAGCCGGCCATGCTGGAGGCCTGCCGGCACGCGCATGCGCAGGCACGGCGGGATCCGGACTTCGTGCGCCTGGACGCGCAAGCGTTCGCCGCCTGCCCGGCCGATTCGATCGACTACGCGGTGATGGAGCACACCGCGCGCGCCGCGGTGCTGCCGCTGGAGGTGGGCTGGAACGACGTCGGCAGCTGGGCCGCGCTGTGGCAGGTCGCGGAGCAGGACGGCGACGGCAACGCCCACCGCGGCGACGTGCTCGCGCTGGACTGCCGCGACACCCTGGCCTGGGCCGACGGCGGCCGCCTGGTGGCGCTGCTCGGGCTGCAGGATGTGGTGGTGGTGGACACCGCCGATGCGGTGCTGGTCGCGCGCAAGGACGCGGTGCAGGACGTGCGCCGGCTGGTCGCGGCGCTGAAGGCGCAGGGCCGCCCGGAGGTGCAGCTGCACCGGCGGGTGTACCGGCCGTGGGGCAGCTACGAGGCGATCGACGCCGGGCCGCGGTTCCAGGTCAAGCGGATCACGGTCAAGCCGGGCGCGGCGCTGAGCCTGCAGATGCACCACCACCGCGCCGAGCACTGGGTGGTGGTGCGCGGCACCGCGCGGGTCACCCGCGGCGAGGAGGTGATCCTGCTCGGCGAGAACCAGAGCACCTACATCCCGCTCGGGGTGCGCCACCGCCTGGAGAATCCCGGCAAGCTGCCGCTGGAACTGATCGAGGTGCAGTCGGGCGGCTACCTCGGCGAGGACGACATCGTGCGGTTCGAGGATGCCTACGGCCGCCAGCACTGAGGCCGCCGCCGCGGCGCGGCCGTGGCGGCCGCTCCTGGGCCTGCTGCGGCCGGACTGGGCACAACTGGCCGTCAGCGCCCTGCTCATGTGCCTGCAGAGCGCCGCGCTGCTGGCGATGCCGTGGCTGGCCGGGCGCGCCACCGCCGCCTTCGCCCACGGCGGGGCATTGGCGCCGCCGTTGCTGGGGCTGTTCGCGCTGGTCGCCGCCCAGGCCGGGCTGGGCTGGTGGGTGGCGGTGCGGGTGCAGGCGGCGACCGCGGCGATGACCGCGCGCGGCAGCGCCCGCCTGTACGCGCATCTGCTCGCGCTGCCGCTGGACTGGCACCGCCGGCGCCGGCGCGGCGACCTGCTGGCCCTGCTCGGCGAGGACATCGATCGCCTCGGCGCCTTCCTCGGCGCGACCCTCACCACCTTGGTGCCGTTGCTGCTCACCTGCGCCGGCGCGCTGCTGATGATGCTGCGGATCGCGCCGCTGCTGGGCCTGGGGCTGGCACTGCTGGCGCCGCTGGGCTGGCTGCTGCTGAAGCTGGCCGGGCGCCGCCTGCGTCCGCTCGGGCGGGCGCTGGCGGAGGCGCAGGCGGCGCGCGCCGCACAGGCCGAGCGCGGGCTGGCGCTGCTGCCCCTGGTCAAGGCCGACGGGGCGCTCGCGCGCGAGGCCGCGGCGTACGCGGACCGGGCCGAGGCCCTGCGCGTGCTCGACCTGCGCCAGGGGCGGCGGCTGGCGGCGATCGCACCGGTCGTGCGCACCCTGGCCGCGGCGCTGGTGCTGGCCCTGCTGGGCCTGGCCGGGATGCAGGTGCAGGCCGGGCTGCTGGCCGGCGCGGATCTGGTGAGCCTGCTGCTGTATGGCCTGCTGCTGGCGCAGCCGGTCGGCGAGCTGGCCGGCGTGTACGGCGAGTGGCAGGCGGTGCGCGGTGCGTTCGGGCGGATCGTCGAGGTGCTGGCCGTGGCCCCCGAGGCCGATGCCCCGGCGTCCGAGCCATTGCCCGTGCGCGCACGCGGCGCGCTGTCGTTCCGGGGCGTGCATTTCGCCTATCCGGACGGCCCGCCGGTGCTGCGCGGGGTGGATCTGGAAATCCGTCCCGGCGAGGTGGTCGCGATCACCGGCGCCAACGGCGCCGGCAAGAGCACCCTGGTGCAACTGCTGCTGCGCTTCGCCGACCCGGATGCCGGCCAGATCCTGCTCGACGGCCGCGACCTGCGCGAATGGCCGCTGGACCTGCTGCGCCGGCAGATCGGCTGGGTCGCGCAGCCGGTGCTGCTGGCGCATACCGGGATCGCCGCCAACATCGCCTATGCCGATCCCGGTGCGACACCCGAGCGGATCGAAGCCGCGGCGCGCATGGCCTGTGCCGACGCCTTCATCGCGGCGCTGCCGCAGGGCTATGCGACTGCAGTCGGCGACGACGGGCTGCGCCTGTCCGCCGGGCAGCGCCAGCGCATCGCGCTGGCGCGCGCGCTGCTCAAGGACGCGCCAGTGCTGGTGCTGGACGAGGCGACCGCGATGTTCGACCCGGTGGCCGAAGCCGACTGGGTTGCGCAGGCGCGCGCGGCGCTGCGCGGGCGCAGCGTGCTCTTGATCACCCACCGCCCGGCCAGCCTGGCGCTGGCCGACCGCGTGCTGGAACTGGCCGACGGCGTGCTGCGCGAACGCGGTTGAAACCCATGCGCTGACGTTACGATGGTTGGCGGCATCGGGCGGCCGATCCAGGCGGCCCATCCAGAACGGGAAGCAGGGGGAGCATGCTGCAGGCATTCAATCCGGGACTGATCCTGCTGGCGTTTGCGCTCGCGGCGGTGCTGCCGTGGCTGCTGCAGCCGCTGGCGCGACGCTGGGATCTCTACGACCGGCCCGCGGGACGCAAGGACCATGCAGTGCCCACGCCGGTCACTGGCGGATTGGCGATGGCGGCGGCCGCCGCGGCTGCCGCTGGCCTCTGGACCGGGCAGGCGCCGCCGCCCTCGCTGCTGGCGTTCGCCGCTGCGGCGGCGGTGCTGGTCGTGGTCGGGCTGTGGGACGACCGCCGCGACCTGCGCTGGTACTGGCGGATCCTCGCCCAGGTCGTGGCGGCGCTGATCATGATCTACGGCGGCCAGGTGCGGGTGGAGCAACTCGGCCCGCTGTTCGGGCTGCCCTCGCTCACGCTCGGGTTCCTGTCGGTGCCGTTCACCGTGTTCGCCACCGTCGGCCTGATCAACGCCATGAACATGATCGACGGCGCCGACGGGCTGGCCGGGCTGCTCGGGCTGGCGGCGCTGGTGATGCTCGCCGCGGCGGCGGTGTATGCGGGCAACTTCGGGCTGGCGCAGCGGGTGGCGATCCTGTGCGGCGCGCTGGCCGGGTTCCTGCTGTGGAACCTGCGCTTCCCCTGGCGGCCGCGGGCACGGATCTTCATGGGCAATGCCGGCAGCGGCTTCCTTGGCCTGGTGATCGCCTGGGTCGCGTTCCGCCTGACCCAGAATCCCGGGCATCCGGTCAACCCGGTGCTGGCGCTGTGGCTGGTGCCGGTGCCGGTGATGGACACCCTGGTGCTGATCGTGCGCCGGCTGCAGGAGGGGCGCTCGCCGTTCGCCGCCGGGCGCGACCATATCCACCACCTGATGCAGGACGCCGGCTTCGGCGCGACCCGCGCCGCGGTCTGGCTGACGGTGTTCAGCCTGCTGTGCGGGCTGGCGGCGGGGCTGGCGATGCGCCTGCACGTGCCGCATCCGCTGCTGCTGTTGGCCTATGTGGCGTTGTGCATCGGCTGGTATTGGCTCAGCCGCGACCGCGCGCGCGCGATTGCGCTGTTCCGCTGGCTGTTGCGCGATTGAGCCGGACACGCGCGGAGGCCGCTGCCGCAGGCCGCCTGCCGGGGATCGCAGGTGGCGCGATGGCCACAGGTCGTTGGCAGCGGCCAGCCGCGGAGCCGCCGGTCAGAGAATGAGACGGCCCCGGCAGGCAGTCGCCACGCGGCCCTTCATTCCACCACCACCAGCGGGATGCTGCGCCCCTGCTTGCGCAGCAGGTTGCGCGAGGGCACCCCGGTGCGCGCGAAGGACTTCTCGCAGTCCTGGGTCGATGGCCCGCGCATGTTGCCTTCCAGGTAGGCCAGCCCCGGGCAGCGGGTGCAACTGCTGCCATGCACGCAGCTCGAGCAGCCTTCCAGGTCCGACACCCGGATCGCGCGCACCTCGTTGAGCTGCGGGGAGTCGCGCCAGATGTCCAGGAAGCGCTGCTCGCGGATATTGCCCACCTTGTACGGGAACTGCACGCAGGGGTACACGTCGCCATACGGGGAGACATAGCAGGCGGTGTGGCCGGCGCTGCAGGGCAGGGTCTCGTAGGCCTCCTCCAGCGGGGTCGGGCCGGACGGGGGGGCGAGGAAGCGCTCGGCCTGGTCGCCCAGCAGCGAGGTGTCGTGCAGGATGCCGCGCAGGCGCTCGCCGTCCATGTTCAGCGCGACCGGGGTGCGGTCGCCGTCCAGCATCGGGGTGATCGTGGCGTCCACCTCGTAGCGCACGCCCATGGCCTCCGCCAGCGCCTGCACCTGTTTGTAGTGGTCGGCGTTCTGCGCCATCAGCACGTTGGCGAAGATCACCTTGATCCCGGCCTCGCGCAGTAGGCGCGCGGCCTCCACGCTGCGCTTGAACGAGCCGGGCAGCTTGGTGATCGCGTCGTGGGTCTCGGCATCGTGCGAGTACAGGCTGATCTGCACCGATTCGATGCCCAGCTGCGCCAGACGCCGGGCCTTGGCCGCGCGGATCATCACCCCGTTGGTCTTGAGCTTGACCGAGAACTGCCGCCGGCGCGCGTGTTCGATGATCTCGAACAGGTCCGGGCGCATGAAGATCTCGCCGCCGCTGAGGTTGAGGAAGAAGGTGCCGGCCTCGGCCAGTTGGTCGAGCAGGCCGAGCACTTCATCGGTGCGCAGCTCGCCGTGGTCCTCGTGGTCGAGGTAGCAGTGGATGCAGCGCTCGTTGCAGCGGTAGGTCAGGTCCACCTGCACGGCCAGCGGGATGCCCAGCGCCATCGCGCGGGTGGCCATGGTCTCCATCACGCTCATCCGTCGGTCTCCGCGAACGGCCGGTCGGCCACCTGCAGGATGCCATGCCCGGCCAGCCCCTGCACCAGCTCCAGCGCATCGGCCAGGGCCGTGTCCACATCCACCGCGTAGCGTGGGCAGATCCGGGTGCGCACGATCTCCTGCAGCGGGGTGCGGCCATCGGCGGCGTCCCACAGCAGGGCCGCGGTCTCGTTCAGGCTGAACACCGCGGACGCCTGCCCGGACATGATCATCAGTTCGTCGCCGATCCGGCGCGCGGCCACCTGCGGGGAACGGAGGATGTAGGTCGGCTCGGTCATGCGGAGGCTCGCAGCAGATCCCACACGCGGTGGTCGGGGTAGAAGGTCAGCCGGCGGACCGGCACCGCGGCCGCCAGCGCGATGGCATTGTCGAACACGCGTGCGGTCAGGGCGTCGTCGCGCGCGAAGTAGAGCACGTTCGCCAGCAGGGTGCGCACGGCCTGCGCCGGCGGCAGCGGGTCGATCCGGTTCTGCTCGCCCTTGGCCAGCAGGAAGATGCCGGCCAGCGGGGCGCTGGTGTTCTCGCCCGGGGTGGACAGCTCGCCCGCGAACGGGGTGCCGTGGGCGCGGTAGCCGCCGGCAGGATCGCGGCGAACGAACGACATCTCGTCGGTCAGCACCCGGGCATCGCGCGGGGCCAGGCGCGAGATCGTGGTCTTGCCCGAGCCGGAGACGCCGGTGAACAGCCAGGCGCGGCCGTCCAGCACGGCGCTGGAGGCGTGCATCAGCATCCCGCCTTCCTCGGCCAGCAGCACCGTGTGGAGGATGCGCAGCACGGTGTCGAGCGAGTACGGGCTCGGGTGCAGGCGCACCCGGCCGCGCCCGGCGCGCGGGTCGAAGCGGGCCTCGAAGTCGCCGCAGGTCAGGCGCCAGGCGCTGCCCTCGCGGTGCACGCCAACCTCGGTGGTAGTGCCGTCCAGCACCGGGTCCGGCGTACCCAGGGGCACCACTTCGGTGTCGAACACGTAGTGCGGTGCGCCGGTCGGGGCGGTGAAGCCGCGGAAGCGCGCGGCCATCATCTGGGCGAAGTCCGGCGATTGGGTCTCCAGGCGCACGTTGATGCCGCCGATGCCGATGTCCAGCGGAAACGGGGCAGGAGCGGTGGTCATCGCAGCAGGTCGCTCAGGCGGGGAAAACGGACGGCCACCCGGCGTGCGCCGGGCAGATGGCGCAGCAGCCAGCGGGCGAGGCGGGTGCGCCAGCGCGCCGGACCGTGGGGCGGTGGCAGGGCGCGGCCGGCGCGCGACTGCGCCACCAGCACGCCGAGGACATCATGCAGGGCAATGGCGCCGTCGCGGTGGCGGAGGCTGTCCCCCTGGGTCACGATGGCGTCCGCCCCGATCGCCACGATCCGATGCACGCGCAGCGCGTCCCTCTGGCGCAGCAGCACGATCTGCCCGAGCCGCAGGCCCTCCGCGGCGACCGGCGCGAACACCAGCTCGTCGCCCGGCTGGATCGCCGGCAGCATGCTGCTGCCATAGGCGCGCATCCGTAGCACTCCGGATTGGCGCAGGCTGTCCTGCGCCAGCTGAAGGCGGGCGCCGTCGCGGGTCGCCGGCGTGGATCGAATCCTCAGGACGCGTTGCGGCGGCCGCGGCAGGCTTGCTGGGTGATGTTGACCTTGCCGCAGGCCAGGGCCATGGTCTCGAACACAGGCTCGTGCTGGAAGGCCGGCTTCTGGTACGGAAGGCGCTCGAACTGCCCCTGCTGCGGGGCTGTGGCGTGCTGCTGATCCTTCACGATGGCATCTCCTATCGATTGGGCTTGATGAGCTTACAGATTCAGCGCGCGACAAGCCAACGATATCTGGATCGGGACGACGTCTGCAAATTTTTTGGTCTCAGGCCATCAGCGGCTGTTGCTCGGGATGAGGGCTGCAGAGCGCATACGGGCCATCAGAGCAGCCCGGCCTGGCTGGCTTGCACCGCGTTGCCGGTGCCGTTGACGTTGCCGCCATGGCTGAAATACACCTGCGAGGCGCCGGGGGAACTGCTGATGTTGTCCACCACGATCCCGCTGGTGCCGCCGAAGGTCGGCAGGCCGGCGCCGGGGGCCAGGCTGGGCGACCACGGGCCGCTGGCGACGTCGAACATGTACAGGCAGTCGCCGGTGCAGCCGGTGGCCGGCAGGTTGGCCTTCTTGGCCATGCTGAAGTAGAGGAACTCGCGGCTGCCGTTCTTGATCACGGTCACCGGCGACCAATCCCAGTTGTTGGTCAGGCAGTCGCCGACCGTGTTGCAGTCGTTGAGGCCGACCACCGGCCCGATGACCGGAGTGCCCATCGCGCCGTTGACCAGCGGGATCTTCCACAGGGTCGGAACGAATGTGTCGTTGCTGGCACCACCGACGATGTAGAGCGCCCCGGTGCCGGTCGGGCTGCTGTAGTAGGCCTCGTCGAACATCCCGGCGTACAGCGTGCTGACCGTGCTGTTGCCGCGGCCGACATAGGCGATCTCGGCCGGCGGCGCGCCGGCGGCGAAGGTGAGCGGATAACGCACTACCGCACGGCACGCATTGGTCAGGCCATTAGTGCTCGGGCTGATCGTGCAGGTGGGCTGGTCACTGGCGATGGGCGTGCTGAACAGGAAGCCGAACACGCTGCCGGTATTGGCGTCCACCAACACGCTGTCGCGCAGGCCGGTGGTGTTGTCGAACGCGAGCTTGGCACCGCTGACCACGCTGCCGGTGCTGGCATCCACCCGGTGCAGCTTGCCGCCGATACCGGCACCGCCGCTCTGGCTGCCGACGTACACCTGGCCGGCGAAGGCCACCGGCGAGGACAGCTTCATGCCGGCCTCGACCGTGGCCGGGAACCCGCCGGTGGTGACTTCGGTCGGCACGCCTTGGAACACCCCGGTGAACTTGTGCAGGCGGCCGTTGCCGTCGCCGACCCACAGCACGTCGGCGGCGTAGTCCACGTAGGGCGAGGAGAAGGTCGCCTGGCCGTCGGTATTGCTGGTGCCGCTGAAGGTCAGCGCCAGCATCGCGCTGCCGCTGCCGGCGCGCGCGGCGGCGTAGGCGGCGCCGCTGGTGGCCACGGTGGCCGGGGTGGCCGGGCTGGCGGCGGTGCCCTGGCCGGCGGCCCACTTCAGCAGCACCAGTTGCAGGGTGTTGCCGTTGCGCTGCACGAATGCGACCTGGCGCGCATCGTCGTGGTAGGACAGCACCGGCGAGGTCTCGACCGTGTAGCCGTTGCCGGTGTTGTAGGCCCACAGGACGTTCGGCGCCTTGATCGCACCGTTCTGGTTCCATGGGCCGTTGCACTGGCCCTGGTAGAGCTGGTTGAAGGCGACGATGGTGGGTTGGCCGGCCGTGCCGGTGCCGTTTGTGCGGGTGAGGCTGAAGTTGTTGAGGGTCTCGCTGACCAGGCTGTTGGTCACGTTCCCCGTGGTTTCCGAATATATGGTGACCTGGGCGCCGCTGGCGACCGCAGTGAAACCGGTCTGGCTGCTGTAGCGGTTGATCGCCGCCGCCAGGTTGGCGGCCCGGGTGTTGTTGTTGTTGGGGTTCTGGAAATTGGTGCCGGTGTTGTCGCTGGCGCTGGCGGTCAGCACCACCTGGCGCGGCATGGCACTGCCGATGGTGACAGTGTTGCCGTTGCCCGGATTGCCGGTGAAGGTGCCGACCCACTGCTCGCGGCTGCCGCTGGAATTGGCACCCGGCGCGACGGTCGGATAGACCACGAAATCGTTGGTGCAGTTCGGCGCGGCGAAGATGTCGTAGCTGTACTTGGCCGGGAACAGGTTGAGCGAGCCGCGCCCGCCCTGGCCGTTGGGGCCGCCGCCGAGCACGTTGCTCCAGTCGCGCTGCAGGGAACTGGTGGCGGGAGGCGGCGTGTTGGGGCTGCGGCGATGGCGCACGTCACGGGTCGCACTGGCCTGCAGCGCACTGGGCGCGGCGTAAGCCATGGCTGCGGGCACCGCGCCGGCCTCGGCCTGCAGCCGTTTGGCCATCGACAGCAGATAGCGCGGGTCGCGGTAGCGCACGTCCCAGCCGGCCCCGCCGAGGCGGGCGTCCGCAGTGGCGCCGGGCAGCAGCGGGTCGGCATACACCACCGCGCGCTGGCTCCAGTCCTGCGGCACGCCGACATGGCTGGCGACCGGCGCGGCACGGGTGGGAAGCGGGGCAGGGGCGGTCCGGACAGCGGATCCGCCGGGGGAAGCCGCCAGCGCGGCCAGAGTGAAGGACAACAAACCAACTGCGGCGCCCGCGAGGGCGCCCTTGCGATGACCCGTCATGGCATCTCCTAAGAAAGCGGGATGGAACCATGCCCCCCTGTAGGGCATTTCGCGAAGCCTATCACGCTTTAATGGTGATACCGCTGGGGGTTCCGACGAGCGGTCGCGCACGCGTGGTGCGTGGCATCCGGCACGCGACGTGCGCGCATCGCGCGGCTGAGCCGGGCGGGCCGCTGGCGGCCCCGGCTATGCAGGGCTCGGCATGGCCGGCAAGCGGGATGCCTGCCCTGCATGCTTGCCGTGCCCATGGGGTGCCGGCGCTAGCGTGTGCCGGCCCGGCCCGGCCGTGCGCACGCGCATGCCCCGCGCGCCGGTGCCCAGAACGCTGCTCCCATGCGGGTTACGACCGGGGCGTGCTCCCGCGCCGGGCATTGCCTTGCTGGCGCGGGTCCGCGGGCGCGGCCGGGCGTACGCCCGGCGCCGGCTCAGCGGCCGGCGGCGCCCGGCCTCATTCGATCTGGTCGCGCGCCCAGGCCGCGTCCAGCGCCTCCATGGCATCGCGCGGCGTGCACTGGGCGGCCCGCTCGTAGGCCGCGGCGGCGGCGTCCTCGTTGTGGTCGGAGTCCAATAGCAGGAGCAGGTTGCCGTGCTCGACGTGCACGATCGGGGCCTTCGGGGTGAGCTTGAGCGCGGTCTGGATGTGGCGCTCGGCCTCGCTGGCCTTGGCCCCGTAGGTCAGACCGGCCAGCAGGCTGCCGACCTTGGCCACGATCTCGGCGTGGTACAGCGCCAGCGCCGTGTGCGCCTCGGCATGCTTGGGCGCCAGCGCCAGCGTCCGGTCCAGCGCGCTGCGGACTTTGCCGGCGATCCCCAGCTTCAGCGCCTTGGCGATCGACAGCCCCTGGCTGTAGCGGCCCAGCGCGAACGCCAGCCGGTAGTGGCTGTTGGCCTCGTCCGGCAGCGCCTGCACCGCGGCCTCGGCCAGCGCGGCGGCGCGCTCGAAGCGCTTGAGCTTCTCGTCCGCATCCTCCACCAGATGGGTGGCATGGATGCCGAGGGCCTTGACCGCCACCGAGGCGCCGACCGGCCCGAGCGCGCTTCCGGCGTCGAACGCGGCCTTGAAGTCGCCGCGGTGGAAGGTGCGCCAGGCCGCCTGCAGGGCCTCGGCGAGGGCATCCGCGGTGAGATCCGGGGCGGCCCGGCCGGCGGCCTTCAGCAGCGCGGCGGCGCGCTTGCGATCCGGCCACGGCTCGCCGTCGCCGGCGTGCAGCCCGGGCCAGGCCTGCTTGAGCGCATCGCCGGGATAGGCGAAGGCCGCGGCATCCAGCGGGAAGGCGGCCCAGGCGGACTTGGATGCGGGCTTGGACTTGGCGGCCATGTGCGGCTCCGGCGGTGGCGGAGCCGGCAGCATCCGGCGCGGCGCGGGCGCTGGCAAGGGGGCGGCCGCACGGCGCGGCGGGCCGCGGCGCGGGCACGGCTAGTGTGAATGCTCCATGCCGCTGGTCGAGGCTGGTGCGGCAACCCTGCTGGAGCCATCGCCATGCGTGCACGTCGCCCCGTCCGTCCTTCCCGCAGCGCCGCCCGTCCGGCGCCGACCGCCCGTCACCTCTGGCTGGCGGCACTCGGTCTGCTGGTGGCCGGGCCGCGCCAGGCCCGCCGGCTGCTGCGCGCCGCCCCGGAGCTGGCGCAGGCGCTGTGGCCGCGCGTGCGGCCCGCGCGCCGCCGGACAAGGGCGGCGGCGAAGCGGCGCACGCCACGCCGCTGAAGGTGTCCGCCCGCACCGGCCGTCAGTCCAGGTAGGCGCGGGTGAGGGTGTTCAGATGCACCCGCTCGGCATCGCGCAGGAACGGCGCGATCAGCATCATCACCTGCACGATGCCGTCGCGGATCGCGGCCTGCTCGTCGCGGTCGCCGCGCGCGGCGGCATAGTTCAGCCAGAACGTGGCCACCACCAGCACGTTGGTGGCCGCCGCGTCCAGCTCGGCGGCGGAGGCGCGCATCACCCCGGCCTTGACCAGCCCGCGCATGACCGCGTGGGCCTGCTCGTCGGCGCGCTTGAGGATGCGCGCGAAGCGCAGGCGCAACCGCCGGTTGCGGCTGAGGATGTCGACCAGGTCGCGGTACAGGAAGCGGTAGTCCCAGATGCACTCGAACACCAGGTGCAGCTGCAGCCAGATGTCCTCCAGCCCCGGCAGGCGGCCCTGCGGCGCCGAAAGCGCCGCGTCCATGCGCGTCTCGTAGCCGGCGAACAGCTGCTCGATGATGTCGTCCTTGTTGCGGAAGTGGTAGTACAGGTTGCCGGGGCTGATCTCCAGCTCGTCGGCGATGTGGTTGGTGGTGACGTTCGGCTCGCCCTGCGCGTTGAACATCGCGAGCGACGCATCCAGGATGCGCTGGCGGGTCTGGCGGGCCATCGGCGGCGGGGGCTTACGCGGTGAGCTTCTTCACCAGCGCCACGTACTGCCGCATCGCGTCCTCCTGCGCGGTGCCCTTGAGCTTGGCCCAGGCCTCGTACTTGGCGGTGCCGACGAAGTCGAAGAAGCCCGGCTTGGGGCCGCTGATGTCGCCCTCCGAGCCCTGCTTGTAGAGCGCGTACAGGCGCAGCAGGGTGTCGTTGTCGGGGCGCTCGGACAGCGAGTGGACGTCCTTGGCGGCTTGCTCGAACTGGGCCTTGAGGTCGGACATGGCGGCATCTCCGGAGGGAGCCGGCATCACACCATCGCGCCGGCGCCGAATCAACCGGCGGCGGGAATTGTCCGGGCGCGGCGGCTCTGGCAACGTAGCGGCCACGATGGCGGCGCATGCGCGCGGGAGGGTGCGATGCACTATCTGGTGACCGGCGGGACCGGGTTCCTGGGGCAGTTCCTGATCGAGCGCCTGCTGGCGCGCAAGGGCAGCACGGTGCACGTGCTGGTGCGCAAGGCCTCGCTGAAGAAGTTCGCGGCGCTGGCGAAGAAGCGCGGCTGGGACCCGCGCCGGGTGCTGGCGGTCGAGGGCGACATCGCGCAGCCGGGCTGCGGGCTGGCGCCGGCGACGCTGCGCGCGCTGGCGGCGAAGAAGATCGCCCATGTGTTCCACCTCGCCGCGGTGTACGACCTCACCGCCAGCGCCGAGGAGCAGCGCGCGGCGAACGTGGATGGCACCCGGCACGCGCTGGACCTGGCGGTCGCGCTCAAGGCCGGCTGCTTCCACCACACCAGCTCGATCGCCGCGGCCGGGCTGTATCCGGGCGTGTTCCGCGAGGACATGTTCGAGGAGGCCGAGGGGCTGGACGATCCCTACCTGCGCACCAAGCACGAGGCCGAGGGGCTGGTGCGCGCGGAGACGCGCATCAAGTGGCGGATCTACCGCCCGGGCATGGTGGTCGGGCACTCGCAGACCGGCGAGATCGACAAGATCGACGGGCCCTACTACTTCTTCACCCTGATCAAGAAGCTGCGGCAGATGCTGCCGCCGTGGATGCCGATGCTCGGGATCGAGGGCGGGCGCATCAACCTGGTGCCGGTGGACTACGTGGCGGCGGCGATGGACCACATCGCGCACAAGCCGCGGCTGGACGGCCACTGCTTCCACCTGGTCGACCCGGAGCCGCTGCGGGTGGGCGAGGTGCTCAACGTGTTCGCGCGCGCCGGCCACGCGCCGGAGATGAGCATGCGCATCGACGCGCGCATGTTCGCGTTCGTGCCCGGCAGCGTGCGCACGGCGATCGGCAACCTGCCGCCGGTGCGGCGCTTCGTCGGCATGCTGCTGCGCGACTTCCGCATCCCGCGCCAGACCCTGAAGTTCCTGACCTATCCGACCCGGTTCGACAACCGCGAGACCGAGCGCGCGCTGAAGGGCAGCGGGATCGCGGTGCCGCGCCTGGAGGACTACGCCTGGCGGCTGTGGGACTACTGGGAGCGCCACCTCGACCCGGACCTGTTCGTGGACCGCAGCCTGCGCGGGCGCGTGCGCGGCAAGGTGGT
The DNA here is from genome assembly GCF_022419185.1 of Thermomonas flagellata. GTDB lineage: Bacteria > Pseudomonadota > Gammaproteobacteria > Xanthomonadales > Xanthomonadaceae > Thermomonas > Thermomonas flagellata. The sequence continues at coordinate 115,970 of NZ_JAJOZK010000007.1, read as the reverse complement.
GGTGGTGACCGGCGGCTCGTCCGGGATCGGCCTGTCCACCGCGCAGAAGGTGGCGGCGGCCGGCGCCACCACGGTGATCGTGGCGCGCGGCGAGGAGGAGCTGTTCAAGGCGCGCGACGCGATGGTCGCGGCCGGCAGTAAGGTGTTCGCCTACACCGCCGACCTCAGCGACATGGCCGACTGCGACCGCCTGGTGCAGACCGTGCTCAAGGAGCACGGGCACGTGGACATCCTGATCAACAACGCCGGCCGCTCGATCCGGCGCTCGATCGAGCTGAGCTTCGACCGCTTCCACGACTTCGAGCGCACCATGCAGCTGAACTACTTCGGCAGCCTGCGCCTGATCATGGGCTTTTTGCCCGGGATGATCCAGCGCCGCCGCGGCCACATCATCAACATCAGCTCGATCGGGGTGTTGGCCAATTCGCCGCGGTTCTCCGCCTACGTCGCGAGCAAGGCCGCGCTGGATGCGTTCAGCCGCTGCGCGCAGGGCGAGCTGTCGGGCAAGGGCATCAGCTTCACCACCATCAACATGCCGCTGGTGAAGACGCCGATGATCGCACCCACCAAGATGTACGACAGCGTGCCGACCCTGACCCCGGACGAGGCGGCGGACCTGGTGGTGAAGGGCATCATCGAGCGCCCGAGCCGGATCGCGACGCGCCTGGGCATCTTCGCCGCGCTGGTCAACGCGCTGGCGCCGAAGGCCTACGAGGTGGTGATGAACACCGCGTTCGAGCTGTTCCCGGACTCGGCCGCGGCGCGCGGCGACAAAGCGGCGCTGAAGGGCGAGGCGGCGCCGAGCAGCGAGCAGATCGCGTTCGCGGCGCTGATGCGCGGGGTGCACTGGTAGGGCGCGGGGGCGTGCACTGGGCGTTCCCGCGCGTGGTCGACAGGCCCGCCGCGAACGGGGATGCGGGCCGGGAACGAACGGAAACCCGGATGCGCCGTCAGCAGGGCTGCGGGCGTGCTACCCAGGGAGACCGGGAGGAGCGCCAGCGCGCGCAAGTGCCGCCCGCGCAGTGGGCGGCATCAGAACGTGCGGCACTGCCGGAAGCGCACCGGGCGGTGGCTGTCCGGCGGCGGCTGCAGCTGCACGCGCGAGGGGGCCAGCTCCTCGTAGCGCACCAGCAGCGGGCACAGCTGCGGCAGCGGGTCGGCGTCCTCGCTGGCGAGGTAGACCAGCAGGGTGGATTGGGTCGACCACAGCGCGCGCGCGACGCCCGGCAAAGTCGAGATGGCGTCCGCGGCTTCCTTGCGCCGGCGTTCGAGCTCCACCGGATCCGACGGCGCGGGGGAACTGGCCGGCCCGGTGGCCGCGGGCGCCGCGGGGCGCGGCGCGGAGGCGATGCTGGCAGGCGCGCCGGTCGGCACCGTGTCCGCCGCCGGTTCGCCGGGCGCGGCCAGCCAGCCGGCGACCGCGGCCAGCGCGAGTGCGACCAGCCACGGCGCGGCCTGGTGGAGCGGCGGTGTCGCCCGCTTCGGCAGCGGCAGTGCGGAGGCATCCACCAGCGGGCGCAGCTGCGGCCACAGGGCCTCGCCGTCGATCAGTTCGATCCCCTGCCGCTCGCCCAGGCGGCGCGCCTCGTCGTCGAAGCGGCCGGGGCTGACCACGATGACGTGGGTGGCGCCGCGCAGCTCGGCGGCCTTGGCCAGGCCCATCAGCGGCTGGCTGCCGACCACCGCGCCGGTGCCGTATTTGCAGGCCAGCAGAGTGCGCTGGCCCTCGCGCTCGAGCAGGATGTCGCCGCCGTCGGCGGGTACGTCGTCGGCCTGGCCGTCGCTGCGCAGCACCCGGTAGTGGCGGGTGCGCATCAGCGCCAGCACCAGGCGGGTGAATTCGCGCCAGCGCAGCGAGGCCAGGTACGCCAGCCCGGCTTGGCGGTCGTCGTCCGGCGTGGCCGCGGGCGTGCGCCGGCGCAACCAGACGTGGCCGCCGAAGCCGACCAGCAGGAACACGGCGAGAGCGATCAACAGCGCGGGCATGGACGGGAACGGACCGGCACGGGAATGCGAGGGCGGCGACTATAGCCGTTCACGCGGCCCGCGGGCAGGGTCGGTCATCCGCGGCGTGATCGCCGGCAAGCAATGCCCGCCAGTCCGGGAATCGCAGGGGGAGGGGGCGTGCGACGCGACGGACTGGCGGGACTTGGACCGGATACAGGGATCAGGCCTGCGCGGTGCTGCTGCCGGTCTCGGTGCTGGTGCCAGCGGCACGCTTGCGCGGGGCGGCGGGCTTCGCGGCCGCGGCCTTGGCCGCCGGCGTCTTCGCGCTGGCGCGCTTGCGCGGGGCTGCCGCCGACTTGGCCGAATTGGCCGGCTTGGCCGCGCTGCCGCCTTGGCGCAGCTGGGCGGTCAGGCGTTCGACCCGCTCGCTGAGCGCCGCCAGGTCCTCGCGGCTGGGCACGCCCAGGCGCACCAGCGCGCGCTGCACGCGCTCCTCGAACACCTTCTCGAGCTTGTCCCAGGTGTCGGCGGCGCGCTCGCGGGCCTGGCCGACGGTGCCCTCGACCGCGTCGCGCACGACATCGGCGCGCGTGCTGGCGAAGCGGCGGGCGCTCTGCTCCAGCGACAGGCCGTCGCGCACCAGGCTCTCGAACAGGCGGCTGCCCTCGGCCTGGGCGCGGGTGAAGGCACCCATGCCGGCCAGCCAGATCTGCTGCGCGGATTCGGTGATCGAGCGCCCGAGCAGGCGATCGGCGGACGCGCCGCTGGCCTTGCGGGTCTTGCCGGTGGGCTTGGACGCCTTGCCGGCGGCGGACTTGCGGGCGGACTTCTTCAGCGTGGCCATGGGCCCTCCGGGGGCGATGGGAGCGTGCCTCGCAGGATGGGCGCGTGGGCTAGAGCATTCACACCATGCGCGCGGGCCGGGCCAGGCGGTGCTCGAGGTCGTCCAGCGCCCGCGCCAGGCGCGCGGTGGTCTCGGTGCGGCGTGGCGCGGCCGGCAGGTGGGCCACGATCGAGCGCGGACGGTCGGCGATCACGTCCGCGCGCAGGCGGATGCCATGCCGGGCCAGCACCGGGGCCAGCGCATCGCGGCGCCGGCGCAGATCGGCCAGGGTGTTGCGGTAGCCGAGCTGGAGGATGCGCCGGCGCGCGGAGAAGCTGAAGAAGTTGGTGTAGAACAGCTCGCGGTCGTCGGGATTGGGTTCCAGCACCAGCTGGTCGATCCCGGGGTACTGCTGGGCGTAGCGCGCCAGCCCGACCTGCATGCGCGACTGCAGCATGGTGCGCATGGTCTGCGACAGCACGCCGGGCAGCCCGCCGTCGGCGATCCGGCGGTCGCTGAAGCGGTGCCCGCGCGCGCTGGCCTCGGCATCGTCGCCGGGGTTGAACGGCACCAGCGGGTTGATCCCGATCAGCAGGTCGACCCCACGCTCGAGCAGCAGCGAGGCGTGCATGGTGCGGCGCAGGGCGCCGTCCACGATGTGGCGGCCGCGCAGTTCCACCGGCGGGTACAGCCCGGGCAGGGCGGCGCTGGCCTGCACCGCCTGCGAGATCGGTATGTCGTCCCAGCCCGGCCCGCCGAACTGCACGGTCTGGCCGCTGTCGAGGTCGACCCCGACCACGTACAGCGGGCGGTCGAGGGTGCGGAAATCGTTGCTGCGGCCGTGGCGGGTGAACACCCGGCGCAGGTAGGCCTCGATCGGGCGGTTGTCGAACAGGCCGGTCGGCACGAGCGCGCCGAGGCGGGTCACCAGGTCCGACCAGCGCGAGTCGCCGCGGCCCTGCCAGAGGTCGGCGAGCAGGCGCGCCCCGGTGTCCGGCAGCCGCCGCAGGCGGCGCGCGTATTCGCCGAGGGCCGGGCGCAGGAAGGTGTCCGGGCGCAGCCGCAGCTCGGCGCCGGGGTCGTCGAGCAGCATCCGGCACAGTTCGGCGGTGCCGATCCGGTTGGCCAGGCCGGCGGCGAAGAACGCGCCGGAGCTGACCCCGACGTAGCCGTCCAGGCGGGTCAGGTCGAGGCCGTCGCAGGCCTCGTCCAGCGCGCGCAGCGCGCCCAGTTCGTACATCGCCCCGACCGGGCCGCCGCCGGCGATGGCCAGGCCGATGCGGGTGGGAGCAGTGGGTGGACGGGGGCTGGCGTGGAGCGCGAGCATGCGGAAGCCGGGACGGGACCGGGCGCAGTGTAGCCGAGCCGCGCGGCGGGCTTGTCGAGGCGCAGGCCGCCCCCATCTGGGCGGCGATGGCGACCGTCGCTTCCGATCCCGGCGCGCGGGTCGCGCGCTGCCTGGCCTGGCACCGCGCGCTGCACGACCCCGTGCGCGAGCCGCGCAACCGCGCGCCTTGGCTCAAGCCGCTGCAGGCCTGGCAGGCGGCGCGCCTGCAGCGCAGCTTCGCCGGGTTCCTGCGCGATCCGCGCCAGCGCCCGGCGGCCGAGTTCTTCCTCAGCGACCTCTACGGCCCGCACGATTTCAGCCGGCGTGATGCGGATCTGGCGCGGGTCGCGCCGATGATGCAGCGGCTGCTGCCGCGCCCGCTGCTGGCGACCCTGGCCGATGCGATCGCGCTCGGCGCGCTGACCCATGCCTTCGACCTGCGCATGGCGCAGGCCCTGGGCGCGCAGCGTCCGCCGCTGGCGGCGATCGACGTCGCCGCGTATGCCGAGGCCTACCGCCGGGTCGGATTGCCGCGCCTGCGCGCGCGCCAGATTGCGTTGATCGATGCGGTCGGCCACGGCCTGGCCGCCGCCCTGCGCCTGCCCGGGGTCGCGACCCTGCTGCGGCTGTCGCGCGGGCCGGCGCGCGCGGCCGGGGTCGAGGCCCTGCAGGGCTTTCTGGAGCGTGGGCAGGCGGCGTTCGCCGCGCTCGGCGACGCCCGTCCGTTCCTCGCCCGCATCCGCCGTGACGAGACCGCGGTGATGCAGCGGCTGTTCGCCGGCGACCCGGCGCCGTTCGGGCCGGACTGGCACGCGCTGGATTGAGGCGCGCGGTCAGCGGCTGCCGAACAGCAGCAGGGCGGCGAGCAGCGCCGCCAGCAGCGCGGCGCTCACCAGCAGCCATGGCACCCGGCGCCAGCCGGCGGGCGCCGGCGGCGGAGCGTCCAGATCGGCATGCGCGGCGGCAGGGCGCGCCGGCAGCGGATGGTGCGGTGGCGGACCTTCCAGCACGAAGCGCTGGCCATCGGCGAACGCCAGCTGGTCGCCGGCTTGCAGCGGCATACTCTGCACCGGCAGGCCGTTGCGCCAGACCCGGCCGGTCTCGACGTGGAGCCAGACCCGATCGCCGTGCAGGGCGAGGCGCGCGCGCACCGGCGCAGCGTCCCTGGCCAGCGGCGCATCGGCGTCCGGATCGCTCGCGAGCCGGCGCGGGCGCTCCAGCGACAATGCCAGGCCGTGGTGGCGCCCGCCGATGCCGCGCAGCACGTGCCGCAGTCCGCTGGCCGGATCTGCGGGCGGCGCGGCGGGGGCCGGCGGCGGGACTAGCGGGGCGTCCTCTTCCCCCGCGCGCACCAGCAACAGCGCGCTGCCGTCCACGTGCAGCAGATCGCCCGCGCGCAGGAACGCCAGCCGGCACACCGGGCGGCCGTTGACGTGCACGCCGGGCGCAGCGTCGGGCAGGGCCAGCCAGATCCCGCGGCGATCGACGCTCAGCTGCAGGCGCCAGGCGTCCTCCGGATCGACCCGGTCGAGGCCGTGCGGCCGCACGCCGAGCCGGTGCACGCCGGCAGGCAGGGCCAGGTCGGGGCGTTCGCCGTCCGTGAAGCGCAGGCGCAGTTCGTCCATCCGCTCGAATCTAGCATGCGCCGGTGCCGGTCGATTGGCCGCACCGCGGGCGCGCGGCACAATGGCGCCCCGCCCACGGAGCCTCCCATGTCCAGGATCGACATCCGCCACCCGCATGCCCTCGGCCGCGCGCAGGCGCGCAAGGCGGTCGAGCAGATCGCGCGCACCCTGGCCGAGCGCTTCGACATCCAGTACGACTGGCAGGGCGACGTGCTCGAGTTCCGGCGTGCCGGGGTCGACGGCCGGATCGCGCTGGAGGACGCGGCGCTGCACGTGCAGGCCAAGCTCGGGTTCCTCACCGCGATGTTCAAGGAGCCGATCGAGCAGGAGATCCGGCGCGTGCTCAGGGAGAAGTTCTGACCGCGCGCGCCTGCCGCGCCCGCTGCCACAGCGCGCGCGCCGCGCGCCAGCCGAGCAGCAGCGCGACCAGCGCGGCGTACAGCAGCGGCTCGCGCACGTCGGCCTTGACCAGCCACCAGAAGTGCAGCACCGCCAGCACCGCGACCGCGTACACCAGCCGGTGCAGCTGGCCCCAGTGCCGCCCGAGCCGGCGCATCCAGCCGCGGGTCGAGGTCACCGCCAGCGGCACCAGCAGCAGCCAGGCCAGGAAGCCGACCGTGATGTAGGGGCGCTTGGCGATCTCCTCGAACACCTGCGTCCAGTAGCGGCGCAGGTCCAGCCCGAGGTAGGCGGCGAAGTGCAGGCTGGCATAGGCGAAGGCGTACAGGCCGAGCATGCGCCGGAAGCGCAGCAGCACGCTCCAGCCGGTCAGCTGGCGCAGCGGGGTGACCGCCAAGGTCAGCAGCAGCAGGCGCAGCGCCCACAGCCCGAGGCGGTGCTCGATCTCGGCCACCGGGTCGGCGCCGAGGGCGTCGCTCGCCTGGGTAGCGACCTGCCACATCTGCCAGCCCAGCCACCCCAGCGGCGCGAGCAGGGCCAGGTGCAGCCCGGCCTTGGCCGCGACCAGGCCGCGCCCGGCCGCAGGCGGCGGGCGGGTCAGTACCACCGGCGCAGGTCCATCCCGGCGTACAGCGCCGCGACCTGGTCGGCATAGCCGTTGAACGGCCGGGTCGGGATGCGCTCGGCGAACAGGTTGCCGCCGTTGCCGGCGATCCGGCGCTCGGTCTTCTGGCTCCAGCGCGGGTGGTCCACCGCCGGGTTGACGTTGGCGAAGAAGCCGTACTCGGACGGCTGCGCGCGGTTCCAGCTGGTGCGCGGCATGCGCTCGACGAAGTCGATCGCCACGATCGACTTGATGCCCTTGAAGCCGTACTTCCACGGCACCACCAGCCGCAGCGGCGCGCCGTTCTGCTGCGGCAGCGGCTTGCCGTACATGCCGGTGGCGAGCAGGGTCAGCGGATGCATCGCCTCGTCGATGCGCAGGCCCTCGCGGTACGGCCAGTCCAGCACCGGCACCCGCACGCCCGGCATCTGCACCGGATCGGCGAGGCTGGTGAAGGCCACGTACTTGGCCTGGGCGGTCGGCTCGAACCGGCGCAGCACCTCGCCCAGCGGCACCCCGCGCCAGGGGATCACCATCGACCAACCCTCGACGCAGCGCATGCGGTAGATGCGCTCCTGCACCGCCAGTCCCTGCAGCAGGGTTTCCAGCGGCACCAGCCCCGGCCGCGCGCAGTGGCCGCCGACCGCGACCGACCACGGCGCAGTGCGCAGGGTGCGCGGCGCGCGCGCAGGGTCCGCCTTGCCGGTGCCGAATTCGTAGAAATTGTTGTAGGACGTGGCGTCCGCCTCGCGGGTGGGCGGCTCGTCGGTGGCGAAGCCGGCGCGCACCCGCGCCGGGTCGATCCGCGCCTGCGGCATCGCCGGTTCGGCGCGCCCGCACGCGGACAGGGCCAGCGCCGGCAGGCTGGCGAGGCCCGCCAGCAGGCGGCGCCGGTCGCGGTACACCGGCTCGGGGGTGATCGCATCGACGGGCTCGGGGGGCAGGCGCATGGCAAGGCTCCGAAGGCGGCCTGGCGCAGGGTGACGCCAGCGGCATGAACCGCTCAGGAAGACTACGCCGCGGCGGGCTGTGCGGTTGCAGGGGCGGGGCTTGGCATCGGTTGCGCGGGCAACCGCCGTCCCAAGCCTGCTGCGCTGCGGCATACTGCAGGCCGCATTCAGCGGAGGAGCCGTGATGGCGCGCGCCTACAATTTCAGCCCGGGACCGGCCATGCTGCCCGAGCCGGTGCTGCGCCAGGCGCAGGCGGAACTGCTGGAATACCGCGACGCCGGCGCCTCGATCGTGGAGCTGAGCCACCGCGGGCCGGAGTTCCTCGAGGTCGCGCAGCGCACCGAGGCCGACCTGCGCCGCCTGCTGGCCATCCCCGACGACTACGCGGTGCTGTTCACCGCCGGCGGCGCGACCACCGTGCAGGCGCTGCTGCCGCTCAACTTCGCCGCGCCCGGCCAGGCGGCCGACTATGTGCTCACCGGGCATTGGGGCAAGACCGCCTACCTGCAGGCGCAGCCGGCCTGCGCCGCGCGCATCGCCGCCAGCAGCGAGGCGGACGGCTTCACCCGGCTACCGCCGCGCGCCGAGTGGGCGCTGGCGGCGGATGCGGCCTACGTGCACATCACCGCCAACGAGACCATCCACGGCGTCGAGTTCCCGGAGGTGCCGGAGGTGGGCACGGTGCCGCTGGTCGCCGACTTCAGCTCCTCGATCGCCTCCGCGCCGCTGGACGTGCGCCGGTTCGGGCTGATCTACGCCGGGGCGCAGAAGAACCTGGGGCCGGTGGGGATCGCGGTGGTGATCGTGCGCCGCGACCTGCTCGAGCGCGCCGGCCAGCCGCGCGCGCCGATCCTCGACTACCGCGTCCAGCTGGCCGCCGAGTCCATGCTCAACACCCCGCCGAGCTGGAACTGGTACATGCTCGGCCTGACCGTGCGCTGGATGCTCGACGAGGGCGGCGTCGAAGCGTTCGCCGCGCGCAACGCGCGCAAGGCGGCGCGCCTGTATGCGGCGATCGACGGCTCCGGCGGGTTCTACCGCAACCCGGTGGCGCCGGAGGCGCGATCGCGCATGAACGTGCCGTTCTTCCTGCACGATCCGCGCTTGGATGCCCCGTTCCTGGAGGGCGCGCGTGCGGCCGGCCTGATCGGGCTGAAGGGCCATCGCGTGCTCGGCGGGATGCGCGCCTCCATCTACAACGCGATGCCCGAGGCCGGGGTGGAGGCCCTGGTCGACTACCTGCAGGAGTTCCAGCGCCGCCATGGCTGAGCGCCGCCCCCCCCGCAAGCCCGCGCGCCCGCGCGCCGCGCGCACGCAGGCCGAGGCGGAGACCGCCGCCGCGCCCGACCTGGCCCAGGTGCGCGCGCGCATCGACGGCATCGACCAGCAGATCCAGGCCCTGATCGCCGAGCGCGCGCAGTGGGCGCGCCAGGTCGGCAAGGCCAAGGGCAAGCTGGCGGCGGCGGTCGACTACTACCGCCCGGAGCGCGAGGCGCAGGTGCTGCGCAAGGTGGTGGACCGCAACCAGGGGCCACTCTCGGACGAGGTCCTGGTGCGCCTGTTCCGCGAGATCATGTCGGCCTGCCTGGCGCAGCAGGAGCCGCTCAAGATCGGCTACCTCGGGCCGGAGGGCACTTTCAGCCAGCAGGCGGCGCGCAAGCACTTCGGACATTCCGCGCACGGGCTGCCGATGGCCAGCATCGAGGAGGTGTTCCAGGAGGTCGCGGCCGGCAATGCCGACTTCGGGGTGGTGCCAGTGGAAAACTCCGGCCAGGGCACCATCCAGGTCACGCTCGACCTGTTCCTGACCTCGCCGCTGCGGATCTGCGGCGAGGTCGAACTGCGCGTGCACCAGCACCTGCTCTCGCGCAGCGGCCGGATCGAGGACATCGAGCGCATCTACGCGCACCCGCAGGCGTTCGCGCAGACCGCCGGCTGGCTGCGCACGCATCTGCCACATGCGGAGAAAATCCCGGTCTCCAGCAATGCCGAGGGCGCGCGCCGCGCGCGCAACGCCGACGACGCCGCTGCCATCGCCGGCGAGTCGGCCGGGCTGATGTACGGGCTGAAGCGGGTCGCCGGCCCGATCGAGGACCGCAGCGACAACACCACTCGCTTCCTGGTGATCGGGCGCGAATCGTTCCCGCCCTCCGGGCACGACCGCACCTCGCTGCTGGTGTTCATCCGCGACCGCCCCGGCGCGCTGTACGGCGTGCTGGAGCCGCTGGCGCGGCGCGGGATCAGCATGAACCGGATCGAGTCGCGGCCGGCGCACGGCCACCTGTGGCAGTACGCGTTCTTCATCGACGTGGCCGGCCACTGCCAGGAGGCGCCGCTGAAGGACGCGCTGGACGAGATCGCCGCGCGCGGCGACGAGGTGCGCGTGCTCGGCTCCTACCCGGTGGCGATCCTGTGAGCGCGCCGGACTTCGAGGCCCTGGCCCAGCCCGGCATCCGCCGCCTGCGCGCCTACGACCCCGGCCACGACCTGGTCGCCCTGCGCCGGCGCTTCGCCGAGGCGCAGCTGGTCGAACTGGGCTCGAACGAGAACCCGTCCGGGCCGAGTCCGCGCGCGCTGGCGGCGGCCGCCGCCGCGTTGCCGCGCATGCACCTCTACCCCGATCCGCTCGGCGGCGACCTCAAGCGCGCGCTGGCCACGCACCACCGGATCGACCCGGCGCGGCTGCTGCTCGGCAACGGCTCGCACGAGCTGCTGATGCAGCTGGCGCAGGTGTTCGCCGGGCCGGGCGACGAAGTGGTCGCATCCAAGTACGGCTTCGCGGTCTACGCGCTGGCGGCGCAGGCGGTCGGCGCCGAGCTGCGGCTGGCCGAGGCGTTGCCGCGCACGGCGGCGATGCCGCTCGGGCACGACCTTCAGGCCCTGCACGCCGCGGTCGGCCCGCGCACGCGGCTGGTGTACCTGGCCAATCCCAACAACCCGACCGGCACCTGGTTCGGCGCGGAGGCATTCGCGCGCTTCCTCGCGGCGCTGCCGGCGCGGGTGCTGGTGGTGGTGGACGAGGCCTATGCCGAGTATGTGGACGCGCCGGACTGGGCCTCGGCGCTCGGCTGGCTGGAACGGCACCCGAACCTGGTCGTCACCCGCACCTTCAGCAAGGCGTATGCGCTGGCCGGCCTGCGCGTGGGCTATGCCATCGCGCATCCGGGCCTGATCGCGCTGATGGAGCGCGTGCGGGAAAGCTTCAACGTCAATGCGGTCGGGCTGGCCGCGGCGGAGGCGGCGCTCGCCGATGCGCAGCACCTGGCGGCGGCAGTGGCCGCCAATGCCGCCGGGCGCGCGGCGCTGGCCGAGGGGCTGCGCGCGCGCGGCTGGACGGTGTTCCCGTCGCAGACCAACTTCCTGCTGGTGCGCTTCGGCGAACGCGCCGGCGCGCTGGAGGCGGCGCTGCTGGCGCGCGGCATCGTGCTGCGCCCGATGGCCGGCTACGGCCTCGGCGACTGCCTGCGGATCACGGTCGGCAGCGCGCAGGAGAACGCCCGCCTGCTGGCCGCGCTGGACGAGGTGGCGGCATGAGCGCGCGCCGCGACTGGATCGCCGCCCCGGGCGGTGCCCTGCATGGCGCGTTGGCGGTGCCCGGCGACAAGTCGGTGAGCCACCGCGCGGTGATGCTCGGCGCGATCGCCGAAGGCACCACCCGGGTCGACGGCTTCCTCGAGGGCGAGGACACCCGCGCCACCGCCGCGGTGTTCGCGCGCCTGGGCGTGCGCATCGAGGCGCCGCAGGCGGGGGTGCGGATCGTGCACGGGGTCGGGCTGCACGGCCTGCAGCCGGCCGACGCGCCGCTCGACTGCGGCAATGCCGGCACCGCCATGCGCCTGCTGGCCGGGCTGCTGGCGGGGCAGCGTTTCGACAGCGTGCTGGTCGGCGATGCCTCGCTGTCGCGGCGGCCGATGCGGAGGGTGATCGAACCGTTGCAGCAAATGGGCGCGCGGATCGCCGCCGAGGACGGCCACGCCCCGCTGCGCATCCGCGGCAGCCAGGCCCTGCGCGGGATCGATTACCGGCTGCCGGTGGCCAGCGCGCAGGTGAAGTCGGCGCTGCTGCTGGCCGGGCTTTACGCCGACGGCCAGACCCGCGTGCGCGAGCCGCATCCGACCCGCGACTACACCGAGCGCATGCTCGCGGCGTTCGGCGCCGCCTGCGCCTACGTGCCGGGCGAGGCCGCGGTGCAGGGCGGGCATGCGCTCAGCGCGCGCGCGGTCGCGGTGCCGGCGGATTTCTCCTCGGCCGCGTTCTTCCTGGTCGCGGCGAGCCTGGTGCCCGGATCCGACCTCGTGCTGCGCCGGGTCGGGGTGAATCCGCGCCGCACCGGCCTGCTGCAGGTGCTGCGCCTGATGGGCGCGGACATCGCCGAGCATCCGGCCGGCAGCGAGGGCGGCGAGCCGGTGGCCGAGCTGCACGTGCGGCATGCGCCGCTGCGCGGGATCGAGGTGCCCGTCGCCTGCGTGCCGGACATGATCGACGAATTCCCGGTGCTGTTCGCCGCCGCCGCCTGCGCCGAGGGGGTGACCCGGGTGCGCGGCGCGGCCGAGCTGCGGGTCAAGGAGTCCGACCGCATCGCGGCCATGGCCGCGGGGCTGCGCGCGCTCGGGATCCGGGTCGAGGAGACCGCGGACGGCGCCGACATCCACGGCGGGCCGCTGCAGGGCGGGGAGGTCGACAGCCACGGCGACCACCGCATCGCGATGGCCTTCGCGGTGGCGGCGCAGCTGGCGCGCGGACCGGTGCGGATCGCGGACGTGGCCAACGTCGCCACCTCCTTCCCCGGCTTCGAGGCGCTCGCGCGCGCGGCCGGGATGGGCCTGGCCGCGGCGTGAGCGCGCCCGCGTGCGGGCGTCAGTGCGCGGGGGCGGGGGTGCCGGGGGCGGTCGCGGCGGGCGGGATGTCGGCCGCCTGCGGCGTGTTCGGCGCCGGGCGCGGGTCCGGGCCGGTCTCCGGCCAGCGCTGCGGCACCTGCCGGATCTTCGAGGTGTCGTAGCCCAGCGCCTGCGCGCGCTGCACGAGGGCCTGGTAGTCGGCTTCCGGCAGGCGCGGGGTGCGCGCCATGATCCACAGGTAGTCGCGCTTGCTGCGCCCGATCAGGGTCCAGCGGTACTCCGGGTCGAGCGCCACGATCACGTACTCGGCCTGGATCGGCCACACGAACTGCATGCCCCAGACCGCGTTGCCGGTGCCGGGCACCACGGTGGCGACCGGGCGCATGGTGTCCAGGGCCGCGTCGAAGCTGCCGTCGCGGAACTGGAACACGGTCTGGATGCGGCCGTCCGGACGCAGCGCGTAGGACTCCACCGCGTTGTAGGCGTGCCGTTCCGGCAGCGCGGGGATGTGCGCGACCACGTACCAGTCGCCCATGAAGCGCGGCAGGTCCACCTGCGCCACGTGCGGGATGGTGGTTGGGGTGCTGGCGCAGGCGCCGAGCAGGCCGGACAGGACGGTGCCGAGGGTGAGCCGATGCCAGTTCATGCCGGCCTCCGGAAACGGTAGTGGGCGACCATCCACTGGCGCCCGTGGTCGAGCCCGAACAGCTCCGCGCAGGCCATCCAGAACAGCCGCCAGCGCCGGAACCAGAGCGGCGCGCCGGCGCCGTAGGCCTGCCGCAGCGCGGCCATCACCGTCTCGCGGCGGTCGTCCTGGTTGGCCAGCCAGTGGTCGGCGGTGCGCTGGTAGTGGCGGCCGTCCACCAGCCAGCGCTGCTCGATCCGCAGCGCGTCCTGGAACCACAGCAGGGTGTCCGCGGCCGGCATCAGCCCGCCGGTGAAGAAGTGGCGGCTCATCCAGTCGTCGCGGCCGGCGTCCGCGAACGGGTACAGCAGGGTGCGGTGGCAGAAGATGTGCACGAACAGCGCGCCGCCCGGCCGCAGCCAGCGCCCGATCCGCTCCAGCAGCCCGCCGTAGTTGCGCATGTGCTCGAACATCTCGATCGACACGCAGCGGTCGTAGGCCTGTTCCGGAAGCTCCAGCCGGTTCACGTCGCAGGTCAGCACGCGCACGTTGCCGAAGCCGCGCTCGCGGCAGCGCGCCTCGATGAATTCCCGCTGCGGCCGCGAGTTGGACACCGCGGTGATGCGCGCCTGCGGGTAGCGTTCGGCCATCCACAGGGTCAGCGAGCCCCAGCCGCAGCCGAGCTCGAGGATGTCCTGGCCGTCCGCCAGCTGCGCGCGCTCGCCGTACAGCGCCAGCATGGCCTCCTCGGCGGTGGCCAGATCCTCGTCGCCGCGCGGGTAGTAGGCGCAGGAATACTTCAGGCGCGGGCCGAGGCAGGCCTGGAAGAACGCCGGCGGCAGCTCGTAGTGCTGGCGGTTGGCGGCATCGGTGTGGATCGCCAGCGGGCTCTGGCGCAGGTCCGCAAGCATCGCGGCGGCGCGCGCGGCGGCCGCCGCCGGGTCGTCGGCATGTTCGTCGCGCAGGCGCTGGCGGCACAGCCGGCGGATCCCGGCGCGCACCAGCGCATCCGGCACCCAGCCGCGCTCGGCCAGCCCGATCAGGCCCGGTTCCGGACGCTCGTGGCCGGCGTCCAGCGCCGGCAGTTCGCTCACGCGGTTCATCGCTCCTCCTTCGGGAACCAGGGAAACAGCATCGGCGTGCTGCGCTGGTAGCGCGCATAGTCCTCCCCGCGGTGGCGCAGCGCCTGCTGCTCGGTCCACGGAATGCCGCTGATCCAGCGCAGGAACACGTACATCACCAGCGGCCCAGCCCAGGCCAGCCAGCCCAGCGGCGCGCCCACCGCCAGCAGCACGTAGGCAAACCAGTGCAGCCACTCGAAGAAGTAATTCGGGTGGCGCGAATAGCGCCACAGTCCGGCGCGGCAGGTGCGGCCGCGGTTGCCCGGGTCGGCGCGGAAGCGGGCGAGCTGGGCATCGGCCAGCGCCTCCCCGGCGACCGCGACCGCCCATACCGCGATCGCCGCTATGAATGCCGGGTGCCAGTGCGGCTGCGGGTTGCCGGCCACCGCCACGAACGGCAGCGCGAACAGCGGCACCAAGAGTGCCTGCAGCTGGAACAGCGCCAGCCACTTGCCCGGGGACGCGCCCCAGCGCGCGCGCAGGGCGGCGTAGCGGCCGTCCTCGTTCTCGGCGCGGAAGCGGCGCAGGATGTGGGTGCCCAGGCGCAGGCTCCACACGCCGGCCAGCAGGGCCAGCAGGACCCGCGGCAGCACCGCGCCGGCGCCGGTCAGCGCGGCCAGCAGCGCCGCCGCGCCGAGGCTGTACGACCACACCACGTCGACCAGGCCGGCATTGGCATGGCGCTGCTGCCAGGCCCAGGCCACAGCCTGGGCGAGGACCGCCAGCAGCCACGCCAGCAGCAGTTGTTGCCAGGGCGAGAGGGTCGGGATCATGACGGCACTCCGTGGGGATGCGGCGAGGCGACGGCCGGCGCCCCCAGCCGCGCGAACAGGAACATGGCCAGCCCCCAGCCGATGGCCAGCCAGATCAGCGCCGGCCCGGTCTGCACGAACTGCACCGCGTCGAAGCCGCGCGCCGCGCCGAGGTAGGCCAGCGGCCCGCCGAGCGCGCCGAACAGCGCCGCCAGCGCCGGCCGCCGCAGCAGCCAGCCCAGCAGCGGCTGCAGGATCACCGCGAACGCCGCCCACAGGCCGAGGATCCACAGCGGCGCCAGCAGCGCCGGCCGGGCGGCTCCGTAGTGCAGCCAGCCGAGCAGGCGCAGGCCGCCGTCGAGCAGCACCCCGCAGGCCAGCGCCGCCGCGAGCAGGCGCAGGTCGCCGCGCAGGCCGCGGCTGCTGGCCAGCATCGCTGCGGTGAACGCGGCGGCCGCCAGCAGGCCCGGCCACCACAGCCCGCGGCCGGCGCTCCAGGCGGCGACCAGCCACACGGCTTGGTTCCCGAGCAGGGCCAGCCAGGCGCGCATCAGGCCTCCAGCACGCCGGGCAGGTAGGGGCTGCCGCGCCAGCCGGGTCGGGCCAGCAGCAGGTGTGCGACGCCGATCGAACGCTCGCGGAAGCCGCCCTCGCAGTAGGCGAGGTAGAAGTCCCAAAGGCGCAGGAAGCGCGCGTCGAAGCCGAGCGCGCGCACCTGCTCGCGCTGGGCATGGAAGCGCCGGCGCCATTCGGCCAGGGTGCGCGCGTAGCTGGCGCCGAAGTCCTCCAGATGCAGCAGGGCCAGGTCGCTGCTGCGGGTCTTGGCCGCCAGCATCGCCGCGATCGACGGGATGAAGGAGCCGGGGAACACGTGGAGCTTGATGAAGTCCACCTCGCGCACCGCCTGCGCGTAGCGGTGGTCCTCGATGGTGATCGCCTGGATCAGCGCGAGCCCCTCCGGCTTGAGCAGGCGGCCGACGGTGGCGAAATAGGTGTCCAGGTACTGCGCGCCGATCGCCTCGATCATCTCGATCGAGACCAGCTTGTCGTACTGCCCGCCGAGGTCGCGGTAGTCCGACAGCAGCACCTGCACGCGCTCGCCCAGCCCGGCTTCGGCCACCCGCTGGCAGGCCAGCGCGTGCTGCTCGCGCGAGATGGTGGTGGTGGTGACCCGGCAGCCGTAGGTGCGCGCCGCATGCAGCGCGAAGCCGCCCCAGCCGGTGCCGATCTCCACCACATGGTCGTCCGGGCCGAGCCGCAGCTTCTGGCAGATGCGCTCGAGCTTGCGGGTGGAGGCGGCCTCGAGGGTGTCGTCCGGCCCGGTCCACAGCGCCGAGGAATACATCAGGTCCTCGGACAGGAACAGGCGGAAGAAGTCGTTGCCGAGGTCGTAGTGGGCGGCGATGTTGCGGCGCGCGCCGCGGCGGGTGTTGCGGCGCAGGGCGTGGGCGGCGCGCAGCAGCGCGGAGGCCAGCCGCGCCGGGCCGCGCTCCATGCGGTCGAGCAGGTCGCGGTTGCGCACCAGCAGGCGCACCAGGCCGACCAGGTCGTCGCACTGCCAGGCGCCGTCCATATAGGCCTCGGCCGCGCCGACACTGCCGCCGAGCGCGAGCGCGCGGTAGAAGCCCGGATCCTCCACCTGCAGCTGCAGCGCCGGACCGTGGCCGGGCTCGCCCACCCGCACACGCCCGAGCGCGTCCTGCAGTTCGACCTCGCCGCCGCGCAGCGCCGCCAGCTGCTCCAGCAGGCGCCGGCGCAGCAGGCGGTCGAGGCCGCCGAGGCGGGGGCGGGCGAGGGTATCGGCGGGGCTGCTCATGCGCGGGTCTCCGTCGCGGGCGAGGGGGCGGGGTGGTCGTACACCGGCACGCGCTTGGCCCACAGCCGCAGCGCCTGCCAGTAGATGCCGCCGATCACCTGCGCGGTCATCAGCGGGTAGCGCCACAGCACGCGCGCCAGCGCCGCGCCGGTCAGCGCGCGCCGCCGCAGGTGCAGGGTGGCGTCGAAGTCGCGGCCGTCGCTGGCGAGGACGTCCATGTGCACGTGCAGGTCGTCGCCGGGCGGGGTGAAGCGCCAGGCATAGCGGCGCTGCATCGGCAGGAACGGCGAGACATGGAAGGCCTTGTCGAAGTCCCAGCGCAGGGCGCGTCCGTGGCGGGCCGCGGACGCTACCGGCAGCACGTAGGCGTGGCGCTCGTTCCAGGGGGTGTTGGTGATCTCGGCGACGATGCTGTGCAGCTGACCGTCCCCGCCGTGGCAGTAGTAGAAGCTCACCGGGTTGAACACATAGCCGGCATAGCGCGGATGGGTGAGCAGGCGCACCGGGCCGTCCGGGCGCTCGCCGGTGGCGGCCGCGACCCGCGCGCGCACCGCCTCCGCCAGCGGCTGCCGCGGATCGCCGAGGTAGTCGGCGCGGCGGAAGCTGGCCAGGTTGGGGCGTTCCAGCGACCACAGCCAGCGCCCGCGGAACACCGCGTCCAGCTCGTCGAGGTCGAGGTAGAGCTGCGCCATGCGGTAGCCGAACGCGTGCGGGCGCGGCCGGTGGCGGCGATGGCGCACCTGCCCCTCGTACACGGCGCTGGCCAGCGCGGGGTTCATGCCGCGGCCTCCAGCGGCGATGTGTGCGCGGGCAGCGGCATCGGCGCAGCCTGCGGCCAGTCCACGCCGAGCGCCTGCGCGACCTCGACCGCGCTGCGCAGGCCATCCTCGTGGAAGCCGAAGCCCCAGTACGCGCCGGCGAACCAGGTGTGGCGCTGGCCCTGGACCAGGCCCTTGCGCGCCTGCGCGGCGACCGCCGCGTGGGTGAACACCGGATGCCGGTAATGGCGGCGGGCGAGGATGCGCGCCGGATCGATCGCCTCGCTGCGGTTGAGGGTCACCACCAGCGGCACTTCGCCCGGCAGCGACTGCAGCAGGTTCATGCAGTAGCTGACGGTGCAAGCTTCGCCCGGCTGCGCCGGGACATGCGCGTTCCAGGCCGCCCAGGCCTTGCGCCGGCGCGGCAGCAGGCGCGCGTCGGTGTGCAGCACGGTGTCGTTGGACTGGTAGGCGAACGCGCCGAGCACGTCGCGCTCGTCCGGCGTCGCGTCCGCCAGCAGCCGCAGCGCGTCGTCGGCATGGCAGGCCAGCACGACCTGGTCGAAGCGCTCCACGCCGCGGGCATGCCGCAGCTCGACGCCCGCAGGATCGCGCCGGACCGCCAGGACCGGCGTGGCCAGGCGCTCGCGCACGTCCCAGCGCGCGCGCAGGGCCTCGACGTAGCGCGCCGAACCGCCGCGCACCACCCGCCACGGCGGGCGCCCCGTCAGCTGCAGCATGTGGTGGTTGGCCATGAACCGCACCAGGTGGCGCGCCGGGAACTCAAGGATGCGCTCGGCCGGCGAGGACCACAGGGCGCTGGCCATCGGCACCAAGTGCAGGTCGCGGAACATCGCCCCGGTGCCGAGCCGCTCCAGGTACTCGCCGAGGCCGGGCCCCGGGCCGGCCTCGGCGAGCAGCTCGGGCGCGCGCCGGTAGAACCGCACGAGATCCCGCAGCATGCCCCAGAAGCGCGGGCTGAGCAGGTTGCGGCGCTGGCAGAACAGCGCATCCAGCGAGGTCGCGTTGTACTCCAGCCCGGAGCGCGCATCGCTGACCGAAAAGCTCATGGTGGTCGGCTGGCTGGCCACCCCGAGCTCTGCGAACAGCCGGGTCAGCAGCGGATAGTGCACCGGGTTGTGCACGATGAAGCCGGTGTCCACCGCCAGCCGGCGGCCGCCGACCTCGACCTCGTGGGTGTCGGTGTGCCCGCCGAGGCGGTCGTCCGCCTCGAACAGAGTCACCTGGTGCCGGCGCCCGAGCAGCCAGGCCGCGCCGAGCCCGGCGATGCCGCTGCCGACCACGGCGATCCGTTGCGGCGTCCTCATCGCTGCGCCTTCGCCAGCACCCAGGCCGGCACCGGCTTGAGGTCGCGCACCAGCCCGAGCCAGGCCAGCACGCGCAGGCCGTACCAGGTCAGGTCGATCTCCCACCAGCGGAAGCCCTGGCGCGCGCTGCCCGGAAAGAAATGGTGGTTGTTGTGCCAGCCCTCGCCGAAGGTCAGCAGTGCCAGCCACAGGTTGTTGCGGCTGTCGTCGCGGGTCGGGAAGCGGCGCCGGCCGTAGCGGTGCGCCAGCGAGTTGATGGTGACGGTGGCATGGAACAGCACCACGGTGGAGACGAAGAAGCCCCAGACGAGCAGCTGCGGGCCGTCGGTGCCCAGCCCCGGGGCCCAGCGCTCCAGCGCGGCGCCGAGCGCGTACAGCAGCATCGCCAGCAGGGCCGGTACCGCGATGTCGAAGCGGTCCAGCCAGCGCAGCTCCGGGTAGCGCAGCAGGTCCGGGATGCGACGCGGATCGGTGGCGAACGCGGCCGGGGTCAGGAACCACAACATGTGGCTGCGCCAGAAGCCCTTGCGCGGGGTGTGCGGATCCTGTTCGGTGTCGGCGTGCAGGTGGTGGTGGCGATGGTGCGCCGCCCACCACAGCGGGCCGCGCTGCGCGCTGGCGGCGCCGAGCACGGCGAACGCGAATTGCACCGGGCGCGAGGCGCGGAAGGTGCGGTGCGCGAAGTAGCGGTGGTAGAAGCCGGTGATCGCGAACATCCGCACGGCGTACAGTGCGGCGGCGACCGCCAGCGCGGTCGCCGACACCCCGACCCAGAACACCCCGAGGCAGGCCAGGTGCATGGCGAGGAAGGGAGCCGCGCGCAGCCAGTCCACGCGTTGGTCGTCGGTCCCCGCCACGGCCGGAGCACCGGCGTCGAACCAGCGTCGCAATGCAGCCCGCCAGGACGGGATGGGAGCCGGGGGAGAGGCGGGCGACATGCAGACTCCGTGACGGGGACCTTGCTCGATCCTACGCGGCGAGATTGCAGACGGATGCGGCGAGCGCCCGTCGTGATCGACTGCGTTCGCTGCGCTCAGAACGGACAGCGGCCGTCCAGCGGGCGCGCCGCCAGCGCCGCCGCGTCGGCGTCGGGAGCGGGCAGCGGCGTGCGCGCGCCGTCGAACACGATCCGCACCTGCGGGTTGCGCCCGCGCGCATCGCGCAGGTTGCTGGTGCCGGCGAATTCCAGCAGGCGGGTGCCATCGCCGCTGTAGACCAGCCCGAGCTCCGGCACCGCGAAGCCGAACCAGGTGTCCAGGCGCAGGCGCAGGCGCTCGGCGGCCTGCCCGCGCCAGCGCGTGCTGCCGATGCGTTCCACCCATACCGGGTAGAACTGGCCGCGGCTCGGCACCAGGAACTGGAAGCGCACGCGCTCGCCGCGCAGCAGGCGCGGCCAGGCTTGACGCACCGCGGCATCGAAGCCGGCGTCGATCACGCCGTCCGCCGGCACCGGCAGCGGGCGTGCCGCGCGCGCCCCGTGCGCCAGCAGCTGCCGCTGCGGGCCATTGCCGGTCACGGACTCGCGTGCGCCGTCGCGGCCGTCCTCGAGCACGAAGTCGGGCGCGGGGCCGGCGCCCTCGACCTGCTTGCGCGCGAACGCGCGGCCGTCCGGACAGGTGTAGAGGACCCAGCGGCGCGGCGACGTCCCGCCCTGCACGATGTGCAGTTCGCGGTAGAGCAGGCGTCGGCCGTCGGCGGTGTAGGCGGCGGCCTGTTCGCGCCAGCCGCCGGCATCGGCCTGCGCGGGCCGCAGCGCGCACAGCGCGAACGCAAGCAGGACCATCCCGGCCGCACGCGGCATCGCCGATCTCCATCTCGTGGCTGTGCTGCCGCTACGCGCGGGCTGCCAGCGCGGATGCGCCGACGTGCGGGCCTTCAGATCCGCAGCAGCGGCTGCAGCAGGCGCGCGATCCGGCCCGGATAGCGCAGCGGGGCGTCGAGCGCCGCCACGCAGATGCAGTCCTCGCCGGGACAGGTGACTGGCTGGTGCTGGGTCTCCGCGTCCAGGTCGGCGATATCGCCCGGCCCGAAGTGGCCGAGCGCATCGTGGTAGGCGCCGCGCAGGATCTGGGTGATCTCGCTGCCGTGGTGGCCGTGCACCGGCAGCTTGCGTCCGGGCGCGATGCGCAGCATCAGCAGGGTGCCGCCTGCGGGCCCTTCGGTGCGCAGGTAGCGCAGGCCGGGGCCCATCCAGCGCCACTTGAGCCCGCTGTAGCGCGGGCCGAAATACGGCCGCAGCGGCGCGGGCAGCAGGTCCGGATCGTTGCTGGCGGGCGCGGAGGCCGCCGGGGCCGGTGCCGGCGCGGGCGCCTGTGCCAGGCGCTGGCGCATGGCCTCGCGCAGCGCGGCCGCGCGTCCGGTCTGCGCCGCTGCCGGCTGCTGCTGCTCAAGCAGCGCGCCGCCCACGGCCTCGGCGCGGGCGAGTGCGGCGCGGCAGTGGGCGCAGCCAGCCAAATGGGTGTCCACCACCACCGCCAGATCCGGAGAGAGCGCGCCGGCGGCGTAGCTGAGCAGGGTGGCCGGGTCGAGATGGTGGCGCGGGGCGGTGTTCATGCCGGCTCTCCCAGCTGGCCCTGCAGGCGCAGGAACGCCCGCCGCAGGTGCGACTTCACCGTGCCTAGCGGCATTCCGAGCTCGCTGGCGATCTCCTGGTGGCTCTTGGCTTCGAAATAGGACATCCGCAACAGCCGCGCCTGCACCGGCGAGAGTGCATCGATCCGGCGCTGCAGCAGCACCGCATCGGCCTGGTCCTCGGCGTCCGCCGGCTGGCTGGCGGCGTCCAGGTCCAGTTCCTCGTCGGCGACCTGCGGGCGCAGCGCTTCGCGCCGCAGGCGGTCGATGTGCAGGTTGCGCGCGATCCGGAACAACCAGGTGCTGACCGCGCTGCGCGTCGCGTCGTACGCGCCGGCATGCAGCCATAGCCGCAGCAGGGCTTCCTGCGCCAGATCCTCGGCGGTCGCGTCGGTACAGCCGAGCCCGCGCAGGTACAAGCACAGCCGCGGCATGAAGTGGTCGTACACGCGCAGGAAGGCGTCCTGGTCGCGGCGCTGCGAGATCGCCGCCATCTCGGCGGTCCAATCGGGGGGTTCGCGCAGCAACATGCCGGCCGTGGACATCCGTCGCGCCGCCTCGAACGGCGTGGATCGGTCGCTGTGGGACTGTGGGGCCATCGTACACCCGGGCTTGCGAATGCCCCGTCTACGCGGCGGCGGCGCCGGCGGATGCAGGGCTCACGGCGGCGGCCGGAACTCCAGCGGCACGATCACCTCGGCCGCGACCGCCTGCCCGCCGCGCTGCGCCGGGCGGAAGCGCCAGCGCCGCACGGTCTCCAGGGCGGCGCGGTCGAGCTCGCGGTGGCCGCTGCCCTCGGCCAGCTCCAGCCGCTCCACGCTGCCGTCGGCGGCCACCGTGACCCGCAGGCGCACCTGGCCGCCGAGGCCGCGGCGCATTGCCTCCGCGGGATAGGTCGGGGCCGGGGTCTCCAGCGGCGTCGGCGGGGTGTCGGCCGGGTCGGTGGTGCTGTTGGCGTTGGCGGGCGTGGAGGGCGAGGGCGGGGGCGACGGCGTCGCGGCGGCCGCCGGTTCGGGCGCCGGCGCAGGCGCGGCCGCCGGTGGCGGCGCCGCAGGGGCATTCGGGTCGACCTGCAGCCCGCTCACTCCCGGCCCCGTGCCCGCCACGTCGGCCGGCACCGGTGCCGGCAGGTCGTTCGCCGGGCCGGTGGCCGCGGCGGGCGCCTCGCCGGCGGTATAGAAGTCGTAGTCGTCGCGCTGCTGCCACCACACCAGCAGGAACAGCAGCAGGCCGGCGAGGAAGGCCGGCACGATCCACCGCCACGGGGGCGGCAGCGGCCAGCGCAGGGACGGGCGGGGCAGGGGCATGCACGGATTCTGGCACGGCCTCGCCGGCCTGCGCCGCGGCGTGCGGGGCTCGGCGATAATGCAGGTTCATCCTTCGCGCCATGCGGTCCTTCCATGCTCGATCCCGTCCTGCTGCGCCACCATCCCGCCGACCTCGCCGAGCGCCTGCGCACGAGCCGTGGCTTCGACCTCGACGTGGCCCGCCTGGAGGCGCTGGAGGCCGAGCGCAAGCGCATCCAGGTGCGCACCCAGGAACTGCAGCACCTGCGCAACACCCGCAGCAAGCAGATCGGCGTGCTCAAGGCCAAGGGCGAGGACGTGTCCGCGGTGATGGCCGAGGTGGCCGGCTTCGGCGAGGAGCTGAAGGCCTCCGAGATCGAACTGGAGCGCCTGCGCGCCGAGCTGGACGCGATCGCCGCCGGCATCCCCAACCTGCCGGATCCGTCCGTGCCGCTGGGCAGCGACGAGGCCGGCAACGTCGAGCAGCACCGCTGGGGCACGCCGCGCGCGTTCGATTTTCCGGTCAAGGACCACGTGGAGCTGGGCGCGCGCCACGGCTGGCTGGACGCCGAGACCGCGGCCAAGCTGTCGGGCGCGCGCTTCACCGTGCTGCGCGGCCCGCTGGCGCGCCTGCACCGCGCGCTGGCGCAGTTCATGCTGGACCTGCACGCCGGCGAGCATGGCTACGAGGAAACCAACGTGCCGGTGATCGTCAACGCCGAGGCGATGCGCGGCACCGGGCAGCTGCCCAAGTTCGAGGAGGACCTGTTCTCCACCCGGCTGGGCGAGCACACCCGCTACCTAATCCCGACCAGCGAGGTGCCGCTGACCAACAGCGTGCGCGAGGAGATCCTCGACCCCGAACGCCTGCCGCTGCGGATGACCGCGCACTCGATGTGCTTCCGCGCCGAGGCCGGCTCCGCCGGGCGCGACACCCGCGGCATGATCCGCCAGCACCAGTTCGAGAAGGTGGAGCTGGTGAGCATCGCCCACCCCGAGCAGTCCGACGCCGAGCACGAGCGCATGACCCGCTGCGCCGAGGTGGTGCTGGAGCGGCTGGGCCTGCCGTACCGGCGCATGCTGCTGTGCAGCGGCGACATGGGCTTTTCCGCGCGCAAGACCTACGACCTCGAGGTCTGGCTGCCGTCGCAGGGCAGCTACCGCGAGATCTCCTCCTGCTCCAACTGCGGCGATTTCCAGGCGCGCCGGATGCAGGCGCGCTGGCGCAACCCGGCCACCGGCAAGCCCGAGCTGGTGCACACCCTCAACGGCTCCGGGGTGGCGGTCGGGCGTGCGCTGATCGCGGTGATGGAGAACTACCAGCAGGCCGACGGCAGCATCGCGGTGCCGGCCGTGCTGCGCCCGTACATGGGCGGCGCCGAGCGGATCGCCTGAGGCCGGCATGCGCACCCCGCCCGCCCATGCGCTGCCGCCGGTGCAGGACCTCAACGACCTGTACTACTTCTCGGCGGTGGTCGAGCACGGCGGCTTCGCCGCGGCCGAGCGCGCGCTGGGCATCCCCAAGTCGCGCCTGAGCCGGCGCATCAGCGCGCTGGAGGCGGAGCTGGGCGTGCGCCTGCTGCAGCGCTCCACCCGCCGCTTCGCGGTCACCGACGTCGGCCTCAACGTGCACCGCCACGCGCAGTCGATGCTGGCCGAGGCGCAGGCCGCGCGCGAGGCGGTGGAGCGCCTGAGCGCCGAGCCGCGCGGGGTGGTGCGGGTGAGCGTGCCGGTGTCGATCGCGCAGCAGCAGATGCCGAAGCTGCTGCCGGACTTCCTCGCGCTGTACCCGCAGGTGCGCGTGCAACTGCAGGTCAGCAACCGCCGGGTGGACGTGATCAACGAAGGCGTGGACGTCGCCCTGCGCGTGCGCAGCCGGCTCGACGACGACGGCAGCCTGGTGATGCGCAGCTTCGGCCAGGTGCAGGAGCTGCTTGTCGCCAGTCCAGCCTACCTCGACCGCGCCGGCCGCCCGCAGGCGCCGGAGGATCTGGCCCAGCACGTCACCCTGAGCATCAGCGAGGACGAGGCGCGCCAGCGCTGGGAGCTGCACGGACCGGAGGGCGAAGTGCGCCGGGTCGAGCTGCAGCCGCGCATCACCGGCTTCGACTTCCCGATGATGCAGGCGATGGCCGAGGCCGGGATCGGCATCACCCTGCTACCGGAGACGGTCTGCGCCGATGCCGTGCGCGAGGGCCGCCTGGAGGTCGTGCTGCCGCAGTGGCGGCTGCCGCAGGGCATCGCGCACGCGGTGTTCGCCTCGCGCCGCGGGCTGCTGCCGGCGGTGCGGGTGTTCATCGACTTCCTGGCCGAGAAATTGCCGCCGATGCTGGAGTCGGCGCGGCTGGAGTGCAGCGACCCGGAGTGCCTGAAGCGGCAGGCGGCGCGCCGTCGCGCCTGAGGAACTGGCGGAAAGGGTGGGATTCGAACCCACGGTGGCATTGCTGCCACGGCGGTTTTCAAGACCGCTGCCTTAAACCCCTCGGCCACCTTTCCGTGCGGGCATTTTCGCATGCCGCGCCGGCGCCGCGACCGACCCGGCCGGCGGGCGTTTTCCGACGCGCGGATGCGCCGATGCCGGGTTGCTGGCAGGATGCGCCTGCACTAGCGTGGAGGCTCAGCAAGGGGGACTGCCATGGCCATCAGGGTGTTTCTGGTCGACGATCACGCGCTGGTCCGCACCGGGTTCCGGCTGATCCTGGGCGGCGAGCCCGACCTCGAGGTGGTCGGCGAGGCCGAGACCGGGGAGGAGGCGCTGCCGCAGATTCGCCGGCTCAAGCCGGACGTGGTGCTGTGCGATCTCAACCTGCCGGGCATCAGCGGGCTCGAGGTCACCGAGCGGGTGGTGCGCGGCGAGTACGGCGCGCGGGTGATCGTGGTCTCGGTGCTGGAGGACGGGCCGATGCCGCGGCGGGTGCTGGAGGCCGGGGCCTGCGGCTACGTCGGCAAGGCCTGCGACGCGACGGAGCTGGTGCGCGCGGTGCGCGACGTGGCGCGCGGGAAGAAGTACCTGGCCAGTTCGATTGCGCAGGGCATGGCGCTGTCGGCGCTGCAGGGCGATGCGTCGCCGTTCGATGCGCTCACCCCGCGCGAGCTGGAAGTGGCACTGCTGCTCAACCAGGGCCTGCGCCAGGAAGCGATCGCCAAGCGCCTGAGCCTGTCCGCCAAGACCGTGAACACGCACAAGTCGCGGCTGTTCGAGAAGCTCGGCATCCACGACAGCATCGCGCTGGCGCGCCTGATCGCGCAGTACGGCCTGGCCGACCCCGCGCGCGCCGTCGGCTGAGGCACGCGCGTGGCGTCGCGCGCCGGCTCAGGCCGGCGGCGGACGCGGAGTATCGGCGGGCTCGCCGTCGGCAGGCGCGGATGCCGCGGGCGGCACCGCGCCGCCCTCGGCGGGGGCAGCCCCGCCATCACGCGCCTGCTCGAACAGGCTGCGCAGCTGCAGCGCGCGCTGCGGCGCGGGCGCGCGTGGCGGCATTGCCAGCGGGACCGCGGGCAGCGGCGGCGCAGCCGGGGCCGGCGTGGGAGTCGGCGCGGGCGGCGCGGTCTCGGCGGCGGCCGGGGCCGCTGCCGCAGGCGCGGTGTCGGTTTCCGTGGCCACGGGTCCCTCGGCCGCGACCGACGGAGCCGGGTCGGCCGGCGCGGTGGCCGCCGCCGTTGCGCTGGTCGACGGGCCCGCCGCGGTCGGCGCGACCGGCACGTCGCGCATCGCCGGATCCGCCGGCGGCAGCACGGACGGCGCGGCCGCGCCGGCGATCGCCGGCGCCTCGGCCATCCGCGCGGGCGCAGCGGCAGGCGGCACCGGTGCGACGCCCGACGGGTTCATCGCGACCGGTTGGGCCGACTCTGCCGCTGACGCCGCGGCGGGGGTGCCGGGCGCCACCTCCGCCGCAGGCACAGCCGGGCGCACGTCTGCGAAATCGAACTCGGGCTGCGGCGTCTGTGCCGACAGCGGCAGGTCGATGTCGTCCTCGTGCAGGTCCTCGCCCGCCAGGGCGGCGGTGCCGGCCTCGGCGCCATTGCCGCGACGACGGCGGCGCCCGCCGCGACGGCCGCGGCGGCGCTTGCCGCCGGTGTCGGTGGCGGCCGTCGCGGTCGCATCGCCGGCTGCGGCTGCGGCTGCGGCTGCGGCGGCGTCGGTGGCGACGGGGAGCGTCACTTCGGTCGCAGGAGTCGCGGGCGTGGTCGTGGCCGGCGTGTTCACTGCCTCGGCGCGCGCCTCCGCTGCTGCCACCGCAGTGGCGGCGGGTGCGGCCGGCGCGTTGCGCGGCGCGGCGGGAGCGGGCTTGGGCTCGCGCAGCGGGGCCGGCTGCGCCGGCTTCTCCTGGGTGACCGGCGGGGCCGGGCGCTCCTGCGGCTTGGGCTTGTCCGCGCGCGGCTTCGGCGGTGGCTGCGGGGCGCGGGCGGGCGGGGTGCCCTGCGCCGGCTTGCCGGGCTTGCCTTCGGACGTCGCCGGCGCGCGGCCCTCCCCGCGCGGCCGGTCCTGGCGCCGCGCCGCGCGGCCCTGGCCCTCGCCCTTGCCGGCGGCCGGGGCAGGCGCCGGGGGCGGCGTGGCCGGAGTCGGCGCCGGCACCGCCGTGGCCGGGGCACCGAACAGGCTACGCAGCCAGCCGATCACGCCGCCGGTCGCCGGGGCGGGAGCGGCAGGCGCGGCCGGTGCCAGCGGCGCCGGAGGCGGCGAGGGCGGCGGGGGCGGCATCGGCGCGGCTTCGGCCGGGGCCGGCTTGGGCTCGCGCAGCGGGGCCGGCTGCGCCGGCTTGACCTGGGTGACCGCCGGCGCCGGCGGGATGTTCAGCTGCGCCTTGGTCAGGGCGATGGTCGCCAGCTTGCGCGGGGTGCCGCGCTGGTAGCTCGGCTTGCTGGTCTCCTCGCCGAGCTCGTTCTCGCGGATGCGGGTGACCTCGTAGTGCGGAGTCTGCAGCTGCTCGTCGGCGACGATCACGATCGGGCAGTCGTGGCGCTGCTCGATCTCGCGCAGCGCGCTGCGCTTCTCGTTGAGCAGGAAGTTGGCGATCTCCACCGGCGCCTGCACCAGCACCTGGCCGGTGTTGTCCTTCATCGCGTGCTCCTCGGCGACGCGGATGATCGACAGCGACAGCGACTCCACGCTGCGCATGCGGCCGTGGCCCTCGCAGCGCGGGCAGACCACCTGGCTGGCCTCGCCCAGGCTCGGGCGCAGGCGCTGGCGGCTCATCTCAAGCAGGCCGAAGCGGCTGATGCGCCCGATCTGCACCCGCGCGCGGTCGTACTTGAGCGCGTTCTGCAGGCGGTTCTCGACCTCGCGCTGGTGCTTGCTGCTGGCCATGTCGATGAAGTCGATCACCACCAGCCCGCCGAGGTCGCGCAGGCGCAGCTGGCGGGCGATCTCCTCGGCCGCCTCGAGGTTGGTGTTGAACGCGGTCTCCTCGATGTCGCTGCCCTTGGTGGCGCGCGCCGAGTTGACGTCGATCGCGGTCAGCGCCTCGGTCTGGTCGATCACCAGCGCGCCGCCGGAGGGCAGGCGCACCGTGCGCTCGTAGGCGCTCTCGATCTGCGACTCGATCTGGAAGCGGTTGAACAGCGGGATGTCGTCGGTGTAGTGCTTGAGCTTGCGCAGGTTGTGCGGCATCACCTGCTCGACGAACTCGCGCGCCTCGGCGTACATCTCCGGGGTATCGACCAGGATCTCGCCGATGTCGCTGCGCATGTAATCGCGCAGCGCGCGCACGATCAGCCGGCTCTCCTGATAGATCAGGAACGGCGCCGGCTTGCTGAGGGCGGCCTCGGCGATCGCGCGCCAGATGCTCAGCAGGTAGTCGAGGTCCCACTGCAGTTCCTCGGCGTCGCGGCCGACGCCGGCGGTGCGGATGATCACGCCCATGTCGTCGGGGATGGTCAGTGCGTCCATCGCCCGCTTCAGCTCGGCGCGGTCCTCGCCCTCGATCCGGCGCGAGACGCCGCCGGCGCTGGGCGAGTTGGGCATCAGCACCATGTAGCGCCCGGCCAGCGAGATGAAGGTGGTCAGCGCCGCGCCCTTGTTGCCGCGCTCCTCCTTGTCGACCTGGACCACGACTTCCTGGCCCTCGCGCAGCAGCTCGCGGATGCCGGCCTTGTGCGGGTCGACCCCGGCCTGGAAGTAGTCGCGCGAGATCTCCTTGAGCGGCAGGAAGCCGTGGCGCTCGGCGCCGTAGTCGACGAACGCCGCTTCCAGCGAGGGTTCCAGCCGGGTGATCCGGCCCTTGTAGATGTTGGACTTCTTGTTGTCCTTGGCCGGTTGTTCGATGTCGACGTCGTACAGGGTCTGGCCGTCGACGATCGCCACGCGCAGTTCTTCCGCCTGCGTGGCATTGATCAGCATCCGCTTCATTGTCGCGTTCCTCGTGCGCTCGTCCCCGCACGGTGGCGGGCGCGCGGAACGCCATGGGCGTTACGCCTCTGGAGACCATGGCCGCCGCCCGCGGGCGGCGGCCCGAGTATTCCAGCGCTACGACACCACGGCAGGCCGCGGGAGCGCTTTGTCAAATGGGTTGTCGTGTTGCAGGGCCGGCGACGTCCGGCCGGGGCCGGGGCGTCGCGCGGGTCGTGTTCAGCTTGCACCGGGCCGCGCCCGGCGATGTGCGGGCCTGCCGCGCAGCCGTTAACATGGCCGCCCCGTGGGCGGTGGTTCCGACACTGCGGCGGATTCGCCGGCAGCCGGGCTTTCGGCCGCTGGACTTGCCGGGAAATCAAACCCTTACATCGCCGGCCGAGTGTAGCAGATCAACCCGACCATGAGACAGCCGCCGCCTTCGCCCGCTTCGGGCGCCCGCCTGCTGCGCGTGCCCGATGAGCGCGCCGGGCAGCGCCTGGACAATTTCCTGCTCGGCCAACTGAAGGGTGCACCGCGCTCGCTGGTCTACAAGCTGGTGCGCAGCGGCCAGGTCCGGGTCAATGGCGGGAGGGTCAAGGCGGAGCGCCGGCTGGAAGCGGGGGATGAGGTCAGGATCCCGCCCGTTCGCGTCGATTCTCCGCAGGATGGCGACCGATCGCCGCCGAACGGCCTGCTGCAGGCGCTCGAGGCGGCGATCGTGTACGAGGATGCGCGCCTGCTGGCGCTGAACAAGCCGGCCGGGGTTGCCAGCCACGGCGGCAGCGGGGTCGCGTTCGGGGTGATCGAGGCCCTGCGCGCGCTGCGCCCCGGGCAGCCACTGGAGCTGGTGCACCGGCTCGACCGCGACACCTCCGGGCTGATGGTGCTGGCCAAGAAGCGCTCGGCGCTGACCGAATTGCAGCGCCTGCTGCGCGAGGACCACGGGGCCGGGATCGAGAAGCGCTACCTGGCCCTGCTGGTCGGCCGCCTGCCGGACGGCACCCTGAGCGTGGACGCGCCGCTGCACGTCGGCCTGCGCCAGGGCGGCGAGCGCCATGTGCGGGTCGATCCGGCCGGCAAGCCCTCGCTCAGCCACGTGCGGGTGCTGGAGCGGCGCGGTGGCCACAGCTACTGCGAGGTGCGGATCGCCACCGGGCGCACCCACCAGATCCGCGTGCATGCCCAGCACCTCGGCCATCCGGTCGCCGGCGACGACAAGTACGGCGATCCGGAGGTCAACCGCCGCCTGCGCGAGCAGGCCGGCCTCAAGCGGCTGTTCCTGCACGCCGCGTCGCTGGAGTTCGCGCTCGACGGCGGGCGCGCGCCCTACCTGCTGCACGCGCCGCTGGCACCGGAGCTGGCCGCGGTGCTCGACCGCCTGGCCTGAGCCGGTCGTTCAGGACGCGAGCACGTCGGTGCGTGCGGCGCAGATGAAGTCGTTCTCGGTGAGCCCGCCGGCGTCGTGGGTCGACCAGCGCACCACGCAGCGGTCGTAGTGCACCGACAGGTCGGGGTGGTGGTCCTCGCGGTTGGCCATGTGCGCCAGCGCGTTCACGAACGAGATCGTGCGGTAGTAGTCCGGGAAGCGGAAGGTGCGCACCAGCGCGCGTCCGTCCTCGGCCAGTTCCCAGCCCGGCACCTGCGGCAGCAGCTCGCGCAGGCTGGCCTCGCCGAGGCGGTGTTCGTGCCCGCGGCGCGGCGTGCAGTGGGCGAGGGCGAGCGGGACGAGGTCGGACATGGCGGCGGTTCCTGCGGGGGCGAGGACTGAACGGCGGCGGGCGCCGGCCGCACGGGGTGTCACGTGGCGGCGCCGGGCTGTGCCTAGAATAGCCGCATGATCGAGATCACCGAAGCCGCGCAGGCCCACTTCCGCCGCCTGCTGGAACGCGAGGGCATCCCCGGGCTCGGCGTGCGCCTGGCGGCGCGCGAGCCGGGCACGCCGCGCGCCGACGTGCGCCTGGAGTTCGCCGAACCGGGCGAGTTGGATGGCAGCGAGTGGGCGATCGACTGCGAGGGCTTCACCCTGTGGCTGGAGGCGGCCAGCGTGCCATGGCTGGAGGACGCGCGGATCGACTACCAGACCCTGCCGACCGGCGGCCAGCTGCAGATCCGCGCCCCGCGGATCAAGGGCGAGGCGCCGGGCGCGCAGGCCTCGCTAGTGGAGCGCGTGCGCTGGGTGGTGGAGCACGAGATCAACCCGCAGCTGGCCCAGCACCGCGGCCACGTGCGGCTGGAGGAAGTGACCGCCGAGGGCGTGGTGGTGCTGCGCTTCGGCGGTGGCTGCCACGGCTGCGGCATGGCCAACGTCACCCTCAAGCAGGGGATCGAGCG
The DNA here is from genome assembly GCF_022419185.1 of Thermomonas flagellata. GTDB lineage: Bacteria > Pseudomonadota > Gammaproteobacteria > Xanthomonadales > Xanthomonadaceae > Thermomonas > Thermomonas flagellata. Next base: position 84,537 of record NZ_JAJOZK010000007.1, on the reverse strand, counting down.
CACCCTGCTGGACCGGGTCGCCGGCGTGACCGCGGTCCGCGACGCCACCGACCACGCCACCGGAGCGGCGCCCTACATCCCGCGCGACGCGGCCTGAGCAGACCGCGCGCGCATGACGACCGCCGCCGACGTCATCGCCGCCCTCCAGCAGCGTCGGCAAGGCCAGGCCGAATCGGCCCTCGCCGCAGCCGCAGCCGGCAGTTGGGCGCGCTGGCTGCAACGCGCGCCGATCGCGGCCGGCGAACGTAGTGCGCTCGCGCCCGCCGCGCTGCTGGCGGTGCTGCAGGCGCGGCCGCTGCGCCCGCCGCCGCGGCGGGCCCCGGCTCTCGGGCGCGGGCAGGCCCTGCTGGCCCTGCTGCGCCCGGGCTGGACGCCGGCCCCGCGCGACGAGCGCGGCCTGCGGATCGCCGCCTCGGTGCTGGACATCGTCCTGCACGTGGTGCTGGTCGGGTTGCTGCTGTGGCTGATGTACCTGCGCTTTTTGGCCTTGGCGACGCCGCCCCAGGACGACAGCGGCAGCGTGGTGCAGGTCGAGTTCATCGGCCGCGGCAACCGCGCCGCGGGCGGCGGCGCCATGGCCGCGGCGGCGCCGGCGCGCACGGGCCGTCCGTCGGCGCCCGCGGCGATCCGCAACGTCCCCCCGCCGCCGGCCGAGCGGCTGGCCGTGGCCAACGAGCCCGCGGCCGCCCTCGCACGCCCGGCGCCCCCCGAGCCGGCGCCGGCTGCGCAGCCGCTGGAGGTCAGCCAGACCCCGCAGCCGCCGCCGGCGGAGGCCTTCCAGCTGCCGCCGCCGCGCCAGCGCGAGGTCGTGCTGCGCACGCCGGAGCTGCGCGAGGTCGGCCCGCGCCAGCAGGTCGAGGAGATCGCCACTGCCCCCGAGCCGGTGGTGCGCACGCTGCAGGCGCCGGCCGCCGCCCCGCAGCTGCGCATGCCGACCCCGGTCCAGCGCCCGCTGGAACTGGACGTGCCGGAGCCGCAGCGGATGCCGGAGATCACCGCGCGCCGGCTGCCTGCCGCGGCGAACGCCGAACCGACCCTGCGCGAGCCGCAGGTGCGCGGCGAGCTGCGCGAGATCCCGCTGCCGGCAGGCGCCGAGGCGGGGACCACCGGCAGCGCCGCCTCGGGCAACGCGCCGCGCACCGGGGCGGTCGGCGGGGCGGGCGAGGCCCGCACGGGCGGACAGGCGAACGCCGGCGACGGCGCCGGACAGGCTCCGGCGGCCAGCGGTGGTCGCGGCGTGGCCGCCAGCGGCAGCGGCGCGGGACCGCGTTCGACCGCGGCGCCGGGTGGCTGGCCGGGCGCGGCCAAGAGCGATGACTGGGGCGCCTCCGCACGCAACACCGCCGGCAGCGGCAACGGGGCGGGCGATGCCAGCGGCCGCGGCCAGGCGGGCGGGCAGCGCGGCGAGGGCCTGTTCGACCGCGATGGCCGGGTGCGCCTGCCGGATGCTTGGGCGCAGGGCAAATCGCTCGATCTCGACCGCGCCGGTACCTGGCTCAAGCGGCCGGGACTGGAGTACCGCGCCACCCGCTTCGACAAGTACTGGATCCCGGATGGCACCCTGCTCGAGGAATGGGTGCGCCGCGGGATCAAGGAGTTGTCGATCCCGATCCCCGGCACCGGGTTGCAGCTCAAATGCGTGGTCTCGCTGCTGCAACTGGGCGCCGGCTGCGTGCCCGTCGATCCGGACGTCAACGAGCAGCCGGCGCGTCCGCGCCCGCCGCCGGACGTGCCGTTCAAACCGGCACTGCAGGAAGACAACGGCAGCGTGCGGCCCTGAGCCGCATCCGCCGGCTCGTTGCCGGCAGCCAGTCGGCGCGCAGCGTGTGCGGGCCGGATCGCGCTGGATCGGCCCGATCCGCGGCGCGCGCGGCCCCGCACGCCCGCGCCTGCACGGGGCTGGCGCGGGCGGGCCTTGCCGCGGTGCATCCGCCGGCCGGGCCGGATGCAGCAGCGCGGCCCGGCGGCACTTCGGTGGTATCGCGCCCACCGATCCTGCGCGGCTCTCCCGCAGGTTGCGCACCCGCGCGAGGGGCGTGCGTTCGCCGCGCATGCAGGATGCGGGCGCCGTCCTTGCCCGGTCGGTCGTGGAGCCCTGTGATCGTGTTCGCAGGTCAGGCCGGGTAGGACTTTTCCTACCCGAACATCGGGCATGTCCCGACTGCCGGCCCGGCGTCCTTGCTGCACGCTGAACAACGCCGGCAGCATGCAGGCCAGGCCGGGAAAACGCAGCGCAGGACGCGCGATCAGGGAGCCGGACCGACAGGATCACAGTGTCCACCGCAGGGAGGTGGCCCGGCAGGACGCCTGCATGTGAACCGCAGGGACGCGGTTCGGCCGGCGCCCCGCTGGTCGGGGCATCAGCTTCGCGCAGTCGGGGGCAGGGTTCGGCGAGGAGGGGGCATGTTCTTGCGTGCGTTGCAGCCTGAGGGAATCCGGAATGTGGCCCGTGGTCGCACGACGGATTGCCTGCCTGCCGTGCCGGCAGCGTGGATGCACGCTGCGCCCGGCGCGATGGCCGATGGCCGGGCCGCGGCGCCGCTGTGGCCGGGCGGCCGGCGGGGGGCCTCGCCCGGGAGCTGGCATGCGGCCGGGCACCGCCTCGACGTGCCAGATCCGCAGCGTTGAGGCTGCACCGCGACCTTGGCAGATGCGCCGGCGGGAATCAGGCGCCGCGGCGGGCGATCCGAACCGTCGCCGCCATCCGCAGTATGGCGCAGCGCAATCGCTTGCAAGCACCCCGCGGGGCGCTTGCCGCGTGCCGATTGCTGGGCTGCCGCCGTTGCATTCCGATGGCCAGTAGAAAGCCACCGGAGCCGGCACCATCGTGCCGGCTTACAGCGCAACCTCAGGGCGGCGAAGCGCGCATGCGGTGGCGTCGGAACAACGCCGGCGCTGCGCTGGTGCCGGAGGTGGGACTCGAACCCACACGCTTTTGAGGGCGGCGGATTTTGAGTCCGCTGCGTCTACCGATTCCGCCACTCCGGCGCGCGCCGGCAGTATAGCCGAGCAGCGCCGTGGACCCGCAGTTCAGGCCAGCTCCGCATCCAGCTGCAGGTGCCGGCGCTGCAGGCGATGCAGGCCGTCGCCGGCGTCGAGGTAGACGCCGCAGGCGGTCATCTCGTGCGGGTAGATGTGCAGCGACACCGCCACTCCCTCGCCGCCGGCATGGCGGATGACGTGGTGGTCGGCCGGCGGGAACACGCAGGCGCACTCACCGGGGCCGGCGCACAGCACCGGGCCGGATTGGAAGCGCCAGCCATCGTGCTCGCGCGCGACCACCCGCTGCGGGATGACCTCGATCCGGCCGTGGCAGACGCCTTCCACGCCCCACATGCCATCGTGGTCGTGGATCGGGGTGCCCTGGCCGGGCGCCCAGGTCATCGCGATCACCACGTAGCCGTGCTCCGCGCTGCGGTAGAGCAGGCGGCGCGCGTAATGGTCGGTGGCCGGCTCCAGCACCACCGCCGGCGGTTGCAGGCGGCCGGAGCGGATCAGCCGTTCCAGCGACGCGGCCAGCGCCGCGCCGATGGCCTCCGGTTCCTGCAGGGCGATCGCCGCGTCGATCGCGGCGACCAGCTCGGCGCGGCCGGGGAAGTCGCAGGAGGACGGCGCGGGCGAGGCCTGGCAGGACATGCCCGCAGTCTACTGCGCGATCGGGTTATTCCCTCATTCCATCGCGGCATGTGACAGGCCGGCGAGGAACCCGCCGACCGCGGGGCCGAAGCGCGCGGCATCGACCAGGAAGGCGTCATGTCCCTGCGGCGAGGGCATGGCGTGGAATTCCACCCGGCAGCCGGCGGCGCGCAGGCCCTCGGCGATCTCCTCCTGCTGCTCGATCGGGAACAGGATGTCGGTGCCGACCCCGATCACGCAGGCCGCTTCCAGCCCGCGGATCGCCGCCAGCGCGGCCACGGCGTCGCCGGGGCGACCACAGCATTCGCCGAGGTCGAACCAGTCCATCGCCCGGCTCAGGTAGAGGTAGCTGTTGGGGTCGTAGCGGCGCACGAAGCGGCGGGCATGGCCCTCGAGGTAGCTTTCCACCTCGAACTCCAGCCCGAACGGCTCGTCGTCGGGGCGGCGGTCCGGATCCAGCCGCACGCGCCCGAAGCGGCCGTGCCATTCCAGTGCGGAGCGGTAGGTGATCACCCCGAGCTTGCGCGCGATGCGCATGCCGGATTCGGGGTAATGCGCCTCGTCGTAGCGGCCCTCGGCCCAGGCGGGATCCAGCCGGATCGCCTCGCGCTGCAGCGAGCGCACCGCGATCGAGAACGGCAGGGCATGCGCCGCGCCGCAGATGTTGACGTGCGCGCGGGCGATGCCGGGATGGCGCGCCAACAGCGCCAGCGCCACCATCCCGCCCATCGAGTTGCCGATCACGCCGGCCAGGCGCGGGATGCCCAGCCCGCGCACCAGCGCCGCGGCGGCATCGGCGATGTCCTCGATCGACAGGGGCGGGAAGTCCAGCCGGTAGGGCTCGCCGGTGCGCGGGTCGGGGCTGGCCGGGCCGGTGCTGCCCTTGCAGCTGCCGAGCGGATTGACGCAGACCACGAACCAGCGCTCGGTGTCGATCGGCTTGCCCGGCCCGAGCATCCATTCCCACCAGCCGGGGCGGGGGTCGTCGGCGTGCGCGGCGGCATGCGCGTCGGGCGACAGGCCGGTGAGCAGCAGGATGGCGTTGCTGCCGTCGGGGGCGAGCCGGCCCCAGGTCTCGTAGGCCAGGCGCGCGCCGTGCAGGACGCCGCCGCGCTTGAACGGGAAGGGCGAGGGGAGCGCGAACCAGCGCGTGCCGGGCGGGATGAATTCGGTCATGCGGCAAGTGTAGGCGGGGGCGCTTGCCGCGCCGAGGCAGCCGGCGGAATACTGCGATGCCGCGCTGGCATCAGCACCCGCCGGCGCGCCGGCTCACGGCTGCGCGGGGGCCCCGATCACCAGCTCCACCGCGCCCTTGGCCGGCTGGATGACGGTGACCGCCGGCGAGCTGATGTCGTCCGGCTGCGGCATCGCCTCGCCGCTGGGGGACAGGCGTGCGAGCAGTTCCACCTGTGGCAGCTGCGAGAGGCGCCGGGTCGGCATCGGGCTGTCGGCGTCGTCCAGCCGCACCTGCAGCGGCAGTGCGCTGGCCGGGTGGCGTTCGACCGCGACCGGCATCGGGCCGCCGCCCGGGGCGCGCGCGATCACGAACACCTGCGCCCGCGGCATCGTCGCCAGCCGCGCGGCCAGCGCCGGGGCCAGCCGCACCGCGACCTGGATCCCGCCCGTGCTGGCGGCGGCCGGTGCCTCCGCAAGAGGCGGCAGCCCGGCGGCCTTGCGGGCGTCTTCGATCTGTTCGCGCAGGGCGGCGCCGGTCTCGCCGTCGAGCGCGCCCAGCAGCGGCTCCCAGGTGCGCGCCGCGCCGGCGGCATCGCCGGCCTGGCGCAGCGCGACGCCGAGGAACCAGCGCGCGCGCTGGTGCTCGGGATGCAGGCGCACCGCCTTCTCCAGCATGGCCCGCGCGGCGGCATCGAAGCGGCGGTCGGGCGCGGCCAGGGCGCGCGACTGCGCGGCTTCGGTCAGCGCGTCGGGATCGTCCGGGGCCAGCGCCAGTGCGCGCGCATAGGCATCGCGCGAGGACTGAAGCTGGCCTTGGCGGGCGTAGGCCATGCCCAGCAGCATCCAGCCCTCGGGCTGGTCGGGATCGCGTGCGAGCCGCCGCTGCAGCTGCGCGATCGCCTCCGGCAGGGTCTGCGGCGCGCGCAGCATGGCCGGGTCGAGCGCCTCCGGCGTGCCGACCGCGCGGTACAAGAGCGCCGCGCCCGCGACCAGGGCGACCCCGAGGGTGAGGGCCAGCCCGCGCCGCGCCGGCCATAGCGGGCGCAGCAGGATCGCCAGCACCGCCAGCACCAGCGCGCCGGCCAGCGCGATGAACAGCCCCATCACCATTCCTGTTCCTCGTCGTCCTGCGGCGGCGTGGACGGGCGCCGACGGCGTACCGCCAGCGCCAGCGCAACGGCGCCGCCGGCCAACAGTAGCCCCGGGCCGAGCCACAGCAGCCAGGTGCGCGCCTCCAGCCGCGGCCGGTACAGCACGAACTCGCCGTAGCGCTGCACCAGGAAGTTCTTGATCTCATCGTCGCTCTTGCCCTGGCGCATCAGCGCCAGCACCTCGCGGCGCAGGTTGAGCGCGATCAGCGCATTGGAATCGGCCAGCGACTGGTTCTGGCACATCACGCAGCGCAGCTCCGCGGTGAGGGCGTGGAAGCGCGCCTCCTCGGCGGGGTCGTGGAAGCGCAGCGGCGCGGCGTCGGCCTGCTGGTTGGCCTGGGCGCGCGCCAGCGGCGGGACCAGGCCCAGCAGCAGTGCCAGCGCGGCGGTGGCGATCCGGTTCATCGGCGGCCCCCCTCCAGCGCGCGCAGCTGCGGTTCCAGCTCGCCGGCGAGCACCGCATCGTCGATCGGGCCGACATGCTTCCAGCGCACGATGCCGTCGGCGTCCACCAGGAAGGTCTCCGGCGCGCCGTAGATGCCCCAGTCGATCGCGCTGCGGCCCTCGACGTCGCTCAGCACCAGCCAGTAGGGATTGCCGAACTGCGCCAGCCAGCGCAAGGCGTCGGCCGGTTCGTCCTTCCAGTTGTAGCCGACCACCCGAATGCGGCGGGTCTCGGCCAGGCGGGTGATCACCGGGTGTTCGACCCGGCACTCCACGCACCAGCTGCCCCAGACGTTGAGCAGGAACGGCTGGCCCTTGAGGTCGGCCAGGCGCACCGTGCGTCCCGGCTCGTGCAGCACCGGCAGCGCGAACGCCGGCGCCGGCTTGCCGATCAGCGGCGAGGGCAGGGCATCGCGGTCGGGCTTGCGGCTCATCCACACCCCGGCGCCCAGCAGCGCGGCGAGCAGGACGAAGACCGCCAGCGGCAGCCAGCGCCCGGCCTTCATGGCGTGGCCTCGGCGGCGGTGCGGCGGAAGCGGCGGTCGCTGGCGGTGACGAAGCCGCCGAGCGCCATCAGCAGCGCGCCGGCCCAAATCCAGCGCACGAACGGCTTGACGTGCACCCGCAGCGCCCAGGCATCGCCGCCGAGCGGCTCGCCGAGGGCGACGTAGAGGTCGCGCAGGACCCCGGCGTGCAGCCCGACCTCGGTCATCACCTGGCCGCCGGCGACGTAGCGGCGCTTCTCCGGGTGCAGGGTGGTCAGCGGGGTGCGGCAGTCGGCCAGCACGTCCACCGTGCCGCGGTCGCTGACGTAGTTGGGGCCTTCCTCGTGCGCGATCCCGCGCAGCACGAAGCAGGTGTCGCCGAGCTGCACCTGCATGCCCGGGCGCACCGCGACCTCGCGCTGCTGGGACAGTCCTTCGACCAGCAGCGCGCCGGCCAGGAACACCGCGATCCCGAGGTGGGCCAGGGTCATGCCCAGCATCTCGCGGGTCAGGCGCGCGCCCGGCTGCTGCCAGCGCGACCACAGAAAGCGCAGGGTGCCCAGCGCGACCCACAGCGCGGCCACGACCCCGAGCGCCGCCTTCCAGCCGCCCTGCGGCATCAGCACGAACGCGCTGGCGCCGGCCACCAGCGCCAGCAGCGCCCACGGCGCCAACAATCGCAGCGGCTGGCGCGGATCCTCGCGCTGCCAGCGGGTGAGCGGGCCGAACGGCAGCAGCAGCACCAGCGGCGCCATCAGCAGCAGGAACATGAACGAGAAGTACGGCGGGCCGACCGAGATCTTGCCCAGTTCGAGGGCGTCCGCCAGCAGCGGGTACAGGGTGCCGAGCAGGACCATGCCGCAGGCGGCGGCCAGCAGCAGGTTGTTGGCCAGCAGCAGGGTCTCGCGCGAGGCCAGGGTGAACGGCTTGGCCTGGCGCTCGGTGTCCGGCGCGCGCAGCGCGTACAGCAGCAGCGAGCCGCCGATCACGAGGCCGAGGAACACCAGCACGAACAGGCCGCGGGTGGGGTCGGCGGCGAACGCATGCACCGAGGTCAGCACGCCCGAGCGCACCAGGAAGGTGCCCAGCAGCGACAGCGAGAACGCCGCGATCGCCAAGAGCAGGGTCCAGCCGCCGAAGCTGCCGCGCTTCTCGGTCACCGCCTGCGAGTGCAAGAGCGCCGCGCCGGCCAGCCACGGCATGAAGCTGGCGTTCTCCACCGGATCCCAGAACCACCAGCCGCCCCAGCCAAGCTCGTAATAGGCCCACCAGCTGCCGAGCGCGATCCCGAGCGTGAGCAGGCCCCAGGCCACGTTGGTCCATGGGCGCGCCCAGCGCAGCCACTGCGCATCGATCCGGCCCTCGAGCAGGGCGGCGATCGCGAACGCGAACGGCACCGAGAACCCGACGTAGCCGGCGTACAGCATCGGCGGGTGCATCACCATCCCCGGATCCTGCAGCAGCGGGTTGAGGTCGCGGCCCTCGGCCGCGGCCGGCAGCAGGCGCTCGAACGGGTTGCTGGTGAAGATCAGGAACGCGAGGAAGCCGACCGCCACGATCCCCATCACCCCCAGCACGCGCGCGACCACCGGCAGCGGCAGCCGCGCGGAGAAGCGCGCCACCGCGGCGGTCCACACCGCCAGCACCAGCGCCCACAACAGCAGTGAGCCCTCGTGCGCGCCCCACACCGCGGTGTAGCGGTAGACCAGGGGCAGCAGCGAATTGCTGTTCTCGGCCACGTAGCGCAGCGAGAAGTCGCCGTCCACGAACGCGCGGGTGAGCACGGCGAACGCCAGCCCGACCAGCGCCAGCTGCAGATAGGCCGCCGGCCGCGCCAGCGCCATCAGCGCCGGCTGCGCGCGCCAGGCCCCGAGCAGCGGCAGCACGGCCTGCACCGCCGCCACCAGCAGCGCCAGCAGCAGGGCGAACTGGCCCAGTTCCGGCAGGAACGCGAGCGCGCCCACTTACTGCGGCATCCCGGCCGGGGCGGCCTGCACGTTGTGCTTCTTGTGCGCCAGGCCCATCTTGTCGGCCACTTCCTTGGGCATGTAGGTCTCGTCGTGCTTGGCCAGCACCTCGTCGGCCACGAACACGCCGCCCTGCATGCGCCCGGTGGCGACCACCGCCTGCTTCTCGCGGAACAGGTCGGGCAGGATGCCGGTGTAGACCACCGGCAGCACCGCCTCGCCGTCGTCCACCGCGAAGTGCGCCTCCATCGAGCCGGGTGCGCGCCGGAACGAGCCGGCCGCGACCATCCCGCCGAGGCGGAAGCGGGCGTGCCCGCCGGCGTCGCCGCGCAGCACCTCGCTCGGGGTGTAGAGGTAGGCGACGTTGCGCTGCAGGGCCAGCGCGATCAGGGTGGTGGCGAGGCCGGCGGCGGCGACCAGCGCCAGCACCAGCCACAGGCGGCGTTTGCGGGTGGGGTTCATCGTTGCAGGTCCGTCGGGGCGGCGCGGGTGCCCTGGCGGGCGAGGCGCCGGCGGGTCGCGCGCAGGGCCGCGCGCAGTTGCAGCCGCGGGATGAGCCAGTCCCACAGCAGGAAGATCGCGAACACCGCGTAGGCGGCCAGCACGTACTCGCGGTAGCTCATCGCGCCTGCTCCGCCAGCCGGTTGACCCAGTCCTTGCCCAGCTCGCGCCGCAGGTTGTCCGCGCGCGCGCGCGCCAGCAGGGCGCCGGCGAACCAGACATGGGTGCCGAGCACCATCCACCACAGCGGCGGCAGCATGCTCGGGTCCATGCTCGACTGCCCGAACAGGCGGATGGTCTGGCCCTGGTGCAGCGAGTTCCACCACACCACCGACCAGCGGATGACCGGCAGCAGCGCGACCCCGACGATCGCCAGCAGCCCGGCCGCGCGCGCGGCGTTGCGGCGGTCGTCGATCGCCGCGTACAGGCCCATCACGCCCAGGTAGAGGAACAGCAGGATCAGCTCGGTGGTCAGGCGCGGATCCCAGTCCCACCAGGTGCCCCACATCGGCTTGCCCCAGATCGAGCCGGTCAGCAGGGTGACGGTGGTGAAGCCGGCGCCGATCGGCGCGCACGCCATCGACAGGATCTCCGCCAGCTTGATCCGCCAGATCAGCGCGATCGCCGCATACAGCGCCATCAGCGCGAACACCGCCATGCTCATCCAGGCCGCGGGCACGTGGATGTAGAGGATGCGGAAGCTGTCGCCCTGCTGGTAGTCGGCCGGGACCTGGAACAGCGCGCCGTACAGCCCGATGAGCATCGCCAGCAGGCCCAGCCCGTAGCCCCACGGCGCCCAGCGGGCGGCGAAGCGGTCGAAATAGGGGGGCGAGCCGAGTTGGTGGAACCAGCGGATCAGCGGATGCATGGATGCTGCGGCGCGGCACGTGGCCGCCGGGGCGGGCCGGCAGGATACCAGTTACCGGCCCGTGGTACGCCGGGGGGTATCTGGTGGGCGGGGTGTTCAGGTATGGGCGATCCGCAGCGCCGCCGCCGCGGTCAGCGGGGCCAGGACCAGCGCGAAGACCAGCCCGGCCGCCAGCAGCAGCAGCGCGCCGATGGCGTCCAGCCCCTGCGCCTGCGCGGCGACCGCGCCGGCGCCGAACACCAGCACCGGCACGTACAGCGGCAGCGCCAGCAGCGCCAGCAGGATGCCGGCGCGGCGCATGCCGACCGTGAGCGCGGCGACCACCGCGCCGAGCAGGCTGAGGATCGGCGTGCCCAGCAGCAGCGAGGCCAGCAGCACCGGCAGCTGCGCGTGCGGCAGGTGCAGCAGCTCGCCCAGCAGCGGCACCGCCACGATCACCGGCAGCGCGGTGGTGAGCCAGTGCATCAGGGTGCGCACCAGCACCAGCCACCACAGCGGCACCGGCGCCAGCATCCACTGCTCCAGCGAGCCGTCCTCGGCATCGCCGCGGAACAGGTTGTCCAGCGTCAGCAGGCCGGCCAGCAGCACCGCCAGCCACAGCACCGCCGAGGCGACCGGCGCCAGCGCGCGCGCGTCGCCGCCGAGGCCGAGCGCGAACAGCACCACCGTCAGCAGCGCGAACAGCAGCGGCTGCAGGGCATCGCCGCGGCGCGCCCACAGCAATTGCAGGTCGCGTGCGGCGAGGGCGCGGGCGGCGCGCCACATCATGCCACGCTCCCCAGTTCGAGCAGGCGGGTGCGCACCGGCGGCGCGGCGTAGGCGCCATGGGTGGTGATCAGGGCCGCGCCGCCGTCGCGCAGATGCGCCTGCACCATGCGGTTGACCAGGGTGATGCCGTCGAGGTCGAGGTTGGCGTAAGGCTCGTCCAGCAGCCATAGCGGCGCCGGCGACAGCCACAGCCGCGCCAGCCCCAGGCGCTTTTTCTGGCCCGCGGAGAGCGTGCGCAGCGGCGCGTCCTCGTAGCCGGCCAGGCCGACCATCGCCAGCGCGGCTTCCGGCAGCTGGCGCGGACGGCGCCCGTGCAGGCCGCACAGGTAGTGCAGGTTCTGCAGCGCGCCCAGGTCCGCCTTAAGCCCCGGCAGGTGGCCGAGGTAGGCCATCGCGCGCGCGCGCCGGGCCGGGCCGGCCGGTTCGCCATCGAGCAGGATGGCGCCGGCGTCCGGGCGCAGCAGGCCGGCCAGCACCCGCAGCAGGGTGGTCTTGCCGGCGCCGTTGCCGCCCTGCACCAGCAGCGCCTCGCCCGCGTCCACCGCGAACGCGAGCGGCCCGAACACCGGCTCCTCGTTGCGGGCGAACGCAAGCCCGCGGACGGCGAGCAGGGCGGCGGGGGCGGGGTCGGCGGACGGCATGGAGCGCGGATTCTATCGGCTGCGCCGCGCGCCTGCCGGCGGCGCGCGTCCGATTGCGTACACTCTGCGCCCATCCTCCGCCGCACGTCGCCATGGCTCCGGACAGCAAGCTGCCGCAGGTCGGCACCACCATCTTCACCGTGATGTCGCAGCTGGCGGCCGAGCACGGCGCGATCAACCTCGGCCAGGGTTTCCCGGACTTCCCGGTGCCGGACGCGCTGGTGGAGGCGCTCGCACGCGCCATGCAGGCCGGCCACAACCAGTACGCGCCGATGACCGGCATCCCCGCGTTGCGGCGGGCGATCGCGGACAAGACGCAGCGCTGCTACGGCTGGCGCCCGGATGCCGACGCCGAGGTCACCGTCACCAGCGGCGCCACCGAGGCCATCTTCGACGCCATCCACGCGGTGGTGCGCGCCGGCGAGGAGGTGATCGTGCTCGATCCCTGCTACGACTGCTACGAACCGGCGATCGCGCTGGCCGGCGCGACCGCCGTGCACGTGCCGCTGGACCCGGCCAGCTTCGCCCCGGACTGGGACGCGGTGCGCGCCGCCATCACCCCGCGCACCCGGCTGCTGATGGTCAACAGCCCGCACAACCCCTCCGGCGCGATGTTCACCGCCGCCGACCTGCAGGCGCTGCAGGACCTCCTGCGCGGCACCGACATCCTGCTGCTGAGCGACGAGGTGTACGAGCACATCGTGTTCGACGGCGCCCGCCACGAATCGGTGCTGCGCCATCCGGCGCTGCGCGAACGCGCGTTCGTCGTCTCCAGCTTCGGCAAGACCTACCACTGCACCGGCTGGAAGGTCGGCTACTGCATCGCGCCGCCGGCGCTCACCGCGGAGTTCCGCAAGGTGCACCAGTACAACGTGTTCTGCACCTTCCACCCGGCGCAGCACGCGTTCGCGGAGATGATCGCGGCCGACCCGGCCCACTACGAATCGCTGGGCGCGTTCTACCAGGCCAAGCGCGACCGCTTCCGCGCCCAGCTGGAGGGCACCCGGCTGACGCCGCTGCCGGTGCCGGGCGGGTATTTCCAGCTGGTGGACTACTCCGCGGTCAGCGACCTGCCGGATCTGGAATTCGCGCGCTGGCTGACGGTGGAGCATGGCGTCACCGGCATCCCGCTGTCGCCGTTCTATGCCGCGCCGCCGCCGGGACAGCGCCTGCTGCGGCTGTGCTTCGCCAAGAGCGAGGCCACCCTGGACGCGGCGATCGAACGCCTGTCGCGGCTGTGAGCGCGGCCATGCCCGAGCCCCAGCACATGCCGGACCTGCGCGTCTCGCTGGTCCAGGGCGAGACGCGCTGGCACGACCCGGAGGCGAACCGCGCCTATTACGGCGGGCTGATCGCGCCGCTGCGCGGGCAGACCGACCTGGTGGTGCTGCCGGAGACCTTCACCAGCGGCTTCTCGAACGCGGCGATCGCGCGCGCCGAGGGCATGGACGGCGCGACCGTGGCCTGGATGCGCCAGCAGGCGGCGACGCTGGGCGCGGCGGTCGCCGGCAGCGTGCAGATCCGCACCGAGGCCGGAGTGTTCAACCGCCTGCTGCTGGCCACCCCGGACGGCGCGCTGGCGCACTACGACAAGCGCCACCTGTTCACCTTCGCGCGCGAACACGAGCGCTACGCCCCCGGCCGCGCGCGCGTGGTGGTGGCGTGGAAGGGCTGGCGGATCCTGCTGCAGGTCTGCTACGACCTGCGCTTCCCGGTGTTCTCGCGCAACCGCTTCGATCCGGCGCACCCCGGCCAGGCCGACTACGACCTGGCGCTGTACGTCGCCAACTGGCCGTCGGCGCGCGCCTACGCCTGGCAGACCCTGCTGCGCGCACGCGCGATCGAGAACCTGTGCTACGTGGTCGGCGTGAACCGGGTCGGGACCGACGGCAACGGCCTGCACTACCGCGGCGACAGCGCGGCGATCGACGTCTTCGGCCAGCCGCTGGTGGAATGCGGGGATGCCCCGGCGGTGGTCACCGCCACCCTGTCGGCGGCCGACCTGCTGGCCCACCGCCAGCGCTTCCCGGCGCTGCAGGATGCCGACCGCTGCGTGCTGGTGGGCGCCGGCGAGGAGCCCGGCGATGACGCCGGCGCAACGCCCGCCGGCTAGGATGCCCTTCCCTTTCCTGCGGAGCCCTGCGATGTCCACCGTCACCCTCAAAGGCACTCCGGTCCGCGTCGGCGGCCAGCTCCCGAGCGTCGGCAGCCAGGCGCCGGCCTTCTCGCTCGTCGGCACCGACCTGGCCGACCGCACGCTGGCCGACTTCGCCGGCAAGCGCAAGCTGCTGAACATCTTCCCGAGCGTGGACACCGGCGTGTGTGCCGCGTCGGTGCGCCGTTTCAACCAGGACGCCGCCAAGCTGGCCGACACCGTAGTGCTGTGCATCTCCGCCGACCTGCCGTTCGCGCAGGCGCGCTTCTGCGGCGCGGAGGGCATCGACCGCGTGGTGATGCTGTCCACCCTGCGCGGGCGCCGCTTCCTGCGCGACTACGGGGTGGAGCTGGAGGACGGCCCGCTGGCCGGGCTGGCGGCGCGCGCGGTGATCGTGCTCGATGCCGCCGATACCGTCCGCTACGTGCAGCTGGTGCCGGAGATCACCCAGGAGCCGGACTACGCCGCCGCGCTGGCCGCGCTGGGCTGAGGCTGGGCGGCGCTCGCGCTCCTTCACCCGTTGGTCCTGGGCCTGTCGCGGCACGAACGGGAGGCGCGGCCCGTCCGGGGTTCGGCAGGCCCATCACGGAGGGACGTGGGCATGCGCGCGAACGCGGGAACCGTCCCGTAGCGGCGCGCGGCCTCAGGAGGCGAGGCTGCCGAAGCGGCCGCTGTTGAAGTCGGCGATCGCCTGCTGGATCTCCTGGGCGGTGTTCATCACGAACGGGCCGTAGCCGACCACCGGTTCGTCGATCGGCTCGCCGGCGAGCAGCAGCAGCTTGGCGTCGCCGCTGGCCTCGATGGTGACGCCGGTGCCGGCAGTGGACAGCGTGGCCATCTGCGCCGGGCGCAGCACCTGGGTGCCGTTGAGCTGGAGGGTGCCGTCCAGCACCACCAGCAGCGTGCTCCAGCCCTCCGGCTGCGGCAGCGCCACCGTCTTGCCGGCGGCCAGGCGCAGGTCCCAGACGTGCATCGGGGTGAAGGTGCGCGCGGGACCGCGCCGGCCCGCGTATTCGCCGGCGATCAGGCGGGCCACACCGGCCCCGCCCGGCAGGGCGACGACGGGGATCTGCGCAGCCAGCAGCCCTTGGTAGGCGGGCGGTGCGGCCTTGTGCCGGGCCGGCAGGTTGACCCACAGCTGCACCATCTCGAACGGCCCGCCCTTGGCGGCGTAGGTCGGGGAGTGGAATTCCGCGTGCAGGATGCCGCGGCCGGCGGTCATCCACTGCACGTCGCCGGGCCCGATCACGCCGCCGTTGCCGGCGGAGTCGCGGTGCTCCACCTCGCCGGCATACACGATGGTCACGGTCTCGAAGCCGCGGTGCGGGTGGGTGCCGACGCCGCGGCGCTCGGCGGTCGGCGTGAAGTGGGTGGGGGCCGCGTAGTCCAGCAGCAGGAACGGGCTGCGCTGGGCGACGCCGGGCCCGCGGTAGTCGAACATCCCGTGCACCGGGAAGCCGTTGCCGACCCAGTGGCGATCGGGGGCGCTGCGGACGTCGAGGATCTGCTTGTCGGCCATGGCGGGGCTCCGGTGGCCGGCGGCGGCCGGCGGGTGTCCTCACCATGGGCGCCGCGCCGGGGCACGGCAACCGTCGTCCGGGCGATGCAGCGTTCTGCCGCCGGCGGCGTCAGCGCCCGCCGCGCGGGCCGCGCCCGCGGCCGCCCGGCTTGCCGCCGCGGCGCGGGCCGGGGGCGGCGTGCCCGCCGTGGGCGTGGTCGGAGGGGAAGCTCGGGGCGTTGCCGGGATGCCCGTAGGGTTTGGGCGCGCGCGGCTTGGCGGCGAACGGGCGTGCCCCGCGCGGGCCCGGGTTGCGGTGCCCGGCCGGGCCGGTGCCGGCGCCCTCCGGCACGTACCAGGTGCGCATGGCCGCCGGGTTCTCGCCGCGCGCCTCGCCCGGGCGCAGCTTCTGCCCCGGCTGGCGCGGGCCTTTGAGCTTGATCTTCTTGCTCGCCTGCTTGGCGGCCATTTCGCCGGTCACGGTCAGCGCGGCGGCGGGCCGCTGTCCGCCGCGGCGGCCGCGCTCCTCGCGGAACTGGTCGAAGCGGCGCAACTCGCGGCCCTCGTCCGCGGTGACGTGGCCGTTGACATAGCCCTGCCCGCGCGCATGGCCGGTGACCACGGTCTTGCCCGCCTTGCGCTGGCCGATCACCGGCATCAGGGTGAGTGCCGACGGGACCGCATCCTCGAGCCCGACCGCCTGGCGCAGCGCGGCGACCTCGGCCGGCGGCAACTCCTGCACCTGTCCGCGCAGCAGCGGCTGCGGCAGGCGCACCTGGCCATAGCGGATGCGCTTGAGGCGGCTGACCTGGCAGCCCTGCGACTCCCACAGCCGGCGCACCTCGCGGTTGCGGCCTTCCTTCAGCAGCACCCGGAACCAGTCGTGCGAGTCGCTGCCGCCGATTCGCTCGATCTCGTCGAACTTGGCCGGGCCGTCCTCCAGCGCCACGCCGCGGGCCAGCCGCTCGACGATGCGCTCGGGCACGCGTTCCTCGCCTTCCGGCGGGCGCACCCGGCAGACGTACTCGCGCTCGACTTCGTGGCTGGGATGCATCATCGCATTGGCCAGCTCGCCGTCGGTGGTCAGCAGCAAGAGGCCGGTGGTGTTCGCGTCGAGGCGGCCGATCGCGATCCAGCGCGCGCCCTTGAGCGCGGGCAGGGTGTCGAACACGGTCGGGCGGCCCTCGGGGTCGTCGCGGGTGGTCAGCTCGCCTTCCGGCTTGTTGTACATCAGCACCCGCGGCGGGTCGGTCAGCGCGGTGGCGACGAAGGTCTTGCCGTCGAGTTCGATCCGGTCGCCGCCGCTGATGCTCATGCCGGTCTGCGCGACCTCGCCGTTGACCTTGACCTGGCCTTCGGCGATGCGCTGCTCGAGTGCGCGGCGCGAGCCGAGGCCGGCCTGTGCCAGCACCTTGTGCAGGCGTTCGCTGATGCGCGGGGATGGGGTGTCGGCGATCTGGCCGCGCTTGAGGCTGAGGGGGCGGCGGGTCGGGGTGTCAGGCTTGCTCATGCGTATGCTCCGGCGCGGCAACGGGCGCGGCGCCTGGGTGGGGAAGGGCGGTGGGTTCGGGATCGCGGGAGGCGTCGGGATCGCTGTCTGGCGGCACGGGCGATCCGGCCGCGTCCCCGCTGTCGGCCGCCGTGTCGGAGGCGGCGGCGGGGATCGCCGGCAGCGGCAGCTCCGGTTCCAGTTCGCCGATCTCCTTCAGTTCCGACAGCGGCGGCAGCTCGTCCAGGCGCTTGAGCCCGAAGTAGTCGAGGAACTCGCGGGTGGTGGCCAGCAGCTCGGGCTTGCCGGGCACGTCGCGGTGGCCGACCACCCGGATCCAGCCGCGCTCCTCGAGCGCCTTGATGATGCTGCTGTTGACCGTGACCCCGCGGATCTGTTCGATCTCGCCGCGGGTGATCGGCTGCCGGTAGGCGATCAGTGCGAGCGTCTCCAGGGTGGCGCGGCTGTACTTGGTCTGGCGCTCGGTCCACAGCCGCGCGACCCAGGGGTGGATCTCGCGCCGGACCTGGTAGCGCCAGCCGCTGGCCACCTCGACCAACTCCACCCCGCGGTCCGCGCAGGCGGCCTGCAGTTGTGCGAGGGCGGCCTCGATGCTGCCGTCCGGGGCGGGTTCGTCGAGCGGGAACAGGCCCTTGAGCTGCACCAGCGACAGCGGCTGCTGCGCGGCGAGCAGGGCGGCTTCGACGATGCGGGTGACCTGCGCGGGATCGATCTGGCTCATGCCGGGGTGTCGGGTTCGGGGTCGGCGAAGGCCTCGCCGTCGGGAGCGCCGCCGGCCTGCGCGCCGGCCAGCGATTTCACGTAGATCGGCGCCAGCGGCGCCTCCTGCACGATGTCCACCAGCTGCTCCTTGGCCAGGGTCAGCAGGGCGAGGAAGGTGACCACCACGCCGAGCCGGCCTTCCTCCGCGGCGAACAGCGCCTCGAAGCGCAGGAACGCGCCGTCGGCGAGGCGCTCCAGCAACTCGCCCATGCGCTGGCGCACGCTCAGCGCGTCGCGCCGGATCGCATGCTGGCCGAACAGCTCCGCGCGCTTGAGCACGTCCTGCAGGGCCAGCAGCAGCTCGCGCAGCTCGACCGGCGGCGGCACCCGGATCGCCGCGCGGTCGGGCACGTGCGCGGCGACGGGCACGGTGTCGCGCTCCAGCCGCGGCAGGGCGTCGAGGTCCTCGGCTGCCTTCTTGTAGCGCTCGTATTCCTGCAGTCGGCGCACCAGCTCGGCGCGCGGATCCTCCTCCTCGGCGCCGTCCTCGGCCGGCGGCCGCGGCAGCAGCATGCGCGACTTGATCTCGGCCAGCATGGCGGCCATCACCAGGTAGTCCGCGGCCAGCTCGAAGCGCAGCTCGTGCATGGTCTGGATGTACTCGACGTACTGGCGGGTGATCTCCGCCACCGGGATGTCGAGGATGTCCAGGTTCTGGCGCCGGATCAGGTACAGCAGCAGGTCCAGTGGCCCCTCGAACGCCTCCAGGATGATCTCCAGCGCGTCCGGCGGGATGTACAGGTCCTGCGGGATCTGCAGCACCGGCTGGCCGAGCACCACCGCCAGCGGGATCTCCTGCTGGCGGGGCGCCATCGCCGGGTTGTGGGCGGCGCCCGCGGCGGCGCCGGATTCGGATGTCATCGTCGGCGGCCCCCTCCGGGCCACGGCAGCAGCGGTTCCGGCGCGGGGCCGGGCACGGCGGTTCGTTCGGTGATGGCCTGCGCCGGGCCGGCCGGGCCGATGCGGCGGCGGCGGGTGGCGAGGATGGCCGGTCAGTGGGCGCGGTGCGGCGTGGGGAGGCCGGCGGTGCGCGGGGCCACGGGACGGGCCGGAAGCGACGGGGCTAAGCCTAAGCATTCCCCGGCGGGCTGTCCACTGGCCGCGCCTACAATGGCGGCCGGCGTTCATCCGGGAACAACGGCATGTGGTACGTGATCGAGGGGTACGACGGGCAGGACGTGCTGGCGCAGCGGCAGGCCGCGCGCCCGGCGCATCTGGCGCGGCTGCACGCCCTGCGCGACGCGGGCCGGCTGCTGCTGGCGGGTCCGTGTCCGGCGATCGATGCCGAGGACCCCGGCCCTGCCGGCTTCAGCGGCAGCCTGATCGTCGCGGCGTTCGAATCGCTGGAGCAGGCGCAGGCCTGGGCCGAGGCCGATCCCTACGTTGCTGCCGGGGTCTACCGGCGGGTCGAGGTGCGGCCGTTCCGCAAGGTGCTGCCGTGAGCCTGCCGGCCGACGCGCGCGCGGCGCGGCTGGCGCGCATCCGCGCACGGCTGGAGGCCGCGTTCGCCCCGCAGCGGCTGGACCTGCGCGACGACAGCGACCGTCATGCCGGCCACGCCGGCGCGCGCGATGGCCGCGGGCATTTCGCCGTGACCATCGTCAGCGCGGCGTTCGCCGGGCGTCCGCCGCTGGCCCGCCACCGGCAGGTGTATGCCGCGCTCGGCGAACTGATGCAGACCGACATCCACGCGCTCGCGATCCGTGCGCTGGCCCCGGGCGAGGACACCGCGCCGCCCGCTGGCGGGCAGGACGGGGCGTGAAAGTTTTGTTGCGCCGCCGCAAGTAAACGTTTCCAGCGGCAACCTCACCCTTTGCGAATCAATGGGTTGTGATTCGACGCGGCGGACGCGCGCCGGTTTGCGGCGGCTGTGCTTGCGTCCGCGATGGAAACGTTTACAGTCGCGCCGTCGTTCCGGGGGACAGGCATGACGGTGACCATCAAGGACGTTGCGCGCGAGGCCAAGGTCTCGGTGGCCACGGTGTCGCGCGCCCTCAACGGCCAGCAGAACGTGGCCGAGGCCGTGCGCCGGCGGGTGCAGGCGGTCGCCGAGCGCCTGCGCTACACCCCGCACCACGCCGCGCGCAGCCTGAGCAGCCGCCGCACCGGCACCATCGGGGTGGTGCTGCCGGAGGTGTACGGCGAATTCTTCTCCGAGCTGATGCAGGGCATCGACCAGGTCGCGCGTATGCACGGCCTGCACCTCTTGGTCTCGTCCTACCACGGCGACCCGCGCGAGCAGGGCGACGCCCTGCGCGGGATGCGCGGACGGGTCGACGGCCTGCTGGTGATGTCGCCCTACGCGGATGCCGACGGCCACCTGGCCGAGGCGCTGGCGGCCTGGCCGCAGGCGGTCAGCATCGGCGCCCGCGCGCCGCAGGGCATCGCCCGGGTCGGGATCGACAACCACGCCGGTGCGCTGGCCATGGTTCGCCATCTGGTCGAGGCGGGCCATCGCCGGATCGCGTTCATCGCCGGGCCGGAGGACAACTTCGACGCCGCCGAGCGCCTGCGCGGCTACCGCGAGGGGCTGGCGACGCTGCTGCCGGGCGCGGATGCCGACGTCCTGCCCGGCGACTTCCGCGAGGCGTCCGGCGCGCGCGCGGCGCAGATGCTGCTGGCGCGCGCCGACCTGCCGGACGCGGTGTTCGCCGCCAACGACATGATGGCGCTCGGCTGCCTGTCGGCGCTGACCGCCGCCGGCCGCCGGGTGCCGGACGACATCGCGGTCGCCGGCTTCGACGACATCCCGCTGGCGCGCTACGTACCGCCGGGGCTGACCACCATGCGGGTCGACATCGCCGGGCTCGGCGCCGCGGCGATGCGGCGCCTGCTCGACGCCGAGGCGCCCGCACCGGGCCTGCGCGTGCCCGAGCTGGTGGTGCGCGCCTCCAGCGGTCACGTGCGGCCGACGCCGGCCCCTGCGCCCACGCCTGCATCCACATCCGCATCCAAGGCCGGCCGCCGCCGGCCACGCTCCACTGCATCCACTGTTGCCAAACGCTGATCGCCATCCGGAGGGGAGTCCCATGCAACGCACGCACCGGTCCACCACGCCGCGGTCCACGCCGCATCGCACCCTGCTGGCCTGCGCGCTGGCCAGCTGCCTGATGCTGGGGGGCGCCCCGGCGCTGGCGCAGTCCGCCAACGCCACCCTGCGCGGCAAGGCGCCGGCCGGCGCCGAGGTCACCGCGGTCAACACCGCCACCGGGCAGGTGCGCAAGGTCAAGGTCGCCGCCGACGGCAGCTTCGCGCTCACCGGCCTACCGCCGGGCACCTACAAGGTCGAGGCCGGCCCTGGCACCGAGAAGACCGTGACCCTGGCGGTGGCGACCTCGGTCAACCTCGACCTGCTGCCGCCGGGGCAGGGCGGGGTCAAGACCCTGGACACGGTCACCGCGACCGGGGTGGCGTTGCAGGAGGTCAAGACCTCCGAGGTCGGCAACAACGTCTCGCTCAAGACCATCAGCACCCTGCCGCAGGTGTCGCGCAACTTCCTCGAGTTCGCCGACACCGTGCCCGGCATGCAGTTCGAGGCCAACCCGAACGGCACCACCCAGCTGCGTGGCGGCGCCCAGACCACCAGCGCGATCAACGTCTTCATCGACGGCGTGGGCCAGAAGAACTACGTCCTCACCGGCGGTATCACCGGCCAGGACCAGAGCCGCGGCAACCCGTTCCCGCAGCTGGCGATCGGCGAGTACAAGGTCATCACCTCCAACTACAAGGCCGAGTACGACCAGGTCGCCTCGGCGGTGGTGATCGCCGCCACCCGCTCCGGCACCAACGAGTTCTCCGGCGAGATCTTCGGCCGCTACACCGATACCGGCCTGCGCTCGCGCACGGTGTCGGAGGTCGGCGCCGGCGCGGCCAAGCAGAAGACCGAGCAGAAGGAATACGGGGTCGCGCTCGGCGGCCCGATCATCCGCGACCGCATGCACTACTTCGTCAGCTACGAGGCCAAGGACTTCGTGGTGTCGATGCCGCCGGTCGCGGTGCCCAACCAGTGGGCCTCGTTCGCGGGCTTCCTGCCGGCCGCGGCCAAGGACCAGCTCGGCCCGGCCACCGCGCCGTTCAAGGAGGACCTGTACTTCGCCAAGTTCGACTGGGACCTCGGGATGGACGACCGCATCGAGCTGTCGTTCAAGCGCCGCGACGAGAACGGACGCACCGACGTCGGCGGCATCACTGCCGCCTCGGCCTCCAAGATCAACTACAACACCGAAGATCGCTACGACCTGCGCTGGACCCATTACGGCGCGGCGTTCATGAACGAGGCGCGGCTGACCTACGAGGACGCGCTGTTCAATCCGCGCCCGTACCGGATCGGCAACCAGTCGATCTACACCGTCGGCATCAATCCCAACAACGTGCTGCTGTTCGCCGACGCCACCAGCGCGCTGGCGATCCAGCGCAAGGGGCAGAAGGGCCCGGCGTTCCAGAACGACATCACCTTCAACAGCTTCGACTGGCACGGCAGCCACGTGATCAAGGCCGGCGTCAAGATCAAGCACGTCGAATTGATCCAGAGCGAGAACTCCGACCTGATCCCGTCGTTCCGCTACGCGGTCAACGACGGCAGCCTGCCGCCCAGCCCGTACACCCCGGTCGGCACCAACGCGATCCCCTACCAGGTCAATTTCAACGCGCCGTTCGCCGGGGCCGCGCCGATCGTGACCACCAAGAGCCGGCAGATCGGGCTGTACGTGCAGGACGACTGGGACGTGACCGACAAGCTGCAGCTGAACATCGGCGTGCGCTGGGACTACGAGAAGATCCCCTCCTACGTGGACTACGTGACCCCGCCGGAGGTGGTGGCCGCGCTGACCGGGCCGGGCACCAACCCGGCGGTGTCCGCGACCTACGCGCAGCAGCTGGCCAAGGGCGGCATCAACATCAACGACTACATCAGCAACGGCCATAACCGCAAGGTCGACAAGAACAACTTCGCCCCGCGCCTGGGCTTCTCCTACGACATCAACGGCGACGAGAGCCTGGTGTTCTTCGGCGGCTTCGGCCGCAGCTACGACCGCAACCTGTACGACTACATGGGCCTGGAGCAGGTCAAGTCGGCGCTGGCCTCCTACCAGATCCAGTTCGTGCAGAGCACCGGCTGCACCCCGGCGCCCGGCTCCTGCGTGAACTGGGATCCGAAGTACCTCAACGGGGTCGAGAACCTGCAGGCGCTGGTGACCTCGCGGGTGCGCAACGGCGAGATCGACCTGCTCAACAACAACCTGAAGACGCCGTATTCCGACCAGATGTCGCTCGGCCTGCGCGCGCGCCTGGTGGACTGGAACGTCTCGGCCGCGCTGAGCAACGTGCACAGCAAGGAAGGCTTCGTGTTCACCCTCGGCAACCGCTACCCGGACGGCAAGTTCTGGTCGGCGCCGTCGTGGAACGCGAACGACGTGGCGCAGCCGTGGGAGCACGCACCGCCGGGCTTCGGGCCGCTGATCCTGGGCAACAACGGGATCGAGACCAAGACCAGCCAGCTGCTGCTGAGCGCGGAGAAGCCGTACGACAAGGCCTCCGGCTGGGGCGTCACGGTCGCCTACACCTACAGCCATGCCAAGGGCAACCGCGGCGGCGACGAGCACTATTCGTTCGACGCGCCGACCATCGCCGACTACCCGTTCATCTACCTCAGCGTGGTGCCCAAGCACCGCCTGGTGGCGACCGCGATCCGCGACCTGCCCTGGGATGTGACCCTGTCGGCCAAGCTGACCCTGGCCTCGCCGCCGCCGCTGAACGCGATCGTGGGCTGGTGGGAATACGGCGCCAGCCCGCGCCCGCCGCTGATCGTGGCCGCGTTCCCGCCGCAGAGCATCGGCACCAAGCAGCTCGACCTGGCGCTGTCCAAGGACTTCCGCCTGTTCGCGGGGATGACCTTCCAGCTGCGCGCGGACGCAATCAACGTGTTCAACAACAAGAACTACAACTCCTACAACATCAACTGGGGCAGCAACGGGATCTACAACCCCGTGATCGACCTGATCACCACCGGCGGCGGCGTGAACAGCTACACCACGCCGCGCACCTACTTCCTCTCCGGGCGCCTGAGCTGGTGATGGCGATCCCGGCCGCAGCACGCCACCGGGGCCCGCGCGAGCGGGCCCCGGCATGAGGGAGGCGGGGATGGACGACGGCGCGATCCGGCGGGTGGTGGTGGTCGGCGGCGGCTCGGCCGGCTGGATGGCGGCGGCGGCCTGCATCCGCCACCTCGCGCCGGCCTGCGAGGTGCACCTGGTCGAGTCCGAGGAGATCGGCACGGTCGGGGTGGGCGAGGCCACCGTCCCGCACATCCGCACCTTCAACACCCAGGTGCTGGGGTTGGACGAGGCCGAGTTCGTGCGCGCCACCCAGGGCACGTTCAAGCTCGGCATCCAGTTCCGCGACTGGGGCCGCCGCGGCGATGCCTATTTCCACGGCTTCGGCAGCGTCGGGCTCGACCTCGGGCCGGTCGCGTTCCACCACTACTGGCTGCGCGCGCACCGGCACGGGCTGGCCCGGCCGCTCGGCGAGTACGCGCTGCAGGCCAGCGCCGCCGCGCAGGGGCGGTTCCTGCCCGGCGCCGCGGACGCGCCGGCCGGCTCGCCGCTGGCCGCGGTGGCCTACGCCTACCACTTCGACGCCGGCCTGTACGCGCGCTTCCTGCGCCGCTACGCGGAGCAGCGCGGGGTGCGCCGGCACGAAGGGCGGATCGTCGGGGTCGAGCAGCGCGGCGAGGACGGCTTCGTCGCCGCGCTGCAACTGGAGGACGGCCGCCGCATCGCGGGCGACCTGTTCCTCGACTGCTCCGGCTTCCGCGGCCTGCTGATCGGGCAGGCGCTGGGCGTCGGCTACCAGGACTGGAGCCACTGGCTGCCCTGCGACCGCGCGCTGGCGGTGCCCAGCGCGCGCGCGCCGGAACTGGCGCCGTACACCCGCTCGACCGCGCTGGAGGCCGGCTGGCAGTGGCGGATCCCGCTGCAGCACCGCACCGGCAACGGCCATGTCTACTGCAGCCGCTACCTGAGCGACGACGAGGCCGCCGCGCGCCTGCTCGGCAACCTCGACGGCGCCGCGCTCGCCGAGCCGCGCCCGCTGCGCTTCACCACCGGCCGCCGAGAGCGGTTCTGGGAGCGCAACGTGGTCGCGGTGGGGCTGGCCAGCGGGTTCATGGAGCCGCTGGAATCGACCAGCCTGCTGCTGGTGCAGACCGCGATCCTGCGCCTGCTGGACATGTTCCCGACGCGCGCCTGCGACCCGGTGCTGGTCGCGCGCTACAACGCGGCGACGATCTTCGAGTACGAGCGCATCCGCGATTTCATCATCCTGCACTACAAGGCCAACCAGCGCGACGACAGCCCGTTCTGGCGCGACTGCCGGCACATGCCGGTGCCGGATGGCCTGCAGGAGACCATCGACCTGTTCCGGCGCACGGGCAGGTTCTACCGCAACGGCGAGGAGTTCTTCGCGCTGCAGAGCTGGGTGCAGGTCATGGTCGGCCAACGCCTGCTGCCGGAGCGCTGGCACCCGTTCGCCGACCAGATGCCGGAGGAGGAATTGGTGCAGTTCCTGCAGCACGTGCACGCGGTGATCCGCAACTGCGTGGAGGCCATGCCGCCGCAGCAGGCCTTCATCGACCGCCACTGCCGCGCGCCGGAGGCCGCATGATCGGGCATCTGGCGCGGCGATTGGGGATGCCCGTCGCCCTCGCCCTGGCCCTGCTGCTGGGCGGGTGCGGGCGTTCCCCGGCGCCGCCGGCGGCGGCCGACCCCGCGCCGGCGCGCGCGGTGCAGGCCCTGCCGCCGCTGGTGGAGGATCTGGAGCGCAGGACTTTCGACTGGTTCTGGGAACTGGGCAATCCGGACAACGGTCTGGTGCCCGACCGCTGGCCGACGCCCTCGGCGTCCAGCATCGCCGCGGTCGGCTTCGGCCTGACCGCGTACGGGGTCGGGGTCGAGCGCGGCTGGATCACCCGCGCCGAGGCGGTGGAGCGCACCCTGGCCACCCTGCGCTTCTTCGCGCGCGCGCCGCAGGGGCCGAATGCGAGCGGCGCCGCCGGCTACCGCGGCTTCTTCTACCATTTCCTCGACATGGACACCGGCACCCGCGCCGGCAGCAACGAGCTGTCGAGCGTGGACACTGCGCTGCTGCTGGGCGGGGTGCTGTTCGCGCAGAGCTACTACGATCGCGAGGACCGCAAGGAGGCGGAGATCCGCCGCCTGGCCGAGAAGATCTACCGGCGGGTGGACTGGACCTGGATGCAGGCGCGCCCGCCGTGGATCGCGATGGGCTGGAAGCCGGAGGAGGGCATGCTCAAGCACGACTGGCAGGGCTACAACGAGGCGATCCTGGTGTACGTGCTGGCGCTGGGCTCGCCGACCCACCCGGTCGGAACCGATGCCTGGCAGGCGTGGACCTCCACTTACGACCGCACCTGGGGCACCTTCTACGGCCAGCAGCACCTGAGCTTCCCGCCGCTGTTCGGGCACCAGTACTCGCACATCTGGATCGACTTCCGCGGCATCCAGGACGACTACATGCGCCGGCGCGGGCTGGACTACTTCGAGAACAGCCGCCGCGCGACCTATTCGCAGCAGGCCTACGCGACCGCCAACCCCGGCGGCTGGGCCGGCTACGGCAAGCACGTGTGGGGCCTGACCGCCTGCGACGGGCCGACCGATGCCAGCTTCGACTATGCCGGCAGCACCCGCCTGTTCCACAGCTACTCGGCGCGCGGCGCCGGCATCGAGTACGTGCTCGACGACGGCACCCTGGCGCCGACCGCGGCCGCCGGCTCGATCGCGTTCGCGCCGGAGATCGTGATCCCGGCGATCACCGCCATGCACGAACGCTACGGCCG
Organism: Thermomonas flagellata; assembly: GCF_022419185.1. Lineage (GTDB taxonomy): Bacteria > Pseudomonadota > Gammaproteobacteria > Xanthomonadales > Xanthomonadaceae > Thermomonas > Thermomonas flagellata. Next base: position 58,124 of record NZ_JAJOZK010000007.1, on the reverse strand, counting down.
CGACATCTACGGCGAGTACGGCTTCCTCGACGCCTTCAACCCCAGCTTCACCTTCGCCGGCGCGACCCTCAAGCACGGCCGGCTGACGCCCAGTGGCTGGGTCGACACCGACTACCTCGGGATCGACCAGGGCCCGATCGTGCTGATGATCGAGAACTACCGCAGCGGCTTCGTGTGGGAGGTGATGCGGCGCAATCCCCACATCCGGCGCGGGCTGGAGCGCGCCGGCTTCCGCGGCGGCTGGCTGCAGGCGGCCGCCGCGCCTGCCGGCGCGGCCCGGAGTACGGGCGGCTGAGCATGCGCGCGCGCCTGTGCCCGCGCTGGCTGCTGCTCGGCCTGCTGCTGGTCCTCGCCGGCTGCGCGCGCGAGGGCGACGGCCGGCGGGTGGTGCGGCTGTGGGCGATGGGCTACGAGGGCGAGGTGGTGGCGCGCCTGCTGCCGGAGTTCGAGCGCGCGCATCCGGGCATTCGGGTCAAGCTGCAGCAGCTGCCGTGGACCGCCGCACACGAAAAGCTGTTGACCGCCTTCGCGGGCGACGCGCTGCCGGACGTGGTGCCGCTCGGCAACACCTGGATCGCCGAGTTCGCCGCGCTGCGTGCGCTCGAACCGCTGGATCCGTGGTTGCGGCGGCCGGGCGGGATCGATCCCGGCGACTACTTCCGCGGCGCCTGGGATGCCGGGGTGATCGATGGGGTGACCTACGCGGTGCCGTGGTACGTCGAGACGCGCCTGCCGTACTACCGCAAGGATCTGCTGGCCGCCGCCGGGGTGGCGCGCCCGCCGCGCGACTGGGCCGAGTGGCGGACGGCCATGCAGGCGGTCAAGCGTCAGGTCGGCGCGGACCGCTTCGCCATCCTGCTGCCGCTCAACGAGTTCGAGCCGCTGCTCAACCTCGCCGTGCAGCAGCCGGAGCCGCTGTTGCGCGACGGCGGGCGCTACGGCAACTTCCGCAACCCCGGCTTCGTGCAGACGCTGGGGTTCTACCGCGGCCTGTTCGACGCCGGGCTGGCGCCGCGGGTCGACAACACCCGCATCTCCAACGTGTGGGACGAATTCGGGCGCGGCTATTTCAGCTACTACATCAGCGGCCCGTGGAACATCGCCGAGTTCCGCGCGCGCCTGCCGGCGCGGCTGCAGTCGGCCTGGGGCACGATGCCGCTGCCGGGCCCGCGCGGGCCGGGCGCCTCGGTCGCCGGCGGCACCAGCTTCGTGGTGTTCCGCAGCGCGCGCGACAAGCCGGCGGCGTGGGCGCTGGTGGCCTGGCTGTCGCAGCCGGCGCAGCAGATCCGCCTGCACGCGCTCACCGGCGACCTGCCGCCGCGGCGCTCGGCATGGGACACGCCGGCGCTGGCGCGAGATCCCAACGCGCAGGCCTTCCGCGCCCAGCTCGAGCGCGCGGTGCCGGCGCCGAAGGTGCCGGAATGGGAGCGCATCGCGCAGGAGCTGCGGATCGTCGGCGAGCAGCTGGCCAACGACCGCCTGAGCGTGGCGCAGGCGGCCGCGGAGATGGACCGTCGCACCGACGCCATCCTCGCCAAGCGGCGCTGGATGCTCGACCACCGCCGCGGGGCGCTGCCGTGAGCGCGCGCGCGCTGGCCGGCTGGCTGTTCGCGGCGCCGGCGCTGCTGGTGATCGGCCTGTTCTTCGGGCTGCCGGTGTTGGCCGGGCTGGCGCTGAGCCTGACCGACTTCGACATCTATGCGCTCGCGGACCTGCGCAACCTGCGCTTCGTCGGCCTCGGCAACTACCTGGCCCTGCTGCAGGACCCGCTGTTCTGGAAGGCGCTGGGCAACACGTTCTACTTCGTGCTGGCCGGGGTGCCGCTGTCGATCGCGCTGTCGCTGTTGGCCGCGCTGCTGCTGCACTCGGCGCTGGCGCGCGGCAAGGCGTTCTTCCGCACCGCGCTGTTCGCGCCGGTGGTGACCACGGTGGTCGCGGTGGCGCTGATCTGGCGCTACCTGTTCCATACCCAGTACGGGCTGGTGAACTGGCTGCTCGGGGCGCTCGGGATCGCGCCGGTGGACTGGCTGGGCGACCCGCGCTGGGCGATGCCCACCATCATCCTGTTCGCGGTGTGGAAGAACTTCGGCTACAACATGGTCATCCTGCTGGCCGGGCTGCAGGGCATCCCCGAGGACCTGTACGAGGCGGCGCGGATCGACGGCGCCTCGCGCTGGCGGCAGTTCCTGCACATCACCCTGCCGCAGCTCGGGCCGGTGCTGCTGCTGGTCGGCATCCTGACCATGGCCGGCTACTTCCAGCTGTTCGCCGAGCCCTACGTGATGACCCAGGGCGGGCCGCTGCAGAGCACCGTGAGCGTGCTGTACCTGATGTACGAGCAGGGCTTCAAGTGGTGGAACCTGGGCAGCGCCTCGGCGGTCGCCTTCCTGCTGTTCCTGATCATGAGCGCGAGCACCAGCCTGCTGCTGTGGTGGGCGCGCCGGCGCGGGGTGGAGTGATGCGCCTGCCGCGCGTGCTGCCCGCGATCGTAGTGAACGGCCTGCTGCTGGCGCTGGCGGCCTTCAGCCTGCTGCCGCTGCTGTGGATGCTGTCGGTCTCGTTCATGCCCGCGGGTGCGGCCAGCCATTTCCCGCCGCCGCTGCTGCCGCAGGCGCCGACCTGGGACAACTACCGCGCGCTGTTCCTGCGCGCCGGCATGGGCCGGCATTTCCTCAACAGCCTGGTGGTGGCCGGCGGGGTCACCGTCATCTCGCTGCTGCTCAACACCATGGCCGGCTACGCCTTCGCCAAGCTGCGCTTCGCCGGCCGCGAGCGGGTGTTCCGCCTGCTGCTGGCGGTGCTGGTGATCCCGGGGCAGGTGGCGATGATGCCGCTGTTTTTGATGCTCAAGCCGCTGGGCCTGATCAACACCTACCTCGGGGCGATGGTGCCCGGGCTGGCCGGGGTGTTCGGCATCTTCCTGGTGCGCCAGTATGCGCGCGCGATCCCCGACGACCTGCTGGACGCGGCGCGGATCGACGGCGCCGGCGAGTGGCGGATCTTCGTGCAGATTGTGCTGCCGGTGCTGCGCCCGATCCTGGTGACGCTGGCGGTGTTCAGCTTCCTCGGCGCCTGGAACGACTTCATGTGGCCGCTGATCGTGCTCAGCGAGGACCGCCTGCAGACCCTGCCGGTGGCGCTGGCCGGGCTGTCGCGCGAGCACGTGCAGGACAACGAGCTGATGATGGCCGGCGCGGTGGTCACCGTGCTGCCGGTGCTGCTGCTGTTCCTGGCCCTGCAGCGGCATTACCTGCAGGGGCTGCTGCTGGGCAGCGTCAAGGGCTGAGCGGCCGCCGGGCCGCAGGTGCGGGACGAGGAGGACGGATGCGATCGACGTGGGGCAGGCGGCTGGGCGCGCTGGCGCTGGCGGCACTGTGGGCGCTGCCGGCGGCCGCGGCGGAGCCGGCGCGGCGGCTGGACGGGTTTTCCGAGGCCGCTGCGTGGCAGGTGGTGGCCTCCGATCAGGTCGAGGGCCGGCTGCAGCCGGAGGCGGGTGGCGACGGCCGCGCGGTGTGCCTGGTCTACGACTTCCACGGCGTGTCCGGCTATGTGGGCCTGCGCCGCGCGCTGCCGCTGGCGCTGCCGCCGAACTATGCCTTCGACCTGCGCCTGCGCGGCAGCGGTGCGCGCAACGAGCTGCAGTTCAAGCTGGTGGATGCCAGCGGGGACAATGTGTGGTGGGTGCGCAGGCCAGGCTTTTCGCCACCGGCGGCGTGGACCGACCTGGTGCTGCGCCGGCGCGAGGTGGAGAAGGCCTGGGGCCCATCGCCACAGGCCGAACTGGACGCGAGCGCCAGCCTCGAGATCACCCTCGCCAGCGGCGAGGGCGGCAAGGGCCGGCTCTGCTTCGATGCGTTGCGCCTGCGCACGCTCCCGCCGCGCGACGATTCGCCGCTCACCGGCCAGCTGCGGCCCGCCGGCCGCGGCGGGGTATACGACCTTGGCCGGGTGCGCGAGTTCGGCGGCGTGCGGTTGCAGTGGGCGCCGGGCGCCGCCGCCGGCGACTACCGGGTCGAGGGGTCTGACGATGGCCGGCATTGGCGCACCTTGCGGCGGGTGATCGCCAGCGACGGCGGCGAGGACGCGCTGGCGCTGCCCGACAGCGAGGCGCGCTACCTGCGCGTGGTGCCGGCCGCGGCGGCCGGGCCGGCCCTGCGCGCAGTGGAGGTGCAGCCGCTCGCGTTCGGCGCCAGCCCGAACGCGTTCCTGCAGGCGCTGGCGCAGCGCGACCCGCGCGGCACCTGGCCGCGCGGGTTCTCGGGCGAGCAGCCCTACTGGACGATCGTCGGCATCGACGGCGGCCGCGAGCAGGGGCTGATCGACGAGGACGGCGCGATCGAACTGGGCAAGGGCGGGCCGCGGGTGGAGCCGTTCCTCGCGGTCGATGGCCGCCTGCTGACCTGGGCGGACGTGCAGACCACGCAGTCGCTGCAGGACGGCGACCTGCCGATCCCGTCGGTGGAGTGGGCGCATCCGGACCTGCGGCTACGGATCACCACGTTCGCCAGCGGCCGCCCGGGCGATGCCTGGCTGCACGCGCGCTACCGCCTGGCCAACACCGGGCCTGCAGCGCGCGAATTCGCACTGGTGCTGGCGCTGCGGCCGCTGCAGGTCAACCCGCCGCGCCAGTTCCTGGCCGTGCAGGGCGGGGTCAGCCCGCTGCATGCGGTGTCCGCCGGGCGCGACCGCCTCGCCGGCGACCGCTGGCAGGTGTGGCTGGGGCAGCCGGCCAGCGCGACCCTCGCAACCACCCTCGACCGCGGCGAGCTGGTGCCGCTGCTGCGCGCGCGGCTGGCCGCGCCGGGCGCCGTGGCCGCCATCGGGGCGCCGCCGCGCCGCCTGCACGACCCGCAGGGACTGGCCAGCGCGGCGGTGGTGTACCGCCTGCGCCTGGCGCCGGGAGAGGCACGCGAGATCGATTGGCGCAGCCGGCTGGAAGGTCCGATGCCGGCCCGCCCGCCCGCCGGGCCGCCGGTGCCCCAAGTGCAGGCGGAGGTCGCCGCGGCCTGGCGCGCGCGGCTGGACCGGGTCGGGTTCGCGGTGCCGCCAGAGGCGCGCAAGCTGGTGGACACCCTGCGCACCGCGCTGGCGCACATCCTGATCAGCCGCAGCGGACCGCGCCTGCAGCCCGGCACGCGCTCCTACGCGCGGGCCTGGATCCGCGATGGCGCGATGATCGACGAGGCCCTGCTGCGGCTGGGGCATGCCCAGGTCGCCGAGGACTTCGTGCGCTGGTTCGCGCCCTACCAGTTCACCAGCGGCAAGGTGCCCTGCTGCGTGGACGACCGCGGCAGCGACCCGGTGCCGGAGAACGACAGCCACGGCCAGCTGATCCACGCCATCGCCGAGGTGTACCGCTACACCGGCGATCGTGCCTTCCTCGCGGCGATGTGGCCGCACGTGCAGGGCGCGGTGGCGTACATGGAGCAGCTGCGCCAGAGCGAGCGCACCGAGGCCAACCGCGCGCGCGACCCTGCGTTCTACGGGCTGATGCCGGCCTCGATCAGCCACGAGGGTTATTCCGCCAAGCCCATGCATTCCTACTGGGACGACGCCTGGGCGCTGCGCGGCTACAAGGACGCGGTGGAGATCGCGCGCTGGCTCGGGCATGCCGACGCCGCCGCGCGCTATGCGGCCGCGCGCGACGAGTTCCGCGCCGACGTGCTGGCCTCGCTGCGGCTGGCAATGGCGCGGCACGGCATCGATTACCTGCCCGGCGCGGCCGAACTGGGCGACTTCGACGCCACCTCCAGCACGGCCTGGCTCGCGCCCGGGGGCGAGCAGGCACGGCTGCCGCAGGACGCGCTCGCAGCCACCTTCGAGCGCTACTGGGCGCAGTTCGTCGCCCGCCGCGACGGCACCCGCGCGTGGAAGGACTACACCCCCTACGAGCTGCGCACGGTCGGCAGCATGGTCCGCCTGGGCTGGCGCGAGCGCGCGCTGCAGGCGCTGGCCTTCTTCCTGCGCGACCAGCAGCCGCCGGGCTGGAACCAGTGGGCCGAGGTGGTCTCGGCCACCCCGCGGGTGCCGTTCTTCCTCGGCGACCTGCCGCATGCCTGGGTGGAGTCGGACTACATTCGCGCCGCGCTCGACCTGTTCGCCTATCCGCGCGAGCAGGACGACGCGCTGGTGCTCGCCGCCGGCCTGCCGGCGCAGTGGCTGCAGGGCGAGGGCGTGGCGGTGCGCCGGCTGCGCACGCCGCAGGGCGAGCTCAGCTACCGCCTGCACGCGCAGGGCGGGGTGCTGCAGGTGGAGATCGCCGCCGGCCTGCAGCTGCCGCGCGGCGGCCTGGTGCTGGCGCCGCCGGCGCCGTGGGCCCGGGGCCAGGTGGAAGGCGGCCCGCCGCTGGTCGGTGGCGAACTGCGGATCGACCGCCTGCCGGCGCGCCTGGCCATCCTGCCCGGCGCCGCGGACTGAGCGCGCAAAAAACGGGCCGCGCACTGCGCGGCCCGCACGCCGACGCGGGGGAGGGGTGGCGTCAGTCGGGCAGCGGATCGGCCAGGCTGCGGCCGTGGCTGGCGATCACCTTCGCGTACCACAGCGCGCTGTCCTTCGGGGTGCGCTCCTGGGTCGCATAGTTCACGTGCACCATGCCAAACCGCTTGGAATAGCCCAGCGACCACTCGAGGTTGTCCAGCAGCGACCACAGCATGTAGCCGCGCACGTCCACCCCGGCCTGGATCGCCGCATGCACCGCGCGCAGGTGGCGGTGCAGGTAGTCGATCCGCAGTGGATCGCGCACGCGCCGGCGGCCGTCCTCCTCGATCCGCGCCTGCGGCGGGTCGTAGAACGCGGCGCCGTTCTCGGTGATGTAGACCGGGATCTCGCCGTAGGTGCGGCGGAACCACAGCAGCAGCTCGGTCAGCGCCTGCGGGTACACCTCCCAGCCGGTCTCGGTGTAGGTGGACTGCGGCTGGCGCACCGCCCCGGCGTTGAGCGGGTAGCTCTCCTGCGCGCGGGTCACGCTGCGGGTGTAGTAGTTGATGCCGACGAAGTCCAGCGGCTGGCGGATCAGCGCGAAGTCCTCCGCCGGCCAGTCCGGCCAGGCGTCGCCGAAGATTTCCTTGAGCTCCGGCGGGTAGTGGCCGAGCAGCGCCGGATGCAGGTACTGCTCGTTCATGTAGGCATGCGCGCGGCGGGTGGCGGCGGCGTCCGCGGCGCTGTCGCTGGCCGGGTACTTGGGCTCGATGTTCACCACCAGCCCGATCCGGTGCCGGCCGAGCGCGCGGTAGGCCTGCACCGCCGCGCCGTGCGCGCGCATCAGGTTGTGGCTGGCGATCGGCGCCTCGTAGCGGCTGCGGTGGCCGGGCGCGAGCGCGCCGTGCAGGTAGCCGCCGTCGGTGATCACCCACGGCTCGTTGAGGGTGACCCAGGTCTTCACCCGGCCGTCGAGCGCGCGGTACAGCACCGAGGCGTACTCGGCGAACCAGTCCGCGCAGTCGCGGTTGAGCCAGCCGCCGCGGTCGTCCAGCGCCGCCGGCAGGTCCCAGTGGTAGAGCGTGAGCAGCGGCTCGATGCCGTTCTCGAGCAGGGCATCGACCAGCCGCGAGTAGAAGTCCAACCCCTTCGGGTTGACCCGTCCGGTGCCCTCCGGCAGCACCCGCGACCACGACACGCTGAAGCGGTAGGCCTGCAGCCCGAGCGACTTCATCAGCGCCACGTCCTCGCGCCAGCGCCGGTAGTGGTCGCAGGCCACGTCGCCGGTGTCGCCGTTGAGCATCATCCCCGGCGTGTGCGCGAAGCGGGTCCAGATGCTCGGGCCGGCCCCGTCGGCCAGCGGCGAGCCTTCGATCTGGTGGGCGGCGGTGGCCGCGCCCCACAAAAAGCCGTCGGGGAAGCGGAAGTCACAGGTCTCGGCGGGCGCGGCGGTCACGGGCGGCGGGCTGGCATGTAAACGGTTACATGGCAGAATAGCCGGGCTTTCGGCGGTTTGCACCTGCCGGTTGCAGCCGAATCCGATCGTGAGGGGAGGCCATGGCCGAGGTCGTGCTGGAATCCGTGCGCAAGGTGTACCCGTCCGGGCAGGTCGCGATCCCGGGCGCGAGCTTCACGGTGGCCGACGGCGAGCGGGTGGTGATGGTCGGCCCCTCCGGCTGCGGCAAGACCACCCTGCTGCGGATGATCGCCGGGCTGGAGGCGATCAGCGCGGGCACCCTGCGGATCGGCGCGCGCGTGGTCAACGACGTGCCGCCGGCCGAGCGCGACATCGCGATGGTGTTCCAGAGCTACGCCCTGTACCCGCACATGACGGTGGCGGAGAACATGGCCTTCGCCCTGCAACTGCGCCGTTTCCCGCGCGCGCAGATCGAGGAGCGCGTGCGCGAGGCGGCCGAGGTGCTGGAACTGGGCGCGCTGCTGCAGCGGCGGCCGGCGCAGCTGTCCGGCGGCCAGCGCCAGCGGGTCGCGCTCGGGCGCGCGCTGGTGCGGCACCCGCAGGTGTTCCTGCTGGACGAGCCGCTGTCGAACCTGGACGCGCGCCTGCGCGCCGGCATGCGCGCGGAGATCGCGCGGATCCATGCGCGCACCGGCACCACCATGCTCTACGTCACCCACGACCAGGTCGAGGCCATGACCCTCGGCCAGCGCATCGTGGTCCTGCGCGACGGCCGGATCCAGCAGATCGACACCCCGATGGCGCTCTACCGCGACCCGGCCAACCTGTTCGTGGCCGGCTTCATCGGCAGCCCGGCCTTGAACGCGCTGGCCGGCACCGTGGTCGCCGACGGCGGCCCCGCGCTGCAGCTGGCCGACGGTAGCCGGATCGCGCTGGACGGCGTGCCGGCGCCGCCGCCCGGGCAGCAGGTGGTGCTCGGCCTGCGCCCGGAGCACCTGCTGCCGGCGGCGCCGGGCACCGGCGCGGCGTTCCGTGCGCGGCTGGAGTCGGTCGAGCCGGTGGGCAACGAGGTGTTCCTGAACCTCGCGCTCGGCGGCGAGCGCCTCATCGCGCGGATGCCGCCGGAGCAGGTGCCCGAACCGGGGGCGGAGGTCGCGGTCGCGCTGCGCCCGGGCCAGGCCCTGTTCTTCGCCCCCGACGGCCGCCGGCTGCGGCCCTGAGGCTCGCTATACTGCCGCCGCGGCCCCCCGGCCGCGGCCTTCCATCGCCTGCCGGATCAGGCACTTGCGCGAGGGAGGTCCCGCCTTGAGGTTTCATAGCGGCGTGCCGCCGCGGGGTCCCACGACGCGCATGCGCCTGTCCACCATCAAGCTGTCCGGCTTCAAGTCCTTCGTCGATCCGACCACCCTGCACCTGCCGACCAACTTCACCGGCATCGTCGGGCCGAACGGCTGCGGCAAGTCCAACATCATCGACGCCATCCGCTGGGTGATGGGCGAGAACGCCGCCAGCCGCCTGCGCGGCGATTCGCTGGCGGACGTGATCTTCTCCGGCAGCTCGGCGCGCAAGCCGGTCTCGCAGGCCTCGGTCGAGCTCATCTTCGACAACAGCGACCGCACCATCGTCGGCGAGTACGCCGCCTACAACGAAATCTCGGTCAAGCGCACCGCCGGCCGCGACGGCCAGAGCCAGTACTACCTCAACGGCAGCAAGTGCCGCCGGCGCGACATCACCGACCTGTTCCTCGGCACCGGGCTCGGCCCGCGCAGCTACTCGATCATCGAGCAGGGCATGATCACCCAGGTGATCGAGGCCAAGCCGGAGGAGCTGCGCGTCCACCTCGAGGAGGCGGCCGGCATCTCCAAGTACAAGGAGCGCCGCCGCGAGACCGAGACCCGCATCCGCCACACCCGCGAGAACCTCGACCGTCTCAACGACCTGCGCGAGGAGGTCGGCAAGCAGCTGCAGCACCTGGCGCGGCAGGCGCGCCAGGCCGAGCAGTACACCGCGCTGCAGGAGGAACGCCGGCACAAGGACGCGCAGTGGCAGGCGCTCGAGTTCCGCGCGCTGGACGCGCGCCTGCGCACGCTGCGCGAGGCGCTGGCGCGCGAGGAGACCCGGCTCGAGCAGCTGGTGGCCGAGCAGCGCCATGCCGAGCGCGCGCTGGAGACCGGCCGCGCGCAGCGCCAGGGCGCGGCGGACGCGCTCGCGGCGGCGCAGGCCGCGGTCTATGAGGTGAGCGCCGCCTTGGCGCGGGTCGAGCAGCAGATCGCGCACCAGCGCGAGCTGGCGCAGCGCCTGCTGCGCGCGCGCGACGAGGCGCAGGCGGCGCTGGCCGAGATCGGCGGCCACATCCAGGACGACCAGCAGAAGCTGGAGACGCTGCGCGCGTCACTCACTGAGGCCGAGCCGCGCCTGCTGGCCCTGCAGGAGGAGGACGCGCAGCGCCAGGACGCCCTGCGCGAGGCGGAGGCGCGGCTGGCCGAGTGGCAGCAGCGCTGGGACGCCTACAGCCGCGACCAGGCCGACGCCGCGCGCGCCGGGGAAGTGGAGCGCACCCGCATCGAGCAGCTCGACCGCCAGATCCTGGACGCCGACCGCCGCCGCCAGCAGCTGCGCGAGGAGCGCGCCGGGCTCGACCTCGACGCGCTGGCGGAGGCCTTCGAGCAGCTGCAGCTGCAGCACGCGACCCAGAAGGAATCGCTGGAGGCGCTGACCGTCGAGGTCGAGGCGCGCAAGCAGGCCAGCGCCGAGGTGCAGGAGCGCCAGCGTCAGGTGCAGGCCGAGCTGGCCGAGCTGCGCAAGCAGGCGCAGGCCGCGCGCGGCCGGCTGGCCTCGCTGGAGACCCTGCAGGCGGCGGCGCTCGGGCAGGAGCAGGGCGCCGCGCGCGATTGGCTGCAGGCGCAGGGCCTGCTGGACGCCGCGCGGGTGGGCGAGCGCCTGCAGGTGGAGGCGGGCTGGGAGAACGCGGTCGAGGCCGCGCTGGGCCAGCTGATCGAAGCGGTGCTGGTGGACGCGCCGGAACAGCTGGTGGAGGCGCTCGCCGAGTTCGGCGAGGGCCGGCTGGCGCTGGTGGCGGCCGCGGACGATGCCGGTGCCTATCCGGCCACTTCGCTGGCGGCCAGAGTGCAGGGGCCACGCGCGATCCGGCGCCTGCTGGCGCGCCTGCACGTGGCCGAGGACCTGGCCGCCGCGCGCGCGCTGCAGGCCACGCTGGGCGAGGGCGAGTCGGTCATCACCCGCGGCGGCGAGCGCCTCGGCGCCGGCTGGGTGCGGATCGCGCGCTCCGGCGCCGCCCGCCAGGGCGCGCTGCTGCGCGAGAAGGAGCTGCAGGCCCTGCGCGCAGAGATCGCCGCGCACCAGCAGCGCGAACAGGCGCTGGAAGCGCAGTCGGCCGAACTGCGGCAGGCGCAGCTCGCCGCCGAGCAGCAGCGCGAGGACGCGCAGCGCCAGCTCTACCTCGCCCACCGCGGCGTGTCGGAACTGGCCGGGCAGCTGCAGGGCCAGCAGGGCCGGCTGGACGGCGCGCGCAGCCGGATCGCGCGGATCGACGCCGAGCTGGCGCAGATCGGCGAGGCGCTAGAGGCGAACAAGGAGCAGGCGGCGGAGGCGCGCCTGCGCCTGGAGGAGGCGCTCGAGCGCATGGCCGCGCTCGAATCCACCCGCCATGCGCTGGAACAGGACCGCCACGCCCTGACCGCCGCGCGCGAGGCCGCCCGTGGCGCCGCGCGCAGCGCGCGCGAGGCCGCGCACGCATTGGCGCTGGCGCTGGAGGCGCAGCGGGTGCAGGCGGCGGCGCTGGCGCAGGCGCTGGAGCGCATGGGCAGCCAGCGCGGCCAGCTGGACGCGCGCCTGGGCGAACTGGCGGCGCAGCTGGCCGACGGCGATGCCCCGGTGCAGGCGCTGGAGCAGCAGCGCCAGGCCGCGCTCGCCGAGCGGGTGCGCAGCGAGCGCGCGCTGGCGGAGGCGCGCAGCGTGCTCGACGGGATCGACGCCGACCTGCGCCAGCACGAGCAGCAGCGCCAGCAGCGCGATGCCGAGGCGATCGCGCAGCGCGAGGCGATCGCGCAGCGCCGGCTGGAGCTGCAGGCACTCGCGCTCAAGGCCGAACAGTACGCCGCCGCGGTCGCGACTGCCGGCTTCGTGCTGGAGGAGGTCGTCGCCGCGCTGCCTAAGGATGCCGACCCGGTGCAGTGGGCGCGCGAGGTGGCCGAGCTGGACGCGCGCCTGCGCCGGCTGGAGCCGGTCAACCTGGCCGCGATCGCCGAGCACGCCGAGGCCGTGCAGCGCAAGGAATACCTCGATGCCCAGCATGCCGACCTGACCGCCGCGCTGGAGACCCTGGAGGAGGCGATCCGCAAGATCGACCGCGAGACCCGCGGCCGCTTCAAGGACACCTTCGACCGCGTCAACGCCAGCTTCCAGGAGCTGTATCCGCGCCTGTTCGGCGGCGGCCACGCCTACCTCGAGCTGAGCGGCGAGGACCTGCTGGACGCCGGCGTGACCATCATGGCGCGCCCGCCGGGCAAGCGGGTGGCGAACATCTCGCTGCTGTCCGGCGGCGAGAAGGCGATGACCGCGGTCGCGCTGGTGTTCGCGATCTTCCGCCTCAACCCGGCGCCGTTCTGCCTGCTCGACGAGGTGGACGCGCCGCTGGACGAGGCCAACGTCGGCCGCTACACCCAGCTGGTGGCGGAGATGAGCGAGAAGGTGCAGTTCCTGGTGGTGACCCACAACAAGGTCACGATGGAGGCCGCGCACCAGCTGTCGGGCGTGACCATGCGCGAGCCCGGCGTGAGCCGGCTGGTGTCGGTCGACCTGGCCGAGGCCGCGCGCCTGGCCGGGGTGGCCTGACCGGGGAATGGGAGGAGGATGCATGTCGGACGTCGCCTGGCTGCGGATCGGGATCGCCATCGCGCTGTCGCTGCTGTTCGGCGCGATCATCTATTTCGGGCGTAGCGGCCGCGGCGGCCAGGGCCGGCGCGTGCGCGGGACGCCGCCGCCGGCGGCCGCCGGTGGCGAGGCCACACCTGCCGGCGCGGGCGCCGACGAGGTTCGGGAGGTCGGGGACGGCACCCAGCAGGACCTGCCCCTGCCGGCTCCGCAGGCGGAGCTGGGGCGCCGCCCGAACGAGGCGTTCGACCGCATCGTGACCCTGTACGTGGCCGCCACCGCCGGCCACCAGCTGCGCGGCGAGGACATCGTGGTCGCGGCCGAGAAGGCCGGCCTGGTCTATGGCCACATGGGGATCTTCCACCGCCTGGTCGATGGCCGCCCGGAGCTGGGCCCGGTGTTCAGCGTGGCCAACATCCTGCGCCCGGGCAGCTTCGACCTGGCGCGGATCGGCGAGCTGCAGACCCCGGCGATCGCGTTCTTCCTGACCCTGCCGGCGCCGGTGCCAGCGCTGGAAGCCTGGGAGACGATGGAGCCGGCCGCGCAGCGGATCGCGCAGCTGCTCGGCGGGCTGGTGCTGGACGAGGATCGCAACGCACTCGGGCGCCAGCGCATCCAGCACATCCGCGAGGAGCTGCGCCAGTACGACCGCCAGCACGCCGCGCCGCCGCTGGGCCGCGGCGCCCGCTGGTAGGCGCGCGCCGGCGCGGCGACAATCGCCGCCATGGACGCCCTTGCCGCCCGCGCCGCCGAACTGCGCCGCCGCCTCGAGGAGGCCAACTACCGCTACTACGTGCTCGACGATCCGGACATCGCGGACGCCGAGTACGACGCCCTGCTGCGCGAACTGCAGGCCCTGGAGGCGGCGCACCCGGAACTGGCCCGCCCGGACTCGCCCACCCGCACGGTCGGGATCGCGCCGCAGTCCGGGTTCGCCGAGGTACGGCACGCGCTGCCGATGCTGTCGCTGGCCAACGGCTACGAGCACGAGGACGGCCACGACGATGCCAGCCGCTTCCCGGAGGCCGCCGATTTCGTGCGCCGCGCGCAGGCCGAGCTGGGTCGCAGCGAGCTGGTGTTCTCGGCCGAGCCCAAGTTCGACGGGCTGGCGATCAACCTGCGCTACGAACGCGGCGCGCTGGTGCAGGCCGCCACCCGCGGCGACGGCAGCGTGGGCGAGGACGTCACCGCCAACGTGCGCACCATCCGCGCGATCCCGCTGCGCCTGCGCGGCACGCCGCCGGAGGTGCTCGAGGTGCGCGGCGAGGTGGTGATGCCCAAGGCCGGGCTGGAGGCCTTCAACCGGCGCGCGCTGGCGCACGGCGAGAAGCCGCTGGCGAACCCGCGCAACGGCGCCGCCGGCTCGCTGCGCCAGCTCGACCCGAAGGTGACCGCGCAGCGCCCGCTGGCGTTCTTCGCCTACGGCCTCGGCGAAGTGCAGCCAGCGGATGCAGCCCCGCCCAGCCAGTCGCGCATCCTGCAATGGCTGCGCACGCTCGGCCTGCCAGTGTCACCGGAGGTCGCGGTCGCGCATTCCTTCGCGGAGCTGATCGCCTACTACCGTGGGCTCGCGGCGCGCCGCGCGCAGCTGCCCTACGACATCGACGGGGTCGTGTTCAAGCTGGATGCGGTCGCCGACCAGGAGCGGCTGGGCTACGTGGCGCGTGCGCCGCGCTGGGCGCTGGCGCAGAAGTTCCCGGCCGAGGAGCAGGAGACCGTGCTGGAGGCGATCGACGTGCAGATCGGGCGCACCGGCGCGGTCACCCCGGTGGCGCGCCTGCGCCCGGTGCAGGTGGCCGGGGTGACCGTCACCAACGCGACCCTGCACAACGCCGACCAGGTCGCGCGGCTGGACGCGCGCGTCGGCGACACCGTGATCGTGCGCCGCGCCGGGGACGTGATCCCGGAAGTGGTGCGGGTGGTGCCGGACCGCCGCCCGCCTGGCACCCGGCCCTGGCACATGCCGACCCACTGCCCCGAATGCGGCTCGCGGATCGAGCGCCTGGACGGCGAGGTGGTCGCGCGCTGCACCGGCGGCCTGGTGTGCCCGGCGCAGCGCAAGCAGGCGCTGCTGCATTTCGCCTCGCGGCGGGCGATGGACATCGTCGGCCTCGGCGAGCGCCAGATCGACGGGCTGGTGGATTTCGGCTACGTGCACGGGATCGCCGACCTGTACCGGCTCACGGTCGCCGACCTGGTCGCGATGAAGCAGCGCCAGGACGCGGCCGCCGGCAGCGTCCCGGAGACGGTCAAGGCCGGCAAGGTCGCCACCCGCTGGGCGGAGAACCTGGTCGCGGCGATCGCGCGCAGCCGCAGCACGACGCTCGAACGGCTGCTGTACGCGCTCGGCATCCGCGAGGTCGGGGAGAGCACGGCCAAGCTGCTGGCGCGCCAGTTCGGCAGCCTGCAGGCGCTGATGGATGCGGACGAGGCGAGCCTGCAGCAGGTGCCGGACATCGGCCCGGTCGCGGCCACGCGGATCGCGCACTTCTTCGCCGAGCCGCACAACCGCGAGGCGCTCGCGGCCCTGCGCAAGGCCGGGGTGCACTGGCCGGAAGGCGCGCCGCAGCGGGCCGCGCAGGGGCCGCTGGCGGGCAAGACCGTGGTCCTGACCGGCACCCTCGCCGCGCTCACCCGCGAGCAGGCCGGCGAGCGCCTGGAGGCGCTCGGCGCCAAGGTGGCCGGCAGCGTGTCCAAGAAGACCAGCTTCGTGGTGGCGGGTGCCGATCCCGGCTCCAAGCTGGCCCGCGCGCAGGAGCTGGGCATCGAGGTCTGGGACGAGGCGCGCCTGCTGCACGAGCTGCGCCGGCACGGGCAGGCGCCGTGAGCGCCGCCTGGCCGTGGCGGCCGAGCGCCGCCGCGCCCGCGCTGCGGCTGCGGGCACGGCTGAACGCGCTGGTGCGCGCCTTCTTCGCCGCGCGCGGGGTGCTGGAAGTGGAGACCCCGGTGCTGTCGCGCGCCGGCAACACCGAGCCCAACATCGCCTCGTTCGCGCTGGAGTTCTCCGGACGTACCGACGGCGCGCCGCGCACGCGCTGGCTGCGCACCTCGCCCGAGTTCGCGCTCAAGCGCCTGCTCGCGGCCGGGATCGGCGACTGCTACGAACTGGGCCGGGTGTTCCGCGACGGCGAGGCCGGCGGCCGCCACAACCCCGAATTCACCCTGCTCGAGTGGTACCGCGTCGGCTGGGACCACCTGCGCCTGCTGGAGGAGACGGTGGCGCTGGTGCGTGAGGCGCTGGCGCTGGTGGGGCGCGATGCCGCGCCGCAGGTGACCACCTTTCGCGACCTGTACTGGCAGCGCCTGCAGCTCGACCCGTTCACCGCCGATGTCGAGGTCCTGCGCAACGCGCTGGGCGATGTGGCCCTCGATCCCGAGGGCCTGACCCGCGACGACTGGCTGGATCTGCTGATGACCCATCGCCTGCAGCCGGCATTCGATGCCGACACCCTGCTGGCGGTACACGACTGGCCGGCCTCGCAGGCGGCGCTGGCGCGCATCCGTGACGGCGACCCGCCAGTGGCCGAACGCTTCGAGCTGTACCTGGGGCCGCTGGAGCTGGCCAACGGCTACCACGAGTTGACCGATGCCGGCGAGCAGCGCGCCCGCTTCGCGCGCGACGGCCGCGTGCGCGCCGCGCGCGGGCTGCCGGCGGTGCCGCTGGACGCGGCGTTGATCGACGCGCTGGCGCACGGCCTGCCGGCCTGCGCCGGGGTGGCGCTGGGCGTAGACCGGCTGCTGATGGCGCTACTCGGCACCGAGCGCATCGCCGACGTGCTGGCGTTCGACTTTGCACGCGCCTGAGCCGCCGCAGGTTGGTGCGTACGCCCGCTGCGCGCTGAACGCGCGCGCCTGCCGCGCCGCATCGGGGGTGATTTTCGGCCGCGATTCATCGGGCCTGCGCATGCTGCCAGGCGGGCGGCCCCTCCGGGCCGGGACGAGGAGACGGGACGATGCGGCGGATCGGGACGGCGTGGGTGTTGGGCGCATTCGCAGGGCTGGGCATGGCGGCCGGGGCGGTGCAGGCCGCACCACAGGCGTGGCCGGGCGAGGGCGGTTGGCAATCGGGCTGGGGCAGCGGGCCGGTGGCCAGGGTGCGCTGCGAATCCAACGACGGGCGCTACCGGCAGTGCCGCACCGGCGGCGGCTGGGTCGAACTGGAGCGGCAGCGCTCGCGCGCGCCTTGCATCGAGGGCCGCAGCTGGGGCCGGTTGCCGGATGGGGTGTGGGTCGATGGCGGTTGTCGCGCCGATTTCAGGGTGCTGGGCGATGGCGGCTTTCCGGGGTATCCGACTTATCCCGGGTATCCGACCTATCCCGGGTATCCGGGCGACTGGGCGGATGCGCCGGGCGAGCGCTTCCGCTGCGAATCGCGCGATGGCCGTCCGGCACGGTGTGGTGTGCCCGGCCGCGGCGCGGTGGTGCTGGTGCGCCAGCTGTCGCGTGCGCCGTGCATCGAAGGTCGCAGTTGGGGCCAGGACCGCGGCGGAGTGTGGGTGGACGGCGGGTGCCGCGCCGAGTTCGCGCGCCTGCCCGGGCGCGGGCGCTGGGACGACGACCGCGGCTGGAGCGAGCGGGTCCGCTGCGAATCGCGGGACGGCCGCTACCGCGAGTGCGCGGCCGACGTCCGCGGCGGGGTGGTGCTGGTGCGCCAGCTCTCGCGCGCGCCCTGCCTCGAGGGCCGCAGTTGGGGCGTGAGCCGGCGCGGGCTGTGGGTGGACGGCGGCTGCCGCGCGGAGTTCCAGACCGGCGTCGGTCGCCGCTGGTGAGGCGGCCGCGCGGTGCGTGATCGCGGATAATCCGCGGATGCACACCGCCCCCGACGCCACCGCCCTCGACTTCGACCGCTACGATCGCGTGCGCCCGCTGCGCTGGACCGGGCAGGCGCTGGAACTGCTCGACCAGCGCCGGCTGCCGTTCGCGGTCGACTACCTGGCCTGCACCGACAGCGATGCGGTGGCCGCGGCAATCCGGGATCTGATCGTGCGCGGGGCCCCCGCGATCGGGATCGCCGCGGCCTGGGGGGTGGTGCTGGCGGCGCGCGCGCTGCCGGCCTCGGTCACGCAGGCGGCAGAGGCCGCCAGCCGGCTGGAACCGGCGCTGCAGCGGCTGGATGCGGCGCGCCCGACTGCAGTCAATCTGCGCTGGGCGCTGGCGCGGATGCGGCGCGTGCTCGCCACCGCCGGTGCTGACTGGCGTGCGGCGCTGGAGCGCGAGGCGGAGGCGATCGCGCGCGAGGATCTGGCCGCCAACCGCCGCATGGGCGCGCTCGGTGCCGCCCTGATCGCGCCCGGCAGCGGCGTGTTGACCCACTGCAACACCGGCTCGCTTGCGACCGCCGGGTTCGGCACCGCGCTCGGGGTGATCCGCGCAGGCGTCGCCGCCGGCCGCATCGCGCGCGTGTTCGCCACCGAGACCCGACCGTGGAACCAGGGCGCGCGCCTGACCGCGTGGGAGCTGGCGCAGGACGGGATCGCACCGACCCTGATCGCCGACTCCGCCGGCGCCCACCTGATGCGCTCGGGCCGGGTGCAGTGGCTGGTGGTGGGCGCCGACCGCATCTGCGCGAACGGCGACACCGCCAACAAGATCGGCACCTACCCGCTGGCGATCGCCGCCCGCCACCACGGGGTGAAGGTGATGGTGGTGGCGCCGTCCTCGACCGTGGACATGGCCACCGCCAGCGGCGACGGCATCGAGATCGAGGAGCGCGATCCGGGCGAGCTGCTGCGCTTCCGCGGCGAACGCGTGGTCGCCGACGGCGTGCAGGCGTGGAACCCGGTATTCGACGTCACCCCGCATGCCCTGATCGACGCCATCGTCACCGAGCGCGGGGTGCTCGAGCGCCCGGATGCGGCGCGCATGCAGGCCTTCGCCGCGGGCTGAGCCCGCGCGCTCCGCGGGCGCTGCCGGAAAGACCCGCGTGCGGGCCCCAAAGTGGGGTGCAAGTGCTTGTTTCTTCGTGGAAATCCGGCGTGCGTCGGGGGGCGCCGGATGGTATGATTTCACGTTCCTGAAACCCTTCCGCGGCGCCCGCTCGGGGCCTGCCCGCGGGAGCCGCCGCCGACCCGACCGGACCCACGATGGCCGACCTCGCCAAGGAAATCATCCCCGTCAACCTGGAAGACGAGATGCGCCGCAGCTACCTCGATTACGCCATGAGCGTGATCGTGGGGCGTGCGTTGCCGGACGTGCGCGACGGCCTGAAGCCGGTGCACCGGCGCGTGCTGCACGCCATGAACGAACTGGGCGCGCACAGCAACAAGCCGTACTACAAGTCCGCGCGCATCGTCGGCGACGTGATCGGCAAATACCACCCGCACGGCGACAGCGCGGTGTACGACACCCTGGTGCGCATGGCGCAGCCGTTCTCGTTGCGCTACCTGCTGGTGGACGGGCAGGGCAACTTCGGCTCGATCGACGGCGACTCCGCCGCGGCGATGCGCTACACCGAGGCGCGCATGTCGCGCCTGGCGCACGAGCTGATGGCCGATATCGACAAGGACACCGTCGACTTCCAGCCGAACTACGACGAGAAGGAACTCGAACCCACGGTGATGCCGACCCGGGTGCCGAACCTCTTGGTCAACGGCGCCGCCGGCATCGCGGTCGGCATGGCGACCAACATCCCGCCGCACAACCTCGGCGAGGTGGTGGATGCCACCATCGCCCTGATCGACGACCCGCAGATCGACATCGACGGCCTGATGGAGCACATCCCGGGTCCGGATTTCCCGACCGCCGGCATCATCAACGGCGTCGGCGGCATCCACCTGGCCTACCGCACCGGCAAGGGCCGCGTGCGCATCCGCGCCAAGGCCGAGATCGAGGTGGCCGACAACGGCCGCGAGGCGATCATCGTCACCGAGATCCCGTACCAGGTGAACAAGGCGCGCCTGATCGAGAAGATCGCCGAGCTGGTCAAGGACAAGAAGCTCGAGGGCATCAGCGAGCTGCGCGACGAGTCCGACAAGGACGGCATGCGCATCTACATCGAGGTCAAGCGCGGCGAGTCGGCCGAGGTCGTGCTCAACAACCTGTACGCGCAGACCCCGCTGGAGTCGGTGTTCGGCATCAACATGGTGGCGCTGGTCGACGGCCGCCCGCAGCTGCTCAACCTCAAGCAGATCCTCGAGGCCTTCCTGCGCCACCGCCGCGAGGTGGTGACCCGCCGCACCATCTTCGAGCTGCGCAAGGCCCGCGCCCGCGCCCACATCCTGGAAGGCCTGACCGTCGCGCTGGCGAACATCGACGCGATGATCGAGCTGATCAAGACCTCGGAGAACCCGCAGGTCGCCAAGGAGCGCATGCTGGCGCGCACCTGGCAGCCGGGCCTGGTCGGCAGCCTGCTGGCCGCCGCCGGCGCCGAGGCCTCGCGCCCGGAGGACCTGCCGGCCGGTGTGGGCCTGCTGGCGGAGGGCTACCAGCTCACCGACACCCAGGCCCAGCAGATCCTGGAGATGCGCCTGCACCGCCTGACCGGGCTGGAGCAGGAGAAGCTCACCGACGAATACCGCCAGCTGCTGGAGGAGATCGCCGGGCTGATCCGCATCCTCGAGAACCCGGACGTGCTGCTGGAGGTGATCCGCGAGGAACTGCGCGCGCTCAAGGCGGAGTTCAACGACCCGCGCCGCAGTGAGATCCGCGCCTCCGAGGAAGACCTCGACATCCTCGACCTGATCGCGCCGGAAGACGTGGTGGTCACCCTGTCCCACGCCGGCTACGCCAAGCGCCAGCCGGCCACCGCCTACCGCGCGCAGAAGCGCGGCGGCAAGGGCCGCAATGCGGCGGCGACCAAGGACGAGGACTTCATCGACCAGCTGTGGCTGGTGAACACCCACGACACCCTGCTGACCTTCACCAGCCAGGGCCGGGTGTTCTGGCTGCCGGTGTACCAGCTGCCGGAGGCCGGCCCGAATGCGCGCGGCCGCCCGATCATCAACTGGATCCCGCTGGAGGAGGGCGAGAAGGTGCAGGCGGTGCTGCCGGTGCGCGAGTACGCGGAGGGCAAGTACGTGTTCTTCGCCACCGCGCGCGGCACCGTGAAGAAGACCGCGCTGACCGAGTTCGCCTTCCGCCTGGCGCGCGGCAAGATCGCGATCGGGCTGGAGGAGGGCGATGCGCTCATCGGCGCGGCGCTGACCGACGGCGCGCGCGACATCATGCTCTTTGCCAGCAACGGCAAGGCGGTGCGCTTCGACGAGGGCGAGGTGCGCGCGATGGGCCGCACCGCCACCGGCGTGCGCGGGATGAAGCTGGCCGAGGGCGAGCGCGTGGTCAGCCTGATCGTGGTGGACGGCGAGGGCGACATCCTCACCGCCAGCCAGAACGGCTACGGCAAGCGCACCGCGCTGGCCGAGTTCCCGAAGAAGGGCCGCGGCACCCAGGGCGTGATCGCGATGAAGACCAGCGAGCGCAACGGCGCGCTGGTCGGCGCGATCCAGCTCTCGGACCACCACGACGTGCTGCTGATCTCCGACGGCGGCACCCTGGTGCGCACCCGCGCCTGCGAGATCTCGCAGGTCGGCCGCAACACCCAGGGCGTCACCCTGATGCGGCTGGCCGAGGGCGAGAGCCTGCAGGCGATCGAGCGCCTGGACGCGAGTCTGGACGAGGACGCCGGCAGCGAGGACTGCGGCGAGCCCGCACCCCCGGCGCGGGCGCAGACGCCCGCCGCCGAACCGCCCGCCGCCGGCTGAAAGCCCGGCCGCCGGTCAGTCCGGCGGCAGGTGCGCCAGCACGTAGTCCGCGGCGGACACCCGGAACTCGCCGGGCGCCTCCACCCACAGCCCGCGCACCACGCCGTCCACCGCGTACAGCGCGAAGCGGCGGCTGCGCAGGCCCATGCCGTAGCCGCTGGCGTCCAGCTCCAGCCCGAGTGCGCGGGTGAACTCGGCATTGCCGTCGGCGAGCATGCGCAGCCCCGCCGGCACGCCCTGCTGCGCGCCCCAGGCCTGCATCACGAACGGATCGTTGACCGCCATGCAGGCGACCTCGATGCCGCGCCGGCGGAACTCCTCGAAGTGCTGCACGTAGCCGGGCAGGTGGTGTTCCGAACAGGTCGGGGTGAACGCGCCGGGGACCGCGAACAGCAGCAGGCGGCGGCCGCCGAACAGGGTGGGCGTGTCGATCCGGTGCACGCCGCCGTCGATGTATTGCAGGGTCGCCTCCGGCACCCGCTGGCCGATCTGGATCTGCATCGCCGCTGCCCTCGCCTGGACTGAATCCATCCTAATGGTGGCGCATGCACAGGCAATCAACGCCTTGATCGCGCGGTTGCGCAGACCCATCTGGCAGGCATGGCCCCGGGCCCGGGCCGCGACCCAGACGTGAACCCACCAGTGTTTGCCAGGAGCATGACCATGACCACCTACTATCCCAACCGTGCCGCGGTGCAGCGCGGCATCGCCGCCGCGCAGGCGGCCCAGGACGAGTTCCGCCAGC
Source organism: Thermomonas flagellata (assembly GCF_022419185.1). GTDB lineage: Bacteria > Pseudomonadota > Gammaproteobacteria > Xanthomonadales > Xanthomonadaceae > Thermomonas > Thermomonas flagellata. Next base: position 35,953 of record NZ_JAJOZK010000007.1, on the reverse strand, counting down.
TGTTCGAGCGCTTCTTCCAGGTCGGAGAGGACGCCGACGCCTCCTCGGTGGTGACCAGCCAGTGGATCCCGCCGGTGGACATCCGCGAGGACGCGACCGGCTTCACCATTCTCGCCGACCTGCCGGGGATCGACCCGAATGCGGTCGAGATCCTGATGGACAAGGGCATCCTGTCGATCAAGGGCGAGCGCAAGGAGGAGAGCCGCGGCGAGGGCGAACGCTTCAGCCGCAGCGAGCGCCGCCACGGCACCTTCCACCGCCGCTTCGCGCTGCCCGACAGCGCCGATGCCGACGGCATCACCGCCAGCGGCAAGGATGGGGTGCTCGAGATCCGCATCCCCAAGCGCCCGGAGACCACCCCGCGGCGGATCCCGGTCGGCAGCGCGCGCGCGGCCGGCTGAGGCCGCCTGCACGGGCGCATGACGCGCCCGCCGGCTAGACTGCGGCCCGCCCATGCGCGGGCCGCCGTCGTTGCGGGCCGACCCGCACGCACCCGACAGGACAGCACATGCAATTCAAGGACTACTACGAGATCCTCGGCGTGGAGCCCAGCGCCGGCGAGGCCGAGATCAAGGGCGCCTACCGCCGCCTGGCGCGCAAGTACCACCCCGACGTGAGCAAGGAGCCGGGGGCCGAGGAGAAGTTCAAAGCCGTCAACGAGGCCTACGAGGCCCTGCGCGATCCGCAGAAGCGCGCCGCCTACGACCAGCTGCGTGCGCAGGGCTACCGGCCCGGCGACGAGGTCAGGCCTCCGGGCGGCGTCCCGCCCGGCGCGGGCGGCCAGGACTTCGACTTCGAGGAGATCTTCGCCGGCGGCGGCCCCGGCGGCGGGTTCTCGGACTTCTTCGAGAGCCTGCTCGGCCGGCGCGCACACGCCGGGCGCCGCGGCGCGGCGCCGGCCGGCCCGACCCGCGCGCGGTTGGCGGTGCCGCTGAGCGCGGTGTATGCCGGCAGCAGCGTGCGCATCGGGGTCGGCGGACGCACCCTGGACGTGAAGATCCCGCGCGGCATCCGTCCCGGCCAGGCGATCCGGCTGGCCGGCCAGGGCGGCGCCGGCAACGACCTGCTGCTGGAGATCGAGTACGCCGCGGACCCGCAATTCGAGGTCGACGGCCGCAACATCCTCTACACCCTGCCGGTGGCGCCGTGGGAGGCCGCGTTGGGCGCCACCGTCAGCGTGCCGACCCTCGGTGGCCCGGTGGAGCTGAAGATCCCGGCCGATTCGGAGGCCGGACGCAAGCTGCGCCTGCGCGGGCGCGGGCTGCCGGGCACTGGCGGCGCGCCGGCCGGCGATCAGATCGTGGAGCTGGAGATCCTCGCCCCGCGGGCACACACCGCCGCGCAGCGCGAGGCCTATGCGCGCATGCGCGAGGCGTTCGGGGACGACTGGCGGCGCGGCTGAGCGCTGCGCGCCGGGGGCGCCCGGGCTCAGGCCGGGGCGCCGCCCAGGTGCTGCACGATCAGGGTGGCCAGCTCGGCCTCGCTGAAGGGCTTGGTGATGTAGGCCTTGGCGCCCTGGCGCATGCCCCACACGCGGTCGGTGTCCTGGTCCTTGGTGGTCACCAGGATCACCGGGATGTGCTTGGTCGCCGGATCGCGGGTGATCGAGCGGGTGGCCTGGAAGCCGTTGAGGTTGGGCATCACCACGTCCATCAGGATCAGGTCCGGCAGGTCGCGCCGGGCCATCTCGACCCCGGCCGCGCCATCCTCGGCGGTCAGCGCCTCGTGGCCCAGTTTCTCCACGATGCGGCGGATGCCCATCAGCTGCGAGGGGGAATCATCGACGATCAGGATGCGGGCCATGCGCGCTCGGGGTCCCCGGGGATTGCGCAGATTGTAGCGGCGGCCGGCGGGGGCGCAATCGTCGCCTGCCGCTCACGCCGGCACGCCGATCCGGACCAGGGTGCGCCCCAGCGAGCCGCCGGCCAGCATGCCGGCGAAGACCTCCGGCAGGCCGTCCAGGCCGACTTCGCGGGTGCAGATCGCCTCCAGCCGGTCCGGCTTCCAGTCGCCGGCCAGGCGCCGCCAGACCTCGTCGCGGATGGCACGCGCGGTGCCGGCCGAGGCCACGCCCAGCAGCGACACGCCGCGGATGATGAAGGGCATCACCGTGGCGTGCAGCTCCGGCGAGGCCGCCAGCCCGCAGCTGGCGACATTGCCGTAGGGCGCGGTCTGCGCCAGCAGGCTCGCGAGCATCGGCCCGCCCACGTTGTCGAGGCCGCCGCCGAAGCGGGCGCTGTCCAGCGGCCGGGTGGTCGACAGCGCGTCGCGGCCGAGCACGGCGCTGGCGCCCAGGGACTTCAGGTAGTCGGCGTGCTCCGGCTTGCCGCTGATCGCGTGCACCTCGTAGCCGGCCTTGCGGAAGATCGCGATCGCCAGCGAGCCCACGCCGCCGGTGGCGCCGGTGACGGCCAGCGGCCCCAGGTCGGGCGTCTGCCGGTTCTCGACCATGCGCAGCAGGCCCAGCGCGGCGGTGAAGCCGGCGGTGCCGAGGATCATCGCCTCGCGCAGGGTGAGCCCGGCAGGCAGGGCGATGACCCATTTCGATTCCAGCCGCGCGTACTCCGCGTAGCCGCCATCGCGGGTTTCCGACAGCCCGCTGCCGGTCACCAGCACCGCATCGCCCTCCTTGAAGGCGGGATCGGTGGAGGCGACCACGTGGCCGGCCACATCGATCCCGCCGACCAGCGGGAACCGGCGCAGGATCTTGCCCTGGCCGGTGCCGGCCAGCGCGTCCTTGTAGTTCACCGAGGAATAGGCGGTCTTGACCACCACCTCGCCGGGATTGAGGTCGTCCAGCGCAATGGATTCGAGGCCGCTGCGGTAGCCGCCGTGGCCATCGTCGCCGTGGATGCGGAACGCGCGGAACCGGGTCGGGATGCTCATACGTTCTCCGGGGTGAGCTTCAGCTGCGCGCGGCGCTTCTCGTCCAGCCACTTGTCGGCCTGCGCCGGCACGTAGGCCTGCATCCACGCGAGCAGGGCGTCGATGTCGCTGCCGTGCCACATGTCGGTGCGCTGCTCGGGGTGCAGGAAGCGCTCGCGCACCATGGTGTCCAGCATCGCCATCAGCGGCTGCCAGAAGCCGTTCACGTCGAGGAAGGCGCAGGGCTTCTTGCCGAGGCCCAGCTGGCGCCAGGTCAGCATCTCGAACATCTCGTCCAGCGTGCCGAAGCCGCCGGGCAGGGCGACGAAGCCGTCGGCCAGTTCGAACATGCGCGCCTTGCGGGTGTGCATGGAGTCCACCACCTCCAGCCGGGTGACGCCGGTATGCGCCACCTCCCAGTCCACCAGCTGCTGCGGGATGACGCCGACCACCTCGCCGCCGCCGGCCAGCACGGCGTCGGCCACCGTGCCCATCAGGCCGACGTTGCCGCCGCCGTACACCAGCGCGATGCCGTCGCGCGCCAGGCGCGCGCCGAGGGCGCGGGCCAGCCCGGCATAGGCCGGATCGCCGCCGGCATTGGAACCGCAATAGACGCAAATCGTCTTCATCTCGCCATTATCCTCCCGGAAACGAAACGGCGCGCCGAAGCGCGCCGTTTGGCAGACAACAGGCCTTGCTCTCAGTTGGCCTTGTGGATCGCCCGCTTGTGCACCGCCATCGCGGCGTCGTGCACGGCTTCGCTCAGCGACGGGTGGGCGTGGCAGATGCGCGCCAGGTCGTCGGCGCTGCCCTTGAACTCCATCGCCAGCACGCCTTCGTGCACCAGCTCGGAGACGTTGGCGCCGACCAGGTGCATGCCGAGGATGGTGTCGGTCTCGGCATGCGCCAGCACCTTCACGAAGCCCGCCGGCTCGGCCATCGCCACCGCGCGGCCGACCGCCGCGAACGGGAAGCTACCGGCCTTGTACGGGATGCCCTCGGCCTTCAGCTGCTCCTCGGTCTTGCCGACCCAGGCGATCTCCGGCTCGGTGTAGATCACCCACGGGATGGTGTCGAAGTTGACGTGGCCGGGCAGGCCGGCGATCAGCTCGGCCACCGCGATGCCTTCCTCGAAGCCCTTGTGCGCCAGCATCGGGCCGCGCACGCAGTCGCCGACCGCCCACACGCCGTCCACGCCGGTGTGGCAGTGCGCATCGACCACGATCCGGCCGCGCTCGTCGAGCTGCACGCCGGTGCCCTCGGCCAGCAGGCCGGAGGTGGCGGCGCGGCGGCCCACGGCCACCAGCAGCTTGTCCACCACCAGTTCCTGCGCGGCGCCCGTGGCGTCGGTGTAGTGGACGTGCACCCCGTCCTGCTTCACCTCGGTGTTGCTGACCTGGCAGCCCAGGCGGATGTCCAGGCCCTGCTTCTTGAACTCGCGCGCGGCGACCTTGCTGACTTCGGCGTCGGCGGCGGCGAGGAAGGTGGGCAGGCCCTCGAGGAGGGTGACCTCGGCGCCCAGGCGGTTCCACACGCTGCCCAGCTCCAGCCCGATCACGCCGGCGCCGATCACGCCCAGGCGCTTGGGGACCGCGGTGAAGTCGAGCGCGCCGACGTTGTCCACGATGTGCTCGCCGTCGAACTTGGCGAACGGCAGCTCGATGGAGTCCGAGCCCGCGGCGAGGATCACGTTGGTGCCCTTCAACTCCACTTCGGAACCGTCGTGCTGCTTCACTTTCACCACGTTGCCCGGCTGCAGCTGGCCGAAGCCATGGAACGCGGTGATCTTGTTGGCCTTGAACAGCGCCGCGATGCCGCCGGTGAACTGCTTCACGATGGCGTCCTTGCGGGCGACCATCTTGGCCACGTCGATCGCCGGCTTCTCGAAGCGGATGCCGTGCTGGTCGAACAGGTGGCCCATGTTCCAGAACTGGCGGCTGGAATCCAGCAGCGCCTTGGACGGGATGCAGCCCACGCGCAGGCAGGTGCCGCCGAGCGCCGGCTTGCCGTCCTTGCCCAGGGCGACGTCGATGCAGGCGACCTTCATGCCCAGCTGCGCCGCGCGGATGGCGGCGTGGTAGCCGGCGGGGCCGGCGCCGATCACGACGACGTCGAAATTCTGTGCTTGGCTCATTGCGGATGATCCTTCGTTGCAAACAGGAAGCCCCGCTGGGCGGGGCTTCGCGCGGTCACATGCCGAGCAGCATGCGGTGCGGGTTCTCGAGCTGGTTCTTGATGTCCACCAGGAACAACACCGCGTCCTTTCCGTCGATGATGCGGTGGTCGTAGCTCAGCGCGATGTACATCATCGGCGCGATCACCACCTGCCCGTTCTCCGCGATCGGGCGCTCCTTGATCGCGTGCATGCCGAGGATGGCGCTCTGCGGCGGATTCACGATCGGAGTGGACATCAGCGAGCCGAAGGTGCCGCCGTTGGTGATGGTGAAGGTGCCGCCCTGCAGATCCTCCAGCTTCAGCCCGCCCTCGCGCGCGGCCTTGGCGAAGCCGGCGATGCCCTTCTCGATCTCGGCGAAGCCCATGCGCTCGACGTTGCGCAGCACCGGCGTCACCAGCCCCTTGTCGGTCGCCACCGCTACGCTGATGTCGGCGTAGCCGTGGTAGATGATGTCGTTGCCGTCCACCGAGGCGTTGATGATCGGGTGCTTCTGCAGCGCGTTGGCGGCGGCCTTGGCGAAGAAGCTCATGAAGCCGAGCTTGATGCCGTGGGCCTTCTCGAACTGCTCGCCCAGCTCCTTGCGCATCTGCATGACCTTGCCGAGGTTGACCTCGTTGAACGAGGTCAGCATGGCGATCGAGTTCTTGGACTGCATCAGGCGCTCGGCGATGCGCGCGCGCATGCGCGTCATCGGCACCCGCTCCTCCGGGCGGGCGCCGCCGGCGATGCCTGCGGTCTTGCCGCTGGCGTAGTTGACGATGTCCTCCTTGGTGACCATGCCGCGGCGGCCGGTGCCGGTCACCTCGGCCGGGTCCACGCCGCTGGTGGCGGCGGCGAAGCGCGCGCCCGGCGGCAGCTCCGCGGCAGCGGCGGGCGCCGCCTTGGCCGGGGCCGCGGGCGCCGGGGCCGGAGCCGCGGCCTTGGGGGGCTCCTGCGCGGCGGGGGCGGCGGTCGCGGCCGTGGCCGCCGGCGCGGCGGCCACGGCACCTTCCTCGATCACCGCGATCACCTGCTGGCTGGTGACGGTGGCACCGGTGTCGAACTTGATCTCCTTGAGCACGCCGTCCACCGGCGCCGGCACTTCGAGCACGACTTTGTCGGTCTCCAGGTCGAGCAGGTTCTCGTCGCGCTTGACCGCCTCGCCGGCCTTCTTGTGCCAGGCCGCGATCACGGCGTCGGAGACGGATTCGGGGAGGACCGGAACTTTGACTTCGGTGGCCATGCGGGCGTCCTGTCGGAAGGCGGGTGGCGGGGGTTATTCGGCGGCGTGCTGTGTGGCCAGCGGATTGACCAGGGCGTCGGCGACCAGCTGGATCTGCTCGGCCAGGTGCTCGGCCAGGTGGCCGGCGGCGGGCGAGGGCGAGCGCGCGCGCCCGGCGTAACTGAGGGTCTGCTTGGGCTGCAGGCAGGCGCGCAGGTGGTGCTGGATCTGGTACCACGCGCCCTGGTTCTGCGGCTCCTCCTGGCACCACACGACCTCGGTGGCGGAGGCGAAGCGCTTGAGCTCGGCGGCCAGCTCCGGGCGCGGGAACGGATACAGCTGCTCCACCCGCACCAGCGCCACGTCCTTGATGCCCTGCTTCTGCGCCTCCTCCAGCAGGTCGTAGTAGACCTTGCCCGAGCACAGCACCACCCGGCGCACCTTCTTGGCGGTCGCGGTGGTGTCCGGGATCAGGCGCTGGAACTGGCCGTTGGCCAACTCGTCGAGGCTGGAGACCGCCAGCTTGTGGCGCAGCAGCGACTTGGGCGTCATCACCACCAGCGGCTTGCGGGTGCCCATCCGCATCTGCCGGCGGATCATGTGGAAGTCCTGCGCCGGGGTGGTCGGCGCGCACACCACCATGTTCTCCAGCGCGCACAGCTGCAGGAAGCGCTCCAGGCGCGCCGAGCTGTGCTCGGGGCCTTGGCCCTCGTAGCCGTGCGGCAGGTACAGCACCAGCCCGCACAGGCGGTCCCACTTGGCCTCGCCGGCGGCGAGGAACTGGTCGATCACGACCTGCGCGCCGTTGGCGAAGTCGCCGAACTGCGCCTCCCAGATGTCCAGCGTCATCGGGTCGGCGGTGGCGTAGCCGTATTCGAAGGCCATCACCGCCTCCTCGCTGAGCAGCGAGTCGATGATGGTCACGTCCTCCGGGTTCTGCACCAGCTGCCGCAGCGGCAGGTAATAGGCGTCGGTGTCCTGGTCGTGCAGGATCGCATGGCGGTGGAAGAAGGTGCCGCGCCCGCTGTCCTGCCCGACCAGGCGCAGGCGGTAGCCCTCGTCGAGCAGGGTGGCGTAGGCCAGGTTCTCGGCGAAGCCCCAGTCGCCGGCCAGCTCGCCGGCGGCCATCTTGCGGCGATCCTCGTAGATCTTGGCCACCCGCGGGTGCAGGCGGATGCCGTCGGGGATGGCGTTGATCTGCTGCGCCAGCGCGTCCAGGCGCGCGCGCGGCACCCGGGTGTCGACCGGGTCGGACAGGTGCGCGCGCAGGTACGGCGTCCAGTCCACGGTGAGGGCATCCGGCTGCGGCGGCGCCAGCTCGGTGGTGACCTCGCCGGCGTCCAGGCGCGCGCGGTAGGCCTCGACCATCGCTTGCGCCTCGGCCGCGGGCACCACGCCCTCCGCGTCCAGGCGCGCCGCGTACAGCTCGCGGGTGGTCGGCATCGCGCGGATCTTCCGGTACATCACCGGCTGGGTCGCCGCCGGCTCGTCGGCCTCGTTGTGGCCGTGGCGGCGGTAGCAGACCAGGTCGATCACCACGTCCTTGCCGAACGCCTGGCGGAAATCCAGCGCCAGCTCGGTGACGAACGCGACCGCCTCCGGGTCATCGCCGTTCACGTGCAGCACCGGCGCGCCGACCATCTTGGCCACGTCGGTGCAGTACAGGGTGGAGCGGGCGTCCTCGGCGGCGCTGGTGGTGAAGCCGACCTGGTTGTTGATCACGATGTGCACGGTGCCGCCGACCGCGAAGCCGCGCGCCTGCGACATCTGGAACAGCTCCATCACCACGCCCTGCCCGGCGAACGCGGCATCGCCGTGGATCAGCACCGGCAGCACCTGGCGCCGGGCCTGGTCGCCGCGGCGCAGCTGGCGCGAGCGCACGCTGCCGGTCACCACCGGGTCCACGATCTCCAGGTGCGAGGGGTTGAACGCCAGCGCCAGGTGTACCGGACCGCCCGGGGTGGCGAGGTCGCTGGAGAAGCCCATGTGGTACTTCACGTCGCCGGTGTGCGCGTGGTCCTCGCCGCGGACGTGCTCGAACTTGCCCTCGAACTCGTCGAACAGCTTGCGCGGCGGCTTGCCGAGGGTGTTGACCAGCACGTTCAGGCGGCCGCGATGGGCCATGCCCAGCACCACGTCCTTGACCCCGCCCTCGCCGGCCCGCCGCACCAACACGTCCAGCATCGGGATCAGGCTCTCGCCGCCCTCCAGCGAGAACCGCTTCTGGCCGACGTACTTGGTGTGCAGGTAGCGTTCCAGCCCCTCGGCCGCGGTCAGGCGCTCGAGGATGCGCCGCTTCTGCTCGCGGCTGCGCCCGAAGTCGCCGGCGGCGGCCTCCAGGCGCTCGTACATCCAGCGCCGCTGCTCGGCGTCGGTGATGTGCATGAACTCGGCGCCGATGCTGCCGGTGTAGGTCGCGCGCAGGCGCGCCAAGAGGTCGCCCAGGCGCATGCGCGCGTGCCCGCCCACGCCGCCGGTGCTGAATTCCACCCCGAGGTCGGCCTCGCCGAGGCGGTGGAAGGCCAGGCCGAGGTCAGGGGCGTCGGGCTTGGTGGCCAGGCCCAGCGGGTCGAGGTTGGCGGCCAGGTGCCCGCGCGAGCGGTAGGCGGTGATCAGGCGTCCGACCGCGCGCTCGCGCTCGTCGCCAGCGCCGGCGGGCGGGCAGGTGCCGTTGGCCGCCGCGCGCGCGGCCTGCTCGATCCGCGCGATCACCGCCGAATGCGGGACGTCGCCGGCCTCGCGGCCCTTGAGCTCGTCGAAGTAGCGCCGCCACTGCGGGTCCACGCTGTCGGGGGCGACCAGGTACTGCTCGTAGAGGTCCTCGAGGTAGGCGGCGTTGGCGCCGAGCTGGGAGGACCGCGCAAACTGCTTCAGGAGGCTATCCGCCATGGCGTGGGGGCGTGGCTGGTGCAAGGCATTGATCCGGCTGGGTTCGGCCGAGCGTCCGCAGGCGGATGAATACGTGCGTGAAGGGGCCGGCATTATACGCCCTGCCTCTTTCGCACTGCACCATCACGGGCTGGCGACCCTCATAGGCCGAGCGCGCGGTATTCGCTGACCGGGCGCGCGCGCTCCCAGGCCTCGGCATGCGCCAGCTGCAGCGGCCGCACCCGCGCGGGCGCGGCGAGCATGGCTTCGCCCTCGACTGGCTGGCCGCGGCGGCGCAGGTAGTAGCCGCCGGCATCGCTGGCCAGGAACGCGGCCGGATCCTCGCGGTCGACCGGATCGACCAGCTCGCGGAAGCGGAACACGCTCGGCAGCCGCTGCGCCAGCGCCAGCAGCGGCGCCAGCGCGCGCTGCGGGGCGGCGGCATCGTGCAGCAGGATGCGCACCTCGCCGCCGCGCCCGGCGGTGGCGAAGCGGCGCAGCGCGGCCAGCAGCGGCGGGCGGTCGAACAGCCCCGGATCCAGCGCGTGGCTGCGGATCCACAGCGCGCGCCGGGCCGACAGCACGATCCGCGCCGACAGCGCCAGCGCCTGCCGCGGATCGGCCACCGCCAGCGGCCCATCCAGGCGGAGCGCCATGGCCTGGTGGTCGATGCCGGCCTCGCGGAAGGGCTCGCCCTGCGCGCGGAAGCCATGGCGGGCGTAGAACGCCTGCGCCGGCCGCTGGGCGTGCAGGTGCACGCCGGCATCGCCGCGACGCGCCGCCAGCTCCAGCAGCGCCCACAGCACCGCCGCGCCGACGCCCTGGCGGCGCCAGGGTGCGCGCACCGCCATCCGCCCGATGCGGCCGTCCGGTGCCAGCCGGCCGGTGGCGACGGGCGTGCCGTCCTCCAGCCGGGCCAGCACGTGCAGGCAGGCAGGGTCGAGCGCGTCGTGCTCGAGCGCGGCCGGGACGCCCTGCTCGCGCACGAAGACCTCCTCGCGCACCGCGCGCAGCGCCGCGGCGGCGGCGTAGTCCACCGCCTCGACCCGCACCGGGCCGGGATCGCGGCTCATGCCGGGGCGTGGTCCACGCGGTAATGGCCGGCGCCGAGCAGGGCGCACACCGCAGCGCGCCCGCGTGCGCCCAGCCGCTGCCAGTCGGCACCGTCGAGGGTGTCGGCGGCGGCCAGGCGCGCGGCATCGCGCACGCCCATCGCCAGCACCTGGCCGCCGGCGTACAGCCGCGCGTCGCGCGCCGCACGCCGCCAGGCCATGCGCGACCACGGATGGCGCGCCAGCCGCGCGCCCGTGGCGAGCGCGGCGGCGAGCGTCTCGGGCGTCGGTACCACGCCGTCGCCGGCCGGTTCCATCGCGTTGCGATAGCGGGTGATGAAGCCCGCGAACCAGTCCGCCAACTGTTCCGGATCGCGCATGCGCAGCGCCTGCAGCGCGGCCACCGCGCGGCGCAGGGCGGCGCGGTCGATCTCCCACGGATCCGCCGGCGGGGCGAGGTCCGGGTCGGCGTAGCGCAGGTCGTCCGGGGCCTCGGCGGCCAGGGTGTCCACGTAGTCGCCCAGCAGTTCCGCGGCGGCCGGCGCGCGCATCCCGACCGAGAAGGTCAGGCACGGGTCCTCGGCGATGCCGTGGTGCGGCACGCCCGGCGGCAGGTAGAGCATGTCGCCCGGCGCCAGCACCCAGTCGTGGGTCGGGGTGAAGCGCTGCAGCAGCTTCAGCTCGACGTCCGGGCGGAAGTCCAGCGGCGGGTTGGGGCCGGCGTCGATCTGCCAGCGGCGGTGGCCGCGGGCCTGCAGCAGGAACACGTCGTACTGGTCCACGTGCGCGCCGACCGAGCCGCCGGTGGCGGCGAAGCTCACCATCACGTCGTCGATCCGCCAGCGCGGCAGGAACGCGAAGTGGTCGAGCAGGGCACGCAGGTCGGCGTCCCACTTGTCCATGTCCTGCACCAGCAGGGTCCAGTCGTGGTCGGGCAGGCCGGGGAAGTCGTCCTCGGCGAACGGCCCGTGGCGCACGCGCCAGCCATCGCGGGCGCGGTCGTGCTGGATCAGGCGCGCCAGCACGCCCTCCTCGCAGGCCAGCCCGGCCAGGTCCTCCGGTTCCAGCGGCGCGACATAGCCGGGGAACGCGTTGCGGATCAGCAGCGGGCGCTTCTGCCAGTACTCGCGCAGGAAGCGCGCGGGCGGCATGCCCAGCGGGAAGGGGCCGGCGGCGGCGTCGATTTCGATCGGCAGTGGCCGGCGGCGGGCGGCAGGCATGCTCAGATCTCCCGCGCCAGCCGCTCGGCCAGGCCGGTGTAGCCGGCCGGGGTCAGGTCCAGCAGGCGCTGCTTGTCGGCCGCCGGCAGGTCCAGCGTCTCGACGAAGGCGCGCATCGATTCGGCGCTGATGCCCTGGCCGCGGGTCAGCGCCTTCAGCTGCTCGTAGGGGTTCGGCAGCCCGTGGCGGCGCATCACCGTCTGCACCGCCTCGGCCAGCACTTCCCAGCTGGCGTCGAGGTCGGCGGCCAGCCGCGCCGGGTCGGCGCTGAGCTTGCCCAGCCCGCGCTGCAGGGCGTCGAAGCCGATCAGCATGTGCCCGAAGGCAGTGCCCAGCGCGCGCAGCACGGTGGAATCGGTGAGGTCGCGCTGCCAGCGGCTGATCGGCAGCTTGGCGGCGAAATGCTCGAACAGGCTGCTGGCGATGCCGAAGTTGCCTTCCGCGTTCTCGAAGTCGATCGGGTTGACCTTGTGCGGCATGGTGCTGCTGCCGACTTCGCCGGCCTTCACCGCCTGCCGGAAGTAGCCCAGCGCGATGTAGCCCCAGAGGTCGCGGCAGAGGTCGATCGCGATGGTGTCGATGCGCTTGCAGGCATCGCACAGCTCGGCGATGCCGTCGTGCGGCTCGATCTGGGTGGTGTAGGGCTGCCAGTCGAGCCCGAGCGAGGCCACGAAGCGGCGCGAGAACGCCGGCCAGTCCAGGTCCGGGTAGGCCGCCACGTGGGCGTTGTAGTTGCCGACCGCGCCGTTGATCTTGCCCGGCATCGGCAGCCCGGCCAGCACCTCGCGTTGGCGGCGCAGGCGCGCCACCACGTTGGCCAGCTCCTTGCCGACGGTGGTGGGCGAGGCGGTCTGGCCGTGGGTGCGCGCGAGCATCGGCAGCGCGGCGTATTCGTGCGCCAGCGCGCGCAGTGCCTCGATCAGCGCGTCGAGCTTCGGTAGCAGCACCTCCTGCCGCGCCCGGCGCAGCATCAGCGCGTAGGAGAGGTTGTTGATGTCCTCGCTGGTGCAGGCGAAGTGCACGAATTCCAGTGCGGGCCCGAGCTCGGCATCGTCCTTGAGGCGTTCCTTGAGGAAGTATTCGACTGCCTTGACGTCGTGGTTGGTGGTGGCTTCGATCGCCTTCACCCGCGCCGCGTCGTCCACCGAGAAGCCCGCGGCCAGCGCGCGCAGGCGCGCCACGGCGGCCGCGGAGAACGGCGCCAGCTCCGGGATGCCCGGCTCGGCGGCCAGCGCCAGCAGCCATTCCACCTCGACCTGCACCCGCGCCCGGAGCAGCCCGTATTCGGAGAAGATCGGCCGCAGCGGGTCCACCTTGCCGGCGTAGCGGCCGTCCAGCGGGGACAGGGCGGTCAGGGCAGTCGCGCTCATGGCATCCGGCGGGTGCAGGGCAATGCACGATTCTAACCCCGGGCGCGGCTATGCTCCGGCCATCGTCCACCGGAGCAGGCCATGGCCACCCGCACTTCCCACCGCAAGCCGGGCAGCGGATTGCGCACCGAACACGACAGCATGGGCCCGCTGCAGGTGCCCGCCGCCGCGCTGTGGGGCGCGCAGACCCAGCGCGCGCTCGACAACTTCCACATCTCCGGGCGGCCGCTGCCGCCGGCGTTCCTGCGTGCGCTGGCGTTGGTGAAAGCCGCCGCCGCGGTGGTCAACGGCCACCTCGGGCTGCTGGACGCGGCGCGCGCGGAGGCCATCGTGCAGGCGGCCACCGCGATCGCCGCCGGCGCGCATGCCGACCAGTTCCCGATCGACCGCTACCAGACCGGCTCGGGCACCTCCAGCAACATGAACGCCAACGAGGTGATCGCCCACCTCGCGGCGGCGGCCACCGGGCTGGCGGTGCATCCCAACGACCACGTCAACCTCGGCCAGAGCAGCAACGACGTGGTGCCGACCAGCATCCGGGTGATGGCGGTGGTGGAGGCGCGGCAGGCGCTGCTGCCGGCGCTGGCGCACCTGCGCAAGACCATCGACCGCCGCGGCAAGGCCCTGGCCGGCACCGTCAAGACCGGGCGCACCCACCTGATGGATGCGATGCCGCTGACCTTCGCGCAGGAGTTCTCGGCGTGGTCGGCGCAACTGTCCTCCGCGCAGGCGCGGATCGAGGACAGCTTGAAGCGCGTGCGCCGGCTGCCGATCGGCGGCACCGCCATCGGCACCGGCATCAATGCCCATCCGAAGTTCGGCAAGCGCGTGGCCAAGGCCCTGGCGGCCGCCACTGGCGCCAAGTTCGAGCAGGCCGGCAACACCTTCGAGGGGCTGGCCGCGCAGGACGACCTGGTGGAGCTGTCCGGCCAGCTGGCGGCGCTGGCGGTGGCGCTGATGAAGATCGGCAACGACCTGCGCTGGATGAACTCCGGGCCGCTGGCCGGCCTGGGTGAGATCGAACTGCCGGCGCTGCAGCCGGGCAGCTCGATCATGCCGGGCAAGGTCAACCCGGTGATCCCGGAGGCGCTGTGCATGGTCTGCGCACAGGTGATCGGCCTGCACCAGGCGATCGTGGTGGCCGGCCAGAGCGGCAACTTCCAGCTCAACGTGATGCTGCCGCTGATCGCCTGCAACCTCGACGAGCAGCTGGCGCTGCTGGCCAACGCCATGCGCGCGCTGGCCGATAAGGCGGTCGCCGGGCTGAAGGTGCGCACCGAGGTCGTGGCCGCCGCGCTGGACCGCAATCCGATCCTGGTGACGGCGCTCAACCCGGTGATCGGCTACGAGAAGGCCGCGGCGATCGCCAAGCGCGCCTACGCCGAAGGCCGCCCGGTGCTGGCGGTGGCGCTGGAGGACAGCGGGCTGGACGAAGCCCGCCTGCGCCGGCTGCTGGATCCGGCCGCGCTGACCCGTGGCGGCATCGGCAGCGGCGCCGGCGGCGGGGGATGACCGCCGCGGCGCCTGCCGCATCTGCCGCCGCGATCAGCCGCCGGCGGCGGTGACCGCCACCCCGCTGCCCTTGCCGTGCTTGCTGCAGTCGTCGATGTCGGACTGGGTCATGGTGGCGTAGGGCTTGAACGCCGGCAGCGAGGCCGCCAGCGACTGCTGCAGCGCCAGCAGCGGCGGCAGCTGCACGCACAGCTTGCGTGCCTCGGCTTCGATCTGGTCGCTCTTGGCCTGCATCCGGCGCTCGAAGTCCTGGCGCGCCTGCTCGCCGCCGAAGACCGCCGACAGCGCGCCGGAGACCGCCTCGCCGGCGATGTCGGCGCCCTTGCCGCCGATCGCCATCCCTGCCTCGGCTAGCGCGATCACGTGCTGGCGGTAGTCCAGCAGCTGCCGGCGCTGGGCGGCGTCGATCGCCACCGGCTTGCCGGCCACCAGCAGGTCGCCCTGCGGGGTGATCTCGGCCTTCGGCAGCGCCGCGTCCGGGCGGCGCACGCGGTGGCCATTGACATCGATGGCGAGATCGCCGTTGAGGCTGATGTTGCCCTCGCGCAGCTCCTTGCGCGCCTGTGCCAGTGCCTCCTCGACCTTGCGGCCAATCAGGTTGGAGGATCCGCCACTGCCGGCGGCGGGCTGGCCGGCCGCGGGCGGCGGGGGCGGGCCGCCCGCGGGGCTGCAGGCGGCCAGCGGCAGGGCGGCGGCGAGAACGAAGGGAGCGAATGGGGCGAAGGAAATCGGCGGAGTGCGGCGCATGGTCGGATTCCTCGAAGGCAGGGGGAGCGCAGGCTCAGGCGTCGTCGCGCCAGCGGCGCAGGCGGATGGCGAGCAGGACCATGCCCACGCCGACTGCGGCGCCGATCCAGAGGTCGGCGGTGGCCAGTGCGTGCAGGCTGCGGGTCAGGTCGAGCACGCGGCTCAGTTCGTCCGGTCCCTGGATCTGGACGCGGTCGTCGAACCCGCGCGCGGCCGGGAACCAGCTGCCCATGGCCACGCTCAGCAGCAGCCGGTAGATCACGTACCAGACCCGGCCGAGGTCGATGTTCAGGCCCAGGATGCCGGTGAGCAGGCTGATCGTGGCCGCGGCCAGCACCGGCACCAGCACGGCCCACAGGAACGGCTTGCTGCGCGCCCAGGCGGAGACCAGCATCAGCCAGCCGACCGTCGGCAGCGACCACAGCGCGTAGACCGGCAGCAGGCCGAGCAGGTAGCCGATCACGCGCAGCGGGTGGGAGTGGGTGAACACCGCGAAGCCGGCCGGCAGCCCGTTCACGGTCAGGGTCAGCGCGGTGATGACCCACAGCGCCAGGCCCACCACGACCCCGACCGCGATCGCGAGCAGCGGCGCGAGCAGCACGGCCCAGGCCAGCTTGGACAGCACCGTCTCGGTGTCGGACACCGGCAGCGACTTCCAGAACAGCACGCTGCGGTCCTTGCGCTCGTCGTACAGGCTGCCGAGGGCATAGAAGAACACCACGAACGCCAGCACCACGGCGCTGAGCACCATGCCGGCCATGAGCATGCCGTCGCCCATGCCGCCGATGACGGCGTTGAGCTTGTCGCCCTGCAGGCTCGCATCGTCGATCACCATGCCGGAGCGCACGCCCTTCTGATGGGCGGTGAGGCTGCCGGCCAGGGCACCGAGGAAGGCCAGGGTGCTGACCACGGTGCCGGCGATCAGCGGTGCCCACAGGAAGCCGCCGCGGTTCTCCCAGTATTCGCGCTTGAGCAGGGTCTTGAAGCGGCCGGAGGCCGTGAGGGTGGCGGTGTTCATGCGTAGGTCCCCTTCATGGTGGCGACGAACAGGTCGGCCAGGCCGGGCGTGCGCGTCTCGCCCAGCTCGGCCAGGCGCGCCGGGTCGGCGCCGTCGTACAGCAGCACGCTCTTGCCGAACGGCAGGCTGCGCTCGTCGATCGGCCGCAGCGCGCGCGCGGCCTCCAGCCGGTCGGCGTTGACCAGCACTTCGGTGTAGCGCTCGCCGAGGCTGTCCATCGCTGCGTCCAGCACCACCTTGCCGCCGCGGATGAACATCACGTCGGTCAGGATGTGCTCGATCTCCTCGACCTGGTGGGTGGTGACCAGGATGGTCTTGTGCTCGTCGAAGTAGTCCTCCAGCAGGCGCTGGTAGAACTGCTTGCGGTAGAGGATGTCCAGGCCGAGGGTGGGCTCGTCCAGCACCAGCAGGCGGGCGTCGATCGCCATCACCAGCGCCAGGTGCAGCTGCACGATCATGCCCTTGGACATCTCGCGCACCTTCATCTTGGGCGTGAGCTGGGTGCCTTCCAGGAAGCGCCGGCAGCGCGCGGCATCGAAGCGCGGGTGCACCCCGGCGACGAAGTCGATCGCCTGCGCCACCGTGATCCAGCGCGGCAGCACGGCCACGTCGGCGATGAAGCAGACGTCGTTCATCAGCGCATCGCGCTGGGTGCGCGGGTCGCGCCCGAGCACGTCCAGCTCGCCCTCGAACGGGATCAGGCCGAGGATGGCCTTGAGCGCGGTGGTCTTGCCGGCGCCGTTGGGGCCGATCAGGCCGACGATCCGCCCGGCGGGGATCTCGAAGCTGGCGCCGTCCAGCGCCAGCGTGTGCTTGTAGGCCTTGCGCAGGCCGCGTGCGCGGATCACGTGCGTGTTCACTTGTGCCCCCATTTGGATTGCGGATCGAGCAGTTCGGCCGGGTCCAGCCCCAGCCGCTGCATGCGCTCGAGCACCTGCGGCCATTCCTCGCGCAGGAAGCGCTCGCGCTCGCTCTGGCGCAGGCGCGCGGTGGCGCCCTCGGTCACGTACATGCCCAGCCCGCGGCGCTTCTCCACCAACTGCTCGTCCACCAGTTCCTGGTAGGCGCGCGAGACCGTGATCGGGTTGAGCTGGTACTCCGCCGCCACCTGGCGCACCGAGGGCAGGGCGTCGCCGGGCTTGAGCGCGCCGTCCAGCAGCATCGCGATCACCCGCTCCTTGAGCTGGCGGTAGATCGGGATGCCCTCGCTCCATTCCACGCCGGTCATGGCCTCACCCCCGGCGCGCGAAGGAGTAGAAGGGCATGGCGACCGACGACTGCCCGCCGCGGCGCGACGGGCGGCGCGCGTGGTCGCCGTCGGCCGCCACCGGGCCGTCGGCCGCGAGCACGGGCGTGGCCAAGTCGGCCGCCGCCGGCAGCGGTCGTGCCAGGGAGGCCAGCGCCAGCCCGAGCAGGCCGCAGGCGATGAGGCCCGTTCGCGCATTCTGGAGTCTGCGGTGCATCGCGCACCTCCTGCCTTGCATGATTGGTGTTGTAGATGACTATAACACCAGAATCGCACCGGTCAAGCCCGCTGCGCCCCAACCAATGGCATACGCGTGGCCACCATGGGATTGCCGCCCGGCGGACGGCGGCCGACAATGCGCGCGCGCCCGCCGAGCGGGTCCGCCCTCCCAGATGCCTTGGAGTCACTGCATGATCGTCCGCCCGCGCGCCTTTTGCGCGCTGCTGCTCGCCGCCGTGCTCGCGCTGCCGGCCGCCGCCCAGACCCCGGCTTCGGCGCCCGTCAGCGAACGCGACCAACTCGGCTATGCCATCGGCATGGACGTTGGCCGCTCGATTGGGCTGGCAGTGCCGGACATGGACATGGCGGCGTTCCAGCGCGCGCTGGAAAACGCGCTGGCCGGTGGCAAGCCGCTGCTGGAGCCCGCCGCGGCCAAAGCCACCGCGAATGCCCTGATGACCAGCATCAATGCGCGCCGCAGCGGCGGCAGTGCGCCGGCGCCGGATCGCCAGCAGGTCGGCTATCTGATCGGCGCCGATGTCGGCAGCAAGCTGGCGCCGGTGCGCGCCGAGTTCGACGTGCCGATGCTGGTCGCCGGCCTGCGCGCAGCTAGCACCCCCGATGCGAAGCCGGCACTGGACGATGCGCGCGTGCGCGCGCTGCTGTCCGGGCTGGCGGCCAAGGTCGCCGCCGCGCGGGCTGCTCAGCGTAGCGCACAGGCGGAGGCCAACCAGAAGGCGGGCGAGGAGTTCCTGGCCCGCAACAAGACGGTCAAGGGCGTGTTCACCACCCCCAGCGGGCTGCAGTACATGGTGCTGCGCCAGGGCAACGGGGTGCGCCCCAAGCCGGGCCAGAGCGTGCGCGTGAACTACGAAGGCCGGCTACTGGACGGCACGGTGTTCGACAGTTCCTACCGGCGCGGCGAGCCGGCCGAGTTCGGCCTCAATCAGGTCATCCCCGGCTGGACCGAGGGCCTCGGCCTGATGCCGGTCGGCGGCAAGTACCGGTTCTGGATCCCGGCCAAGCTCGCCTACGGCGAGCGCGGAACTCCCGACGGATCGATCGGTCCCAACGCCGTGCTGGAATTCGACGTCGAACTGCTGGGCGTGCAGTAGGCCCGCCGCGCCGGCCGCGCCGGCACCTTCCTCCCGCGCCCCGCGCGGGCCTGATTCCCCCGATCCCGGAGCAAGCAATCCGATGAAACCCGCCATCCGCGCCACCGCCGTCGCCCTCGCCAGCGTGCTGGCCCTGTCCGCCTGCGACAAGCCGGGCGCCAAGCCGGCCGATGCCAAGGCCGACGCCGCCAAGTCCGAGCCCGGCAAGAGCGCCTATCCCGGCCTGCCGACCGAGAAGGAGCAGATCAGCTACGCGATCGGCCTGGCGATGGGCAAGCAGCTGTCCGAGATCAAGGACGAGATCAACGTCGACACCGTGGTGAAGGCGATGCGCGCGCAGCTGGCCGGTGAGAAGGTGCTGCTCGACGACCAGCAGGCCAAGGCGGTGTTCGAGGCCTTCGCGCAGAAGATGCAGGCCAAGCAGATCGCCAAGATGATGGCCGAGGCCAAGTCCAACCTCGAGGCCGGCGAGAAGTTCCTGGCCGAGAACGCCAAGAAGCCGGGTGTGGTGACCACCCCGAGCGGGCTCGAGTACCAGGTGATCACCGAGGGCAAGGGCCCCAAGCCGGGCCCAACCGACGGGGTCAAGGTGCAGTACAAGGGCAGCCTGCTCGACGGCAAGGTGTTCGACAGCTCCTACGACCGCGGCGAGCCGGCGGTGCTGCCGTTGCAGGGCGTCATCCCGGGCTGGAGCGAGGGCCTGCAGCTGATGCCGGTCGGCTCCAAGTTCAAGTTCTGGATCCCGGCCAAGCTGGCCTACGGCGAGCAGGCGCCGCCGATGATCGGCCCCAACCAGGTGCTGGTGTTCGAGGTCGAGTTGCTGGACATCATCAAGCCGCCGAAGGGCCAGGCCCCGGCCAAGTAACCGCGCCGTCGCGGGGCGGGCGTACCCTCGCGGTGCGCCCCCCGCGCAACCCGCCGCACGGAGTTCCCAGCGCATGCGCGTGAGCATCTTCGGCACCGGCTACGTCGGCCTGGTGACCGGCACCTGCCTGGCCGAAGTCGGCCACGACGTGGTCTGCATCGACATCGACGCGGCCAAGGTCGAAGGCCTCAACCGCGGCGTGGTGCCGATCTACGAGCCGGGCCTGGAGCCGATGGTCAAGGCCAACCACGCCGCCGGCCGGCTGCGCTTCACCACCGACGCCGGCGCCGGGATCGCACACGGCGACGTGCTGTTCATCGCGGTCGGCACCCCGCCGGACGAGGACGGCAGCGCCGACCTGCAGTACGTGCTGGCGGTGGCGCGCACCATCGGCCGCCACCTGCAGCGCCCGGCGATCGTGGTGGACAAGTCCACCGTGCCGGTGGGCACCGCCGACCGCGTGCGCGCGGCGATCGCGGAGGAGCTGGCCGCGCGCGGCGCGGACCTCCGCTTCGACGTGGTCTCCAACCCGGAGTTCCTGAAGGAGGGCGCCGCGGTCGAGGACTGCATGCGCCCGGACCGGATCGTGATCGGCACCGACAGCCCGGCGGCGCTGGACACCCTGCGCCGGCTGTATGCGCCTTTCAACCGCAACCACGAGCGGATCGTGGCGATGGACGTGCGCTCGGCGGAGCTGACCAAGTACGCCGCCAACGCGATGCTGGCGACCAAGATCAGCTTCATGAACGAGATCGCCAACATCGCCGAGCAGGTCGGCGCGGACGTGGAGATGGTGCGCAAGGGCATCGGCTCCGACCCGCGCATCGGCTGGCACTTCATCTACCCCGGCGCTGGCTACGGCGGCTCCTGCTTCCCCAAGGACGTGCAGGCGCTGGCGCGCACCGCCGAGCAGTACGGGGTGACCCCGCGCCTGCTGCACGCGGTAGAGGCGGTGAATGCCGCCCAGAAGCAGCACCTGTTCGCGCTGATGGCGCGCCACTACGGCGGCGCCGAGGCCCTGCGCGGCAAGACCATCGCGCTGTGGGGGCTGGCGTTCAAGCCCAACACCGACGACATGCGCGAGGCCTCCAGTCGCACCCTGCTGGCGCAGCTGTGGCAGGCCGGTGCGCGGGTGCGCGCGTTCGATCCGGAGGCGATGGACGAGGCGCGCCGGATCTACGGCGCGCGCGCCGACCTGTGCCTGTGCGACAACGCCTATGCCGCACTCGAAGGCGCGGACGCGCTGGCGGTGGTGACCGAGTGGAAGCAGTTCCGCAGCCCGGACTTCGCGCGCCTGCGCGCGGCGCTGGCCGATGCGGTGGTGTTCGACGGCCGCAACGTGTACGCGCCCGACGAGGTCGAGGCCGCGGGCCTGGCCTACTACGGCATCGGCCGCGGCCGCTCGCTGCGGCGCCCGGAGTGAGGCGGTGGCCACCGGATCGGACAGCCACGCCCTGGAGCACCGGCTGCAGGCGCTGGAGGAACGCCTGGCCTTCCAGGAGCACGCGCTGGAGCAGCTGAGCCAGGCGCTGGCCGAGGCGCGCGCGGAGGAGGCGGCCAATGCCTTGCGCCTGCACCGCGCGCTGGAGGAGCTGCGAGAATTGCGGCGCGCGCTGGCGCTGCAGCCCGCGGTGGGCGATGCCGCCAGCGAGCCGCCGCCCCCGCATTACTGATGCCTTGCTGCGAGCCGACCATGAGCCATTCCCTGCGCGACCAACTGCTCGGACTGGGCTTCAAGGAAGCCCCGCGCGAGCCGCGGCGCCCGCCCGCGGCCGGGGCGCCGCCCGCCGGGCAGGGCGCCGGTGCCGGCAAGTCCCCGAAGTCGAAGTCCACGCAGCCCGGCAAGCCGCGCCCGGCCGGCAGGCCGCGCACCCCCGGCGAGATCGACCTCGCCCGCGCCTATGCCCTGCGCGCGCAGCAGGAGAAGCAGGAGCGGATCGCGGCCGAGCGCCAGCGCCAGGAGCAGGCGCGGCTGCGGCGCGAGGCGCGCGCGCGGCTGGAGGCCCTGCTGCAGGGGCGTGCCCTCAACGCGGCCGAGGCCGAGCACGTGCGCCATTTCGAATACGGCGGCAAGATCAAGCGCGTGCACGTGACCGCCGAGCAGCTCAAGGCGCTCAACGCTGGCCAGCTCGGGGTGGTCCAGCTGCACGGGCGCTACCTGCTGGTGGACGCGGCCACCCTGGCCGAGGCGGAGGCGGTGTTCCCGGAGGCGGTCGCGCTCAAGGTGGACCCGCAGGCGCCGGCCGCCGAGGACCCGTACGCCGACCCGCGCTACCAGGTGCCGGACGACCTGGTCTGGTGAGGCTCAGGCCGCATCGTCCGCGGCCTCCAGCACGCGCCCGATCCCGGCCTCGGCGATCGCCGCGCACAGCGCCTCCAGCGGCAGCGGCAGCGGGTCTAGCCCGATCCGGAAGTGCAGCTCGCCGGCCGGGGTGCGCGAGGAATGGATCGAAGCGAGGTTGACCCCGAGCCGCTCGAACACCGCCAGCAGGCGGCGCAGCGCGCCGGGCCGGTCCTCGGGCAGGAACACGCTGACGTAGCGCGGGCTGCGCAGGTCGGCCTGGAGGTCGCCGAGGCGGTCGAAGTCGTGGCTCAGCCGGGCCAGCCGCGTGCCGCCCAAGGCCGCGGCCGGCGCCGCCAGGAAGCGTGCGGCCAGCGCCGCGCGCGCGGCATCGTCGCCGCGCGCGACCTGCGCGCGCAGGTCGGCCAGCGCCTGCGCCAGCCGCTCCAGCACCGCCGCCACGTGCGGGTTGTCGAACTGGATGTCGGTGTAGATCGCCGGGTTGCCGGCGAGGATGCGCCCGGTCACGGTCAGGTCGAGGGCGTGGCCCACGGTGCCGAGCGCATCCAGCAGCGCCAGCCCGCCGGCCTCGTCGGCGAGCGCGGCCAGCACCTCGGCCTGCGCCATGTGGCTGGCATGCACCAGGCCCTGCACCAGCGCCATCGCGCGGTCGTGCGCGGCCGGATCGACCGTGACCACGCGCGCGCCGGTGGCCTGCAGGAACTGTTCCAGCCACGCCTCCCAGCGCTGGGTGCGGGCGCGGCAGACGGCGAGCGTGCGCCCGTGCAAGGTCGCGATCTTGGGCGGCGCGGCCATCGGATGCAGCCCGGCGACCTCGGCCCGGCTGCTGAGCATGGCCGCCACCGGCGCCTGCTTGATCGAGGTCAGGTCCAGCCACAGCGCACCGGCCTCGCGGCCGCCCGCGGCCTGCGCGGTGGCGGCGATGATCGCCGCGGCCTGCCGGATCGGCACGCTGAACACCAGCACCTGGCAGCGCGCGGCCAACTCGCCCGGCGGCGGCGAGCCCGGTTCGGCCGGGTCGCTGCCGAGCACCGCCAGCCCCATGCGCTCGCGGAAGAAGCGCGCCAGCCAGCGGCCGTAGGCGCCGGCATGGCCGACGATGCCGACTGTCGGCGGGCGGCCGTCCGCGCCGGGCAGGGGCGAGGGCAGGTTCATTCCGGGTCGTAGTCCAGGTGCGAAGCGAGCCAGCGCTCGGCCTGCGCCAGCGGCACGCCCTTGCGGCGGGCGTAGTCCTCCACCTGCTCGCGCCCGAGCCGGCCGACCACGAAATACTGGCTGCGCGGATGGCTGAAGTAGTAGCCGCAGACCGCGGCGGTCGGCAGCATCGCGAAGCTCTCGGTCAGGCGCAGGCCGGCATGGCGCTCGGCGTCCAGCAGTGCGAACAGGGTCGCCTTCTCGCTGTGGTCGGGGCAGGCCGGATAGCCCGGCGCGGGGCGGATGCCGCGGTAGCGCTCGGCGATCAGCGCGGCGTTGTCGAGCGCTTCGTCGGCGGCGTAGCCCCAGAACTCGGTGCGCACGCGCTGGTGCAGGCGCTCCGCCAGCGCCTCGGCCAGGCGGTCGGCCAGCGCCTTGAGCAGGATGGCCGAGTAGTCGTCGTGGGCCGCCTCGAAGCGCGCCACGTGCGCTTCGATGCCGTGCCCGGCGGTGACCGCGAACGCGCCGATCCAGTCCTGCACGCCGCTGTCCTGCGGGGCGATGAAGTCGGCCAGGCAGAAGTCCGGGCGCTCGCGCGGCTTGTCCACCTGTTGGCGCAGGAAGTGCAGCCGGTGCGCGCGGCCGTCGGCCTGCAGCACGACGTCGTCGCCGACGCTGTTGGCCGGCCACAAACCGAACACCGCGTGCGCGGTGAGCCAGCGTTCGCGCACGATCTGCTCCAGCATCGCGCGCGCGTCGCGGTACAGCGCGCGCGCCTGCGCGCCGACCACCGCATCGTCGAGGATCGCCGGGAACCGCCCGGCCAGTTCCCAGGCCTGGAAGAACGGGGTCCAGTCGATGTAGTCCACCAGCTCGGCCAGCGGATAGTCGGCCAGCACGTGCAGGCCGGGCCGGCGCGGCGCCGGCGGGGCATAGCTGTCCCAGCCGCCGTCGAAGCGCTGCGCGCGCGCCTGCGCCAGCGGCGCCAGGCGCTGGCCGTCGCGCTGGCGGTGGCGGGCGCGGATCTGCGCGTACTCGGCCTCGTTGGCGGCCACGAACGCCGGCCGCAGCGCGGGCGACAGCAGCGACTGCGCGACCCCGACCGCGCGCGAGGCGTCCTTCACCCACACCGTCGGCGCGGCATAGTGCGGCGCGATCTTGAGCGCGGTGTGCGCGCGCGAGGTGGTGGCGCCGCCGATCAGCAGCGGCAGCGCAAAGCCCTGGCGCTGCAACTCGCGGGCGACGTGGCCCATTTCCTCCAGCGAGGGGGTGATCAGCCCGGACAGCCCGATCATGTCGGCGCCGACGCTGCGCGCGGTGTCGAGGATGGTCTGTGCCGGCACCATCACCCCGAGGTCGACCACTTCGAAGTTGTTACAGGCCAGCACCACCCCGACGATGTTCTTGCCGATGTCGTGCACGTCGCCCTTGACCGTGGCCAGCACGATCCGGCCGTTGCTGCGCCCGGCCTCGCCGCCCTGCTGCTTCTCCGCCTCGATGTAGGGCAGCAGGTAGGCCACCGCCTTCTTCATCACCCGCGCCGACTTCACCACCTGCGGCAGGAACAGCTTGCCGGCGCCGAACAGGTCGCCGACTACGTTCATGCCGGCCATCAGCGGGCCTTCGATCACCTCCAGCGGGCGCGCCGCGGCCTGCCGCGCCTCCTCGGTGTCCTGCTCTACGTACTGGTCGATTCCATGCACCAGCGCGTGCGCCAGCCGCGCCGCCACCGGCAACGTGCGCCAGGCCAGGTCCTCGGTTTTCTTCTCGCCCTTTTTCTTCCTGTAGTCGTCGGCGATCGCCAGCAGGCGCTCGGTGGCGTCCGCGCGGCGGTTGAGCACCACGTCCTCGACCCGCTCGCGCAGCACCGGGTCGAGCTCGTCGTAGATCGGCAGTGCGCCGGCGTTGACGATGCCCATGTCCATCCCGGCGCGGATGGCGTGGTACAGGAACACCGCATGGATCGCCTGCCGCACCGGCTCGTTGCCGCGGAACGCGAAGGAGACGTTGGACACCCCGCCGGACACATGGCAGTGCGGGAAGCGGCGGCGCAGCTCGCGGGTGGCCTCGATGAACGCCACCGCGTAGTCGTCGTGCTCGGGGATGCCGGTGGCGACCGCGAACACGTTGGGGTCGAAGATGATGTCCTCGGGCGGGATGCCGACTTCCGCGGTGAGCAGCCCGTAGGCGCGGGTGCAGATCTCTATCTTGCGCGCGGTGGTGTCGGCCTGGCCGGCCTCGTCGAAGGCCATCACCACCACCGCCGCGCCGTAGCGGCGCACCAGCCTGGCCTGGCGCAGGAACTCGGCCTCGCCCTCCTTGAGCGAGATCGAGTTGACGATGCCCTTGCCCTGCAGGCACTGCAGGCCGGCCTCGATCACCTCCCACTTGGAGGAATCCACCATCACCGGGACCCGCGCGATGTCCGGTTCGGCAGCGATCAGGTTGAGGAACTCCACCATCGCCCGCTTCGAGTCCAGCAGGCCCTCGTCCATGTTGACGTCGAGCACCTGGGCGCCGTTCTCCACCTGCTGGCGCGCCACTGCGACCGCTTCGTCGTAGCGGCCCTCGCGGATCAGCTTCCTGAACTGGGCGCTGCCGGTGACGTTGGTGCGCTCGCCGACGTTGACGAAGTTCGTCTGCGGGGTGAGGACCAGCGGCTCCAGCCCGGCCAGGCGGGTGTGGCGGAGCAGGCGGGTCATGCCGGTTCCAGCATGGGCACGCGCCGCGGCGGCAGGCCGTGCACCGCCGCCGCGATCGCGCGGATGTGCTCGGGGGTGGTGCCGCAGCAGCCGCCGACGATGTTCAGCAGCCCGGCCTCGGCGAAGCCGCGCAGGGTGGTGGCCATGTCCTCCGGGGTCTCGTCGTAGCCGCCGAAGGCATTCGGCAGCCCGGCGTTGGGATGGGTGCTGACGTGGGCATCGGCGACCTGCGCCAGCACGTCCACATGCGCGCGCAGCTCGCGCGCGCCGAGCGCGCAGTTCAGCCCGATCGCGAGCGGCTCGGCATGCCGCAGCGAGTACCAGAACGCCTCCGCGGTCTGCCCGGACAGGGTCCTCCCGGAGGCATCGGTGATCGTGCCGGACACCATCACCGGCAGGCGCGCGCCGGCCTCGGCGAACACGTCGTCGATCGCGAACAGCGCGGCCTTGGCGTTCAGGGTGTCGAACACGGTCTCGACCATCAGCAGGTCGGCGCCGCCCTCGAGCAGCCCGCGCGCGGCATCGCGGTAGGCCGCGGCGAGCTCGGCGAAGGTGATCGCGCGGAAGCCGGGGCGGTTCACGTCCGGGCTGATCGAGGCGGTGCGGTTGGTCGGCCCGAGCACGCCGACCGCGAAGCGCGGCCGGCCGGGGTCGCGCGCCTCGGCGGCATCGCACTCGGCGCGCGCCAGGCGTGCGCCTTCGCGGTTGAGTTCGCGCGCGAGGTGGGACAGGCCGTAGTCGGCCAGCGCCACCGCGGTGGAATTGAAGGTGTTGGTCTCGATCAGGTCGGCGCCGGCGTCCAGGTAGGCGCGGTGGATGCCGCGGATCAGGTCGGGGCGGGTGAGGCTGAGCAGGTCGTTGTTGCCGCGCTGGTCGTGGCCCTGGCAGCCGCAGCCGGGGCCGTGCGCATGCGCGTGCGCCGCCCACAGGCGGTCGTAGCCCTCGGCGAAGCGCTCGCCGCGGTAGTCGGCCTCGCCCAGGCCGTGCTGCTGGATCATGGTGCCCATCGCCCCGTCCAGCACCAGGATGCGGGCCTTGAGCGCGGCGTGCAGCGCGGCCACCCGCGCCGGATCGCGCCAGGGCAGGGTGTTCACCGGCATGCGTTCCTCACGGCTTCACCGCGATCAGCGAGATCACCTCGAAATGCGGCGGGCGGCGCTCGCGGGTGACCGACTCCACCGGGCCCGGGCGCAGGCCGGCGCGCTCGGCGAACTGGCGCAGCTGGCGCGCGCCGAAGCCGAGGTTGAGGTGGCCATAGGCCTCGACCACGCTGCGGTGCTCGTGGCGGGCCAGGCTGGACAGCAGCAGGCGCCCGCCGGGGCGCAGCACGCGCGCGGCCTCGGCCACCGCCTGCGCCGGCTTGGCGGCGTAGGTCAGTGCGTGCATCAGCACCACCAGGTCGAAGCCGGCGTCGGCGAACGGCAGCGCGTGCATGTCGCCCTCGCGCACCTCGACGTTGGGATAGCGGCGCAGGCGCTCGCGCGCCGCCGCCACCACCCGCGGGCTGGCGTCCACGCACACGTAGCGCCCGGCGTGCGGGGCCAGCAGTTCGGCCAGCACGCCGTCGCCGGAGGCGATGTCGAGCACGTCCCCGGGCTGCAGCAGCGGCAGCGCGCTGCGCGCCAGCGCCTCCCAGGTGCGGCCCGGCGAGTAGTGGCGCTCCATGTCGCCGGCCACGCTGTCGGCCCAGTTCTGGTCGGCTGCCCGCATCGCCAGCACCGCCGGCACCCGTTCGGCGTCCTGGCGCAGCAGCGGGTCGTCGCTGCCGGTGCTGATCGACTGCCACAGCGCGCGCTGCGCCGGATCCAGCGCGTCCTCGTCGAAGCGGTAGTAGGCCGAGACCCCGGCGCGGCGGTCACGCACCAGCCCCGCCTCCTTGAGCTTGGCCAGGTGGGTGGACACCCGCGGCTGCGCCAACTGGGTGATCGCCGACAGCTCCGCCACGGTCAGCTCCTCGCGTGCCAACAGCGCCAGCAGGCGCACCCGGGTGGCATCGGCGAACACCTTGAGCCGGCTCGACCAGCCTTCCAGATCCATTTTCATCTTTCCATCGCGATTTAAAGATAAGTTTCGGCGGCGGCCGCAGCCGCGGTCAAGCACCGGCGCGAGAAGACCAGCCGCGGCTGCGGGTTCGCCGCGGGGCAGGGTTACAATTGCAAGCATCGCCCAGGCAGCGGAGCAGCAGCGTGGAATTCGGATTCACCGACGAACAGCGCATGATCCAGGACGTGGCGCGCCGGATCGCGCAGGAGAAGATCGCCCCCAGCGCCGAGCACTACGACCGCACCGGCGAGTTCCCGCTCGAGAACATCCGCACCCTCGGCGAGAACGGCCTGATGGGGATCGAGGTGCCGGCCGAGTACGGCGGCGCCGGGATGGATCCGATCAGCTACGTGCTGGCCATGATCGAGGTGGCGGCCGCGGACGCCGCGCACAGCACGATCATGTCGGTCAACAACTCGCTGTTCTGCAACGGCATCCTCACCTTCGGCAGCGAGGCGCAGAAGCAGAAGTATGTGCGCGCGATTGCGGAAGGCCGCGAGATCGGCGCGTTCGCGCTGACCGAGCCGCAGTCCGGCTCGGACGCCACCGCGATGCGCTGCCGCGCGGTGAAGCAGGCCGACGGCCGCTTCGTGGTCAACGGCAAGAAGAGCTGGATCACCTCCGGCCCGGTCGCCAAGTACATCGTGCTGTTCGCGATGAGCGACCCCGACAAGGGCGCGCGCGGCATCACCGCGTTCCTGATCGACACCGAGCGCGCCGGCTTCCACCGCGGCAAGACCGAGCCCAAGCTCGGCATCCGCGCCTCCGCCACCTGCGAGATCGAGTTCACCGACTACGTGGTGGAGGCCGACGAGGTGCTGGGCGAGGAGGGCCAGGGCTTCAAGATCGCGATGGGCGTGCTGGACGCCGGCCGCATCGGCATCGCCAGCCAGGCCATCGGCATCGCCCGCGCCGCGTACGAGGCCACCCTGGCCTACGTCAGGGACCGCAAGGCCTTCGGCCAGCCGATCGGCGCGTTCCAGATGACCCAGGCCAAGATCGCCGACATGAAGTGCAAGCTGGACGCGGCGCTGCTGCTGACGCTGCGCGCGGCGTGGCTGAAGGGGCAGGGCCAGCGCTTCACCACCGAGGCCTCGGTGGCCAAGCTCACCGCCTCGGAGGCGGCGATGTGGATCACCCACCAGGCGCTGCAGATCCACGGCGGCATGGGCTATTCCAAGGAGATGCCGATCGAGCGCTACTTCCGCGACGCCAAGATCACCGAGATCTACGAAGGCACCAGCGAGATCCAGCGGCTGGTGATCGCCCGCAACGAGACCGGGCTGCGCTGACCTACGACCCCCGTCCGGCCGCGCCCCTCGCGCGGCCGGCGTCCTTCCAAGGCCCCCACCGATGAGCAAGCAGACCCGCCCCGGCGATCCCGCCTTCCTCCGCGCCATCCTGTCCGCCCTCGCCGAGCAGTTGCCCGCACCCGAGCGCGCCGAGGCGGAGGCCTTCGCGCGTGCGTTCTACCGGCGGATGGACGCCGAGGAGTACGCCCTGCACCCGGCCGCCGACTGGGCGGCGCTGGCGCGCGACATGCTCGCGTTCGTGCGCAGCCGCCGCCGCGGCGCGGCCAAGGTGCGCCTGTTCAACCCGACCCGCGCCGGGCACGGCTGGGAATCGCCGCACACCGTGCTGCAGATCGCCAACGACGACATGCCGTTCCTGGTGGACTCGGTGAGCATGGCCCTGGCCGAGCGCGGGATCGGGGTGCACGTGCTCGGGCACCCGGTGATGCGCCTGCAGCGCGACAAGGCCGGCCGCCTGCAGGCGGTCGGCGAGGGCGCGCCGGAATCGCTGATGCACCTGGAGCTGGACCGCCAGCCGGCCTCCGCGCTGCCGGCGCTGAAGGCAGCGATCGAGGCGGTGCTGGCCGACGTGCGCGCGATCGTCGAGGACTGGGAGCCGATGCGCGCGCGCATGCAGCAGCTCGCCGAGGACCTCGGCCGCCGCCTGCTGCCGGTCGATGCCGACACCCGCCGCGAGCTGCAGGAATTCCTGCGCTGGGCCGCGGACGACCATTTCACCTTCCTCGGCTACCGCGAGTACCGGGTCGAGAAGCGCGGCCGCCAGGCGGTATTGGTGGCCGACCCGGAGAGCGGCCTCGGCCTGCTGCGCGCGGCGCCCTCCACCCCGCGCCCGCTGGACGCGCTCGCCGGCAGCGGCAGCGGCGCCCAGGACGTGCTGATCCTGACCAAGACCAACGCGCGCGCCACCGTGCACCGGCGCGGCTACATGGATTACATCGGGGTGCTGCAGTACGACGCCAAGGGCCGCGCGGTCGGCGAGCAGCGCTTCCTCGGCCTGTACACCTCCAGCGCCTACCGCCGCCGCCCGTGGGACATCCCGCTGGTGCGCCAGCGCCACGAGCACGTGATGCAGCAGTCCGGGCTGGACCCGGCCAGCCACAGCGGCAAGGCCCTGCGCCACATCCTGGAGACCCTGCCGCGCGACGAGCTGTTCCAGTCCAGCCGCGAGGAGCTGGCGCAGACCGCGCTCGGCATCCTCGGGCTGCAGGAACGGGTGCGCAGCCGCCTGTTCGTGCGCCGCGACCGCTACGGCCGCCACTACTCGGCGCTGGCCTACGTGCCGCGCGACCGCATGAGCACACAGGTGCGGCAGCGGATCGAGGCGATGCTGCGCGACGCGCTCGGCGGCGGCCAGGTGGACACCACCGTGCAGATCGGCGAATCCCCGCTGGCGCAGCTGCACATGGTGGTGCGCCCGCCGCAGGGCGCCGCGGTCGAGCCCGACCTCGGCGCGCTCGAGGCGCAGCTGGCCGAGATCGTGCGCGACTGGCGCGACGGCCTGCGCGAGCAGCTGGTGGCCCGCCACGGCGAGGAAGCCGGGCTGCGCCTGCTGGAGCGCTACGGCCGCGCGCTGCCGGCCGGCTACATCGAGGAGGTCAGCCCGGAGGTCGCCGCCGACGACGTCGAGCACCTGGCCGCGCTGGCCGGCGCCGACGACCTGCGGCGCGCGCTGTACCGCCGCCGCGACGGCGGGCTGCGCTTCAAGCTGTACCGGCGCGACGACGACATCCCGCTGTCGGACGCGCTGCCGATGATGGAGAACATGGGCCTGCGGGTGATCTCCGAGCACCCGTACCGGGTCGAGGCCGACGGCGAGGTCGCCTACATCCAGGACTTCGAGGTCGAGCCGATGTTCGCCGCCGGCTTCGACGTGGAGGCGGTCGACGACACCTTCGAGGAGGCGTTCGCGCGGGTCTGGCGCGGCGAGGCCGAGAACGACGGCTTCAACCGCCTGGTTCTGGGCGCCGGCCTGTCCTGGCGCCAGGTCGCGGTGCTGCGCGCCTACTGCAAGTACCTGCTGCAGGTCGGGGTGCCGTTCTCGCAGAGCTACATGGAGGCCACCCTGGCGCGCTATCCGCTGCTGGCGCGCCTGCTGATCGAACTGTTCGAGGCGCGCTTCGACCCGGCGACCGGGCAGGAGAGCGCGGCCGAGATCGAGCAGGGCATGCAGCGCTTCGGTGCCCAGCTACAGGCGCTGGCCGCCGGCGACGAGGCGGCGATGGCGGCCCTGCGCGCGCTGGTCGCGGCGCGCCGGCAGGACCGCGCGCAGCAGGTCGAAGCCGCGCGCGGCGCCCTGCTCGGGCTGCTCGACCGGGTCGCCAGCCTCGACGAGGACCGCATCCTGCGCAGCTTCATCGGGGTGATCGACGCCACCCTGCGCACCAACTACTACATCGACTACCCCGGCGGCCGCCGCAAGGACGGCGGCCCGGCCGACTACCTCGCGTTCAAGCTGGATTCGGCGCGCGTGCCGGACCTGCCCAAGCCGCGCCCGTACCGCGAGATCTGGGTGTGCGGCCCGCGCGTGGAGGGCATCCACCTGCGCTTCGGGCCGGTCGCGCGCGGCGGCCTGCGCTGGTCCGACCGCCGCGAGGACTTCCGCACCGAGGTGCTGGGCCTGGTCAAGGCGCAGATGGTGAAGAACACCGTGATCGTGCCGGTCGGCAGCAAGGGCGGGTTCTACTGCAAGCAGCTGCCCGACCCGGCGCAGGACCGCGAGGCCTGGTTCGCCGAGGGCGTGGCCTGCTACCAGCGCTTCATCAACGGCCTGCTCGACCTCACCGACAACCTGTCCGCCGACGGCAAGGTGCTGCCGCCGGCCGGGGTGGTGCGCCACGACGGCGACGACCCGTACCTGGTGGTGGCGGCCGACAAGGGCACCGCGACCTTCTCCGACATCGCCAACGGCATCGCCCAGGCGCACGGTTTCTGGCTGGACGACGCGTTCGCCTCCGGCGGCTCGGTCGGCTACGACCACAAGGGCATGGGCATCACCGCGCGCGGCGCGTGGGAGTCGGTCAAGCGCCACTTCCGCGCGCTCGGCCGCGACTGCCAGAACGAGGATTTCACCGTGGTCGGCATCGGCGACATGTCCGGCGACGTGTTCGGCAACGGCATGCTGCTCAGCCGCCACATCCGGCTCGTGGCCGCGTTCGACCACCGCCACGTGTTCGTGGACCCGGATCCGGATGCCGAGCGCTCGTTCCGCGAGCGCGAGCGCCTGTTCCGGCTGCCGCGCTCGTCCTGGGACGACTACGACAAGTCCCTGATCAGCGCCGGCGGCGGGGTGTGGCCGCGCAGCGCCAAGTCGATCCCGGTCTCGCCGCAGATGCGGCAGGCGCTGGGGATCGCCGGCGAGGTGCACGCGCTCAGCCCGACCGAGCTGATCAGCGCGATCCTGCGCGCGCCGGTGGACCTGCTGTGGAACGGCGGCATCGGCACCTACGTCAAGTCCAGCCGCGAGAGCCACGCCGATGTCGGCGACCGCGCCAACAACGCGCTGCGGGTGGACGGCTGCCAGCTGCGCTGCAAGGTGGTGGGCGAGGGCGGCAACCTCGGCCTGACCCAGCTCGGGCGGGTCGAGGCGGCGCTGCACGGGGTGCTGCTCAACACCGACTTCATCGACAACTCGGCCGGGGTGGACACCTCCGACCACGAGGTCAACATCAAGATCCTGCTCAATGGCGAGGTGCAGAAGAAGCGCCTGAAGCTGGCCGAGCGCAACAAGCTGCTGGCGGCGATGACCGACGAGGTCGCGCAGCTGGTGCTCAACGACAACTACCGCCAGAACCAGGCGCTGAGCTTGATGGAGCGCATGAGCACCACCCGGCTCGGCTCCAAGCAGCACTTCATCCGCACCCTGGAGGCGCAGGGCCTGCTCGACCGCCAGATCGAGTACCTGCCAAGCGACGCCGAGATCGCCGAGCGCAAGGCGCGCGGGCAGGGCCTGACCCGGCCGGAGCTGGCGGTGCTGCTGTCCTATTCCAAGCTGGTCGCGTACCAGCAACTGCTCGATTCCGACGTGCCCGAGGACCCCTACCTGTCCAAGGAGCTGGAGCGCTATTTCCCGCAGCCGCTGCAGAAGAAGTACGCCGCCGCGATGCAGCAGCACCGGCTCAAGCGCGAGATCATCGCCACCGCGGTGACCAACTCCACGATCAACCGCATGGGCGCCACCTTCCTGCTGCGCATGCAGGAGGACAGCGGACGCACCCCGGGCGAGGTGGCCAAGGCCTACACCATCACCCGCGAGACGCTGGATGCGCGCGAGCTGTGGGCGCAGATCGACGCGCTCGACGGCAAGGTCGCCGAGTCGGTGCAGGTGGATGCCCTGCAGGTGATCTGGGAGCTGCAGCGCAGCTTCACCCGCTGGCTGCTGGCGCGCCCGGGCGCGATCCCGGACATCGCCACCGCGGTCGAGCGCTATCACGACGGCTTCCGCGACATCCGCGCCGGCGCCGGCATCCTGCCGGACTCGCAGCGGCCGGCGTACGAGGCCAGCCGCCGCCACTGGCGCGAGGTCGGGGTGCCGGACGCGCTGGCCGACCAGCTGGCGGCGCTGCCCTACCTGGATGCCAGCCCGGACATCATCGAGCTGGCGCGCGAGCGCCGGTTGCGCGCGGTCGAGGTGGCCAAGGTCTACTTCCGCCTCGGCGACGCCCTGCGCCTGCCGTGGCTGCGCGCGCAGATCGAGGCGCTGAACGTGGAGGGCCGCTGGCACGCGGTCGCGCGCGGCGTGCTGCGCGACGAACTGGCGGCGCAGATGCGCGTCCTCACCGGCCAGGTCCTGCAGATGCCGGGCAAGGACGCGGATGCCAAGGTCGGCGCGTGGATGGCGCGTGACGACCAGAGCCTGCGCTTCACCCTGGCCATGCTGGCGGAGCTGGCGGCGCAGAAGACCCTCGACTACCCGATCGCCTCGGTCGCGGTGCAGCGGCTGGCCCAGCTGGCCAGCCGCGGCTGAGCCGCCGGGCGGCGCAGCGCCGTCGCGGCCGGCTGCCGCGGCGGCGCGATCGCGGGTAAGCTCGGCGCATGGACCGCCCGCGCCTGGCCTTCCTCGCCAGCCCGACCGACGATGCCCGCGCCGCGCAGGCGGCGCTGGCCGCGCGCCATGGCCACGTGCCGCCGGAGGAGGCCGAGGTGCTGGTCGCCCTCGGCGGCGACGGCTTCATGCTGCAGACCCTGCACCGCCACGGCGCGCTCGGGCGGCCGGTGTACGGCATGAAGCTCGGCACGGTCGGGTTCCTGATGAACCACTACCGGCCCGAGGACGACCTGCTGGCGCGCATCGCGGCGGCCGAGCCAGCGGTGCTGCATCCGCTGGAGATGCTGGCGCAGACCGAGTCCGGCGCCAGCGTCGGCTCGCTCGCCTACAACGAGGTCTCGCTGCTGCGCCAGACCCGGCAGGCCGCGCACCTGGGCATCGAGCTCAACGGCCAGCGCCGGCTGGACGAGCTGATCTGCGACGGGGTGATGGTGGCCACCCCGGCCGGCAGCACCGCCTACAACTTCTCCGCCGGCGGCCCGATCCTGCCGCTCGGCGCCAACGTGATGGCGCTGACCCCGATCGCGCCGTTCCGCCCGCGGCGCTGGCGCGGCGCGGTGCTCAAGTCGGGCACCGAAGTGCGTTTCCGCGTGCTCGACCCGCACAAGCGCCCGGTCAGCGCCACCGCGGACTCGCACGAGGTGCGCGACGTGATCGAAGTCAGCGTGCGCGAATGCCGCCAGCGCCGCGTGACCCTGCTGTTCGACCCCGAGCACAACCTCGAGGAGCGCATCCTCAGCGAGCAGTTCATGAGCTGAGGGCCGGGCGGCCGGTCCCGCGCGGCCGCCAGAACAGAGCCGCGCGCCGCCACCGTACCGCCGGCATGCAACGTCCGCGGGGGCGCCCGGCACGGGCTTGCGTGCGCCGGCGACAGCCGCGCCGGCATCCGGCACACTGGCGGCATGGACGACCGCATCCCCCCGCCGCTGGTGGTGGCGATCACCACCCGCGCGCTGTTCCACATGGAGGACAGCCACGCGCTGTTCGAGCAGCAGGGCATCGAGGCCTTCGCCGAGTACCAGCGCCGGCACGAGGACGTGCCGCTGGAGCCGGGGATCGCCTTCCCGCTGGTGCGCAAGCTCCTGGCGCTGAACCGGCTCAACCCGGCGCACGCGCCGCAGGTGGAGGTGATCCTGCTGTCGCGCAATTCCGCGGACACCGGCCTGCGGGTGTTCAATTCGATCCAGCACCACGGGCTGGACATCCGGCGCGCGACCTTCACCTCCGGCGAGCCGGTCTGGCCCTATATCCGCCCGTTCGGCGCGCAGCTGTTCCTGTCGGCCAACCCGGACTCGGTGCGCGCGGCGCTGGAGGCCGGGGTGGCGGCGGCCACCATCCTGCCGGCGCGCGCCGGCGAGCCGCGCCACGACCAGCTGCGGATCGCCTTCGACGGCGATGCGGTGCTGTTCGGCGACGAGAGCGAGCGGGTCTCGCGCGAGCAGGGGGTGGAGGCGTTCGGCCGCCACGAGCGCGAGCGCGCGCGCGAGCCGCTGTCGGGCGGGCCGTTCCGCGGGTTCCTGGCCGCGCTGCATGACCTGCAGGCGGCGTTCCCGGCCGGGGAGGCGGCGCCGATCCGCACCGCGCTGGTCACCGCGCGCTCGGCCCCGGCGCACGAGCGGGTGATCCGCACCCTGCGCGAATGGGGGGTGCGCCTGGACGAGGCGCTGTTCCTCGGCGGCCGCGACAAGGGGCCGTTCCTGGAAGCGTTCGGCGCGGACATCTTCTTCGATGATTCGCCGCACAACATCGCCTCCGCGCGCCGGCACGTCGCCGCCGGGCACGTCCCGCACGGGGTGGCGAATTCCTGAGCCGGCCGGCGCGCCTTGTATCTTTCAGCCCGCGGACCGGCTCGGGCAGCCCGAGCGGCCTCTGGGCCAGTGAATGAAGCCCGCGACTGAGCACTGGGTGCCTGTGCCGGACCGTCCTTTCTTGCAGCCCGAA
>NZ_JAJOZK010000006.1 GCF_022419185.1 Thermomonas flagellata | reverse complement strand
GGTTGATAGGCAGGGTGTGTAAGCGCAGCAATGCGTTGAGCTTACCTGTACTAATGATCCGTGCGGCTTGACCATATCACCTCAAGTGGCTTCGCCAACGCGAGCCACACCGCAGCCTCGATGACCGTCGCAGGCCGCCCTCCACGCTCGCCCTCTCTTCCCCTCCCCATGCGAGTCCAGGCGCACGCGCGCCGGCTCCACCCTCTCCCTGGTGACCAAAGCACCGTGGAACCACCCGATCCCATCCCGAACTCGGAAGTGAAACACGGCAGCGCCGATGGTAGTGTGGCCTTGCCATGCAAGAGTAGGTCATCGCCAGGGCCTTATCCCGCAACCCCCCGGATCCCCTCCGGGGGGTTGTCCTTTTTACCGCCTGCGAACCACCAGCACCCCGCGCTCGCCGGCCACGCCATCCCGCCCCACCCCTCCCGCCGCCAACGCCGCCGCGCCATCCCCAGCGGCGATTGGGGGCAGGTCACCTCCTGGCGGGGAAAACATGCCAGAAAGCTCTACTTATCGAGTGTCCGGGATCTGGGGGAGGTTACGGCGTGACTGTGACCTGCCCCCCGCAAGCCGTACCACTCGAAGCTAGGTAGAGTCCGTCATCCAGAGAGGACGGACATGCGCAAGAGTCGATTCACCACGGAACAGATCATCGGGTTCATCAAGCAGGCTGAGGCCGGCATGGCGGTGTCGGAGCTGGGCCGACAGCACGGCTTCAGCCCGGCCAGCTTCTACGCCTGGCGCGCCAAGTACGGCGGCATGGAGGCCGAAGACGCCAAGCGTCTGAAGGAGCTGGAGTCGGAGAACAGCCGCCTGAAGCGGCTGCTGGCGGAGGCGCACCTGGACATCGAAGCGCTGAAGATCGGCTTCGGGGTAAAACGCTAGCCCCGCAACGCAAGCGCGAGGCGGTCCGTCGCATGCTCGAGGCTTTGGCCGTGAGCGAGCGCCGGGCCTGCCGCCTTGCGGGGCTGTCCCGCGACGCCTTCCGCCATCCGCCCGAGCCGGCGCCTGCGACGCAGGCGCTGTCGGCCAGGATCATCGAACTGGCGCAGGTGCGCCGCAGGTTCGGCTACCGCCGCCTGCACGACCTGCTGCGCCGGGAGTATCCGACCGTGAACCACAAGAAGGTCTACCGCCTCTATCGCGAGGCGAACCTGGCCGTGCGCCGCCGCAAGAAGATCCGCAGGCCGCCGGTCGAGCGCCAGGCACTGTCTGCTGTCGCCGCGCCCAATGCAGTCTGGAGCATGGACTTCGTCAGCGACGCGCTGGCCAATGGTCGCCGCCTGAAGAGCCTGACGGTGGCCGATGACTTCACCCACGAGTGCATCGACATCACGGTCGACCATGGCATCAGCGGCGCCTACGTCGTGCGCGTACTGGATCAGGCTGCGCGGTTCCGCGGCTACCCGCGGGCGGTGCGCACGGATAACGGTCCGGAGTTCACCAGCCGGGCCTTCATCGCGTGGACGCAGCAGCACGGCATCGCGCACCTACTGATCGAGCCCGGCCGCCCCATGCAGAACGGCTATATCGAGAGCTTCAACGGCAAGTTCCGCGACGAGTGTCTGAACGAGCACTGGTTCACGTCGCTTGCCCAGGCCCGCGAGGTGATCAGCGAGTGGCGCCGCGACTACAACCAAGTGCGACCACACAGCAGTTGCGGCCGCATCCCACCCGCACAGTTCGCCGCCAACCACCGTACCCAAACCCCGCAACACCAAGTACCCTTCAACCCCGGACTCTCCCAGTAATCAGTGGTACGGCGATTGGGGGCAGGTCAACTGACCTGCCGGTTTTTTTCGGGCCACCGATTAGTTGAGGATGGCTCGGGTGGTTGATGCGGGTTGTTGCTGCTGGAACTCGTCCTTGAACTGCTTGGGTGTCCGGTAGCCGAGGCTCGAGTGCGGGCAGTCCTCGTTGTAGTGGCGGCGCCACGTCTCGATGATCGCCCGGGCCTCGATCCGGTTCCGGAACCATTCCATGCTGAGGCACTCGTCCCGGAACTTCCCGTTCAGGCTCTCGGCAGTGCCATTCTGCCAAGGCTTGCCTGGATCGATCAGCGCGGTCTTGATGCCCGCCTGCCGAAGCCATTTCAGGATGGCATGGCTGACGAACTCGGGGCCATTGTCCGACCTCAGGTAACGCGGTGCGCCGTGCAGGCTCACCAGCCGTGAGAGCACCTCGATGACCCGACTGGAACGGATGCTGCCCTGGACGTCGATGGCCAGGGCCTCATGCGTCCACTCGTCGGTGACGACCAGGCACTTCAGCGGCTGGCCGTTGGCGCAGGCGTCGAACACGAAGTCACAGGCCCAGACCTGGTTCGGACCCATCGCCGGCAGCGGACGCGGTCGCGCGGCCGACACCCGTCGGCGGCCACGCTTCTTCGGCACCTGCAACCCGGCCCGCTGCCAGAGCCGCAGCATGCGGTCCCAGCCGAGCTGAATCCCCTCCCGCTCCAGATAGACGTGGATTCGGCGGTAGCCAAAGCGCGGGTACAGCGCGGCATAGTGCCGCAGGCGTTCGATCACGGGGGCATCCTTCTGCGGCATTTTGGCCTCATAGCCCAGCGTCGAGCGCGGCACGCCCAGCAGGGTGCAGGCCCGCCGCAGGCTGATGCCGCGTTCGGCCACGATGGGAACCAGGGCGCGCCGGGCCGGCGCGCTCACCACTTTTTTGTGGTGATCTCCTTCATGACCTCGATCTCGAGGTCGCGCTCGGCCAGCAGCTTCTTCAGGCGGGCGTTCTCCTGCTGCAGGCTGCGCAGCTGCTTCACGTCCGCGGCCTCCAGCTGTCCGTAGCGCTTCCGCCACAGGTACAGGGTCTGCTCGCTGACGCCGTGCTTCCTGGCCACTTCCGCCACGGGGGACCGGTCGGCCTCCCGAAGGATCTTGACCATCTGCTCTTCGGTGAATCGGGACTTGCGCATGGGCTCCTCGTCTTCGTCGGGAGCCATCCTCTCAACTTTCAACTGGACCGAAAATCGCCAGGCAGGTCATGACGGCGCCTTCGCCAAAGCGATTGGCATCCGCTACCATCCACCCGGACTCTAAATCGCCCCGCTACTGAAGGCGGGGCGTCGGACTTTAGACCGAACTGCGACTGGAGGCGAGAGCGGCATGGAAAAAGTGGAAATGGAGTTCAAGCGCATCCAAACCTACCTGTTTGCTTCGCCCAGACTACGCGCCATGTTGGGGGCTAATTCCGCGCTAGGGCAAACCATCCGAACCCATTTGCCAGAAATTGCCAGGGAGTGCGGGGCCAAAGCTGATCCGCAGACGCTCGAAAAAATGCCTGCTGCGAATCGGGATGACCCCTTGCAACAAGCGCAAGCCTTGCTCGGACAGACCGCGCTGGGCGACGCACTGCTGATTGACGATCCGGTCGGCCTTTACCAAGGCTATGGTGTACTGGTGCGCGATGGCGGCCATTTCATCGCCACCTTCCCGGAGTCAGAACAAGCGCGCTGCTTCATCGATCGGGCCACCGCGCACATTACACAGGAACTGCCTGGCCTCCTGCTCGAAGCACGGCTCGATGGCGAAAAACTGGCGCAGCCCCAATGGGGCGAGAGCTTGTTCCAGCACCCGGCGTTTCAGGTCAGCCACCACCTCGGCGACCGGCCTGCACAAGATCGCAATGCCAAAGGCGCTTTCATTAGCGCCGAAGAAAAACAGCAGGAAGAGCGGGGCAAGGCCTTTCGCGAAAACCCGCGCGATCTCATCGCCCTGCTGGAAAAATCGGGCTTGATCCCCTGCCCGGATGAACCCCCGCAAACATTGGAAGACATCGCCAGCGACGACTACTTGGCGCTGATTCATGCCGATGGCAACGGCATTGGCAAACGTTACCAGGCCTGGCGAACACGCAGCCCCGACCCCGAACACAGCCTCAATGCGGAAGCGCACGGCGAGCACTTCTACCACAGCATGCGGGTAGCGGTTAGACGTGCGCTGACGAAAGCGCTCGAGCGGGTGTTTGCAGACGTTCCCCAGCGTTACCAGCTGTTGATGCTCGGCGGCGACGATCTGCTGATGGCCTGCGCCGCGTCGTACGCGCTGCCATTCGTCCGCGCCTATGCAGAAGAGCTGGAACGCATCCCGCTCTGCGATGCAAAGCCGCTGAGCATCGGCGCCGGCGTAGCGATCGCAAGACCAACCTTTCCTTTTTACCGTCTGCACGACACAGCCGGGGCGCTCGCCGACAGTGCCAAGCGGCACGTCCGGACCGACCCGGCTGCCGGCTCGGTAGTGGACTGGCATGTCACGTCCAGCGCCTGGCTGGGCGATCCAATTGCCCAACGTCAGGCTGATAGCCTGGCGGGCAACACTGTTCTCAGTGGCAAGCCTTACCCAGTTCTAGGTGAGCGCAGCCTCGACAAGCTACTCAGGCAAGCCGAAAGCATCAGCAATTCGTCCGAGGTTGCACGCTCGCAACTGCGCGAGATGGTCGAGATCATGCGTCGCAGTCCCAACCTTGCCGAGCTGGGCTGGCGGGAGCTGCCCGATTCGATGCGCAACCATTTGCGGGTCGTTCTGGAGCAATTTGGGCAAACCGGGCTGTACCGGCCGCTTGGCGACGACCTGCAGATCAGCGTCCTGCCCGACCTCGTCGAACTCTACGAAATCAACCGGCGACCGCGACCAGAAACGACGGTGCAAGCGGCATGAGACGATTGACCCTGAGTATCGAGCTTCTGGAAGACCTGCATGTTGGCACCGGCACCGGCTGGGCAGACATTGACGCGCTGCAGGTTCGTGACCGGCGCGGTTGGCCGGTGCTGCCTGCCAGCCACATCAAGGGTCTGTTGCGCGATGCGGCCAGCGAATGGTCGCGGTTGGAGCCATCAGCGCTTTCCCGTGAGGATATCGACCGCCTGTTTGGCCGCCCGGGGGACATGCAGGGACGGCTTCAATTGACCAGCGCCTACCTGCGTGACGATGCCCTATCGCCTCCGCTCGTATGGGGCAGCATCGCCATTGATGACAAAGGCAAGGCGGAAGAACAATCCCTGCGCTATGTCGAATACATTCCGGCAGGCAGCCGCTTTGTGATGCAGGCAGCGCTGCCGGCCGACGACGAACAGCACGAGGATCTGCTCAAGGCCGTCATCGCCCGTTGCCGACGGCTGGGTAGCGGACGCAACCGTGGTTACGGTCTGGTGCGCTGGCACCTGGAGGAAACGGCTGGCTACGATCCGGTTCTGGTGCGAGGCACGCCAGTTTTCCTCGGTCGTCTACGCCTGCTTTTGCGCAACCTGGAGCCGGTCTGCCTGGCGCAGACCGGCCATCCAGGCAATCTGATCGCCAGCGAATCCTTCATCCGCGGCCGCAGCCTGCGGGGTGCCTTTGTGGCGGCCTGTCTGGCGCTTGGGCAAACCGAGGCCGCGCAGGCTTTGCTCGCAGACAGCCTCTCATGGGGCGATGCCCTGCCGCTGCCGGATGCCGATCTGGCCGATGCCGATCTGGCAAGCATCGAGGTGCTACCGATTCCCCTGTCGATGGGCACGCCCAAAGCTGCGGCGCCGAGCGCAGATACGCCTTGGTGGGCGTATCGGCGTGAAGGGGATTGGCTCGGCGCTCAGGGGGAAATCGACCAGATCGCGCTCAAGGCTGGCGAGCGCCCCGCTGAAAAGCTCAAACGCCCGGCCAGCGGCGAGTTTCTGTATCGCCCCCGGCCAGGGTCGCCTTGGCAGCGCTACCGCCCGCAAATGATCGAGCGGCTGCACACAGCCGTACCCAGCGACGAAAACCAGCGCCAACAAGCCCTTTTCAGCACCGAACAGCTGGCCGAGCATACCCTGTTTGTGGCCGACCTGTTCTTGACCGCGTTCGAGCAAGCCGCCCTTCTGGAGCAGGCGCTACGCGACCTCAGCGGTCACTGGCTGCGCATCGGCCGCGGTGGTCGCCCGCTCGTCATCGAGGAAGCGGCCTGGTTGCCTCCGACAGAGCACGGCAATGCCGACGGCGCGGACTTCAGCCTGCTGCTCGAAAGCGACCTGATCGTCCGCGACGCCCTTGGCAACTACCGCGATCGGCTCGACGCCGCGACCCTTGCCGAACTGGCCGGGGTGGCGGCAGACGGCATCGACATCAAAGTCGACCCGGTCTTCAGCGAAGGCTGCGACCTGTTCGGCTTCAATGCCTCCACGGGTCTGCCGCGCCTGGCGCAACGCGCCATCAAGGCAGGCTCGGCGGCGCGTGTCTCGGGCCCCGACGCCCTGCGTCTGCGTGACGCGCTGGCCGAGCGACGGGTTCTCGGCGAGTGCCCGGAAGAAGGATTTGGGCGCTTTCGGCTCGACCGTCTGCCGCAGCCACAGCGCATGAAAGCTCCGGCGCATTCCGTGGTCACCTCCCCCTCCCGTCAGGACGTCTTGTGCGCCGAGGCCAAGCGGTATGTCGAGGTTTTTGGGTGTGCCCTGTCAGCGCCCAGCGGCAGTCAGTGGGGTGATTTCCGCAGCCGAATCCAGTCCGCGCGCAGCCGGCAGGAGCTGGACGACGTCTTTGGTCTCATCGAAGAGGCCAAGGAGAAGCATGGTGGCAAGGCGTGGAAGAACTTTATCGACGCACCTGCCTATGGCCAACTGCGCCAACGCCTTGCCCAATTGCCGCTGGCCGACGCGCAAGCCTTGCTCGAATATTTGCTTCGCTGGCAACGCGCCCTGAGGAATCAACCGGAGGCCCGCCCATGACCCCTTATCGCACGCTCGTCTTTGCCCGCATCGTGCAGGAAAGCGCGCTGGGCATCGGCGGCAACCGACCCCATGATCTGGTCGACATCCCGCTGGCGCGCGACGGGCAAGGCCGGCCCGTCATCCGCGGCAGCACCATCGCGGGCTGCTTTATCGCCACCGCTCGCGCACTGGCCGGCACGCTGCCGCGCGCCATCACCTTCGGCGGTGGCAAAGCCCGACAGGCGGAGCAAGACATGCTCTTACCCTCCGCCTGGCGATTTGCCCATGCGCACCTGCTCGGCGACGCGCCGCAAACCGGCTTTTTCCAGCACGTGAGCATCGATCCGCGCACCCAGGCGGCCAAGGACGATCACCTGTTCAACCTCGAAGCCATGCCGCCGGGCACCTGCTGGAACTTCGAGTTGGAGATCGCACCAGCAGCTGGTGCCGATTTCGCCGACCTCGAGGCCCTGGCCGCCGCGACGCTGGCGCGCTGGCGTCAACGCGGCGGCGCGCGGCTTGGGCGCGGCAGCCGGCACGGTTACGGCTGGTGTCACCTCGAAGACATCACCATCGTCCGGCTCGAAGCGCGTCACGCACGTTTGTGGCCCGACGCCTTCGCCCCGGCGCGCAGCGGCAGCGAATGGATCGAGCATTTCCGTGCCAACGATGCGGAGGTGCTCGAGCTGCAGGATTGGTTGGACGAGCATGCCGAGCGCCTGCCCAAGCCGAACCGTCATGTCGTCGAACTCTCCGGCACCTTGCAGGTGGGCGAGCGGCAAGACGGATTCGGCCAGGGGTATGGCCTGGACACCCTTTCCATCGGCGGGCATGCCCGTCTGCAACTGCAAGCACAGGATTTCTTCGACCGCGTCATTCAGCCGTCCGGATTCCGCCTTCGCGCGAAAGACTTCGACCCAGACTTCACCATCACCGCCCAGCCTGGTCCGGACGGCAGACTTCGCCCGTATGTGCCCGGCGCGAGCATACGCGGCGTCTGGCGCGCGCAGTTGGCCCGCCACGGGCGTGCGCAGCGTGCGGATCTGACCCTGCTCGACACCCTGTTTGGCAACACCGAGCAGGCGGGTTGCCTGAGCGTGGCCGACGCCACGTTGGCCGATGACGACTGGAAGCTGCTGTGGCAACAGCATGTCGCGATCGACGAACTTTCCGGCGGCGCCTACGGCTCGTCCAAATTCGACCGCCTGTGTCTCGCCAAAGCCCGCTTTTGCTGGCGCGCCACGATTGAGGCTGATTCCGGACAAACCGCGCAGGCGCTGGCCGAACCCCTGATTGCCATGCTCAAGGCGCTGGGCGATGGCCAGCTGCCGCTCGGCGGGGGCATCTGGCGCGGTCATGGTCACATCCGCTGGACGCTGGACGCCGCCACCGTTCGCCCGTTGAGCGCACCTATA
Source organism: Thermomonas flagellata (assembly GCF_022419185.1). Lineage (GTDB taxonomy): Bacteria > Pseudomonadota > Gammaproteobacteria > Xanthomonadales > Xanthomonadaceae > Thermomonas > Thermomonas flagellata. Next base: position 158,808 of record NZ_JAJOZK010000006.1, on the reverse strand, counting down.
CAAAGATCACAGCCATGAACCCGCAAACCCTCTACGTTCTTCAGCAACCCTTGGCCGACCGGCTTACTCTCGGCCTGCTGCGCCAGCACATCCAAACCACGGATCCGCTGTGGATCTCCCTCGAACCGCGGCCCTGGCTGCCCCAGCGCGACGGCAAACGTCTCACCGGCCGCCTACCCGGCATCGAACCGCTCGCGCGCACCCTGCCCGAAGGGCTCGACGACCTGCCCCTGCTCGCGGCCAGTGTGTATACACCAGGCCACTGGCAGCATTTCCACGATGCCCACCCGTTGAGCGGGCTGCCCGGCCAGTGCATCACCTGGAGCCTTGAGTCGCAGGAAGGAAGCCGTTCGATTGAAGTGCTCTGCCGTCGACAGCCGGTGCTCACATGGCAAGACCGTCACCGCTTTGGTCTCGCCGGGCAAGGAGTTCTGCCGCCTTCACTCGAAACCGAGCACTACTACCAAAACGGCAAGCGCCTGGCCTGGCGGCTGCTTCCCACGGAGCCAAACCCATGATCCCGATTCCCTACGGTTTTTTGCCGATCGACCCGGCGCGCAGCATTCATGATGCTCCGCTGTGGCGCGACGGCAGCAGCGACGAATTGCGCTACAGCGGTGAGTTACTGATTACCCTGACCGCGCTCACCCCGCTGATCGTTGGCAACCACCAGCACGCCCTTGATGAAAAACACAGCCTGCTGTTGCCACAAATGCTCGACGATGGCCGCGTGCTCATCGGCGCGTCCAGTCTGAAGGGGATGCTGCGCGCGTCGCTGTCCAGCCTGCTGCACGCGCCGATGGAGCGGGTGGCCGAGCATCACTACACCTACCGGCCTAACCTTGGGTTTGGAGGAAACAAACCAAAAGCGGAGCCGCGCGCCGCCGTCGTGGAGCCCATCAAAAACAATGGTGAAGGCCCCACAGCCACCATCACCATCCGCCTGTTGCCGTCTGATTGTGCTGTGGTGTTCGTCCGCGAGGAGGCTGTGAAGAAACTTGGGCCGCCAGCGGCGGGGGGTCACATCCAGCGCACGATTCCCGACGTCGAACTGACGGGCAGGGCGCCCCGTATGCGGCTCGATGCCAAACGAGGCCAATCAGCCAGGCTGGATCACCATTTTTTCCTGTATCGCGGCGGGATCGACGGATCGGGGCACCTCGCCGAGGCGTTCAGATCGGATAGCCGCGTCTATCAGGCGGTTCTCGTGCCGGCATCGGATTATCAAAAAGCCCAGACCCTATCCATCCCCGAGAAGATCTTGCGGGCGTACTACCAAACTCAGCAGATCCTCGCCGACACCCTGGTCGGGCATCTGAGCCCCGGTTATCCGAACCTGAACAAACTTGAAAATCTGGACGCCACCCGGCGCGACATCCTCGCCCACGTCCGCTTGCAGGTCGGCCAGCTCATCTATGTCGAAATCGAACAAGCTGGCAAATCGTGCATGCACATCAACAGCATGGGCCATCACTTCTACTACCGCTGGGCCTACAGCAGCAGCGTGCGCTACAAAAACAGGCTGCTCGACGGCAAAGGCCAATTGCGGGCCGAACTGGCGCTCCACCCGGACGAACACGCGGATCCACAAGGCGTGCCCCACCGGCTGACTGGCGCGAGACTGCTTTTTGGCTATGCCGTGGACGGCCGCGATGATATGCAGGCCGGGTTGGCCGGCGGCAATTTCAAACGCCTCGCCGGCCGCATCGCCTTCAACACCGCTATCGAATACCCTGAGAACAAAACGCCCGATAGCCGATTTATCGGCGGCGGTCGGGAAATCCAGCTCCGCGTTCTCGGCATGCCCCGCCCCAGCGCGGTCGAGTTCTATCTGAAGCAGACCGGGCTGCCCGGCAAACTCACTACCTACGGCGACTTGCCGGGCGATCCCGGCGGTGACCTGGCCGGGCGCAAGTTCTACCGGCACCAGCCCGATGCGGCCAAAACCCGCCAGCCCTATTCACCCGGCTCCGCCAAAAGTCAGAACGACACCAATACGCAAGAGCGCGGCACCTGCGTGCGCTACCTCTCCGCCCCTGGCAGCCATTTCCGCTGCACCCTGCGCTTTGACAGCCTGCGCCCCTGGGAGCTGGGCGCGCTGCTGGCCGCGCTCGACCCCGGGTTGATCGAAAGCGCTTTTGGCTTGTCCCGCTACCAGCACGGCTATGCGCACAAACTCGGCTACGGCAAGCCTCTGGGCCTGGGCAGTGTGCGCCTGCGCATCGACAAAGCGCGCTGGCAGGAGAGCGACAGCTGGAAGTGGCGGCAAAGCTGCAGCGACGAGGCGCTCTGGCAAGGCCTTCAAGCCCAGGCGCTGGACGCGCTGAAAAAACGGCTGCAGGCTTCATGGACAGACGACAAAAAGCGACAGGATCATCTCGCTGCCTGGCTCAAAGCCCGGCGCTGGGCTTTGAAGGGATCAGCCGCCTATCCCACCGAGGCGGATAAAGATGGCAATGAAACCATTTACAACTATCACACCGCCCTGCGCCGCGCCCACGCCGCAGCGCGCCGCGGCGATGACCACAAACGCTTCGACGAACTCAAAAAGCTACTGGAGTCCGGCAGATGAACTCTCGCGCGCAACTCGTCCTCACCCACGGCACCTCAGACCTGCAAATCCTGCTTCGGGATGACCAGGGAAAGCTGTGGCGCGCGATGCCCGACAAAACCATCGTGCGCCGCTTCCATGAATGGCTGCTCGAACAGCAGCATGATGCCGAGATCATCGACACGCCGTCCGACCTGCTCGAACGTGAAGCCGAAGCGGTCTTTACCGACTGGAGCGGTCACACGTTCGGCCTGCGGCTGCCACAAGCCAGCCCCGACGCGCGTCCTGAACGCGGCCCGGACGGGTGCCTGCAACTGATGCTGCCCAAGATCGAGCCCGTGCTCAGGCATTGCCTGGGCCTGCAGGCCCAGCCCGGCAAACCCGCCGAGTCCGCACAAGCCGGGCTGGCCCGCGCCTTGCAGAACGCCGGCGTTCGGCCTGCGCCGCTGGGCAGCGCGCTGGTGCTCAGCACGGATCGAGGTTCAGAGGCGCAGGAACCCGTGGCCACCTGCACCTTCCTCAAACGCTGGCTGGTGAAAAAGGGCCTGCCCGAAACCGCCATCAGCGAATGCGTGTTTCTTCACCCCGGCGAACGGCTGGAAAGCAGAGACAGTCCGCTCGCCCCTGTGATTGCCGAGCGCATCGAGCGCGCACTGCGGGACTTTTATGATCGCCAAAGCACGCTGCTCATCGCCAGCATGGGCGGGCTGCCGCCGATCAAGCCGCTGCTGGCCGAACTGGCCGTGTTGCTGGCCGGCGACAAGGCGCAAAACCTGTTCAAAACCGAGCATGGCGCGCTCGGCCTTTTGACCCAGACCCCGATGGACGCGCTGCGCGTTCGCCGTCAATGCCTGGAGCAGGTGCGTCGTGGTGCGTTGCTCGATGCCTGGGCGATGGCCGCGCCTTTTCATGACGATCCGGACGCCCGCGGCTGGCTGCGGCCACTGGAGCAGGCCGCCAGGCTGCTCAATGGCAACCCAGTGGACAAGGATGCCGATTTGCCCGCGTTGCAGCACATTCTCGGCCATGCCCGGCAAGCCACCTGCCTGCTGGTGGCCATCCGCGTGGAAACCGCCTTGCAGACCGAGCGCTGGCTCGAAGCCATCAACGGCAGCCTGACCTTTCTCGAAGCCGCGTTTCACGACGCGATCCATCAATGGGCGAAGGAAGCGCTCGAGGAGTACCGCCCTCGACGCCGCTACATGCGCTTTCGCACCAAACCTGATTCCAGACTGCTCAACTCCCCTGCGCTGACACCTTGGAGTACAAAAAAGGGTGCGGAGCCGCTGGCCTACCAGGCCAACATGGTCGGCGAAGCCGCGCTCAGTGCCTGGGATGATGTGCTGGGCAATGTCCCCTTGCATAAGCTGCGGGAAGTCATTCACAACCCCACTCAGCTGGTCAACGGTCGGACGTTCAGGCTTGCCGACTACCGCAACTTCAACACCCACGGCGTTCTGACCCAGGACGAAATCGATGAGGCCGTCACCCGCTTCATGGGTGCCGACCTGTGGTCGCAAGGCGTGGCCAACCCCGCTGCGCGGCCCAAGCCGGGGCGGGCCTTTCTCGGTCGAAAGCTGGTCGGCGACGTGATCGGTTCGCTGATCCTTGCCAAGGATTCCGCGCAACAGCCTGATGCAACGCCTGCGCAACCCGCCGCAGGCCCCGAATCTCCGGCGCCGTCGGCGCAGGCGCTTTACCAGACGCTGCTGCAGCAGATCGAGGCCAAGCTGATCGACCCCGCCGTGGCCTGATGTGAGCCCGCCGCCGCTGCACGCCTCGGAGCTTGCCGGGCTTGCCTGGCTGGAAATCGACCTCGTCCTGCGCGCCCACGCCCCGCCGCGCCGGGCGCACCCCTTGGTCGTGCTCGAAGCTCTGTTCAAAGGCGTGTTCGAAGCCGCCGGGTTGGACGCGCGGCAGGTCAAGCAACTCTGGCACAGCCCGGGGCAAAGCGTGCACACCCTGCTCTGGCAGGCCGGATCGCGCATCGAGATCACCTTGCAACTCTTTGGTCTGCAATCCGCGCAGGCCGCGCAGTGGCAGCAACGGCTCCTCAGCCGCTTTGACCCCAGCGCGCAGCCGAACTTCAGCCTCGAGCACATTTCACCGTGGCGCACCGCGCAGCTCCCGTCGCCGCCGGCGGAAGCCGGCGATCTCACCCTTAACTTTCTGACCCCAGTGCCTCTGCCCCATGCCCCCGGGCAGCCCCGCACCGCGCTGGATGAACCCGGCTTTCTGCGCCTGTGCCAGACCCGGCTGCGCAAACTGTTCGGGCGCGAAGGCCAACTGCCGCCGCCGCCCGCGCTCGACACCTCGGTCTGGCGCTACTGGCGGACGAAACACCACTCCCGCTCGCAGAATGGCCACCCCATGTTCATCAATGGCTGCCTTGGCCCACTGATTCTCAGCGGCGAATCGCTTGCCGCCTGGAGGCCTTGGCTGGCGCTGTTTGCCGCCGTCGGGCTGGGCGAGCGCCTGAGCTTTGGTCAAGGGCGTTTCCAGTTCGCCTCCTCTGCGGCCGAGCGCACCGGCCCGGGTGCGGCCCCGCTACGACTGCGTCGCCCCCTCGTGATCGACAGCGACCTGGCGGGCGCACACGTTGGGCTCGCCGATGCCAATCTGGTCGTCAGTGTCGACGGCCAGCCGGTGCGCAAGCTGCCGCTGATGCGCATCGATCATCTCGCGCTTCATGGCCCCTGCCAGATCAGCACCCCCCTGCTGGATGCCTGCGCGCTGGAGGGCATCCCGGTGCTGATGGGCGCGCCGGGGCAGACGCCGCTGGTCATCGTCGGCCAGCAAGCCGAAGCCCAGCGCTACCGGCGGCTCGCCGCGCACCACGCCGCCCACCAGGCGCTCGACCGGGCCCAGCGGGCCCGCCTCGCGGCCCGCCTGGTGGAGCACAAGCTCGCGGCCTGTACCTGGCTGGTGCGCCAGCGTTACCAGCCGGGCGACCATCGACTGCTCGCGCAGTTGGAACGTGCACGCCAAGCCCTCGCGCGCAGCGAGCGCAGCAGCGTGGTGCGCGGCTGGGAAGGCTGGGCCGCGCGGCACTACCATCGCTGGCTGCAGCGACGGCTGCAGCCATTGGGCGACTTCCAGGTACGCCGGCACTACGGCCAAACCGGGGATCTCGTCAACAGCCTGCTCAATTACGGGTACGGATTGTTGCGCAACCATCTGGCCCGCGGGATCCGCCTGGCGGGCCTCGATCCCTGGCTGGGTGTCCTGCATGAGGCCAACGATCGCCATGAGGCGTTGGTCAGCGACCTGATGGAACCCTGGCGCCCGCATGTCGACCGGCTCGTCCTGCGCTGGGTGGGGTTGAAAGTCATACGGCCCGGGAGCTTTACCGAGATCGACGGCCAACTGCGCCTGCTGCCGCAGGCGCGCGAGCGCATGGTGCAGGATTTCACCCGCATGCTGGAACGTCCCCCGCGCAACGGCAGCCTACGGCTGGCCGCCCGCATCGGGCAGATGCTCGACAGCTATGCCGACGCCGCTGCCCGCGGCATGCTCGGCGACTGGAGCATGCCCATGCCCATCGCCGGCATCCCGGGGGCGGACGACGAGGCGTGAGCACCATGTCCATTCATCAGTACTGGATTGCCTACGACCTGAGCGATGACCGGGAACGGGCGCGGGTGGAGCGCTGCCTGTTGCGTTATGGCCAACGCCTGCAAAAAAGTGTGTTTCATTGCGTGCTGGACAGGCAGCGGCTTTCCCGCCTGGAAGGGGAACTGCGGGCGCTGGGCTGCGGCAGCGGCGCCATCGCCGTCGCCGTCCTGGCCGAACCGGCCCGCGTGCTAGGCACTGCCGGGCCGGACGTCATCCTGGCCGAAAACTGGGCGTTCACCTGTTTTCCCGGTATGCGCGAGGGGGCATCGCTTTCGGACTGCGTCACTTCCGTTCAGAGTCGGGCGCAAGATCTGCTATGATCCGCACCATGGTCCGCGAGGTTCCGAATGAACGCGCTTTTTTCCTGTTGATGCGCAAGTACTTGGAAGATCCGCGGTTCCACCCTTATCCCAGCCGGCTGGGCTTGAAACGCGCGACATTCCCTTCCCCGAGGATGGCGCTGGTTCCACCCTTATCCCAGCCGGCTGGGCTTGAAACGTTTACCAAGATACTCCACTTCCTTCCATCCGTTCCACCCTTATCCCAGCCGGCTGGGCTTGAAACATATCAAACGTCTGCACATGCAGATACTGAGTTCCACCCTTATCCCAGCCGGCTGGGCTTGAAACTCCACGCGACGCAGATCGGTCGGATCGTTCGGTTCCACCCTTATCCCAGCCGGCTGGGCTTGAAACTGCAACGCGGCCACGTCAGCGCCCGGCACCGTTCCACCCTTATCCCAGCCGGCTGGGCTTGAGGCCGCGCGCGCTGCCGCTTTGCTGCAGGATGCGGCGCGGCAATCCCCCGATCCCGGGCGGGTCGTTGGTGGGGGCATTCACCCCTTGAGCACGCGCCCGAGATGCTGCACCGAAATCCCCAGCATGCGGGCGGCTTGCGATTTGTTGCCACCGGCCTGATCCAGCGCTAGTCGTGCCAGTTCGCGCTGGCAGCGCTTGGTGTGGGCCCTGAAGTCCAGATCGGCGCTCGCGTGTGGCAGGGCAGTGCGGAGGGTTGATGGGGGCGGCGGGCTGGCAGGTGTCGGCGCGTCCTGTCCCAGTGCGATGTTGATATCGGAGGCGCTCACCTGCGGCCCTCGGGCCAAGAAGGCGGCCCGCACCAGCGTTGCCTTGAGTTCGCGCACATTGCCCGGCCAGGCATGTGCCAGCAGGCGTTGGTGCGCGGACTCGTCCAGTGCGCGTCCGGGCAGACCCGGGTTTTCGTGGGTGGTCTGCTGCCAAAAGGCATCGATCATGGCCCTCAGGTCCTCCGGTCGGCGGGCCAGGTCGTCGAGTGGGATGATCAGCCCGGCCAGCCGGTAGTAGAGATCGGCGCGGAAGCTCCCGGATTCGACGGCCTGCCACAGGTGGCGGTGGGTGGCGGCGACGATGCGGCAGTTCAGCACGCGCTCGACGCGCTCGCCCAGGCGGGTGACTTTCTTCTCCTGCAGAACGCGCAGAAAACGGGTCTGTGCTTTCAGGGGCAGTTCGCCCACTTCGTCGAGGAAGACGATGCCATGGCCGGCGGCTTCGAAGACGCCGGGCTGGTCGCTCACGGCGCCCGTGAAGGCGCCTTTCTTGTGGCCGAACAGTTCCGACTCGATCAGCTCGGCAGGGATGGCGCCGCAGTTGACGGGGATGAAGTTCTTGTCCGCGCCGCTACAGCGGTGCAGGTGCCTGGCCAGCTCTTCCTTGCCGGTCCCGGTGCTGCCCAGGATCAGGACCGGCCATTGGCTTTTCGCGGCGGTTTCGGCCAGCCGCCAGGCGCGCTGGGTGGAGGGCGAGAGCACGATCGGCGCGCCGGGCGCGTGCCCGGCCTTGCTGGGTTCGCCCGGTGCGCGGCTGGCGGCATGGCTGGCCGGATCGGGGGCGTCTTCGAGTTTGAGGTCGAACGGCAGTTCCAGCCGCCGGCAGCCCTGGGGGCTGCGAATGTCGGTCTGCCAGAGCACACCGGCGCAGGCGTCCAGCCGCGCGACGATGAGGGTAGATGCCGCCATCGTCGGGGTGCCGGGTCCGACCAGATAGTGCCGTTGTGCGATCGGTCGCCCGCGTTCATGGTCCTGCACGGTCCGGCGCATGGCGTCATAGGCCCAGTTGAAGGAGGTGGGGTCGCCTTTGACGACCGGCCTGAGCATCAGCAGCAAACGCTTGCCCGCCTGCTTCAACTGGGCATCCAGCCACTGGCAGTACGAGATGCCGGATGCCGCTGCGCTGGCTTCGTGTTCGAAGTAGTCGATGAGCAGCACCGCTTCATCCAGATCTTCCGCCAGATGCAGCAGGGCGTCGGCCACGGGCCCTCTGCCGCCCTGTCTGTGGGCGCCTGCCGACCTGCTCGGGGCGCGGCCGCGCCGTGGATCGTCCGGTTGGGCCTGGCTGGCGCGCAGATCGCTTGCGCCTACCCATGTGTATAGAACATTCATGTGCATTCGAACATTTATATTCGAACATTATATGCGAACGCCTGGGGAATCTGCATCTGCCTGCGGCGAGAAGATCGTCGGGTGCGTTGGCCAGCCCCTCTGTGTTTATTCTTTTAAATCAAGGGTTTATTCTGTTGCTGGCTGTCTTTGCGATGGGCGTGCCGCTGGCTTGCGTGAGGTTGGCACGGATATCGCATTAGTTGCGGATGAGAACGACATCCCTACCAAGGGGCATTCATGGACAGCCGCAGCAGCTCTTCGACTTCGCAACAGACCGTCATCATCGGCAAGAACGGCTACGAGCAGAGCGTCATCGCGCGCGCCCTCGGCCGCGCCGGCGCGAATCCGCATCTCAAGGGCCACATCCACGAAATCCTGGTGCAGGACATGAAGAATGTCCGCAACCTGATGTCAGCCAATGGTGCGACGACCCAGCTTACCCAGAGCGCCACGGCCAAGACGGTCGATCTGGTCACCATCAAGGGCGGCAAGGTCATCGAGCGCATCCAGGTCAAGGATGTCACCAGCCGGCCCGGTATAGACAAGCTGGTCAAGCGGTGCGCGGAAGGCAAGTACCGCAGTGTGCAGCTGATGGGCTCGGAAGAGACCACCCGGGCGTTCAACGCGGCCGCGGAAAAAGCCGGCATCTCCAAGCGCATGACCAGCACCGGCGTGTCGTCGAAGAGCACCGAATCGATGGCGCAGCGCGCGGGTGCCACCGGCAGCGGCAGCCTGGGCAGCGCGATCGGCCAGGCTGCCAAGGCGGGCGGCGTGGCTGGGGCCGTGGTCGGCGGCGGCGTGGAGCTGGTCCGCGGCTGCATCGACCTGATCGACGGCACCGCTGAGGTGGAGGAGGTCGCCGGCCGGGTGGTGAAAGCCAGCGCCAAGGGCGGAGCCAGCGGCGCTGCGGCCGGCGCTGCGGCAACGGCGGCCGGCGCCGGCGCAGCGGCTGCCGTTTCGGCGCTGGGCGTGACCGGTGCGGTCGCCACCGTCGCCACCGTGGGCGCGCCCCTGGTGGCCGTCGGCTACCTGGCCTGCGAGGCCTTCGACGCCGTTTGCGACTTCCTCGGCGACTGTCTCTGAGGCGCGCACCCGATCCGAACACACAGGGGGAAAATCCATGAGAACGATCGTTCAAACTCTTCACGGCGAGGCCGTCCGCCTGTCTGATTCGCCTCTGGCTCAGGGCGGCGAAGCGGCGGTGTATGAGGTGCCGCAGTACCCGAGCGTGGTGGTCAAGCTCTATCACCCGCAGGTGCTGGACAAGCGCCGCAACAGCCTGCGCGCCAAAATCGAGGCCATGTGCACCGACCCGGCGTTGGCTGGCTTCAAGCAGCACTCCAGAATGACCTGGCCGAGGTTTTCGGTGTTCGATGAGCGCAAGCAATGGCGCGGCTACGCGATGAAAAAGGCCGCAGGGGTGCGCATGACCGTGCTGGCCCACGCCATGGCTTACCACGAGCACTTCCCCGACCTGGACCGGCCGGCGCTGCTGGCCTACCTGCTGAACTTGCTGAGCACCATGCAGGAATTGCACGCGGCCGGTGTGCGGCTGGGCGACTACAATCCGGCCAATTTCCTTTGCCAGCCAGACGGCCGGGAAGTGACGCTGATCGACTGCGACAGCTGGCAGGTGCAGGCAGCGGGGCGGACCTTCCATTGCCCGGTGGCCGCGCCCGAAATGCTGCCGCCGGAGTTGCTAGGTAAAGACCTCGCCCGGACGCATCGCACGCTGGAGAGCGAGCAGTTCTCGCTGGCGATCCTGATTTTCAAGGTGCTGATGCTCGGACGCCATCCTTTCGACGTGGTTGGCGGTGAAAGCCCGGTGGCAAACATCCGCCAGGGTCATTTCCCCTACGGCATCGGCGGAGGCGGCATCCCCAAGGGGGCATGGTTCAACATCTGGAGCCATCTGCCGTTCAGGCTCAAGGAGCAGTTCGTTCGCACCTTCCGCGACGGCAGCCGCGACCCGACCGAGCGCACCACCGTTCCCGAGTGGATTCAGTTGCTCAGCCTCTACCAGCGGGAAATCACGCGCGGCTGGCACGCTGCGGAAATCAAGCCCCCCGCGCCCAAAAAATCCGATTACCGCGGCAGCCAGTCCGCCCCTCAGCCCCTTTCGGCTTGAGGAGATTCCCATGTTGCTCTCTTCGCTCGCCGATCTTTTCCGTTTCGACAAACCCAACCCGGAGAATGCCATGTCAGCCACCTCGAACGACCTCATCGACAACCCTTCTCCTCGCTGCCCCGTGGCGCTGGTGCTCGACACCTCCGGCTCGATGCGCGGCGAGCCCATCGGGCAGCTTCACGCCGGCGCGCAGCTTTTCATCGAAGATGTCAAGCGCGACGACCTGGCCCGCTGGTCGGTGGATCTGGCGGTTTTCACCGCTGGAGGCGTAGTCGACTGCCTGCTCGATTTCACCGGGGTCGAGCAGATTGCCGGCATTGCGCCGATGAGCGCTTCGGGCGACACCCCGCTGGGCGAAGCCACCCGCCAGGCGCTGAATCGTCTCGAAGCCCGCAAGGCGCAGTATCGCAACGCCGGCGTGCCCTACTACCAGCCGTGGCTGGTGATCATCAGCGACGGCGCACCGACCGACCACTGGCAGGATGCCGCCCAGCGCGCCCGCGAGCTGTCGGCCAACCGTAAGCTCGTCAGCCTGCCGGTCGGGGTCAGCGGCGCGGATCTGAACGTGCTGTCGGCGTTTTCCAGCAAACCCGCAATAGCGCTCGACGGGCTGAAGTTCCGCGAGCTGTTCCAGTGGCTATCAGCGTCCATGGCCCGGGTTTCGGCCAGTACGTCCTCCGACGCCTCCGTGCAGCTGCCGCCGATCGATTCCTGGGGGAGCGTCTGACATGGCACGACGCCGCTGTTCCGATCCGCGTGCGCAGAGACGCCATGACCCCAACCGGCATGACTCGGGGCGCGACGCGAGTCCGCGCTGTATTCCGCCTGCTGCCCCTGGTTCCGTCGCTGCGTCCCCGAGCCCAGGGCAGCCTCCTGCTCCTGTCTCCCTATCGTCGGATGCGGAACACCCACGCGACGCACTTACCTTGCCAGCATCTGCACCCGCAGGTGTGCCTGCGCCAGCGCCTGTGCACGCGTCCGCCGTGCCCGCCATGCCGCAATCGGTGGCGCTGTCGGCTTGGCGGGTTTGCGGTGCCGCGGTGACGGGGCTGGCGCATTACCGCGCTGGTTTGCCCTGCCAGGATGCAGTGGCCTGGCGCAATACGGTGCGCCCGATCCTGGCGCTGAGCGATGGTGCCGGCTCGGCCGCCGTCAGCGAGCGCGGAGCCACCGAACTGGTGCGCGGAATGAGCCGATTCCTCATGAGCCTGGAGGATGAACTCTGCGCCTGGCTCGATGATGCCTCGGGCGATGCGAAGGAGCAGGCTGGCCTATGGTCGTGCAGGCTCCTGGCCCACGCCAGGGGCCTGATCGAAGACCTCGCCGATGCAGACAAGCGTCGCATTGAGGATGTTCGCGCCACGCTGTCGCTCGCGGTGATGGGCACTATGCAGGTGTTCTGGTGGCAGGTAGGCGATGGCGCGATCGTCGCAGAGTCCGCCGGCGGCTTGCAGGTGCTTGCCAGCAGCGCCAAAGCCAAAGGAGAATTCGCCAACCAGACCAGCTTCGTCGATACGGCAGGCCCGAACGATGTGCAGTTCGGGCTGCTGCCCAGCGCAGAGATCCATGGCCTGGCGTTGATGAGCGATGGCGGCGCAGAAAGGCTCGTCGCGCATGACGGGAGCCGGGTTGCAGCGCGAATGGGTACATGGTTTGGTGAACTGGCCCGCCAGTCACTCGGTCCGGACCGGATCGCAGCGGCCTATCACGAGCCGGCCATGTGGGAACGCACGACGCTGGATGATCGTTCGATCGTGCTGGCTGCGCGCGGCCAAGAGTTCGATCAGCCGCCCTGATCATCTTGTCGGCAAGTCCGGCATGGCGAAGCCGTCGGTCCCTCGATAGCCCGCGGCCGCCGCGCCCACGCCTGCGCCATGCGCTCCGCCTTGCTTACCGGCTCCGCAATGCCGCCGGACCGCATCGGAGCGCAGCTTCCGGTCGCCGTGCCATGCAATGCGGCCCTGCCGGTTGCTGACGGCAACCGATGCGCACCGCGACGGGCGATGGTGGACAATGGCGCCTTCCCCACGAACCGTCCTGCCATGCCCATGCCGACGCGTCGCGAGCTCGCCAACGCCATCCGCTTCCTCGCCATCGATGCCGTGCAGGCCGCCAACTCCGGGCATCCGGGCATGCCGATGGGCATGGCCGACATCGCCGAGGTGCTGTGGAACGACGTGCTGCGCCACAACCCGGCCGATCCGCACTGGCCGGACCGGGACCGCTTCGTGCTGTCCAACGGGCACGGCTCGATGCTGCAGTACGCCCTGCTGCACCTGACCGGCTACGACCTGCCGATCGAAGAGCTCAAGCGCTTCCGCCAGCTCGGCAGCCGCACGCCCGGCCACCCGGAGAACCACCTGACCCCGGGCGTCGAGACGACGACCGGCCCGCTCGGCCAGGGTCTGGCCAACGCGGTCGGGATGGCGCTGGCGGAGAAGCTGCTGGCGCAGCGCTACAACCGCGACGGGCATACGATCGTGGACCACCGCACCTGGGTGTTCCTGGGCGACGGCTGCCTGATGGAAGGCATCAGCCACGAGGCCGCTTCGCTGGCCGGCACGTGGGGGCTGCACAAGCTGGTCGCGTTCTGGGACGACAACCGCATCTCGATCGACGGCGATGTGGCCGGCTGGTTCACCGACGATACGCCCGCGCGGTTCGAGGCCTACGGCTGGCAGGTGATCCGCGGGGTGGACGGGCACGACCCGCAGGAGATCCGCACCGCGATCGACACCGCCCTGCGCTCGGCCGACCGCCCGGTGCTGATCTGCTGCCGCACCACCATCGGCTACGGCTCGCCGCACAAGGCCGGCAAGGAATCGGTGCACGGCGCCCCGCTCGGGGCGGACGAGGTGCAGGCCACCCGTGCGGCGCTGGGCTGGCCGTATCCGCCGTTCGAGATCCCGGCGGAGATCTACGCCGGCTGGCGGCGGCGCGACCTGGCCGGGTTGCAGGCCGAGTGGGAGCAGCGCTTCGCGGCCTACCGCGCGGCGCATCCGGAGCTGGCGGCGGAGTTCGCGCGGCGCATCCGCGGCGAACTGCCCGACGGCTTCCTCGCCGCGGCCGAGGCCTTCATCGCCCGCACCCAACAGGAGGGGCCGGCGATCGCCAGCCGCAAGGCCTCGCAGAACGCGATCGCCGCCTATGCGCCGCTGCTGCCGGAGCTGATCGGTGGCTCGGCCGACCTCGCCCATTCCAACCTGACCCTGTGGAAGGGCAGCGTGAGCGTGGCCAGCGACGCGCCGGATGCCAACTACATCTATGCCGGCGTGCGCGAGTTCGGGATGAGCGCGATCAGCAACGGGCTGGCCCTGCATGGCGGCTTTTTGCCGTTCGACGCGACCTTCCTGGTGTTCTCCGACTATGCGCGCAACGCGGTGCGCATGAGCGCGCTGATGGGCCAGCGCGTGATCCACGTCTACACCCACGACTCGATCGGCCTCGGCGAGGACGGCCCCACCCACCAGCCGGTCGAGCACCTGGCCAGCCTGCGCTACATCCCGCACAACGACGTGTGGCGGCCGTGCGACGCGGTGGAATCGGCAGTGGCCTGGAAGTGCGCGATCGCGCGTGCCGACGGCCCGTCGTGCCTGGTGTTCAGCCGCCAGGCACTGCCGCACCAGCCGCGCGACGCGGCGCAAGTGGCGGCGATCGCGCGCGGCGGCTACGTGCTGCGCGACAGCGTCGGCGCGCCCGCGCTGATCCTGATCGCGACCGGCAGCGAGGTCGCGCTGGCGATGGCGGCGGCCGCCGAACTCGGCCCGGATGTGCGGGTGGTGTCGATGCCCTGCACCAGCGTGTTCGAGCGCCAGGACGCCGCCTATCGCGAGGCGGTGCTGCCGGCCGCCTGCCGCCGGCGGGTGGCGGTCGAGGCCGGTGTCACCGGCTTCTGGCGCCAATACGTCGGGCTTGACGGCGCGGTGGTCGGGATCGACAGCTTCGGCGCCAGCGCACCGGCCGAGCAGCTGTTCCCGCATTTCGGCCTGACCGTCGCCCATGTGGTCGCCGCCGCGCGCGCGCTGGCGGCCGGCTGAGTCCTTTCCTCCCACGGAGACATCCCATGCTGCCTGCGTTCAAGCCCTCTCTCCTGCGCACCGCCGCGGCGGCGGCGCTGCTCGGATGCGCGTTCACGGCCGTAGCCGCCGGCAAGGACCGGCTGCGGGTCGAGGACGCGTGGTCGCGTGCCACCCCGCCCGGCGCGCCGGTGGCCGGCGGCTTCTTGACCATCGTCAACCCGGGGCCGCGCGCGGACGTGCTGCTCGGGGCGAGCAGCCCGATCGCGGAGAAGGTGGAAGTGCACGAGATGAAGCAGGAGGGCGGCATGATGCGTATGCGCGAGCTGCGCGATGGCCTGCCGGTCCCGGCCGGTGGCAAGGTCGTGCTCGCGCCCGGTGGCTACCACCTGATGTTCATCCAGCCGCGCCAGCCGCTGAAGGAAGGTGAGCGCTTCGAGGCCACCCTGCGCTTCCGCGACGCCGGTGCGGTCAAGACCACCTTCCAGGTGCGCGCACTGGGGGCCGGCGCGCACTGATGCAGCTCAGGCGGTGCGGCGCAGGGCCAGCGCCAGCAGCCGTGCGTACAGCCGTTCGCCGATGCCACGCGGGGCCTGCAGCTGCATGCGCTCGAGCGCCTCGGTGTCGCCCGTGCGGCCCGCGGCGAGCGCGGCGAGCACGCTGCGCAGGGTCGCGCGGCGGTCCCCGGTGTGCGCCTGCAGCCAGCCCAGCGCCTTCACCAGGCGCTGCTCGACCGGGGTGAAGTCGCTGCCGAGCGGATAGTCCGGCAGGGTGCCGTCGCGGCGGAACGGCGCCAGCCGGCGCGCGAGGTCGTCCGGGGTGTTGCGCGCCCAGCGCGCCGGCGGCCGGAACTCGCCGCGCAGCTTGCCGTGCCTGCGCGCGGTGGCCAGCAACCCGGCTTGGGCGGGCGCCTCGGCGATCGCCGCCATCGCCACGATGCAGTCCTCGTCCGCCTGTCCGCGCAGGTCGGCGATCCCGTACTCGCTCACGTAGACATCGCGCAGGTGGCGCGGGATCGTGGTGTGCCCGTAGCTCCAGCGGATGTTGGAGCGGCGCCCGCCGCCGTGCCCGCGCGCGGCGCGCAGCAGCAGGACCGAGCGGGCGTCCGCCAGCGCATGCGCCATCGCCACGAAGTTGTACTGGCCGCCGACCCCGGACACCACGCGCCCGTCCTCGAGCGCGTCGGACACCGCCGCGCCGAGCGCGGTGGCCATCATGCAGGTGTTGAAGAAGCGCGCCTCGCGCCGCTGCGCGCGCTCGCGCAGCTCGTGGCCGCCGTACAGCTCGTTGACCGCGCTCACCCGGCGCATGTCGAGCGCGCGCCGGGTCGCAGGATCGAGCGTGCGCAGCCACTCGTAGAATTCCGGCGAGCCGAGATAGAACGCGCCGTGCAGGAACTGGCCCTCCTGCTCCAGCCGCGCCAGGTCCGCGGCATCCGCCGCGCCCGCGGCCAGGCGCGCGCTGAGGGCGTCGTCGTCCACCACCTTGCGCCGCAGCACCCCGGTCTGCACCAGCCGGCGGAAGCCCTCGTTGATCATCTCGCTGCAGCCGTACAACCCCTGTGCGAATGGCTCCAGCCCGCCGCTGGCGCGCACCGCCGGATGCGCGGGCAGGTCCGGGTCGAGCGCATGCAGCACCGCGCGGTAGCGGGCGTTGTCGGTATGCCGCAGCACCAGCGCATGGCAGAGCGCATCCGACAGCGCGCCGATGCCGATCTGCAGGGTGCCGCCGTCGCGCACCAGGGCGCTGGCGTACAGCCCGATGGCGTGCTCGGCATCGCCGACCGGCTCGCGCGGCAGCGCGAACAGCGGCGGGTAGGGCGGCGGCGGCTGCACCACGATGTCGAACCAGTCGGCCGGCACCGCGGCGCCGCCGTCCAGCCACGGCAGCTGCGGGTCGATCTCGGCGACCAGCAGCGGCCGCGGCGCGCCGCGCGCGGCGACGGCATCCACCAGGTCGAAGGTGAGGTCGGTGTTGGAGGACAGCGACAGCCGGCTGCCGTCGGGATTGGCCGCCACTTTCTGCACGATGCAGTTGACCCCGCGCTCGGCCACGATGCGGGCGACGTGGGTGTAGTTCAGGCTGGCATAGCGGCGCTGCGCCTGGGTCGAGCCGAGCAGGGCCCCCGACTGCAGGTAGAACTCCTCGACCTCGATGTGCGCGGGCAGGGCGTCGCGCTTCATCGCCTCGACGTAGGCCAGGCGCGGGAAGTCCGGGCCGTACAGGCGCGCGACCAGCGGCTCCAGGAAGCGCCGTTCGAGCAGGCTGCGCCCCTGCGGCGGATCGAGCGAGAGCGCGGTGTACAGGTGCAGCGGGCGGCTCGGGTCGGCGGCGACCCGCGCGTACAGCGCGTTGAGCAGGCGGTGCGGCTTGCCGAGGCCGAGCGGCGCGCCGACCTTCAGCGCGCCGTCGATGCGGTCGAGCATGGCCGCGACCGCGGCCTCGAGGGAATCGGTGCGGAGCGGGCGAACGGTCGGCGCGGGCATACCCGCATTGTGCGCGGCCGGCGCGGCGGCGTCACCCGCGCCGGCCGCGGGGCGTCAGCCGAGCGCGGCCGGGATCTCGCCCTGCAGCGGCGTGCTCAGGTAGCGGCGGCCGTTGGCCTGCGCCGGCGGCAGGTGGCCGCCGCGGATGTTGACCTGCAGCGAGGGGTACAGCAGCACCGGCGCTGCCAGCTGGGCGTCGCGCGCGCGGCGGCGGGCGATGAAGTCCTCGCGGCTGGTATTGCCGTCGAGCATCACGTTGGCGGCCTTGCTCTCGCCGACGGTCACGCTGGCGCGCGGCGGCCGGCCGTTCGGCGGGTAGTCGTGGCAGAGCCACAGCACGGTCGCGTCCGGCAGCGCGTAGAAGCGCTGGATGCTGTCGTACAGCATGCTGGCGTCGCCGCCGGGGAAGTCGCAGCGGGCGCAGCCCACGTCTGGTGCGAACAGGGTGTCGCCCACGAACACGTTGTCCTCGATCCGGTAGCTCAGGCTGTCGGAGGTGTGGCCCGGGGTGGCCATCACTTCGAAGTGCAGGTTGCCGGCCTCGATCCGGTCGCCGTCGCTGAAGGTGGCGTCGAACGCCTCCTGCAGGGCGGGGTCCTGCGGATCCAGCCCGAACACGCCGGCGAAATGCGCCTGCACCTTGCGGATGCCGGTGCCGATCCCGACCGGTGCGCCGGTGGCGGCATGCAGGATCTGGGCCGAGGTCAAATGGTCGGCGTGGGCATGCGTCTCCAGCACCCGGCGCAGGGTCACCCCGTTGTCCTGCAGATACTGCTGGACCGCACGCACGCTCTCGGTGCCGATGCGGCCGGACTTGGGGTCGTAGTCCAGCACCGGGTCGATCACCACCGCGTCGCCGCCGCGGTGCACGACGTAGGTCCAGGTGCCGGTGCCGGCGTGGAAGAACGGTTCGATGTGCAGCTTGCTCATGGGGAATGCTCCTTGCCGGGATCGCAGAGGGGGGTGCCGTTGCCGCAGTAGATCTGGTGGAGGGTGGCGATGATGCGCTCGGCCGGGCCGGGCGCCAGCGAGTAGTAGATGGTCTGCGCCTCGCGGCGGGTGGTGACCAGGCCGTCCTCGCGCAGCACCGCCAGGTGCTGCGACAGCGCCGACTGGCTGAGGTCGAGGCGGGCGTTGAGCTCGCCGACCGAACTTTCGCCCTCGACCAGCATGCACAGCAGCATCAGCCGCTTGTCGTTGGCCAGGGCCTTGAGCAGGCGGGTCGCGTCGGCGGCATGCGCGCGCATCGCCTCCGCATCCAGCTGCGCGAGCAGGCGCGAGCGGGCCATGGCCGTCAGCGCACCACAAGCGGCAGCCCGGCTTGGCCCCAGGCCTCGACCCCGCCGGCCAGCGAGCGCACGTCGGTGTAGCCCATCCGCTGCAGATTGCGCGCGGACAGCGCGGCGCGCCCGCCGGTGCGGCAGACCAGCAGCAGCGGGCGGTCCTTGTGCGACAGCGCCGGGTCGCTCACGTAGGCCACCGCCGGATGCGCGTCCACCTGGAACTCCAGCACCCCGCGCGGGATGTTGACCGCGCCCGGCAGGTGGCCGGTCGCGAACTCGGCCGGCTCACGCACGTCGATCACCACCGCATTACCCGGATTCGCGGCAAACTCGGCTGGGGCGACTTCGCGGATGGCCGCCCGGGCTTCGGCGACCAGGTCGGCGGCGCTGAGGGCTGGGGAGGTCATCGGGAGGGCTCCTTCATCAGTTGACACTAATATAAGCCATGTCTAATATGAAGTCCAGCGTCGGCCGACGCGCTGGCGGAGGGAGGAACGAACAATGGCAAAAATCGTGGTGATCGGTGCGGGCCTGGGTGGCATGAGTGCCGCCTATGAGCTTCGCGAAACGCTGGGCAAGTCGCACGAGATCGTGCTGATCGGCAAAGGCGATCTGTTCAGCTTCACCCCGTCCAACCCGTGGCTGGCCGTGGGCTGGCGCAAGCCAGAGGACATCACTCTGAAGATCGCCGACTACGTCGGCAAGCACGGCATCACCTACAAGCCGGACGGGGTCGAGAAGATCGACGCCGCGGGCGATGCGGTGATCACCGGCAGCGGCGAGCGGATCGGCTACGACTACCTGCTGATCAGCACCGGGCCCAAGCTCGCGTTCGAGGAAGTGCCCGGCAGCGGCCCGGACGGCGGCTACACCCAGTCGGTGTGCACCACCCCGCACGCCGACCACGCCTGGCGGGCCTACCAGGAGTTCCTGAAGAACCCCGGCCCGGTCGTGATCGGCGCGGTGCAGGGCGCCAGCTGCTTCGGACCCGCCTATGAGTTCGCGATGATCGTCGATGCCGACCTGCGCAAGCGCAAGCTGCGCGACAAGGTGCCGATGACGTTCGTGACCAGCGAGCCCTACATCGGCCACATGGGCCTGGGCGGGGTCGGCGACTCCAAGGGCCTGATGGAGTCGGAGATGCGCCAGCGCCACATCGGCTGGATCACCAACGCCAAGGTGACCGAGGTGCGCGACGGCGAGATGACCGTGCTGCCGCACGACGAGAAGGGCCAGCCGCTGGAGCCGAAGACGCTGCCGTTCAAGTTCTCCATGCTGCTGCCGGCGTTCAAGGGCGTGGAGGCGGTGGCCGCGGTCGAGGGGCTGTGCAACCCGCGCGGCTTCGTGATCGTGGACAAGCACCAGCGCAGCCCGAAGTACCCGAAGATCTTCTCGGCCGGCGTGTGCGTGGCGATCCCGCCGGTGGAGGCCACCCCGGTGCCGACCGGCGCGCCCAAGACCGGTTTCATGATCGAGTCGATGGTCACCACCATCGTGCGCAACATCAAGGCCGAACTGGAGGGCAAGACCCCCGACTACGAGGGCACCTGGAACGCGGTGTGCCTGGCCGACATGGGCGACACCGGCGCGGCGTTCGTGGCGCTGCCGCAGATCCCGCCGCGCAACGTCACCTGGACCAAGATCGGCAAGTGGGTGCACCTGGCCAAGATCGGCTTCGAGAAGTACTTCCTCTACAAGATGCGCAACGGCACCAGCGAGCCGATCTACGAGAAGCAGATCCTGAGCATGCTCGGGATCGAGCGCCTCAAGGACGTCAAGCGCGTGCCCCATGCCTGACCCGGCCCGCCCCGCCCGCCGGGATGGCGGGCGGGGCCGGCTTCCCACTGTTCCCCGAAGACCCTAGCGGAGTTCCCCCATGAACCTCGACCGTGCCGTGATGGCCTTTGCCGGCGTGATGATCCTGGTCAGCGTCCTGCTGGTCCATTTCGTCTCGCCGTGGTGGCTGCTGTTCACTGCGTTCATCGGCCTGAACATGCTCCAGGCCAGCTTCACCGGGTTCTGCCCGGCGGCGATGATCTTCAAGAAGCTCGGCGTGCGCGGAGGCGGCTGTGCGTTCCAGTAACTGGCTGCTGCCGTCTGCGCTGGCGCTGGCGCTGGCCGCCTGCGGCGGCGAGCCGGCGACCAAGCTGCCGCCGCTGCCGGCGCTGGCGACCTTCCAGGTCACGGCCGGCAACGGCCTGCCCGGGCGCGGCTGGGACGGCGTGGTGGAAGCGGTCCGGCGCGCCGATCTGAGCGCGCAGACCAGCGGCCGGGTGGCCGCGGTGTACGTGGACGTCAACGACCACGTGCAGGCCGGGCAGGTGCTGCTGCGGATCACCGCGACCGAGCAGGAGGCCGGGGCCAACAGCGCGCGCGCGCAGCTGCGCGCGGCCGAGGCCAACGCCGCCGAGGCCGAGCTGAACTACAAGCGGATCGCGGCGCTGGCCGACGGCCAGTTCGTGTCCAAGGCCCAGATCGACCAGGCGCGCGCCGCCCGCGACGCCGCCTTCGCCGCGCGCGACGCGGCCCGCGCGCAGCTGGCGCAGGCCAGCCAGCAGGCCGCCTACACCGTGGTCAAGGCGCCGTTCGCCGGGATCGTCTCCGCGCGCGACGTCGAGCCGGGCGAGACCGTCGCACCCGGGCAGCCCTTGCTCAGCCTGTACGCCCCGCGCGCGCTGCGGCTGGAGGTGATGGTGCCGCAGAGCCGCGCCGACGCCATCCGCCGCGACCCGCGCGCGCAGGTGGTGCTGGCCGACGGGCGCAGCGTGGAGGCCGCCGAGGTCACCGTGTTCCCGGCCGCGGACCCGGCCAGCCACAGCGTGAACGTGCGCGTGCGCCTGCCGGAGGCGCTGGAGCCGGCGCCGGCGCCGGGCACCACCGCCAAGGTGCTGTTCGACGCCGACCGCAACGAGCCGGTGATCGGCACCGCGCAGCCGATCCGCATCCCGCAGTCGGCGCTGGTGCAGCGCGGCGAGCTGAGCGCGGTGTACGTCAAGCAGGACGGCACCCTGCTGCTGCGCCAGGTGCGCATCGGCGGGCGCGTCGGCGATGCCATCGAGATCATCTCCGGCCTGCGCCCCGGCGAGCAGGTGGTGAAGGACCCGGTCGCGGCCATGCAGGCCCTGGCCGCGCAGCGCAAGGCAGCGGAAGGTGGCCATGGCTGAGTCGCGCCCGACCCCGCGGATGGGCATCTCCGGCCGCCTCGCCGCGGCCTTCCAGGCCAATCCGCTGACCCCGATCCTGGCCCTGATGGGCCTGCTGCTGGGCATCCTCGCGGTGCTGATCACCCCGCGCGAGGAAGAGCCGCAGATCGACGTCACCATGGCCAACGTGATCGTGCCGTTCGACGGCGCCAGCGCGCGCGACGTCGAGCAGCTGGTCGCGGTGCCGCTCGAGCAGAAGCTCTCGGAGATCGAGGGCGTCAAGCACGTCTACTCCACCAGCCGGCCGGGGGTGGCGATCGTCACCGTCGAGTACCAGGTCGGGGTGGACCGCCAGCCGGCGCTGGTGCGGCTGTACAACCAGGTCTATTCGAACCAGGACTGGCTGCCGCCGGGCTTCGGCGTCGGCCAGCCGATCATCAAGCCCAAGGGCATCGACGACGTGCCGGTGATGGCCGTCACCCTGTGGAGCGACGACCCGCAGACCGACGCCACCCGCCTGGCCGAGGTCGCGCACACGCTGGAAGCGGAGATCAAGCGCATCCCCGGCACCCGCGACGTGTATACCATCGGCGCGCCCGACCGCACCGTGCTGGTCACCCTCGACGCCGCCAAGCTGGCCGCCTACAACCTGTCGCCGGCCGACCTGATGCAGGCCCTGCGCGCCGCCAACGTGGTGCACCAGGCCGGCGAGCGGGTCACCGCCAACGGCGCGGTGCCGGTGACCGCCGGCAAGTTCCTGGCCTCGGCCGACGAGGTCGCGCACCTGGTGATCGGCAACCAGGGCGGCAAGCCGCTGCTGCTGTCGGACGTGGCCAGCATCGAGTCGCGCGGCGACCTCGCCAGCCGCTACGTCTGGTACGGCACCCCGCCCGGGCGCGCCGGCCCGGCGGCGGGCGTGGCCCCGGCGGTGACCATCGCGATCGCCAAGAAGCCGGGCACCAACGCCTCCGACATCACCACTGCGGTCGCCCGGCGCCTGGCCCAGCTCCAGGGCGAGGTGATCCCGCACGGGGTGCACTACGCGATCACCCGCGACTACGGCCAGACCGCCGCCGACAAGGCGCAGAAGCTGATCCAGAAGCTGGTGTTCGCCACCGGCAGCGTGGTGCTGCTGGTGCTGTTCGCGCTCGGCTGGCGCGAGGCGATCGTGGTCGGCACCGCGGTGGTGCTGACCCTCGCGGTCACCCTGTTCGCCTCGCACGTGATGGGCTTCACCCTCAACCGGGTGTCGCTGTTCGCGCTGATCTTCTCGATCGGCATCCTGGTGGACGACGCCATCGTGGTGGTCGAGAACATCCACCGCCACCTGGCCATCCCCGGCCCGGACGGGCGCAAGCGCAGCCTGCGCGAGGTGATCCCGCCGGCGGTGGACGAGGTCGGCGGGCCGACCATCCTCGCCACCTTCACCGTGATCGCGGCGCTGATGCCGATGGCGTTCGTGTCCGGGCTGATGGGCCCGTACATGCGCCCGATCCCGATCAACGCCTCGGTCGGCATGCTGCTGTCGCTGCTGATCGCGCTGGTGGTGACCCCGTGGCTGTCGCTCAAGCTGCTGGCCCGCCACGGCCACGCCGCGGAAGCCGACCATGAGCACGAGGAACGCCAGCAGGGCTGGCTGCACCGGCTGTTCGGGCGGGTGATGACCCCGTTCCTGGCCGGCGCCGCCGGCGCGCGCAAGCGCGGCCTGCTGTATGCCTCCATGGTCGGGCTGGTGCTGCTGGCGGGCTCGCTGGTGGTGTTCAAGCTGGTGGTGCTGAAGATGCTGCCGTTCGACAACAAGTCGGAGGTGCAGGTCGTGGTCGACATGCCCGAGGGCAGCACCCTCGAGCAGACCAACGCGCTGCTGGCGGAGCTCGCGGCCGAGGTCAGCAAGATCCCCGAGGTGCAGGACTTCCAGGGCTACGCCGGCACCGCCGCGCCGATCAACTTCAACGGCCTGGTGCGCCAGTACTTCCTGCGCAGCGGCAGCAACGTCGGCGACCTCCAGGTGAACCTGGTGGACAAGCACCACCGCAAGCGCCAGAGCCACGAGATCGCGCTGGCCATGCGCCCGGCGCTGGCCGCGATCGGCAAGCGCTACGGCGCCTCGGTCAAGGTGGTCGAGGTCCCGCCGGGGCCGCCGGTGATGTCGCCGCTGGTGGCCGAGGTGTACGGCCCGGACTACGCCGGCCAGCGCAAGGTCGCGCGCGCGCTGGCGGCCGGCCCGTTCGCCGGCACCGAGGGCATCGTCGACCTCGACACCAGCGTGGAGGCCGACGCCCCGCGCGAGGTCCTGGTGCTCGACCGCGAGCGCGCGGCGCGCCTGGGCGTGCCGCAGGCGACCGTGGCCGATGCGATCGCGATGGCGGTCTCCGGCAGCGATGCCACCTTCGTGCAGGACGGCCGCTCCAAGTACCCGCGCCCGGTGCGCCTGCGCCTGCCGGCGCAGGACCAGGCCGCGCTGCAGGGCCTGCTGGCGGTCAAGGTGCGTAGCAGCCAGGGCCAGCTGGTGCCGCTGTCGGAGCTGGTGCGGGTCGAGCGCGCCGACTGGGACGGCGCGATCTACCACAAGGACGGCCTGCCGGTGGCCTACGTCATGGCCGACGAGGCCGGCAAGCTGGACAGCCCGCTGTACGGCATGTTCGCGATCGTGAGCAAGCTGCGTGACCTGCCGGTGGCCGGCCAGCACCTGGCCCAGACCTTCATCGCGCAGCCGACCGACACCAGCGGCTATGCGATCAAGTGGGACGGCGAGTGGCAGATCACCTACGAGACCTTCCGCGACATGGGCATCGCCTACGCGGCGGGGATGGTGCTGATCTACCTCCTGGTGGTCGCGCAGTTCCGCAGCTACCTGGTGCCGCTGGTGATCATGGCGCCGATCCCGCTGACCATCATCGGGGTGATGCCGGGGCATGCGCTGCTGGGCAAGCAGTTCACCGCGACCAGCATGATCGGCATGATCGCGCTGGCGGGGATCATCGTGCGCAACTCGATCCTGCTGGTGGACTTCATCAACCAGGAGACCGCGCGCGGGGTGCCGCTGGCGCAGGCGGTGGTGGATGCCTGCGCGGTGCGCGCCAAGCCGATCGCCCTGACCGGGCTGGCGGCGATGCTGGGCGCGTTCTTCATCCTCGACGACCCGATCTTCAACGGCCTGGCGATCTCGCTGATCTTCGGCATCTTCGTCAGCACGCTGCTGACCCTGGTGGTCATCCCGCTGCTGTACTACGGGCTGAAACTGCGCGAGGCGCGGCGGCCGACGCCCCCGCAGGAGGAGCTGGCATGACCGGTGGCATCACCACGAAGACCCTCGCCGGGGGCGCGCTGCTGGCGGTCCTGCTCGCCGCGTGCAGCGCCCCGGCGCCGAAGCCGGCGCCGCCGCCCGCGGCCGCCGCGCCTGCGGGCACGGCCGCCCCCGCCGCCGCGCGCGAGCGCGCGCAGGCCGCGGCGCGCGACTTCAGCACCCAGCTCAAGTCGGCCCTGATGGCCAAGCTCGGCCAGGGCGGCACCGAGGGCGCGATCGCGTTCTGCCACGACGAGGCGCCGAAGATCGCCGCCCGCGTCGGCGCGGCCCACGGCGTGCGCCTCGGCCGGGTGCCGGTGCCGGGGCGCATCCGCAACCCGGCCAACGCGGCGCAGGACTGGCAGGCGGCAGTGCTCGCCGACTTCCAGGCACGCGCCGCCGCCGGCACCGCCCCGGGCGAGCTGGTCGCGGTGCAAGACCACGGCCTGCCGCCGGGGGTGGCGCTGCGGATGATGCGCGGGATCGCGGTGGAGCCGGCCTGCCTGGCCTGCCACGGCAAGACCTTGAGCCCGCAGACCGCCGCCGCGCTGCGCCGGCTGTATCCGGGCGACACCGCGACCGGCTTCGAGGTCGGCGACCTGCGCGGGGCGCTGTGGGTGGAAGTGCCGGCCGGCGAGGGCTGAGCCGGGGCGCGGGGGCGCGGGGCCGCCCGGCCGCGCGCGGACAGGACGACAGCGACCAGGAGGCGTGCAATGAGCGAGGCGCAGGACGAAATTCGGTTGGTGCTGGAGCAGGAGGGCCCCTACGCCTTCCACGTGCGGATCGCCGGCACCGGGCTGGAACTGCACACCGACGAGCCGCCGCCGCTCGGCGCCGGCGCCGGGCCCAATCCGTCCGCGCTGCTGCTGGCCGGGGTCGCCAACTGCCTGGCCGCTAGCCTGCTGTTCGCGCTGCGCAAGTTCAAGAACGCGCCCGGCCCGATCCGCGCCGAGATCACCGCCCGCCGCGAGCGCAACGCCGCCGGGCGCTGGCGCATCCCGCGCGCGGAGGTCACCCTGACCCTGGCCGATCCGGCTGCCAGTCTCGAGCATTTCGAGCGCGCGCTGGCACAGTTCGAGCAGTTCTGCATCGTGACCCAGAGCGTGCGCGAGGGCATGGCGGTCGAGGTGGCGGTGGTCGACGCCGCCGGGGTGCGCTACACGCCGGGCGCGCCGGCCTGACCTGAACCGCGCGCCGGCCGCGGGGGCGGTCGCCGCGCGAACCGACACGGGGGAGATCAGACGATGGGCAACAACGACCGATCCAGCCTGCCGCGGCCGGTGCATACCGTCGGCTGGGGCATCCGCATGCTCGAGCGCGCGGGGCTGATGGTGATCCTGGCCGCGACCCTGGTGGCGATGGTCGCCGAGATCCTGCACATGCTGAACAAGGGCAAGGTCGACATCCCCGACCTGCTCCTGTTGTTCATGTACCTGGAGATGGTGGCCCTGGTCGGCATGTACTGGCGCAAGGGCAAGATGTCGGTGCGCATGCCGCTGTACATCGCGATGGTCGGCGTGGCCCGGCACATGATGACCGACACCTCGCTGTCGGCGCCGTGGGCGCTGTTGGCCGGGGCCGGCGCGATCCTGGTGCTGGCGATCGCGGTGCTGGTGGTGCGCTACGGCCACACCCGGTATCCCTACGGGCCGGACGAGGAGCTGTAGGGCGCCTGTGCCCGCGGGGCGTGATCTTCGCCCGCGCATAACGCCACCCGGCGCAGGCTGCGGCCACATCACAGGGAGCCAGTGCCATGTCCAGCAATACCAGCGCCAGTCCGCACGTCCTCGTCCTCGGCGGCAATTTCGCCGGCCTGTCCAGCGCCCAGCGCGTGCGCCAGTTCGCCGGGCCGTCGGTGCGGATCACCGTGATCGACCGCAAGGACTACCTGCTGTTCGTCCCCAACATCCCGGCCGACGTGTTTGAGGACAAGGACCCGGCCCTGCGCCAGCGCATGGACCTGCGCCACGTGCTGGCGGAGGACGACATCGCCTTCGTGCAGGGCGAGGTCAAGGCGATCGACGTCGAGCGCAAGCAGGTCGAGTTCGTGCCGAACGAGCGCCCGGGCGGCGAGACCCAGACGATCGGCTACGACTACCTGGTGATCGCGGTCGGCAACCGGCTGGCGTTCGACGCGATCGAGGGCTTCGCCGAGCACGGCCACACCGTGGCCGACCTGTTCCACGGCAACCGCCTGCGCGAGTACCTGCACCGCGGCGGCTACCGCGGCGGGCCGATCGCGATCGGTTCGGCGCGCTTCCACCAGGGCAACGGCGCCAAGGGCCTGGCGCCCTATCCGGGCGGCAAGATCCCGGACGCGCTGGCCGCCTGCGAGGGCCCGCCGGTGGAGGTGATGCTGTCGATGGCGACCTGGCTCGGCAAGCACGGCCAAGGCGGGCCGGACAAGGTCACGGTGTTCACCCCGGCCGAGCTGATCGCGGAGGACGCCGGCGAGACGGTGGTCAAGCAGCTGCTGGAGATCGCCTCCGGCATGGGCTTCCACTACGTCAACAAGACCCAGGACATCCGCCGCATCACCGCGGAGGGCATCGAGTTCGCCGACGGCCGCAGCGTCGAGGCCGAGGTCAAGATCGTGTTCCCCGACTGGGTCGCGCACGACTTCCTCAAGGGCCTGCCGATCTGCGACGACATGGGCTTCGTCAAGACCGACCTGCTGATGCGCAACCCGGACTACCCGACCGTGTTCGCCGCCGGCGACGCCGCCGCGGTCACGGTGCCCAAGCTCGGCGCGATCGGCCACCAGCAGACCGAGATCGTCGGCCGCCAGATCGCCAAGGACCTGGGGGCGCTCACCGCCGAGGAGGCCGACAAGCCGCTGCAGCCGATCGTGTACTGCATCGGCGACATGGGCGGCGGCAAGGCGTTCTACATCCGCTCCAACACCTGGTACGGCGGCGACACCGCGGTGCTGAAGATGGGGCGGATGCCGTACTTCCTGAAGATGCGCTACCGCGACCTGTTCTTCCAGACCCACGGCAAGACCCCGGACTGGGGCCTGGATCTCGCCGAACTGCTGGCCGAGGGCCACACCGGCTGATCCGGATCAAACCGGCACCGCGCCGGCGCGGCGACAATGCGCGCCGCGCTGGCTGTGGGTGTCGGCGTCAGTCATTGGAGCATCACCTTTGAACGACAACGCGCTGATCATCGCCTGTCCGCACTGCAATGCCCGCAACCGGGTGCCGACCGCGCGCCTGCACGATGGCCCCACCTGCGGCCAGTGCCACCGCCCGCTGTTCACCGCGCATCCGGTTGCGCTGGATGCCGCCGGCTTTCATGCCCACGTCGAGCGTGCCGACCTGCCGGTGCTGGTGGATTTCTGGGCGCCGTGGTGCGGCCCGTGCCGGATGATGGCGCCGCAGTTCGAGGCCGCAGCCGCGCAGCTGGAGCCGCAGGTGCGGCTGGCCAAGGTCGATACCGAGGCCGAGCCGGCGCTGGGCGCGCGCTTCGGCATCCGCAGCATCCCCACCCTCGCACTGTTCCGCGGCGGTCGCGAACTGGCGCGCCAAGCCGGCGCGATGGGCGCGGCCGACATCGTGCGCTGGACCCGCCAGTACCTTTGATCCGAATCCCCGACCCGACGCCTGCCCGGATCCGCCCGCCCGTGAGCCAGCCCTATCCCGACCTGATCGACGACCTCAACGCCGCCATCGTGCGCCTGCGCAGTGGCGCCGCCGAGCCGATGCGTGCGTTCTCCGCGCTGGCGCGCGAGGCCCTGCGCCCCGGTGCGCTGGACGTCAAGGCCAAGGAACTGATCGCGATGGGCATCGCGGTGGCAGTGCGTTGCGACGGCTGCATCGGCTTCCATGCCAAGGCCGCGATCCGCGCCGGCGCCAGCCGCGAGGAACTCCTGGAGACGCTGGCAATGGCGATCTACATGGGCGCCGGCCCGGCGATGATCTATGCCGCCGAGGCCCTGCGCGCCTACGACGAACTGGCGCCCACGGCGCCCGCCGCGGCATGAGCGCGGCGCCGCGGATTACCGTAGTCGGCGCCGGCTTCGCCGGGCTGACCGCGCTGCGCACCCTGCGCCGGCATGCGCCGCAGGCGGAACTCACCCTGGTCGCGCCGCGCGCGGAGCTGCACTATCTGCCCGGCAGCATCTGGATCCCGGCCGGCCTGCGCCGGCGCGAGGACCTGGTGGTGCCGCTGCAGCGCTTCCTCGCGCGGGCGCGCGTGCGCTTCGTGCAGGCGCATGCCACCGGCCTGTCGGCGGATGCGCGCATGTTGCAGACCGAGGCCGGCGAGATCGCTAACGACGGCCTGATCATCGCCAGCGGCGCGCGTTTCCTGCGCAAGCTGCCGGGGATCGAGCATGCGGTCATCCCCTGCGACGGGATCGCCGCGGGCGAGGCCATCCGCGACCGCCTGGCGGCGCTTACGGGCGGCACCCTGTGCTTCGGCTTCGGCGCCAATCCGGCCGAGCCGAACGCCATGCGCGGTGGGCCGGTGTTCGAGTTCCTGTTCGGGATCGACACCCTGCTGCGTCGCCAGCGCCGGCGCGAGCGCTTCGAGCTGGTGTTCTTCAGCGCCACCGACCAACCCGGCAAGCGCCTCGGCGAGCGCGCGGTGGCGATGCTGGTGGCGCAGATGCAGCAGCGCGGGATCCGCACCGTGTTCGGCCAGAAGCCGGTGCGCTTCGAGGCGGACGCGGTGCAGCTCGAGCAGGAGCGCATCCCGAGCGCGCTGACCCTGTTCATGCCCGGCCTCACCGGCGCCGCTTGGCTGGAGGCGACCGCGCTGCCGCGTTCGCCCGGCGGCCTGCTGGCCGGCGATGCGCACGCCCGGGTCGCCGGCGTCGCCCGGGTCTATGCGGCCGGCGACGGCGCCAGCCTGCCCGGCCCGGACTGGATGGCCAAGCAGGCGCACCAGGCCGATCTGCAGGCGGAGGTCGCGGCGCGCAACCTGCTGCGCGAGCTGCGCGGGGAGCCGGCGCAGGAGGCGTTCCGCGCCGAGCTGGTGTGCATCGTGGACGGGCTCGACCGCGGCATGCTGATCCGCCGCGCCGGCGACCGCGCGCAGGCATGGCCGCCGCTGAAGGCGATGCACTGGGCCAAGGCCCTGTTCGAGAAGCAGTACCTGCGCCGCTACCGTTGAGCCCCGCGCGGCTCAGCCCGCAGCGGCGCGCCAGAACAGGCCCGTGGCCAGCGCTGCCGCGGGCCACAGCAGCCATGGCGAGAACACCGCCTGCAGCCAGCGCGCGCGGAAGCGAAAGCCGCTGCCGTGCACGAACAGCGCGCACACCGCGATCAGCACCAGCGTCATCCAGCCGTGCTCGCTGGCGGTCAGCTCCCGCCCGCGCGCGGCGGGCAGGAGCAGCAGCCCGAGGGCGAGCGCGGCGCCGAGCAGCAGCGAGAGCAGCCGGGCCATCGCAGGGCGCGGGGTCAGGGCTGTTCGAACGCCGCCTTGACGCCGCGCGCGCGGTCGCTGTGCACCTCGTACCACATCGCGTTGAGGATGGCGAATGCGGCCGCGAAGGCGATGCCGAGGATCCAGGAGAAGTACCACATCAGTAACCACCTCCGTTGCGGGCCTGTTCTTCCACGTGGGCGCGGGTCACCTGGCCGCGCATGATCCGGAACGCCCACGTGCTGTAGGCGAGGATCAGCGGCAGGAACACGGCCGCCGCGAACAGCATGATGCCGAGGGTGCGGGCGCTGGACGAGGCGTCCCAGATGGTCAGGCCCTGGTTGGGATCGGTCGAGGAGGGCAGCAGGAACGGGAACAGCGCGATCCCGGCGGTCAGGATCACCGCCGCCACCGCCAGGCAGCTGGCGACGAAGGCCGCCACCCGCTGCCGCAGCAGCGCCACCGCCAGCATCCCCGCGGCCGCCAGCGCGGGCACCAGCCACAGCAGCGGATGCGCCTTCTGGTTGCCGAGCCAGGCGCCGGCGACCACCGCCACCTGCTTGCCGAGCGGATTGGCCGGCCCGTTGGGATCGGCGCCGCCGGTGATGACGTGGCCGGGCAGCACGCTCAGCCACAGCCCGGCGGCGACGAACGCGGCCAGCGTCACCAGCGCCGCCGCCCGCGCCACCGCGTGCGCGCGGTCGCCGACCACGCCCTCGATCTTCATCGCCGCGAAGCTCGCCCCGTGCATCACCAGCATCGCCAGGCTGACCACCCCGGCCAGCAACGCGAACGGGTGGAACAGGGCGAAGAAGCTGCCGTCGTAGACCGGGCGCAGGGTGTCGCTGAAATGGAACGGCACGCCCAGGAACAGGTTGCCGAACGCGACCCCGAACACCAGCGAGGGCACCACCCCGGAGACCGTCAGCGCCCAGTCCCAGGCATTGCGCCAGGCCGGGTTCTGCACCTTGTTGCGGAAGTTGAAGCCGACCGGGCGCAGGATCAGCGCCAGCAGCACCAGCAGCATGGCGAAGTAGAAGCCGGAGAACGAGGTCGCATACAGCGTCGGCCACGCAGCGAACACCGCGCCGCCGCCGAGGATGAACCACACCTGGTGGCCCTCCCAGTGCGGCTCGATCGCCTCCAGCGCCATCCGCCGCTCGATGTCGTCGCGGGTGATGAAGCGGTAGATCGCGCCGAGGCCGAGGTCGTAGCCATCGGTCAGAGCGAAGCCGATCAGCAGCACGCCCAGCAGCAGCCACCAGATTTCGCGCAGGGTGCCGTAGTCAAGCATGGCGGGTCTCCTCAGACGGGGCGGCGGTCGCCGCGGCGGCGTACTCGGTATGGTGGGCCAGCTGCGCCTGCGGCAGCGGCCACAGGCCCAGGCCCTCCGGGCCCTTGCGCGCCATCTTCAGCATCAGGTAGACGTCGAACACGGCCAGGGTGGTGTAGAGCACCACGAAGCCGACCAGGCTGCCGGTGACCTGCGCCGCGCTGGTCGAGGACACCCCGAGGAAGGTCGGCAGCACCCCGTCGATCGCCCACGGCTGGCGGCCGTACTCGGCCACGATCCAGCCCAGCTCCGCCGCGATCCACGGCAGCGGCAGGCTCCAGAACGCGACCCGCAGGAACAGGCGGTTGTCCAGCCGGCGCTTGCTGGCCAGGTAGAACGCCCAGGCGAACAGGCCGATGAAGAAGAAGCCCAGCGCGACCATGATCCGGAACGAGAAGAACAGCACCGGCACGTTCGGCACGGTCGACCAGGCGGCCTTCTCGATCACCGCCTCGTCGGCCTTGGCTGGGTCGTCCACGTAGCGCAGGGTGAGCAGGCCGAAGCCGAGGTCCTCGCGCTTGTCGAGGAAGGCCTGGCGCTTGACCGGGTCGTTGGGGTCGGCGCGCACCGCGTTGAGCGCGGCGTGCGCGGCGATGCCGTTGCGGATGCGCTGCTTGTTCTCCTCCACCAGGTCGTGGATGCCGGGCACCTGCTCGTCCAGCGAGCGGGTGGCGATCAGGCCCAGCGCCCACGGGATCCGGATCGCGGCCTTGGTCTCGCGCTCCTGCATGTCCGGGATGCCGAACAGAGTGAACGACGCCGGCGCCGGCGCGGTGTGCCACTCGGCCTCGATCGCCGCCAGCTTCATCTTCTGGTTCTCGGACACGGTGTAGCCGCTCTCGTCGCCCAGCACCACCACGCTCAGCGCGGAGGCCAGGCCGAAGCTCGCGGCCACCGTCAGCGAGCGCCGCGCGAACTGGATGTTGCGGCCCTTGAGCAGGTACCAGGCGCTGATCGCCAGCACGAAGATCGCGCCGGTCACGTAGCCTGCGCTCACGGTGTGCACGAACTTGGACTGCGCCACCGGGTTGAACAGCACCGCGGCGAAGTCGGTGACCTCCATGCGCATGGTCTGGAAGTTGAACTCGGCGCCGACCGGGTACTGCATCCAGCCGTTGGCGATCAGGATCCACAGCGCCGAGAAGTTGGCGCCGAGGGCCATCAGCCAGGTCACCACCATGTGCTGCAGCTTGCCCATGCGGTCCCAGCCGAAGAAGAACAGGCCGACGAAGGTGCTCTCCAGGAAGAACGCCATCAGCCCCTCGATCGCCAGCGGCGCGCCGAAGATGTCGCCGACGTAGTGCGAGTAGTAGGCCCAGTTGGTGCCGAACTGGAATTCCATGGTGATGCCGGTGGCCACCCCCATGGCGAAGTTGATGCCGAACAGCACGCCCCAGAACTTCACCATCTGCTTCCAGATGACGCGCCCGGTCATCACGTACACGCTCTCCATGATGGCCAGCAGCAGCGCCAGCCCCAGCGTGAGCGGGACGAACAGGAAGTGGTAGAGCGCGGTGATCGCGAACTGCAATCGCGACAGGTCGACGACGTGGAAATCGGGCATGGCATGTCACCTCTCGGGCGAGGAAACGGGGGAGGATTGCAGCTGGCGCCCCACCGCCTCGGCATCGATCGCCGGGCGCCGGGCAGGATTGAAGAACAGAGCGTAAAGCAGCGTGATCAGCGCGAGCTTGACCGCGATCAAGACCGCCAGGTGCCGGCGTAGCAGCCCCCAGGCGCCCTGCGGGCGCGGCGGCGGGGACGCAGGCGGGTCGCGGCGGAACATCGGGCCATCACCTTAGCCGGGATGGCCTCCATATTATTTAGCAAGTTCTAATATTCAAGGCGCCCGAGGCGGGGTGGGACAATCTGTCCACCTACCCGTGGCGATGGCGACGCGCGTCTGACCGCCGTGCCTGGCGCAGGCCGCCGCCGGCCCTGGCGCGGCGCAGCGGCGCGTCCTCGCGCACGGGTCGGGCCTCAGCCGATCGTCTGGTTCAGCAGCAGGGCCAGCCGGTGCGCGGCCTCGCGGATACGCTGTTCGGCCAGCGGGCGCTGCGCCTCAAGATAGCGCTGGTCGAGCTTGTGCCCGCTGGGATAGAGCTGGCGGGATTGGATCAGGCCGCAGGATTCCTTCGCCCACGCCAACGGATCGGCATCGTCCGCCTGCGCCGGCACCGGCACCTCCTGCAGGCGATCGGCGTAGTCGCGGAACTCCAGCCCGCGGCTGGCCAGCACGTAGTAGTCCCAGATCGCATGCAAGTTGGTGCCCATCACCCCGTCCACGTAGTTCTGGCGGGCGTAGGCCTCCGGCTGGATCGGGGTGCGCAGGCTGATCTGGTACTTGTTGCCGCCGGCGTCGTCGCGGTCGCCGGCATGCATCGGCTGGTGCACGTCGCCGACGAAATGGACCAGGAACTTGAGCGCGTCGCGGCGCGCCGCCAGCGGCTGGCTGGGGTCGCCGAGGATGCGCCGCTGCTGCTCGATCGCGGCGACCACGCAGTTGCCGTCCGGGCAGTCGCGGGCGACGTCGAACGCGCAGCCGCCGCCCTGGGCGTTGATGTAGTGCCAGCGCGAGGTCTGGCGGAAGCGGTCGGGATCGCTGCCGCGCAGCTCGTCCGCCCAGTTCGCCACGCCGGCCAGGGTCGGGTCCGGCTCGCCGGCGAGCAGCACCGCGACCTCGGCCTTCGCCTTGGGATCGAGCTGGCGCTCGGCCAGCTCGCCGACCATGCGGTGGCCAAGGGCACCCCAGGCCCAGGCGGACGGGCTGGCGGCGGCGAGGAGCAGGCTCAGGAGCAGGGCGCGGCGCATGCGGGGGCGAAAAAAGAGGGCCATGCGGGCAGGATAGCCCGGCATGGCCCGCGGAGGGAACGGGACCTCGCCGCTGGTTCAGAACTGCATCACGTAGGCGATGCCGTACACCGAGGGGTCCAGGGTGACCTTGTTGCGGGTGCCGAGCGGCGCGCCGTTGAGCTTGACCTTGGTGTCGATCTGGATCCAGCGGTAGTCGACCCGGATCGCGCTGCGC
Source organism: Thermomonas flagellata (assembly GCF_022419185.1). Lineage (GTDB taxonomy): Bacteria > Pseudomonadota > Gammaproteobacteria > Xanthomonadales > Xanthomonadaceae > Thermomonas > Thermomonas flagellata. The sequence goes on along the minus strand of NZ_JAJOZK010000006.1, from coordinate 124,153 downwards.
TCGCTCACCTTGAAGTCCACGCCGACGTGCGCGGCGGCGCCCCAGGAGTCGGACAGGCTCAGGCGGTTGCCGGCGATCGGGCCTTCGGCGCGGGTCTCGAAGAACTTGGTGTAGTTCAGGCCCAGGCCGACGAACGGGCGCATGGCGCCGGCGTCGAAGTGGTACTGCAGGGAGACGGTCGGCGGCAGGTGCTTGGTGGTGCCGACCCGGCCGACCCCGACCACGTTGATGTCGTGCTTGAACGGCAGCGCGCCCAGCACCTCGATCCCGAGGTTGTCGCGCACGAAGTACTCGGCGGAAATGGTCGGGCGGGTGTTGTTGCCGACGTCGATCCGCAGGTTGCCGAGCGGGGTGTTGGTCAGGGTGCCGTTGTCGGACTTCGGGGCGACCGTGTGGACGCCGACGCCGACGGTCCAGTGGCCGGCGGACTGGGCGAACGCCGGGGCGGCGAGCAGGGCCAGGGACAGGGCAAGGGCAGTGCGTGCGAGTTTCATGGGCGGCTCCATCGGCCTTCGTTTGAACTGCGCGCATGCTGCGCCGGCCGCGGCCAGCGGGCCTTGACCCCGATCAAAGTTGCGCCTGCAAGCGCCGTGCACGCCGGTGGTGGCTGGTTAGAATGGCGAACATCCGCTTTCCCAATCCCTGCCGGAGTCCGTCGCAATGGCCATCAAGGTCGGCATCAATGGTTTCGGGCGCATCGGGCGCTGCGTGTTCCGCGCCGCGGTGCAGAACTTCGACGACATCGAGATCGTCGCCATCAACGACTTGCTGGAGCCGGACTACCTGGCCTACATGCTGCGCTACGACTCGGTGCACGGCCGCTTCCGCGGCGAGGTCGAGGTGCGTGGCGACCGCCTGGTGGTGAACGGGCGCAGCATCCGCCTGACCGCCGAGAAGGACCCGGCCGCGCTGCGCTGGGGCGAGGTCGGCGCGGAGGTGGTGATCGAGTCCACCGGCATCTTCCTGACCAAGGACGGCGCGCAGAAGCACCTCGACGCCGGCGCGCGCAAGGTGATCATGAGCGCGCCGAGCAAGGACGACACCCCGATGTTCGTGTACGGGGTGAACCATGCCAGCTACGCCGGCGAGGCGATCATCAGCAACGCCAGCTGCACCACCAACTGCCTGGCGCCGCTGGCCAAGGTGGTGCACGACAAGTGGGGCATCAAGCGCGGGCTGATGACCACCGTGCATGCGGCCACCGCCACCCAGAAGACCGTGGACGGCCCGTCCAACAAGGACTGGCGCGGCGGCCGCGGGATCCTCGAGAACATCATCCCGTCCAGCACCGGCGCGGCCAAGGCGGTCGGGGTGGTGATCCCGGCGCTGAACAAGAAGCTGACCGGCATGAGCTTCCGCGTGCCGACCTCGGACGTGTCGGTGGTCGACCTGACCTGCGAGCTGGACGCGCCCGCCAGCTACGCCGAGATCTGCGCGGAGATGAAGGCGCAGAGCGAGGGCGCGCTGCGCGGCATCCTCGGCTACACCGAGGACAAGGTGGTCGCCACCGACTTCCGTGGCGATGCGCGCACCAGCATCTTCGACGCCGAGGCCGGGATCCAGCTCGATCCCACCTTCGTCAAGCTGGTGGCCTGGTACGACAACGAGTGGGGCTACTCCAACAAGTGCCTGGAGATGGCGCGGGTGGTCGCCGCGCGCTGACGCCCGCCGCGCGTGCCCCGTCGCGCCGGGCACGCCACCTTCCGGCCGCCATGCGCGGCCGCCCGCCTGCACCGCCACCGTTCTCGACCGCCAGGGGAAGCCATCGCATGTCCGCCATCCTCCGCATGACCGACCTCGACCTCGCCGGCAAGCGCGTGCTGATCCGGCAGGACCTCAACGTGCCGATCGCCGATGGCAGGGTCGCCTCCGACCAGCGCATCCTGGCCTCGCTGCCGACCCTGCGCCTGGCGCTGGAGAAGGGCGCGGCGGTGATGGTGACCTCGCACCTCGGGCGCCCGAAGGAGGGCCAGTGGAGCGCGGCCGACTCGCTGGCGCCGGTGGCCGCGCGCCTGGCCGAGCTGCTCGGGCGGCCGGTGCCGCTGCGGCGCGACTGGGTGGACGGCGTGCAGGTCGCGCCGGGCGAGCTGGTGCTGCTGGAGAACTGCCGCATGAACGTCGGCGAGGGCGCCGACGACGAGGCGCTCGCGCGCAAGTACGCCGCCCTGTGCGACGTGTTCGTGATGGATGCGTTCGGCACCGCGCACCGCGCCCAGGCCTCCACCCATGGCGTGATCCGCTTCGCGCCGGTCGCCTGCGGCGGCCCGCTGCTGATGGCCGAGCTGGACGCGCTGGACCAGGCGCTGGCCGACCCCGCGCGGCCGCTGCTGGCGATCGTGGCCGGCAGCAAGGTCAGCACCAAGCTGGAGTTGCTGGCCAACCTGGTCGGCAAGGTCGACCAGCTGATCGTGGGCGGCGGCATCGCCAACACCTTCCTCGCCGCGCAGGGCCATGCGGTCGGCAAGTCGCTGGTCGAGCCGGACCTGATCGACACCGCGAAGCAGATCATGGCCGACGCGCAGGCGCGCGGCGCCGAGATCCCGCTCCCGCTCGACGTGGTGGTGGCGCCGGCGTTCGCCGCCGACGCGCCGGCGACGGTGAAGCGAGTGGACGCGGTGGGCGAGGGCGACATGATCCTCGACATCGGCCCGGCCACTGCCGCCCGCTATGCCGGGAGCATCGGCAAGGCCGGCACCGTGGTCTGGAACGGCCCGGTCGGCGTGTTCGAGTTCGATGCCTTCGCCGCCGGCACCGCGGCGGTGGCGCGCGCGATCGCGGACTCCAGCGCCTTCTCCATCGCCGGCGGCGGCGACACCCTGGCGGCGGTGGACAAGTTCGGCATCGCCGACCGCCTCTCCTACATCTCCACCGGCGGCGGGGCCTTCCTCGAGTTCCTCGAGGGCAAGACCTTGCCGGCGGTCGCCGCGCTGCAGGCGCGCGCCGCCGGCTGAGCCGGCGCGCCGCTGGCGACGATTGCAGCGCGCGCCGACCCGGCGCGGTCATGCGCGCGTGCTACCGTTGCCGCAGGTGTCGGCGCGCTGCGTGCCGATGCCGCCCCCGCCCCTCCCCGCCCCGCCGCCATGAGCGAACACCGCCGCCGTACCCGCATCGTCGCCACCCTCGGTCCCGCGACCGATCCGCCGGAAGTCCTGGAGGCGGTGCTGCGCGCGGGGGTGGACGTGGTGCGCCTGAACTTCTCGCACGGCGACCCCTCCGCGCAGGTCCAGCGCGCGGAGGCGGTGCGCGCGGTGGCGGCGCGCCTCGGGCGCGAGATCGGCATCCTCGCCGACCTGCCCGGGCCGAAGATCCGGGTCGAGCGCTTCGCCGCCGGCAAGGTCGCGCTGCGCGCCGGCCAGCGCTTCGACCTGTTGGCCAGCGCCGATGCCCCGCCCGGCGACGCGCGCCAGGTCGGCGTGAGCTATCTCGAACTCACTGCCGACGTCGCCCCCGGCGACGTGCTCCTGCTCGACGACGGCCTGGTGCAGCTGCGGGTGGAACGGGTGGAGGGCGAGCGCATCGTCACCCACGTGCTCAACGACTGCGTGCTGGCCGACCGCAAGGGCCTGAACAAGCAGGGCGGCGGACTGTCGCTGGGCGCGATCACCGAGCGCGATCGCGAACTGATCGCGGTCGCCGCGCGGATGGACGCGGACTTCATCGCGGTCTCGTTCTGCCGCGACGCCGCCGACATGCACGAGGCGCGCCGGGTCGCGCGCGCGCACGGCAGCCACGCCGCGCTGGTGGCCAAGATCGAACGCGCCGAGGCAGTCGCCAACCTCGGCGAGATCGTGGATGCCAGCGATGTGGTGATGGTGGCGCGCGGCGACCTCGGCGTGGAGATCGGCGACGCCGCGCTGCCGGGCCTGCAGAAGAAGATCATCCGCGAGGCGGTGGCGCGCGACAAAGTGGTGATCACCGCGACCCAGATGCTGCAGTCGATGGTGGACAGCCCGATCCCGACCCGCGCCGAAGTACTGGACGTGGCCAACGCGGTGATCGACGGCACCGACGCGGTGATGCTGTCACAGGAGACCGCGGCCGGGCGCTGGCCGGTGAAGGCGGTGGAGGCGATGGCGCGCATCTGCGCCGGCGCCGAGACCCAGTTCGTGCACGACACCGATTTCGAGCAGGCCAAGCGCGGGCTCGAGCGCGCCGACCAGGCGATCGCGATGGCCACCATGTTCCTGTCCGAGCACATCGGCGTGCGCGCGGTGGTGGCGATGACCGAATCCGGCGGCACCGCGCGCTACCTGTCGCGCTACCGCGCCTCGGTGCCGATCTACGCGTTCTCGCGGCACGCGCCCGCGCGGCGGCGGATGGCGTTGATGCGCGACGTGTTCGCGATGGACTACGACAGCCGCGGCCAGACCCCCGGCGAGGCCGGGCGCGGCAGCATCCGCATGCTGGTCGGCGCCGGCCTGCTGCAGCCCGGCGACCGCGTGGTGTTCACCAGCGGCGAGCGGATGGAGACCCGCGGCGCGACCAACACCCTGCGCCTGCTCGAAGTCGTCCCCGACGGCCGCATCCAGGGGTTGGGCGAGTTGTAGCGGCGGGCGGGTGCTGAGGCAGGTAGCGGCGATGTACGTCCCGCACCCCAGTACCGCCACGGGTATGCGGCGGTGCCGGCAGGCGCGGCTACAATCCGCCTCTCCCACTGCACGCCGAGCCGCCGCATGAGCATCGACCAGCTTGCCGAAACCGCCCGCGCGATGGTCGCCCCGGGCAAGGGCATCATCGCCATCGACGAATCCTCCGGCACGATTGCCAAACGCTTCGCCGCGGTCGGGGTCGAGAACAGCGAGGCCAACCGCCGCGCCTACCGCGAGCTGCTGCTCACCACCCCGAACCTGGCGCAGCACATCTCCGGCGCGATCCTGTACGACGAGACCCTGCGCCAGTCCACCCGCGACGGGGTGCCGTTCGCCAAGTACATGGCCGAGCGCGGCATGATCCCGGGGATCAAGGTGGACAAGGGCACGCACGCGCTGGCCGGCTTCCCCGGCGAGCTGGTGACCGAGGGCCTGGACGGGCTGCGCGAGCGCCTGGCGGAATACGCCCGCCTCGGCGCGCGCTTCGCCAAGTGGCGCGCGGTGATCACGATCGGCGAGGACATGCCCTCGGGCACCTGCATCGAGGCCAATGCGCACGCGCTGGCGCGCTACGCCGCGCTGTGCCAGGAGCAGGGCCTGGTGCCGATGGTGGAGCCGGAGGTGCTGATGGACGGCGACCACGACATCGAGACCTGCTACGAGGTCACCGAGGTCACCCTGCGCGCGCTGTTCGATGCGCTGTACAACCAGAACGTGATGCTGGAAGGCACCATCCTGAAGGCGTCGATGGTGGTGCCTGGCAAGGACTGCCCGGAGCAGGCCGAGGTCGAGGAGGTGGCCGAGTCCACCCTGATGTGCCTGAAGACGGCAGTGCCGGCGATCCTGCCGGGCATCGTGTTCCTGTCCGGCGGGCAGAGCGACGAGGACGCCACCGCGCACCTGGACGCGATGAATCGGATGGGCCCGCACCCGTGGCCGCTCAGCTTCAGCTACGGCCGCGCCATGCAGCAGGCCGCGCTCAAGCTGTGGGCGCAGGACATGCAGGGCAACTGGCAGCGCGCCCAGCAGGTGGTGTTCGCGCGCGCGCGCGCCAATGGGCTGGCTGCGCTCGGGCAGTGGGACGGCAACGCCTGAGCCGCGCGCCGCGCTAAGCTGTCCATCCATCGTCCACGGGGCCGGGGATGGCCGCGATCGACACCCGCGGGCGGCCGCTGCCGCCGCAACTGGTCGCCGCGCTGCGGCGCGGCGACCGCCTGACCGCACTGCGCCTGATCCGCGAGACCTACGGCAACGACCTCGACCTGGCGCAGGCGATGCAGATCCTCGAGGGGCATCTGCGCGCGCTGGCCGGGCAGGCCGGCGGCAAGGCGGCCAAGGCCGCGCAGCGCGCAGCCCACGCGGCCAGTCAGGCCGGAGCGGAGGCCGCGCCGGCGGAGCAGGCCGCGCGCGCCGCGCTGGCGACCGCCAAGGCGCGCACGCAGCACGGGCTCACGGCCGGGCGTCCGCCGACGGTGATGCCGGGTGACCGCCCGGGCGGGATGCGCTGGCTGCTGCTGGCACTGGCCGCGCTCGCCGCCGCGGCCTGGTGGTGGCTGCGGTGAGCGAGCGTCCTGCACGCCCGGCACGCCCGCGTGCGCCTGCGCGCGGCGCCGGCGAGGAACTGCGGGTGTACGGCCTGCACGCGGTCGAGGCGGTGTTCGCGCACCGGCCGCAGGCGATCCGCAAGCTCTACCTCGCGCCCGCGCGTATCCCGCGCCTGCAGCCGCTGTTGAAATGGTGCGTGGCGCAGCGGATCGGCTACCGGGTGGTGGAGGACGCCGACCTGCAGCGGCTGGCCGGCAGCGCGCACCACGAGGGCGTGGTCGCGGACGTGCGGCGCGCGCCGCCGCGGGCGCTGGCCGACTGGCTGGCCGCGCGCGCGCCTGGCCCGCAGTGCGCACTGTGGCTGGACGGAGTCGGCAACCCGCACAACCTCGGCGCGATCCTGCGCAGCGCGGCGCATTTCGGAGTCGGCGCGCTGCTGCTGCCGCCGGCGTCCACGCTGGCGCTGTCCGGCGCGGCGGCGCGGGTCGCCGAGGGCGGCGCGGAGGCGGTGCCGCTGGTGCGGCTGCCGCCGGCGGAAACTGCGATCGCGCAGTTGCGCGCGGCCGGCTTCCGGCTCGCGGCGACCGTGGTGCGCGGCGGCGCGGATCTGTTCCGCACGCCGTTGCCAGCGCGGCTGGTATACGTGCTCGGCGCGGAAGGGCCGGGGTTGGCCCCGGCGCTGGCCGCGGCCTGCGACCTGCGGCTGTCGATCCCCGGCAGCGGCGCGGTGGAGAGCCTGAACGTGGCCGCCGCGACCGCGGTGCTGCTGGCGCAGTGGGCGGCGCGCGCGGCCTGAACCGCCGTCACTTCGATGCGGCGGGGGGCGCGGGCTTCGGCGCACTGCCGAAGCCGCCGTCGGCGTCCGCTGCCAGATAGGCGAAGGTGGCATACGCAGCGACATTCTGCGCCAGCGCCGCCGGATCCACTTTGTCGAGCGTGTCGTCCGGGGTGTGGTGGAGGTCGAAGTAGTCGGTGCCGTCCTGCGCCAGCGCGGCGCAGGCCATGCCGACCGCCTGCAGCGGGCCGAGGTCGGGTCCGCAGGATTCGCCCTCGCTGCGCAGCGCGATCCCGAGCGGCGCCAGCGCCTGCGCGATCTGCGCCACCGCGGCCTGGGCCTGGGCCGGTACCTTGGCCGAGAAGGCATAGATGCGGCCGGCGCCGAAGTCGCTCTCGGCCCCGAGCTGGATGCGCCCGACTTCGCCGCGGTGCGCCTCGGCGTAGGCGCGGCCGCCCCACAGGCCCTGCTCCTCGTTGGCGAAGGCCACTACCCGGATGCTGCGCGCCGGCCGCTGCGCCGGCGGCAGGCGTGCGATCAGGTGCGCGGCCGCGGCGGTGATCGCGACCCCCGCGCCGTCATCGATCGCGCCGGTGCCGAGATCCCAGGAATCCAGGTGGCCGCCGATCAGCACCATTTCCTGCGGCAGGCGGCGCCCGCGCACCTCCCCGATCACGTTGTAGGAGGTCGCCGTGCCATCCCAGCCGCAGTCCAGGCGCATGCGCACCCGCACCGGCCCGCGCGCGAGCAGGCGCGCGAGCTGGTCGGCATCGGGCGCGGACAGCGCGGCCGCCGGCACCGGCACCAGCCCGGGCTCGAAGCGGGTCATGCCGGTGTGCGGCAGCCGGTGCGAGTCGGTGCCCGCCGAGCGCATCAGGTAGCCGATCGCGCCGGCGCGGATCGCCGCCGAGGGCCCGGCCGCGCGCACCCGCGCGCCCATCGCATAGCCCTTGCCGTCGCGCGCGCGTTCCATCCGGTAATCGACGAACGCGATCTTGCCGGCCAGGCTGCCGGGCGCGGCCTGCTGCAGCGCCTCCAGGGTCGGGAAGCCGACCACCTCGGCCTCGACCGTGCCGCCCGGGCTGCCGCCAAGCGCAGTGACGTGCAGCGGCTGCGGCGACGGGGCCAGCACCTGCGCCGACTCGCCGCGGCGCTCCCACTTCGGGAAGGTCACCGGCTCGGTCCACACCCGGTCGAAGCCGAGCGCGCGGAAGCGGGCGACCGTCCAGGCCACCGCGCGCGCATCCGCCTCGCTGCCGGCCAGGCGCGGGCCAATCTCGGTGGTCAGCCCTTCCAGCAGGTCCCAGGCGGTGCGGTCCTGCAGCGCCGTCTGCTGCAAGGCCGCCGCGCGCGCCAGCGCCGCTTCGGGGATGCGGGTCGGCGTCGGCGTGCCGGCGAGGACGAGCGTGGCGGCGGACAGCAGCAGGCCGGCGAGGACGGCGGGCGGGCGCAGGCGCATGCACTCAGGCTCCACGGAAGGGAGCCGCGAGTGTGTGCGCGCGCCGGCAGCGCCGGATGTGCCGGAAGTCGGGCGGCTTACTTCTTCAGCGCGTCGCGGATCTCGCGCAGCAGCAGCACCTCTTCCGGCGGCGCCGGCGGGGCGGCCGGCGGTTGCCGGTGCAGGCGGTTGATCGCCTTGACCAGCAGGAAGATGGCAAACGCGATGAGCACGAACTGGACCACGGCATTGAGGAACTCGCCGTAGCCGAGCACGACCGCCGGGATCTCCTTGCCCTCCGGCCCCATGTGCGCGGCCTGCAGGGTGATCGCCAGCTTGGAGAAATCCACCCCGCCGACCAGCAGCCCGATCGGGGGCATGATCACCTTGTCGACCAGCGCCGAGACGATCTTGCCGAACGCGCCGCCGATCACCACGCCGACGGCGAGGTCGATCACGTTGCCGCGCATCGCAAATTCCTTGAACTCGGTCAGCATGCCCATGTGCCGTGCTCCGCAAGGGGGAGTGGGCAGCCTACTACAGCGGCGGCAGCACGGTCCCGTCGCAGGCCAACAGGTCGCCCAGGCGTGCGTGCCAGGTGTCGCCCGGCAGCAGCGGGCCGACCCCGGCCGGAGTGCCCATGAACACTAGGTCGCCGGCGCGCAGGGCATACAGCCCGGCCAGCGCCTGCACAATCTCCGGTACCGACCACAGCATGTCCTGCAGCCGGCCGTGCTGGCGCAGCTGTCCGTTGACGTGCAGGGACAGCGCGAGCGCGGCCGGGTCGCCCACGTCCTGCGCGCGCAGCAGCGGGCTGACCGGGGCGGAGTAGTCGAAGCCCTTGGCGGTGTCCCACGGCAGCCCTGCAGCCTTGGCCGCGGCCTGCAGGTCGCGCCGGGTGAGGTCCAGGCCGATGCCGTAGCCGAACACCAGCGCGGCGGCGGCCTCGGTGGCGAGTGGCCCGGGGCCGGCGTCCGCGCCGAGCGCGACCACCAACTCGACCTCGTGGTGCAGGGCCTGGGTCGCCGGCGGGTAGGGCACCTGCCCGTCCAGCACCAGCGCATCGGCCGGCTTCTGGAAGAACACCGGCGCGCCGCGCTCGGCGGGCGACGCCGGTACCGCCGCGCCCATCTCGCGCGCATGCTCGGCGAAGTTGCGGCCGACGCAATGGATGCGGCGCACCGGGAAGCGGCCGAGCCGCTGCCCGCGGCGGTCGATGACCGGCAGGAACGGGCGCGGCGCGGCGGGGACGAGGTCGGCGTCGGCGCTCATCCGCGCGCCAGCTGCGGCTTGCCCACCACCCGGTAGGCGGCCTGCAGCGGGGCCCGCGCCGGCGCGCGCCCGCGCCAGGCCCGCCAGAGCATGCCGGCGGCGAGCATGGCCAGCCCGAGCACCGCGCTGACCAGCAGCAGCACCGCCAGCAGCGCCAGCCCGACCACGCCCAGCGCGATCCGCAGCGCGCGCTGGCGCGGGCGGCGTGGGCTGGCCCACCCGCCGAGGCGGTACTGGAAGCGACGCAGCAGGGTTTGCAGGGTCAGTCGGGACATCGCGGTCTCACCCATCCGGAAAGGCCTGTCACGGCCGTGACACAATGGCGGCAAGTATCGGCAGATCGCGCGGGGCAGGTGTGAGCAGTTCGTTAAGTGCGCCGGGGGGCGAGGGTGACGGCGGGCACGCTTCCGCGCCGTCCTTGCTGGCCCTCGCGGATTTGCCGCCGGACGCCCTGCGCGAAGTCGAGGCGGTGCTAGACGGCGATGCCGAGTCGCTGATCGTGCACCGCGCCGCCGACGGCGGCGTGCGCGCGTGGCTGAACGTCTGCCCGCACGCCGGGCGTCGGCTGGACTGGGCGCCCGGGCAGTTCCTGCGCGACCGCGCGGGCCATTTGGTGTGCGCCGCGCACGGGGCCAGCTTCGCCCTCGACGACGGACGCTGCGTCGCCGGCCCCTGCCGCGGCGAGGGGCTGCGCCCGGTGCCGGTGCATTGCGCGCAGGGCCGGGTCTGGCTGGGGCCGGAGCCGGTCTAGTAGAGCAGGTTCACCACCGCCACGCTGACCAGCAGGTACAGCAGCGACAGCGGCCCGCCGACCCGCCACAGGTCGCGCGCGGTGTAGTTGGCCGGCCCGCTGACCATCGCGATCACCGGGTTGGAGGCGGTCATCAGGTTGTTGGAGGCCGCCAGCGCCACCACCAGCGCGAACCCGGTCGGGTTGCCGCCCGCCGCGAGGGCGACGTTGATCGCGATCGGCACCATCAGGATGGTCGCGCCGACGTGGCTGATCGCCAGCGAGAACAGGGTGGTCAGCAGCCCGATCAGCAGCTGCAGCAGCCACAGCGGGAAGCCGGCCGGCAGCCGGTCCAGGGTGTGCCCGGCCACCCACGCCGCGGCGCCGCTGGAGTCCATCGCCCAGCCCAGCGGGATCAGGCAGGCCATCAGGAACACCGTCTTCCAGCTGATCGCGGCGTAGGCCTCGTCGATGTGGATCACCCCGGCCACCAGCATCGCCACCACCCCGGCCATCAGCGCGATCGGCACCGGGATGCGGGTGCTCAGCGCCAGCAGCATGGCGCCGGCGAAGATCGCCATCGCGATCTTGAACTTGTGCGGGCGCTGCTCGTCCTTCGGGTAGTCGGTGACCACCACGAAGTCCTTGTCCCGCGCCGCCTGCGCCAGGTCGGTCCACACGCTGTGCAGCACCAGCATGTCGCCGGCGCGGATCGGGATCCGGCGCACGTCGTCGCGCAGCACCTGCTGGTCGCGGTTGATCGCCAGCAGGCTCAGGCCGTACTGCTTGCGCAGGCGCAGCTCGGAGGAGGTCTTGCCGATGAAGCGCGAGGTCGGCGGCACCACCGCCTCGGAGATGCCGGCGCGGCTGGGGTTGAACAGGTCGGCGAACACCCGCAGCCGCGAGGACAGCCGCAGGAACTTGTTCTGCGCGAAGTCGGCCACCGCCGCGCGCGGGCCCATCACCCCGAGCACGCTGCCGACCCACACCCGCGCGTCCGCCGGCGGCGACAGCCGCGACTCCTCGCCGGTGCGCAGCGCCAGCAGCAGCGGCGCATCGTGCAGCGCCTCGATGTCGCCCACGGTCATGCCGACCAGCGGGCTGTCCGCGGTCACCGTCAGCTCGTGGACGTCGCCCTCGATGCCGTACACCCGCGCGAAGTAGCTCTGGGTGCGCGCCGGGGTCACCGCCTCGTCGCCGTCGTCGCGCAGGCGCGCGCTGCCGAAGAACCGGAAGTACGCCAGCGACAGCGCCAGCAGCGCCAGCCCGACCGGCAGCGGCGCGAACATCCCCAGCGGCGCGAGGGTGGCCGCGCCGGAGGGCAGGTTGGCATTGGCCGCCACCAGCAGGTCGTTGAGCAGGATCAGCGGCGAGTTGCCGACCATGGTCAGCCCGCCACCCATCACGATCGCCGCCGCCAGCGGCAGCAGCAGGCGCGACAGGGTCAGCCCGGTGCGCGCGGACAGCCGCGAGGCCACCGGCAGGAACAGCGACATCACCGCCGGGTTCTGCATCAGCGAGCTGGTCAGGCCGGCGGCGCCGCTGGCCAGCAGCAGCAGGCGCGACTCGATCCCGTGCGCGCGCCGCAGCAGCCAGCCGGCCAGGCGGTTGAGCGCGCCGGTGCGGTCGAGCCCGGCGCCGAGCACCATGGTCGCGATCAGGCTCATCACCGCGTTGCCGGCGAAGCCGCCGAAGATGTCCTCGCGCGGGACCAGCCCGGTCAGGCCGAGCACCACCAGCACCGCCAGCGCGACCACGTCCGGGCGCACCCGCTCGAACAGGAACATCACCATGGTGAACGCCACCAGCCCGAGCACCAGCTCCATGTCGGTGGTGAGCGTCAGCGTGGTGTCCATCCCCCTCGTCCGGTCGCGTTAGTCCTGGCCGATCCCCGCGGCGGCGCCCATGCCCGCCTCAGGCGCGGTCGTACAGCAGGTCCCACACCCCGTGCCCGAGGCGCCGGCCGCGCGCCTCGAAATGGGTCTGCGGGCGCCAGTCCGGGCGCGCCACGTGCCCGCGCGGGCCGGCGCGGTTGCGCAGGCCGGCGGTGGCGTCGAGCACGTCCCACATCTGCTCGGCATAGTCGGCCCAGTCGGTGGCCAGGTGCAAGCGGCCGCCCGGCGCGAGCTTGCGCACCACCAGCGCGGCGAACGCGGGGTTGACCAGCCGCCGCTTGTGATGGCGCTTCTTGTGCCACGGGTCGGGGAAGTAGATCCGCACCTCGTCCAGCGCGCCGTCCGCGATCTCGTGCTGCAGCACCTCCACCGCGTCGTGGTGGTAGACCCGCACGTGCCCGAGGTCCTCGCGCGCCAACGCGTTGAGCAGGCGCCCGACCCCGGGCGCATGCACCTCGATCCCGAGGTGGTCGCGGGCGCGGTCCTGGCGTGCCGAGTGCAGCAGCGCCTCGCCGTTGCCGAAGCCGATCTCCAGCACCCGCGGCGCCTGCCGCCCGAACGCGGCGTCGAGGTCGCGCGGGCGGCCGGCGTAGTCCAGCCCGTAGCGCGGCCACAGCTGCGCGAACGCGCGCTGCTGGGCCTCGGTGAAGCGGCCCTGGCGCAGCACGAAGCTGCGCACCCGGCGCTCGCCGTCGGCCACGGTGTAGGGCTTGGGCGGGGCCTTGCGCCCGTCGCTGCGCGCAGGGTCGGTCATCGTCAGCCGATCACTCCGTCCAGCGGCGAGGACGCGCTGGCGAAGCGCTTGCGCGGGATGCGCCCGGCGAGGAAGGCGTGGCGGCCGGCCTCCACCGCCAGCCGCATAGCGTGCGCCATCCGCACCGGGTCGCCGGCGCCGGCGATCGCGGTATTCATCAGCACCCCGTCGCAGCCCAGCTCCATCGCGATGCTGGCATCCGACGCGGTGCCGACCCCGGCGTCCACCAGGATCGGCACCCGGGCGTTCTCCACGATCTCCAGCAGGTTGTAGCGGTTCTGGATGCCGAGCCCGGAGCCGATCGGCGCGGCCAGCGGCATCACCGCCACGCAGCCGATCTCCTCCAGGCGCTTGCACAGCACCGGGTCGTCGCTGGTGTAGGCCATCACCTGGAAGCCCTCGGCCACCAGGGTCTCGGCCGCGCGCAGGGTCTGCACCACGTCCGGGTAGAGCGTGCGCGGATCGCCGATCACCTCCAGCTTGACCAGCGGGTGGCCGTCGAGCAGCTCGCGCGCGAGCCGGCAGGTGCGCACCGCGTCCTCCGCGCTGTAGCAGCCGGCGGTGTTCGGCAGCAGGGTGTAGCGGTCCGGCGGCAGCACGTCGAGCAGGTTGGGCTCGCCCGGGGTCTGCCCGATGTTGGTGCGGCGGATCGCGACGGTGACGATCTCGGCGCCGGCGGCCTCGGTGGCGCGCCGGGTCTCGTCGAGGTCCTTGAACTTGCCGGTGCCGGTCAGCAGGCGCGAGGCATAGGCCTTGCCCGCGATCACCAGCGGGTCGTGGGGGAAAGGGGTGTCCATGCGCGGATTATCGCGCATGCGCCGCGCGGCCGGCGTGCGCCGGGCATGCGCGCCGGCGGACAGCCGCGGCTCAGCCGCCGCCGAGCGCGTGCACGATCTCCACCCGGTCGCCGGCGGCCAGCACCTGGCTGGCGTGCTGTGCGCGCGGGAGGATGCGCCCGTTGAGTTCGACCGCGACCCGCCGCCCGGCCAGGCCGGTGTGTTCGAGCAGGTCGGCCACGCGGGTGCCGGGAGCGACCGGATGCGGCTGTCCGTTGAGCACGATCTCCATGCGCGGATTGTCCCATGCCGGGCGCGCGCCGGCAGCCTCCTGCGCGTCCGGGCGGGGCGCTGCGCGGCGTGACGCGCTGCAGCGTGAGACGATGACGGAACGATGAAACCATTTCACCATGCGCCGTCGTATCGTCCGCGCCCCAACCCGAGGAACCCCATGAAGCCCCGATTCCTGCGCACTGCCCTGGCCGCCGCCCTCGCCCTCGCCGCGCTGCCCCTCGCGGCGCAGGCCGCCGACCGCTCGCCGTTCACCAAGACCATCTTCTTCGGCGACAGCCTGACCGACGGCGGCTACTTCCGCCCCATGCTGATCCAGATGCTCGGCCCGAACGGCGCGCTGGTCGGCCAGTTCACCACCAACCCCGGCTATGTCTGGGCGCAGTACCTGGCCGACTACTACGGCAGCAACGCGCAGCCGGCCTGGACCGGCAACACCACCGCCACCCCGACCCCGGCCTCCGGCAACAACTGGGCGGTCGGCGGCGCCCGCAACGGCACCAGCTACGTCGGCGGCCTCGGCTACACGCCCTCGCTGACCGCGCAGTACCAGGCCTACCTGGCGGCCGGCAACAAGGTCGATCCGGGCGCGCTGTACACCGTGTGGGGCGGCGCCAACGACCTGTTCGCGGTGCAGGCCAACCCGAGCCAGGCGCAGAGCATCATCTCCGGTGCGGTCAGTGCCCAGGTCGGGCTGATCGGCGCGCTGACCCAGGCCGGTGCGCAGTACATCCTGGTGCCGAACATCCCCGACCTCGGCCTGACCCCGTCGGCGCGCGCCGGCGGCGCCGCCGCCATGGCGCAGGGCACCGCCCTGGCCAATACCTACAACAGCGGCCTGTTCGGCGCGCTGGCCTCGGCCAACCTGCGGGTGATCCCGCTGGACACCTTCCACTTCCTGCAGGAGGTGGTGGCCAGCCCGGCTGCGTTCGGCCTGACCAACGTCACCTCGCCGGCCTGCGTCAGCCAGCCGGCCCCGGCCGGGGACTCCTCGCTGTTCTGCAACCCGTACTCGACGGTGCCGGGCGGGGCGACCAACTACCTGTTCGCGGACGGGGTGCACCCGACCACGGCGGCGCAGCGGGCGCTGGCGGATTTTGCGATCTCGGTGATCGAGGGCCCGCGCCAGATCGCGCTGCTGCCGCACTCGGCCGCGGTCACCGGGCGCGCGCGCGCGCAGCTGGTGCAGGCCGCGACCGCCGACTTGCTGGCGCAGGACGGCGACGGCATGCGCTGGTGGGGCAGCCTGTCCGGCGTGCAGCAGCGCTACGGCGCGCCGTTCCACTACGACGGGATCGGCCCGGCCGGCACCTTCGGGGTCGGCTGGCGCAGCGGCAACCTCGCCTACGGCGGGTTCGTGGCCTATGGCCGCCAGGACCAGGATTTCGGCCTGCGCCGCGGCAAGTTCCGCCAGAGCGACGCCAGCCTCGGCGGCTACCTCGGCTGGCGCTCCGGCCCGCTGTGGGCGGACGCCCAGCTGAGCTGGACCAAGCTGTCCTACGACGTGCGCCGGCAGGTCAACCTCGGCCAGGCGGTGCGCGTGCATTCCGGCTCGCCCGGCGGCGACAACCTCAGCGCCGGCGCCGATGCCGGCTGGGAGTTCGGCCAGGGGGCGTTCCGCCACGGCCCGGTGGTCGGCCTGCTGGCGCAGCGGATCACGGTAGACGGCTATGCCGAGAGCGACCCCACTCTGTCCACCTCGCTGGCCTATCCCAAGCAGCGGGTGGACTCGCTGATCGGCAGCGCCGGCTGGCAGGCGAGCTACGCCATCCACGAGGACCTGGTGCCGTATGCGCGGCTGACCTGGGACCACGACTTCAAGGCCAACCCGGCGCAGGCGTTCGCGCAGGCGCAGTCGATGCCGGGCACCCTGCCGTACGCGGTCCCGGGGCAGCCGTTCGACCGCACCTACGCCACCCTGAGCTACGGCGTGCGCAGCCGGGTGCTGGGGCTGGACGTGGCGACCGGCAGCCAGCTCACGGTCGGCCAGAAGGGCGGCAACGACGCCAGCTTCTACCTGACCGTCGGCGGCCGCTTCTGAGGGCCGCAGCCGGCACCGACGGATTGTCAGCGCGGCCAGCGCCGGCTTAGACTTCGCCCCGTCGCGGGTGTAGTTCAATGGTAGAACTGCAGCTTCCCAAGCTGCTAACGTGGGTTCGATTCCCATCACCCGCTCCATGACCGCAAGGGCGGCCCTCCGGGGCCGCCCTTTTCCATGCCGGCCGGGGGCGCCTTCACGCGGCTGCAACCCGTGCGCCGGATGCTGCTGGCGCAAGGCGATGCGATGAAGCTGGCGATCCTCTCCCGCAACGGCAAGCTGTATTCGACCCGCCGCCTGGCCGAGGCCGCGCGCGCGCGCGGGCACAGCGTGCGCGTGCTCGATCCCTTGCGCTGTTACCTCAAGATCGGCGAGGACGGCTTCGAGATGCACTACAAGGGCGCGCGGGTGACCGGCTACGCGGCGGTGGTGCCGCGGATCGGCGCCTCGGTCACCCGCTACGGTTGCGCGGTGCTGCGCCAGTTCGAGCTGATGGGCAGCGCCACCCCGAGCAGCGCGGACGCGATCGCGCGCGCGCGCGACAAGCTGCACGCGCACCAGCTGCTGGCCGCGCAGGGCATCGGCCTGCCGCGCACGGTGTTCGGCGACAACCCGGACGACACCACCGACCTGCTGGCGATGCTCGGGCCGCCGCCGCACGTGATCAAGCTCAACGAGGGCGCGCAGGGGGCGGGGGTGATGCTGACCGAGAAGCTGTCCGCCTCGCGCGGGGCGATCGAGACCCTGCGCGGGCTGTACGCCAACTTCCTGGTGCAGGAGTTCATCGCCGAGGCCAAGGGCGCCGACCTGCGCTGCTTCGTGGTCGGCGGGCGGGTGGTGGCGGCGATGCGCCGGCAGGCGGCCAAGGGCGACTTCCGCTCCAACCTGCACCGCGGCGGCACCGCGCGCGCGGCGCGCCTGAGCCGCGAGGAAGCGGCCACTGCGGTGCGCGCGGCGGCGGTGCTCGGCCTCGGCGTGGCCGGGGTGGACATGCTGCGCAGCCAGCGCGGCCCGCTGGTGCTGGAGGTCAATTCCTCGCCGGGGCTGGAAGGCATCGAGACCGCGACCGGGATCGACGTGGCCGGCTGCATCGTGGACTACGTCGCCGGGCTGGCCGGCGCGCGCCGCAAACGAACCGCGAACGCGGGCTTTACGGACGTTTAATCGCGCCTGCCGCATCGTGTGCATGCCGAGGCCCACTCCCCCGGGCCGTCGGCAGGGCAGCAGTGACCATCCTTCCGATGGTGTTAGGCCCGGGCGCGCAGGCGCCCGGGCCTTTGTTTGTCGGCCCGTGCGCCACGGCCCGCGCACAGGCGCGCGGGCATGTCGCCGCCGCCCGGCGCTGTGCCAGAATCGGGGGCATCCCGCGCGGGCGGGCCTCGCGGCCCGGCCGGGCCGCCTGCAAGGACCGACCATGCGCATCCTGGTGATCGAAGACAACGCCGACATCGCCGCCAACCTCGGCGACTACCTCGAGGACCGCGGCCATACCGTAGACTTCGCCGCGGACGGGGTGACCGGGCTGCACCTGGCGGTGGTCAACGATTTCGACGCGATCGTGCTCGACCTCAACCTGCCGGGCATGGACGGGCTGGAGGTCTGCCGCAAGCTGCGCAACGAGGCGCGCAAGCAGACCCCGGTGCTGATGCTGACCGCGCGCGACTCGCTCGAGAACAAGCTGTCCGGCTTCGATTCCGGGGCCGACGACTACCTGATCAAGCCGTTCGCGCTGCAGGAAGTGGACGTGCGCCTGCAGGCGCTGGCGCGGCGCGCGCGCGGGCCGCAGGCGCGGGTGCTCACCGTCGGCGAGCTGGAATACAACCTCGACACCCTGGAGGTGCGCCGCGAGGGCCGCCTGCTGCAGCTGAACCCCACCGCGCTGAAGATCCTGCAGGCGCTGATGGAGGCCTCCCCGGCGGTGGTCACCCGCCAGGACCTGGAGACCCGGGTGTGGGGCGAGGAGCTGCCCGACTCCGACTCGCTGCGGGTGCACATCCACGGCCTGCGCGCGGCGGTCGACAAGCCGTTCGCCAAGCCGATGATCCAGACCCGGCACGGCATCGGCTACCGGATCGCGCCGCCCGATGCCGACGGCTGAGGCACCCGCGGCGCGGCGCCCGGCGCGCGTCCGCCGCCGCCTGCGCACCCGCATCATCCTGTCGTTCGCGGTGTTCGGGCTGGCGCTGACCGCGCTGATCGCCGCCACCACCGTGTACCTGCGCAACCGGGTCGAGAACCAGGTCCTCGGCGCCGCGCTGGAGAAGAACAACAACGCCTTCGCCGAGGGCTTCTACCTGAACCCGAACGCGGTCGGCATCCCGTTCGAGAAGATCCAGGGCCGCCAGTTCAGCACCCGCAAGCTGGACCGGGTGCCGCCGGAGTGGCGCGACTTGCCCAACGGCGTGCACGAGATCAGCATGCGCGACCCGGTCACCCACCAGACCCGCGCCTACAAGCTGGCGGTGCGCAAGGATCCGGACTACTGGTTCTTCCTGGCCTACGACATCGCCGAGGAGCGCGAGAGCCAGCGCCAGCTGGTGCATGCGCTGATCGCCAGCGTCGGCGTGTTCACCCTGCTGTCGCTGCTGATCGGCTGGTGGTCGGCGTCGCGGGTGATGAGCCCGGTGACCGAACTGGCGCAGCGCCTGCGCCGCTCCGGCGCCAGCTCGGCGCCGGCGCCGCTGGCCCCGCATTTCGCCGACGACGAGGTGGGCGAGCTGGCGCGCGCCCTGGACGACTATGCCGCGCGCCTGACCGAGGTCGTGCAGCGCGACCGCGAGTTCAACGCCGACGTCAGCCACGAGCTGCGCACCCCGCTGGCGGTGATCCGCGGCGCGGTCGAGCTGCTGCTGGCCAAGCCCGACCTCGACGAGCGCACCCGCGTGCGCCTGCTGCGCATCCAGCGCGCCGAGCAGCAGTGCAGCGACCTGATCGGCGCGCTGCTGCTGCTGTCGCGCAACGAGCGCGGGGTCGGCCAGTGCGACGCGGCCAAGGTCGCCCAGCAGCTGCTCGACAGCCACCGCGCGCAGCTCGGCAGCAAGCCGCTGGAACTGCGCCTGGAGGGGCGGCCGAGCCTGCCGGTGGAGGTGCCGGAACCGGTGCTGGCGGTCGCGCTCGGCAACCTGATCGGCAACGCGGTCAAGTACACCCCCAGCGGCGCGGTGGTGGTGCGGGTGCTGGACGCCGCGGTGGAGGTGGTCGATTCCGGCCCGGGCCTGAGCGCCGAGGACGCCGCGCGCCTGTTCGAGCGCGGCTACCGCGGCACCCATGCCGGGCTTTCCCAGGGCGGCGGCATCGGCCTGTCGATCGTGCGCCGCCTCTGCGCGCTGTACGGCTGGGACGTGCAGGTGCGGCCGGGCGCGGAGAAGGGCGTGGTCGCCACCCTGCGCTTCGCGCCCGGGCGCGCTGCCCAGGCTCAGGCGTCGACCGGTTCCAGCCAGCCGTAGCGGTCCGGCGTGCGGCCGTCGAACAGTCCGAAGAACAGCGCCTGCATGCGCCGGGTGAGCGGGCCGGCCTTGCCGTCGCCGATCTGGCGGCCGTCCACCGAGCGGATCGGGGTGATCTCCGCCGCGGTGCCGCACATGAACAGCTCGTCGCACAGATAGAGGTATTCGCGCGGCAGGTCGCGCTCCACCACCGGGATGCCGGCGTCGCGGGCGAGCGTGATCAGGCTGTGGCGGGTGATGCCGTTGAGCAGCGCGGCGCTGACTGGCGGGGTGTGCAGCGCGCCGTCGAACACCAGGAACAGGTTCTCGCCGGCGCCCTCGCTGAGCAGGCCGCTGGCGGCCAGTGCGATGCCCTCGCCAAACCCGAGCCGGCGCGCCTCGCGCGCGACCAAGCTGCCGGAGAGGTAGTTGCCGCCGGCCTTGGCACCGGCCGGGATGGTGTTCGGCGCGAACCGCTGCCAGCTCGATACGCAGGCGTCGATGCCGGTCTCGAGCACGCCCTCGCCGAGGTACTTGCCCATTTTCCAGCTGGCCACCGCCACGTCCACCGGGGTGTCGGCCGACAGCCCCAGCCCGCCGAGGCCGCGGAACGCGACCGGGCGCAGGTAGTCGGTGGCGTAGCCGTTGGCGCGGATCACCTCGCGGCAGGCCGCGTTGATCTGCTCCAGCGAGTAGGGGATCGCGATCTCGTGGATCTTGGCGGAGGCGAACAGGCGCCGGTTGTGGTCGCTCAGGCGGAAGATCGCCGGGCCGCGCGCGGTGTCGTAGCAGCGGATGCCCTCGAACACCGAGGAGCCGTAGTGCAGGGCGTGCGCCATCACGTGGGTAGTCGCCTCGGCCCAGGGCTTGATCGCGCCGTTGTGCCAGATCCAGTCGGGGTAGTGCATGCCGCCGCTCCGCGTCGCTGCCGAAAGCGCCCATTGTGCCGCAAGCGTGGCGGCGTGCCTTGTTCGCGCAGGTCAGAGGCGGATCCACCAGCAGCCGTAGCGGCGGCTGAGGCCGAACAGCACCCGGCTCGGGGTGTGGCCGTCGGCCAGGGTCTGCTCCACCTGCAACCCGCGCAGGCGCGGGGGCGGCGGCGGTGCGGCCGGCGCGGGGGCGCCCGATTCGGCGGCCGGCGCCGGCAGCGGCGCGTCCGCGGGCGGTACGGCGTAGGCCGGCTGCACGTCCACCAGCGGCCGCGCGGCGATCGCCTGCAGCCGCTCCATCAGCCGGTAGCCGTCGGCGGTGCGCATCCCGCTCCAGTCGTACCAGGCGGCGAGGCGGTTGGCATCCCCCGCCTGCAGCGCCTCCTGCACCGCATAGGCCAGGTCCTCCACGCTGCGTGCGCAGGTCGGGCGCACGCCGGTGGCCGCATCGCCGCCGCGCGGCGGCGCCGGCGGCAGGCGCTCGCGCGCGCCGATCGCCTCGCAGGCGCGGTCGGTATAGACCTCGGTGCCGTCGGCCTGCACGCAGCGGCGGACCTGGGCCGAGGCCGGCCACGCCCATGGCAGCGCGAGGACGGCCAGCAGCATGGCGGGCAGGAAGCGTGGGAGCGGGCGCATCCGCGCAAGCTTACGCGCCGGCGCGCGCGCGGACTGCGGCGGCGGTCACTGCAGGCGCGCCAGCACCGCCAGGGTCGGCCGGGCCAGGTTCAGCGTATAGAAATGCAGGGCGGGCGCGCCGCCGTCGAGCAGGCGCCGGCACAGCGCGGCGACCAGGTCGGCGGCGAACGCACGCACCGCGTCGGCGTCGTCGCCGAACGCGCGCATGCGGCGGTCGATCCAGCGCGGGATCTCGGCCCCGCAGGCCTCCGAGAACCGGCGCAGCTGCGCGTAGTTGGAGATCGGCATGATCCCCGGCACGATCGGGATCTCCACCCCCAGCCGGCGCACGTCCTCGACGAAGCGGAAGTAGGCGTCGGCGTTGTAGAAGTACTGGGTGATGGCGCCGTCCGCGCCGGCCTCGACCTTGGCCTTGAAGTGGCGCAGGTCGGCCAGCGCGTCCTCGGCCTGCGGATGGAACTCCGGGTAGGCGGCGACCTCGACGTGGAAGTGCGCGCCATGCTCGGCGCGGATCAGCGCCACCAGTTCGCTGGCGTGGCGCAGGTCGCCGCTGCGCGCCATGCCGGAGGGCAGATCGCCGCGCAGCGCCACCACCCGGTCGCAGCCGAGCGCGCGGTACAGCTTGAGCAACGCGCGCAGCTCCTCGCGGCTGCCGCCGACGCAGCTGATGTGCGGCACCGCGGGGACCCCGTGGGTGTGGCGCAGGCGCTGCACGGTCTCCGGGGTGTGGCTGAGGGTGGAGCCTCCGGCGCCGAAGGTGACCGACATGAACTGCGCGCCCCACGGCGCCAGCCGCGCCACGGTACGGTCGAGCTGCGCGCGCTGCTCCTCGGTCTTGGGCGGATAGAACTCGAACGAGATGGGCAGCATGGCGTGGACGCTGGCGGGGATGGCGGGACTATATCGCTTCATGCGGATGCAATCTGCGCCGGGGAGGCAGGGCGAGCGGCGGGCGGTAGTGGGGGCGGGATGACCCTGCCGATGGGTTCACGCATGATGGGGTTCCATCGCCACCTGCGCCGAGCGCGTTGCCCGCATGACTTCGCCTTCGCCCCCGACCGCCCCCGATCCCGACGCCGAGCTGCAGCAGCGGCGCAGCTTCGTCCTCAGCGTGGTGCAGCCGGGGCTGGAAGGCCTGATGGACGGCTCGATCTCGTCGCTGGCCCCGCTGTTCGCGGCGGCGCTGGCCACCCACGACAGCCGCACCACCTTCCTGGTCGGGCTGGCGACCGCGGTCGGCGCCGGCATCAGCATGGCGTTCTCAGAAGGCCTGTCGGACGACGGCAAGCTCAGCGGGCGCGGCGATCCCTGGCTGCGCGGGGCGGTGTGCGGCGGCATGACCTTCCTCGGCGCGATTGGCCACACCCTGCCGTTCCTGCTGCCGTCCTTCACCACCGCGCTGGTGCTGGCGGTCGCGGTGGTGGTGGTGGAGCTGCTGGTGATCGCCTGGATCCGCCACCGCTACATGGACACCCCGCTCGGCTCGGCCGCGGTGCAGGTGATCGTGGGCGGGGTGATCGTGTTCGTCGCCGGGCTGGTGATCGGCAGTTCCTGACCCGCCACGCGAACGGGCGCCGCGCGGCACCCGTTCCCGTGTCCGCCGCCGGTGCGGGTCAGGATCAGTAGCGGTAGTGCGCCGGCTTGAACGGGCCGTCCTGCGGCACGCCGAGGTACTCCGCCTGCGACTTGCTCAGCCGGGTCAGCTTGACCCCGATCTTCTCCAGGTGCAGGCGCGCCACTTCCTCGTCCAGCTTCTTCGGCAGGATGTAGACCTTGGGGTCGTAGAACTCGCGGTTGGCCCACAGGTCGATCTGCGCCAGGGTCTGGTTGCTGAAGCTGTTGCTCATCACGAAGCTGGGATGCCCGGTGGCGCAGCCGAGGTTGACCAGGCGGCCTTCGGCCAGCAGGAAGATGCTGTGGCCGTCGGCGAAGGTGTACTTGTCCACCTGCGGCTTGATGTTGGTCTTCACCGCGCCGCTGGCGTTGAGGCGGTCGACCTGGATCTCGTTGTCGAAGTGGCCGATGTTGCAGACGATGGCCTGGTCCTTCATCGCCTGCATGTGCTCGAGGGTGATGATGTCGCGGTTGCCGGTGCAGGTGACGTAGATGTCGGCGGTGCCGAGGGTGTCCTCGACGGTCTTCACCTCGAAGCCCTCCATCGCCGCCTGCAGCGCACAGATCGGGTCGATCTCGGTGACGATCACGCGGCAGCCGTAGGCGCGCAGCGAGTGGGCGCTGCCCTTGCCGACGTCGCCATAGCCGCACACCACCGCCACCTTGCCGGCCAGCATCACGTCCATCGCGCGCTTCAGGCCGTCGGCCAGCGACTCGCGGCAGCCGTACAGGTTGTCGAACTTGCTCTTGGTGACCGAGTCGTTGACGTTGATCGCCGGCACCAGCAGCTTGCCGGCCTCGGCCAGCTGGTACAGGCGGTGCACGCCGGTGGTGGTCTCCTCGGACACGCCCTTCCAGTCCTTCACCACCCGCGTCCAGTAGCCGGGGCGCTCCTTGGCGACGCGCTTGAGCAGGTCCTTGATCACCTGCTCCTCGTGGCTGGTGGAGGGCGCGTTCACCCAGCGCTCGTCGCCCTGCTCCAGCTCGTAGCCCTTGTGGATCAGCAGGGTGACGTCGCCGCCGTCGTCCACCACCAGCTGCGGGCCGCCCAGGGTGCCGTCGGGCAGGGGGAAGGTCAGCGCGGCCAGGGTGCAGTCCCAGTATTCCTCCAGGGTCTCGCCCTTCCAGGCGAACACCGGGGTGCCGGACGCGGCGATCGCGGCGGCGGCGTGGTCCTGGGTGCTGAAGATGTTGCAGGAGGCCCAGCGCACGTCGGCGCCGAGGTCCTTCAGGGTCTCGATCAGCACCGCGGTCTGGATGGTCATGTGCAGCGAGCCGGTCACGCGCACGCCCTTGAGCGGCTGCTGCGGCGCGTACTTGGCGCGGATCGCCATCAGGCCGGGCATCTCGTGCTCGGCGATCTCGATTTCCTTGCGGCCCCAGTCGGCCAGCGAGATGTCGGCCACCTTGTAGTCGGCGGCGGCGGGGAGGGGCTGGATCTGTGCGTTCATGGCAGTGCTCCGTGAGTGCGGTGGAATGCGGTCACGGGCGCCGTTGTTCGATGCCGAGCCTGGTCGTGGTGGCCACGATCGCAGCGCCCCTCGGCGAATGGCGGAATTATACCGCTGCGGCCGGCAGCTTCTGCCGACGATGCCGCTGCGGCGGCGGTGGACGGTGCGCGCAAGCCGGTGCGCTTGCGCGAACGGGCCGCATCGCTGCGGCCCGTCCGGGTGTTGCCTGCCGCCGTCGCGGCTTACTTGACCTTGACCGCGCGCCGCAGTTCCTCGGCCTTGTCGGTCTTCTCCCACGAGAACGCGGTGGCGGTCTGCGGGTTGCCGTGGCCGTCGGTGTAGCTGACCTGCTTCGGCTTGCGCCCGAAGTGGCCGTAGCTGGCGGTCTCGCGGTAGATCGGATGCAGCAGGTCGAGCATCTGGATGATGCCGTACGGGCGCAGGTCGAAGTGGGCGCGGATCAGCTTCTCGATCAGCGCATCGTCGACCTTGCCGGTGCCGAAGGTGGTGACCGCGATCGAGGTCGGTTCGGCCACGCCGATGGCGTAGCTCACCTGCACCTCGCACTTGTCGGCCAGGCCGGCGGCGACGATGTTCTTGGCCACGTAGCGCGCGGCGTAGGCGGCCGAGCGGTCGACTTTCGACGGGTCCTTGCCGGAGAACGCGCCGCCGCCATGGCGGGCCATGCCGCCGTAGGTGTCGACGATGATCTTGCGCCCGGTCAGGCCGGCGTCGCCCACCGGGCCGCCGATCTCGAACTTGCCGGTCGGGTTGATGAACACCTTGTTCTTCGGCAGCGCGTCCAGCCACTTCTTCGGCAGCACCGGGCGCAGGATGTGCTCGCGCACGCCCTCCACGATGTCCTTGTGCTTGATGCCCGGGTCGTGCTGGGTCGAGAGCACCACCGCGTCGAGGCCGACGATGTCATGGCCGTCGTAGCGCAGGGTGACCTGGCTCTTGGCGTCCGGGCGCAGCCACGGCAGCGGCGACTTCTTCATCCTCCGCACCTTGGCCTGCTGCTCGACCAGGCGGTGCGCGTAGTAGATCGGGGCCGGCATGAACTCCGGCGCCTCGTTGCAGGCATAGCCGAACATCAGGCCCTGGTCGCCCGCGCCTTGGTCCTCCGGCTTCTTGCGGTCCACGCCCTGGTTGATGTCCGGGGACTGCTTGCCGATCATGTTGATGATCGCGCAGGTGTGCCCGTCGAAGCCGACGCCGCTGTTGTCGTAGCCAATGTGGTTGATGACCTTGCGGGTCAGCTCCTCGATGTCGACCCACGCGCTGGTGGTGATCTCGCCGGCGACGATCGCCGCGCCGGTCTTGACCAGGGTCTCGCAGGCCACGCGGGCGCGGGTGTCCTGGGCCAGGATCGCATCCAGCACCGCGTCCGAGATCTGGTCCGCGATCTTGTCCGGATGGCCTTCGGACACGGATTCGGACGTGAACAGGGTGGTCGCCATCGCGCTATATCCTTGTATTCGGATGAAAAGATGGGCGCGCATGATACAGGCATGCGCGCTCGCGTGCACCCTGCCTGCGGTCGCGTTAAGCAGGGGTTGCCGGCGCTGTCACCGCCGCGCAATCCGCGCGCAACCCGGCTGACGCGCGCCGGGCCCAGCATCGGCAGGCATCCGGGGATTGCCGACCGTCCGATGCTGCAACTGGAACAGCGCCTGCACGCCCGTTTTCCGCACTGGTTCCGCGGCCGCCGTGCGGCCGTGGTCAAGCCGCTGCTGCGCGGCCTGGCGCAATGGTCGCGGCTGGACGAGATCGAGGCGTTCATGGCCGGCAACCGCGGGCTGCGCGGCTTCGACTTCGTGCGCGCGGCGATCCAGCACCTCGGCGCCGGCTACGCGCTGGAGCCGGCCGACTTGGCGCAGATCCCGGCGCACGGGCGCCTGCTGGTGATCGCCAACCACCCCTCCGGCGCGCTCGACGCGCTGGCCCTGCTGGATGCGCTGGCGCAGGTCCGGCGCGACGTGCGGATCGTCGCCAACGACTTTTTGGCCGCGATCGACAACCTCGACGAGCTGCTGCTGCCGATCCGCATCCTCGGCGGCCGCCCGAGCGCGGACAGTGTGCAGGCGATCGAGCGCGCGCTGGCGCGCGAGGAATGCGTGGTCCTGTTCCCGGCCGGCGAGGTGTCGCGCCTGGGCCCGCGCGGGATCCGCGACGGCCGCTGGCGGCGCGGCTTTTTGCGCTTCGCCCGGCGCTGCGACGCACCGGTGCTGCCGGTGCGCATCCAGGCCCGCAACTCGGCGCTGTTCTACGGTGCCTCGGCGCTGTTCAAGCCGGCCGGCACCGCGCTGCTGGCGCGCGAGATGTTCGCCCGCCGCCAGCGCCGGATCGCGCTGTACGTCGGCAGCCCGCGCCGGCTGGCGCCGGCGATCGACGATGCGCGCGCGCTGCGCACCCTGCGCGAGGAGCTGTATGCGCTCGGCAGTGCGCGCAGCCGGCAGGCGCCGCCGCCCGCGCCCGGCCCGCAGGCGCTGGCGCCGCCCGAGGACCCGCGTGCGCTGGCCGACGGCATCGCGCGCCTGCGCCTGCTCGGCGAGACCGCGGACGGCAAGCAGATCCGGGTCGGTCCGCTGGCGCCGGACGCGCCGCTGCTGCGCGAGATCGGGCGCCTGCGCGAGCTGACCTTCCGCGCGGTCGGCGAGGGCACCGGGCGCGCGCGCGACCTCGACGCCTGGGACAGCTGGTACGAGCACATCGTGCTGTGGGATGCGGCGGCCGCGAAGATCGCCGGCGCCTACCGGATCGCGCGCGGCGCGCCGACCCTGGCCGCGCACGGCCTGCGCGGGCTGTACACCGCCAGCCTGTTCGACTACGGCGAGGGCATGCTGGCGCGGATTGCGCAGGGCATGGAACTGGGCCGCAGCTTCGTGGTCCCGGACTACTGGAGCAGCCGCAGCCTGGACTACCTGTGGCAGGGCATCGGCGCCTACCTGCGCGCGCACCCGCAGGTGCGCTACCTGTTCGGCGCGGTCTCGATCAGCGCGGCCCTGCCGCCGGCGGCGCGCGCGCAGATCGTCGCCCACTACGCGCGCTGGCACGGCGGCCCGCCGGGCGAGGCCACCGCGCGCCGGCCGTTCGCCTACGAGGCCGCGCACCCGGACGACGCGGCGCTGGACGCCGACACCGCGTTCCGGGTGCTCAAGGCCAACCTCGAGGCGCTCGGCGCCCAGGTGCCGATGCTGTACAAGCAGTACGTCGAGCTTTGCGAGCCCGGCGGCGCGCGCTTCCTCGCGTTCGGGGTGGACCCGGATTTCAGCGACGCTGTGGACGGCCTGATCGAGGTCGACCTGGCCTGCATGCGCGCGAAGAAGCGCCAGCGCTACCTCGGCGAGGCGCGCGCGGGAGCGCCGGCGTGAGCCCGGCCGCGCTGCCGCCGCTGCGGCGCGCGGTGTTCCTCTCCGACGTGCACCTGGGGTCGCGCCACTGCCACGCCGAGGAGCTGGCCGAGTTCCTCGCGCGCCTGCGCTGCCGGCGCCTGTACCTGGTCGGGGACATCGTGGATTTGTGGTGGCTGGCGCAGCGGCGCGCCAGCTGGGGCGCCGCCCACAACCGCGTGGTCGAGGCGCTGCACGCGCTGCGCCGCGCAGGCACCGAGCTGGTGTACGTGCCCGGCAACCACGACCGCCCGGCGCGGCGCCTGTGCGGCCTGGTCCTGCCGGCGATGCAGGTGCGGCGGCGGGTGGTGCACGTGACCGCCGACGGCCGCCGCCTGCTGGTCACCCACGGCGACGAGTTCGACAACATCACCCACTTCGGCACCCTGCAGGAGAAGTTCGGCGACTGGCTGTACTACCGCATCCTCAGCGGCAACCAGGCGCTCAACCGCCTGCGCCGCCGCGCCGGGCTGCGCTACTGGTCGCTGTCGGAGTTCCTCAAGCGCCAGAGCGGCGCGGCCGAGCGCTACATCGCGCGGTTCGTGCAGGCCGGGCTGGCGGACGCGCGCCGGCGCGGGCTGGATGGCATCGTGTGCGGCCACATCCACCGTCCGGCGCTGATCGAGCGCGACGGGCTGGTGTACGCCAACGACGGCGACTGGGTGGAGAGCCTGAGCGCGCTGGTGGAGGAGGCCGACGGCACCCTGCGCCTGCTCGGCCCGCACGGCGAGGTGCTGGCGGAGCTGCCGCCGCGCCCGCTGCCGGTGCTGGCGCGCGCGGCCTGAGTGGGTGTCGCGGGATCAGGCCACCGCCGGCAGCGCCGGCGGTCGTCCGTCGGCGAGCGCATCGAAGTACGCGGCGGTCAGATGCAGCTGCTCGGCCGCGGTCTGCGCGCGGTTGACCACCGCGCGGAAGGCGGCGTTCTCCGCGCGGTCGCGGGCGTACCAGCCCAGGTGCTTGCGCGCGATGCGCACCCCGGCTTCCTCGCCGTAGAAGGCGTGCAGGGCGCGCAGATGGCCGAGCAGCAGGTCGCGCACCTCGGCCAGCGCGGGCGGCGGCAGCAGGCGGCCGGTGGCGAGGAAGTGCGCGATCTCGCGCAGCAGCCACGGCCGCCCCTGCGCGGCGCGCCCGACCATCACCGCGTCGCAGCCGGTGTGGCGCAGCACCGCCGCGGCCTTGTGCGGGGAATCGATGTCGCCGTTGGCGATCACCGGGATCGCCAGCATCGCCTTCACCGCGGCGATGGTGTCGTACTCCGCGCTGCCGGCGTACAGCTGGTCGCGGGTGCGGCCGTGGATGGCGAGCGCGGCGATGCCGGCGTCCTCGGCGATGCGCGCGATCAGCGGCGCGTTGCGGTGCCCGGCATCCCAGCCGGTGCGGATCTTCAGCGTCACCGGCACGTCCACCGCCGCGACTACCGCGGCGAGGATGCGCGCCACCCGCCCCGGCTCGCGCAGCAGCGCGCTGCCGGCCCAGGCATTGCACACCTTCTTGGCCGGGCAGCCCATGTTGATGTCGATGATCTGCGCGCCGTGGGCCACGTTGTGGCGCGCCGCCGCGGCCAGTTGCTCCGGCTCGGTGCCGGCGATCTGCACGCTGACCGGCGCCGGTTCGCCGGCATGGTCCATGCGGTGGCGCGACTTGGCGGTGTGCCAGAAGCGCGGGTCGGCGGTGGTCATCTCCGAGACCGCCAGCCCCGCGCCGAGCTGCTTGCACAGCAGCCGGAACGGCTTGTCGGTGACGCCCGCCATCGGCGCCAGCACGACCGGCGGGTCGATCCGGTACGGGCCGATCTGCAGCGCCATCGCACTTTAGTCCAGCGCGAGGTGGGGCATCGCCAGCGCCGCCCCGGCGCGCTCGGTGGAGCGGCTGGCATAGCGCACGGCGAAGCGGACCAGGTCCGCGAACGCGGCCTGCGGCCGGCGCGCCAGGCCGGCGGCGAGCGCGCCATTGAGCGCGTCGCCGGCCCCGGTGGTGTCCACCACGTCGGCGGGCGGCGCCGGCACCCGGTAGGCCAGGGCCGCATCGCCGCGCGGCCGCTCCGCGGCATGCGAGACGAACACGCCCTGCGCGCCGAGGGTGACCACCACGCTGCCGCCCGGGTGCAGCCGCCGGCAGTGCGCGTGCAGGGCGGCGTCGGCCAGCCCCGCCACCGCGTCCGCGGCCAGCGCGATCCCGGCGTGGCGCGCCAGCAGCGCGGCGAATTCGGTCTCGTTCGGGGTCAGCACGTCCGCCAGCGCGAGCAGGTCGGCGTCCGTCGGCGCATTCGCTGGCGCCGGGTTGAGCAGGGCCAGCGCGCCGCGTGCGCGGGCCGCGGCGAGCGCGGCGTGCACGGCGGGCGGCGGGGATTCCAGCTGCGCCAGCACGACCGCGGCCGGATGCGCGGCGACCGCGGCGGCGGCCTGCGCCGGGGTGAGCCCGGCGTTGGCGCCGGCCGCCACCACGATGCTGTTGGCGCCGTCGGCGGCAACGAAGATCCCGGCGCTGCCGGTCGGCGCGTCCACCCGCGCCGCGGCCAGGGCGATGCCGTCCTGCGCGCACAGCCGCTGCGCGAGGCGGCCGCCGTCGTCGTCGCCGAGGCAGCAGGCGAATGCGGTCGCCGCGCCGGCGCGGCGCGCCGCGACCGCCTGGTTGAAGCCCTTGCCGCCGGGCCCGCAGGCATAGCTGCCGGCGAGGGTCGCGCCGGGCGCCGGCAGCCTGTCCACCCGCCAGGCGTGGTCGACGTTGAACGAGCCGACGACCAGGACGTCCATCGCTCAGCTGAAATGGGTGAGCACGCCGGCGATGGTGGCGGTCATGAAGGTCGCGATCGAACCGCCCAGCACCGCGCGCAGGCCGAAGCGGGCGAGGTCGTGGCGGCGCTCCGGCGCCAGCCCGCCGATGCCGCCGATCTGGATCGCGATCGAGCTGAAGTTGGCGAAGCCGCACAGGGCGTAGGTCGCGATCAGCGCGCCCTCGCGGCTCAGGTGCACGCCCGGTACCTGGCCGTTCACGATCTGCGACAGCTCGGTGTAGGCCACGAACTCGTTGATCACCACCTTCTGCCCGATCAGCGCGCCGACCGTGGTCGCGTCCTGCCACGGGGTGCCGATCACCCACGCCACCGGCGCCAGCAGGTAGCCGAGCAGGGTGGACAGGTTGGTCGGCTTGCCCAGCAGCGCCTGCAGGCCGGTGACCTCGCCGAGCCAGGTCAGCGGGGCGTTGAGCAGCGCGATCAGGGCGATGAACGCCAGCAGCATGGCGCCGATGTTGAGCGCCAGGCGCAGGCCGTCGGCGGCGCCGGAGGCGGCCGCGTCGATCACGTTGCTGGTGGTCTTCTCGACCTCCATCTTCACCGTGCCGCGGGTGAGCGGGGTGCCGGTCTCCGGGATCAGCAGCTTGGCCACCACCAGGGTCGCCGGCGCGGCCATGATCGAGGCGGCCAGCAGGTGCTTGGCGAAGAACGCCTGCTGCGCCGGGTCGCTGCCGCCGAGCATGCCGACGTAGGCGGCCAGCACGCCGCCGGCGATGTGCGCCATGCCGCCGATCATCATCGTGATCAGCTCCGACTCGGTCATCCGCGGGATGTACGGGCGCACCGTCAGCGGCGCCTCGGTCTGACCGATGAACACGCTGGCGCACACGCTGGTGGTCTCCGCGCCGGACACGTTCATCACCTTGGTGATCGCCCAGGCCATCGCGCGCACCACCGCCTGCATCACCCCCAGGTGGTAGAGCACGCCCATCAGCGCGGAGAAGAAGATGATGGTCGGCAGCACCTGGAAGGCGAAGATGAAGCCGAACTTGCCGGTGTCCAGCAGGCTGCCGAACACGAAGCCGGAGCCCTCGCCGACGAAGCCCAGCACCCGCACGAAGCCCTTGCTCAGCGAGTCGAACACCGCGCGCCCGCCCGGCACCAGCAGCACCAGCGCGGCAAAGCCGACCTGCAGCAGGATGCCGGTGCCGACCAGGCGCCAGTCCACCGCGCGCCGGTTGTTGGAGAACAGCCACGCGATCCCCACCAGCACGGCCAGCCCGAACAGGCCAAACCCGATCCGCCAAATCCCTTCCATCCCGGTCAATCCCCGGCCCGTCGGCCGCTCGAGCGATCAGGCAGGGTAGTCAGCGGCGGCCGGGGCGGCAAGCGGGGCGGTCAGTCGTCGCGCGCCAGGCAGCGGTTGCGCCCGGCGCGCTTGGCCTGGCGCAGGCGCGCATCGGCCCGGCGCAGGAGGCCGGACAGGTCGCTGCCGTCCTGCGGCCAGCAGGCGACCCCGGCGCTGAAGGTCAGCCGGCGCGGCGGCTCGCCGGGCTCGTCCACGAACGGATGCGCAGCGAGCGTGCGGCGCAGGGTCTCCGCGCGCTCCCAGGCGTGCCCGAGCGGGTGCGGCAGCACCACCACGAATTCCTCGCCGCCCAGCCGCGCCAGGATCTCGCCCGGCTGCAACTGCTCGGACAGCACCTGCGCCACGTGGTGCAGGGCGCGGTCGCCGGCCGGATGGCCGGCCTCGTCGTTGACGCGCTTGAAGTAGTCCAGGTCGAGCAGGCAGACCGACAGCGAGGTCGCCTCGCGGCGGGCGTCCTCCAGCAGGCTCTGGAAGCGGTGCACCAGCCAGGTGCGGTTGGGCAGGCCGGTCAGGCCGTCGCTGCCGGACAGGTCCACCAGCCGCTGCATGCGGTACACGATGGCGGCGGTCAGCGCGGTCATCAGCAGCACCAGCACCAGCCGCTGCACCTGGTTGGAGACCGTCACGGTGCCGTACTCCAGCGAGATCCGCTGCTCCGGCGTGGTCAGCTGGAACACCAGCAGCACCAGCAGCAGGTACTGGCCGAAGGCGAGCGCGCCGGCGTACAGGGTCAGGCGGCCGTCGTTGCGCAGCGCGGTCATCGCGATCGACAGTGGGTACAGCACCCACACCACCATGCTGTTGAGCGCGATCGGCGGCGACTGCGTGGCCAGGCCGGCGAGCGCGAGGGTGGTCAGGCTGATGTCGTAGGTGGTGGTCGCCCACGGCAGCCAGCCGTAGCGCCCGCGCCGGCGCGCGAGCGCCAGCCACAGCTGCGAGCAGACGATGGCGACGGTCACCGCGGACAGCCCGGCCAGGCTCTCCCACAGCGCGCCGCCGCCGAGCTGGTTGGCCAGCGGCAGCGCCAGCAGCGCCAGCGACAGCCAGGCCCGGATCTGCGCCACCAGCAGCTCGCCGCCGGCGCCCAGCTCCAGCATCAGGGCGTCCGGGCGCGCCAGCAGGCGCTGGCGGAAGTCGCGGAATCCGGTGGGCAGCTCGAGCACGGCGCGGCGGGTCGGGGGTCGCCGGCAGCATACGGCAAGCCGGCGGGCTCAACCTGCGCCGGCCAGCGCCGCCCACAGCCCGAGCGCGAGGAACACCAGCGCCGCGGCGATCCGCGCCGCCTTCAGCGGCAGGCGCGCGGCGAAGCGGCTGCCGAGCAGCACCACCGGCACGTTCGCCAGCAGCATGCCGGCGGTGGTGCCGGCGACCACCTGCCACAGCGGGTGGTACTTGGCCGCCAGCAGCACGGTCGCGACCTGGGTCTTGTCGCCGATCTCGGCCAGGAAGAAGGCGAGCACGGTGGCCACGAACGCCCCGCGCGCCGGCAGCGGCGCGTCCGCGTCCAGCCGGTCCGGGCGCAGCGTCCACAGCGCGATCGCGATGAAGCTGGCGGCCACGCTCCAGCGCAGCACCTGCGGCGTCAGCCAGTGCGCCGCCAGCGCGCCCAGCCAGCCGGCCAGGGCATGGTTGAGCAGGGTCGCCAGCAGGATGCCGGCGATGATCGGCCACGGCCGGCGGAAGCGCGCCGCCAGCAGCAGCGCCAGCAGCTGGGTCTTGTCGCCGATCTCGGCCAGGGCCACCGCGCCGGTGGACACCCACAACGCATCGAACATCAGGACACTCCGGGCCGGGCGCAATGGCAGGGACGCGAACGCAAACGCCGCGTCGCCCGGCCGGGTGCGCAGCGCCTGCCTTCGGTCTTGCCCGTGCCGGCGGTGCCGGCAGCGCGCGCCATGGCCGGTCGGCCAAGCATGTTGACGCGCGGGCCGCGGCGGCGCCGCGGCGGGCTACTCCCCGGAGGGACTAGCGATAATGATAGCCGTCTCAATTTTGTTGACGCAAACTTGCCCCCCCCCCCTGATCTGTTAATCAAGAGACCGCCGCGAAGGGTTGTATTTGCGCGCGGCACCCTAAAGCCCAATCTCGGAGGTTGACTATGAGAAAGTCACGCGTTAAGAGCTTCTCGGCAATCCTGATGCTTTTGGTGATGGCTGGGCCTGCGATGGCGCAAGGCTTCGCACAGATTCGCGATTCCTGCTTCCGTTGCCGCAGTGGTACTGTGTGTACGCCGACGGAATGTCGTGTTGATACGACTTGCTGGGAAATTCCCTGCCGGTGATAGTTCTGTTCTAAGGCATCATCGTTGAGCAGCGCATCTGATGCGGGTGCGCTGTTTTTTCTATTCATTCATGATAAACGGGTGAAGGCGATGGCCCCTGAAAACAAAGTAACCCGCATGCTGATAGCCATCGCCGTGGTGGCCTTCGTGGGATTGGTGGCGATCGGGCTCTGGCGTCGCTCCGTGCCGGTGTCGAGTGCCCCTGCGGCAACGCCGGCGGTCGTTACGCCGCCGGCAGGGAGCGGCGGCAATGCCGGCAATCCCTTCATGCAGGCCATGCAGCGGGCCGCTGCGCAGGTGGGGCAGCCCGTGCCCGGGGACGTGCAGGTTCGCCTCGCCGCGGGCCAGCCGCCGCGCCCGCTGCGCGAGCTTCTCGCGGATGGCGGCATCGTGATGACCTATGCCGAGCCCTGCCCGCAGTGCGATTCGCTGCTCGCGCTGCGCGCGCGCCTGCAGCAGGAGGGCAAGCTGGCGCAGCCCGATCGCTTCTGGCTGCTGGCCTACCGCCCAGGCGCCGCCTTGCCCGCAGGCGCGGCGAACCTGCCGCGGATCACCCTGGCCGGCGACCGCGAAAGGTATTACGCGGTGGCCGGGGAGCAGGTCATGCCCAGCCTGTGGCGCTATGCGTCGGGCGCGCGTTTGCAGGACTACCTGATCGGCTACGATGGCGGCACCGCGGAACGCTTCCTGCAGGGCGAGCCCGGGGATGCCGGGGACATGCCGCCGGCATCCGCGGCACGTTGAGCGGAGCACCGCGCATGGACCGCCCGCATGGCCAGTCCCCCGCTCGCCTGCGTCCTGCGGCCCTGCGCTGGGGCCTGCCGCTCGGCCTGCTGGCGTTCCTGGGGCTGGGGATCGGAGTATGGCGGCAGCATGCCGCGTTGCCGGACGGCGTGGTACTGGCCACCGTGGTTCGTGGCGATCTGGAGGAGACGGTCGAGGGACAGGGGGAGTTCGTCTCCGACGAGCAGCGCCTGATCACAGCGCCCGTGGCCGGCCGGGTCGAACGGCTGGCGATATCGCCAGGTAGCCGGCTTGCACCGGGTGAGTCGCTGCTGCAGCTGGCGGTGCCTGCGTTGCTCGAGGAGCGTGATCGCGCCCGTCTGGACCTGCAGCGCACCGAATTCGGCAGCGCGCAGCGCCTGGGCGAGAACGCCAAGGCGGTCGAGGCCGCGCGGCTGCGCGAGCGCGAGGCCAGGATCGCCCTCAAGACGGCGCAGGTCGAGCGCGATGCGATGCAGCAACTGCTGGCCGACAAGATCGTCTCGCGCCTGCAGTATGCGCAGGCACAGGCGCGGGTGGACCAGGCCCAGGCCGCGGCGGACGCCGCGCGCCGGCTCGCGGCGATGGAGCAGCAGGCGTTTGCACGCCAGCAGCGCCTGGGCCAGGACGATCTGTCGCTCGCACGCGTCCACCTGCACCAGCTGGACGCCAAGATCGCCGCCGCGGACGTGCGTGCGCCGGCGGCCGGCGTGGTCAAGCGGGTGATGGTCAAGCTGGGTGACAGCGTCTCCGAAGGGGCGCCGCTGCTCGAGATCGGCCCGCTGCTGCCGAACATGGTCAGGGTGATGGTCCCGCAGCGGGCCCTGGACCGGCTGGCGGTCGGCCAGCCGGCGCTGATCCGGATGCCGGATGGCCAGCAGGTGCCGGGGCGCGTAGCCGGGATCGCGCCGGATGCGGTCGAAGGCCTGGTCGCGGTGCGGGTGCGTCCGTTGCGGATGCCTGCGCAGGCGCGCAACGGCCTGGCAGTGCAGGCGGAGATCGTGCTCGGGCG
The DNA here is from genome assembly GCF_022419185.1 of Thermomonas flagellata. GTDB lineage: Bacteria > Pseudomonadota > Gammaproteobacteria > Xanthomonadales > Xanthomonadaceae > Thermomonas > Thermomonas flagellata. The sequence goes on along the minus strand of NZ_JAJOZK010000006.1, from coordinate 88,445 downwards.
CCTGCGGCAGGTGCTGTTCGTTCCGTCGGATCTGGACCCGCTGGACAGCGGCCCGTCGCGGGTGTTCTGGGAACGCGACGGCCGGCTGCAAACGTTGAAGCTGGCCGGCCTGCGCCGCATCGGCCGCGTCTTGGTGCTGCCGCCGGAGACCCCGATTCGCGCCGGTGACCGCGTTGCGCTGGCACCCGACGAAATGGATCCTGCGCCGTGAATGCCGCTGCGGACGACCCGTCGGTGCTGCTGCGGGCGCGGGGGCTGGCCAAGGCTTACCGCACGGAAACGGTGCTGACCCAGGCCCTGGCCGATGTGGAACTGGTGCTGCGCCAGGGCGAGTTCGTTTCGATCATGGGGGCATCCGGCTCCGGCAAGTCCACCCTGCTGGCGGTGCTCAGCCTGATGGAGCCGGTGGATGCCGGCGAGATTTGGTTGCGCGGGCAACCCTGCCACCGGCTGGACGCACGTGCGCGCGCCGCGCTTCGGCTGCAGGCCATCGGCATGGTGTTCCAGTATTTCCACCTGCTGGCCGACCTCGATGTGTACGACAACATCGCACTGCCGATGCGCTATCTCGGGATGGCCGAGGGCGCCGTCCGCGAGCGGGTCGAGGAGCTGGCCGACGCGCTGGCGATCGGGCACCGGCTGCACCATCTGCCTGCGCAGCTGTCCGGTGGCCAGCAGCAGCGGGTCGCGATCGCACGCGGGCTGGCGAACCGGCCGGCACTGCTGTTGGTGGACGAGCCGACCGGCAATCTCGACAGCGCCAGCAGCGCTCAGGTGCTGGATCTGCTGAGCGCGCAGCATGCCGCCGGCCAGACGCTCTGCCTGGTCACCCACGATCCGGCCTGCGCCGCGCGTGCGCAGCGGCAGCTGCGGATGCGCGATGGGCGCCTGGATGCCCGCGACCCGTGAAACGCGCGGGCGCGCAGGATGGCGCCGGCATCGCCGCCGCACCGCTTGGCGACGCTGGATGCACACGCCGGGGCAGGCGCTGTTGGTCGTGCTGTTGGCCGGCCTCGGCAATGCGGTGCTCGCGCTTGCGCTGGCCTGGCTGCTGATGCTGCACTGGCAGGTCCATGCCTGGCCGCAGGCCGGACAGCTGTGGGCGGTCTGGCTGCATGCGCAGGACGACGCCTCCATGTCTGCCCCGGTGCAGGCATCGGTCGCGGCCCTGCAGCGGCTGCAGGCCCTGCCGCCGGCCGGCGTACGCCTGGCACTCGTGCGGCGGACGTTGCGCCCGGTCGCCGATGGCCGCAGCGCCGAGCCGCAGATGTGGTTGCAGGTCTCGCCGGGCTTCTGGTCGCTGCTGCACCCGCCGTTGCAGACCGGTTCGCCGCCGGCGCCGGACAGCGGCCAGGTCGTGCTGACGGCGCCGTTCGCGCGGGACCGTTGTCCGGCGGCCATGGGTAGCCACTGCCTCCTGCAGATGGAAGGGCGGCCGCTGCGGGTCTCGGGTGTCCTCGCGGCGGACGCGCTCGCGCCTTTGCCGCTGCTGCAGCAGCAGGGCGGGTCCGCCGTGGCCGGCTACGAGACCCGGACCGATCCGTTGGGCGGCCTGCCCCGGCAGGCACGCGTGGAGGCCGTATTGCTGGCGCGCAGCGATCTGCCTCGGCCCCGCCTGCGCGCGCGCCTGCAGCGGCAGGTGGCCGCCCTGGGCATCGAGGTGGATGGGCGTCCGCTGCAGGTCCGGGTGCAGCCGCTGGTGGACTTCGTGCGCGCCGGCCTGGTGCGGCCTGCGCTGGTGCTGGCGATGGTCGCGGCATTCGCCTGGGCGGTGCAGCTGCTGGTGCTGTGGATGCTGCTCATCGCGCGGTTCGGCCAGCATGGACACGAACAGTTCGTGCTTGCGGCGGTGGGTGTTCCGCCGCGCGACGTCACCGCCTACGCGCGCAGTGAAGCGCGGATCGCCGCCGGCCTGGTAGCGGCGGTTTCGCTGCTGGCCGTCCTCGCGCTCCTGGCCTTGCTGGCGCAGGGCGGATGGCTGCCGGCGGCCATGCGGATCGGAACCGCGTTCGTCGCGTTGGCCGCGGCATCGTGGCTGTCGGTGATGTCCCTGTGGGTCATGGGCGGGGCGGCCCGGGCCTCGGTCCGGATCGGTGGCGGTGACGCCGGACTGTGGCGCAATGCGCGCGGCAGCGGGCTGGCGGGTTGGCGCAACCGGTTCCTGCAGGCCTTGCAGGGCTTGCTGTACGTGCTCGCGGCGATCGCCCTGGCCTGGGCCGTGCCCTTCGCGCTGCGGGCATGGGCGGATTGGCAGGCGGCGCGCCAGCTTCGTCCGGCGGACTTGCTGCAGCTGCAGGTGCAATTCCCGCCCGGCCTGCCGGCGGCGGCCGTGCTCGACTCCGCCGATCGTCTGTCGGCGGGCCTCGCGCGCCTGCCGGGGCTGCATCGTTTGGGTGTCGGCAGCCTCGCGCCGCTCGACCTTGCCACGGTGGACGTCGTGCATTACGCCGGGCCCGCCTATGCCGAGGCGAGTGAACTGGTCGGTGGGCGGACGGGCGAGGGCGGCGACTATGTCCTGCGCATCCGCGGCGATGCGGCCGCGCGCAGCCAGCATGTCGATTACACGCTGAGCATCGGCTATGCCGAGCCGGCCTTCCTGCAGCTGCTGCGGTTCCGGCGGCTGCAGGGACATGGGCTGGACGCCATCGCAGGCAGCGAAGCCTTGCTCGATCGCGAAGCCGCCGCGGTGCTGTTCCCCGGGCGCGCCTGGGTGACGGGCCAGCGTGTCCCCGGCCCGGTGGCGGCGGCCGGCGTGCGCGGGTGGCACAACCATCGCGCCGTTGCCGGCGTCGTCGAGATCGCGCGCATGCGGGCGGACGCCCGCGAGCCGCTGGCCTCGACCGCTGTCGCCTTCCTGCCCCTGCGCGAACTGCCGACCCTGGAGGCAGGGCGGCCGCGCACCCTGTATTGGCTGCTGCGCGCGAACCCGACGGCCGCCGCCGCGCGCTCGGCGCCTGCGATCGCCCGCACGATCGCCGCGCTGCCATTGCGGCCACAGGCCTGGCGCTTGGATGCGCTGTCCGATCTGGTGCGGCGACGCCTGCATCAGGCCATTCTCGCCTCGCTCGGCAGCCTGCTTCTAGCACTGCTGATCGGGCTGCAGTTCCTGCTGGCGGTGCTGGCACTGGCGCGGATCGCGCTGCAGGCCCGCCTGCCGATGCTGGCGGTCCACCTGGCCGTCGGTGCCGATCCGGTGCCCTTGGGGCGGCAGGAGACGCTGCACCTGCTGCGCGCCACCCTCTGGTCTGGATTGGGCCTGTCGCTCGCCGTGGCGGCCGGATTCGCGCTGGGCATGCTCGATGGCGGCAGCGTGCTGCGGGTGACGCTCGCCGCCTGCGCACTCGCCCTGCTCTCCGCGGGGATGGTGCACCTGCTGGTGCGCGCCGCGGTCGTGCGGGCACCTGGCGTGCTGCTGCGGGATGCACGCTGAACCAACGGCCACCCGCCTAGAATGCGCGTTGGTCCCGATCACACGTATGCAAGGAGTCCAGCATGCTCTACCGCCGCCTCGGGGCGTCCGGCCTGCCGCTGTCGGTGCTGTCGTTCGGGGCCTGGGCCACCTTCGGGGTGCACGTCGGTCGCGGGGTCGCGCGCGAACTGGTGGCGATGGCCTGGGACCACGGCATCAACTTCTTCGACAACGCGGAGACCTACGCCAACGGCGAGGGCGAGCGGGTGATGGGCGACGTGCTGGCGGACCTGCGCCTGCCGCGCGACGGCTGGTGCGTGTCCAGCAAGGCCTACTTCGGTGCGGTCGATGCCCCGCGCCCGACCCAGCGCGGGCTGTCGCGCAAGCACCTGCGCGATGCCTGCGACGCCGCACTGCGGCGGCTGCGGGTGGACTACCTCGACCTGTACTTCTGCCACCGCCCGGACCCGGAGGTGCCGGTCGAGGAGATCGTCACCACCATGGACCTGCTGGTGCGCCAGGGCAAGGTGCTCTACTGGGGCACCTCCGAGTGGCCGGCCGAACGCATCGCCGAGGCCTGCGCGCTGGCGCGCGCGCACGGGCTGCAGGCGCCGGTCGCGGAGCAGCCGCAGTACAACCTGCTCGAGCGGCGGCGGGTGGAGGCCGAGTACGCGCCGCTGTACGCGCAGTACGGGCTTGGGACCACGATCTTCTCGCCGCTGGCCTCGGGCCTGCTGACCGGCAAGTACAACGCCGGAGTCCCCGCCGACAGCCGGCTCGGGCGCGAGGGCTACACCTGGCTGCAGCGCAACCTGGACGCGGCGCGCCGGCAGGCGCTGCAGCGCTTCGCGGCGGTTGCCGGCGAGCTCGGGGTGGCGCCGGCGCCGCTGGCGATCGCCTGGTGCCTGCGCAATCCGCATGTCTCCAGTGTGCTGCTGGGCGCGTCCACCCCCGAGCAGCTGGCACAGAACCTGCACGCGCTGCAGGTGCATGCGCAGCTCGACGAGGCGGCCTGGGAGCGGGTCGAGGCCTGCTTCGCGCCGCTGTCGGGCGAGGGCGCTTGACTACGTAACGCGAATCATTATCATTTCCTTCGGGTCCCCCGAAGGAGCCTCGTGATGCCCCTCGATGTCCGTCCGACGCCCGCCACGCCCGCGTCCCCCGTGGTCGCGCCCCTGCCGCCGGGCACGCCGCCGGTGCTCGACAGCGACCGCCTGCTGCAGGGGCAGCGCCAGGTCTGGATCCGGCATGCCGGCCAGACCTACCGCCTGTGCCATACCCGCAACGGCAAGCTGATCCTCACCAAGTAAGCCGTAAGCCCACTGCCCGATCCCAGCGCCGCGGCCGCCGCCGCGGTATGCCAGCCAGCGCCGCGCCGGGCGCCAGCGCGCAGCCCTCCGCCCGACCGGAGCCTGCTGCATGCGCCTGCCTGTCCCGCTCCTGATCCCGCCGCACGCGGCCGCCGCCGCGCTCCCCGACCGCGGGCGCGCCGCCGCCGGTCGCGCACAGGCGGTGCCGGCATGCGCACCGATGCCGCATCCGGCGCAACTGGCCGCGCTCGGCGCGCTGCTGTGCCTGTCGCGGCGGGAAGCCGGCGGGGATCTCGACGGCTGGCGCCAGGCCGTGCGCGCCGAATGCCGCTGCGAGCTGGACAGCGACGGCCTGCGCGAATCGCTCGAATTCCACGATGCGCGCGGGGCCTGCTGCTGGCGCCTGTGCCTGCTGCCGGACACCGATTTCCTCGCCTGGGACGAGCTCGCGGCGGGGCTGGCGCCGGCCGCGCCGCGTGCTGCCGGCGAGGGCGTGCGCGAGCGCCTGTGGCGGCGACTGCGCGTGCAACTGCGCGGGCCGCGCTGGCGCGCCTCGGTGCTGCGTTTCCATGTGCGCCGGGATATCGGCGGCGGGACGCTGCTGGCCGCGAGCCAGCCGCCGCTGTCCGCGCTCGGCCTGCAGGTCGCGCAGCGCCTGCTGCGTGGCGAAGGCATCCGCGAGGGGCTGTCGCCGCCACAGGCTGCCCCCGCATTCCCATCGGCATTGCCCGGCGATGCCCCCCCTCCCTCACCCCCTCCAGGAGCCTGCCGTGATGCCTTCCTCTGAGCGCCTGCCCGCCCGGATCCTGCCCGTCCTGTTTGCCGCCCTCGTGTGGCCTGCGGCCTGTGCGCAGCCGCCCGTCGCCTTCGCCGATGCGCCGCCGGAGGCCGACCGCCGCGCCATCCTGGCCATGCAGGGCGAGTACGCGGTCGATTTCGCGTTCGAGGAGACCGCACTGCTGCAGCCCGGGTATACCCGCGCTCCGGCCCAGCATTCGCGCGGCAGCGAATGGGTCACGGTGGTCGAGGACCGGCCCGGCCGGATCGTGCTGCAGCATCTGCTGCTGGATCCGCGCAGCGGGCGGGTGACCAAGCACTGGCGCCAGGACTGGACGTGGCAGGCGGCCTCGCGCTTCGAGTACGTGGGCGATGAGACCTGGCGCGTGCGCGCCTTGCCGGCCGCGGTCACCGCCGGCGCCTGGACCCAGTGCGTGTACGAGGTGGACGACGCGCCGCGCTACTGCGGAACCGGCCGCTGGACGCATGCCGACGGGGTTTCGACCTGGACCAGCGATCCGGTCTGGCGGCCGCTGCCGCGGCGCGAATACACCAAGCGCCACGACTACGACGTGCTGGAGAGCGTCCACCGCCACACCATCGTGCCGGGCGGCTGGACCCACGAGCAGTTCAGCACCAAGCTCGCGCCAGGCAAGGAGGGCGGTCGCCACCCGCTCGTGCGCGAGGTCGGCTTCAACGACTACCGGCGGGTGCAGGGCGTGGACTTCGCGCCGGCGCGCGCCTACTGGGAGGCGACCGCGGGCTACTGGGCGCAGGTGCGCGCACGCTGGGCGCGCGGGCTGGCGCAGCCGCCGGGCGTGCACGTGAGGGCCGGGGTCGACGGCATGCCCCTGATCGAGGCCCTGTTCGCGCAGGCGGCGCAGGCACAGGCCGGCAATCCGCCAACGCCGGCCGCCATCGATGCGGTGTTCGCGCAGTGGGTGGAGCCGGCGCCGCCCGCATCGCCGCCCGCGCGCTGAGGGCCGGGGGCGCGGCGCGTCGGCACCAGCGCCGCCGCGCTGCCTATACTGGCGGCCTCACCGGGGAGGAGACTGCCATGGGCTTCGCGTTGACCCTGATCCTGCTGTTCGCCGGCGTGGTGCTGCTGGCCAAGGCGGTGCGCACCGTGCCGCAGGGCTATGAGTGGACGGTCGAGCGCTTCGGCAAGTACACCCACACCCTCGATCCCGGGCTGCATTTCCTGGTCCCGCTGTACCAGGGCATCGGCCGCAAGATCAACATGATGGAGCAGGTGATGGACGTGCCCAGCCAGGACGTCATCACCAAGGACAACGCGGTGGTGAAGGTGGACGGGGTGGTCTACTTCCAGGTGCTGGACGCGGCCAAGGCCGCCTACGAGGTGGCGCAGCTGGACGTGGCCATCCTCAACCTGGTGATGACCAACATCCGCACCGCGATCGGCTCGATGGACCTCGACGAGTCGCTGTCCAAGCGCGACGAGATCAACGCCAAGGTGCTGCGCGCGGTGGACGAGGCGACCCACCCCTGGGGGGTCAAGGTCAACCGGATCGAGCTGAAGGACATCCAGCCGCCGCGCGACCTGGTGGATTCGATGGCGCGCCAGATGAAGGCCGAGCGCGAGAAGCGCGCCAACATCCTGGAGGCCGAGGGCCTGCGCCAGGCCGCGATCCTGCGCGCCGAGGGCGAGAAGCAGTCGAAGATCCTGGAGGCGGAGGGCGAGCGCGAGGCCGCGTTCCGCCACGCCGAGGCGCGCGAGCGGCTGGCCGAGGCGGAGGCGCGCGCGACCCAGGCCGTGTCCGAGGCGATCGCCAAGGGCGACGTGCAGGCGATCAACTACTTCGTCGCCCAGAAGTACATCGAGGCGTTCAAGTCGCTGGCGGAGGCGCCCAACCAGAAGTTCGTGCTGCTGCCGATGGAGTCCAGCGGCGTGCTCGGGTCGCTGGCCGGGATCGCCGGGCTGGCGCGCGAGGCGCTGCAGCCGGCGGCGGACGCCGGCGGCGCGCGCCGCGCCCCGGCCGAACGGGCCTGAGCCGTGCGCTGGGACGTGTTCGCCTGGGCGGCGCTGGCGCTGCTGCTGTTCGCGGCCGAGGCGCTGGCGCCGGGCGCGTTCATGCTCTGGCTCGGGTTGGCGGCGGCCGCGGTCTGCCTGCTGGTGCTGCTGCTGCCCGGCCTGCCGCTGCTGGTGCAGGCCGCGGCGTTCGTGGTGCTCGGCTTCCTCGCGGTGCTCGCGTACCGGCGCTGGTTCCGCGACCGCGCCCGGCGCGCGGATGCGCCGACCCTCAACCGCCGCAGCGCGGCGCTGGTCGGGCGGGTGGTCACGCTCGAGCAGGCGATCGTGCAGGGCCGCGGGCGGGTGCAGATCGCGGACGCCTACTGGGACGTGACCGGTCCCGACCTGCCGGCCGGCACTGCGGTGCGGGTGGTCGCGGCCGACGCCATGACCCTCACCGTCGCGCCGCTCGCGCCGGTGGAGTGACGCCCGCGGCCGGCGGCTCTGGGATAATCGCCGCTTTCCCAGCGCAGGATCCCGCATGAGCCGCACGACCCCCCTCCACGAGCGCCACCGCGCCCTCGGCGCGCGCATGGTCGATTTCGGCGGCTGGGACATGCCGCTGCACTACGGCTCGCAGGTGGACGAACACCACCGCGTGCGCCGCGACGCCGGCATGTTCGACGTCAGCCACATGACCGTGGTCGACCTGCACGGCGCCGGCACCCGGCCGTTCCTGCGCCGCCTGCTCGCCAATTCGGTGGACAAGCTCGCCAAGCCCGGCAAGGCGCTGTACACGACCATGCTCAACCCCGAGGGCGGGGTGATCGACGATTTGATCGTGTACTTCCTGGCGGAGGACTGGTTCCGGCTGGTGGTGAACGCCGCCACCCGCGACAAGGACCTGGCCTGGATCACCGCGCAGGCCGCGCCGTTCGCGGTCGAGGTGCGCGCGCGCCCGGACCTGGCGATGGTCGCGGTGCAGGGGCCGCAGGCGCGTGACAAGGTGATCGCCCTGCTGCGCGCGCAGGACCAGGCCGCGGTGGCCAAGCTCGCCCGCTTCGCCGCGCGCACGGCCACCACCGCGGACGGCACCGAGGTGTTCGTTGCGCGCACCGGCTACACCGGCGAGGACGGGTTCGAGGTGATCGTGCCCGGCGCGCGGGTCGTCGCCTTCTGGGACGCGCTGCTGGCGGCGGGGGTGGCCCCGGCCGGGCTCGGCGCGCGCGACACCCTGCGCCTGGAGGCCGGGATGAACCTCTACGGCCAGGACATGGACGAGACGACCACCCCGTACGAGGCGGCGCTGGGCTGGACGGTCGCGCTGGATGCCGGCGCCGACGGCGCGCCGCGCGACTTCATCGGCCGCAGCGCGCTGGAGGCGCAGCGCGCGGCCGGCGTGCCGCGCCAGTTGGTCGGCCTGGTGATGGACGAGAAGGGCGTGCTGCGCCATGGCCAGCGGGTGCTCACCGCGCAGGGCGAGGGCGAGGTGCTGTCCGGCACGTTCTCCCCGACCATCGGCAAGGCGATCGCGTTCGCGCGCATCCCGGCCGGCGAGCCGGGCGCGGTGCGGGTGGACATCCGCGGGCGCGAGGTCCCGGTGCGGGTGGTCGCCTTCCCGTTCGTGCGCGACAACACCGTGCAGCCCGGCATCTGATGCCGGCCGCCGCGCTTCGCTAGACTTTGCCCACCCCTCCACTGCCGCAGCCCCTCCAGGAGCCAGCCATGAGCGAGATCCCCGGCGACCTCAAATTCCTCAAGTCCCACGAATGGGTGCGCGTCGAAGGCGACGGCCGCGCCACCGTCGGCATCTCGGACCATGCCCAGGCGGCGCTCGGCGACCTGGTCTACGTGGAGCTGCCGAACGTCGGCGACCGGGTCGAGGCCGGCAACGCCTGCGCGGTGGTGGAGTCGGTCAAGGCCGCCTCCGACGTGTACGCGCCGGTCAGCGGCAAGGTGGTGGAGGTCAACAGCGCGCTGGCGGACAAGCCGGAGACGATCAACGAGGACGCCTACGGCGACGGCTGGCTGTTCGTGGTCGAGCTGGAGGATCCCGAGCAGCTCAACGACCTGCTCGATCCGGACGCCTACGCGGAGCTGCTGGACGAGGAAGACTGACGCCGGGCCGCGCAATCGCCGGCATGCAGCGCAGACCCGCGGCGGCGACGCCGCGGGTTTCGTTTTTCCGGGCGGCGAAAGCGGCACAGCCTGGCGCAGGCGCACCGCGATGCCGCCGCAACGCGCGCGGATTTCGCGCAAATCGCGCGCAAGCGCGCTTGTGCGGCGCGAAAAATCCGCCGCGCGCGTGCCCGCGGCGCGCAGTCGCATCCGCCGCGTCGGGCGCGGCATGCGCACGCCGGCGCACGTGCACGATGCCTGCGCATGCGCGCATCGCATGCGCGCAAAGCCGCGCCAATACTTGCTTTCAGCGCGTCGCGCGCGCGGACGCCACGCGCGGATGCAGGGCCTCGATGCGCGCGGCGACGTGCATTCGCGTGCCGCGCATGCTGACTTTCGGCGTTCGCATGCGTGCATTCGCATGCACAGTTGTTGACAGTGGAAAAAAGCGTGCTTAGCTTTCGCCAAGCAGACTTGGCCTGCGGAATCAAGTGAGCGGACGCGACGCGACAGCCGACGGCAGCAAGCCCACTTCGATCGCCAGCATCGGATCGACGGGCATCGGCAGCGCTCCCCTCCGCATCGACGCGATCCCTGCAGGCAGGACCTCGGTCAGCCGCCGGAACCGCCACGGGCAAGGCGGCGGGCAGTGCCACCGGGAGGTCCAGCACGGTAGCCGCGACGGGGAATCGCCGGCCGCCACCGCATCCGTTCCGGCGCGCACCGCGCGCCGGCGGTCGATCGCGGGTCCGACACCCGCGGTGTCTTTCGCAACTGGGCATCCACCGAGCTGTATCCATTGACGAGGAGCCATCCCATGGCCGTGAAGAAAGCTGCTGCGAAGAAACCCGCCGCGAAGAAGGCGGTGAAGAAGGCCGCCGCCAAGAAGCCGGCGGCGAAGAAGGCGGTGAAGAAGGCCGCCAAGAAGCCCGCCGCCAAGAAGGCGGTGAAGAAGGTCGCCAAGAAGCCCGCCGCGAAGAAGGCGGTGAAGAAGGCCGCTGCCAAGAAGCCGGCGGCGAAGAAGGCGGTGAAGAAGGCCGCTGCCAAGAAGCCGGCCGCGAAGAAGGCCGCCCCGAAGAAGGCCGCGGCGCCGAAGAAGAAGGCGGCGCCGAAGAAGGCCGCCAAGCCGGTCGTGATGCCGGCGACCCCGATGCCGGCGATGTGAGCCGGCGGCGATCCGGCCCGTCCGGATCGCACGCAGTGATCCTCAAGAGCCCTTCCCGTTGCCCAGGCGGGAGGGGTTTCTTTTCGGCCGTCGGCGCGCCGGCGCCGCGCGCGCTGCGCAGTCCCGATCAGTGCGGCGAGGCCTGCGCCGCGGAGGCGTCCGCGCCGGCCGGGGCTTGCCCGCGGGCGTACAGGGTCGGCAGCGGCTCTTCGGGCTCGCCCTCGTCCTCGATCCACTGGCCGCCGGGCAGCCCGAGCGCGCGGTCGAGCACGGTCGGCAGCAGCCCGGAGGGCAGGGCGCTCTCGCTGTTCCACAGGATCGCCACCCCGAGGTCCTGCTCCGGCAGCAGCGCCATCGCCGCGCGGTAGCCCTGCACGGCGCCGCCGTGGAAGACCACCGGATGCCCGGCGTAGGCGAACGCACGCCAGCCCAGGGCATAGCCGGCCGCGGTCAGGCGCGCGCGCCGCCAGGCGCTGCCGTGCAGTTCCACCGGGGTGTCCACCAGCGGGCGGTGCAGGGTGGCCAGGAGCGGCGCCGGCAGCACGTCCGGGCGGTCGCCGAGCTGGGCGATCAGCCACTGCGCCATGTCGCTGATGCTGGCGTTGACCCCGGCCGCGGGCGCGACCCGGTAGTAATTCGGCTTCGGCTGCACCGGCACCCAGCCGCCGCGGCCGCGCACGTGCGGGCGCGCCCAGCGCGCGCTGGCCTCGAGGCCTTCCAGCCCGTAGCTGGCGTCGTGCATGCCCAGCGGCTTGAAGATCCGGCGCGCCACCGCCTCGCCGTAGAACTGGCCGGTGGCCGCGAACACCACGTCGCCGATCAGGCTGAAGGCGACGTTCTGGTAGGCGTAGCACTGCCCGGGCGCGCACGCCATCGGCGCATTGGCCATGCGCAGCACCAGGCTGCGCGGGTCGGCATCGCGCTCGAGGTCGCGGTCGAAGGCGTTGCGGGTCAGCCCCACGCGGTGGCTGAGCAGGTCGGCGAGGGTGACCTGCTCGGCCGCGCCCGGCTGCGCCAGCCGGAACTGCGGGACGTAGTCGGTCAGGCGGCTGTCCCAGCGCAGCAGGCCGTCGTTGACCAGCAATCCGGTGAGGGTGCCGGCGAACGACTTCGACAGCGAGGCCAGGCGGAACACGGTGTGGGCATCGATCGGCTCGCCGCTGTGCACGTCGGTGACGCCGTAGCCGCGCAGGCTGAGGATGCGTCCGTCCTGCACGATCGCCAGCGCCAAGCCGGGCACCTTGCCGCTGGCGACCAGGCCGGCGGCGAGGCGTTCGATGTCGCGCGGATCGAACGCCAGCGCATGGCGCGGCGGGCGCTGCACCAGGCCGAGGCCGCTATCGGCGGGCGCGGCGGGCGATGCCGCGGGCGGCGCGGTGTCGATCGGTGCGGTGGATGCGGGGGCGGCCGCGGAGGCGTGGCCGATCTGGCTGGCGCCGCCGATCGCCACCGCGAGCAGGGTGGCGGCGAGGCCGGCAGGCCACAGGCGGCGCGCAGCGAGCTTCCCCATCGATCCCACCTTCGGCTGTCAGGACCGGCCCGATTCTAGCGCCGCGTGACGGTTTTGCATGAACAGGCCGAGGAAGGCGCGGCAAGGGCTTGATCGCGATCACATACGCCGGGTGGCGTGACCGCCGCCGCGGCGACTAGGCCGCGCGGATCACCCCGCGCGGATCAGATCCGCGGCGCGCTCGGCGATCATGATGGTCGGCGCGTTGGTGTTGCCGCTGGGCAGCGCCGGCATCACCGAGGCGTCCACCACCCGCAGTCCGTCCACCCCGCGCACGCGCAGCGCGGCGTCGACCACCGCGGCGGCGTCGTCGCCCATGCGGCAGGTGCCGACCGGGTGGTACACGGTCTCGGCCTTGGCGCGCACGAAGGCGGCCAGCGCGGCGTCGTCCAGGTCCTCGCGCGCCGGGAAGATCGGCGCGCCGCGGTAGGGGGCGAAGGCGGGCTGCTGCAGGATGTGGCGCGAGATGCGCGCGCATTCGACCATCATGCGCAGGTCGAAGCCCTCGGCGTCCGACAGGTAACCGGCCTCGATCCGCGGCTTGTCGCTGGCGCGGTTGCTGGCCAGCACGATCCGGCCGCGGCTGCGCGGATGCAGGAAGCAGGCGTGCAGGGTGTAGCCGTCGCCCGGCAGGCGGTGGCGGCCGTGGTCGTCGAGCATCGCCGGCACGAAGTGGAACTGCACGTCGCAGCGCTCGTCCGCCGCCAGCGGCGAGCGCCAGAACCCGCCGGCCTCGGCCAGGTTGCTGGTGCCCGGCCCGCGGTGGCCGCGCAGGTAGTAATCGAAGGCCAGTCGCAGCTCGCTGGTGCGGTCGTAGCTGACCGGGCGGGTGCAGTGGTACAGCGTGCAGATGTCCAGGTGGTCCTGCAGGTTGGCGCCGACCCCGGGGCTGTCGTGCACGACCGCGATCCCGAGCCGGCGCAGCGCGTCCGCCGGGCCGATCCCGGACAGCATCAGCAGCTGCGGCGAGTTGATCGCGCCGCCGCTGAGGATCACCTCGCGCGCGGCGGGCTGGTGGAAGGCGCGCCCATGCATGGCATAGGTGACGCCGCTGGCGCGCCCGCCGGCGAAGGTGATGCGGTTGACCAGTGCGCCGGTGTGCACGGTCAGGTTGGGCCGCCCGCGGATCGGCGCGAGGTAGGCGGTGGCTGCCGAGCAGCGCGCGCCGTCGCGCTGGGTCACCTGGTACAACCCGACCCCGGCCTGCTGCGGGCCGTTGAAGTCCGGATTGCGCGCCAGGCCGGCCTGCTCGGCGGCGGCGATGAAGACCTCCGACAGCGGGTTGTGGTAGCGCAGGTCATCCACCGCCAGCGGCCCGTCACCGCCGTGCAGCGCATCCGCGCCGCGGGTATTGGCCTCGGCGCGGCGGAAATAGGGCAGCACGCTGGCCCAGTCCCAGCCGCGCGCACCCTGCGCCCAGCGGTCGTAGTCGCCCGGGACCCCGCGCACGTAGCACATCGCGTTGATCGCGCTGGAGCCGCCGAGCACCTTGCCGCGCGGCCACCACAGGCGGCGGCCGTCGAGCTGCGGCTCCGGCGCGGTCTGGTAGTCCCAGTTCACGCCCTTGCGGTTGACCAGCTTGGCCAGCCCGGCCGGCATGTGGATGTAGGGGTGCCAGTCGCGCGGGCCGGCCTCCAGCAGCAGCACCTTGACCGCAGGATCTTCGCTGAGGCGGTGGGCCAGCACACAGCCGGCCGAGCCGGCGCCGATGATGATGTAGTCGTACAAGGCGGGCAGTCGCGGCGGGGACCGGCCGACGCTATGCCCGCGCGCTAGAGCAAATGCTCGGGGCGGCGGCGCGCGCGGGCTGGCGATGCGCCGCGGCTACGGTTACCGTGGCGCGTCCTTGCCGCCACCGTGTCCGCGCGATGCCTGCCCCCGCCTTCGCTCCCGCCGGCCGCCTGCGCCGGGCGCTGGCCGAGTCCCCGCCGCTGCTGTGGTCGTTCCTGTATTTCTTCAGCCTGTTGTGCGGCTACTACCTGCTGCGCCCAGTGCGCGAAGCGATGGGCGCCTCCAACGACGCCGCCACGGTGTTCCCGCCGGCGATGATCGCGTTCTTCGCCGCGCACGGGGTCGCGCTCAAGGAGCTGACCCTGCAGGTGCTGTTCACCCTGACCTTCCTGATCATGCTGGTGCTGCAGCCGGCCTATGGCTGGCTGGTCAGCCGCTGGCCGCGGCGGGTGTTCCTGCCGGTGGTCTACGGCGTGTTCATCGCCACCTTGCTGCTGTTCTACCTCGCCTTCGACAGCGGCATGCCCGGGCGCGGGATGGCGTTCTTCCTGTGGCTCACCGTGTTCAACCTGTTCGCGGTCGCGGTGTTCTGGAGCTTCATGGCGGACGTGTACGACGACCGCGCGGCGCGCCGCTACTACGGTTATATCGGCGCCGCCGGCACCCTGGGCGCGATCCTGGGTCCGCTGCTCACCCGGGCCCTGGTCGAGCGTTTGGGCATCGCGCAGCTGATGCTGGTCTCGGCCGGGTTCCTGCTGCTGTGCATCGTCTGCCTGCTGCGCCTGCGCCGCTATGCGGTCGCGCGCGAGCGCACGCAGCGGCTGGCCAGCGGCGAGGTGCCGATGGGCGGCAGCGTGCTGGCCGGGCTGCGCCTGGTCGCGCGCGAGCCCTTGCTGCGCTGGCTGGCGGTGCTGACGGTGTTCGGGGTCGGGGTCGGGACCCTGCTGTACAACGAGCAGGCGGCGATCGTGCGCCGCTTCTATCCGGATCCGGAGCAGGCCACGGCCTATTACGCGGCGATCGACCTGGCGGTGAACGGGTTGACCCTGCTGGTGCAGCTGGCGCTGACCCGCGCGCTGCTGTCGCGCTTCGGGATCGCGCCGGCGCTGCTGGTCCCGGCGCTCGGGCTGGTGCTGGGCTACGCGGCGCTGGCGGCCTCGCCGCTGCCGCTGCTGGTGGCGGTGGTGCAGGTGTTCACCCGCGCCAGCGAGTTCGCGCTGGCCAAGCCGGCGCGCGAGACGATCTATACCCGGGTCGCGCGCGAATGGCGCTACAAGGCCGGCGCGGCGATCGACACCGTGGTCTACCGCGGCGGCGACCTCACCTTCGTCTGGCTGCACAAGCTGCTGGCGCTGGCCGGGCCGCAGGCGGTGTTCGGCGCCGGCCTGGTGGTCGCCTGCGGCATGACCGTCGGCGCGTTCGGGGTGATCCGGCAGGCGCGCCTGCTGCCGGAGGCGCGCCCGGCGGACGCGCCAATGACCGCCGCCGGCTGAGCGGCGGGCCGCCCGGGGTCAGGCCGCCGCGCGCGGGGAGGCCGCGCCGGCCGCGGCGTCGGCGGCGGCCAGCGCGGCGTAGCCGGCCGAGCGCAGCTCGGCGGGGTCGAAGTCGTCGACCGTGATCGCGTCCAGGGTCATGGCCCGCAGCTCCTCCAACTGCGCGCGCTCCTCCGCGGTGATCCAGCCCTCGCGCACGCCCTCCTCCAGCTGCGCCTCGAACTCCAGTGCCTCGATGTCGCTGTTCTTGAGCGCCTTGAGGAACTTGCGCTCGACCGGCTCGGCCAGCACCACCTTGGGCAGGTAGCTGATGATGCGGCCGGCCGGGTTGTTGGCGCATGGGGTGGTGAAGATGCCCTCGGCGAGGCGGTCGCGGGCGTCGTTCGGGCTCATCAGCAGGGCCGCCACCTTGTGCCCGAGACGGTCGCTGGGCGCCTGCGCGCGCCGGCCCCAGGGGAAGATCAACGCCCACAGCAGCCAGCCGACCGGGCGGATCGGGAAGTTGCGCAGCGCGCCGGACAGCGCGGTCTCGATCTTGTTGACCGCGTCGTGGAAGGCATAGGCCAGCAGCGGCTGGTCGCCCGCGGGAGCGCCGCGGTCCTGGTGGCGCTTGAGCATCGCGCTGGCGATGTAGAGCTGGCTGAGCACGTCGCCGAGGCGGCCGGAGAGGGATTCCTTGAACTTGAGCTTGCCGCCCAGCAGCAGCATCGAGGTGTCGGCCATCAGCGCCAGCGCCGCCGAATAGCGGTTGAGCTTGCGGAAGTAGCGGCGGGTGTAGGCATCCCCCGGTGCGCTGCCGATGCGCGCGGCGGTCAGCCCGTACCACAGGCTGCGCACCGCGTTGCTGACCGCGTAGCGGATGTGCCCGAACAGGGCGGCGTCGAACTGGTCCAGGCGCTGGCGCGGGTCCGGCAGCTGCGCGGCCTTCATCTCCTTCATCACCCACGGATGGCACAGGATCGCGCCCTGGCCGAAGATCATCAGCGAGCGGGTCATGATGTTGGCGCCCTCGACCGTGATCATGATCGGGGTGGCCTGCCACGAGCGCCCGGCGAAGTTGCGCGGGCCGAGGATGATGCCCTTGCCGCCGAGCACGTCCATGCTGTCCATCGAGGCGCGCCGGCCCATTTCGGTGCAGTGGTACTTGGCGATGGTGGAGGGCACCGCCGGGTTCTCGCCGCGCGCGACCGCGGCGGCGGTCGCCTCCGCCAGCGCGCTGCAGGCGAAGGCGTTGCCGCCGATCCGCGCCAGCGCCTCCTCCACCCCCTCGAAGCGCCCGACCGACAGCCCGAACTGCTTGCGGATGCGCGCGTAGCTGCCGACCGCGACCGCGCCGAGCTTGGCGCCGCCGCTGGCGGTCGAGGGCAGGGTGATCGAGCGCCCGATCGACAGGCATTCCATCAGCATGCGCCAGCCCTGGCCGGCGTAGTCCTCGCCGCCGATCAGCTGCGACAGCGGCACGAACACGTCCTTGCCGTGGATCGGCCCGTTCTGGAACGGCGAGTTGAGCGGGAAGTGGCGGCGCCCGATCTCCAGCCCCGGCGTGTCGCGCGGCACCAGCGCCAGGCTGATGCCGATGTCGCGCTTGTCGCCGAGCAGGCCGTCCGGGTCGTACATGCGGAAGGCCACGCCGATCAGGGTCGCGACCGGGGCCAGGGTGATGTAGCGCTTGTTGAGGGTGAGGCGGATGCCGAGCACCCGCGCCCCGTTCCAGTCGCCCATGCAGACGATCCCGTAGTCCGGGATCGAGGTCGCGTCCGAGCCGGCGAACGGGCCGGTGAGGGCGAAGCAGGGCACCTCGCGGCCGTCGGCCAGGCGCGGCAGGTAGTGGCGCTTCTGCTCCTCGGTGCCGTAGTGCATCAGCAGCTCGGCCGGCCCGAGCGAGTTGGGCACGCCCACGGTGGAGCTGAGCACCGTGCTGGCGGTGGCCAGCTTCTGGATGACCTTGTGGTTCATCAGTGCGGAGAAGCCGAGCCCGCCGTACTCCTTGGGGATGTTCAGGCCGAAGAACTTGTGCTGCTTGATGAAGTCCCAGACCTGCGGCGGCAGGTCGGCGCGCACGTGGGTGATCTCCCAGTCGTCCACCATCCGGCACAGCTCCTCGCACGGCCCGTCGAGGAAGGCCTGCTCCTCCTCGGTCAGGGCCGGCGCCGGCTGTTCCAGCAGCACGTCCCAGTTCGGCTTGCCGGAGAACAGCTCGCCCTCGAAGCCGACCGTGCCTGCCTCCAGCGCGGTGCGCTCGGTGTCCGACAGCGGCGGCAGCAGGCGGGTGTAGAAGCGCAGCAGCGGGGCGGTGACCAGCGGCTTGCGCAGCTGCGGCACCAGCAGCAGGACGGTGACCAGCGCCAGCAGGGCGGCGGCGACCAGGGTCGCGCCGGTGGCGGCGCCGAACAGCCAGCCCAGCAGCAGCAGGCTGGCCGCCAGCGCGGCCCACACGGCCAGGCGCAGGCGGTGGTAGGCCGCGAAGCCCGCGGCGACCAACAGGGCGAGGAAGGGATAGAGCGTGCTCATGGCGGCATCCGGTGCGCGAAGGAGGCGACGGGGTGAGGATGGCGGCGGCCGGCGTAAGCCGGCGTCATCGTCCATACCGGAGCGTATGGCGACGCGCGCGCGGCTGTCAACGCGGAAAATCGAGCAGAAACTCGAGCATACTGGTGGCCCGTTCCCGCACCCGGCGTTCCCTGCGATGTCCCAAGCCGCCCCGCGCAGCCAGCGCCTGAGCGCCGACGACTGGGCCCAGGCCGCGCTCGAGCAGATCGCCACCCAGGGGGTGGCGGCGGTCGCGGTGGAGCCGCTGGCGCGCCGGCTGGGGGTGACCAAGGGCAGCTTCTATTGGCATTTCCCCTCGCGCGACGCCCTGCTGCAGGCGGCCCTGGAGCGCTGGGAGGCGGCCGAGCAGGAGTTGGTGTTCGGCGCCCTGGAGCAGGTGCCCGACCCGCGCGAGCGCCTGCGCGCGCTGTTCCGGCTGGTCGCGCACGAGGCGCGCTCGCACATTATTTATAGTGAGCTGCTGAAGGCACTCGACCACCCGGTGGTGAGCCCGGTGATGGAGCGCGTCTCCCAGCGCCGGCTGGACTACCTCGCCGCCAGCTTCCGCCAGGCCGGGCTGGGCCGCACCGACGCCCAGCACCGCGCGCGCCTGGCCTATGCCGCCTACGTCGGCTTCCTGCAGCTGAGCCTGCAGCTACACCAGCCGCGCCTGCACCACGACGAGTTCGAGGCCTACGTCGAGCACGTCATGGACACTCTGATCCCGCCGTCCTGAGCGCCGGCCGCGCCATGCCCGCCCTGCCGCCGCGCCCGCGCCTGCAATCGATTGCAACCCACCCCGACCGGAAGGAGCCGGTATGCCGAGCCGCCTCGATGCCCTGAACCGCTGGGTCGACGACGTCGCCCGCCTGACCCGCCCGGCCGCCATCCACTGGTGCGACGGCAGCGACGCCGAGCACGCGGCGCTGATCGCGCGGATGGAGGCCGACGGCACCCTGGTCCGCCTCAACCAGGCTACCCATCCCGGCAGCTGGCTGCACCGCTCGCACCCGGACGACGTGGCGCGGGTCGAGCACCTCACCTTCGTCTGCACCACGGAGCGCGAGGACGCCGGCCCCAACAATCACTGGATGGCGCCGGCCGAGGCGCACGCCAAGATGGACGCGCTGTTCGACGGCTGCATGCAGGGCCGCACGATGTACGTGATCCCCTACTGCATGGGCCCGATCGACTCGCCGCTGTCGCGCTGCGGGGTGGAGATCACCGACTCGCCGTACGTGGTCGTCAACATGCGCATCATGACCCGCATGGGCGCGCCGGCGTTGGCGCGGATCGAGCGCGAGGACCGCTTCGTCAAGGGCCTGCATTCCACCGGCGAGCTCGACCCCGCGCGCCGCTTCATCATGCATTTCCCCGAGGAGCTGACGATCAAGTCCTACGGCTCCGGCTACGGCGGCAATGCCCTGCTGGGCAAGAAGTGCCACGCGCTGCGGATCGCGTCCTGGCAGGCGCGCCAGGAGGGCTGGCTGGCCGAGCACATGCTGATCGTCGGCATCCAGACCCCGCAGGGGAAGACCCACTACATCGCCGCCGCGTTCCCCTCGGCCTGCGGCAAGACCAACCTGGCCATGTTGATCCCGCCGGAAGGCTACCGCCGCGCCGGCTGGAAGGTGTGGACGGTGGGCGACGACATCTGCTGGATGCGCCCCGGCGCCGACGGCCGCCTGTATGCCATCAACCCGGAGGCCGGCTTCTTCGGGGTGGCCCCGGGCACCTCGGCCAAGTCCAATCCGAACGCGCTGGCCACCGTGCAGGCCAACACCATCTTCACCAACGTCGGCGTCACCGCGGACAACCAGCCGTGGTGGGAAGGCCTCGACAACGGCCTCACCCCGGCGCTGGACTGGCGCGGCGAGCCGTTCGACCCGGCCACGCGCCCGGCCGCGCATCCGAACGCGCGCTTCACCGTCAGTGCCCGCCAGTGCCCGTCGTACTCGCCGATGGCCGAGGACCCGCAGGGCGTGCCGATCAGCGCCATCGTGTTCGGCGGCCGGCGCGCCTCGCTTGTGCCGCTGGTGTTCCAGGCGCGCGACTGGACCCACGGCGTACTGGTGGGGGCGGCGATGGGCTCGGAGACCACCGCCGCGGCCGCCGGTGCGGTCGGCGTGCTGCGCCGCGACCCGATGGCGATGAAGCCGTTCTCCGGCTACCACTTCGGCGACTACTTCGCGCACTGGCTGGCGTTCGACCGCGCGGGCGCGCAGCTGCCCGCCATCTTCCACGTCAACTGGTTCCGCAAGGGCGAGGACGGCAAATTCCTGTGGCCCGGCTTCGGCGAGAACCTGCGCGTGCTGGAGTGGATGATCGGGCGGGTGGAGGGCCTTGTCGGCGCGGTCGAGACCCCGATCGGCCTGTTGCCGCGGCCGCAGGACCTCGACCTCGCAGGCCTGGACCTGACCGACGCCGCCCGCGCAGCCCTGTTCGGCTTCGACCGCGACGGCTGGCGCGCCGAGTTCGACGCCCTCGCTGCGGACTTGGCGACCTATGCCCCGCGCGTGCCCGAGGCCCTGCTGCAGGAACACGCCCGCGTGCGCCAGGCTCTCGGCTGAGCCGCCAGTTCCATACGAAACTGAATGCGGCAAATCCGCCTGAACAGGCCCTGAGGGGCTTGTTAAAGATTTGTTGCCTGTTCTATAGTCGGACGGTCGCGCCGGTCTGGCCGGACGGCAACCCTAAAACGCAAGTCCATCACCATCCCGAAGGGGGATACATCCACATGGCTTCCAACTACTTCGCGAAGGGCCTCAAGCGCAGCGCCCTGGCGGTCGCCCTCGGCGTCTGCTTCGCTGGCGGCGTGCAGGCGCAGAGCAACACCGCGGGTGCTGTGACCGGCCGCGCCACTGCTGGCGACACCATCACCATCACCAATCCGGCCACCGGCTTCAGCCGCACGACGACGGTCGGCGCTGACGGCAGCTACCGCTTCTCCCAGCTGCCTACCGGCCAGTACCAGATCACCCGCAACGGCGGCAATGCGCGCAATGTCACGGTCAACGTGGGTAGCGCGAGTAACATCGATTTCGTCGGTGGCGATGCCAAGACCCTTGACGCGGTCACCGTGGTCGGGACTGGTGCGATCAACCCGATCGATGTGTCCTCGGTCGAGTCCACCACGATTCTGACGGCCCAGCAGATCGCGCGCATCCCGGTGCAGCGCGATGCTACTTCGGTGGCCCTGCTGGCGCCCGGCACGGTGCGCGGCGATGCCGCGTTCGGCAATCTCGCCTCGTTCGGCGGTTCGTCCGTGGCCGAGAACCAGTACTACTTCAACGGCTTCAACATCACCAACACCTTCAACAACCTGGGGTTCGCACGCATTCCGTTCGAGGCGGTGGCCGAGCAGCAGGTCAAGACGGGTGGCTACGGGGCCGAGTTCGGCCGCTCGACCGGCGGCGTCGTGAACCAGATCTCTAAGCGCGGCACCAACGAGTTCAAGGCCGGCGGCAATCTGTTCTGGACCCCGGAAAGCCTGAACGCCACCCCGAAGAACTTCTACCTGAACGACGGCACCCTCCGTGCCGATCGCTCGAACAATACCGTCGGCACGGCCCTGGTCGGCGCCGTCTGGGCCAGTGGCGCGCTGGTCAAGGACCGTCTGTTTGCCTACGGCCTGATCCAGTACACCAAGCAGGATGACAGCAACACCATGTCCTCCACTCGCGGTTTCAGCACCGCGGAGAGCAGCAAGCAGCCGAACTGGGTGCTCAAGCTGGACTGGAACATCAACGACAACAACATCCTCGAGTTCACCGGAATTTCGGACGAGCGCAAGTACGAGACCAAGTACTACTCGACCAACTATTCCGATCCCATCCTGCCGACTAATCCGACCTTCAATCAGTACAAGGGTACCGAGTACGACAAGTTCGGCGGCAACATCTACATCGCCAAGTACACCGGCTACATCACCGACAACTTCACCATCTCGGCGCTGGCTGGTCACGGCGAGTCCGCGCGCAGCAACTACTCGGTGACTTCGACCGGCCTGGTCAACAGCTACAACGGCCAAGTGGGCAGCGCGGTCAGCGGCTGCCCGGTGATCGTCGATGCGCGCCCGTCGGCGGTCAACAAGCTGGTGCCGCCGATCACCGGCTGCGCGCTGGCCAACTTCCTCGGTCGTCCGGATGCGAAGGACACCCGCGATCAGTACCGGATCGATGCCGAATGGCAGCTCGGCAGCCATCTGATCCGCGGCGGTATCGACGTCGACAACTTCAAGTCGGTGGCGGGCGAGTCCTACTCCGGCGGCATCGTCTGGCGCTACGGTCGTTATGCGGCGACCGGCTTCACCGGTGAAAACCAAGTGGTGCGCAAGCGCGTGTTCCAGTCGGGTTCCACCGTTGCGGTCGACCAGCGCGCCTTCTACATCGAAGATTCGTGGTCGATCACGCCCAACTTCGTGGCCTATCTGGGCGCGCGCTGGGATACCTTCGAGAACAAGAACGGCGACGGTCAGACCTTTGTCAAGATCAACAACCAGTTCGCCCCGCGCCTCGGCTTCAGCTGGGATGTCTACGGCGATTCCAGCTTCAAGGTCTTCGGGAATGCGGGCCGCTATGCGCTTCCGCTGACTGCGACCGTTGCCGTCCGCGGCGCCTCGAAGTCCCTCTACAGCGAGCAGTTCTACACCTACACCGGCATCGACCCGGTGACCGGTGCGCCGACCGGGCTCACCCTGATCAACAATCCCAACAACGGCCGGCCGATCCGCTATCTGAACAACGAGTTCGGGGTGGGCAAGAATCCGCAGACCATTGCGGATCTGAATCTCAAGCCGATGTACCAGGATGAGTTCATCATCGGCCTGCAGAAGGAACTGACCGACCACTTCACCCTGGGTGTGCGCGCCATCCATCGCGATCTGAAGGCCGCGATCGATGACAACTGCGATTATCGTCCGATCATCGCCTGGGCGCTGGCCAACGGCTTCAGCGATGCTGGCGGCATCTTCATCGAGCCGCAGGACAAGACCCAGCCGAACGATATCGCTGTCTACAACCCCGGCTTTGCGTTCTGCCACCTGTACAACCCGGGTCGTGACGCGACCTTCAAGATGGACATCAACGGGGATGGCCAGCTGGAAGAGGTGCATCTGACCGCCGACCAGCTCGGTCCGAAGGCGAAGCGCAAGTACACCGCGCTCGAAGTGTTCTTCGAAGGGCACTGGGACCGTGCGTTCATGCAGGGCTCCTACACCTTTGCCAAGAGCATCGGCAATACCGAAGGTGGCGTGAAGTCCGATATCGGCCAGGCCGATACTGGCACCACCCAGGACTTCGACTACCCGGAGCTCATGGAAGGTGCGTATGGCTATCTGCCTAACGATCGTCGCCACAGCCTGAAGCTGTACGGCAGCTACGACATCACCGACACCATCACCGTCGGTGCCAACCTGCTGGTCCAGTCGGGGCGCCCGATCAACTGCTTTGGCTTCCATCCGGTCAACTCTGGCTATGGCAACAGCTACTTCTATTGCCAGGGCCAGTTGGTGCCGCGCGGCACCGCCGGGACCACCCCGTGGACCCGCAAGCTCGACCTGAACGTCGCTTGGCGCCCGGCGTTCGCCGACAAGCATCTGACCTTCAAGGTCGACGTGTTCAACGTCTTCAACAATCAGGGCGTCGTCAGCGTCGAAGAGCATGGCGAGGATGCCTCGGCGAACTGGCAGCCGAACGTGTGGAAGTCGGCGACCGGCTATCAGACGCCCCGCTCGGTCCGCTTCATGGTGCAGTACGACTTCTGATCCGTCTGCATCGATGCTGCTTTGGACGGCCGCCTTGCGCGGCCGTCTTTTTTGCAGGGCTCGGCTGGTGCCGTCTAGTTTCATCAATGGAGGTAGGCATGACTTCTCCACAGCATTGGCAGGAGGCGGAGCGGGCGTACCGGGCGGGGCGGCATGAACAGGCCCGTGCACTCTATACGGAGCTCGCCGTGCATCCTGCCTATGCGGCGCATGCCCGCTTCCGCTTGCTCGAGCTCGACTACAACGCAGGCGCGCTGCGCCGGGCGACCGCGGAATTCCTGCAGCTACATCCAAAACTGACTACCGAGCCTACGCTGCTGGCCGCAGCGTGCCGTCTGGCTTTCCAGCTTGGAGAAACCAGGCTTGCGCTCGCATCCGCGGAGAGTCTCTTGGATGCGGGCGCACCCGTCCCGCTGCTTGCACAGACCGCGATGCTCTTGTCGGACTGGATGGAACCGCGGGCGTGCCTGCGGCTGTTGGCTGGGGCCCGTCATCGTGGGTTGCCGCGTACCGCTGGTGCGGCCTACCTAGAGGGGCTGAATGCCATGTACCTCGGAGACCTGGATCATGCGGCCAGGATGCTGCAGGAGGCCTTGGATCTGGATCCCAACTTCGTGCCGACGTACTGGGCTCATGCCAAGCTCAGGCGCGCGGACAGGCGTAGTGAGCGAATCGACTACCTACGGAAGCTGCATAAAACATTGGGTGAGGCGCACGCGGACACTCCGTTGGTGCTTTACAGCCTGTTTCAAGAGCTGGACGCAAACGATGACATCCAGCATGCGTGGCCGGTGCTGTGCGAGGCTGTACGAACGCGGCGCGCCCAAGTGCGGCACTCGGAAGCCGATGAGTGCGCATTATTCCAGAGTGCCGCCGACGGGATCCGACGCTGGGCTGCTACTGATCCTGTCGCGCCAGGAAGCCACACCAGTGGGCCGCGTCCGATCATGATCGTTGGCTTGCCACGCACCGGGACGACGGTGGTTGAACAGAGCCTGTGCCGGGAGTATTCCGTAGTCGCCGCAGGTGAGCTGCGTGATTTCGTGTTCCAGATGCGCTGGTCAGTGGACCTACCCGGGCCTCCGCATCCCGACCCGGCCTTGATGGGCGCGCTAGGTGATCCGCAATTGGCGGAAGTAGGAAACCGCTATTTGCACCACACCCAGTGGAGGGCGGGCGGAGCCGATGCCTACATCGACAAATGGCCTGAGAACTACTTGATAGCGGCTGCGGCACTGGCGTCGATTCCGAGCTTGCGTGTGTTGGCGCTTCGTCGGGGAGCGATGGATGCGTGTTGGTCGAACCTGAAGGAATGGTTCGGCAATTCCTACTACTACAGTTACGAATTCGAGGCAGTCGCAAGACGCTGGGTACGCTATGACATGCTGGTTGAGCTACTGCAGGCATCGTTCCCGGAGCGTGTGCTGATCGTGAACTACGAGGAATTCGTCGCTGCTCCGTCTGGCATGGCGGCTAAGTTGGCGGGCTGGCTTTCGTTGCCTGAGCGAGAATTCGCCCGAACCGGATCTGATGCGGTCGTGGCGACCGCCAGCACGGTGCAAGTCAGGCAGGGGGTGAGCACACGTCACGTAGAACAGTGGCGGCGCTATGCGCAGTACCTGGCCCCGCTTGAGGCTGAAGTCGAACGGGCACAGCGGCAACTGTCGAAGGAAGCATAGTGATGCAGCAAAATCCTGTTCCGGACGCTCTACGTAAGTTGCTGGCGTATGCGCAGCCCCAGGCCGAAGCCAGGGATTTGCCCGGATTGCGGACGTTGGTCGCCGCGGTCGGCGTGGAGCCGGAGCGCAAGGCTGCGGGGTTCGTGAACTATTCCTACCAGTTGTCGCTGGAGGGCAGCTATCGCACAGCTAGGGTTGCAACATTGTGCGCACTTGCCCTGCAGCCGCGTAATGTACATACGCGGGTCCAGCTCGCGGCCCGGTTGAGGACCTTCAACGAGGCAGGGCTGCTGGAGGAACTGGTGGCGGCATCGGGCAGGCTCGTGGACATGCCAATTCCGCTACTGCTCTCGTATGCCGCACAGTGGTCATACTTCAACCGGCAGGAGCTCGCGATCAAGTTCCTCGACGAAGCCTACCGTGCCGATCCAGATTATCCTCCCACGCTGGTCTCGCGGGGTCAGGTCCTGACCTATCTCGGCCGCCTGGATGAAGCAAGGCGCTGCTTCGAGCGCTGCATCAAGCGTGCGCCTGAGTTGCCGCAGGCCTATTGGCATCTGGCGCATGTTCGCAAGGCAAGTCTGAACGACAATCAGATCGACGCGTTGCGGAGGAGGTTGCATCAGGCGCAGAGCGGCTCGGATGCGAAGGCATTGCTCGGTTTTGCGTTACACAAAGAGCTGGACGACCTTGGCGATTTCGCCGGGGCATGGCAGGCACTGGTAGAGGGATGCAATGCGAAGCGTGCGATGCTCGGATATGACCGTGCGGAATCCAGGCGCCTGTTCGACGAGCTCCATGATTGGCGGCCAAAAACTGGACATGACACCGATAGCGGCTGCCATGGGCGCACGCGCCCAATATTCATCCTTGGCATGCATCGCTCTGGCACGACCTTGCTGGAACAAATGTTGGATGCAAGCGAGGATGTCATTTGCACCGGGGAGCTTTACGACTTCACCACTGCAATGCGATATGCCACCGACCATCACTGTCGCGGCGTGATCGACCGTGAGATCGTGGTGCGTGCAAGAGCCATCGATTTTCGCGAGGTAGGGAAACGCTATCTTGATGGCTTGCAGTGGCGAGTCGGAACTGCGCGCGCGTTCACAGACAAATTGCCATCCAATTTCCTCAATCTTGGTTTCATCTGCGAGGCGCTGCCCGATGCCCGCATCTTGCACATGGTGAGGGATCCGGTCGAGGTGTGTTTTTCGAACCTGCGCGAGCTTTTCTCGGACGCCAATCCCTATTCGTATGATCAGGATGAATTGGCAGAGTGGTACCAGTTGTATGCGCGTTTGATGCAAGAGTGGGAGAGCCGCTATCCGGGCCGGATACTGAATGTGGCGTACTCCGAACTGGTCGCCGATCCGCGCCGGACCATGAAGGCGGTCGCGGAGTTTTGTGGAATCGACTACATCGAGCGGATGTCAGATCCGCGCGCAAGTGCGCGACCGGTGGCGACTGCCAGCGCGGTCCAAGTGCGTGGTGGCCTTGATCGGCGCGACGTGCCCAAGTGGAAGCCTTACGAGAAGTGGCTCGGGCCGCTATTGCGCGGGCTCGCCAAAATTCCGGGGTAGGGCGCACGCCGGCGTTGTGGCGACGACGTGGCATCGCGCCGGGGAGCGCACGATCGCCCCGCCCGCGCTCACCTAGCTCAGAGATCCTGCTGGTAGCGGATGTACGGCACGGTGCCGTCTTCGTTCTTGCCGCCGGCGGCGGAGAACGGGTTGCGCCCGCTGGTGACCACGTTGTCGGCGCCGACGGTGAGCTCGCCGCTCCACGGGGTGCGCCAGCTGAGGCCGAGGCCGAGGCCCTTGAACGCTTCGCTGCCGCCGGGGACGTTGACCACCCGGCCGACGATGCTGGCGCTGAACGCGCCGTAGCCGCCGCCGATGCTCAGGCTGCGGGTGTTCCATTCGTCCGCCAGCTGCGGCACGTCGGCGGCGGGCACCAGCCTAGCGCGGGCGAGAGTGCCGCCGACGCTGACGTAGGCCTCGCGGCCGATGCTCTTCTCGGCGAACAGGGACAGGTCGCTGCCCTGCACCCGGCCGGGCACCTGCGCCGGGGTCAGCCACGCCGGCAGCAGGCCGGAGCGCTCGCTGCCGAGGCTGAGCCCGACCCGGCCGCCGTCGCGGGCCAGCGCGAGGCCGGCGCTGCTGCGCTGGGCGCTGCGGTCGCCGTCGAGCGCGGCCAGCACGCAGTTGCTGGCGAGCTGGCCGATGCCGCTGGCGAGGCCGCCGCGCTGGTCGCACAGCAGGGCGAGCGAGCTGCCGCGCTGCAGGCCGTAGGTGGTTTCCAGGGTGGTGCTGCCGAACCGCCAGCGCGCGCCGACGCCGCTGGCGGTGGTCGCCGGCTCCAGCAGCAGCACGGCCTCGAGCTTGCCACTGTCGCGGTTGAGGACCGGCACCACCGCGGCGTCGCGCGTGCCCGGCTTGGCCTTGGCCTGCGCCAGCGCGCCGCCGCTGGCGAGGGCCAGGGCGACCAGGGCAGCGAGGGCGGTGGCAACGGGCAGGCGCATGGCGCGGTTGGGACAGCCGGCGGGCGGCGGAGTTCCGGGGAATGACGAGGGCAGCCTAGCGCATTTATGAATCCTTAACAAGCCCGCAACACGCCGCGGGCGCCTCAATGCAGCCGCGGGGCCTCCAGCGGCAGGGCGCGTTCGGAGTCGGCAAAGAGCGCCGCGACCTGCGCCGGATCGAACCGGTAGGTCTGCCCGCAGAACTCGCATTGCACCACCGCCTCGCCGCCGCCGGCGGCGACCGCGGCCTCCGCCTCGGCGCGGCCGAGGGCGACCAGCATCGCCCCGACCCGGTCGCGCGAGCAGGAGCAGCCGAAGCGCAGCGGGCGTTCGCCCAGGGCCTGCGGTTGCTCCTCGTGGAACAGGCGGTGGATGAGGCGGTCGGGGGGCACGGCGAGCAGTTCGTCAGCGCCGAGGGTGTCGAACAGCGCGCCCACCCGGGTCCAGCCGTCGGCGTCGCCGCCGTCGCCCGGCAGCGCCTGCAGCATCAGGCCCGCGGCGCCTTGGTCGTCGCAGGCCAGCAGGATCCGCGTGGGCAGCTGTTCGGACTGGCGGAAGTAGGCCTCGAATGCACCGGCCAGATCGTCCGCGGCCAGCGGCACCACGCCCTGGTAGCGCAGCGCATCGCGCTGGCCGAGGCCGGGATTCTCGATGGTGATCGCCAGCATGGCGTCATCGCCCAGCGCGCGCAGCCGGTCCGGCACCGCGGCGGCATCCTCCGCCAGGCGGGCGATGCCGCGCAGGGTACCGGCCGCGGTGCATTCGGCGAACAGGGTGCGCAGCGCACCGCTGCCACGCAGCTGCACCGACAGCCGGCCCTCGACCTTGGCATGCGCGGTGAACAGCGCCGAGGCCGCCAGCGCCTGGCCCAGCCAGACCGCGACCGGCGCGGGATAGTCCGCGCGCGCCCGCACCTGGCGCCAGGTGGCGTCCAGATGCACGGCCACCCCGCGCACGCCGGCGCCGGGCAGCAGGAAACGGGACAACAGATCGGCTTGGGGCGCGGCAGGGGACATGCGGGGTACCGGTGGCGGCCGCGCCTGCGGATAATCGGGCGGCATCGAGGATGCCGGTGCAGATGGGGATCGGGATGCGGATCGGCAAGGGGCGGCCGTGGCGGGGCGCGGCGTGAGCGGCTGGCGTGCACGCCTGCGCGGGTGGTGGTGGAAGCTGCCGCTGCTGGCGCTGGCGTTCAGCGTGCTGCAGGTGCTGCTGCTGCGCTGGGTGGACCCGCCGGGGTCGATGTTCATGGCGATCCGCCAGGCCGAGGCCTGGATGCAGGGCGACGTCGGCTTCCGCCTGCGTTACGACTGGCGCGGCTGGGACCGGCTGTCGCCGCAGCTGCCGCTGGCGCTGGTCGCGGCGGAGGACCAGAACTTCGCCCGCCACCACGGCTTCGATTTCGCCGCGATCGAGCAGGCGCAGGCGCACAACGCGCGCATGATCGCGCGCGCGGA
The DNA here is from genome assembly GCF_022419185.1 of Thermomonas flagellata. Classification (GTDB taxonomy): domain Bacteria; phylum Pseudomonadota; class Gammaproteobacteria; order Xanthomonadales; family Xanthomonadaceae; genus Thermomonas; species Thermomonas flagellata. The sequence goes on along the minus strand of NZ_JAJOZK010000006.1, from coordinate 59,007 downwards.
GCGGCGCGGCACCCCGGTGCGGCGCCTGCGCGGGGCCAGCACCATCAGCCAGCAGGTGGCCAAGAACCTGTTCCTGTGGCAGGGCCGCGGCCCGCTGCGCTGGCTGCGCAAGGGGCTGGAGGCCTGGTACACGGTGCTGATCGAGGCCTTGTGGCCGAAGCGGCGGATCCTCGAGATGTACGCCAACATCGCCGAGTTCGGCGACGGCGTGTACGGCGCGCAGGCGGCGGCGCGGCGGTTCTTCGGCAAGGACGCCGCGGCGCTGACGGCCGCCGAGGCCGCGCGCCTGGCCGCGGTCCTGCCCAGCCCGCGGCGCTACGATGCCGCCCGCCCGGGGCCCTACGTGCAGCGCCGCAGCGCGCAGATCCAGCGCCAGATGCAGTTGCTCGGCGGCCCCGCCTGGCTGCAGGTGCTGCCGTGATCGGGCACGATCCGCGCATGCACGAGCTGCCCGTCGAGGAGCGCTGCGTCACCGTGGTGGTCGCGGCCTGGAACGAGGCCGCGGCGCTGCCGCTGCTGCATCCGCGGGTGCAGGCCGCGCTGGCCGCGGCCGAGGCCGACGGCCTGGCCGCGCGCGTGCTGTACGTCGACGACGGCAGCAGCGACGGCACCTGGGAGGTGCTGCAGGGGCTGCAGGCGCAGGATGCGCGGGTCGCGCTGCTGCGGCTGTCGCGCAACTTCGGCAAGGAGGCGGCGCTGACCGCCGGGCTGGACCATGTCACCCGCGGTGCGGCCTTCATCGTGGATGCGGACGGCCAGGACCCGCCGGAGCTGCTGCCGGCCTTCCTGGCCAAGTGGCGCGAGGGCTACGACGACATCCACGGCACCCGCACCGGGCGCGACGGCGAGGGCTGGCTCAAGCGCGCCAGCGCGCACCTGTTCTACCGGGTGATCGGGCGGCTCTCGCGCACCCCGGTGCCGCGCGACACCGGCGACTACCGGCTGCTGTCGCCGCGCGCGCTGGCCGCGCTGCGCACCCTGCGCGAGCGCCACCGCTTCATGAAGGGCCTGTTCGGCTGGGTCGGGTTCCGCCGCGCCGCCATCCCCTACCGGCGCGGGCCACGGGTGGCCGGCGCCAGCAAGTTCGACCTGTGGAAGCTGTGGAACTTCGCGCTGGAGGGCATCACCAGCTTCTCCACCGCCCCGCTGCGGGTGGCCACCTACCTCGGGCTGGCGACCGCGCTGCTGGCCTTCGCCTACGCCGCCTGGGTGGTGGTCAAGGCCCTGCTGTGGGGCGATCGGGTGGCCGGCTGGCCCTCGCTGATGGCGGTCATCCTGCTGCTTGGCGGGGTGCAGCTGATCGCGCTCGGGCTGATCGGCGAGTACCTCGGGCGGCTGTACGAGGAGGCCAAGCAGCGCCCGCTGTACCTGGTGGAGGACTGGCGCCCGCCGGCGGGCGTATGCTTGCCGCAGTCCCCCGCAACGCAAGGAGAATCCCATGCGCACGGTACGGCAACTGCTGGCGGACAAGTCCCCTGAAGTCCACGCGATCGCGCCGGATGCGCCGGTGCTGGAGGCGCTGCGGCGGATGGCCGCGCACGGCATCGGCGCGCTGCTGGTGATGGACGGGCCGCGCCTGGTCGGGCTGGTGTCCGAGCGCGACTACGCGCGCAAGGTGGTGCTGCTCGGGCGCGCCTCGCAGGACACCCCGGTGCGCGAGATCATGACCGGCGAACTGGCCACGGTGGCGCCGGGCGACACCGTGGAGCACTGCATGCAGCTGGTCACCGACCGCCGCATCCGCCACCTGCCGGTGCTGGAACAGGGCCAGGTGGTCGGCGTGCTGTCGATCGGCGACCTGGTCAAGGCGGTGATCGAGGAACAGCAGCAGCAGCTGGAGCAACTGCAGCGCTACATCGCGTCCTGACCGCGCGGCGCCCGTGCGGGCGCCTGGGCGCGTCGTGGGGCAGTCCCTGCATGGTTCGACAGGCGCACCACGAACCGCTGGCGTTGCGGGCGCTCAGACCGCGACGGCCTGCGCGTGTTCGCGGGTGGCCAGGAACTGCACCTTGGGCGCGCGCTCCTGCGCCAGTTGCAGGTTGACTCGCGAGGGCGCGAGGTAGACCAGGGCGCCCGCGGCATCCAGCGCCAGGTGCAGCGCGTTCTTCTCGCGGAATTCCTCCAGCGCGCGCGCGTCGTCGCAGCGGATCCAGCGCGCGGTGGCGACCTGCACCGGCTCGAACGCGGCCTCGACCCCGTATTCGTCCTTCAGCCGGTAGGCGGCCACGTCGAACTGCAGCATGCCGACCGCGCCGAGGATCAGGTCGTTGCTCATCAGCGGCTTGAAGAACTGGGTCGCGCCTTCCTCGGACAGCTGCGCCAGGCCCTTCTGCAACTGCTTGAGCTTGAGCGGATCGCGCAGGCGCGCGCGGCGGAACAGCTCCGGCGCGAAGCTGGGGATGCCGGTGAAGGCCAGCGGCTCGCCTTCGCTGAAGGTGTCGCCGATCGCGATGGTGCCGTGGTTGTGGATGCCGATCACGTCGCCGGGGAAGGCGCTGTCGGCGATCTCGCGGTCGGAGGCCATGAAGGTCAGCGCGTTCGCCAGCTTGACCTCCTTGCCGCTGCGCACGTGGAAGGCCTTCATGCCGGCGCGGAACTCGCCGGAGCAGATGCGCATGAAGGCCACCCGGTCGCGGTGCTGCGGGTCCATGTTGGCCTGGATCTTGAACACGAAGCCGGTGAGTTTCGGCTCGCTGGCCAGCACCTCGCGGGTGGTGGTGGCGCGCGCGCGCGGCGCCGGCGCATGCTCGACGAAGAAGTCCAGCAGCGGCTGCACGCCGAAGTTGTTCACGCCCGAGCCGAAGAACACCGGCGACTGCCGGCCGGCGAGGTAGGCTGCGGCATCGAACGGATGGCTGGCGCCCTGCACCAGTTCCAGCTGCTCGCGCAGCTCGGCCAGGAGATCGGCGCCGATCGCGGCTTCCACCCCCGGCGCCTCCAGCGACGGGAAGATGGTGGAATCCTGGCGGGTGAAGTTGCGGCCCGGCTCGTACATGTGCACTTCGCCCGTCACCAGGTGCACCACGCCCTTCAGGCGGCTGCCCATGCCGATCGGCCAGGTCACCGGCGCGCACTGGATGCCGAGCACCGATTCGATCTCGTCCAGCAGCTCGACCGGGTCCTTGCCCTCGCGGTCGAGCTTGTTGACGAAGGTCATGATCGGGGTGTCGCGCAGGCGGCAGACCTCCATCAGCTTGATGGTGCGCTCCTCCACGCCCTTGGCCACGTCGATCACCATCAGCGCGGAGTCCACCGCGGTGAGCACGCGGTAGGTGTCCTCGCCGAAGTCGGCGTGGCCGGGGGTGTCCAGCAGGTTGACGATGCGTCCGGCGTAGGGGAACTGCATCACCGAGCTGGTGACCGAGATCCCGCGCTCCTTCTCCAGCGCCATCCAGTCGGAGGTCGCGTGGCGCGCGGCCTTGCGGCCCTTGACGCTGCCGGCCATCTGGATCGCCCCGCCGAACAGCAGCAGCTTCTCGGTGAGGGTGGTCTTGCCCGCGTCGGGGTGGGAGATGATGGCGAAGGTGCGCCGGCGCGCGGCTTCGGTGGCGACGTCTGACATTGTGGAATTATACCGGCTGGGGTGGGGCCGCTTTCGGGGAAGGGCATGCAGGACGACGCCACGCAGGGCTTGGATCCGCAGGCGCAGGCGCGCGCCGGCCTGCCGCCGCGGATCGGCCCGTACGAGATCCTGGGCCTGCTCGGCGAGGGCGCGATGGGGCGGGTCTACCTCGCGCGCGAGGCGCATCCGCCGCGCGAGGTCGCGCTCAAGGTCGTGCGCGGGCTCTCCCGCGGCGCGCTGGAGCGCTTCCGGAGGGAAGTGGAGATCCTCGCCCGCCTCGAGCATCCCGGCATCGTGCGCCTGTACGCCGCCGGCGAAGAGGAGCTGGGCGGGCTGCCGACGCCGTGGTTCGCGCTGGAGGTGGTGCGCGGTCCGGACCTGCGCCGCTACCTGCAGCAGGCGCAGCCGGACCTGCGCGCGCGGGTGGCGCTGCTGGCCCGGCTGGCGCGTGCGGTGGACTACGCGCACCAGCGCGGGATCGTGCACCGCGACCTCAAGCCGTCGAACGTGCTGGTGGACCCGCACGGACAGCCGAAGATCCTCGACTTCGGCATCGCCCGCCTGCAGGACGACGCGCGCGGCGAGATGACCCAGGCCGGGCAGGTGCTCGGCAGCCTGCCGTACATGAGCCCGGAGCAACTGGCCGGGCAGGGCCATGCCGCGGATGCGCGCAGCGACGTGTACGCGCTGGGCGCGATCGGCTACGAGCTGCTCGGCGGCCGCCTGCCGCATCCGGAGCTGACCACATCGACCCTGTTCGAGGCGCTCGACGTGGTCCGCCGGCAGTCGCCGCTGCCGCTGGGGCGGCTCAACCGGCGCGCGCGCGGCGACCTCGAGCGGGTGGTGATGAAGGCACTGGAGAGTGCGCCGGAGCGCCGCTATGCCAGCGCCGGCGCCTTCGCGGACGACCTCGAAGCGGTGCTGGAGGCACGCCCGGTGCAGGCGCGCGCGCCGACCGCGCTGTACCGGGCCGGTCGCTTCGTGCGCCGCCACCGGGCGTTGACGGCGGCGGTCGCCAGCATCGTGCTGGCGCTGTCGGTGGCGACCGTGGTCAGCGTGCGCGCGGCACGCCAGGCGCGCGCGGCCCTGGCCGAGGCCGAAGCGCGGGTGGCCGAGCTGGCGGCGGTCAACGGCTTCGTCGAGCGCATGTTGGCGGAGGCCGACCCGGATGCCGGCGGCTCCGCCGACATGCCGCTGCGCGAAGTCCTGCAGCGCGCCGAGCGCACCCTGGGCGACGGCCACGACGCGACCCGCGTGCGCGGGCAGGTGGCGATGCTGCTGGCGCGGACCTGGAGCGCGCTGGGCGAGGGCGCGCGGGCGCAGGCCCTGCTCGACCGCGCCGACGGCTGGCTGCGCGCGGGTTTCGGTGCCGACAGCCGCGAGCAACTGCAGGCCGACTACGTGCGCCTGGAGGACGCCGCGCGCGGCGACGATCCCGCGCGCACGCTCGCGCTCGCGGACGCCCTGCAGCAGCGCTTGGCACGCCGCCCCGAGCCGTGGGCGCAGGCGCTGGCCCTGCGCACCGGGGTGCTGCGTGCGCAGGGGTTGGAGCAGGCCGGCCGGCAGGACGAGGCCATCGCGCTCGACCGCGCCCTGCTGGCCGACCCGCGCTTGGCTGGCCTGCCCGATCGGGCGGAACTGACCGACGTGCTGCGCCACAACCTTGCCTTCGCGCTCAACAACGCCGGGCAGTTCGCCCAGGCCGAGGCACTCATCCGGCAGGTGCTGGCCTCCGAATCGCAGCGGCTCGGCGCGGACCACCCGCAGACCCTCTACACCAAGAAGGTGCTCGGCCAGACCCTGCACCGCCAGGGCCGGCTCGAGCAGGCGGTGGCGCTGTATGCCGAGGTGCACGCCAAGCGCCGCGCGCGCTACGGGCCACAGCACCGGCTGACGCTGTCGGCGGGCTCGCAGCTGGCGGCGGCCTACAACACCCTCGGCCGGCCGGAGCTGGCCGAGCCGCTGCTGCGCGAGGAACTGCAGGCGCTGCAGCAGCGCGGCGAGGACGGCGGGCGCAGCGGGCGGGTGGTGCGGGTGATGCTGGCCACCGCGCTGCAGAAGCAGGGTCGCAACGACGAGGCGCAGGCACTGGCGCGCGCGGTGATCGCCGGCGAGCAGGGCCAGGCGGATGCGGACACAGTCGCCGCGCGCAACGTGCTGGCCCTGGCCCTGCTCGGCAGCGGCCAGGCGCGCGCCGCGCGCGAGGTCTGGGACGCGGCGTTGGCGCTGGCACCGGACGCGATGGGGCGCAACCATCCCAACTATCCGGCGATCCTCGCCAATGCCGCGCGCGCCGACCTCGCCCTCGGCGACCCGGCGCGCGCGCGCACGCGCCTGGAACCGGCGCTGGCCGCCCTGCGCGCGCGCCAGGGGCCGGCGCATCCGCGCACGCGCGAAGCCGCGCAACTGCTTGCCAGCGCCTATGCGCAGCTGGGCCTGGCCGCGCAGGCGGCGGCGCTGCGCGCCGAATTCCCGGACGCGGAGGGTTGAGCATGGCGGCCCCCCTGCTGTGGGCATGGGCGCTATCGGCGAGCCTGGGCTGCCTGCTGCTCGGCTGGCGGCTGTGGCGGAGGCCGCGCGCCGAAGCGGCGCTGCCGCCGACGCCGGATCCGGCGCCCGCGGTCGCGGCGGAGCGCGAGCGCATCTACGCCGACCTGCACGATGACCTCGGCGCCAAGCTGCTGACCCTGATCTACCGCGCGGAGTCGCCGCTGCAGGCGGACCTCGCACGCGCGATCCTGCAGGACCTGCGCGACGTGGTGACGCGCTCGCGCGGCACCCCCGGCACCCTCGCCGACGTGCTGGCCGACATCCGCGCCGAGGCCGGCCAGCGCCTGGCCGCGGTCGGCGGCGAGTTGCGCTGGGAGCAGGCGCCCGATCTGCCCGATCCGGTGCTCGACACCGGCCGTGCCCTGCACCTGCACCGGATCGTGCGCGAGGCCCTGAGCAACGCCATCCGCCACGCGCAGGCGCACTGCATCCGGATCCGGGTGCGCCTGCAGGCGGGCGAGCTGTGGCTGGACGTGACCGACGACGGCGCAGGCGTGGCGGCCGCGCCCGCGGCGGGGACCGGGATGCGCAGCATGCGCGCGCGCGCCGAGGCGCTGCACGGCCGGATCGACTGGCAGCCGGGGACCTGGGGCGGCGCCAAGGTGCTGCTGCGGGTGCCGCTGGAGGATGCCGGATGAGTGCGCCCCTGTTCCGGCGCGCGCTGGTGGTGGACGACCAGCCGGAGGCTCGCGCCTGGCTGGAGGCGGCGGTCGCAGTCGCCTTCCCGGAGGTCGCGGTTGCAAGCGCCGGCAGCCTGGGCGAGGCGATGGCGCAGCTCGATCCCGCTCCCGAGCTGGCGCTGGTCGACCTTGGGCTGCCCGATGGCAGCGGCGTCGCGCTGATCGCGGCGCTGGCGCAGCGGGCCCCGGCCTGCGTCTGCGTGGTCGCCACCGTGTTCGACGACGACGCGCACCTGTTCCCGGCCTTGCGTGCCGGCGCCCAGGGCTACGTGCTCAAGGACCACGACCGCACTGCGCTGGCGGCGATGCTGCGCGGGATCGCGGCTGGGCAGCCGCCGCTGTCGGCCTCGATCGCGCGGCGGCTGCTGCGGCACTTCCAGCCCGCGGCCGCGCCGCAGGAGGTGCCGCTGACGGCGCGCGAGACCGAGGTGCTGCGCCTGGTGGCCAAGGGCATGACCGCGGCCGAGGTCGCGCAGGCACTGGGGTTGTCGCGGCACACCGTGGCGGACTACCTCAAGGAGATCTACCGCAAGCTCGCGGTGGGCAGTCGCGCCGAGGCCACCCTCGAGGCCGCGCGGCGCGGCCTGGTGTCGCCCTAGCCTGACTGCGGCGGCGCGCGCTCAGGGCGCGCGGGGTGCCGCGGGCGCGGTCACCCCGGGCATCCGGAACGGAATCGAGACCAGCCGGAGCCCGCGGTTGACCTGCACCGCGAAGTGCAGGTGCGGGCCGGTGCTGTAGCCGGTGTTGCCCGACCAGGCGATCGGCTCGCCGGCGGCGACCGCCTGGCCGGGGCGCACGCGCACGCCGCCCGGGGCGAGGTGCGCATACAGCGCCATGCTGCCGTCGTCGTGCAGGATGCGCACGAAGTTGGCGCGCGCGCGGTCGCGCACCGGGTCCAGCCCGCCGCCGCGATGGCGGGCCTCGACCTGCATCACCACCCCGGCGCGCGCGGCCAGCACCGGGGTGCCGACCGGGACCGCGAAATCGACGGCATGGCGGTTCTCCGCGTCGGCATGGCTGTAGGGGCCGTCCTCGCCCTGGTCGATGCGCGGCGGCCCGCCCGCGACCGGTCGCTGGTAGAGCACGTCGCGCGGGCGGGCACGCGGGTCGCCCGGCACCACCGCGAGCCGCAGCGCGGGCAGGGGGTCCACGCCTGCGGCGGGATCCAGCCGCGCCAGCGGCTCACGCGCGCCGGCGGCGACCGTGGCGCGCGCCGGCAGCGCGGGATCGGCCGCCAGCTGCGGCAGGCCCGGGGCCGACAGCAGCACCTCGACCGGGCCGGCGAGGCGGTTGTCGGCCACGACCAGCAGGCCCTCGCCCTCCGGCAGCACCTGCAGCACGACCTCGGCCTCGCTGGCTGCCAGGGACGGCCCGGCCGCCGCGGTCGGCCACGCGGCGGCCAGCGCCGCCAGCACCGCGCAGGCGCGCAGTCGGAATGGGGTCGCGGGACGGGCGGGCGGGAGCACGCGGCCAGTATGTCCCGCCGCGGGGGTCGACATGCCCGGGTGGTTATTTGATCGCTTCATTCGGATGAAGCGATTGACAAGCGGCGCAGATGCGTCCATGCTGCGGCCACCATCGAGACCGGCTGAGGGACAGGCCCGAGGACGCCGGGGCAACCGGACCGCGCAAGGCGGTCGCGGTGCCAAGTCCTGCGGGGCCCTGTCCCCGGAAGATGGCCGCGGGCGGGCGCCCGCGCTGCCGGCACCGCCGGCCTTCCGGATCCTCGCGCTGCCCGATGGCCTCATCCCACCGGAGCCGCGCCATGCCCCAGCACGACCGCCCGCCGCTTGCCACCGCCGTGACGCCGCCGTCGATCGGCGCGATGCGCACCGGCCTGCCGATGCCGGGTCCGGTCCGGCGCGGCGAACTCGACGCCGTGCTGGTGCTGCGCCATGCCGGCGCGCAGCGGGTGCGCCTGCGCTACGAACTGGTCGGGCCGGAGGAGGCGCCGGTGGTCGCGCTGGCCGGCGGCATCTCCGCGCACCGGCATGCGGCGGCGCATGCGGAGGATCCGAGCCCGGGCTGGGTCCAGGGCCTGCTCGATCCCGGCCGGACCCTGGCCCCGCCCGGCCGGCGTGTGCTCGGCGTGGACTACCTCGGCGCGGACGGCACGCTCGACGTACCACTGGACACCGCCGACCAGGCCGACGCGCTGGCGCTGCTGCTGGAGGCGCTGGCGATCCCGCGGCTGGAGGCGTTCATCGGCTATTCCTACGGCGCGCTGGTCGGGCTGCAGTTGGCGGCGCGCCACCCGCAACGGTTGCAGCGGCTGATCGCGGTCAGCGGCGCGCACCGGCCGCATCCCTATGCCAGCGCCTGGCGCGCGCTGCAGCGGCAGGCGGTCGCGCTCGGCCAGTTGCAGTGCGCGGACGCGGCCGGGCTGTCGCTGGCGCGCCAGTTCGCGATGCTCAGCTATCGCACCCCGGAGGAGTTCGGCGAGCGTTTCGCCGCGCCGCCGCGGCTGGTCAACGGGCGGGTGCGGGTGGCCGCCGAGGACTATCTGGAGGCGGCCGGCGCGCGCTTCGTGGCGCGCACCGCGGTGACCGCGTGGCTGCGGCTGTCGGAATCGATCGACCTGCACCGGGTCGATCCGGCGCAGGTGCAGGTGCCGACCACGGTGATCGCGGTCGAGGGCGACCGCCTGGTGCCGCTCGCGGATGCGGTGGCGTTGGTGGAGGCGCTCGGCCCCGGCAGCCGGCTGCGGATCCTGCGCTCGCCCTACGGCCACGATGCCTTCCTGAAGGAGACCGCGCGGGTGGACGCGCTGCTGGCCGCGGAGCTGGATCCGCCGCCGCCGCGTGCGCCGGCCGCGGAGGCCGGCGAATGCAGCGGGGCGTCGGTATGAGCGCCGGCCGCGGCCACGCGGCGACCTGCGCGGTGCGCGCCGGGATCGATGCCGATCCCGCGCACGGCGCGGTGACGCCGCCGCTGGTGCTGTCCAGCAACTTCAGCTTCGCCGGTCTCGGCCAGCCGCGCGCCTACGACTACACCCGCAGCGGCAACCCGACCCGCGACCTGCTCGCGCAGGCGCTGGCGGAGCTGGAGGGCGGCGCCGGGGCGGTGGTGACTGCGTCCGGGATGGCGGCGGTCGCGCTGGTGCTGCACGCCTGCCTGCGCGCGGGCGACACCCTGGTGGTGCCGCACGACGGCTACGGCGGCAGCTGGCGGCTGTTCAATGCGCTGGCGCGCAAGGGCGCGTTCGCCGTGCTCGCCTGCGACTTCGGCGATCCGCACGCGCTGGCGCAGGCCTTGGCGACCCGGCCGGCGCTGGTGTGGATCGAGACCCCGTCCAATCCGCTGCTGCGCATCACCGACCTCGCCCACGTGGTGGAAGCGGCGCAGCGCGCCGGCGCGTGCGCGGTGGTGGACAACACCTTCCTGTCGCCGGTCCTGCAGCGGCCGATCGCGCAGTTCGGCGCCGACCTGGTGGTGCACTCGACCACCAAGTACATCAACGGCCATAGCGACGTGGTCGGCGGCGCGGTGGTGGCGGCCGATCCCGCGCTGCACGCGGAACTAGCGTGGTGGGCCAACTGCCTGGGCCTGACCGGCGCGCCGTTCGATAGCTTCCTGACCCTGCGCGGGCTGCGCACCCTGCCGGCGCGCATGCGCGTGCACCAGGAGAATGCGCAGGCGCTGGCGCAGCGGCTACAGGGGCATCCGGCGCTGACCGCATTGCATTATCCGGGCCTGCCCAGCCATCCCGGGCATGCGCTGGCGGCGCGCCAGCAGCACGGCTTCGGCGCGATGCTGGCGCTCGAGCTGCGCGGCGGCCTGCCGGCGGTGGCCGCGTTCCTGCAGGGGCTGCGCTGGTTCACCCTGGCCGAATCGCTGGGCGGGGTGGAGAGCCTGATCGCGCACCCGGCGAGCATGACCCATGCGGCGATGGACGCGCCGGCACGCGCGCGCGCCGGGATCGGCGATGGTTTGCTGCGGCTGTCGGTCGGGATCGAGGCGCTCGAGGATCTCGCTGCGGATCTGGACGCCGCCCTCGCGCGGGCGCTGGCGGTGACGGAGAGGGCGAAGGCCGCTGCGGCGGCCACGGCGGTGCCGGCATGAGCGCGCTGCCGCGTCCGTGGCCGGCCAGCACGCCGCGGCCGCTGGTGTTGCTCGGCACCGGCGCGGTCGGGCGCGCCCTGCTGGCGCGCCTGCAGCGCGGACAGCAGGCCGGCTGGCCACTGCGCCTGCATGCGGTGGCCAACACTCGCCAGTGCTGGATCGCGCGCAGTGGCGACGGCCTCGCCCCCGCTGCGCTGCCGGAGGCGGGCCCGGCGCGGCCGGCGGAGGCACTGCTGGCCGGGCTGCGGCGGGCGGTGGTGCTGGATGCCACCGCGTCCGAGGATCTGGCGGCCCGGCACGCGGACTGGCTGGCGCGCGGGTTCGACGTGGTCAGCGCGAACAAGCGCGGCCTCGGCGGCCCGCAGGCGCGCTGGGATGCGATCCACGCGGCCCAGGCCTGCAGCGGCGCGCGCTACGGCGATGCCGCCACGGTCGGCGCCGGGCTGCCGGTCCTGCGCAGCCTGCGCGCCCTGCGCGCCGGCGGCGACCGCATCCACGCGCTGGCGGGGGTGCTGTCCGGTTCGCTGGCCTGGCTGTGCGAGCAGCACGACGGCGGCGTGCCGTTCTCGCAGTTGCTGTGGCAGGCGCGCGCGGCCGGCTATGCCGAGCCGGACCCGCGCGAGGACCTGTCCGGCGCGGACGTGCGCCGCAAGCTGCTGATCCTGGCGCGCAGCGCGGGCTGGCGGCTGGAGCCGGAGGCGGTGCGGATCGCGCCGCTGCTGCCGCCGGCGCTGGCGCGGCTGCCGCTGGCGGAGTTCGCGCGGGCGGCCAACCGCCTGGATCGGCCGTGGGCGCGGCGGCTGGCGCGGGCGCAGGCGCAGGGCGGGCGGCTGGCCTACGTCGCCCGGCTGGATGCGCAGGGCGCGCGCGCCGCACTGGAAATCCTGCCGGCGGGCGACCCGCTGCTGGCCGGCGCCGGCACCGACAACCGGGTGGCGATCTGGGCCGACCGCTACCCACGGCAGCCGCTGCGCATCCACGGCCCGGGGGCCGGGGCCGAGGTCACCGCGGCGGCGATGCTGGACGAGGCGCTGGCGCTGGCGGGGCCGCGCGGATGGCCGTGAGCGGCAGGCGCGCGCTCAGCATTCGATGACGTTCACCGCCAGCCCGCCGCGGCTGGTCTCCTTGTACTTGTCCTGCATGTCGCGGCCGGTGTCGCGCATGGTCTTGATGACCTTGTCCAGCGACACCTTGTGGCTGCCGTCGCCGCGCAGGGCCATGCGGCTGGCGTTGATCGCCTTCACCGCGCCCATCGCGTTGCGCTCGATGCACGGGATCTGCACCAGCCCGCCGATCGGGTCGCAGGTCAGGCCGAGGTTGTGCTCCATCCCGATCTCGGCGGCGTTCTCCACCTGCGCGCAGCTGCCGCCGAGCGCGGCGGTGAGGCCGGCCGCGGCCATCGAGCAGGCCACCCCGACCTCGCCCTGGCAGCCGACCTCGGCGCCGCTGATTGAGGCGTTCTCCTTGTAGAGGATGCCGATCGCTGCGGCGGTCAGCAGGAAGTCGAACACGCCCTGCTCGCTGGCGCCGGGGCAGAAGCGGTCGTAGTAGTGCAGCACCGCGGGGATGATCCCGGCCGCGCCATTGGTGGGCGCGGTCACCACGCGGCCGCCGGCGGCGTTCTCCTCGTTCACCGCCAGCGCGTACAGGTTGACCCAGTCGAGCACCGTCAGCGGGTCGCGCATCGCCGCCTCCGGGCGCGCGGACAGCTCCGCATACAGCGCCGGCGCGCGGCGTGCCACGTGCAGCCCGCCCGGCAGTTCGCCCGGCTGGCGGATGCCGCGCGCCACGCAGTCCTGCATCGCCTGCCAGATCGCGCGCAGGCCGGCGCGGATGTCCTCCGCACTGCGCCAGGCCTGCTCGTTCTCGAACATCAGCGCGGCGATCCCGAGCCCGCTGCGCTGGCACTGCGCCAACAGCTCCGCGCCGCTGTGGAAGGGGTGCGGCAGCTCGGTGGTGTCGGCCACGATGCGGTCCTCCGCGGCCTCGTCCTGGTTGACCACGAAGCCGCCGCCGACCGAGTAGTAGTCGCGGGTCGCCAGCACGTGCCCGTCGGCGTCGTACGCGGTGAAGCGCATGCCGTTGGTGTGGAACGGCAGCTTCTGGCGCTTGTTCATCACCAGGTCGTGCTTCTCGTCGAACGCGATCGGATGGCGGCCGAGCAGGGACAGGCGCTTCTCGCCGCGGATGCGCGCCAGCGCGGGCGGGATTAGGTCGGGGTCGACGCGGTCCGGCTGCTGGCCTTCCAGCCCCAGCAGGATCGCCTTGTCGGTGCCGTGGCCGCGGCCGGTCAGCGCCAGCGAGCCGAACACCTCCGCACGCACCCGCGCGGTGCGCTCCAGCGCGCCGGTCTCGCCCAGCCAGCGTTCCACGAAGCGCGCGGCGGCGCGCATCGGCCCGACGGTATGCGAGGAGCTCGGCCCGATGCCGATCTTGAACAGGTCGAAGGTGCTGACGGCCATGGCGCGGGCGCAGGGGGAGGTGGCGTATTGTAGGCGCCCGGCCTGGCGCGAACGGCCGCCCGCGGACCCCGAGGATGCAGCCGATCCTGTACCAGCGCGACGACTGCCACCTGTGCGACCAGGCGCTGGCGGTGCTGGCCGCGGCGCGGGTGCCCGCGTTCCGCAGCGTGTTCATCGACGGCGACCCGGAGCTGGAGGCGCGCTACGGGCGGCGGGTGCCGGTGCTGCGCTGCGGCGCGCGCGAGCTGGACTGGCCGTTCGCCGTGGCCGCGGTCACGGAATGCTGCGCGGCCGGCTGAACCGGCTTGCGCCGCCGGCGCGGGCTTGCCAGCATGCCCGCGCAGGGGAGGACGCATGCAGGCGGGACGCAGGGGCCGGCGCGGGATCGGGTGGCTGCTGGGGCTGGCGCTGGCCGCGCTCGTGGCCTCGGCCCTGGCGGCGGTGCCGGAGCGCCCGCGCTTCCGCGTGATCGGCCCGGCCCAGGGCCTGCCCTCGACCGAGATCAAGGCGCTCGCGCGCGACCGCGCCGGCTATCTGTGGATCGCCACCGGCGACGGCCTGGCGCGCTACGACGGGGTCGAGATGCGGGTCTGGCGCGCGCAGCCGGGCGAGGCCGGGGCGCTGCCGGGCAACAACCTGCAGGCGCTGGCGATCGACGCCGGGGATCGCGTGTGGGTCGCGGTGGAAGGCGCCGGGGTGGCGGTGCTGGATGCGGCGCGCCGGCAGTTCAGCCAGCTGCGCAAGGAGCGCGGGGTCGCGCTCGGCAGCGACGATGTCTGGGCGCTGGCCGCGCAGGGCGACACGATGTGGCTGGGCAGCTACGGCGGGGGCCTGACCCGGGTCGAGGCGGACGGGCGCTCGCAGCGCTACACCACCGCCGACGGCCTGCCCTCGGACACCATCGTCAGCCTCGGCGTGGACCGCGCCGGGGTGCTGTGGGTCGGCACCGACGCCGGGCTGGCGCGCCAGCAGGGCCGCGGTTTCGTTCCGGTGCCGCTGCCCGGGGCGGAGACCCCGCCGGTGGTGTATGCGGTCTCGCCGCAGCCGGACGGGCTGTGGATCGGCACCGGCGCCGGGATCTGGATCCACGGTGCGCAGGGCTGGCGGCAGCCGCCGTGGACGGCGATGTTCCAGCGTCCGAACGCGCTGATGGCGATCGCCACCGACCGCGCCGGTGACCGCTGGCTGGGCAGCCAGCGCGGGCTGTGGTGGCAGCACGGCGACGCGCCCCCGCAGCCGGTGCGCGGCCCCGGCCCGGACATCCCGCGCGCGGTGCTGACCGTGCTCGCCACCCCGGATGGCGCGGTGTGGGCGCCGCTGGTCGGCGCCGGCCTCGGCTACCAGCGCAGCGACTGGCGCGAGCGCGCCTACTACGCCGGCGCCCAGGACGGGCTGCAGGGCGGCCTGTACCGCGCGCTCGCGCCGGCGCATGGGGGCGGGTTCTGGCTGGCCGGCTATGGCGGCCGGATCGAGCGGCTCGAGCGCGACGGCCAGGTCCGCGCGCTGGACGAGGACAGCCAGGCGCGGCTGGCGACCCGCAAGCCGTTCTCGGTGCTGGAGGACCGCGACGGCCGGCTGTGGATCGGCCACCGCGGCGGGCTGATGCGGATCGGCGTGGACGGGGCGATCGACGAATGGCTGCCCAAGGACGCGCAGGACGCGGTGCCGCCCGGGCAGATCGACCAGCTCGCGCAGGCGGCGGACGGCAGCCTGTGGCTGTCGGCGCCGGGCGGCGGCGTGCAGCAGCGCGACCCGGCCAGCGGGCGGGTGCTGCGCGACCTGCGCGCCGGTCCCGACGCCGGGCTCGGCGACGCCGACCTCGAGGCGCTGGTGGTCGGCCCGCGCGGCGAGGTGTGGGTCGCCGGTGCCGGCGGCGTGGCCGGCTTCGATCCGGCGCGCGGGCGCTTCCTGCCGCAGCCGGCGTTCGGCGGCGAACGGGTCTATGCGCTCGCGTTCGACGGCCCCGACCGGGTCTGGGTGCAGCGCGCGTCCGGGCTGCAGGGCTACCGCCGCGACGGCGGGCAGTGGCGGCCGTTCGCGCAGATCGGCAGCGCGCAGGGGATGCCGGCGCTGGGTGCCGCCGGGCTGCGGGTGGATGCCCAGCACCGGGTCTGGATCAGCACCGCGCGCGGCCTGTGGCGCTGGGATCCGGCGCGCCGCCTGCTGACCCGCGAGGGCCTGCACGATGGCGTCACCAACGAGGAATACCAGGACCGCGCGATCGCGCTGGATGCCGACGGCGTGCTGGCGCTGGCGACCGCCGACGGCGGCCTGCTGCTGACCGACACCGCCGCCGCGGACGCGCCGGCGGCCACCCCCGCGCTGCGCCTGGACCGCTTCGCGGTGCGCCGCGACGGCCACTGGCAGGAGCTGGCGGCGGACGCCCCGCGCCTGCGCGCGGACGACCGCGAACTGCGCATCGGCGCGCGCCTGCTGGCCTTCCAGGATCCGCCGTCCAACCGCTACTGGTCGCGGCTGGACGGGTTCGACGCCGGCTGGGTGGCGATGGAGGGCAACGGCGACCGCGTGTTCACCGGGCTGGCGCCCGGCAAGTACGTGCTGCGCATGCGCGCGCGCGACGCCGACGGCAACGCGGCGCGCGAGCAGGTGCTCGCGTTCCGGGTGCCGCCGCCGTGGTGGCGCACGCCGTGGGCCTGGCTGGCCTACCTGCTGGCCGTGGCCGCGCTGCTGCTGTGGGCGGCGCATGCCTACCGCGAGCGCCTGCGCCGGCGCCATGCCTGGCAGATGGCCGAGCAGAAGCGCGAGTTGGCCGAGCAGGCCTCGCAGGCGAAATCGCGTTTCCTGGCCACCCTCGGCCACGAGGTGCGCACCCCGATGACCGGGGTGCTGGGGATGACCGAGCTGCTGGCGGCGACCCCGTTGGAGCCCGGCCAGCGCCGCCACGTCGAGGCGATCCGGCATGCCGGCGAGCACCTGCTGCGGCTGGTCAACGACGCCCTCGACCTGGCCCGGATCGAAGCGGGCAAGCTGGAACTGGCGGACGAGCCGTTCCCGCTGCAGGGCGTGCTCGACGACGTCGCCGGCCTGATGGGGCCGCTGGCCGAGCACAAGGGCCTGCACTTCCGTCTGCAGGTGGCGGCGGATGCGCCGGCGGTGTTGCGCGGCGACCGCACCCGGGTGCTGCAGATCCTGCTCAACCTGCTCGGCAATGCGATCAAGTTCACCGAGCAGGGCACGGTCGGGCTGGAGGTCGCGGCGCTGGCCCCGCACGGGGTGCGCCTGCAGGTCAGCGACACCGGCCCCGGCCTCAATGCCGAGCAGCGCGCGCGCCTGTTCCGCCGCTTCGAGCAGGCCGAGGGCGTGCGCACCGCCAGCCGCTATGGCGGCAGCGGCCTGGGCCTGGCGATCTCGCAGGAACTGGCGGCGGCGATGGGCGGGCGCATCACGGTGGACAGCGCGCCCGGGCGGGGCACCCGCTTCACGGTCGAACTGCCTCTGGCGGAGGCCGCGCCGGCCGCGTCGGCGGTGGCGCCCGCCGCCGAGGTCCTGCCGCCGCAGCGGCTGCTGCTGGTGGAGGACGATGCGATCGTGGCCGAGACCCTGGCCGGGTTGCTGCGCGCGCAGGGACATGCGGTCACCCACGTGGCGCACGGGCTGGCGGCGCTGGCGGAGGTCGCCAGCGGCCGCTTCGACGCCGCGCTGCTCGATCTCGACCTGCCCGGGATGGACGGCCTGGCGCTGGCGCGGATGCTGCGTGCGCAGGGGTTCGCGGCGCCGCTGCTGGCGGTCACCGCGCGCGCCGACGCCGCGGCCGAGGGCCAGGCGCTGGCGGCGGGATTCGACGCGTTCCTGCGTAAGCCGGTCGGCGGCGCCGCGCTGGCGCGCGCGCTGCGCCAGGCCTTCGCCGCGCGCGCCGCAGGGCAGGAACCGGCTCAGCGCGCGCTGTAGGCGTGCACCTCGTCCACCAGCACGGCCACGTGCTCGGGATCCATGTCCGGCGACATCCCGTGGCCGAGGTTGAACACGTGGCCCTCGCGGCTGCCGCCGTTGCCGTCGCGGTAGCTGTCCAGCACCGCGCGCGCCTGCGCGCGCACCGCCTCGGGATGGCCGTACAGCATCGCCGGGTCCAGGTTGCCCTGCAGCGCGACGCGGCCCCCGGCGCGGCGCGCGGCGTCCTCCAGGGTCACCGTCCAGTCCACGCCGATGGCGTCGGCACCGCTGGCGAACAGCGCGTCGAGGTGCGGGGCGTTGCCCTTGCCGAACAGGATCACCGGCACCTCGGCGGATTTCAGTTCGCGCGCGATGCGGGCCAGGTACGGCAGCGAGAATTCGCGGTACATCGCCGGCGACAGCACCCCGCCCCAGGTGTCGAACACCTGCAGCGCCTGCGCGCCGGCCGCGCGCTGCGCGGCGAGGTAGGCGACCACCGCGTCGGTGACGGTTCCGAGCAGGCGGTGCATCGCCGCCGGCTCGTTCAGCGCCAGCGCCTTGACCTTGCCCCATTCCTTGCTGCCGCCGCCTTCCACCATGTAGCAGGCCAGCGTCCACGGGCTGCCGGAGAAGCCGATCAGCGGCACGCGGCCATCCAACTCGCGGCGGATCAGGCGTACCGCGTCCATCACGTAGCGCAGTTCGGTGTCCATGTCGGGCACCGCGAGCGCGTCGATGTCGGCGACGCTGCGCAGCGGGCGCTCGAACTTCGGGCCTTCGCCCTCGACGAAGTGCAGCCCCAGCCCCATCGCGTCGGGCACGGTGAGGATGTCGGAGAACAGGATCGCGGCGTCCAGCGGGAACCGGCGCAGCGGCTGCAGGGTGACCTCGCAGGCGATCTCGGGGGTCTTGGCCATCGCCAGGAAGCTGCCGGCGGCCTGACGGGTGGCGCGGTATTCCGGCAGATAGCGGCCGGCCTGGCGCATCAGCCAGACCGGGGTGCAGTCCACCGGCTCGCGGCGCAGCGCGCGCAGGAAACGGTCGTTCTTCAGGGGCGTGGGCACGTGGGACTCTCCGGGTGGGGCGGCCGGCCCGCAGGCGCAGGCCGGTGGTGGGCCGGGCGGCGGGCGGCCGCCGCCGCGCGGCGGTCATCGCGGTGCATCGGCGCCCTGCGCGAACACCAGCGTGAAGCCCTTGCGCAGCTGGGCGTCGCGCTCCTTCTCCAGCGCCGCCAGCGCGCTGGCCTGGTCGGGGTAGAGCGTGCGCCGCAGGGTACTGCGGCCGCCGGTCTGGCCGCTCTCACGCAGCAGTTCCCAGCCGCCGAACAGGTCGGACTGCAGGGTCAGCTGGACGAAGCGGGGGGCCTCGCCGGCGAGCGGGCGTTGTTGCAGCAGCAGGCGCATGGACGCGCATTGTACGGGGTCACTGCGTCAGCACCGCGCGCACTGCGGCCGGATCGACCCCGGCCACCATCCGCGCCCGGCCCGGGCCGTCCCACAGCACGAAGCGCAGCCCGTCCGCCTGCGCCTTCTTGTCCAGCCGCATCCGTGCCAGCAGGGCGTCCGGCGCCAGGCCGGCGGGCAGTGCCGCCGGCAGGCCGAAGCGCAGCAGCAGCGCCTGCAGGGCTTCGGCCTCCGACCAGCGGGCCAACCCCAGCGTGGCCGATAGCCGCGCCGCCAGCAGCATCCCCACCGCCACCGCCTCGCCGTGGTTGAGGCCGCTGCCGTAGCCCTGCTCGGCCTCGATGGCGTGGGCGAAGGTGTGGCCGAAGTTGAGCAGCGCGCGCTCGCCGTGCTCATGCGGATCGCGTTCGGTGATCGCGGCCTTGTGCAGGCAGCTGCGGGCGATGGCCTCGGCCAGCGCGGCGTCGTCGCCGGCCAGCAGCGCCTCGGCGCGTGCATCGAGCCAGTCGAGGAAGGGCGCATCCACGATCGCGCCGTACTTGATGACCTCCGCCAGCCCCGCGCGCAGCTCGCGCGGCGGCAGCGTGCGCAGGGTCGTGGTGTCGGCCACCACCGCGCGCGGCGGATGGAAGGCACCGACCAGGTTCTTGCCCTGCGGGATGTCCACCGCGGTCTTGCCGCCGACCGAGGAGTCCACCATCGCCAGCAGGGTGGTGGGCAGCTGCACGCAATCGATGCCGCGCATCCAGCAGGCGGCGGCGAAGCCGGCGAGATCCCCGACCACCCCGCCGCCGAGCGCGAACACGCAGGCGTCGCGGGTGGCGCCGAGCGCAGCCAGGGCGTCGATCACCGCGCCGAAGTTGGCCAGCGTCTTCTCCGCCTCGCCGGCGCGCAGCACGTGGCGGCCGATCCGCAGGTCCGGCCGCGCCGCGCGCAGCGCGTCCTCCGCCGCCTGCGCGTACAGCGGGGCCACGTGGCTGTCGCTGACGACGAGCGCATGCCGGCCGCGCACCGTCGCCGACAGCCGCGCGCCGTCGGCGAGCAGGCCGGCGCCGATGTGGATGCGGTAGGGCGCGGCGCCGCCGACCTCGACCGTGCGCATCGGCGCGCTCATGCCGGCAGCGCCGCGTGTTGGGCCAGGCGCGCGGCGAGCGCGGCGGCAGCGGCGTCCGGGGCGAGCGTGCCGGCGTCGAACAGCAGGTGCGCGGCCTCGCGGTACAGCGGCTCGCGCTGTGCCTGCAACTGCGCCAGCCGTGCCGCCGGGTCGGCGTCCTGCAGCAGCGGGCGGCTGCGGTCGCCGCGCAGGCGCTCCAGTTGCAGTGCCGGCGCGACGGTCAGGTACACCACCGTGGCCTGGTGGCGCATCGCCGCGCGGTTGCCGGCGTCCAGCACCGCCCCGCCCCCAGTGGCGATCACCGCCTCCGGCGTCTCCAGCGCGGCGGCCAGCGCCTGCGCCTCGCGCCGGCGGAAGCCGGCCTCGCCCTCCTGCGCGAAGATCGCCGCGACCGCCTGCCCGGCGTCGGCCTCGATGCGGGCATCCAGGTCCACGAACGGGCACCCCAGCCGTGCCGCCAGCGCCCGGCCGAGGGTGGTCTTGCCGGCGCCCATCGGGCCGACCAGGACGATGCGGGCAGGGGCGCGGGGCGGGGCGGACATGCGCGCATGCTAGCAGCGCAGGGTGCGGGGCTGCCGTTCGCGGCAGATGCAGGCGTAGGGCGTGCGCGCGACAATGCGGCCATGAGCACGCTGCCCGACGCGATCCTGCACACCTTCGATGCCCTGTTCGCCGAGGCCGCGGCGGCCGGGGAGCCCGACCCAACTGCGATGACCCTGGCCACCGCCACCCCCGACGGCGCGCCTTCGGCGCGGATCGTGCTGCTCAAGGCACATGATGCCCGCGGCTTCGTGTTCTACAGCCACCTCGACGGGCGCAAGGGCCGCGAGTTGCAGGCCAACCCGCGCGCGGCGCTGCTGTTCCACTGGCCGCGCGTGCGCGAGGGCGTGCAGGTGCGGATCGAGGGCGCGGTGGAGCAGGTCTCGGACGCCGAGGCCGATGCCTATTTCGCCAGCCGCCCGCGCGGCAGCCAGCTGGGGGCGTGGGCTTCCCGGCAGTCCGAGACGCTGGACGCGCGCGCCACGTTCGAGGCGCGCCTGGCGCAGTTCGAGGCCGAGTTCGAAGGGCGCGAGGTGCCGCGTCCGCCGCGCTGGACCGGCTTTAGGGTGGTGCCGCACGCGGTGGAGTTCTGGTACGGCGCGCAGTACCGCCTGCACACGCGCCATTTGCACGAACGCGGCGCGGACGGCCGCTGGTCGCAGCGGATGCTGTACCCGTGAGCCTGCGGCCGGCGTACCGGGTCAGCGTGCAGGTGCCGCCCGGGCACCTGCAGGCGCTGCAGGACGGGATCTGCGCGGTGGAGCCGCTGCAGGGCGGCCACTACGACCGCGTGATGTGGATCGACGCGGTCGGCGAGGAGCAGTTCCGCCCGCTGCCGGGCGCGCAGCCCGGGTACGGCCGCATCGGCGAGCTGGCGAAGGTGGCCAGCGTGCGCCTGGTGTTCGTCCTGCCGCGCGAGCCCGAGCGGCTGGCGCGGGTGATCGAGGCCGGCATCCGCCCGTACCATCCGTGGGAGGTGCCGGCGATCTTCGTGGACGAGTGCCTGGTGTGGGCGCCGCCGCCGTGAGCGGGCCGCGCCGGATCGTCTGCCTGACCGAGGAGCCCACCGAGGTCCTGTACGCACTGGGCGAGCAGGACCGCATCGTCGGCATCAGCGGCTTCACCGTGCGGCCTGCCAGCGCGCGCAAGGAGAAACCGAAGGTCAGCGCCTTCACCAGCGCGCGGATCGATCGCATCCTCGAACTCCGGCCGGATTTCGTGGTCGGTTTCTCTGACATCCAGGCCGACATCGCGCAGGCGCTGATCCGCGCCGGGGTCGAGGTGTGGATCAGCAACCATCGCAGCGTGGACGGCATCCTCGACTACGTGCGCCGGCTCGGCGCGCTGGTCGGTGCCGGCGACAAGGCGAATGCCTATGCCGATGGCCTGCGCCGCGGGCTGGAGGCCATCGCGCGCGAAGCGGCAATGTTGCCGCGCCGGCCGAAGGTCTATTTCGAGGAATGGGATGCGCCGCCGATCACCGGCATCCAGTGGGTGGCCGAACTGGTGCGGATCGCCGGCGGCGACGACATTTTCCCGGAGCGGGCGCGCGAGCCGCTGGCGAAGGCGCGCATCCTCGAGGACGCCGATGAAGTGATCCGCCGCGCGCCGGACATCATCCTCGGCAGCTGGTGCGGCAAGCGCTTCCGCCCGGATCAGGTGGCGGCGCGCCCCGGCTGGCAGGCGATCCCGGCGGTGCGCGACGGGCAGCTGTTCGAGATCAAGTCGCCGCGCATCCTGCAGCCCGGGCCGGCGGCCCTGACCGACGGCGTGACCGACATCGCGCGGATCGTGCAGGCCTGGGCGCGTCGCCAGGACTGAAACGGAGAGCGAAGCGGGGCATCCCTGCCCCGGAACCGGCCGCTCCGCGGCCGGGGTACTTGGATCGCACCTGCGCGGCATTGCCTGCAAAGGCGCAGGGCAGGCGGCGCCGTTTACTAATCCTTGCGCTCCTCGCCCGGGCAGGGCGGGAATGTGCAGTTGCTCGGCGGGCGGGGCTTGGGCTTGCCGCCGCCGAGTCCGGTCCGTTCCGCGGGGTGCCCGCCGACCGGCACGCAGTTCTTGGCCGGTTCGTACCAGTAGGTGCCGTCGGGGCACTTCGGGCGGGTGGCGGTGGCCTGGGCCTGCTTCGTGGCCTTGGTGCCCGGAACGGTCCAGGTCGGCGTCGAGGTCGGAGGGTTGGTCGGCGTGCCGGTGCGCTGCGTGGCGGGGTTGGACGCCGTGGTCTGCGGCGCCTGCTGGGCATGGGCGCTGCCGAGGGCGAGGCCGGCCAGCAGGGCGGCGGCGAGCAGGGGTGTTTGGATTTGCATGGGGCGGCTCCTCATCCAGATATCAGGCTGAAAGGGTCCGACCATCGTCTGGGGCGGATGGTCGGTGGTAGATCGTTGCGCTTGGTTCGTTTTTTCGCGCCGAGACGGGCAAAAAAGCGGGGGGCGTCCCTGCCCACTTCCCGCCACGCCGGCGGGGCCACACGAACGCGGTCGAATGGTGCTGCATCGCCGAGCGGAGTGGGGGCGCGCTCGGGCCGCCCCGCGCGGGCAGAGGGCGGCTGCGATCGGGCCGGCGGTTCCGCCGTGCCCGATCGGGATGCCGCATGCGGCCTTGTTACTTCTCGTCGGTGGGCGAAGGCTGGCTGCGCGAGGCGTCGGCCTTGGTCATCTTGCCGCCGCTGGCCGCGCGCGGCACCGGCGAGCCGGCCGGGCCCATCACGCCGCCGTTGTGCGCGTCGGCCGGCTTGCCCATCGGGCCCTGGTTGCCGCAGTAGGGCGGGCAGACCTGCACATGCCCCTGGCCACTGGCCACCTGCCGGGCCGTCGGTGCGGCCGGGGTCGGCGCCGGTTCGGCCTTGGCGCAGGTGGTCTTGCCGTTCTTCAGGTGCAGCAACTGGAACCCGGGCGGGCAGGGCAGCGCTGGCTCCACTGGATTCCCGCCCGGATTGGGCATCACTTCGCCGTTGCCCATACCGGGGTCGCGCGGCAGGTGCCCGACGCCAGGGGTCACCACCGGAGTGGGATCGACCGTGCGCGGCCGCGGCGGCGGGGCCGGCACCGGATGGATGGTGTGCTTCGGGCCCGGCGGCTCGTCCGGCGGGGTTTGCGCCGGCACCCGGGCCTGCATTGGAAAGTGGGGTTCTTTGCACGACGGCCACGGCTGGCAGCGGGTGGTCGAGCTCTTCTCCTTGATCGTCACCTGCTGCGGGGTGCCGGGATTGATGGGCGTCCCGACCGACTGCGCCGCGGCGCTGCCGGCCGCGAACAGGCCGACGACCGCAAGCGCCAGCGGCGCGAGCAGCGCTGCGCGGCGGGAAGAGGCGATGCAATGCGAGGTGGGCATGGCGATGTCCTTGGCTGATCGCGTGTGGTGCCGCGGCAGGATTGCCGCGGACGCGACAGTGATCGCGTGGCGCCGGCGGTTTTTTTGAACCGGATTGCAAAATCCCGGCGCGCGCGGCGCATCAGCCGTGGGCGCTGTCGGCGTGGCTCAGCGCCCCGCTGCCGGCCACAGCGGCAATCCGCAGCCGGTCTGCGGATCCGGCCCCGGCGGAGGCAGGTCGCGCGCCCGCGTGCACAGGCTGGCGGCATCCACCGGCAGGCCGCGGGCAAGCCGCTGCGCGATCCAGGCGGTGACCAGTGGGGCGGCGAACGAGGTGCCGCTGCGGTAGCGGCCGTCCTCGCGCCCGGGACTCGGCACCCACAGCTCGACGCCAGGGGCGGCGAGGGTGATGTAGCGGCCGCGGTTGCCATCCCGCCACGGTCGAGCGCGCGCGTCGACCGCCGCGACTGCAATCACCCCGGGCAGGGCGGCGGGATAGGGCGGCGCGGCCTCCGGTCCGCCGTTGCCGGCGGCGGCGACCACCGCCGCCAGCCGCGGCATGGCGCGCCGGAAGGCGAGCGCGGTGACTGCATCCGGGGCGGCGCCGAGGCTGACGTTCACCACCTGCGCGCCCTGTCGCAGCGACCAGTCGAGCGCGCGCAGCACGTCCAGCGGGCGGGCGCGCACCCGGTCTTGCGGGTCGGAAGCGAGCACGGCCGCATCCAGCAGTTCGATGCCGGGCGCCAGCCCAGCGAAGCGGCGGCCCTCGGGGCCGCGCGCGCGGCAGGCCAGCAGGCAGGCGATGTCGGTCGCATGCAGGCCGGGATCGGCGGCATCGCCTGCGAGATCGAGGCGCTGCAGGCCGGCCAGTTGCAGGCCGACGGCGGGGTCGGCCAGGCCATCGATCAGCGCCACCCGCACCGGCTTCGGCAGCGGCGGGGGATCGCCGGCGATCCCGAGCAGGGCGGCGGCGTAGAGGCGGCCGGGGCGGCTGCCGGGCAGCGCGGGCCCGTCCTGTTGCGGATACCACCACGGCGCGCGGTCGGCGGTCAGCTCCGGATGCCGGGCCTGCAGCGCCTGCTGCATGGTCGCCACCTGCTCGGGCGTGGTCTGCAACTGGGCGACCATCAATCCGAGGTCGTCCAAGCGGGCCTGCGACGTGAGCTGTGCGCCGGTTTCGGCAGCCAGCGAGGCCGGGTCGAGGCCAGCCTCGACCGGAAAGGCGACCAGCAGCGCGCCGGGCAGGTAGGCCTCGGGCGTCTCCGGCGCGGCCAGCAGGCGGCGGCCCAGCTGGAACAGCTGGCCGACGTCCACCTGCACCCCGACGCCCATCCCACCGCCGCTGCGCGCGGGTGCTTGGCCGGTGGTCGGGGGCTGCTTCACCGGCGGCGGGGTGCCGCCGGTCTGGGCGAATACCGGCAGGGCGGCCAGCCCGAGCAGCAGCGCAAGAGCGATTTGCAGGCGGCGCCATCCGCGCCGGACCGCGTGCGCGGAGGTCGGCGCGGAGGTCGGCAGGGCAGGCCGGGGCGGCATCGGGCCTCAGGTCTCCGGGACAGGATCGGCGCTGTCCACCAGCGGGCTGGCGCGCAGCGCGTCGAGTGTCTGCGGAGCGCGCGGGCGTGCCACCGCGACCGTGTACAGGCCGAGGGCGCTGGGCCCGGCGACGATCGCGGCGTCCAGTGCCTGCAGCAGGGCGTTGACCTCAGCGATGCGCGCCTCGCTGGCGAACGCGACCTGCAGCTGGACGCGGTCCGTGCCAGCCGCAGGGGCGTTGGCCGGGGCCGAGAGCGGGGCGAAGTCCTGCGCCGGTGGCGGCGCGGGCGTGCGGCCAGGCAACAGGGCCAGCACCAGCACCGCACAGGCCATGCCCCCGGCGAAGGTGAGCGCCGGGCGCCACAGCGCCTGCCAGTCCAGCCAGCGGCGCCGGGGCGGCGGCAGCTGCGCCTGCAGCCGCCGCCAGGCCGCGCGCTGGTCCAGCCGCGGGGTCGCGCTGTCCCAGTGCTGGCGCAGGCGGCGGGCGAGGGCGTCGTCGCGCAGCCGGGGGTCGTCGTGCTCGTCCATGCCGTGAGGGTCGCCGCAGGGAGTCTGTTTTTTCAACGCGGATCGCCGCCGTCGCCTGCCAGGCTACGGCGCAGCCGCTGCCGCGCCAGGTGCAGGCGGGTGCCGACCGTCGCCAGCGGCACCTGCTGGATGCGGGCGATCTCCGCCAGCGACAAGCCCTCGTAGGTGAACAGGTACAGCGCCTCGCGCTGGACCTCCGGTAGGCCGTCCAGGGCCTGCGCGAGGCGGGCGTCGTCGCAGTCGGCGCACAGCCGGTCCAGCGGGCTGGGATCGGGGTCGGCGGCATGCGCGAGCAGCTGGCCGTCGTCGTCGGCCTGCTCGCGCCAGTGCTGGCCGCGCCCGCGCAGGACATCGCCGACTTTGTGGCGGGCGATGCCCAGCAGCCAGGCGCGCAGCGACGTGATCCGGCCGCGCTGGGCCGCGGCCTGCCGCCACAGTGCCAGCAGGGTGTCGCTGACCACATCCTGCGCGTCCTCGGGGCTGCCGAGCCGGCGCAGGGCAAAGCCGAACACGGCCTGGCCATGGGCTTGCAGGGCCTGGTGCAGGGCGCGCTGGTCGCCGCCGGCGATGCGCTCCAGCAGGGTGGCCTCCTCTGCGGAGACATCCATGCGTGTGTTCATGCCGGGACCCGGAATCACCAGAGGGGCGTGCGTGCGTGGCGCAAGCTGATCCTAGCCGATCGGCTGCCTGCCGGCGCCGGCGCGCGCCGACATGACGCAGATTTAATGCGTCAGGCAATGCCGCGCCGGGGCGTCGGAAAACGGCTCGCCCGCGACCGCGCCGATGGTTGGCGGCGAGCGATCGCGCCGGGCGTCAGCCTGCCGCGGCCGCCAGCTGTTCGCCGCGTACGCGCGCGGCGTGGATGGCGGCGGCGACCAGCGTGCGCAGGCCGCCGGCTTCGAAGGTCTCGATCGCCGCCTGGGTGGTGCCGCCGGGGGAGGTGACCCGGTGCCGCAGTGCGGCCGCGTCCTCGCCGGTTTCCGCCAGCATGCGCGCGGCGCCGAGCAGGGTCTGCACGGTCAGCGCGCGCGCGCTGGCCTCCGGCAGCCCTTCCGCGACCCCGGCGGCGAACATCGCCTCCGCCAGCAGGAAGACGTAGGCCGGCCCGCTGCCGGACAGCGCGGTGACGGCATCGATCTGCGCCTCGTCCTCCACCCACACGCAGATTCCGGCCGCGGCCAAGAGCTGCGCGGCGAGCGCGCGTGCGGCGGGGTCCACCGCAGGACCGGCGTACAGGCCGGTGGCGCCGGCGCCGAGCTGGGCCGGGGTGTTGGGCATCGCGCGCACGATGCGCTGGCCGCCGCCCAGCCAGGCATCGATCGCGGCGCTGCGCACGCCGGCGGCGATCGACACCAGCAGCGGCCGCCGCGCCTGCGCCTGCGGCGCCAGTTGCGCGCAGACCGCGCGCAGCACCTGCGGCTTGACCGCCAGCACCCAGAGGTCGGCATCGGCGACCGCGCCCGGGCCGTCGGCGAACACCGGCACCCCGAAGTCGGCCTGCAGCGCATCGCGCAGTGCCTGCACCGGCTCGGCCACGCGCAGCGCCTGCGCCGGATGGCCGCGTGCGATCAGGCCGCCGATGAGGCTGCGTGCCATGTTGCCGCCGCCGACGAATGCGATCACCGGATCCATCTCTTCAGGCCTCCTGTGGCTTTGCGGGGCGCGGCCCGAACAGGGCGCTGCCGATGCGCACCATGGTCGCACCTTCGGCGATTGCGTCCAGATAGTCCTCGCTCATGCCCATGGACAGGGTGTCGACCTCCGGATGCGCCGCCTGCAGGGCCTCGAACAGGGTGGACATCGCGTGGAACGCGGCGCGCCGCCGCGCCCAATCGGGGTCCGGGGCGGGGATCGCCATCAGCCCGCGCAGGCGCAGCGCCGGCTGGGCGGCGATCGCCTCTGCGAGCGCGGGCACGTCCTGCGGACGGCAGCCGGATTTGCTGGCCTCGGCGTCGATGTTGACCTGCACCAGCACGTTCAGCGGGCCGGCCTGCGGCGGCCGGTGGCGGGCCAGTGCCGCGACCAGCTTGGGCCGGTCCACGGTCTGCACCCAGTCGAACGCCTGCGCGGCCTCGCGCGCCTTGTTCGACTGCAGGTGTCCGATCAGGTGCCATTCCAGCCCCTGCCCGCGCAGCGCCGCGATCTTGGGCAGCGCCTCCTGCACGTAGTTCTCGCCGAACGCGCGCTGGCCCTGCGCCGCGAGCGCCGCGATCTCGGCGGCGCTGCGGGTCTTGGACACCGCCAGCAGGCGCGGGGCTGGCCGTCCCGGCAGCCGGGCCGCGTTGTCGAGACGTGACAGGAGTGCGGCGAGCGGCGTGACTGGCTGCATGGCAGGGCAGGGCGGCGGTTGACAGTGGGGGTGGGGCGTCCATACTGCCCGCGGGGTGCGGGCGACGCCACGGGATCGGCGCCGCCGGCGGGGATCAATCAACGGCTGGGGCGGGGAGACGCATGGACATCGCTGAACTGCTGGCATTTTCGGTCAAGAACAAGGCCTCGGACCTGCACCTGTCGGCCGGCCTGCCGCCGATGATCCGCGTCGACGGCGACGTGCGCCGGATCAACATCCCCGCGCTCGAGCACAAGCAGGTGCACGCGCTGATCTACGACATCATGTCGGACAAGCAGCGGCGCGACTACGAGGAGTTCCTCGAGGTCGACTTCAGCTTCGAGATCCCGGGGCTGGCGCGCTTCCGCGTCAACGCGTTCAACCAGAACCGCGGCGCCGGCGCGGTGTTCCGCACCATTCCCTCCGAGGTGCTGACCTTGGAGGACTTGGGCTGCCCGCGCGTGTTCAAGGACCTGATCGAGCAGCCGCAGGGCCTGATCCTGGTCACCGGGCCGACCGGATCGGGCAAGTCGACCACGCTGGCGGCGATGCTCGACCACATCAACAAGAACCACTACGGGCACATCCTCTCGATCGAGGATCCGATCGAGTTCGTGCACACCTCCCAGAAGTGCCTGATCAACCAGCGCGAGGTCCACCGCGACACCCACGGCTTCAACGAGGCGCTGCGCTCGGCCCTGCGCGAGGACCCGGACTACATCCTGGTCGGCGAGATGCGCGACATCGAGACCATCCGCCTGGCGCTGACCGCCGCCGAGACCGGCCACCTGGTGTTCGCCACCCTGCACACCAGTTCCGCGGCCAAGACCATCGACCGCATCATCGACGTGTTCCCGGCCGGCGAGAAGCCGATGGTGCGCTCGATGCTCTCGGAGTCGCTGCGCGCGGTGATCAGCCAGTCGCTGCTGAAGAAGATCGGCGGCGGCCGCACCGCCGCGTGGGAGATCATGGTCGGCACCCCCGCGATCCGCAACCTGATCCGCGAGGACAAGGTCGCGCAGATGTACTCGGCGATCCAGACCGGCCAGAACGTCGGCATGCAGACCCTCGACCAGCACCTGCAGGACCTGGTCAAGCGCGGCATGGTCAGCCGCCAGCAGGCGCGCGAGTACGCGCGCGACAAGCGCCTGTTCGAGTGATCCCGCCGGCGCCGCGCGCGCCGGCCGCCCAGGAGATCCGCCCATGAGCATCGACTTCACCTCGTTCCTCAAGCTGATGGCGCACCAGAAGGCGTCGGACCTGTTCATCACCGCCGGCATGCCGCCGTCAATGAAGGTGCACGGCAAGATCAGCCCGATCACGCAGAACCCGCTGACCCCGCAGCAGAGCCGCGACCTGGTGCTGAACGTGATGACGCCGGCGCAGCGCGAGGAGTTCGAGAAGACCCACGAGTGCAACTTCGCGATCGGCGTGGCCGGGGTCGGCCGCTTCCGCGTCAGCTGCTTCTACCAGCGCAACCAGGTGGGCATGGTGCTGCGCCGGATCGAGACCCGCATCCCGACGGTGGAGGAGCTCAACCTGCCGCCGATCATCAAGACCCTGGCGATGACCAAGCGCGGGATCATCCTGTTCGTGGGCGCCACCGGCACCGGTAAGTCCACCTCACTGGCGGCGATGATCGGCTACCGCAACCAGAACTCGACCGGGCACATCATCACCATCGAGGATCCGATCGAGTTCGTGCACAAGCACGAGGGCTGCATCATCACCCAGCGCGAGGTCGGGATCGACACCGACAGCTGGGAGAACGCGCTGAAGAACACCCTGCGCCAGGCCCCGGACGTGATCATGATCGGCGAGATCCGCACCCGCGAGGGCATGGACCATGCGATCGCGTTCGCCGAGACCGGGCACCTGGTGCTGGCGACCCTGCACGCCAACAACGCCAACCAGGCGATGGACCGCATCATCAACTTCTTCCCGGAGGACCGCCGCGGCCAGCTGCTGATGGACCTCTCGCTCAACCTCAAGGGCGTGATCGCGCAGCAGCTGATCCCGACCCCGGACGGCAAGGCGCGGCGGGTGGCGATGGAGATCCTGCTCGGCACCCCGCTGGTGCAGGACTACATCCGCGAGGGCGAGATCCACAAGCTCAAGGACGTGATGAAGGAATCCGTGCAGCAGGGCATGAAGACCTTCGACCAGAGCCTGTTCGAGCTGTACCAGGCCGGCGAGATCAGCTACGAGGACGCGCTGCGCTACGCCGACTCCGCCAACGAGGTGCGGCTGCGCATCAAGCTGGCGCAGGGCGGCGATGCCACCACCCTCGCGCAGGGGCTGGACGGCGTGGTGGTGGCCGAGGCGCGCTGACGCCCGCCCGCCGCGGCGGGCGGCAGCGACGGGCTACAATCGGCACATGCCGACCGCCGTCCCGACGCTCGCCAACCGCCTGCTGGTCGCCCTACCGACCCTGCACGACCCGCACTTCGCGCAGACCGTCACCCTGCTGTGCCAGCACGACGCAGACGGCGCGATGGGCATCGTGGTCAACCGCGCCACCGACTACACCCTCGGCGAGCTGCTGCGGCAGATGGACATCGGCTGCGACGATGCCGCGCTCGCGGCGCGCCCGGTGCTGGCCGGCGGCCCGGTGCATCCCGAGCGCGGGTTCGTCGTGCACGATGGCGCACAGGCCTGGGATTCCAGCCTGGAGATCGGCGACGGCCTGCGCCTGACCACCTCGCGCGACGTGCTCGAGGCGATGGCGCGCGGCCAGGGCCCGGCGCACGCGCTGGTCGCGCTCGGCTGCGCCGGCTGGGGCGGCGGCCAGCTGGAGCGCGAGCTGATCGAGGACAGCTGGCTGCTGGTCCCGGCCAGCCGCCCGATCCTGTTCGAGCTGCCGCTGGAGCAGCGCTGGCAGGCCGCCGCCGGCAGCATCGGCGTGGATCTGCTGAACCTGGCCGGCCACAGCGGCCACGCCTGAACGGCGCATGTCCCCGGCCACCCCCCTGCCGCCCGCGCACGGCCTGGTGCTCGGGTTCGACGTCGGCGCGCGCCGGATCGGGGTCGCGGTCGGCCAGGCCATGACCGGCGGCGCCAGCGCGGTCGCGGTGGTCGAGGTCGGCAACGCCGGCCCGGACTGGGCGCGGATCGACGCCCTGCTGCGGCAGTGGCGCCCGCATGGCCTGGTGGTTGGCGATCCCATGACCCTGGACGGCGGCGACCAGCCGATCCGCCAGGCCGCGCGCGCGTTCGCGCAGGAACTGCAGCGCCGCAGCGGGCTGCCGGTGGCCATGGTCGATGAGCGCAACAGTTCGCAGGAGGCCGCGCGCCGGTTCGCCGCCGCGCGCGCCGACGGCCGCCGCCGGCGGCGCGATGCCGAAGCGTTGGACGCACTCGCCGCGGCCGTCATCGTCGAGCGCTGGCTGGCCGCGCCGCACGCCGCCAGCCCGCCACCCTGATCCCGCCCATCCCCGTCCTGCCGCCCGCTTCCGACTGCGCCGCCGCCCGCATGCCCACGACGACCGCCCGCGACCGCCCCCGCCACCTGCTCGACCTCGCCGCCCTGCCGGCCGCGCGAATCGACGCCCTGCTGTGCCGCGCGCAGCAGTTCGCCGAGGGCGCGCAGGCACCCGCCGCGTTGGCCGGGGTGGCGGTGTGCACGCTGTTCTTCGAGCCCTCCACCCGCACCCGCCTGAGCTTCCAGCTCGCCGCGCAGCGGCTGGGCGCGCACGTGCTCAACTTCGACGCCTCCACCGCGTCCACCACCAAGGGCGAGACCGACCTCGACACCTTCCGCACCCTGCAGGCGATGGGCGTGCGCGGCTTCGTGGTGCGCCACAAGGCCGACGGCGCGGTGGCGGCGCTGGCCGCGGCGGCGCAGCCCGGGGTGGCGGTGCTCAACGCCGGCGACGGCCGTAGCCACCATCCCACCCAGGGCCTGCTGGACATGCTCACCCTGCGCCAGGCCAAGGGCGAGGATTTCTCGCGGCTGAAGGTGGTGATCGTCGGCGACGTGAAGCACTCGCGGGTCGCGCGCAGCGACCTGCACGCCCTGCGCGCGCTGGGCTGCGGCGAGATCCGCGTGTGCGGCCCGGCGGCCTTGCTGCCGGACGACGACACCCTGGCCGGCTGCGCGGTCAGCCACGACCTCGACACCGCGCTGGACGGCGTGGATGCGGTGATGATGCTGCGCCTGCAGCGCGAACGCATGGCCGAGGGCCTGGTCGCCTCGCTCGACGACTACCACCGCGCCTACGGCCTCACCGAAGCCCGCCTGCGCCGCGCCGCGCCGGGCGCCATCGTCATGCACCCCGGCCCGATGAACCGCGGCGTGGAAATCACCGACGCCGTCGCCGATGGCCCGCAGTCGCGCGTGCTGGTCCAGGTCGCCAACGGCGTGGCCGTGCGCATGGCGGTGCTGGAGGCGCTGCTCGGCTGAGCGCCCGCCCGCCGCACATGCGGTGGGAGGAGGTTTTGCCGGTGGTCGACGGAGCCGGCCCCTGCTTCAGCGCCGCTGCGCGAACAGCCAGTCCCACAGCGCGGGGGTGTCGGCGTAGGCCGGATCCCAGCTGTTGTGGTTGGCATCGGGGAACTCGGTGTAGCGCGCGTCGCGGGCGCCGGCGGCATGCAGCGCGGCGGCCAGGCGGCGGTCGTCCTCCGGCGGCACCACGTCGTCGCGGGCGCCGTGGAAGATCCAGATCGGCACCCGCTGCAGCCGCCGTGCGATCTCGGCGTAAGGATCCGGGGCGTCCGCGACCGCGGCGACGAACAGGGTGTCGCGCTCGGCGCGCGGCTGGCGCACGCCGCCGCACACCGGCACCAGCGCGGCGAACCGTTCCGGCGCGCGCAGGGCCACGTCCCACACGCCGTAGCCGCCCATCGACAGGCCGGTCAGGTACTGCCGGCGCGGGTCGCCGCCGAACTCGCGGCGGGCCGCCTCGAGCGCGGCCAAGGCGAAGTCCGCGTGCGCGCTCCACTCGCTGCCTTCCGGAGCCTGCGGGAAGACCACGATGGCCGGGAAGCGGTCGCCCTGCGCGCGCACCACCGGGCCGAGGCCGACCAGGGTCGGCTTGCGGCCATCCTCGCCGCGCTCGCCGGAGCCGTGCAGGAACAGGATCACCGGCGGGCGCCGACCGGCCGCGGCGGTGGCCGGCACGAACACCTGGTAGCGGCGCAGCCGGCCGTGGTCGTCGAGCTGGCGTTCCACGAACACGCCGTGCGCGCGCGCGGGCGGCAGGCTTGCGCAGCCGGCGAGCGCGATCGGCAGCAGGGCGGCGGAGGCGAGCAGGGCGCGCAGCATGCCGCGAGCATGCGCCAGCCTCAGCGCAGCAGCAACACCGTGGCCAGGCCCAGGAAGGTGAAGAAGCCCATCACGTCGGTGACGGTGGTGAGGAAGATGCTGCTGGCCAGCGCGGGGTCGTAGCCGAAGCGCTTGAGGGTCACCGGCACCAGCACCCCGGCGAGGGCGGCGAACAGCAGGTTGCAGGTGAGCGCGATGGCGATCACCAGCGACAGGCCGAGGTCGTGGAACCACAGCAGCACCACCACCGCCAGCACCAGGCCGAGGCCGAGGCCGTTGAGCAGCGCCACCCGTGCCTCCTTCCAGAGCAGGGTGCGGATGTTGGAGGCGCCCACCTGGCCGAGCGCCAGCCCGCGCACCATCAGCGCCAGCACCTGGGTGCCGGCGTTGCCGCCCATGCCGGCCACGATCGGCATCAGCACCGCCAGTGCGACCAGGCGGTGGATGGTGTCCTCGAACTGGCCGACCACGCTGGCGGCCAGGAACGCGGTGGCGAGGTTGATGCCCAGCCACAGCATGCGCCGGCGGGTGGCGCGCCAGACCGGGCTGAACAGGTCCTCGTCCTCGTCCAGGCCGGCCGCGCCCAGGGCCTGGTGCTCGGCCTGCTCGCGGATGATGTCCACCACGTCGTCGATGGTGATGCGCCCGAGCAGCACGTTGTTGGCGTCCACCACCGGCGCGGAGATCCAGTCGTGGTCGGAGAACTGGCGCGCCACCTCCTGCTCGCTCTCGTGCACGTCGATCGCCGGCTGGCTGTCGTCCAGCAACTGGTTGATCGGGGTCGAAGGCTCGTGGGTCAGCAGCGCCTGCAGCGCGATCCGGCCGAGGTACTGGTGGCGCTTGCTGACCACGTACAGGTGGTCGGTGTGCTCGGGCAACTCGCCGCGCAGGCGCAGGTAGCGCAGCACCACGTCCACCGTGGTGTCGGCGCGCACGGTCACCACGTCCGGGTTCATCAGGCGCCCGGCGGTGCCTTCCTCGTAGGAGAGCACCTGCTCCAGGCGCTCGCGGTTCTCGCGGTCCATCGACTTGAGGACCTGCTCGACCACCGCGTCCGGCAGGTCCTCGGCGAGGTCGGCGAGGTCGTCGATGTCCAGCTCGGAGGCCGCCGCGACCAGCTCGTCCGGATCCATGTCGGCGATCAGCGACTCGCGCACCTCCTCGCCGACGTGCACCAGCACCTCGCCGTCGTCCTCCGGATCGACCAGCCCCCACACGACCGAGCGCTTGGCCGGCGGCAGCGATTCCAGCAGGTTGCCGATCTCCGCCGGGGAGAGCGTGTTGACCAGCCGCCGCACCGGCCCGAGCCGGCCGCTGTCCAGGGCGTCGCTGAGCAGGCGCAGCTGGCGCGCGGTCTTGTCGTGGCGGAGGGCTTCGGCCAAGGCACGCTATCCGGAGGGGACGCGGCCGGGCGGCGCGCGTCAGGGCGGGTCGAACCGCATCCGCGTGGGCGCGGGCAGCGGCGCGGGGCAGGGCGGCGCGATTATCGCCGGCCCCCGCCGGGCTGTCATGCGGCCGGCCTCAGCCGCCGAGCCAGCGCCAGCAGGGCCGCGGCGGAGATGGATTAGATATGCATGCTCACGCTCCCACCCAGCTCTCGACCTGCGCGCGGGTCGGGATGCCGCCCGCATGCACCACTTTGCCGTCGATCACCACGCCCGGGGTGCGCATCACCCCGTACTGCATGATCGAGGCAATGTCCTCGACCTTGCTCACTTGCGCTTGCACGCCCTTGGCCTTGACGACTTCTTCGACCAGTTTTTGCGTGGTCTTGCAGCTGGCACAGCCGGTGCCGAGGATTTTGATATCGAGCATGTCATCTCCTTGGGGAAAAGCGGTCACATCACCGCGTTGAACACATAGCCGACGAAGATGATGCCCACCGCCACCACGCCGGCGAACAGCGCGATCAGCCGGGGCTTCATCACTTTTTTCAGAATCATGAATTCGGGGAAGGACAAGGCGGTGACGGCCATCATGAACGCCAGCGTCGTGCCCAGCGCCGCGCCCTTGCCCAGCAGCGCCTGCACCACCGGGATAATCCCGGCGGCGTTGGAATACATCGGCACGCCGATGAGCACGGCCAGCGGCACCGACCACCACGCGCTCTTGCCCATGAGGTGCGCCATGAAGTCCTGCGGCACGTAGCCGTGGATCCACGCGCCCACGCCGACGCCGGCGACGATGTACGGCGCGACTTTGAGCACGATGTCGCGCACATGCTGCCAGCCCTGCGCGAACCGCGCCTGCCAGCTCATGCCACCGTCCTCGCCGTGCACCGCGGGCATGTCGAACACCCATGGCTCGACGAGCTTGACCGGGTTCATGCGCCCGATCACCGCGCCGGCGACGATGGCCACCGCCAGACCGAGGCCGAGGTAGAGCGCGGCGATCTTCCAGCCGAATAGGCCGAACAGCAGCGCCAGCGCGACCTCGTTGACCATCGGCGCCGACACCAGAAACGAGAACGTCACCCCCAGCGGCACGCCTGCGGTGAGGAAGCCGATGAACAAGGGAACGGCCGAGCAGGAGCAAAACGGGGTGACGATGCCCAGCACCGCCGCCAGCACATTCCCCACGCCTTGGCGCTTGCCGGCGAGGATGGCGCGGGTGCGCTCCGGGGTGAAAAAGGTCTGGATCACGCCGACGACGAACACGATCAGCGCCAGCAGCATCAGCACCTTGGGTACTTCAAAGGCGAAAAAACTCACGGCGCCGTACAGATGGCTGCTCGGCGCCATGCCGGTGGTTGCGGCCAGCCAACGCATGAAGGCGTCGGTGGCGGGTTCCAATTGGCTGTAGAGCGCGAACCAGCTGAGCACATAGAGCACCGGCACGATCCAGGCGCGCCAGGCGGGGGCCGCGGCACGCACGGCGCCGGGGCCAGGTTGGACTTGGGTATTCATCGGGATTCCTCAGATCGACTCTGCTGCCGGTGAAGACGGCGCAGGGTGAAAAAGGATGCAGGGGCCCGTCGATCCGCTGGGACGCGGGTCACGGCAAGGGGTGCTGATGCGGCCCGGACGATGTGCGCAGCGGCTGGGTGCGCGGCGCTGCCGCTCGAACAGGCGAGGGGTGCGGACGGCCGCGGCTCAACCGGCAGGGTCCGTGGGGGCGCAGCGCGTCGGGCCGGTGTGACAACACACTTGGCCCGTGTCCGGGTCGAAGCGCACGCCGCAGCGCTCCAGCAGCACCGCGCGCAGCCGGGCGCGGGCACGCTGCACCCGCGACTTGGCACCGGGCAGCGAAAGCCCGCGCTGCTGTGCATACTCCGCCTGCGTCAGTCCGCCGAGGTCGCATTGCTCGATGGCGTCGCGGTCTTCCGCCGCCAGCGCCGCCAGCGCATTGGGCAGGCATTCGGCGAGTTGGTCGATCGGCGCGGGGCCGCCGTTTTCTTGCGGCAGGTCGTCGGGCAGCTGGACCTGCGGGCGTTGCGCCCGCTGGTGGTCGATCAGCAGGTTGCGTGCCACCTGGAACAGCCAGGCGCGGGCGTTGTCCACCGCGCAGAAGCCGCCGCCCTGGCGCACGGCGCGCAAAAACACCTCGTGCAGCAGGTCGTCGGCCACCTCGGGGCCGTCCACGCCCTGCAGGCGATGACGCAGAAAGCCGCGCAATTCGTCCTGCGACTGGCTCCAGGCGCGCAGTACGCAGGGCGGTGCGCCCGTTGATGCGGAACGATCGACGGCATTCATGGCAGGCGGAGTCTAGGCGAGGCGAGCCCGGTCGCCAGTCTTCACACTCCCCAGCTCAGCCGCCACGCCAGCGCCAGCAGGGTGATGAGCAGCACCGGGGTGGTCAGCACCAGGCCGACGCGCAGGTAGTAGCCCCAGCCGATGTGCACGCCCTTGCGGTCGAGCACGTGTAGCCACAACAGGGTGGCGAGCGAGCCGATCGGGGTGAACTTCGGCCCGAGGTCGCAACCGATCACGTGGGCGTAGATCATCGCTTCGCGCACCGCCGGGTCCAGCCCCTGCGCATGGTGGATGCCCAAAGCGCCGATCAGGGTCATCGGCAGGTTGTTCATGATCGAGGACAGGATGGCGCTGATGAAGCCGGTGCCCACCGCGGCCACGGTCACGCCGTAGGGATTGAGCGCTTGCAGCGCCTGCGCCAGATACGCAGTCAGCCCCTGGTTGCGCAGGCCGTAGACCACCAGGTACATGCCGAGCGAAAACAGCACGATCTGCCAGGGCGCGTCGCGGATCACATGCCGGAGGTCGATCACCGCGCCCGCGCCGCGCCGCCACCAGCGCCCGGCGAGGACCATCAGCAGCAACGCCGCGGCGCCGGTCACCGCGGCCACCGGCACGTGATAGGCGGAGGTGACGAAGTAGGCGATGAGCAGCACCGCCATCACCGGCCAGGTCCAGCGGAACACCAGCGGATCCTTGATCGCGCTGGCCGGGGCGTCGAGCTTGGCCAGGTCGTAGCGCGCCGGGATCTCGCGGCGGTAGAACCCCATCAGCACCACCAGCGTCGCGGCCAGCGCGGCGAGGTTGACCGGCACCATCACCGCCGCATAGCGGTCGAACGGAATGCCGAAGTAGCCCGCGGTGACGATGTTGACCAGGTTGGAGATCACCAGCGGCAACGAGGTGGTGTCGGCGACGAAGCCGCAGGCCATGGTGAAGGCCAAGGCAGCGGCGGGCGAGAAGCCCAGCGCCAGCAGCATCGCCAGCACGATCGGGGTGAGGATGAGGGCGGCGCCGTCGTTGGCGAAGAACGCCGAGATCACCGCGCCGAGCACGACCACCAGCGGGAACAGCCGCCGCCCGTGGCCACCGCCCCAGCGCGCCACGTGCAGCGCGGCCCAGCGGAACACCCCGGCGTCGTCGAGGATCAGCGAAATGATGATCAGCGCGACGAAGGTGAAGGTGGCATCCCACACGATATCCCAGACCACCGGGATGTCGCCCCAGTGGATGACCCCGGCGATCAGCGCCAGCGCCGCCCCGCCCAGCGCGCTGTAGCCGATGCCCAGGCCGCGTGGCTGCCAGATCACGAATATCAGGGTGAGGATGAAAATGGCCAGAGCGAGCAGCATGGGCGGGGGCGCGGGTGCAGGCCGCGCGGCGGTGCAGGCGTCCGCGGCAGGCAGGCGGTCGGGAAGCGCGGATGATACCGGAGCGCGGCGACGCGGCCGTGATGGCGCGTTCACCCCGGGGGCGGCGGATCAGGCCGCGGCGGGTGCGTGGCGTGCCAGCCAGCGTTCGATCGCGCGCCGCTCGCGCGCGCGCAGCAGCGCCGGTGCCGCTGCCAGCAGGCGGCCGCGGTCGCAGCCGCGGATCGCGCGCCGCACCTCCAGCAGGGTGGCCGGATGCAGGCTCAGTTCGGTCAGGCCGAGCGCCAGCAGCAGCGGGGTGAACAGCGGGTCGCCGCCGATCTCGCCGCAGACCGCGACCGGCTTGGCGTGGCGCGCGGCCAGCCGCACCACCTCGCGCAGCAGGCGCAGCACCGCCGGGTGCAGCGGGCTGTACAGCTCGCCCAGGGCCTCGTTGGTGCGGTCGGCGGCCAGCACGTACTGCACCAGGTCGTTGGTGCCAATCGAGAGGAAGTCGCACAGGCCGATGAACGCCGGCAGCGCCAGCGCGGCGGCCGGCACCTCGATCATCGCGCCCAATGGCACCTGCTCGGCGATCGCGTGGCCCTCGGCGCGCAGTTCCTGCTGCACCTGGGCCAGGGCGGCGCGCACTGCGCGCATCTCCTCCACGCCGCTGACCATCGGCACCAGCACCCGCACCGGCCCGTAGCCGGAGGCGCGCACGATCGCGCGCAGTTGGGTGTGCAGCAGGCCGGCGCGCGCCAGCGACAGCCGCACGCCGCGCAGGCCGAGCGCGGGATTGGGCTCGTCGCGCAGGGCCAGCCCGGTCTGGTCGGCCTTGTCGGCGCCGAGGTCGAGGGTGCGCACGGTGACGGTGCGCCCGGTCATGCCCAGCACCAGGTCGCGGTAGGCGCGGAACTGGGTGTCCTCGTCCGGCAGTTCGCGGCTGTGCATGAACAGGAATTCGGTGCGGTACAGGCCGACCCCGGCCGCGCCCAGCGCGTGCGCCTCGGCCACGTCCTGGCGCGATTCCGCGTTCGCCCACAGGCGCACGTCGAAGCCGTCCAGGGTGCGGCTGGGTTCGCGCCGCAGGCGGTTGAGCTGGCGTCGCTCGCGCTTGGCCTCGTTCACCCGCGCGCGGTGCGCGCGCAGGTCGTCGGCGTCCGGCTCGACCACCACCAGGCCGCTGCCGCCGTCGATCACCAGCACGTCGCCGTCGTTGATCCGCTGCAGCGCCTGCGGCGCGCCGACCACCAGCGGCAGGTGCAGGCTGCGCGCGAGGATGGCGCTGTGCGACAGCGCGCTGCCGCCGGCGGTGACCACCCCGAGCACGCCCTGCGCATGCAGCTGCGCCAGCTCCGCCGGCGCCACCGCGTCGGTCACCAGGATCTCGCCGGCGATTCCCTGCAGGTCGGCGCTGCGCTGGTGCAGGGCGGCGTGCAGGCGTCCGATCACCTGGTCGATGTCGTCGATCCTGCTGCGCAGGTAGGCATCGTCCATCCCGGCGAACACCCCGGCCAGGCGGTCGCGCTGCAGGCGCAGGGCGTAGTCGGCGCTGTAGCGCCCGGTGCGGATCAGGTCGTCGATCCCGCGCAGCAGGTCCGGGTCGTCCAGCAGCAGCGCATGCAGGTCCAGGAACTCGCCGACCTCGTGCGCCAGCGCGCCGTGCAGGCGCTCGCGCAGCTGGTGCATCTCCGTGCGCACCGCGGCGACCGCCGCATGGAAGCGGGCGACCTCGGCCTCGACCTCGCCGGCCGCGATCTGGCGCTCCTCGACCTCCAGCGCGTGCGGCAGCCGCACCCGTGCGCGGCCGAGCGCGCTGCCGCGGGCGGCGCCGGTACCGGACAGGTCCTGGCGCATCAGGACTCCTCGTCGAACTTGCGTGCGAACAGCGCCTCGACCGCGTCGGCGGCGGCCTCGGCGTCCTCGCCCTCGACTCGCAGCACCACCGTGCTGCCGGGCCCGGCGGCCAGCAGCATCACGCCCATGATGCTCTTGGCGTTGACCTCGCGCCCGCGCGCCTCCAGGGTGGCCTGACAGCGGTAGCCGGCCAGCAGCTGCACCAGCTTGGCGGTGGCGCGTGCGTGCAAGCCGAGGCGGTTGACGACGGGCAGTTCGCGGCGGATCAACGCGGTCTCCTCCGGGATGGCGAGTCAGGCGTCATCGACGATGGCGCCGTTGCGGGTGCCGGCGGCGGCGACCGCTGGCAGGTCGTCCAGGCCCTGCTCGGCGTAGTTCATCACCCGCAGCAGCATGGGTAGGCTGAGTGCCGAGACCCGCCGCACCGGCGTGCCGAGGTGGGCCAGCTGCTGCGCCAGGTTGGCGGGGCTGGCGCCGTACAGGTCGGTCAGCACCAGCACCCCGTCGCCGGCGTCGGCGCGGCGCAGCGCGGCGCTGGCCTGCGGCAGCAGGGTGGCGGGATCGGCGTCGAACGGCACCTCGAACACCACCGCCTGCAGCGGCAGCTTGCGCAGCAGGCGGCTGGCGACCGCGATCATCGCGGTACCGATGCCTTCGTGGGTGACGAGCAGGACGCCGACGGCCATGCCGGCAAGGTAGCAGAGGCGGATGACCGCGCGGTAGCGGCGTGCGGGTCAGTCCAGCTCGCGGTGGTGCACCGCGACCTCGGGCCAGCCGTGCGCGCGGAAGTAGGCGGCCAGGCGCTCGGCCAGGTACACCGAGCGGTGGCGGCCGCCGGTGCAGCCGAACGCAACGGTGACGTAGCTGCGGGTGTCCGCGCCCAGGCGCGGCAGCCAGGCGTCGAGCAAGCCCTGCACCTGGGTCGCGTAGGCGGCGACCTCCGGCTGTGCGTCGAGGAACTCGCGCACCTGCGCATCGCGCCCGGACAGCGGGCGCAGGCGCGCGTCCCAGTGCGGGTTGGGCAGCACCCGCGCGTCGAACACGAAGTCCGCTTCCGGCGGCACGCCGCGGCGGTAGGCGAACGACTCGAACAGCAGCGAGAGCCCGGCGCCGGCCAGCCCGAACTCGGTCAGCACCTGCCGCCGCAGCTGGTGCACGTTGAGGTCGCTGGTGTCCAGCACCACGTCCGCGATCTGGCGCAGCGGGCGTAGGGCCTGGCGCTCCAGCGCGATCGCATCGGCCAGCACCAGCCCGAGGTGGCTGAGCGGATGCCGGCGGCGGGTGTCGGCGTAGCGGCGCAGCAGCACGTCGCTGCGGGTGTCGAGGAACACCAGGCGCGGATCGACCCCGAGCGCGCCGACCTGGGACAGCACTGCGGGCACGTCCGAGAGGTCGCCCAGGCTGCGCACGTCGATCCCGACCGCGACCTTGCCCGGCGCTTCGGCGCCGGCCAGCACGTGGCGCACGAACTCCGGCAGCAGCACCGCCGGCAGGTTGTCCACGCAGTAGTAGCCGAGGTCCTCGAGGGTGTTGAGCGCGACCGACTTGCCGGAGCCGGACATGCCGCTGACCACCACCAGCGCCGGCGCGGCGGCGTTCACTGCGCGCGCTCCAGGAAGTGGCTGTGGCGGGCCATGAACGCGGCCGCCGGGTCCACGCCCTTGCTGCGCAGGATGTGCATGCGGGTGGCGGCCTCGGTGAGCACCGCCAGGTTGCGCCCGGCCATCACCGGCAGGGTCACCATCGGCACGTCGAGGTCGAGCACGCGGCGGGTGCCGAGGTCGCCGGTCAGCCGCACCATGGCGTCGGCCTGGCTGTCGGGCGCGGTGCGGCTGAGGTGCACGATCAGGCGCAGGTACTTGTTCCGCTTGACCGCGGTGTCGCCGAACATCTGCCGGATGTTGAGCACGCCCAGCCCGCGCAGCTCGAGCATGTCCTGCAGCAGCTCCGGGCAGGTGCCGTCGAGCACGTCCGGGGCGATCTGGGTGAACTCGGGGGCATCGTCGGCGACCAGGCGGTGGCCGCGCGTCACCAGCTCCAGCGCCAGCTCGCTCTTGCCGGAGCCGGACTCGCCGGTGATCAGCACGCCCATCGAGTAGATCTCCATGAACACGCCGTGCAGGGTGATGCGCGGGGCGAGCGTGCGCGCCAGCCGGTACTGCAGGTGGTTGAGCAGCTCGTGCCCGCGCCGCGGCGACACCCACAGCGGGGTGTCGGATTCCTCGGCGGCGGCGCGCAGGTCGTCCGGGCAGGCCTGGTTCTTGCTGATGACCAGCGCCAGCGGGCGGAAGTCGATGATCTTCTGGATGGTCTCCCAGCGCTGGCGCGCGTCCAGCCCGTCCAGCCAGGCCAGCTCCTCGGTGCCGAGGATCTGCACCTTGTTGGGGTAGATGATGTTGAGGTAACCCGCCAGCGACGGCCGGCGGGCCACCGTGTGCACCGCCTCCAGCACGCGCCGCCCGGCGTCGCGCTGGCCGGCGACCCAGCGCAGGCCGAGCAACTCCTGCTGCTGCTCGAACAGTTCGGCGGCGGTGATGCGGGCCGCGACCATCGGCACGCGCGGGCCGGGCTCAGCCGGCGAGGTCGCGCGGCAGGCCCTCGCCGCGGTGGTGGTCCACCATCTTCTCCTTCTGCTTCATCAGCAGGCGGTCGAGCTTGTCGGCCAACAGGTCGATCGCGGCGTACATGTCCACCGCGCTGGCATCCGCGTGCAGGGTGCGGCCGGGCAGGTTCACGGTCGCCTCCGCCTTGTGGTCGGGCTTCTCGATCCCGAGCTGCACGCGGATCTGGCAGGGATGCTCGAAGTGGCGGCCGAGCCGGGTGAAGCGGGTGTCCACGTAGTCGCGCAGGGCCGGGGTGACTTCGATCTGGTGGCCGTGGGTCTCGATCTGCATCGGTTTCTCCTTCTCGTGGGGCACCGCCCGCGGCCGCGGGCGGCGGTGCGGCGCAGCGTCAGCCGATGCGCACGCGTTCGTGCGAGGCCGGGATCTGCAGGGCCTCGCGGTACTTGGCCACGGTGCGCCGGGCGACCGGCACGCCTTCGGCTTTCAACGTATCCGCCAGGCGCGCGTCGGACAAGGGCTTGCGCGGGTCCTCGGCCGCGATCAGGCGGCGGATCATGTCCTGGATCGCGGTGCTAGAGGCGCTGCCGCCGTCGCCGGTGTCGATTCCGGAGGCGAAGAAGTCGCGCAGCGGCAGGGTGCCACGCGGCGTACGCACGTACTTGCGCGCGATTGCCCGCGACACGGTCGATTCGTGCATCTGCAGCGCCTCGGCGACCCGGCGCAGGGTCAGCGGACGCAGCGCCTGCGGCCCGAATTCGAGGAACGCGGCCTGTTCGCGCACCAGGTGGCGCACCACCCGCAGCAGGGTGTCGGCGCGCGCTTGCAGGCCCTTGATCAGCCAGCGCGCCTCCTGCAGGTGCTGGCGCAGGTAGTCGGCGTCGCCCGCGCGCGCGTGCCGCAGCATGCGCGCGTAGTCGCGCTGGATGCCGACCCGTGGCAGCGCGTCGGCGGCCAGTGCGACCCGCCACTGCCCATGTTGGCGCCAGACCACGCAGTCGGGGCTGACGTAGGTGCCGGGCGGCAGGCTGGCGTAGCGCGCGCCCGGGCGCGGGTCCAGGCTGCGCAGCAGCTGCAGGGCGGCGTCGGCGGCGTCCGCGCTGCAGCCGAGGCTGCGCGCCAGACCCTCGATCCCGAGCCGCGGCAGGCGCTCCAGCGCGCCTTCGGTGACGGCCAGCGCCACCGCCCGCCCGGGGGTGTCGGCCGGCAGCGCCTGCAGCTGCAGGCGCAGGCATTCGCCGAGGTCGCGCGCGCCGACGCCGACCGGGTCGAACTGCTGGATGCGGTACAGCACCCGGCGCACATCGGCCGCGTCCACCCGCCATTGCGGGGCGAGCAGGGCGGCGATCGCCGCGAGTTCGTCGCGCAGGTAGCCGTCCTCGTCGATGGCGTCGATCAGGGCCTCGCCGATCGCGGCCTCGCGCGGGTCGAAGTGTCCCATCTGCAGCTGCCACAGCAGGTGCGCGCGCAGGGTCTCGCCCTCGGCGGCGCGCTCGCCGGGATCGAAGGCGTCGTCCTCGTCCGCACTGGCCGGGCCGATGCGCTCCTGCCACGGTTCGGCGCCGGCGTCCCATGGGTCGGTCTCGGGCGCGCCGGGCTCGGCACCGTCGGCGTCCGCGCCGCCTGGCGCGGTGTCAGGCGCCGCCTCGGCGCCCGCGCCGCCGTCGGGCGCGCCGTCGCCGCTGCCGGGTTCGATCCAGTCCAGCAGCGGGTTGCTCTCCACCGCGGCGGCGAGTTCGGTTTCCAGCTCCGCGGTGGACAGCTGCAGCAGGCGGATGGCCTGCCGCAGCTGCGGGGTCAGGACCAGATGCTGTTGCAGCGCGGGGGACAGGCGCGGCTTCATGCCGCGCCAGCATAGCGCCAACCGGTGACGGCCGGAGGACCGCCGGCCTTAGAGGCGGAAGGTGTCGCCCAGGTACACCCGGCGCACGTCCGGGTTCTCCAGCAGCTGCGCCGGCGCGCCCTGCGCCAGTACCCGGCCCTCGGCCAGGATGTAGGCGCGGTCGCAGATGTCCAGCGTCTCGCGCACGTTGTGGTCGGTGATGAGCACGCCGATTCCGCGCTTCTTGAGGTGGCAGACGATGCGCTGGATCTCGCTCACCGAGATCGGGTCGACCCCGGCGAACGGCTCGTCCAG
This sequence comes from Thermomonas flagellata, assembly GCF_022419185.1. Taxonomy (GTDB): domain Bacteria; phylum Pseudomonadota; class Gammaproteobacteria; order Xanthomonadales; family Xanthomonadaceae; genus Thermomonas; species Thermomonas flagellata. Next base: position 14,179 of record NZ_JAJOZK010000006.1, on the reverse strand, counting down.
CAGCATCAGCCGCGGCTTGCCGGCCAGCGCGCGCGCGATCTCCACCCGCCGCCGCTCGCCGCCGGACAGGCTGGCGCCCAGCTGGTCGGCCACGTGCCGCACTTGCAGTTCGTCCAGTAGCGCCTCGAGCTCGCGCTCGCGGCCGATATCGTCGAGGTCGCGGCGCAGCTCCAGCACCAGCCGCAGGTTGTCCGCGACCGACAGCTTGCGGAACACCGACGGCTCCTGCGGCAGGTAGCCGACCCCCAGGCGCGCGCGCGCGTACATGGGCTGGTCGGTGATGTCGCGGCCGTCGAGCACGATCCGCCCGGCGTCCGCCGGCACCAGGCCGACGATCATGTAGAAGCAGGTGGTCTTGCCGGCGCCGTTCGGGCCGAGCAGGCCGACCACCTCGCCGGCGTCCAGGGTCAGCCCGAAGTCGCGCACCACCTCGCGCGCGCGGTAGCGCTTGCGCAGGCCCTCGGCGACCAGCATCAGCCGCCCGCCTTCGGCGCGGCCTGCGCGCTGCGCGGCAGGATCTGCATCCGCACCCGGCCGCTACCGGGGCCGCCGCCCTCGACCTGGCCGGTCTTCATGTTGTAGACCACCCGCTCGCCGCTGAGGGTGCCGCGCTGCTGGCGCAGCTGCACGTTGCCGGTGAACACCACCACCTCGGTCTTGAAGTCGTAGTCCACGTTGGCGGCGGTGGCGTTGACCTCGGTGCCGTCGTCGAGCTGCTGGCGCAGGGCGACCCCGCCGCTGAGCTGGGCGCGGCTGGGGTCGTTGCCGCTCTGCTGCAGGATCGCCTTGGGCGCGTTCACGCGCAGGCTGCCCTGGGTGATCACGACGTTGCCGGTCAGGGTGCAGGTGGCGTTGGCGCCGAGCCCGCACACGCTCTGCGCGGCTTCGATGTCCATCGGCTGGTTGCGGTCGCCGGTCTTGGCCGCCGCGCCGGCGGCGCAGGCCAGGGCCAGCAGCAGGGCAGCCGCGCGCTCAACGGGGCGTGGGGACATAGCGGGCATGCACGTCGGAGAGGAGGGTGACCTGCCGGCGGTCGAACGCCGCCTGCAGGCCGCGGCCCTGCATTGTAAGGCCGGGGCGGGTGAGGGTCACGACGGCGTCGCTCGTGGCCCGGTGTTCCTTCGGGAACAGGTCCAGGCGGTCGGTCTCGATCCGGGTCGGCGGCGGCGCCTCGGCCGGGCTGATCGCCTCCACCCGGCCGCGCAGTTGCAGCTGGCGGCCCTGTTCGGGGACGTGGCCGCGCTCGGCGCGCACGTGCCAGTACGCGCCGGCATCGTCCGGCACCAGGAACAGCGGGGTGGCGAGGGTCAGCGCGCGGCTGCCGGCGTCCTGCTGCAGCACCGGCCCGCGCAGGGTGAACGACTCGCGGCCGTCGTCGCCGAGCGCCACCAGTTCGAAGTCGTGGAGGACGAAGTCCGGGCGCAGGACCGCGGCCGCGCTCGCCTGCGGGCGCATCTGCCGCCACACCGACCAGCCGGACAGGACCGCGGCCAGCAGCAGCACCGCGGTCAGCGTCCCGCGCCAGCTCACGGGTGCACCCCGGCGGCGAGGATCGGATCGACCGCGCCGCGTGCGTGCAGCAGCAGGTCGCAGGCGTCGCGCGCGGCGCCGCTGCCGCCGCTGCGCGGGGTGGTCCAGTGCGCGGCCGGCAGCACCCACGGGTGCGCATTGGCGGGCACGATCGCCAGCCCCACCGCGCGCAGCACCGCCAGATCCGGCAGGTCGTCGCCCATGAAGCCGACCTCGTCGAGGCCGAGGCCGAGCCCCGCCGCGATCCGCTGCAGGCAGCCGAGCTTGTCGCGTTCGCGGGTGTGCACGTGGGCGATGCCGAGCTCGCGCCCGCGCTGCTCGACCACCGGGCTGGCGCGCGCGGTGATCAGCGCCAGCACGATCCCGGCGCGCTGCAGCAGGCCCATGCCGAGCCCGTCCTGGGCGTGGAAGGCCTTGGCCTCGTGGCCGTCGGCGCTGTACACCAGCCGCCCGTCGGTGAGGGTGCCGTCCACGTCGAAGCCGAACAGGCGCACCCGACGCGCGCGTGCCAGCAGGGCCTCGGGGTAGGCGGGCGGCCAGAGGGCGGTCATTTCAGACCACCCGCGCGCGCAGCAGGTCGTGGATGTTGAGCGCGCCGACCACGCGCTGTGCGGCGTCCACCACCAGCAGGGCGTTGATCTTGTGCGCCTCCATCAACTGCGCGGCCTCCACCGCCAGCGCGTCGGCGCGGATGGTGCGCGGGGTGCGGGTCATCACCGCGTCGATCCGGGTCCGGCGCAGGTCGATGCGCGGGTCGTCCAGGGCGCGGCGCAGGTCGCCGTCGGTGAACAGGCCGAGCAGGCGACCGGCCTCGTCCACCACCGCGGTCATGCCCAGGCGCTTGCGGCTCATCTCCACCAGCGCCTCGCTCAGGGTCGCCTGCGGCGGCACCCGCGGCACGTCGTCGCCGGCGTGCATGACGTCGGTGATGTGCAGCAGCAGGCGACGTCCGAGCGCGCCGGCCGGGTGCGAGCGCGCGAAGTCGGCGGCGGTGAACCCGCGCGCCTCCAGCAGCGCGACCGCCAGCGCATCGCCGAGGGCGAGCGCGGCGGTGGTGCTGGCGGTCGGCGCCAGCGCCAGCGGGCAGGCCTCCGCCGGCACGCTCACGTCCAGGTGCAGGTCGGCCTCGCGCGCGAGGGTGGAGTCGGCGCGCCCGGTCATCGCGATGATGCGGTTGCCCTGCCGGCGCAGCGCCGGCAGCAGCAGCAGGATCTCGTCGCTCTCGCCGGAATAGGACAGGGCCAGCACGGTGTCGGCGTCGGTGACCATGCCGAGGTCGCCGTGCGCGGCTTCGCCCGGGTGCACGTAGAACGCCGGGGTGCCGGTGGAGGCCAGGGTGGCGGCGATCTTGCGCGCAATGTGCCCGGACTTGCCCATGCCGGTGCAGGCGACCCGCCCGCGGCCGGCGAGGATCGTGCGGCAGGCGGCGCTGAACGCCCCGTCGATGCGTGCGGCCACCGCGTCCAGCCCCTCGCGCTCGATCGCCAGCACCCGCCGGCCGCTGGCGGCGAAGTCGTGGGCATCCATGCAGGCGGGCGGGGCGTGGGGCACGCGGGGCTTCCGGTAAACTTGCGCGTTCAGTTTACGCCAGCCCGGAGCGGCCGCCATGAACGCCGACACCATCCGCCAGTTGATCGAGGCCGGGCTGCCCGGCGCGCGCGCCGAGGTGCGCGGCGACGACGGCGTGCATTTCGAAGCCACCGTGGTCTGCGCCGCGTTCGCCGGCAAGCGGCCGCTGGCCCGCCACCGCATGGTCTATGCCACCCTGGGCGAGCGGATGGGCGGGGAGATCCATGCCCTGCAGCTGAAGACCCTCACCCCCGACGAGGCGGGCGCCTGATGCAGAAGATCGTGGTCGAAGGCGGCCCCCGCCTGGCCGGCGAGGTCCGCATCTCCGGCGCCAAGAACGCGGTGCTGCCGATCCTGTGCGCCACCCTGCTGGCCGACGCGCCGGTGCGCATCACCAACGTGCCGCGCCTGCACGACGTGCTGACCACCGCCAAGCTGCTGGCCGGCCTCGGGGCAGGCATCGCCCACGAGGGCGATGCGCTCACGGTCGATCCGCGCAGCGTCGACCGCCACGTGGCACCGTACGAGCTGGTCAAGACCATGCGCGCCTCGGTGCTGGTGCTGGGGCCGCTGCTGGCGCGCTTCGGCGATGCCGAGGTCTCGCTGCCGGGCGGCTGCGCGATCGGCTCGCGCCCGGTCGACCAGCACCTGAAGGGGCTGGAGGCGCTGGGGGCGCGGATCACGGTCGAGCATGGCTTCATCCAGGCGCGCAGCGCCGGCCGCCTGCGCGGGGCGCGCCACGTGTTCGAGCTGGTCAGCGTGGGCGCCACCGAGAACGTGATGATGGCCGCGGCGCTGGCCGAGGGCACCACGGTGCTGGAGAACGCCGCGATGGAGCCGGAGATCGTGGACCTGGCCGAGTGCCTGAACGCGATGGGCGCGCGCATCCGCGGGGCCGGCACCCACACCCTCACCATCGAGGGCGTGGAGCGGCTGGGCGCGGCCGAGCATGCGGTGGTCGCCGACCGCATCGAGACCGGCACCTTCCTGGTCGCCGCCGCCATGACCGGGGGCCGCGTCACCGCCACCCACGCGCGCCCGGACACCCTGGACGCGGTGCTCGGCAAGCTGCGCCAAGCCGGCGCCGAGATCGCCTGCGAGGGCGACCGCATCCACCTGGACATGCACGGCCGGCGCCCGCGCGCGGTGGACATCACCACCGCGCCGCACCCGGCGTTCCCGACCGACATGCAGGCGCAGTTCATGGCCCTGGACTGCATCGCCGACGGCGTCGGCGTGGTCACCGAGACCATCTTCGAGAACCGCTTCATGCACGTGAACGAGCTGCTGCGGCTGGGGGCCGACATCCGGGTGGACGGGCACACCGCGATCGTGCGCGGGGTGGAGCGGCTGTCCGGGGCGCCGGTGATGGCCACCGACCTGCGCGCCTCGGCCTGCCTGATCCTGGCCGGGCTGGTGGCGGAGGGCGAGACGGTGGTGGACCGGATCTACCACCTCGACCGCGGCTACGAGAACATCGAGGCCAAGCTGTCGGCGCTGGGCGCGCGCATCCGCCGGATCGGCTGACGCGCCCGCCGTCGCGCGGGCGCAGGCGACCGACGCCCTCAGCGCAGCGACTTCAGCACCAGGTCCAGCTCGTCCTTGCCGTCCTTCTTCTGCAGGATGCGCACCGGCACCGGCAGGTCCGGCACCACCCACGCGATCACCTGCTTGTTGTCGCTGCTGCGGCTGACCTTGGTCGCCTCGCGCGGCTTGCCGGCCACCACGATGGTCTCCTTGCCGAGCACCTGGTAGGTCTGCTGGCGCGCGACCCCGTTGTCGACCATGCGGTAGCTGAGCGGGCGCCCGGCGGCGGCATCGCGCACGATCGCGAGGTTGAGCAGCATCGCGTCGAGGTCGCCCTCCTGCAGCCGGACCGGGCCCATGCGGTCGGGCTTGACGTCGCCGGCCCAGCGCGCCTCGCCGCGCGCCCAGTCGTAGGTGGCGGTCTTGCTCGACTTCTTCATCAGCACCTGGGTCGTGTCCTGCCCGGACAGCGGCCGCCAGCGGCCGTCGCGCTCCTCGAACACGGTCGCCTGGCGCACCGAGGCCACCGGGCTGTTGACCACCAGTTCGTAGTTCCAGCGGTCGCCGCCGGCGGGCGCGAGGGTCATGCGCGCATCGGTGGTGATGCCGCCCAGCACGCTGGCGCGGTAGTCCGCGGTGAACGGCTGCACCGCCCAGGCCGGCAGCGCGGCGGCGAGCAGGGACAGCAACAGGGCAGGGCGCAGGGCAGGCAGCATGGGCGTTCCGGCGGAGGCCGGCCTCGGGATCGACAGGATCAATCGTGGGCGAACTGTAGGTAGATCGGGGTGTATAGCGGCTGACCATCGCGCCAGGCCAAGCCGTCGTGCATCCGCAGGCGCCCGGCCGCGGCCCAGCGCAGCACCTCCAGCAGCAGCGGATGCTCGACCTGCAGCACGCGCGCCGCCAGCGTGTCGGCGTCGTCGCCCGGCCGCACCGGCACGCGCGCCTGCGCGATCACCGGGCCGCCGTCCAGTTCGGCGGTGACGAAATGCACGCTGGCGCCATGCTCGGCATCGCCGGCCTCCAGCGCACGCTGGTGGGTGTGCAGGCCTTTGTACTTGGGCAGCAGCGAGGGGTGGATGTTGAGCAGGCGGCCGGCGAAGCGCTGCACGAAGCCCGCGCCGAGGAGGCGCATGTAGCCCGCGCAGACGATCCAGTCCGGGCGCACCGCGGCGATGGCCTCGGCGAGGGTCGCGTCGAAGCCGTCGCGGCCGCCGCAGGCCTTCGGCGTGCGGGCCCAGCGCAAGGCCTCCGGCACCCGCTGCAGTGCCGGGGCCTCGGGCTTGTCCGAGAACACGCCGACCACCGACGCGTCTAGCGTGCCGGCGGCGATGGCGTCGAGGATGGCCTGCAGGTTGCTGCCGCGGCCGGAGGCGAGGATGGCGAGGCGGGCGGTCATCGGGCCGGCGTCAGCCGATGCACAGGCGCTCGCCGTCGCGCGGCGCGGTGACCTGGCCGATCCGCCAGTGCGGAAGCGCGAGGCGGTCGAGGTCCGCTTCGATCGCGGCCACGTCGGCCGGATCGGCCATCAGCACGTAGCCGATGCCGCAGTTGAAAGTGCGCCACATTTCCGCGTCCGCCACGTTGCCTTCGCGCTGCAGCCAGTCGAACACCGCCGGCCGCGGCCAGCTGGATGTGTCGATGTCCAGCCCCAGCGGGGCGGGGACCACGCGCAGGATCTTCTCCACCAGCGCGCCGCCGGTGACGTGCGCCATCGCGTGGATGTCGTGCCTGGACAGCAGCTCCAGCACCGGCTTGACGTAGATGCGGGTCGGTTCCATCAGCGCGTCGGCCAGCGTGGTGCCGCCGAGGTCCAGGTCCAGCGGGCTGCCTGCGCGCTCGAGGATCCTGCGGATCAGCGAATAGCCGTTGGAATGCGGGCCGCTGGAAGCCAGCCCGATCAGCACGTCGCCCGCGCGCAGCTTGCTGGAATCGACCAGCTTCGATTTTTCCACGGCGCCGACGGTGAAGCCGGCGAGGTCGTACTCACCCGGCGGGTACATGTCCGGCATCTCCGCGGTCTCGCCGCCGATCAGCGCGCAGCCGGCCAGTTCGCAGCCCCGGGCGATGCCGGCGACCACGGCCACCGTGGTCTCCACGTCCAGCTTGCCGGTGGCGAAGTAGTCGAGGAAGAACAGCGGCTCGGCACCCTGCACCAGCACGTCGTTCACGCACATCGCCACCAGGTCCTGGCCGATGCTGTCGTGGCGGTTCAGCTGCTTGGCGAGGATGAGCTTGGTGCCCACGCCGTCGGTGCCGGACACCAGCACCGGCTCGCGGAAGCGGCCGGCGAGGTCGAACAGGCCGCCGAACAGGCCCACGCCGCCCAGCACCTCGGGGCGCAGCGTGCGCCGGACCAGCGGCTTGATGCGTTCGACCACGGCGTTGCCGGCGTCGATGTCCACCCCGGCGTCGCGGTAGGTCAGGCCGGGGGAAGGGGAGGAAGGCGGGGTCATGGGCGTCCTGCGCGCCGGCGCGGGGCGCCGCGTGCGGGCATTTTAACGGGCGGCCGCCGTCATGGACGCGCCGGGGCGGCTCGGGCACCATTCCCGGCGGTCGGCCGTGTGGCCGGTTCGGGATCGATGAGCATGCAGGGACGGGCAATCCGGGCGGTGCGGCGGGTAGGCGTGCGGCTGGCGTGCGCCGCGCTGCTGGCCGCGCTGCCGCTGCTGGCGCTGGCGCAGCGGGTGGAAGGCGAGCGCGCGCAGGCCAGCGGGCTGTACCAGGCCGAGGTGCCGGTGCGCAGCCAGACCGAGGCCGAGCGCGACGCCGGCCTCGGGCGCGCGCTGGCGCAGGTGCTGGGCAAACTGACCGGGGATCGCGCGGTGGCCGGGCGCCCGGGCGTGCGCGAAGAGCTGGCCAAAGCCAAGGACTACCTGGCCGGGTTCGACTACCGCCAGGACGAGGGCGTCTCCGCCAGCGGCGTGCCCACGTTCCAGACCGTACTGGTCGCGCGCTTCCGTCCGGAGGCGGTGGACGACCTGGTGGACATGCTGGGCCTGCCGGTGTGGCCGGAGCCGCGGCCCAAGCCGGTGCTGTGGCTGGCGATCGACGATGGCAGCGGCCCGCGCCTGGTCGGCCTCGGCCAGGTCAATGCCGCGCGTTCCATCCTCGATGCCGCCAAGGCGCGCGGCTACGCGCTCGGCCTGCCGGCCGGCAATGCCGCCGAGCAGGCCGCGGTCGGCGCGATCTGGCGCGGCGACACCGGCGCCATCGCCACCCTGTCCGCGCGCTACAGCCCGCCGATGCAGCTGATCGGCAAGCTCTACCGCAGCACCGGCGGCTGGCAGGCGGACTGGCAGTTCGTCGACCGCGGCAAGCTGCTGGCCAAGTGGAGCAACACCCATCCCGATGCGCGCCGGGCCATGGCCGGCGGCGCCGAGGGCGCGGCGGACGCGCTGTTCAAGCGCTATGCCCGCGCCGGCAGCGGCGCGGCGCCGGCCAGCGTGCGGGTGCGGATCGAGGGCCTGGCCAGCGGCGACGACTATCTGCGGGTGGTCGGCTACCTCAACGGGCTCTCGAGCGTGCGCGCGCTGCGGCCGCTGGCGGCCAGCCCGCAGGCGCTGGACCTCGAGCTCGATCTGGCCGGCGGCGGCCTGGCCGGTTTCAACCGGATGCTGGCGCGCGCCGGGCTGCTGCAGGCGCAGGAAGGCGCCGAGGGCGGGATGCCGACCTATCGCCTGGTGCGGCCGTGAGCGCGCTGCCGCCGCCGGAGGGCGCGCCCGCGCCCGAACTGGCCACGATCGCCGCGTTCTACCGGCGCGTGCAGTGGACCGCGCTTGCCCTCGGCGTGCTGTGGCTGCTGTGGCTGCTGGCGCCGGTGCTGACCCCGTTCGCGGTGTCGGCGCTGCTCGGCTGGTTGGGCGACCCGCTGGTGGACCGGCTGGAGCGGCGGATGTCGCGCAACACCGCGGTGGTGCTGGTGTTCACCGCGATGAGCCTGCTCCTGCTGCTGGCGCTGGTGCTGCTGGTGCCGCTGCTGCAGCAGCAGGTGGTGACGCTGGTGCACGCCTTGCCCGGCTACCGCGACTGGTTCCTGCATACCGCGCTGCCGTGGCTGGAGCGCACCACCGGCGTGCAGATCCTGTCCTGGCTGGACCCGCAGCGCCTGTTCGGGCTGCTGCGCGCGCACTGGGAGAGCGCCGGCGGGATCGCCGCGACCGTGCTCGGCTACGTCTCGCGCTCCAGCTTCGCGCTGCTCGGCGGGCTGGCCAACATCGTGCTGGTGCCGGTGCTGACGTTCTTCTTCCTGCGCGACTGGGATCTCCTGGTGGCGCGGGTCGGGCTGCTGGTGCCGCGCGACCATGTGGACACCGTGGGCAAGCTGGCGCGCGAATCCAGCGACGTGCTCGGCGGCTTCCTGCGCGGGCAGCTCTTGGTGATGCTGATCCTCGGGGTGCTGTACGGCGTCGGGCTGTGGCTGGTCGGGCTCGAGCTGGGGATCCTGATCGGGGTGGTCGGCGGCCTGCTGACCTTCGTGCCCTACCTCGGCCCGGCGTCCATCATCGTGTTGGGCGGGATCGCGGCGCTGGTGCAGTACGGCGACTGGCCGCACCTGGCCGGGGTCGGCGCGGTGTTCGCGGTCGGCCAGGTGATCGAGAGCTACGTGCTCACGCCCAAGCTGGTCGGCGACCGCATCGGGCTGCATCCGATGGCGGTGATCTTCGCGGTGATGGCCGGCGGCACCCTGTTCGGCTTCCTCGGCATGCTGCTGGCGCTGCCGGTGGCCGCAGTGGTCAACGTGCTGCTGCGGCACGCACACGAGCGCTACCTCGGCAGCCGCCTGTACGTGGGCGAGCGCGGCGCGCCGGAGCCGGCGCGGATCGTGCTGCCGGCCGCGCATGCCGGCGAGCCGCCGCAGGAGCCGCCGGGCCCCGCATGAGCGTGCCGCAGTTGCCGCTGGCGCTGCGCCCGCCGACGGAGCAGCGGCTGGACCTGTTCGTCAGCCCGCGTCCGGGGCTGGTCGAGCGCCTGCGCGGGCTGGCGCGCGCAGGCGCGGACGAGGCGCTGTACCTGCAGGGCGGCAGCGGCAGCGGCAAGAGCCATCTGCTGCTGGCGACCTGCGCCGAGGCCGAGGCCAGCGGCCGGCGTGCCGCCTACCTGTCGCTGCGCGCCGCCGCGGGGCGGCTGGCGGAGGCCGCGACCGGGCTGGAGGCGGCCGACCTGGTCGCGCTCGACGACCTGGCGGCGATCGCCGGCGACGCCGCTGACGAGCGCGCGCTGTTCGCGCTGCACAACCGCCTGCGCGACGCCCGCCGCTGCCTGCTGTATGCCGCCGCGGATGCGCCGGACGCGCTCGGGATCGCGCTGCCGGACCTGCGTTCGCGGCTGGCGCAGGCGACCCGGATCCGGCTGCCGGCGCTGGACGACGCCGGCCGCGCCGAACTGCTGCGCCGGCGCGCGGCGGCGCGCGGGCTGGAGGTCGATCCGGCCGCGCTGGAGTGGCTGCTGCGCCGCTGCGGGCGCGACCTGCGCGGGCTCACCGCCCTGCTCGACCGCCTGGACGCCGCCGCGCTGGCCGCGCAGCGGCGGCTGACGGTGCCGTTCCTGCGCCAGGTGCTCGGCCCCGACCCGGCCTGATGCCTGGTGCGGCGTGCCGGCGTCAGCCGCCGGCGCGCAGCTTGGCGTCCAGCCGGGCCAGCCGCTCCGGTGTGCCGACGTCGGTCCAGCGTCCGCGGTAATGCTCGCCGCGCACCCGGCCGGCGGCCATCTGCGCGCGCAGCACCGGCGCCAGCGGGAAGCAGGGACGCCCGTCCAGCTGGCGCGCGTCCGGCACGCTGTGCGCCCAGTCCTGCAGCAGCTGCGGGCGGTACACCCCGAGCCCGGCGTAGGTCAGGCGCGGCGTGCCGTCCGCGTGCAGGCGGCCGTCCGCCTCCAGCCGGAAATCCCCGTTGGGCGCGTGCGCCGGTGGATCCACCAGCACCAGGTGTGCCAGCGCGTCCGGCGCGCGCGGCAGCCGCGCGAAGTCGTAGTCGGTCCAGATGTCGCCGTTGACCAGCAGGAACGGCGCCTCGCCCAGCCACGGCAGCGCATTCCACAGGCCGCCGCCGGTCTCCAGCGGGGTCTCGCCCTCGTACAGGAAGTGCAGGCGCAGCCCCCAGCGCGCGCCGTCGCCCAGCACCTGCGGGAAGCGCGCGGCCAGCCAGCTGGTGTTGATCGCCACTTCGCTGATGCCGAGCGCCGCCAGCTTCTCCAGGTGCCACACGATCAGCGGCTTGCCCGCCACCTCCAGCAGTGGCTTGGGGGTGTGGTCGGTGAGCGGACGCATGCGCGCGCCCAGCCCGGCGGCGAACACCAGCGCCTTCATGCGCCGGGCCCGGTCGCCGCCCAGGCCGGGCACACGCGGGTGCGCAGCAGGGCGTCCAGCCCGGCCATCTCGGGGTAGGCTGGCAGCACCGCCTGCAGGTAGTCGAGGAAGCGCGGTGCATCGGCCAGGTACTTCGGCTTGCCGTCGCGGTGGTGCAGGCGCGCGAAGATGCCCAGCACCTTCAGATGCCGCTGCACGCCGATCAGGTCGAGGTCGCGGCGGAAGCGCGCCGGCGCCGGCACCGGCAGCCCGGCCGCCGCCGCGCGCGCGTGGTATTGCTGCCACCAGGCATCGATGCGCGCCTGCGGCCAGCTCAGGAAGGCGTCCTTGAACAGGCTGAGCACGTCGTAGGCCAGCGGCCCGCGCACGGCGTCCTGGAAGTCCAGCACGGCCGGGCCGTCCACCGCCGGCATCAGGTTGCGCGGCATGAAGTCGCGGTGCACCAGCACCTGCGGCTGCGCCAGCGCGGCCGCGATCAGTACGCCGTAGGCGGCGTCCAGCGTCGCGCGCTCGTCTGCCGCCAGCACCAGGCCCAGGTGGCGCGCGCAGAACCAGTCGTCGAACAGGCGCAGTTCGCGCTCCAGCAGGGCGGCATCGTAGGCCGGCAGGTCCGCGGGCGGGGCGATCGCCTGCAGCCGCAGCAGCTGGCCGATCGCGGCCGTGAACAGGGCGTCGGCATCGCCGGCGTCCAGCGCTTGCAGGTAAGTGTCCGGGCCGAGGTCCTCCAGCAGCAGGAAGCCGGCGGCCACGTCGCCCGCCAGCACCTTCGGCACGCGCACCCCGCCACCCTCCAGCAGGTCGCGCAGGCGCAGCCAGGGGCGCACGTCCTCCAATCCCGGCGGGGCGTCCATCAGGATCCGGCTGCCGCCGGGTGCCAGCACCCGCCAGTAGCTGCGGAAGCCGGCATCGACCGAGGCCCGCTGCGGCGGCGGGATGTCCGCGCCGAGCTGGCGGCGCAGCCAGTCCAGGCGCGCAACGGCGCGGGCGGCATCGGCGGTGTCGGTCATCGCGGCAGGGGGGGCGGAAAAGTGCACAGCCTAGCGCAAGCGCCGGCCCCGCCGCGGCTATTCCAGGCTCGCCAGCCAGGCGTCGTCGCTGCCCTCGGGGATGTCGGCCATCAGCGCGGTGCTGAGGTAGCGCTCGCCGGTGTCGGGCAGCATGGCCAGCAGCACGCTGCCGGCCGGCGCTTCCTGCGCCAGCGCCAGCGCGGTGGCGGCGGTGCCGCCGGCGGAGATGCCGACGAACAGGCCCTCTTCGCTGGCAAGCCGGCGCGCGGTGGCGATGGCGTCTTCGTCGGTGACGGTGCGCAGCTCGTCGGCCACGCCGCGGTTGAGCACCTCCGGCACGAAGTCGGGGGTCCAGCCCTGGATCTTGTGCGGCTGCCAGGGATCGCCCTTGAGCAGCGCGGCGCCGGCCGGTTCGGTGGCGACGATGCGCACCTCCGGGCGCGCGACTTTCAGCATCTCGCCGACGCCGGTGAGGGTGCCGCCGGTGCCCCAGCCGCTGACGAACACGTCCAGCCGGCGCCCGGCGAAGTCGCGCAGGATCTCGGCGGCGGTGGTGTTGCGGTGATAGGCCGGGTTGGCCGGGTTGGCGAACTGGCGGGCGAGGAACCAGCCGTGCCTGCGCGCCAGTTCCTCCGCCTTGCGCACCATGCCGCTGCCGCGCTCCGCGGCCGGGGTCAGGATGACCTTGGCGCCGTAGGCGCGCATCAGCTTGCGGCGCTCGACCGAGAACGTCTCGCTCATCACCGCGACGAACTTGTAGCCGCGCGCCGCGGCCACCATCGCCAGCGCGACGCCGGTGTTGCCGGAGGTGGCCTCGACGATGGTGGCGCCGGGCTTGAGCAGGCCGCGGCGTTCGGCATCGAGCACGATGGCCAGGGCGAGGCGGTCCTTGACCGAGCCGCCGGGATTGAACGCTTCCACCTTCACGTAGACCTGCACATGCGCCGGCGCGAGGCGCTGCAGGCGCACGATCGGGGTGTGGCCGATGGTGTCGAGGATGCTGTCGTAGAGGGCCATGGGGGCGCGGAGACGTGGGGATGGACAGGATCGGCCGCCCGGCGTGAACGGCGGGCGAGGGCGGGTCGGGGATGCTGCGCCCGCGATACCCAGGACGGCAAATGGCGTGCCGGCTACCGCACATTCCCCTGTGGCATGAGCGGCATTTGGCAAGCGTCCTGCGCGGGCGTATGATCCATCGCATCATCCGGATGCAGCGATGATGCAAGCATGACCCTGACCCAGCTGCGTTACCTGGTGGCGATCGTGGACGCCGGCCTCAACATCACCCAGGCTGCCGAGCGCGTGCATGCCACTCAGCCCGGGCTGTCCAAGCAGCTCAAGCAGCTGGAGGACGAGTTGGGCTTCCAGATCTTCGTCCGCCGCGGGCGCAGCCTGGCGCGGATCGCGCCGGCCGGCGAGCGGATCGTGGCGCACGCGCGCCGGGTGCTGGACGAAGTCGCCAACATCCGCAGCTATGCCGCCAACGAGCGCGGCAGCCACAGCGGCCGGCTGTGCCTGGCGACCACCCACACCCAGGCCCGCTACGTGCTGCCGCCGGTGATCGCGCGGGTGCGGCAGGCGTTCCCGCGGGTGGACGTGGACCTGCAGGTGGCCGGCGATGCCGAGGTGCTGGCGCGGCTGGAGCAGGCCGACCTCGCGCTGATCAGCACCGCCGGCCCGGAACCGCAGGCGGGGCTGGCGGTGCCGCTGTACCGCTGGCGCCGCGTGCTGCTGGTGCCGCGCGCGCATCCGCTGGCGCGCCTGCGGCGCGCGCCGACCCTGGCCGAACTGGGCGCGCACCCGCTGATCAGCTACGAATCCTCCAACCGCGCCGACTCCTCGCTGCAGCGCGCGTTCGCCGCGGCCGGGGTGCAGCCGCAGCTGGCGATGACCGCGCGCGACGCCAACCTGATCAAGACCTACGTGCGCGCCGGGCTGGGCGCCGGGCTGCTGGCGGAGATGGCGGTGCTGGCGGAGGACGCCGCCGACCTGCAGCCGCTGCCGGCCCCGCCGGAGCTGCCCGACTGCATCACCTGGGCGGTGCTGCCGCGCGGGCGGGTCCTGCGCGACTACGCGCTCCAGCTGCTGCAGGCGCTGGCGCCGCAGCTGGATGCGCGCGACCTGCGGCGGGTGCTGGAAGGCCACCAGGCGCCGCACTGGCCGGCGCCGCCGCCGTGGCCGCAGCGAACCGGCGATCATGGCCGCCTCGATCCTGGCCAAGGTCGCCCGCGACCGCCAC
>NZ_JAJOZK010000005.1 GCF_022419185.1 Thermomonas flagellata | reverse complement strand
TGGCACTGCCGAGAGCCTGAACGGGAAGTTCCGGGACGAGTGCCTCAGCATGGAATGGTTCCGGAACCGGATCGAGGCCCGGGCGATCATCGAGACGTGGCGCCGCCACTACAACGAGGACCGCCCGCACTCGAGCCTCGGCTACCGGACACCCAAGCAGTTCAAGGACGAGTTTCAGCAGCAACAACCCGCATCAACCACCCGAGCCATCCTCAACTAATCGGTGGCCCGAAAAAAACCGGCAGGTCAGCCTTGCCGGATCGGGCGGCGGAAATCCACCTGCTCCGAGCGCGCGGTGACCACGGTGCGGCGCGCATGGCGCGAGGCGGCGATGAACGCCGCCTTGTCCATCCAGGCCAGGGCCTGGCCGCCGAACAGGGTGCCGAGGTGGTTGGCGTGGTCAGGGAACACGATCTCCTGCAGGCGCGCGTGCGGGGGCCGTGCGTGGCCGTCGGCGCGTGCGGCGTCAGAAGGCATGGTCGAACGCCACCTCGCCCTGTACTCCCACCTGGTAGGCCGAGACCCGCCGCTCGAAGAAATTGGTCAGCTCCTGCACGTCCTGCAGTTCCATGAACGGCAGCGGGTTGCGCACGTGGTACTGGCGCGCCATGCCCAGCCGCTCGAAGTGCTGGTCGGCGCAGTGCTGCAGGTACAGCCGCATGTCGCGCAGGGAGATGCCCGCCACCCCGCCGGCCAGCACGTCCTCGGCGAACTGCAGCTCGCACTCGATCGCCTCGGACAGCATCGCCCGCACCTGCGCTTCCAGCTCGGCATCGAACAGGTCCGGCTCCTCGGCGCGGATGGTGCGCAAGCATTCGAACGCGAACTGCATGTGGCAGCTTTCGTCGCGGAACACCCAGTTGGTGCCGGAGGACAGCCCCGGCAGCAGCCCGCGCGAACGGAAGTAGTACACGTAGGCGAACGCGGCGAAGAAGAACAGGCCCTCGATGCAGGCCGCAAAGCAGATCTGGTTGAGCAGGAACTGCCGGCGCTGCTCCCGCGTCTGGATGCGCGCCAGGCCCTGCAGGGAGTCGATCCACTTGAAGCAGAATTCGGCCTTCTTGCGGATCGAGGGGATGTTCTCCACCGCCGCGAACGCGCGGAAGCGTTCCTCGGGATCCGGCAGGTAGTTGTCCAGCAGGGTGAGGTAGAACTGCACGTGCAGCGCCTCCTCGTATAGCTGGCGCGAGAGGTACATGCGCGCCTCGGGCGCATTGAGGTGCTGGTACAGGTTCAGCACAAGGTTGTTGGCGACGATCGAGTCGCCGGTGGCGAAGAACGCCACCAGCCGGTGGATCAGGTGGCGGTCGGCCGGCGTCATCTTGTGGCGCAAATCGCCGAGGTCGATCTCGAAGTTGATCTCCTCCACCGTCCAGGTGTTGCGGATCGCGTTGCGGTACATCTCGTAGAACTGCGGGTAGCGCATCGGCCGCAGGGTGAGGTCGAAGCCGGGGTCGAGCAGCATGGGGAGGCGGTCGGCGTTCACTGGCAGGCCTCGCAGCTTTCCGGGTTCTCCAGCGAGCAGGCCACCGCCTGCGCCGGGGTGTAGCGGGCAACAGTGGTCTTGGCGATCTTCGTGGCTGGCCGCGAACGCAGGTAGTAGGTGGTCTTGAGGCCTTTCTTCCAGGCGTACATGTACATCGACGACAGCGCACCGATGCTCGGGCTCTCCATGAACAGGTTGAGCGAGGCGGACTGGTCGATGAAGGCGCCGCGCTCGGCGGCCATGTCGATCAGGCTGCGCATCGGCAGCTCCCAGGCGGTGCGGTAGACCTGACGCAGCACCTCCGGGATCTGCGCGAGGCCCTGGATCGAGCCCTCCGCCAGCTTGATCGCATCGCGCATCTCCGGTGTCCACAGGCCCAGGGCTTTCAGTTCTTCCACGAGGTAGCGGTTCACCTGCAGGAAGTCGCCGGAGAGCGTCTCGCGCTTGAACAGGTTGGACACTTGCGGTTCGATGCACTCGTAGCAGCCGGCGATCGAGGCGATGGTCGCGGTCGGCGCGATCGCCACCAGCAGCGAATTGCGCAGGCCGTGCTGGCGGATGCGTTCGCGCAGCGCGTCCCAGCGCGCCGGTTGCTCCGGCGCCACGCCCCAGGCGTCGAACTGCAGCTCGCCGCGCGCGGCGCGGGTCTCGGCGAAGGCCGGATGCGCCCCCAGCTCCTGCGCCAGCGCGCAGGAGGTCTCCAGCGCATGGAAGTAGATCTCCTCGGCGATCCGGCGCGAGAGCGCGCGTGCCGGCGCGCTGTCGAACGGCAGGCGCAGGCGGAAGAACACGTCCTGCAGGCCCATGCAGCCCAGCCCGACCGGGCGCCAGCGCAGGTTGCCGCGGCGCGCCGGCTCGATCGGGTAGAAATTGAGGTCGATCACCCGGTCCAGCTGGCGCACCGCCATGCGCACGCTCTCGGCCAGCTTCTCGAAGTCGAACTGCCCGTCCGCGTCGAAGTGGCGCGCGAGGTTGATCGAGCCGAGGTTGCACACCGCGGTCTCGGCGTCGGAGGTCACCTCGAGGATCTCGGTGCACAGGTTGGACAGATGCACCACGTTGCCGGGCAGCGCGGTCTGGTTGCAGGCGCGGTTGCACTTGTCCTTGAACGCCATCCAGCCGTTGCCGGTCTCGGCCAGGGTGCGCATCATCCGCGCGTACAGCTTGCGCGCTGGCAGCGCGCGCACCGCCCGTCCCTGCGCCTCGGCCTGCAGGTAGGCATGCTCGAAGTCCTCGCCGTACAGGTCCACCAACTCCGGCACCTGCGCCGGGTCGAACAGCGACCACGGCTGGTCGGCCTCGACCCGGCGCATGAACAGGTCCGGCACCCAGTTGGCGAGGTTGAGGTTGTGGGTGCGCCGCGCCTCGTCGCCGGTGTTGTCGCGCAATTCGAGGAAATCCTCGATGTCGGCGTGCCAGGTCTCCAGGTAAACGCAGGCCGCGCCCTTGCGCTTGCCGCCCTGGTTGACTGCGGCGACCGAGGAATCCAGCGTCTTCAGCCACGGTACGATGCCGTTGCTGAAGCCATTGGTGGAGCGGATCAGCGACCCGCGCGCGCGCACCCGGCTGTAGCTGATGCCGATGCCGCCGCTGAACTTGGACAGCTGCGCGACCTGGCCATAGCGCTGGTAGATCGATTCCAGGGTGTCCTGCGGCGAGTCCAGCAGGAAGCAGGACGAGAGCTGCTCATGGCGGGTGCCGGCGTTGAACAGGGTCGGGCTGGACGGCAGGTACTCCAGCCGCGCCATGCCCTGGTACAGCGCGACCGCCTCGCCCACGTCCTGGCTCAGCGCGCAGGCGATGCGCATGAAGAACTGCTGCGGGGTCTCGATCACCTTGCGGGTGTGCGGATGGCGCAGCAGGTAACGGTCGTACAGGGTACGCAGGCCGAAATAGTCGAATTCGCGGTCCAACTCCGGCGCGATCGCGGCGTTGAGCTTGCGCGCATGCGCCTGCACGAAGCCGAGCAGGCGGTCGTTGGCCAGCCCGACCTCGTGCGCGCGCTGCACCGACTGCGAGAAGGCGTGGATCTCCTGCCCCGCCACTTCCTTGGCGATCACCCCGGCCAGCAGGCGCGCGGCCAGGCGCCCGTATTCGGGCTCCTCGCCGGTCAGCAGCGCGGCGGTGCGGATCGACAGCTCGTCCAGCTCGGCGGTGGTGGCGCCGTCGTACAGGCCGGAGATGGTGCGGGTGGCCACCCGCATCGGTTCCACCGCGTGCAGGCCCTCGGCCGCACGGGTGATGGCACGCACGATCTTGTTGAGGTCCACCGGCTCGCTGCGGCCGTTGCGCTTGGTCACGCGCATGCCGGTGGCGGTGGGCGGCGGGGTGAGATCGAACGCGGGGGCGGCAGGCGCGGCGGCCAGCGCGGCATCGGAAGGCGACATCGTGGTTCTCCATGCATGACGCACGGGCCCGGGCCTGTCCCTCGCAGGCGCGGATGGCGTCGGAACCACAGGCTGGCGGCGCGGTGTCGCAGGAGCTGCGACGCGGCATGCGCGCGCATGCCGGCCCTGCCCTGCTGCACCGGCCCTCTCCCCCCGGAGATTCCGCGGCCGGCACCGCGCGGCGTGCTTCGCGCGGCTGTCGGCAGGTCTTCGGGCTCGTGGATGTGGCAGGCCAGGCCTGCCGCCTCGGTCGCACCTTCCCGGGACCGCCGTCCCAGTGGTCGCGCGACGTCGTCTCCACCTACCGCTGCGGGGCAGCGCCGGCTTGGGCTTGCGCCGCACCGGCTTCCCTTTTCATCCGACGGGTTGTGGCCGCCGGAACCGACGGACACAACATATTGGGGCATGGCGCAGGCGTCAAGCGGAACCGCACGACATCCTCACTAGCGACGGATGACAGCGGTCACTGCCGCAGCGCGCGGCGATCGCCGACCCTGCCGCTGGCCGCCCGCCGGCGCGCCCTGCGTATGCCCTGCACGCAGCGATGCGGCGACGGCCGGTCATCGCGGACGGGTATGCTGCACCGCGGCCGGCGGTCCCGGCCACACACGGGAGAGCACGCGATGGGTCTGGTACAGGCGGTGAAGGGCGCGGTCGGTGGCATGCTGGGCGACCAGTGGAAGGACTTCCTCACTATCCCCGACGGCCTGGCCCCGACTGCCGCGCTGTTCGCCGCGGTGCCGCGCGGCACCAATGCCGGGCGCGGCTCCAACGTGCACGGCTCGGCCAACATCATCAGCAACGGCTCCAAGATCGTGGTGCCGGAAGGCTACGGCCTGCTGCTGATGCAGGACGGCAAGATCACCGCGCTGGCGGCCGAACCCGGCGGCTACGAGTGGCGCTCGGACGATTTGCAGTCGAAATCGGTGTTCGCCGGCGATGGTCTGCTCGACCCGCTGGTGATGCAGAGCTGGGAACGCTTCAAGTTCGGCGGCATCCCCGCCAGCCAGCAGCTGGCGTTTTTCGTCTCGCTGAAGGAACTGCCCGACAACCGCTTCGGCACCCAGTCGGAGATCTACTGGGACGACGGCTTCCTCAACACCCAGGTGGGCGCCATCACCCGCGGCTCCTACACCCTGAAGATCGTCGATCCGATCCTGTTCGTGAAGAACTTCGTGCCGGCCAGCTACCTGCAGCCGGGCCGAGTGTTCGACTTCACCGACCTCGACAACCCCGCCGCGACCCAGCTGTTCAACGAGGTGGTGGCCTCGCTGGCGCCGGCGTTCAGCCGCTACACCAACGATCCGGCCAAGGGCAACCGCATCAGCCGCATCCAGCAGGATTCGGTCGGCTTCGCGCAGAGCCTGGGCGAGGCTGTGGAGGCCGGCTACCAGTGGAAGTCCAGGCGCGGGCTGATGATCGTCAAGACCGCGATCGTCTCGATCGAGTACGACGCCAATACCCGCGAGCTGCTGAAGACCGTGCAGCGCGCGGATGCGCTGTCCGGCGCGCGCGGCAACTCCAACCTGCAGGCCAGCGTGGCGCAGGGCATCCAGGCGGCCGGCGAGAACGGTGGCGCGGCCGGGATCGTCGGCCTCGGCATGGCCTCGGGCATGCTCGGTGGCCTCGGCGGCCTGCAGCAGCCGACGGCGCCGGCCGCACCGGCCGCCGACGACCCGGTGGCGAAGCTGAAGAAGGCCAAGGAGATGCTCGACCTCGGGCTGATCAGCCAGGCCGACTACGACGCGCTCAAGGCCAAGGCGCTGGGCCTGTAATCCACGCCGCACCCCGCCCGCCCCATGCCGACGCCCCCACCGCCGCCCGCGCCCACCGGCCCGGGCTCGCCGCGCGACGTGCCGCCCGCGCCGGGCAGCCTGCCGCTGGATCCGGACACCCTGCCCGGCCCGGTCCGCGACGAGCTGCTGGCGCCCGACCCGGTCGCGATCGACACCGCCGCCGAGGAACTCAAGGACGGCCTCAACCGCTGCCCGCGCTGCGGGGCCAGCGAGATCCGCCAGAAGCCCGGCAGCGACCGGCTGATCTGCCTGTACTGCCGGCACGAGTGGCAGGCCGAGCGGGTCGAGGAGGCGTTCGGCCTCGGCGAGGGTATCGACCAGCTGCGCGGCACGGTGGTGGCCTCCGGCGCGCGCGACATCGACGCCGGCACCGACGCCCTGGTGAGCTTCAAGTGCGCCGGCTGTGGCGCCGAGGTCACGGTCAACACCCAGACCAGCATGACCGCGCGCTGCCACTGGTGCCGGCACGTGTTCGGCGTGAACGAGCAGATCGCCAACGGCGCGGTGCCGGACGCGGTGCTGCCGTTCCACATCAAGAAAACCGACGCGGTGGCGCGCATCCGCCAGTTCGTGGACAAGCGCCGGCTGTTCGCGCTGAAGGAATTCAAGGAGCAGTTCACCCCGGAGAACGTGGTCGGGGTGTACCTGCCCTACATGATCGTGGACGCCAACGCCAGCGCCGAGGTGGCCGGCTATGGCGAGATCGAGACCCGCCGCTACACCCGCGGCAGCGGCAATGACAAGAAGACCTACTACGACGCCGACGTGTACCGGGTGCAGCGCGCGCTCGACTTCACGGTGGACGATTTGCCGCTGGAATCCTCCCGCCAGCGGGTGAACCTCGACACCCGCGCCAACACCAACAACATCATCAACACCATCCAGCCGTTCGACACCAAGAACGCGGTGAAGTGGAACGCCTCCTACCTGGTCGGCTACAGCTCCGAGAAGCGCGACCTCAACGTGGACTGGCTGCGCCCGGTGCTGGAGGACCAGCTGCTGTCGATCGCGCGCTGCCGGCTGGAGGGCTCGGTCCACCAGTACGACCGCGGCGTGCGCTGGGAGGAAGAGGCGATCGAGGTGCACGGCAGCCGCTGGGTCGCGATGTACCTGCCGGTCTGGCTGTATTCCTACCACCAGCCCGGGCCGAAGGGCGGGATGCTGCACTACATCGCGGTCAACGGCCGCACCGGCGAGACCATGGGCAGCATCCCGGTGCAGCACTGGAAGCTGCTGCTGGCCGCGCTCGCCATCGGCAGCGTGCTGGAAGGCATCGCACTGTGGATCGTGGGGCATATGGGATGAGCGACGACGGCGGACTCTGGCTGCTGCTGCTCGGCCCGGCCGGCGCCGCCGGCTTCTACTGGGCCATGTACCGGTATTACCGCAATACCGACAAGTCGCACGCCTACGAGCGCGAGACGAAGGTCGAAGGCCGGCCGCCGACCGGCAGCGACTTCAAGGTCGACACCGTGACCGGCACCCGCGAAACCCGCATCCGCGGCGACAACGTGCGCGACTACCGCCGGCGGGTGCGGCGGGTGCGCCGCGACAGCGGCTGACGCCGCGCCGGCGCGGCATCGGGCATGATCGGCGCCGGCCATTGCGCCGGATACCCCATAGCCGATGCCCGCCCCGCCGGATCAACGCCACTCCACTGCCGAACCGCTGCGACGGCTGCTGTGCGCGCGCGACGCCGACGAGCCGCTGCAGCCCTGGCACACCCTGCCGGTGCAGGAACCGCCAGCCGCGGCCCTGCGCGGGATGGACTGGGACGCCTACGTAGCAGCGGAAGCGCACCTGCTGGACGCGGTGCAGGTGCGGCTGGCCGCGGCGCTACCGTCCCGGACTCCACCGTCCCTGCCCGGCCGCTACGCCGGCGAGGCTGCGGTGCATGCGGGCAACCGCTCCTTCCGCGCGCTGCCGGACGGGCCGGTGCGCGGCGCTGCGGTGCTGGTGCACGGACTGAGCGATGCGCCCTACAGCCTGCACAGCCTGGCCGCGCTGTACCGCGCGCACGGCCATGCGGTGGTGGTGCCACGCCTGCCGGGGCACGGCAGCGTGCCCGCCGCGCTCGGCCGGGTCGAACGCGCGCAGTGGCAGGCCGTGCTGGCGCTGGCGATCGCCGAGGCCCGGCGGCTGGCGGGTGCCGGCCGGCCACTGCAACTGGTGGGCTATTCCAACGGGGCCGCGCTGGTGCTGCTGCACGAACTCGCCCGCCTCGCCCGCGGCGAACCGGCCGTGGCCGAGCGGCTGGTGCTGCTCTCGCCGATGATCGCAGTCGGCGCGTTCGCCGCGCACGCCGGCCTCGGCGGCCTGGCGGCGCACCTGCCGCTCCATCTGCGCGCGGCCTGGGTGCGGATCCGCCCGGAGTACGACCCCTGCAAATACACCTCGCTGCCGGTGCATGCCGCGCGCGAATCTTTCCGGCTGACACGCACCGTGCAGGCCGCGCTCGATGAGCTGCAGCACCAGGGTCGCCTGCACACGCTGCCGCCGGTGCTGGCCTTCCAGTCGGCGCTGGATGCGACGGTGGACGCCGACGCGGTCGCCACCCGCCTGCTGGATCGCCTGCCGGCCGGCGGGCATGCGCTGGTGGTGTTCGACGTCAACCGCGCGCACCCGCTGGCGCCGTTCCTGCGTCCCGGCCTTGCCGACTGGGGCCAGCGCCTGCTGGACGGGCCGATGAGGCCCTATGCCGTAAGCGTGGTCGGCGCCGGCAGCACCGCGAATGCCATGGCGAGCGTTCGGCACCGTGCGGCAGGCGAAATCAACAGCCGCAGCCGAGCCCTTGCGCAGATCTATCCGCCCGACCTGCTCTCGCTCTCGCATGTGGCGCTGCCGTTCCCGCCGGACGACCCGCTGTACGGCGCGACGACCGCGCGCGCGGCCGGACTGGCGACCGCCTCGCCCGCTGCGCGCGGGGAAACCGGCGTGCTGCGCCTGCCGCGCGAGGAGCTCGAGCGCATCGGCCACAACCCCTTCCATGCCTACCTGTGCGCGCGGATCGCCGAGGGGTTGCACTAGCCCTGGGGGTACTCCCTGCCGGGACCGCTCAGGCGAGCTTCTGCAGCTCGCGGCTCGCCATCGCCGCGGCCGTCTCCAGCAGCTGCGCCTGCGCCGCCTGGCGCGGGCCGGTCTCGCGCACGGCCGCCTGCAGGCCGTGCACATAGGCGGCCAGCAGTTCGCGCGCGTTGTACTGCTGGGCGAGCGCCTCGAGGGTGGCGGTCACCGCATCGCGCAGGTGCCAGTCGACGTTGCGGCCGGCCTCGGCCTGACGCGCGAGATCCACGACCTGCAGCACGTGCGGGGTGACCAGGCCGACGACGGTGGCTTTCATGGCGACGACGTCACGCAGGGCGGTGGCCGCAAGATAGCGCGCGCCACCGCACGCGCGCGAGAGGGCCGCATTCAGGCCTGCAGCCGCCAGCCCAGCGTCTCGCCCCGCGCCAGCGGCACCAGGGTGCGCGTACCGAACGGCAGCTCGGCCGGGATCACCCATGCCTCCTTGCGCAGCGTCACCGTGCCAGTGTTGCGCGGCAGGCGGTAGAAGTCCGCGCCGAAGTGGCTGGCGAAGCCCTCCAGCCGCTCCAGCCGGCCGGCGGCCTCGAACGCGGTGGCGTACAGCTCCAGCGCGTGCAGGCCGGTGTAGCAGCCGGCGCAGCCGCAATCGGCCTCCTTGTCGCCACGCGCATGCGGGGCCGAATCGGTGCCCAGGAAGAAGCGCGGGTTGCCGCTAGTGGCGGCCTCCAGCAGCGCGCGCCGGTGCCGTTCGCGCTTGAGCACGGGCAGGCAGTAGTAATGCGGGCGAATGCCGCCGCTGAAGATCGCGTTGCGGTTGTACAGCAGGTGGTGCGCGGTGATGGTGGCGGCGATCTCGCCGTCGGCCTCTCGCACATAGTCGGCCGCCTCCTGCGTGGTGATGTGCTCCAGCACCACGCGCAGCCCCGGGAACTCGCGGCGCAGCGGGATCAGCGTGTGTTCGATGAACACCTTCTCGCGGTCGAACACGTCGATCTCGCGGTCGGTCACCTCGCCGTGGATCGCCAGCACCAGGCCCGTCTCCTGCATGGCCTCCAGCGCCGCGCGGGCGTGGCGCAGGTCGGTGACGCCGGAATCGGAATTGGTGGTGGCCCCCGCCGGGTACAGCTTCACTGCATGCACGAAGCCGCTGGCCTTGGCGGCGCGGATCTCCTCCGCCGGCGTGTTGTCGGTGAGGTACAGCGTCATCAGCGGTTCGAAGTCCGAGCCCGCCGGCCGCGCCGCCAGGATGCGCTCGCGGTAGGCCGCCGCCAGCGCCGTGGTAGTCACCGGCGGCCGCAGGTTCGGCATCACGATCGCCCGCGCGAACTGCGCCGCCGTATGCGGCAGCACCGCCGCCAGCGCCTCGCCATCGCGCAGGTGCAGGTGCCAGTCGTCGGGCCGCGCAAGGGTCAGCGTAGTGCCGGCCGGCACCGCCGCAGGCGCGGGGACGTGGTGGGAAAGCGTGGGCATGCGCGGTTCCGGAAAGTAATTGAGCGGCCCGGGCATTGTGCCAGTTCTTTATCAATGCCCGGCTGGCCTTGCAGCTCAGCCCATACACATCCATCGCCTACCGATCCAAGATCGGCCGCATGGCCCTGAAGGCGCCTGCACCAAATTCGAATCGCTGCCTGGGCACACGCGATCGGAGTATTAACTCCCTCACGCTTTGCCAGTCAACCACCGACGGCTACATATTCCGCCTGTACTCCCCACCCACCTCATACAACGCATGGCTGATCTGCCCCAGCGAATGCGTCTTCACCGCTTCCATCAGCGATTCGAACACATTCCGCCGCTCCCGCGCGGTGGCCTGTAGCGCACGCAAGCCCTCGGCCGCGTAGCCGTTGCGGTTGGCCTGAAACGCGGCCACGTTGGCGATCTGCTGCCGCTTCTCCTCTTCCGTGGAGCGGATCAGCTCGATCTCGGTGACGATGTCGCCGCCGTGCTCCTTGGGCAGGAAGGTGTTGACGCCCACCAGCGGCAGGCTGCCGTCGTGCTTCTTCTGCTCGTAGTACAGGCTTTCTTCCTGGATCTTGCCGCGCTGGTACATGGTGTCCATGGCGCCCAGCACGCCGCCGCGCTCGCTGATGGCCTCGAATTCCTTGTAGACGGCCTCTTCCACGAGGTCGGTGAGCTTGTCCACGATGAAGCTGCCCTGCCACGGGTTCTCGCAGAAGTTCAGCCCCAGCTCCTTGTTGATGATCATTTGGATGGCCACGGCGCGGCGCACGGACTCTTCCGTGGGCGTGGTGATGGCTTCGTCGTAGGCGTTGGTGTGCAGGCTGTTGCAGTTGTCGAACAGCGCGTACAGGGCCTGCAGCGTGGTGCGGATGTCGTTGAACTGGATCTCCTGCGCGTGCAGGCTGCGGCCGCTGGTCTGGATGTGGTACTTCATCATCTGGCTGCGCGGGCTGGCGCCGTAGCGCTCGCGCATGGCGCGGGCCCAGATGCGGCGGGCCACGCGGCCGATGACGGTGTACTCCGGGTCCATGCCGTTGCTGAAGAAGAAGCTCAGGTTGGGCGCGAAGTCGTCGATCTTCATCCCGCGCGCCAGGTAGTACTCCACGATGGTGAAGCCGTTGGACAGGGTGAAGGCCAGCTGGCTGATCGGGTTCGCCCCGGCTTCGGCGATGTGGTAGCCGGAGATGGACACCGAGTAGAAGTTGCGGACGGCGTGGTCCACGAAGTACTGCTGGATGTCGCCCATCATGCGCAGGGCGAACTCGGTGCTGAAGATGCAGGTGTTCTGCGCCTGGTCTTCCTTCAGGATGTCGGCCTGCACGGTGCCGCGCACGGTGCGCAAGGTCTCGGCCTTGATGCGGGCGTAGGTCTCGGCGTCCACCAGCTGGTCGCCGGTGACGCCCAGCAGGGCCAGCCCCAGGCCGTCGTTGCCTTCCGGCAGCGGGCCTTGGTAGCGCGGGCGCGGCTTGCCTTCAAAGAGGGCGTCGATCTTCTTCTGGGACTCCGCCCAGCGCACCGGGTCGGCCTGCAGGTACTTCTCCACCTGCTGGTCGATGGCGGTGTTCATGAACATCGCCAGGATGATCGGCGCCGGGCCGTTGATGGTCATCGACACGCTGGTGGTGGGCGCGCACAGGTCGAAGCCGGAGTACAGCTTCTTCATGTCGTCCAGCGTGGGCACGTTGACGCCGGAGTTGCCGATCTTGCCGTAGATGTCCGGGCGCGGCGCCGGGTCTTCGCCGTACAGGGTCACGCTGTCGAAGGCGGTGGACAGGCGCGCGGCCGGCTGGCCCAGGCTGAGGTAGTGGAAGCGGCGGTTGGTGCGCTCCGGCGTGCCCTCGCCCGCGAACATGCGGATGGGGTCCTCGCCGGTGCGGCGGTACGGGTACACGCCGCCGGTGTACGGGTAGTAGCCCGGCAGGTTTTCCTTCTGCAGGAACACCAGCAGTTCGCCCCAGGCTTTGTAGGTGGGCGCAGCGATCTTGGGGATCTGCTGGTGGCTGAGCGACTCGCGGTAGTTCTCCACGCGGATGGTCTTGTCGCGCACCTGGTATTCGTTCACCGGCTCGGTGATGGACTTCAGGCGGGCCGGCCAGTCGCGCAGCAGCTTCAGCGCCTCGGAATCCAGCGACTGGATGGCGTCGTTGTAGCGCTGGCGCAGGGTCTTGAGGCTGCGGTCGTCGCCCTCGGTGAGGGCTTCGGCCGGGTACAGGTCCAGCGCCTTCGGCAGCCGCGGATCGCCCAGTTCCTTCAGCGCGTCCCACAGCGACTGCGCGCGGTCGGCGATCTCCGCCTGCGATTCGATGCGGGCGTTGATCTGGCGGCCCTGCTCGGCGATCTCCGCCAGGTAGCGGACGCGGTTGCCGGGGATGAGGACGGTGGCGCGCGGCTCCTTGAGGGTGGTGTCGATGTGCGGGGTCCACTTGCCCGCGTCCAGCGCCAGCTTCTCGCGCAGCAGGCGGCACAGATTGACGAACATCCAGTTCAGTCCGGGGTCGTTGAACTGGCTGGCGATGGTGGGATAGACCGGGACGTCCTCATCCTTCAGGTCGAACCTCGCGCGGTTGCGCTTCCACTGCTTGCGCACGTCGCGCAGGGCGTCCTCGGCGCCGCGCTTGTCGAACTTGTTGAGCACCACCAGTTCGGCATAGTCCAGCATGTCGATCTTCTCGAGCTGGCTGGGCGCGCCGAAGTCGGAGGTCATCACGTACACCGGGAAATCGACCAGGTCCACGATCTCCGAGTCGCTCTGGCCGATGCCGGCGGTCTCCACGATGACGAGGTCGAAGCCCAGCGATTTCAGGAATGCGATGCAGTCCTTCAGCACCAGGTTGGTGGCGGCGTGCTGGCGGCGGGTGGCCATCGAGCGCATGAACACGCGCGGGCTGCGCAGGCTGTTCATGCGGATGCGGTCGCCCAGCAGCGCGCCGCCGGTGCGGCGGCGGGTGGGATCGACGCTGATCACCGCGATGTGCATGTCCGGGAAATTGGCCAGGAAGCGGTTCAGCAGCTCGTCGGTGACCGACGACTTGCCGGCGCCGCCGGTGCCGGTGATGCCCACCACCGGGGTCTTGTGGCCGGCCAGCTGCCAGTGCTTGCGCAGGCGCGCCAGCTCGGCCTCGGGCACCGCCGATTCCTCGATCGCCGAGAGCATGCGGCCGATGTCGATCTCGTCCTCGAACGCCACCCGGTGCGGCATCTCGGCCGGCAGGCGCGCGGCGCCGGCGCGCCTGACCACGTCCTCGATCATCGCCACCAGCCCCATGTGCATGCCGTCGTTGGGGTGGTAGATGCGCTCCACGCCGTAGGCCTGCAGCTCGCGGATCTCCTCCGGGGTGATGGTGCCGCCGCCGCCGCCGAACACGCGGATGTGCGCGGCGTTGCGCGCCTTCAGCATGTCCACCATGTACTTGAAGTACTCCACGTGCCCGCCCTGGTAGGACGACAGCGCGATGGCGTCGGCGTCCTCCTGCAGCGCGGCGCGCACCACCTCCTCCACGCTGCGGTTGTGGCCGAGGTGGATGACCTCCGCGCCCTGCGCCTGGATCAGGCGGCGCATGATGTTGATCGCGGCGTCGTGGCCGTCGAACAGGCTGGCGGCGGTGACGAAGCGCAGCGGAGTGGCGTCGGGTTGCGGCGCGGGAATCCGGGAGGCGGGCGTGCTCATGGGGCGTGGGCCAGGGTGTCGGGCGGACCGCCGCCGGTGCGACGGTTTCATTCGAACCGATTGTAGCGCGCAGGGTAGGATGCGCTTTCCGCCCCTGCCTGACCCGCCCATGCGCCTGTTCCATACCGCACTCCTCGCCCTCGCCTTGCCCGCCGCGCTGCTGCTGGCCGCCTGCCGGCACCCCAGCCCTGCCGCACCCGCGGCGTCTGCCGCTGCTGCCGCGCCGCAAGTGCTGCTGCTGGGCGAAGTACACGACAACGCCGCCGGCCACGCCGCGCGCGCGGCGCGGTTGCGCAAGCAGGTCGAGGCCGGCTGGCGCCCGGCGATCGCGATGGAGCAGTTCGACACCGCCATGCAGCCGGCGCTGGACGCGGCCATGCGCGAGTGCCGCGACCCCGACTGCGTGATCGCGCGCGCGGCCCCGGGCAAGGCCGGCTGGACCTGGGACTACTACAAGCCGGTGATCGCGCTGGCGCTGCAGTACCAGCTGCCGCTGTACGCGGCCAACCTCTCGCGCGCGGACGCCGCCAAGGTGGTCAAGGACGGCTTCGCCGCGGCGCTGCCAGCAGGGCTGATCGCGCGCTACCGGCTGGACGCCCTGCCACCGCAGGTGCTGGCCGCACAGGAGGAGGAAGTCCGCGGCAGCCACTGCGGCGCGCTGCCGGAGGCGCTGGTGGCGCCGATGGCGAAGGCGCAGGTCGCGCGCGACGTGGTGATGGCCGAGACCCTGCGCGCGCACGCCGCCGGCGGGGTGGTGCTGATCGCCGGCAACGGCCACGTGCGGCGCGACATCGCGGTGCCGTTCTGGCTGCGTCAGCAGGGCCTGGCACCGCGCGCGGTCGGCTTCCTCGAGCCGGGCGCGGACGCCACCGCCTTCGACGCGGTCGAGCGCATCCCCGCCGCAGACCGGCCCGATCCCTGCGCCGGCTTCCAGGCGCCGCCGGCGCCGCGTGGCTGATCCCGGGCCGCCCACGCTGCGCCCTACGCCGGCGTATGCGGGGCGTCCGCCGCGCTTGCACTAGAATGCGCGCGCCGCGGCCGGGCCGCGGCATCGTCTTTCCCACCCCATGCGCGGCCGCCGCATCCGGCCGGCCCCGCCGGAGCCTTTCCATGATCTTCGAGACGCTGGACACCTACGGCCACGAGCAGGTCGTGTTCTGCCACAACAAGGACGCCGGCCTGAAGGCGATCATCGCCATTCACAACACCGTGCTGGGTCCGGCCCTGGGCGGCACCCGCATGTGGCCGTACAAGAGCGAGGCGGAGGCCCTCAACGACGTGCTGCGGCTCTCGCGCGGCATGACCTACAAGAACGCGGTCGCCGGCCTCAACCTCGGCGGCGGCAAGGCGGTGATCATCGGCGACCCGGCCAGCGACAAGTCGGAGGCGCTGTTCCGCGCGTTCGGGCAGTTCGTGGAATCCCTCGGCGGCCGCTACATCACCGCCGAGGACGTCGGCATCGACGTCAACGACATGGAGTACGTGTACCGCGAGACCGAGTACGTCACCGGCGTGCACCAGGTGCACGGCGGCTCCGGCGACCCCTCGCCGTTCACCGCCTACGGCACCCTGCAGGGCCTGATGGCCACCCTCAACCGCAAGTTCGGCGACGAGGAGGTCGGCAAGTACTCCTACGCGGTGCAGGGCCTCGGCCACGTCGGCATGGAGTTCGTCAAGCTGCTGCGCGAGCGCGGCGCCAAGGTGTTCGTGACCGACATCAACCCGCAGCGGGTGGCGCGCGCGGTGGAGGAGCACGGCGCCGAGGCGGTCGGGCCGGAGGAGATCTACGACGTGGCGGCCGACGTGTACTCGCCATGCGCGCTCGGCGGCACCGTCAACGAGCAGACCCTGCCGCGGCTGAAGGCCAAGATCATCTGCGGCGCGGCCAACAACCAGCTGGCCAGCAACGCGATCGGCGACGAGGTGGCCAAGCGCGGCATCCTGTACGCGCCGGACTACGCGGTAAACGCCGGCGGGGTGATGAACGTCTCGCTGGAGATCGACGGCTACAACCGCGAACGCGCGATGCGCATGATGCGCACGATCTACCACAACCTCGGCCGCATCTACGAGATCGCCGACCGCGACGGCATCCCGACCTACCTGGCCGCCGATCGCCTGGCCGAGGAGCGGATCGAGAAGATCGGCAAGCTCAAGCTGCCGATGGGCCGCGGCACGCCGCGCTTCAAGGGCCGCATCCGCGGGCACTGACGCCGCGTCCCCGCCCCCGGCGATCGACCACAGGAGCCACGGCCCATGCGCATACCGTCCCTCGGCGAAGAACTGGATGCCCTGCGCGAGGCGGTGCGCCGCTTCGCGGAGGCAGAGATCGCGCCGCGCGCGGCCCAGATCGACCACGACAACCTGTTCCCCGCCGACCTGTGGCGCAAGCTCGGCGGGCTGGGCCTGCTCGGCATCACGGTGCCGCCGGAGTACGGCGGCGCCGGCATGGGCTACCTCGCGCACCTGGTGGCGATGGAGGAGATCAGCCGCGCCTCCGGGTCGGTCGGCCTCAGCTACGGCGCGCACTCCAACCTGTGCGTGAACAACCTCTACGCCAACGGCACCCCGGCGCAGCGCGCCCGCTACCTGCCCAAGCTGTGCAGCGGGGAGTGGGTCGGCGCGCTGGCGATGAGCGAGCCGGGCGCCGGCTCGGACGTGGTCGGCTCGATGGCCTGCCGCGCGGTGCGCGATGGCGACGCCTGGGTCGCCAACGGCAGCAAGATGTGGATCACCAACGGCCCCGAGGCCGACGTGCTGATCGTGTATATGCGCACCGCCGGCAAGGAGGCTGGCAGCCGCTGCATGACCGCCTTCATCGTCGAGAAGGGCATGCCGGGCTTTTCCACCGCGCAGAAGCTGGACAAGCTCGGCATGCGCGGCAGCAACACCTGCGAGCTGGTGTTCGAGGACTGCCGGATCCCGCACGAGAACGTGCTGGGCGAGGTGGACCAGGGCGTGCGCGTGCTGATGCGCGGGCTCAACACCGAGCGCCTGGTACTCACCGGCGGCCCGCTCGGGCTGATGCAGGCGGCGCTCGACGTGGTGCTGCCGTACGTGCGCGAACGCCGCCAGTTCGACGCCCCGATCGGCAGCTTCGGGATCATGCAGGCCAAGCTGGCCGACATGTACGCCGCGCTGCAGGCCAGCCGCGCGTTCGCCTACCAGGTCGCGCGCGACTACGACGCCGGCCATAGCAGCCGGATCGACGCCGCCGCGTGCCTGCTGCAGGCCAGCGAGGCGGCGGTCCAGGTCGCGCTGGAGGCGATCCAGGCGCTCGGCGGCAACGGCTACATCAACGAATACCCGACCGGCCGCCTGCTGCGCGACGCCAAGCTCTATGCGATCGGCGCCGGCACCAACGAGATCCGGCGCATGCTGATCGGGCGCGAGTTGGTCGCCGGCCAGCACTAACGCCCGCCGCCGGACGCGGCGGGCGCCTTCGGCTCAGAACCGGTACTGCGCCTGCACGCTGGCCAGGCGCTCGCTGCCGGCCACGCCGCGGCGCTGGCCGAGATCCAAGCGCAGGCCCGCGCGCGGCGTGAACGCCGCATCCAGCCCGATCCCGAGCCAGCGCGCCTGGCGGCCGAGGCCGATGCCCTGCAGCGGCGCCCACTGCTCCAGCCCGGTGTAGCTGGCGGCGAACACCAGGCCGCTGGCGGCCAGGGTGCGCTGCCATTCGGCGCGCGCGTCCGCGCGCAGGGCGAGCCCGCCCCACTGCCAGGCGTGGCTGGCGCGCAGGCCGGCCAGGCCTTGCCAGCGCTGGCTGTCCCAGGCCTGGGCCTGCAGGCCGAAGCCGGTCAGGCCCTGCTCGGCGAAGCCATCGTTCCAGATGCGCACGTACTGTGCGCCGGCGTACGGCACCAGCGCCAGCGCGCCGAGATCGAAGCGGCGGCCGGCCTCGGCATACGCGCTGGCATAGCGCCCGCCCAGGCGCGCGGCGACGCGCTCGTGCTCGAGGCCGAGCACCAGGTTGCGCTCGAGCTGGCGGTCGAAGCTGCCGCTGGCCAGCTGCAGCTGGCCGTACCACGTCCCCTGGCGCGCCAGCAGGTAGGCCTGCGCCTGCCGCTGCACGCCCTGGCTGCGGTCGCCGAGCGCGGACAGCCAGCTGCGCTGCCACTGCCGCTGCAGGGCGACACCGGCGACCAGCCCCGGCCCCAGCCGCCAGTCGTTGCCGACCAGCTCGCCGCGGCTGTCCAGCGCGATCGCATCGAACCCGCTCTGCGCCAGCTGGCCGCCGGAGGCGAGGTCGCGGTACCAGCCGCCGGCCCGCCACGGATCGCGCGCCAGCGCGTCCAGCCGCCCTTCCAGCGCGCGCCGGCCGGCCTCGATGCCATCCAAGGTCAGGGCCGCATCGGCCGCGTGCAGCTGCCCGCCGAGGCTGCGCAGCGACAGGTCGGCGCTGGCGATGCTGGGGGCCTGCTGCAGCGCGCCGGCCGCGGCGATGAACGCGGCACTGGCGGTCACCGGCAGCTGCCCGGCCAGCTGCGCGTCGAGGCCCTGCATCGCGCCCTCGACCCGCTGCGCGGCGAGCTGGGTCGCCAGCGGCAGCCCCATCCCGGCCACCGCCTTGGATACGTCGATGCGGGTGATGTTGAGGAACACGTTGTTGGGGTCGTAGCCGAGGCTGGCGTCGAGGAACACGTTCGGCGCCGCCTTCAGGCTGGCGAAGGTGCCGCTGACGCCGCCGTTGGCGGTCAGCAGGGTCTCCTTGGCGCTCGTGGTATAGCCGCTCTTGACCCCGAGGATCGACATCTGCCCGGCGAGGCTGGCGCTGCCGGTGACCTTGAGCGGGCTGCCCAGCCAGACCCCGAGGTTGCCGCTACTGGCCTGGGTGAAATTGCCGGCGATGGTCGCCGGCGCCGATGCCCCATTGAGGAATAGCCCGCGGTTGTCCACGTTGCCGCCGAGCGCGCCGCTGGCCCACACGGTGGCGCCGCTGGCGATCATCAGGTTGGAGGCCAGGCCCTTGCGGATGTCCAGCCCGCCGCCGTTGACCCGGGTGTCGCCGCTGAAGCGGCCGGCCTCGGCCAGGGTCAGGGTGCCGCTGCCGTCCTTGATCAGGCCGCCGCTGCCGACGATCTCGTTGCGCCAGACCGAGGTGCCGCTGAAGGACACCGCGAAGTCGCCCCAGGCGAAGTTGCTCGGGCCGTTGGCGGCGCGGGTCACGTCTAGCAGGCCCCAGCCGAACACCGGATCCACCCCCGGCGCGCCGAGGTCCTTGGCCCCGCCGAGGATCAGCTGGCGCACCTGGTCGTTGCTCAGGTACGGGAACGCCGACCACACCACCGCCGCCGCGCCGGACACCAGCGGCGCCGCGTAGGAGGTGCCGCCGCCGCGCAGCAGGCCGCTGTTGGCGGCGGAGGTCGCCGCCGGGTCGATGTAGGTGACGTTGCCCGGCGCCACCAGGCAGTAGTTCATCGCCTGCCCGCACTGCTGCGAGTAGTCGGTCAGCTGGGTCGGATTGGCCGGATCCAGCGCGCCGACCGTCAGCCAGCCCTTCTCCAGCGCCGGGTCGTTGGCCTTGGTCGGCAGCATCGCGTTGTCGGACGGATTGCCGACGTAGCGCGGGTCGCGCCCGCTGTTGCCGTTGGCGAACACGATGATGCCGCCGCGCCCGACCACGAACTGCTTCCAGGCGTTGGCCAGTTCGGTGCTGAGCGCCGGATCGTTCCAGTACAGCCCGCCCCAGGAGTTGTTGATGATCCTGGCGCCGGCGTTGGCCAGCTCGGCGTTGATCGCGGCGAAGAAGTCGCCGTAGCCCTGACCGGCGTGGATCTCGTTGCCCGCGCCGGAGCCGTCGTCGGACGGCGGCGCGTCGCTGATGATGCGCGAGGAGACGATCAGCGCATCCTGCGCCACCCCGCCCGGCCAGGTGCCGGTCTGGTTGGAGTAGGTGCCGTCCTGGTTGTAGTAGATACCGGTGGCCGGGCGCCCGGCCGCCAACTCCGCGACCACGGTGCCGTGGCCGATCTTGTCGTCCACGCTGAGGTCGTTCGGCGGCGAGGAGACATGCACGAAGTTGCGCACCACCCGCCCGGCCAGGGTCGGGTTGTTGCGGTTCACGCCGGAATCCACCAGTCCGATCGTCACTCCCTGCCCCTTGAGCCCCGCACCCAGCGCACCGGCGGCATTGGTCAGGATCAAGTGCTGGGCCAGGTTCGGGCTGGCGAAGCTGATCGGTGCGCCCTGCGCCGGGATCGCCGGCGGATTGAGCTGGGTCAGGCTGGCGTCGTTGGCCACGGTCGGGGTGAAGCCGATCCCGCCCGGCGTGGTCGGCGGCGGCGGGGTCGAACGGACGTTGCTGCCGCCGCCTCCGCACGCAGTGAGGGCCAGCGCGATGGCGCACGGCAGCAGGGCGGAAGCGAGAGCAACACGGACGCGCGGCGCGCGCAGGGCGAGAAGCGAGTTCGGGAGAGACATGGGGCGGTCGGGCTGAATGCGGCGGCGGCCACCGGGCGCGCCTGGCCGGAGTGTGCCTTGTAGGCCGTTTCATGCGCCTCTGCAACGGCCCTGTACCTGAACCGGGCACCCGGACACGCCGGATGCGGCAATGCAGCAGGCGACGCGGCGCCGCGCCATAATCGCGCCATGGCCGGCATCCCCCGGCATCCCGAACCACCGGAGCTTCCCATGCGCGACGTCGTCATTGTCGGTGCCAAGCGCACCGCCATCGGTTCCTTCCTCGGCCAGTTCACCGGCACCCCCACCCCGGCGCTGGGCAGCGCCGCCATCGCCGCCGCGCTCGCGCAGGCCGGCCTGCCGGCGGACAAGGTGGACGAAGTGATCATGGGCTGCGTGCTGCCGGCCGGCCTCGGCCAGGCCCCGGCGCGCCAGGCCTCGCGCATGGCCGGCATCCCGGATGCGGCCGGTTGCACCACCATCAACAAGGTCTGCGGCTCCGGCATGAAGGCGGTGATGCTGGCGCACGACATCATCCGGGCCGGCTCCGCGCAGACGGTGGTCGCCGGCGGCATGGAGTCGATGACCAACGCCCCGCACCTGCTCAACGGCTCGCGCACCGGCGTCCGCTACGGCAGCGCCGAGTTCCTCGACCACATGGCCTTCGACGGCCTGACCAACCCCTACGACGGCAAGGCGATGGGGGTGTTCGGCGACATGGCCTGCGGCAAGTACGGCTACGACCGCGCGACCATCGACGCCTACGCCGCGGAAAGCGCGCGCCGCGCGCAGGCCGCGCAGGCCAGCGGCGCGTTCGACGCCGAGATCGCGCCGGTGACGGTCAAGACCCGCAAGGGCGAGGTGGTGGTGGCCAAGGACGAGGAGCCGGGCAAGATCGATCCGGCCAAGATCCCCGACCTGCGCCCGGCATTCGGCAAGGACGGCGTGCTGACCGCCGCCTCCTCGTCCAAGATCTCCGACGGCGCCGCCGCGCTGGTGGTGATGTCCGCCGAGGCCGCGGCCGCCGCCGGCGCCAAGCCGCTGGCCCGCATCGTCGCCCACGCCACCCACGCGCAGGCGCCCGAATGGTTCACCACCGCGCCGGTGGCCGCGCTCAAGAACGTGCTGGACAAGGCCGGCTGGAGCGTGGCCGACGTGGACCTGTTCGAGGTCAACGAAGCCTTCGCCTGCGTGGCGATGGCGCCGATGACCGACCTCGGCATCCCGCACGAGAAGCTCAACGTCAACGGCGGCGCGCTGGCGCTGGGCCATCCGATCGGCGCCTCCGGCGCGCGCCTGCTGGTGACCCTGCTGCACGCCCTGCAGGCGCGCGACGGCAAGCGCGGCGTCGCCTCGCTGTGCATCGGCGGCGGCGAGGCCACCGCGGTGGCGATCGAGCGCCTCTGAAATCGTCGAGTCAAGGCGCGCACACCACCGGCCACCGTTCAGGCTCGCGATGAAAAAATGCGGCTAACCGCTTGACACGCGAAACCGGCTTGTCATCATGTTGGCGGCGCGCCCATTGCGCGTTCACCGACCACACGACGAGGAAACCGTATCATGTCGATCAACAAGATCCTGCTGGCGATGGCGCTGGGCGTGGCCCTGACCGCGTGCAGCAAGAGCGAGCCGTCCACCGCCGCCGCCGACGCCAACGCCGCGGCTGCCGACGCCAACGCCGCGGCCGACCAGGCCAAGGCCGCCGCCGACGCCGCCACTGCCTCGGTGGCCGACGCGGCCGCCGCCGCCGACCAGGCCACCGCCGCCGATGCCCAGGCCGCCGCCGACCAGGCCGCCGCCACCGGCGAGGCCGCCGCCAATGCCGCCGAGCACGCCGCCGACGCCGCTGCCGCGGCCAAGGACGTCGCCGCGCAGGCCAAGGACGCGGCGAAGGACGCCGCGGCCGAAGCCGCCAAGAAGTGATCCCGCGCGGGCTTGCGCCCGCCCGGAATCCTCGCTAGAGTGGAAAAGCCGTCGGTATTCCGGCGGCTTTTTCATGTCTGCCACGACACCCAACGGCGACAGTTGTCAGTGCACGACCCGCCGGCTCCGCCGGTCCGCTAAGCACACTGGCGTTGTCTGACCACCCTTGAAATCAGTCAACTCCTACGGGGATTTCTCCATGAACACCAAGCTCTACGTGCTCCTGGCTGCCGGCGTGCTGGCGCTGTCGGCCTGCAAGAAGAACGAGTCCGCCGAGGCCGCCGCCGACCAGGCCGCTGCCTCCGCGACCCAGGCCGCCGACGCTGCCGGCCAGGCCGCCACCCAGGCTGCGGACGCCGCCGGCCAGGCCGCGACCCAGGCCGCGGATGCTGCCGGCCAGGCCATGGACCATGCCGCCGACGCGACCGCCGCTGCCGCCGATCAGGCCGCTGCGGCGACCGCCGGCGCTGCCGCCAATGCCGCCCAGGCCACTGCCGACGCGGCCCAGCACGTCGCCGACAAGGCCAAGGACGCCGCGGCCGAGGCCAAGAAGTAATCGGTCGCCCCGCGCGACCGCGTGGATCCCATGGGGCCCGCCTTGGCGGGCCCCATGCTTTTTCAGCCCGCCGCCCGCCTTGGCGGGCCCCATGCTTTTCAGTCCCCTGCCCGCCTTGGCGGGCCCCGTGCTTTTTCAGCCCGCTGCCCGCCTTGGCGGGCCCCATGCTTTTCAGTCCCCTGCCCGCCTTGGCGGGCCCCGTGCTGTTACGGGTATCGGCCCATCGTGCCCGGTTCGGGCTTTTTGGTGGCACCCACTTGTAGGCGCGCCCGTGCGGGTTCGTGGCGGCGTCCAACCTACGTGGCCCGTTCCCGCGCTGTCTGCGGCCTTGCCCGATCCGGCGGCCGCGCGGCACCCTCGAAAGGCGATCTGCGTCGGAGCCCGGAGGCCCAGTCTGCAGACCGCGGCTGCCACCGCAGCCGGTGCGATAGGACCGGGCTGCGCGTCGTTTTCGCTGCCGATGCGCCACGCGCAGCCTCTGGCGCGCATCTCGGATGCGTCGCGCGCGCACGCGGCGCCAATCGCTGCGGCCAGGGATCGCCCACAGCCCAGCGGTTATGCTTGCCGGCCCGCAATCCCCCTGCCCGCCCATGCCCGCGCTGACCTCGCAGATCGACCCCCGCTCGCAGGAGTTCCAGGACAACGCCGCCTTCCACCGTGGGCTGGTGGCCGAGCTCGAGCGCCGGTTGGCGCGCGCGGCCGGCGGCGGCGGCGAACAGGCGCGGGCCAGGCACACCGAGCGCGGCAAGCTGCTGCCGCGCGAGCGCATCGAGGCCCTGCTCGACCCCGGCGCGCCGTTCCTGGAGATCGCGCCGCTCGCGGCGGAAGGCATGTACGACGACCAGGCGCCCGGCGCCGGCATCGTCTGTGGCATCGGTCGGGTGATGGGGATCGAGGTCGTGGTGGTGGCCAACGATGCCACCGTGAAGGGCGGCACCTACTTCCCGATGACGGTCAAGAAGCACCTGCGCGCGCAGGAGATCGCGCGCGAGAACCGCCTGCCCTGCGTCTACCTGGTCGATTCCGGCGGCGCCTTCCTGCCGCTGCAGGACGAGGTGTTCCCGGACAAGGAGCACTTCGGCCGCATCTTCTACAACCAGGCGCGGATGAGCGCGGAGAACATCCCACAGATCGCGGTGGTGATGGGCAGCTGCACCGCCGGCGGCGCCTACGTGCCGGCGATGTGCGACGAGTCGGTGATCGTCAAGGAACAGGGCACGATCTTCCTCGGCGGCCCGCCGCTGGTGAAGGCCGCCACCGGCGAAGTGGTGGACGCCGAGACCCTGGGCGGCGCCGAGGTGCATACCAGCATTTCAGGGGTCGCCGACCATTTCGCCGAGGACGACCGCCATGCGCTGCAGATCGCGCGCGGCATCGTCGGTGCGCTCAACCGCAAAAAGACCGTGCCGGTGGCGACCCAGCCGGTGCGCGAGCCGTTGTATCCGGCCGAAGAGCTGTACGGCATCGTGCCCAAGGACGCGCGCCGGCCGTTCGACATCCGCGAGGTGATCGCGCGCATCGTCGATGGCAGCGCGCTGCAGGAGTTCAAGGCGCGCTATGGCAAGACCCTGGTCACCGGCTTCGCCCACCTGCACGGCTATCCGGTCGGCATCGTCGCCAACAACGGCATCCTGTTCCCGGAAAGCGCGCTCAAGGGCGCGCACTTCATCGAGCTGTGCAACCAGCGCGGCATCCCGCTGGTGTTCCTGCAGAACATCACCGGCTTCATGGTCGGCAAGAAGTACGAGCAGGCCGGGATCGCCAAGGACGGCGCCAAGATGGTGACCGCGGTGGCCTGCTCGCATGTGCCCAAGTTCACCGTGGTGATCGGCGGCAGCTTCGGCGCCGGCAACTACGCCATGTGCGGCCGCGCCTACGGCGCCCGCTTCCTGTGGATGTGGCCGAACGCGCGCATCAGCGTGATGGGCGGCGAGCAGGCCGCCAGCGTGCTGGCCACGGTCAAGCGCGAAGGCATCGAGGCCAGGGGCGGCACCTGGACGGCCGAGGAAGAGGAGGCGTTCAAGGCGCCGATCCGCCAGCAGTACGAGGACCAGGGCAACCCCTACTACGCCACCGCGCGGCTGTGGGACGACGGCATCATCGACCCGGCCGACACCCGCCGCGTGCTGGGGCTGGGGCTGGCGGCCGCGCTGAATGCGCCGATCGCGGAGCACCCGCGCTTCGGCGTGTTCCGGATGTGACCGGCGTCGCGCCCGCCCACGCGCATTCAGCCGACAACCGGCCATGCAGTGGTGGTAGCCTCGACGGCCCGTCCCCGAGGAGCCTGCCGATGGCCATCTGGAAAGACCCCGCGCCTGCCGCCAAGACCCCGGAACCCGCCCGCTTCGACCCGCCGCCGAGCCCGCTGCCGGAGCCGGCCGCCCCGGTGCGCGCGGTGGAGCCGCCCGCGCGCGAGTCGGTGATCGCCGCCGACCTGCAGATCGAGGGCAAGATCGAGGGCAGCGGCCATGTCCGCATCGCCGGCCGCTTCAAGGGCGACGTGAAGGTGCAGGGCAACCTCGGCATCGAGCCCGGCGCGCGCGTGCACGGCGGCATCCATGCGCAGAAAGTGGTGGTCGCCGGGGAGCTGGAGGGCAACATCCTCGGTGCGCAGCAGGTCGAGCTGCAGCAGACCGGGGTGATCAACGGCGACGTCAAGGCCGGCTCGCTCACGGTCGCGGCCGGCAGCCGCATCCGCGGCCATGTCGAGTGCGGCTGGGACGCCCGCGACGGCAAGGACAGCAAGCCCGGCAAGCCGGAGGCCAGCGCAGCCGCATGAGCGCGCCGCGCCCGGGCGAGACCGGCGCCACCCGCACCTGTCCGCACTGCAAGACCACCATCCTCGAGAGCGCGGCGGTCTGCCCGGCCTGCCGCGGCCACCTGCGGCTGGACGCCACCGCGCCCGACCCGGCACGGCGGTTCGTCCCGCTGCGGGTGGAAGGCACGGTGGAGGGTGCGGCCGAAGGCGCGTTCGAATACACCCTGCTGGTGGTGGTGCGCAACGAACGCGGCGAGGAGATCGCGCGCCAGGTGCTGGCGGTCGGCGCGGTGTTCCCCGGCGAGGCCCGCCACTTCGAACTGAGCGTGGAAGCCACCCGCGCCCCGCCCGGCACCGCCACGCCGCGCCGGCGGCTCAAGCACTGACTGCGCGTCGCCGGCTCACTCGCAGCGGTCGCAGCCGCCGCAGCCAGGGCCGCCGCTGGCCGGCGGCGGCGCGATCCTCCGCCCCAGCGCCCGCAGCCAGCGCGGCCGCCCCGGGCGCAGCAAGGCCAGCGCCAGCGCCACCCGCAGCCGCCGTGCGGACTGCGGGAACTGCCGCTGCAGCACCAGCCAGGCGCTGGCCAGCACCGCCAGCCCGACCAGCAGGTACTGCAGCGCGAGCCCGGCCGTCTCCATCGTCGCCTCCCGAGCCGCGCGCCTCAGCCCGCCCCCAGCGCCAGCGCGATGCGGTAGGCCAGCCAGGCCATCACATAGGCGAGCAGGAACAGGTAGCCGGCGGCGAACGCGGTCTGCCGCCAGGAATGGGTCTCGCGGCGGATGGTGGCCAGGGTCGAGATGCAGTGCGGGGCGTACACGAACCACACCAGCAGCGCGATCCCGGTCGCCAGCGACCAGTCGTGTGCGATCAGCGGCTCCAGCGCGCGCTCGGTGGCCTCGTCGCTGCCGGCCGCGACCGCATACACGGTAGCCAGCGAGGACACCATCACCTCGCGCGCGGCCATGGTCGGGATCAGCGCGATGCTGATCCGCCAGTCGAACCCGAGCGGCGCGAACACCACCGCCAGCCAGCGCCCGATGCGGCCGGCCAGGGTGTCCTCGATCGGCACCCCGCTGGGCACGTTGAGCAGGAACCACAGCAGGATGGTCAGCGCCAGGATGATCCCGCCGACCCGCTTGAGGAAGATCAGCGCGCGCTCCCACAGCCCGATCAGCAAGTCGCGCGGGTGCGGCAGCCGGTACGAGGGCAGCTCCAGCAGCAGGGCGTGCTCGCGGCCGTCGCGCCGCCAGCGCTTCATCAGCCAGGCCATCGCCAGCGCGCTGAGGATGCCCGCCATGTACAGCGCGAACAGCACCAGCCCCTGCAGGTTGAACCCGGCGACCGAGCGCGCGGGGATGAACGCGCCGATCAGCAGGGCGTATACCGGCAGCCGCGCCGAGCAGGTCATCAGCGGCGCGACCAGGATGGTGGCGAGGCGGTCGCGCGGGTCCTGGATGGTGCGGGTGGACATGATCCCCGGCACCGCGCAGGCGAAGCTGGACAAGAGCGGGATGAAGCTGCGCCCGGACAGGCCGGCGGCGGCCATGCCGCGGTCGAGCAGGAACGCCGCGCGCGGCAGGTAGCCGGATTCCTCCAGCGCGAGGATGAAGGCGAACAGGATCAGGATCTGCGGCAGGAACACGATCACCCCGCCGGCGCCGGCGATCACGCCGTCCACCAGCAGCCCGCGCAGCGGGCCGTCCGGCAGGTGCGCGCCGACCGCCGCGCCGAGCCAGGCGGTGCCGGCCTCGATCGCGTCCATCAGCGGCGTCGCCCAGGCGTACACCGCCTGGAAGATCAGGAACATCACCAGCGCCAGCACGAGCAGGCCGATCACCGGATGCAGCAGCCAGCGGTCGAGCGCGTCGTCGATCGCCGCGGTGCGGCGCGGCATGCGCACCGCCAGCGCCAGCAGCCGGCGCACCTCCGCGTGCGGATCGGCGCCCTCCGGCAGGCGGCGGCGCGGCTGCTGCGTCGGATCGCCGATCGCCTCCAGCTGAGCGAGCAGCGCGTGCACGCCGTCGTGCCGCACCGCCACCGTCTCCACCACCGGCACCCCCAGCTCGCGCTCCAGCGCTTCCACGTCGATCGCGATCCCGCGCCGGCGCGCCGCGTCCATCATGTTCAGCGCGACCAGCATCGGCCTCCCGAGCTCGCGCAGTTCCAGCACGAAGCGCAGGTGCAGGCGGAGGTTGGTCGCATCCACCACGCACACCAGCAGGTCCGGCGCCGGCTCGCCCGGATAGAAGCCGCGCACGACATCGCGGGTCACCGCCTCGTCCAGGCTGGCCGCATGCAGGCTGTAGGCGCCCGGCAGGTCGAGCACCGCCAGCGTGCGCCCGAGCGGCGTGCGCACCCGCCCTTCCTTGCGCTCGACGGTGACCCCGGCGTAGTTAGCCACCTTCTGGCGGCTGCCGGTCAGGCGGTTGAACAGCGCGGTCTTGCCGCAGTTCGGGTTGCCGACCAGCGCGACCCGCGCCACCTCGGGGGATGCGCTCATGCCGCGCCGTTCCCTGCGATCGTGCCGGTGCGCGGGCGCAGGCGCACGCGCGCGGCCTCGGCCCGGCGCAGCGCGAAGCGGGTGTAGCCGATCTGCACCAGCAGCGGATCGCCGCCGAGCGGCCCGGTGGCGACGACCTCGACCGGCTCGCCGGCGACGAAGCCGAGCTCGCGCAGGCGCTCGGCCACGCTGTCGCGCTCGGACAGCGCGACCACCGCCTCGACTTGCGCGGGCACGCGGCGGGGGAGATCGAGCAGGGTTTCCACGGCGGATGGGCAACAAATGGGAATTGTTCTCAATTCTAGCATCGCGGCCGGTGCCCGCATTGACCATGCGCAAGCCCAACCCGGCGGGCCGTTATCATGCGGTTCGGATTTCCCGACCGCCGCCCATGCCCGCTGCCCCCCTGCTGCGCTTCGATGGACCGATCGCCCGCCTGTGCCTGGCCCGCGCGCAGGTCCGCAATGCCTTCGAC
Source organism: Thermomonas flagellata (assembly GCF_022419185.1). GTDB lineage: Bacteria > Pseudomonadota > Gammaproteobacteria > Xanthomonadales > Xanthomonadaceae > Thermomonas > Thermomonas flagellata. Next base: position 170,818 of record NZ_JAJOZK010000005.1, on the reverse strand, counting down.
CCCGACTTGATCGCGGAGCTGACCGCCGCGCTCGACGCCGTGGCCGCCGATCCCGCGATCCGGGTGGTGGTGCTGGAGGGCGAAGGCCCGGCGTTCTCGGCCGGCGCCGACCTGCGCTGGATGCGCGGCATGGCCGCCGCCAGCGAGGAGGAGAACCGCCAGGACGCGCTCGCCCTCGCCCGCCTGATGCGCAGCCTGGACGAGTTGCCCAAGCCCACCGTCGCACGCGTCCACGGCGACGCCTACGGCGGCGGTGTGGGCCTGGTGGCCTGCTGCGACATCGCCATCGGCGTGCCCGAGGCGAAATTCGGCCTGACCGAAAGCAGGCTCGGCCTGCTGCCGGCGGTGATCTCGCCCTATGTGATCGCCGCGATCGGCGCGCGCCAGGCGCGGCGCTACTTCGCGACCGCCGAGATCTTCGACGCCGCCGAGGCGCTGCGGATCGGCCTGCTGCACCAGGTGGTGCCGGCCGACGCGCTGGACGCCGCCGTGCAGCGCCAGGTCGAGCTGCTGCTGAAGGCCGGCCCGCTGGCCAGCGCCGCCGCCAAGCGGCTGGTGCGCGACGTCGCCGCCGCGACCGACCGCGACCGCCTGGACGCCGACAACGCCGCCCTGATCGCCCGCCTGCGGGTGTCGCCGGAAGGCCAGGAAGGGATCGCCGCCTTCCTCGAGAAACGCCCGCCGCACTGGATCCTGCGCTGATGTTCGACTCCCTGCTCATCGCCAACCGCGGCGAGATCGCCTGCCGGGTGATCCGCACCGCCCGCCGGCTCGGCCTGCGCACCGTCGCGGTGTTCTCCGAGGCCGACGCCGACGCCCAGCACGTGCGCCTGGCCGACGAGGCGCACTGCATCGGCGGCCCGCGCCCGCAGGACAGCTACCTGCGCGGCGAGGCCATCCTCGAGGTGGCGCGCAAGACCGGCGCGCAGGCCATCCACCCGGGCTACGGCTTTCTGTCCGAGAACGCCGACTTCGCCGACGCGGTGCAGGCCGCCGGGCGGGTGTTCGTCGGGCCGTCCGGCGCCTCGATGCGCAAGATGGGCAGCAAGGCCGGCGCCAAGGAGCTGATGGCCGCCGCCGGCGTTCCGGTGGTGCCGGGCTACACCGGCGAGGACCAGTCGCCCGAGCGGCTGCAGCGCGAGGCCGACCGCATCGGCTACCCGCTGATGATCAAGGCCGCGCACGGCGGCGGCGGCAAGGGCATGCGCATCGTGCGCGCCTCCGGCGAGTTCGCCGCGCACCTGGACAGCTGCCGGCGCGAGGCGCTGAACGCCTTCGGCCGCGACCGCGTGCTGCTGGAGCGCTACATCGAGCACCCGCGCCACATCGAGATCCAGGTGTTCGCCGACCACCACGGCGGCGCGCTCCACCTCGGCGAGCGCGAGTGCTCGGCCCAGCGCCGCTACCAGAAGGTGCTGGAGGAATCGCCCTCGCCGTTCCTGACCCCGGAGCTGCGCGCCGCGATGGGCGCGGCCGCGGTGCAGGCGGCGCGCGCGATCGACTACGCCAACGCCGGCACGGTGGAGTTCATCGTGGCGCCGTCGGGCGAGTTCTTCTTCATGGAGATCAACACCCGCCTGCAGGTGGAACACCCGGTCACCGAGCTGGTCACCGGGCTGGACCTGGTGGAATGGCAGCTGCGGATCGCCGCCGGCGAGCCGCTGCCGCTGGCGCAGGAGGCCATCGCCCAGCGCGGCCATGCGATCGAGGTGCGGCTGTACGCGGAAGACCCGGAGGCCGGCTTCCTGCCCGGCTCCGGCACCCTCAAGACGCTGCGCCTGCCGCCGCCGTCGCGGCACGTGCGGATCGACGCGGGCGTGGTGGAAGGCGACACCGTCACCATCTTCTACGACCCGATGATCGCCAAGCTGATCGTGTGGGACGAGGACCGCCCGCGCGCGCTGGCGCGCCTGCGCGAGGCGCTGGCGCAGTGCCGGATCGCCGGCCCGAAGTCGAACGTGGCCTTCCTCGAGCGGCTGGTGCGGCACCCGGCGGTGGTGGAGGCGCGGATCGACACCGGCTACCTCGACCGCCATCTCGACGAATTCCTCGCCCCCGCGACCCCGGAGCCGTCCGCGGTGCTGGCCGCCGCCTGCGCCTGCCTGCTGGCGCAGGAAACGGCGGCAGGCGCGGCGGCCGCGGCCTCGCCCGACCCGACCTCGCCGTGGGCGCTGGCCGACGGCTGGCGCCTGGGCCATGCCGGCGCGCGCCGGCTGCACCTGCTGCACGGCGAGGCCCGGATCGAACTGCGCGCGCACGGCCACGGCGGCCACTACCGCCTGCTGCGCGACGGCCAGACGCATGCCATCGACGGCGCGCGCTGGCAGGACGGCGTGCTCAGCCTGCGCATCGACGGCGCGATGCGGCGCTTCCGCGCCGACCTCGACGGCGACGTGGTGCAGGTGCATGATGGCCGCGCCCGGCTGGCGCTGCGGATCGACCGCGGGGCGCGCGGCAGCGGCGGCGACGAAGGCGGCGGCGACCACCGCATCCGCGCACCGATGCCCGGCCGCGTGGTGCTGGTGCCGGGCCGTCCCGGGCAGGCGGTCAAGGCCGGCGAGGTGGTGCTGGTGCTGGAGGCGATGAAGATGGAGCTGGCCCTGAAGGCCCCGCGCGACGGCGTGCTGGCCGAGGTGCGCGCCGCGCCCGGCGACTTCGTGGATGCCGACACCGTGCTCGCCGTGCTGGAGGCGTGAGCCCATGTCCCTGCCGCTCCGCGTGCGCATCGTCGAGGTCGGCCCGCGCGACGGGCTGCAGAACGAGCCGGTCGACATCGGCACCGCGCACAAGATCGCGCTGATCGACCGCCTGTCGCAGACCGGCCTGCGCAGCATCGAGGCCACCGCCTTCGTCAGCCCGAAGTGGGTGCCGCAGATGGCCGACGCCGCCGAGGTGCTGGCCGGGATCGCGCGCGCGCCCGGCGTGTCCTACCCGGTGCTGGTGCCGAACCTGCAGGGCTACGAACGCGCGCGCGCCGCCGGCGCGCAGGAGGTGGCGGTGTTCACCGCGGCCTCGGAGGCGTTCAACCGCAGGAACACCAACGCCGGGATCGCAGAATCCCTGCAGCGCTTCGCGCCGGTGCTGGAACGCGCGCGCGCCGACGGCGTGCCGGTGCGCGGCTACGTCTCCACCGTGCTCGGCTGTCCCTACCAGGGTGAGGTACCGCTGGCCGACGTGGTGCGGGTCGCACGCGCGCTGCATGCGATGGGCTGCTACGAGATCTCGCTGGGCGACACCATCGGCGTGGGCACCCCGGGCAAGGCGCGCGCGATGCTGCGCGCGGTCGCCGGCGAGGTGCCGATGGCCGCGCTGGCGATCCATTTCCACGACACCTACGGGCAGGCGCTGGCGAACGTGCTGGCCTGCCTGGAGGAAGGCGTGGCGGTGGTGGACAGCGCGGTGGCCGGCGCCGGCGGCTGCCCGTACGCGCAGGGTGCCAGCGGCAACCTCGCCAGCGAGGACCTCGTCTACATGCTGCACGGGCTGGGCATTGAAACCGGGGTGGACCTGGCGCGACTGGCCGCGACCGGGCGCTGGCTGGCCGGCCTGCTCGGGCGCGAGACCGGCAGCAAGGCCGGGCGGGCGCTGCCCGCGTGAGCACGCCCGATCCCGCGCCCGGACACGCGGCGGTCGCACGGATCGAACAGACCCTGCGCACGCTGGACGCGGCCGCCTGCGACCCCGAACTGCCCCGCCACTGCCAGGCCATGCTCGGCGAGGTGCGGCAGGCGCTGGAGGAGGCGCGCGCGGCGATCCAGGCCGAGCACGGCAAGTACCGCGCGCTGTTCGATGCGGTACCGGACCCGGTCAGCATCATCGCCCGCGACGGCACCGTGCTCGATCTCAACCAGGCCGGGATTCGCGCCTACCGCCGGCCGCGCGCGGAGATCGTCGGCCGTTCGATCGAGGTGCTCAACCCCGACCTGCCGCGCGACCACATGGCCCCGGTGCTGGAGGCGCTCGACCGCGGCGAGAGCTACGTGATCGAGGTCACCAACATGCGGGCCGACGGCAGCCGCTTCCCGGTCGAGGTGCACTCGGCCAACTTCACCCACCACGGCCAGCCGGCGCTGGTCGCGGTGGCGCGCGACCTGAGCCAACGCCGGGAGGCGGAGATCCGCTACCGCCAGCTGATGGAGTCGATCGACAAGGGCATCGTCATCCAGGATGCCGACGGCCGCTACCTGTACGGCAACCCGGCCGCGCTGCGCATCCTCGGCGTCGGCGAGGGCCAGTCGCTGGCGGCGGCGATGGCCGAGGGCGACTGGAAGGTGCTGCACGAGAGCGGCCACGAGATGGCCTACGAGGACTTCCCGGCGGTGCGGGCCCTGCGCAGCGGGCGGATGGTCGAGAGCACCGTGATCGGCATGTACCACCTGCGCCGGCGCCAGTTGCTGTGGCTGGCGGTCACCGCGCTGCCCCAGTACGCCGCCGGCGAGGACCAGCCGCGCCAGATCCTGTCGATGTTCAGCGACGTCACCGAGCTCAAGCGCGACGGCGTGTGGTTCGAGCGCGCGCAGGCGCTGGCGCGGATCGGCGGCTGGCAGTGGGACCGCGGCAGCGACGAGTTCTTCCTGACCGACGAGGCCGCGCGCATCCTCGGCGCGCGCCATCCCCCGGCCCGGCTGCAGGACTTCCTGGCCTGCCTGGAGCCTGGCGAACGCCCGCGCCTGCACCGCCTGCTGGCCGGTGCGCGCGGCGGCACCGGCTTCGACATCGAGCTGCAGGGCCGCCAGCACGACGGCGCGGCGTTCTGGATCCGCCTGATCGGGGAATCCGAATCCGGCGGCCCGGCCGCGGACCTGCTGACCGGCACCCTGCAGGACATCACCGAGCGCAAGCAGGCCGAGGAATCGCTGCGCACCCGCGCGCGCACCGACGCCCTGACCGGGCTGCTCAACCGCGACGCCGCGCTCGCCCTGCTGCAGGAGCGCCTGGCGCAGCCGGAGCCCGCACGCCTGGCCCTGCTCTACCTCGACCTCGACCGCTTCAAGCTGGTCAACGACGTGCTCGGTCACGCCGCCGGCGACCAGGTCCTGGTGGAGGCCGCCGGGCGCATGCGCGCCGCGCTCGGCGATGAGGCCGAGCTGGCGCGCCTCGGCGGCGACGAATTCCTGGTGGTGTGCGCCACCGGCGACGACCCGCAGCGCCCGCAGGCGCTGGCCGCGCGCCTGCAGCAGGCATTCGCGCCGGCGTTCCGGATCGACGGCCAGGACTTCCACGTCACCGCCAGCATCGGCATCGCGCGCGCGCCGGAGGACGGCCGCGACGCCCAGCAACTGCTGCTCAGCGCGGACGCGGCGATGTACGACAGCAAGCGCCGCCACCGCAATGGCTGGCAGGCGTTCTCGCCGGAGCTGGCGGCGCGCAAGCAGGAGCGCGTGCAGACCGAGACCCAACTGCGGCGCGCGCTCGACAACGGCGAGTTCCACCTGGTCTACCAGCCGCAGGTCGACCTGCGCAGCGGCCGCATCCTGCAGGCGGAGGCGCTGGTGCGCTGGCACAATCCGCAGCTCGGCCAGATGCACCCGGACCGCTTCATCGAGCTGGCCGAGAGCACCGGCGACATCGTCCGCATCGGACCCTGGGTGTTGCAGGAGGCCTGCACACAGATGCGGCGCTGGCGCGAACAGGGGCTGCCGCTGCAGCGGATCGCGGTCAACGTGTCCTACCGCCAGTTCACCGGCGGCAACTTCGCCGCCTGCGTGGAGGAGGCGCTGGCCGCGGCCGCCCTGCCCGGCGCCGCGCTGGAGCTGGAGCTGACCGAGCGCGTGCTGGTCGAGGACACCCCGGACACCCTGCAGGTGTTCGAGCAGTTGACCCGGCTGGGCGTGCAGCTGTCGATCGACGATTTCGGCGAGGGCTACAGCGCGCTGAATTACCTGCGCCGGCTGCCGATCCATGCGCTCAAGCTCAGCCACGGCTTCCTGCGCGGCGTGCCTGGCAATGCCTCCGATGTGGCGATCTGCCAGGCGGTCGCCGGGATCGCGCGCAGCCTCGGCCTCGGGATCGTGGCCGAAGGCGTGGAAACCGAAGCCCAGCGCGACTTCCTGCTGCGGCTGGGGGTGCGCGTCGGCCAGGGTTTCCTGTATGCCCCCGGCCTGCTGCCCGGGGAGTTCGCGCGGCGCCTGGCCGCCCAGACCGCCTGATCCCGCATGCTTATGCCCGCCGATTTCACGATCCGCCCGATCCAGCCCGCCGACGATGCCGCGATCGCCGCCATCATTCGCACCGTGATGCCCGAGTTCGGCGCGGTCGGCAGCGGCTTTGCCATCGCCGACCCCGAGGTCGACTGGATGAGCCGCGCCTACGCCGCGCCGCGGCATGCCTATTTCGTGCTCGAACGCGACGGCCGGGTGCTGGGCGGCGCCGGGGTGGCGCCGCTGGCCGGCGGCGATCCCGAGACCTGCGAGCTGCGCAAGATGTACTTCCTGCCCGAGGCCCGTGGGCTGGGGGCCGGCACGGCGATGATGGAGCGCTGCCTGGCCGCCGCGCGCGGCTTCGGTTTCGCCCGCTGCTACCTGGAGACCCTGACCGGCATGGACGCGGCGATGCGCCTGTACGAGCGCAGCGGCTTCCGCCGCATCGACGCCCCGCTGGGCGCCACCGGGCACGGCGGCTGCAACCGCTTCTACCTGCTGGAGCTCGCTTCGGCATAGCCCGCGTCGGGTCCGCCGCGGGAGGGCGCGCAAGCCGCCCGGTGCGAACATCGCCTCCGCCACCGGCCTGCGCCCGGACATGCGCCTGGCCGGCGGCGCCGCGCACGAGCCCGGCGCGCAGCGGCATTGGCTAAAATCGCGTCTCCCCGTCCGCAGGATTCCCCATGCAACTGGCTTCCGTTCGCGCCGTGGTCACCGGCGGCGTCTCCGGCCTCGGCCTGGCCGTGGCCCGGCACCTGGTCGCCCACGGCGGCAAGGTCGCCCTGTTCGACCTCAATGACGAGAAGGGCGCGGCCGCGGTCGCCGAGCTCGGCGAGGCCCAGGCCCGCTACTTCACCACCAACGTCACCGACGAAGCCCAGGTCGATGCCAACGTCGGCGCCGCGCAGGCCTTCCTCGGCGGGTTGAACGCCTGCATCAACTGCGCCGGCGTGCTCGGCCCGGGCCGGGTGCTGGGCAAGACCGGCCCGATGCCGCTGGCGCAGTTCCAGGGCACCGTGATGGTCAACCTGGTCGGCAGCTTCAACGTGGCCAAGGCCTGCGCCGAACGCATGCAGCACAACGCCGCCGGGGAGGACGGCGAGCGCGGCGTCATCGTCAACACCGCCTCGGTGGCCGCCTACGAGGGCCAGATCGGCCAGGCCGCCTACTCCGCCAGCAAGGCCGGCGTGATCGGCATGACCCTGCCGATGGCGCGCGAGCTGGCGCGCTTCGGCATCCGCGTGATGACCATCGCCCCGGGCGTGTTCTGGACCCCGATGGTGGACGGCATGCCGGAGGACGTGCAGAAGTCGCTGGCGGCGACCATCCCGTTCCCGGCGCGGCTGGGCAAGCCGGAGGAGTTCGCGGCGCTGGTCGGCCACGTGCTCTGCAACGGCTATCTCAACGGCGAGACCATCCGCCTGGACGGCGCCACCCGCCTGGCGCCGAAGTGACCGACCCCGGCGCGCGCACCGGACGTTGGGTGGCCCGCCGCTGGCCGGCCATCCGCACCCGCGGCAGGTGGCGCTGCGTGCGGGTGCGCGGGCTCGCGCTCTGGAGCGGGGGGATGTGCCTGGCGATGCTGGCGATGACCGGGCTGCGGCTCGGCCCCGCCTCCCCGCGCGACCCGCGGCTGGCCGCCATCGCTCTGCCGCTGTGCGCCAGCGGCGGGCTCGCCTGGGGCCTGCCCTCCTGGTTCCTCAACGAGCGCCTCCACCGCGCGCTCCAACAACAACGCAGGCACATTCCATGAAGGCTTACGACATCAAGAAGGGCAACGTCGTCGAACACAACGGCGGCGTGTACCAGATCCGCGACATCGAGCGCAGCAGCCCGCAGGGCCGCGGCGGCAACGTGCGCTACCGCTTCACCATGTACGCCATCCCCGGCGGCCACAAACTGGACGCTAGCTTCGATGCCGACGACGAGCTGCGCGAGGTGGACATGACCCGCCGCCAGTGCACCTATTCCTACAGGGACGGCGATGCGTTCGTGTTCCTCGACGACGAGGACTACACCCCGTACACCCTGGATGCCGACGCGGTGGGCGACGCCGCCGGCTACATCGTGGACGGCCTCACCGGCATCTACGTGCAGCTGATCGAGGACGCCCCGGTGGCGATCCAGCTGCCGCAGTCGGTGGCGATCGAGGTGGTGGACACCCCGCCGGAGCTGAAGGGCGGCACCGCCACCAAGCGCCCGAAGCCGGCCAAGCTGGCCACCGGCATCGAGATCATGGTGCCGGAGTACATCGGCAACGGCGAGAAGGTGTGGGTGAACACCACCACCGGCGAGTTCGCCGGCCGCGCCGATTGAGGCGCCCGGCCCGCGCGCGCTGCGCGCGGGCCCGCGGGCTCACGGCGGGGTCACCGCCAGATAGGCCGCCAGTGCCGCGCTGGCCAGCGCCAGCAGCACCCCGAACCAGAACGCCCACGCCCGCGGGTAGTGGCGCGGGTCGTCCTCCTCCGGCAGGCGCGCGACGTAGTGCGCGTGCTGGAACGCGGCCACCCCCATGCTGAGCGCGCCGAGCGCGACCAGCACCAGGCCGATGTAGTGCGAGAACGGCGGGCCGACCTGCACGTGCCCGCCGGACTCGGTGCCGAGGATGCGCAGGAACAGGCCGAAGCGCGACACCACGAAGCCCAGCCCGACGATCGCGATGCCGGTGCGCAGCCAGGCCAGCAGGGTGCGTTCGGAGGCGAAGAAGATGCGCGGATCGGTGCTGGGCGGCATGCGGCGTGCCTGCGGCGGCTCGGAGGACGGCGGCGCCGCACGATGCGGCCCGGCCAGTATGCCGCGCGCGCCGCGTCCCCGGCAGGGGCCGCAAACGCGTGCGGCGGGCACCAGGCCCGCCGCACGGATGTTGCTGCGATCGCATCCCTGCCGGGCCGTCCGCCCGGCAGGGCCGTGGGGCCGTCAGCCCTCGCCGTCGGCGACCGCCTTCATCGACAGCCGGATGCGGCCCTGCTTGTCCACTTCCAGCACCTTGACCTGCACCAGGTCGCCTTCCTTGAGCTTGTCGGACACCTTCTCCACCCGCTCGCTGGAGATCTGCGAGACGTGCACCAGGCCGTCCTTGCCCGGGGCGATGGTGACGAACGCGCCGAAGTCCATGATCTTGGCGACCTTGCCCTCGTAGATCCGGCCCGGCTCCACGTCCGACGTGATCTGCTCGATGCGCGCCTTGGCGGCCTGGCCGGCGGCGGCGTTGACCGAGGCGATGGTGATGGTGCCGTCGTCCTGGATGTCGATCTGAGTGCCGGTTTCCTTGGTGATCGCCTGGATCACCGAGCCGCCCTTGCCGATCACCTCGCGGATCTTGTCCGGGTGGATCTTCAGGGTGATCAGGCGCGGCGCGTAGTCCGACAGCTCCGGGCGCGGCGCGGTGATGGCCTTGGCCATCTCGCCGAGGATGTGCAGGCGGCCCTGCCGGGCCTGCGCCAGCGCGACCTGCATGATCTCCTCGGTGATCCCCTGGATCTTGATGTCCATCTGCAGCGCGGTCACGCCGCGCTCGCTGCCGGCCACCTTGAAGTCCATGTCGCCGAGGTGGTCCTCGTCGCCGAGGATGTCGCTGAGCACGGCATAGCGCTCGCCCTCCTTGACCAGGCCCATGGCGATGCCGGCCACCGCGCGCTTGATCGGCACGCCGGCGTCCATCAGCGCCAGCGAGGAGCCGCACACCGAGGCCATCGACGAGGACCCGTTCGACTCGGTGATCTCCGACACCACGCGCACCGTGTACGGGAACGCCTCGATGCCCGGCATCATCGCCAGCACGCCGCGCTTGGCCAGGCGGCCGTGGCCGATCTCGCGGCGCTTGGGCGCGCCGAAACGGCCGGTCTCGCCGACGCAGTACGGCGGGAAGTTGTAGTGGAACAGGAAGTGTTCCTTCCACTCGCCGGCGACGTCGTCCATGATCTGGCCGTCGCGCGCGGTGCCGAGGGTGGTGACCACCAGCGCCTGGGTCTCGCCGCGGGTGAACAGCGCCGAGCCGTGCACGCGCGGCAGCACCCCGACCTTGCAGCTGATCGGGCGCACCTCGTCCAGCTTGCGGCCGTCGATCCGGATCTGGGTGTCGAGCACGGCGTCGCGCAGGGTGCGGTACTCCAGCTCGCCGAACTCGCGCGCCATCTCGCCCAGGTCCCAGCCCTCGGCCTCGGCGCGCGCGGCGAGCGCGGCGAAGGCATCCTTGCGGATGGCGGCGATCGCCTCGCGCCGCTGCAGCTTGTCGCGCACCTGGAAAGCCTGCGCCAGCTGATCGCCGACGACCTCCTTGAGCGCGGCGATCAGGGCTTGGTTCTTCTGCGGCGGCTGCCAGGTCGAAACCGGGGCGCCGGCCTCGACCGCCAGCTCGTTGATGGCGTTGATCGCCACCTGCATGGCGCGGTGGCCGAACATCACGGCGCCGAGCATGACCTCCTCGGACAGCTCCTTGGCTTCCGACTCCACCATCAGCACGGCGTTGGACGTGCCGGCTACCACCAGCTCGAGGTCGCTGGCCTTGAGCTCGGAGACCGACGGGTTGAGCACGTACTGGCCGTTGACGTAGCCGACCTTGGCGGCGCCGATCGGGCCCTGGAACGGGGTGCCGCACAGCGCCAGCGCGGCGGAGGCGCCGATCAGCGCCGGGATGTCGCCCTCGACCTCCGGATTGAGCGACAGCAGCTGGGCGATGATCTGCACCTCGTTGCGGTATTCCTCCGGGAACAGCGGCCGGATCGGACGGTCGATCAGGCGGCTGATCAGCGTCTCCTTCTCGGTCGGGCGCCCTTCGCGCTTGAAGAAGCCGCCGGGGATGCGGCCGCCGGCATAGAACTTCTCCTGGTAGTCGACCGTCAGCGGGAAGAAGTCCTGGCCTTCGCGCGCGGACTTGGCCGCGACCGCGGTCACCAGCACCTCGGTGCCGTCGACCTTCACCAGCACCGCGCCGCCGGCCTGGCGCGCGATCTCGCCGGTCTCGAGGGTGACCTGGCGGCTGCCGTACTGGAATGTCTTGCTGATTTTCGCCACGTGGGGATCCTTGGGTTCGGGTTCGTCTGTCGCATCACCGCCGCGGGGCCCCGCCCCGGGCGCTGCGCCGCCTCGGGCGCTGGCCGGCACCAGGGCCGGCAGGGAATTGCCAACTGCCAAAACGAACCGCGGCGCATCGCTGCGCCGCGGCCGGGGTGTCTTCAGCGACGCAGACCCAGCTTCTGGATCAGCGCCTTGTAACGCTCGGCATCCTTGCGGTGCAGGTAGTCGAGCAGGCTGCGCCGGCGGTTGACCAGCATCAGCAGGCCGCGCCGGCTGTGGTGGTCCTGCTTGTGCACCTTGAAGTGCTCGGTGAGCTGCTCGATGCGGGCACTCAGCAGCGCGACCTGGACCTCCGGCGAACCGGTGTCGTTGGCACCGCGCTGGTGCTCGCTGATGATCTTCTGGGTATCGATGGACATGGCTGCCTCGTAGTCGCGTGACCGGCAGGAACGGGCCTTGAGCCCGCACCGCGCGATCCGTCATGGATGGGGGTATGTGGATGCCGCGCGCTGGCACAGCGGCGGAAGTATAGCCTGCGCTGTCATCGCGCGGCAACGTGTTGCACTGCCGCAAGCCCGCAGCGTGCGCGGCGCCTGCCCGTGCCGCGCAGGTTCATTGCGCTGGCGGCGACGCCACGGCACGCCGGAACAGGCGCAGCGGGCGCAGGCCGCCATCCGCGCCGACCTCGCCCAGCCCGAGCCCGCGCCCGGCCTCATCCACCAGCGCGACCTGCCCGGGCGGCCGGAACGGGCCGCGCAGGCCCTGGCCGTGGCCGAGCCGGCGCGCCTGCGCGGCGCTGACCCGCACCTGCGGCCACGAGGCCATCCCGGCCTCGACCGGCAGCAGGCACGACTCCAGCACGTGCTCGCCGGCGTGCGCGCGCAGCTGCTCCAGCCCCTCCAGCGTCCACATCCGCGGGTCGCGGAACGGATCCACCCACAGCCGGCGCAGCTCGGCCACGTGCGCCCCGCAGCCGAGCAATTCGCCAAGGTCGCGCACCAGGCTGCGCACGTAGGTGCCGGAACCGCACTCCACGTGCAGGCGCAGCAGCGGCTCGCCGCCGTCGAGCAGGTCGGCCGCGCTGACCAGGTCGAAGGCATGCACCTCGACCTCGCGCTCCTCCACCGCGATCGTTTCCCCGCGGCGGGCCTTGGCATACAGCGGCTCGCCGCCGCGCTTGAGGGCGGAATAGATCGGCGGGCGCTGGCGGATGCGCCCGGTCAGGGCGCGCAGGGCGGCGTCGATGGTGGCGATCGTGAGCACCGGCACCGGCCGCTCGCGCAGCGGCTGGCCCTCGGCGTCGTCGCTGTCGGTGGTGATGCCCAGGCGGGCGACGGTCTCGTAGGCCTTGCGCGCTCCGAGCAGGCCGCCGGCGATCTTGGTGGCCTCGCCGAAGCAGACCGGCAGCAGGCCGGTGGCCAGCGGATCCAGGCTGCCGGTGTGGCCGGCCTTCTCGGCGCGGAACAGGTGGCGCACCCGCTGCAGGGCCTGGTTGGAGGACAGGCCGCGCGGCTTGTCCAGCAGCAGGATGCCGTCGAGGGCGCGGAAGACGGTGCGCGGGCGCGACGCGCGCGGGTCAGCCGGCGTCGTCACTGCGGCGGGCGTCGGACAGGTCGCGCAGCAGCGCGTCGATGCGTTCGCCGCGGTCGACCGACTCGTCGTAGTGGAAGTGCAGTTCGGGCACGTGCCGCATCCGCACCGCGCGCGCCAGCGCGCGGCGCAGCTCCGGGGCCAGCGCCTTGAGCGCGGCGATCGCCTCCGCCGCGCGCTCCGGCTGCAGCACGGTGACGAACACCTTGGCATGCGCCAGGTCGCGGCTCACCTCCACGTCGGACACGCTGGCCGCCGGCAGCGCGTGTTCGCGCGCCGCCGCATGCACCAGGCTGCCCAGCTCGCGGCGGAGCTGGGCGGAGACGCGGTCGGTGCGGTGGAAGGACTTCTGCGCCATGGCGGGGACGCACGCCTCACAGCTTGCGCTGCACCTCGATCCGCTCGAAGCACTCGATCTGGTCGCCCGGCCGGACGTCGTTGTAGGCCTTCACGCCGATGCCGCACTCGGTGCCCTGGCGGACCTCCTCCACGTTGTCCTTGAAGCGGCGCAGCGATTCCAGCTCGCCCTCGAAGATGACCGTGTTGTCGCGCAGCACGCGGATCGGCTTGGCCTTCTTGACCACGCCCTCGACCACCATGCAGCCGGCGATCGCGCCGAACTTGGAGCTGCGGAACACTTCGCGGACCTCGGCGATGCCGATGATCTCCTCGCGGATCTCCTTGCCGAGCACGTTGGAGGCGACTTGCTTCACCTGGTCGATCACGTCGTAGATGATCGAGAAGTAGCGCAGGTCGATGCCGTTGTTCTCGATCACCTTGCGCGCGGAGGCGTCGGCGCGCACGTTGAAGCCGATGATGGTGGCCTTGGAGGTGGCCGCCAGCTGGGCGTCGGACTCGGTGATGCCGCCCACGCCGGAACCGATCACGTTGATCCGGATCTGGTCGTTGGACAGCCCGGTCAGGGCCTCGCGCAGCGCCTGCATGGTGCCGTGCACGTCGGCCTTGACCACCAGGTTGAGGGTCTGCTGGGTGGCGCCCTCGCCCATCTGCGCCATGATGTCCTCCATGCGGTTGCCCGCAGAGGCCACCAGCCGCAGCTCGCGCCGCTTGGCGTCGCGCTGCTGGGCCACGTCCTTGGCCAGGCGCTCGTCGGCCACCACCACGAAGTCGTCGCCGGCCTCCGGCACCCCGGACAGGCCGAGGATCTGCACCGGGATCGACGGGGTCGCCTCCTGCACCTGGGCGCCGGTCTCGTCGAACAGCGCGCGCACGCGGCCGTACTGGATGCCGCACACCAGGTAGTCGCCCTTGCGCAGGGTGCCCTGCTGCACCAGCACGGTGGCGACCGGGCCGCGGCCCTTGTCGAGCGCGGACTCGATCACCACGCCGGTGGCGCGGCCGTCGCGGACCGCGCGCAGGTCGAGCACCTCGGCCTGCAGGCTGATCGCGTCCAGCAGGTCGTCCACGCCGAGGCCGGTCTTGGCCGACAGCTCGACCATCTGCACGTCGCCGCCGAACTCCTCGGCGACCACGTCGTGCGCGAGCAAGTCGTTCTTGACCCGCGCCGGGTCGGCGTCGGACTTGTCGATCTTGTTGATGGCCACGATCAGCGGCACCTTGGCCGCCTTGGCGTGCTGGATCGCCTCGATGGTCTGCGGCATCACGCCGTCGTCCGCCGCGACCACCAGCACCACGATGTCGGTGAGCTTGGCGCCGCGCTGGCGCATCTGGGTGAACGCCGCGTGGCCCGGGGTGTCGAGGAAGCTGATCACGCCCTTCGGGGTGGTGACGTGGTAGGCGCCGATGTGCTGGGTGATGCCGCCGGCCTCGCCCGCGGCGACCTTGGTGCGGCGGATGTAGTCCAGCAGCGAGGTCTTGCCGTGGTCGACGTGGCCCATGATGGTGACCACCGGCGGGCGCGGCAGCTTCTCGCCCTGCACCTCCTCGGCATGCGCCAGCAGCTCGGACTCGGCGTCGTTGCTGGCCGCGGTCACCGCCTTGTGGCCGAGCTCCTCGGTCACCAACACGGCGGTGTCGTGGTCGATGGTCTGGTTGATGGTGGCCATCACGCCCATCTTGAACAGCGCCTTGACCACGTCGCCGCCCTTGAGCGCCAGCTTCTGCGCGAGGTCGGCCACGGTGATCGCCTCGCCGATCGCGACTTCGCGCACGATCGGCGCGGTCGGTCGGTTGAAGCCGGAGCCGGTGCGCGCCGGATCCGGGCCGCGCTTGGGCTGCGGGCGGCCCGGCTTGGCGCGCGCGCCGCTGCGGCGGGCGCGCTCGGAATCGGACAGGTGCAGCTGGCCGGCGAAGCGCGCGGTGGTCTCGTCGTCCTCCACCCCGCTGACCATGGCGTGCGAGCCGCGGTGCGGCTTGGGCTTGTGCGCCGCGCCCTTCTCGGGCTCGCGCGCGGGGGCCGGACGGGCGTGGCCATGGCCGGCGCTGCGGGTCGGGCGCTCCTCGACCTCGGGCACCACCGCAGCCGCCGCAGCCGCGGCGGCGGCCTCGGCGGCGCGCCGCTCGGCCTCCTCCTGCTCGCGCTTGCGCTGCGCCTCCAGCTCGAGCTGGCGCTGGCGGTCCTTCTCGGCCAGCGCCTGCTGCTCGGCGAGGTTGCGCCGGCGGGATTCCTCCAGCTTGCGCAGGGCGTCCAGGCGCTCGGCCTCGATCCGCTCGGCCTCGCTCTGGGTCGCGGCGACCGTCGGCTTGAGGGTGATCTTCTTGCGGGTCACCACCTCGACCGTGCTGGTGCCGCCGCGCCCGCCCTTGCCGGCGTTGACGGTGATCTCCTGCTTGCGGCTGCGGCTGAGCGTGATCCGGCTCGGCGCCACCGCTTCGCGCGCGGCCTGTTCGCTCTTGCCGTGCGAGCGCTTGAGGAACTCCAGCAACTTCGTCTTCTGCAGGCTGGTGACGACCTGGTCGGGGCCGCTGAACGGCATGCCGGCCTCGGCCAGCTGTTCCAGCAGCTTCTCGACCGGGGTGTTCACCAGCTCGGCCAGCTTGCGGATGGTGATTTGCTGCGTCATTCGGATTCCGTTGCTGGCCCGGGGCGTGCCCGGGCATGGGGTGGCGAGTTTATCGCGTCGGCGGGGGCGCCCGCGCGGCTCACTCGAACCAGTGGCGGCGCGCTTCCATGATCAGCGCGGCGGCGCGCTCGGCGCCCATGCCCTCGATGTCGGCGATCTCGTCGGTGGCGGCCTCGGCCAGCTCCTCGCGGGTGCGGATGCCGCGCTCGGCCAGGGCATACGCGGTGGCCTCGTCCATGCCTTCCAGCGCGAGCAGGTCCTCGGCCGGCTGGTGCTCCTCCAGGCTCTCCTCCACCGCGAGCGCCTCGTTGAGCAGGGCGTCGCGGGCGCGCGAGCGCAGCTCCTCGACGATGTCCTCGTCGAAGCCCTCGATCGCCAGCAGCTCGGCGACCGGCACGTAGGCGATCTCCTCGACGGTCGAGAAGCCCTCGCCGACCAGGATCCCGGCGATCTCCTCGTCCACCTCGAGCTTGTCCATGAACAGCTGGCGGGCGGCGGCCTGCTCGGCCTCCGACTTGGCGCGCACCTGGTCGGCGGTCATCACGTTGAGCTGCCAGCCGGTCAGGCGGCTGGCCAGGCGCACGTTCTGGCCGCCGCGGCCGATCGCCTGCGCCAGCTTGTCCTCGGCCACCGCCAGGTCCATCGAGTGCTTGTCCTCGTCGACGATGATCGACTGCACCTCGGCCGGGGCCATGGCGTTGATCACGAACTGCGCCGGGTTGTCGCTCCACAGGATGATGTCGACCCGCTCGCCGTTGAGCTCGTTGGTCACCGCCTGCACGCGCGAGCCGCGCATGCCGATGCAGGCGCCGATCGGATCGGTGCGGTTGTCGTGCGCCAGCACCGCGATCTTGGCGCGGTCGCCCGGGTCGCGCGCGCAGGCCTTGATCGAGACCAGGCCCTGGCCGACCTCCGGCACCTCAAGCTTGAACAGTTCGATCATGAACTCCGGCGCGGCGCGGCTGATGAACAGCTGCGGCCCGCGCGGCTCGTTGCGCACGTCGTACAGGTAGCCGCGCACGCGGTCGCCCGGGCGCATCACGTCGCGCGGGATGCCCTTGTCCTTGGGGATGATGGCCTCGGCGTTGCCGCCGAGGTCGACGTACACGTTGCCGCGCTCCACGCGCTTGACCACGCCGGTCACCAGCTCGCCCACGCGGTCCTTCCACGCGTCCACCACCTGCTGGCGCTCGGCCTCGCGCACGCGCTGCACGATCACCTGCTTGGCGGCCTGCGCGGCGATGCGGCCGAACTCGGGGTTCTCGATCTGCTCCTCGATGTAGTCGCCGACCTCGACCCCCTCGGCCTCCTCGATGGCGTCCATCAGGCGGATCTGGCGGTCGGGCGACTCCATCACCACGTCGTCCGGCACCACCTCCCAGCGGCGGAAGGTCTGGTAGCTGCCGTCCTTGGGGTCGATCTGGACCCGCACCAGCACGTCCTGGTCCGGGTAGCGCTTCTTCGCGGCGGAGGCCAGCGCGGCCTCGATCGCCTCGAAGATCACCGCTTCCGGCACCCCTTTCTCGGCCGCCACCGCATCGACGACCAGCAACAGTTCCTTGCTCATCTGCGCTTACTCCGCATCGGACGGCGCGCTGGCCGCCGGCTTGTTGGTTGGATCCACCGCGGCCGCCGCGGCCGCCTTCCTCTGCTTGCCCGGGCGCCGGTCGCGCCCGGACTTGTCCTGCGCCGGGGCCAGCCCCAGCGCCGCCCAGTCCGGCACCAGCCGGGCCTTGTCGATGTTGTCCAGCGCGACCGTGCATTCGCCGCCGTCCAGCGCGAACACCACCGCCTCGCCCGCGACCCGCAGGATGGTGCCCTGCAGCCGCCGGCGGCCGTCCTGCGGCAGCTTGAGCGCGACCTTGGCCGCCTGCCCGGCGAAGCGCGCGAACTGCGCGGCGTCGAACAGCGGGCGGTCGAGGCCCGGCGAGGATACTTCCAGCGTGTAGTGCCCGCTGATCGGATCCTCCACGTCCAGCACCGCGGACACCTCGCGGCTGACCGCCTCGCAATCGTCGATCCCGACCGCGCGCATTTCGGCCTCGGCCGCCGGCACGTCGATGTACAGCCGCAGCACGCCGCCGCCGGGCGCCGGCAGGTACTCCACGCCGAGCAGGTCCAGCCCCAGCGCGGCCACGGTGGGTGACAGCAGGGCGGCGATCTGGCGGGCCTTGTCGGACAAGACGGGACTCCTGGGCAGGCAGCGGTGGCAGAAACGACAAAGGGCCCGGCGGGCCCTTTGTCCGATGACGCTGGATGCAGGATCCGGTAGCAGGCGGATCCTGCGAGCCCGAGCCCCGCGGCGCGCCCTTACGGACGCACCGCCGAAACTTGGTAGCGGGGGCAGGATTTGAACCTGCGACCTTCGGGTTATGAGCCCGACGAGCTGCCAGACTGCTCCACCCCGCAGCAGAGATGGAAAGTATAGGCAGCCGCGCTGCCACGTGCAAGCCCATGCACCGGCGCGACCGGATGCATGCGGGCGGCGTTCAGTCCGCCGCCGCGTCCGGCGCGGGCAGCAGCTTGCCCGGGTTCATCACCCCGTCCGGATCCAGCACCGCCTTGATCCCGCGCATGGCCGCGATCTCCGCCGGGCTGCGGCTGCTGGCGAGGAACGGGCGCTTGGCCAGGCCGATGCCGTGCTCGGCCGAGATGGTGCCGCCGTGCCGCTGCAGCAGCGCCGCCAGCCGCGCGGTCACCCGCCCGCACTCGGCGACGAAGGCGTCCTGCGCCAGGGCCTCGGGCTTGAGGATGTTGATATGCAGGTTGCCGTCGCCGATATGGCCGAACCACACCACCTCGAACTGCGGATAGGCCTGCGCCAGCAGCGCGCCGGCCTCCTCCAGGAAGGCGGGCAGGGCCGCGATCGGCACCGCGATGTCGTTCTTGTAGGGCAGATGGCGGGCCAGGCTCTCGCTGATGCCCTCGCGCAGGCGCCACAGCTGCGCCGCCTGGGCCTCGCTGGCGGCCTGCACGCCGTCCTCGATCCAGCCGGCCTGCGCGCAGTGCTCGAACACCGCCAGCGCCTGCGCCTCGGCCTGCGCCGGGTACTCGGTGACCACGTAGTAGGCATGCCGCTGCGCGAACGGCGCCTGCCCGCCGTGCGCGAGCACGTGGGCCAGGGCCAGGTCGGTGAAGAATTCGAAGGCCTCCAGCGCCAGCCGCGCGCGGAACGCGGCATAGACCTGCATCAGCGCGGCGAAGTCCGGCAGCGCCAGCAGCATGACCCGGGTCGGCGGCGGCGGGTCGGCCAGCCGCAGCAGCGCCTCGGCGACGATCCCGAGCGTGCCTTCGGCACCGATGAACAGCTGGCGCAGGTCGTAGCCGCTGGAATCCTTGACCAACCCGCGCCCGAGCTCGAGCAGCTCGCCGCGGCCGTCGACCACGGTCAGCCCGGCGATCCAGTCGCGGGTGGTGCCGTAGCGCAACACCCGGATCCCGCCGGCATTGGTGGCGATGCTGCCGCCGATGCTGGCCGAACCGCGCGCGGCGAAGTCCACCGGGTACTGCAGCCCGTGCGCGCGCGCCGCCTCCTGCACCACCTGCAGCGGGGTGCCGGCCTGCACGCGCAGCAGGCGCCCGACCGGATCGAACCCCAGCACCCGCGCCATCCGCGCCAGGCTGACCACCAGCTCGCCGTGTGCGGCCACCGCGCCGCCGGACAACCCGGTGCGGCCACCGGAGGGCACCAGCGCGACCCGCTGCGCGCGCGCCCAGCGCACGATCGCCTGCAGTTGCGCCACGTCCTCGGGGAAGGCGATCGCCAGCGGCGCCGGCTCCCAGCGCCGGGTCCAGTCGCGCCCGTAGTGGACGAGGTCGCCGGCATCGGTGGACAGGCGCAGGTTCGGGACGGCGTCGGCCAGGACCGACAGGCGGGGGTCGGGCATCGCGGCGATCCAGCGGGGTTGGGGCGAGCCTGCCACCGCCGCCGGCAGGCGTCCAGTGCGGCAGCGCAGCAACACGCGGCCGGAAACTGGCACACTCGCGCTACCCCGCCCCGTATCAGCCCCTGCCCATGGCGACCCCCCGCAGGACCTCCTACCCCAAGCAGGACATCCGCATCCTGCTGCTCGAAGGCATCAGCCGCAGCGCCGTGGAGACGTTCCAGGCGGCCGGCTACAGCAATGTCGTCAGCCATCCCAAGGCGCTGCCGGAGGCCGAGCTGCGGCGCGCGATCGCCGACGCCCACTTCATCGGCATCCGCTCGCGCACCCAGCTCAGTGCCGACGTGCTGGCGGAGGCGCGCCGGCTGCTGGCGATCGGCTGCTTCTGCATCGGCACCAACCAGGTCGACCTGCAGGCGGCGGAGCTGGCCGGCATCCCGGTGTTCAACGCGCCCTACTCCAACACCCGCTCGGTCGCCGAGCTGGTGGTGGCCGAAGCGGTGATGCTGCTGCGCGGGATCCCGCAGAAGTCGGCGCAGTGCCATGCCGGCGGCTGGAACAAGAGCGCCGCCGGCAGCCATGAGGCGCGCGGCAAGGTGCTCGGCATCGTCGGCTACGGCCACATCGGCACCCAGGTCGGGGTGCTGGCCGAGGCGCTCGGCATGCAGGTGCTGTTCCACGACATCCAGACCAAGCTCGCGCTCGGCAACGCACGCCCGGCGCGCGACCTCGACGACCTGCTGGCGCAGGCGGACGTGGTGACCCTGCATGTCCCGGAGACCGCGGCGACCCGCTGGATGATCGGCGCCGCACAGCTGGCGCGGATGAAGCCCGGCGCGCACCTGATCAACGCCGCGCGCGGCACTGTGGTGGACGTCGAGGCGCTCGCCGACGCCCTGCGCCGCGGCCATCTCGGCGGCGCCGCGGTGGACGTGTTCCCGCACGAACCGCAGGGCAACGACGAGGCCTTCCAGTCCCCGCTGCGCGGGCTCGACAACGTGATCCTGACCCCGCACGTGGGCGGCAGCACGCTGGAGGCGCAGGACAACATCGGGATCGAGGTCGCCGCCAAGCTGGTGCGCTACAGCGACAACGGCAGCACGCTGACCGCGGTCAACTTCCCGGAGGTCACCCTGCCCGAGCACGCCGGCAGCCACCGCCTGCTGCACATCCACCGCAACGTGCCGGGCGTGCTGTCGCGCATCAACGAGGTGTTCGGGGCGCGCGGCATCAACATCGACGGCCAGTTCCTGCGCACCGACCCGCAGGTGGGCTACGTGGTGATCGACGTCAGCGCCGACGACGCCCAGGCCAGCGAGCTGCGCGCGGCGCTGGCGGCCATCCCCGGCACCCTGCGCACCCGCGTGCTCTACTGAGGGGAAGCCTTGGCCCCCCCTGTGCGGGGGGGCGTCCGCCAGGATCCGCGCGCCGCTCGCCCTTCGCCCTGCGCGTCTCACCGCGTTGCGTGCAGCGCCAGCCACTTGCCCGCCATCCGCCGCAGCGAGGCGTCGGCCTGCGGATCGCCGGCGAGCGCGGCGATCGGCCGCCAGGCCAGGTCCAGCGATTCCGGGCTGACCACGTAGCGCTCCTCCGCACCGGCGCGCACGACATAGCGCACGTCGTAGTGCCAGTGCGCGGGCACGCCCTTGTGCTCCGGGATCCAGTGGCGGTCGAGGTCGAAGATGCCAGGCACGAGGCGCAGCCCGGGCAGGCCGGATTCCTCCTCGGCCTCGCGCAGCGCCGCGCGAGCGAGGTCGCGCTCGCCATCCGCATGTCCACCCAGCTGCAGCCAGGCACCGAGCTTGCGGTGGTGGGTGAGCAGCACCCGGGTGCCGACGCGATCGACCAGCCAGCACGAGGCGGTGAAATGCCCGGCCAGGCGCTCGCGGCGGAACGGATCCTGCGGATCGGCGAGCAGGGCCTCAAACAGCGCCACGGTCGCGCGCTCGTCCGGATGGCGGCGGGCGTAGTCCTCGAACTCGGCGGCGAGCGCGGCGGCATCCATGGTGCAATGCAAGACGGTGGCGGAAAGGGCGCCGATTATCGCCGGGCGGCCAGCGGGTGCTTGTGCCGGCCGCGGCCGGCGTTTAAGGTCGGCCCCTTGCGGCCCGCGCCCGCGGCGCCGTCCACGCACCACTCGATGGGGAGACTCGGATGCTGTTCCAGCGCGTCAAGCCGCTCGACAAGATCCTCGAGACGGCCGAGAAGAAATCGCTCAAGCGCCAGCTCGGCGCGTTCCAGCTCACATTGCTGGGCATCGGCGCGATCATCGGCACCGGCATCTTCGTGCTGACCGCCGAGGCCGGGCAGAAGGCCGGCCCGGCGATGATGATCGCGTTCGTGATCGCCGCCGTGGTGTGCGCGCTGGCGGCGCTGGCCTATTCCGAGCTGGCGGCGATGGTGCCGGTCTCCGGTTCGGCCTACACCTACACCTATGGCGTGATGGGCGAGGCGCTGGCGTGGATCGTCGGCTGGGCGCTGGTGCTGGAATACGCGGTCGCGGCCGGTGCAGTCTCGGTCGGCTGGTCGGGCTACATGAACGGGCTGCTGACCAGCGCCGGGCTGGAACTGCCGGCGGCGCTCAAGGCCGGGCCGATGGACGGCGGTGCGTTCAACCTGCTCGCATTCCTGATCGCGCTGGTGGTGACCGGGTTGCTGGTGATCGGCACCTCCAAATCGGCCAAGGTCAACGCCATCCTGGTGCTGGTCAAGGTCGCCGCGCTGACCGCCTTCATCGTGATCGCGGTGCCGGCCGCCAAGGACAGCAATTTCCACCCATTCTTCCCGACCGGCTGGGGCAGCCCGCTGGGCGGCATCGGCGTGCTCGGGGCCGCCGCCTCGATCTTCTTCGCCTATGTGGGCTTCGACGCCGTCTCCACCGCGGCCGAGGAGACCGAGAACCCCAACCGCAACATCCCGATCGGCCTGATCGGCTCGCTGCTGGTGTGCACCGTGTTCTACCTGCTGGTCGGCTACGGCGCGGTCGGCGCGATCGGCGCGCAGCCGATGTTCAATGCCCAGGGCGTCGCCTACCATCCGGGCACCCCGGAACTGGCCGCTGCCTGCGCCGGATCCGATGCGCTGGTGTGCAGCAAGGAGCCGCTGGCGCACGTGCTCAAGGTGCTCGGCTTCCCCGGCTGGGGCAACGCGATCGGGCTGGCGGCCGCGCTCGCCCTGCCCTCGGTCATCCTGATGATGATCTACGGCCAGACCCGGATCTTCTTCACCATGTCGCGCGACGGGCTGCTGCCCGAATTCCTGTCGCGGGTGCACCCGAAGTTCCACACCCCGCACGTGGTGACCCTGATCACCGGCATCTTCGTGGCGCTGTTCGCCGCGATGTTCCCGGTCGGCATCCTCGCCGACATCTCCAACTCCGGCACCCTGTTCGCCTTCATGGCGGTGGCCGCGGGCGTGATGATCCTGCGGGTCAAGGATCCGCACCGCCACCGTCCGTTCCGCACCCCGCTGGTGTGGGTGGTCGGCCCGCTGGCGATCGCCGGCTGCCTGCTGCTGTTCCTCAACCTGTCGCTGTACACCCTGGCCATGTTCTTCGGTTGGGCGGTGATCGGGTTGGCGGTGTATGCCCTGTACGGCTACCGCCACAGCGAGCTGGCGCGCGGCCATCTGGCCGCCCAGGGCGGGCCGCGGATCGACCCGGAACCGCCGTTCCACGAGGGCCCGCAGGCCTGAGCGGCGCCTCCGCCGCTGTCAACGCAAAAGCCCGGCCAAGGCCGGGCTTTTGCATTCGCGGGAACGGCCGGCACGCGTGCGGCGCGGCCGGCCTCGGCGCGCAGGTCAGGCCTTCTTGGCCCAGGCGCTGCACCAGCCCTTGGACGCCACACTGTTCTTCGGGAACAGCTGGCAGGGGCCGTAGGCGGAACCGGCGGCGCCCTTGTAGAAGTTGCAGTTGCCGCAGTCGCTGCCCGGCTTGTGCGCGGGGTTCTTCACCGTGCTGGCGTCCTCGGTGTAGGACAGCGCCTTGGCGGCGGTGTCGGTGGGCGACAGCTTGGGCAGCTGCGCGGCCTGCGCCTGCGCGGGGGCCGAACGCAGCGCCAGCGGGGCGGCGGCGGTGGCGACCGCGGCGAGGGTCATGAAGCGGCGGCGGGTCAGATCAGTCATGGCAAACCTCGGCGGGTGACTGGGTGGAGGGCTCGGCACGCGGGCCAGCATACCCTATGGGGCATCCATGGCGCTGCGGCGCCATCCTGCCGCGGCCCCGGCGGGCCCGGCTGAACGGCGCTCGACTATCCTACGCCACCCGCCCCGCCCCGGACCGCCATGCAGGACCACGAACGCGCCGCCCGCCAGTCCCTGATCGACCACTGCCGGGCGATGAACGCCAGCGGGCTGTCGCTGCACAAGTCCGGCAATGCCAGCCTGCGCTGGCGTGGCGGCCTGCTGATCACCCCGACCGGGCGCGCCTACGACCGCCTGCAGCCGGAGGACATCGTATGGCTGGAGGCCGATGGCCGCTGCCCGCCGGGGCAACTGATCCCGTCCAGCGAATGGCGCTTCCACGTCGACATCCTGAACGCCTTCCCGGACATGCACGCGGTGGTGCACGCGCACTCTCCGCACGCCACCGCGCTGGCCTGCCTGGGGCTGGAGATCCCGCCGTTCCACTACATGGTCGCGGTCGCGGGCGGCGACCGCATCCCGTGCGCGGCCTATGCCACCTTCGGTACCCCGGAGCTGTCGGCCAACGTCATGGCGGCGCTGGGCGGCGGCGTGCGCGCCTGCCTGATGGCCAACCACGGCCAGGTGGCGGTCGGCCGCACCCTGGCCGAGGCCTATGCGCTGGCCGAGGAGGTCGAGAGCCTGGCCCGCCAGTACCTGCTGGCGCGCAGCGTCGGCCCCACCCGCGACCTGCCGCCGGAGGAGATGCAGCGGGTGCTGGAGAAGTTCCGCCACTACGGCCAGCAGCGCAGCGACGACTGATCCACGCCCGCCTGCACGCGCAGGCGCGCATGAGGCATCGTCATATCGGCACCGCGCCGCGGCCGCTATAGTGGGCGCATGCAGACCCCCGCCTTCGACCACACCCTGTTCGCCGGCTGCGCCGCGCAGATCATCCAGCACACCCGCGAGCTGGCGGCCAAGGGCTGGACCCCCGCCACCGCCGGCAACTTCTCGATCCGGATGAGCCCGGAGCACGCGGCGATCACCATCTCCGGCAAGGACAAGGGGCGCCTGACCGAAGCCGACATCATGGTGGTGGACATGGCCAACAATCCGGTCGCCACCCACCACCGGCCGTCCGCCGAGGCCGCGCTGCACACCCACCTGTACCGCCGCTTCCCGGAGGTCGGGGCGGTGCTGCATACCCACTCCCCGAACCAGACCATCGCCGGGCTGCTGTATGCCGACGCCGGCCGGGTGCGGCTGC
The DNA here is from genome assembly GCF_022419185.1 of Thermomonas flagellata. Classification (GTDB taxonomy): domain Bacteria; phylum Pseudomonadota; class Gammaproteobacteria; order Xanthomonadales; family Xanthomonadaceae; genus Thermomonas; species Thermomonas flagellata. Next base: position 145,815 of record NZ_JAJOZK010000005.1, on the reverse strand, counting down.
GCGGCTACGAGCTGTTCAAGGCCCTGCGCGGGCATACCACCCACGAGGCCGAGGTGGACCTGCCGGTGGTGCCGAACGCGCAGGACATGGACGTGCTGACCGCCAGCGTGGATGCGGTGCTCGAGCATCCGCACACCTGGGGCTACCTGATCGCCGGCCACGGCCTGTACGCCTGGGGCCGCGACATCAACGAAGCGCGCCGGCACCTGGACGCGTTCGAATTCATGCTCGGCTGTGAGTTGGACATGCGCCGCCTGGGCGCGCGCTGACGTTGCCGGGAGGATCGCCATGAGCCGTTTGCGCATCTTCGACGACCAGGCGCCGGAAACCCCGCGCCTGAGCACCCACGACTTCCCCACGATGGCGGCCGAGCTGGCGGGCATCGGCGTCCACCTGGAACGCTGGCAACCGGCGCATCCGGTCCGGCCGGGCGACGCCCCAGAGGCGATCCTGGCCGCCTACCGCGCCGACATCGACCGCCTGGTGGCCGCGCACGGCTTCAAGAGCGTGGACGTGGTCAGCATCGCGCCCGACAACCCCAACCGCGAGGCGCTGCGCGCCAAGTTCCTCGACGAGCACTTCCACAAGGAAGACGAAGTGCGCTTCTTCGTGGCCGGCAGCGGGCTGTTCACGCTGCACGTGGGCGGCAAGGTATACGAGGTGCTGTGCGAGGCCGGCGACCTGATCTCGGTGCCGGACGGGATGACCCACTGGTTCGACATGGGCCCGGCACCCAGCTTCGTGGCGATCCGCTTCTTCACCACCCCGGACGGCTGGGTCGGCCACTTCACCGGCACCGACATCGCGCAGCGCTTCCCGCGCTACGAGCCGGGCCAGGCCGCGTGAGCCGCACGGTCCTGACCGACATCGAGGGCACCACCTCGCCGATCGCATTCGTGCGCGAGGTGCTCTTCCCCTACGCGCGCGCGCGCCTGCCGGGCTTCATCCGCGCGCACGGGCAGGAACCTGCCGTGCGCCGCTGGCTGGACGCGGTGGCCATCGAGATCGCCGCCGGTACCTGCGACGACGCGGTGATCGCCGAGACCCTGCAGGGCTGGATCGACGAGGACCGCAAGCACACTGCGCTGAAGGCGCTGCAGGGCCTGGTGTGGGAGGCCGGCTACCGCGAGGGCGACTTCACCGCCCCGCTCTATCCCGACGTGCTGCCGGCGCTGCAGGGCTGGCGTGCGGCCGGGCACCGGCTGGCGGTGTATTCCTCCGGCTCGGTGCCGGCGCAGAAGCTGCTGTTCTCGCACACCGAGGCCGGCGACCTGACCCCGCTGTTCGCCGGGTTCTTCGACACCGAGGTCGGCGGCAAGCGCGAGGCCGCCAGCTACCGTGCGATCGCCGCGCGCCTCGGGCAGGCGCCGGAGACGGTGCTGTTCCTGTCCGACGTGGTGGAGGAACTGGACGCCGCGCGCGCCGCCGGGATGCGCACCACCCTGCTCGACCGCGCGCAGGACTATCCGCAGCCGCGGCTGGGCGAGGCCGCCCACGGCCACCCGCGCGCGGAATCGTTCGCGCAGATCGCGCCCTGAGGCAGACGGCCGGTATCCCCGGGCCGTTCCCGTTCGCGGCTTGCCTCTCCGTTCGCGACCCGCACCCCCGCTCGTGGCCGCACCACCGTTCGTGCTGCGCCTGTCGAACCACGGACGGGGGGAGCAGACCCCCGGCGCGCACGGCCGGGCCGTGCGCACGGGTCAGGGCGTGGCCTCCTCCAGCCGGTAGCGGGTGTGGGCGCTGACCGGGCCGCCCCACGGCAGCCAGGCGCGCACCTCGACCTGGTGCTCGCCCGCGGCAAGTGTGGTCGGCAGCGCAGCGCGCCACAGATGCGGCGAGACCTCCGCCTCCGGCGAGCGGTCGTAGCCGCGCAGCGCCGCCGCCTCGTCGTCGCGGGCGTTCTCCGCCAGCAGGCGCGGATCCGGGCGCAGCACCTTCTGCATCGGCCGCCACTCGCCGCCATCCACCCGGTATTCGACCCGGGTGTCGGCATCGCCCATGTACACGTTGGCATACACACCCCACGCGGGATAGGCGCCGCGCCGCAGCACCTTCGGCGCCCATAGGCCGATCTGCGCATCGTCCGGATCGCGCGCGGCGTGCCAGGCCAGGGCGTAGTCGCCGCCCGGCTTGACCGTCAGCACCGCATAACCGTTCGGGGTGCCGTCGGCCATGGTGGCGTCCGGGATGCCGGCGGCGTCCTTGACCCCGGACCAGTACGCGCCGCTGGCGGCACCGACGTTGAATTCCGGCAGCGGCGCCGCGCCCGACCAGCCGGACTCGGCGGCATGCGCGGTGCGGCGCAGGGTGTGGGTATGCCCGCTGAGCACCAGCACGTGCGGGAACGGCGCCAGCAGCGCGAACAGGCGCGCGCGGTCGGCGTCGCGGAAGCTGTCGCGGCTGGGCTCCTCGAACAGCGGGATGTGCAGCGCCACCACCAGCAGGCGATCCTTCGGCAGCAGTGGCAGCAGGTGTTCGAGGAAGGCGAACTGGTCCGCGCGCAGGCCGCCGGTGTAGGCCGGGGTGTGCCCGGGCTGGGCGATCACGTCGTCCAGCCCGATGATGCTGGCCTGCGGCGCCAGCCAAGCGAAGGTGTCCGGGCCCAGTTCGTGCTGGAAGTGCGTCAGCGACCCGGCATCTTCGCGCGCGCCGGGGTCGATGTCGTGGTTGCCCGGCACGTACAGCCAGCGCAGGCCCAGCCCGTCGAGCACCCCGCGCACCGCCGGATACAGGTCCGGGCGATCGTCGACGACGTCGCCGAGCACCAGCCCGAGCGCAGCGCCGTGGCGGCCCTGCAGCGGGGCGACGATGTCGCGCCGCAGGTAGTCCATGTCCTGCGCGGATTTCGGCTGCGGATCGGCCAAGAGCAGGATGCGCGGCTGCGCGGACTGTCCCAGCGCGGCCGGCACCCGCTGCGGGGCCAGGCAGCCGGGGCCGGCGTCCGCGCGCACCCGCGGAAGCGGCAGCCCGGCCTCCACGTAGACCGGCACGCAGGCGGCCGCGGCCGAGCCGCAGGCGAGCCAGGCCAGGGCGAGCGCGAGCCAGCGGCGGATCCGGGCCATTGCGTGCACTCCATCGAGGTTTCGGACGGGCGGTGGATTATGCCGGCGCCGACGGGTCGCATCTGCCATAGAATCGGGCCGACAGGGGGTGGGGGAGTTCGCGCGTGCAGGGACGGCATGTCCGCGGGTGGGCGGTGTGGGGGCTGCTGGCGCTATGGCTGGCATGCTGGCCGGTGCGCGCGGAAATCGTCGCCCCGCTGGTCCTGGAGCCTGGCCTGGAGGCGCAGGCGCTGGCGCCGCGTCTGGGCTACTACCACGACCTCAATGCCAGCGACAGCGTGGCGCAGGCCTTCGCGCGCGCACACGCCGGGCAGTTCAAACCGCTGCCGGAAGGCAGCCCGACCTTCGGCTTCCAGGACGGGGCGTACTGGTTCTACCTGCCGATCGTCAACCGCGACCCGGACGAGCCGCGCTGGCTGCTGGCGCAGGAATACCCGCTGAGCGACTTCGTGGACGTGTACCTGCGCTATCCGGACGGGCGCCTGGTGCACCAGCGCAGCGGCGACCATGCGCCGTTCGCCAGCCGCTTCATCCGCTACCGCTTCCCCAACTTCCGGCTCGACCTGCCGACCGGGCAGCCGGTGGAACTGCTGGTGCGGGTGCGCAGCGAGAGCTCGATGCAGGTGCCGCTGGTGCTGTACACCCCGCGCGCGTTCGCCGAGCTGATGCGCGACGCGCAGTTCTCGACCGGGCTGTACTACGGGATCGTGATCGCGCTGCTGTTCTACAACTTCGTGCTGTGGCTGATGCTGCGCGACGCCGGCTACTTCTGGTACCTGTTCCACGTCGCCGCGTTCGGGCTGGTGCTGTTCACCCTCAACGGCTACGGCTTCGAGTACTTCTGGCCGGACTGGCCGTGGCTGGCGGACGCGGCGGTGCCGCTGTCGATCTGCCTGGCGCTGATCGGCATGCAGCAGTTCGCGCGCAACTTCCTCGAGCTGCGCCAGCGCTGGCCGCTCGGCAACCGCATCAGCCTGGCGTTCGTGGCCTTCTTCGTGCTGCTGGGGCTGGCCAGCCTGCGCCTGCCCTACAGCGTCTCCACCCCGCTCGCCTCGCGCATGGTTCTGCTCGGGGTGGTGTGGATCATCATCGCCACCGTGGTCATGCTGCGCCGCGGCTACCGCCCGGCGCGCCTGTTCCTGCTGGCGTGGTCGCTGTTCCTGGCCGGCACCGCCGCGTTCACCCTGCTCGCGTTCGGCATCCTGCCGCGCAACTTCTGGACCCAGAACGGGGTGCAGATCGGCTCCGCGCTGGAGATGCTGCTGCTGTCGCTGGCGCTCGGCTCGCGCTACGCCAGCCTGCGCAACGAGAACATCCGCATCGTGCAGCAGGCCAACGAGCAGCTCGAGCGCAACGTGGTCGAGCGCACCCGCCAGCTGCGCACCGCGATGGCCCAGCTGGGCGAGGCCAACGTGCAGCTGCGCGAGTTCAGCCGGCGCGACCCGCTGACCGGGGTCTACAACCGCCGCCACTTCCGCGAGGCGTTCGCGCAGGCGCTGGCCGAGCGCCAGGGCAGCGGCCGGCCGATCGCGCTGCTGCTGCTCGACCTCGACCACTTCAAGCAGATCAACGACGGCCACGGGCACCTCGCCGGCGACGACTGCCTGACCCATGCCGCCGGCCTGATCCGCGAGGTCGCCGAGCCGCGCGGCGGGATCGTCGCCCGCTTCGGCGGCGAGGAGTTCGTGGTGGTCCTGCCGGACACCGGCCCGCAGCAGGCGCTGCAGGTGGCCGAGGCGATCCGCCTGCGCATCCACCAGGCGCCGATCGCCTGCGCCGGCCACCAGATCCGGCTGAGCGCCAGCATCGGCGTGCACGCGGTCGCGGGCGTGGGCGAAGGCGACACCCCGGAGGAGATCATCCGCCTGGCCGACGCCGCGCTGTACCGGGCCAAGGACGAGGGCCGCAACTGCGTGCGCCACGCGATGCACGTGGCCTGAGCCGCGCGCCGCGCGGGGTCAGGCCAGCGCCGCGCGCGCGGCGGCCAGGATCCGCCCGTCCTCCACCATCCGCACCATCCGCGCGACCTCGCCGTCCAGCGCGCGGTCGCGGTCGAGGAACGGCACCTCGGCGCGGATCGCCGCGTGCGCGGCCGCCACCGCCCGCCCCGGGCGGAACTCCGGCGCGGCGGCGAGCTCGGCGCGCAAGCCCTCGACCTCGGCGAGGAAACCGGCGTGCCCGTCGCCCCCCGGCCGCGGGCCGCCGGCGACCTTGGCCGCGAACGCGGCGGCGTCCACCCGCGCGGCCAGCGCGCGCGCGGCGTTGATCATGCCGCGCCGCAGGTCGAGCGCCTGCGCGGCGACGTACAGCTCCAGCGCCAGCACCTTGCCGAGGTCGGCCGCCATCGCCAGCACGTGGCGGGCCTCGTTGGCGCCCATCGAGACGTGATCCTCGGCATTGGCGCTGGTCGGGATCGAATACACCGCCGCCGGCATCGCGCGGCTGGCGAGATCGTTGACGATCGCCGCCGCGGTGTACTGCACGATCATGTGCCCGGACTCGGTGCCGTCCTCGTTGCCGATCAGGAACGCGGGCAGCCCGTCGTTGGTCGCCGGATCCACCAGCTTGTTGAGGCGGCGCTCGCTGATCGACGCCAGCACCGGGATGGCCGCCTTCAGCTGGCTCATCGCCAGTGCCAGCGGCATGCCGTGGAAATGCCCGGCCGAGATCACCTGCTGCTCGACGTGCTCGGCCTGCATGTCCGGGAACACCAGCGGGTTGTCGGTGACCGCGTTCAGCTCGATCTCCAGCACCCGCCGCGCATGCGCCAGCGCATCGCGCACCGCGCCGTGCACCTGCGGGATGCAGCGCAGCGAGTAGCTGTCCTGCGGCTGGTGCTTCTTGCCGCCGCGGAACGGGCGGAAGCGCTGGTAGAAGCGCTCGCGCCCATGGCGCTGGTCGAACGGCACCCAGTCCCAACCGATGTCGAAGCTGAGCGCACGCGCCGCCGGGGTGTCCCAGCTGTCCGGCCGCCACGGCCGGAACTTCGGCACCAGGTGGTAGGCGATGTCGGCCAGCGTCGAGCCTTCCAGCAGGCGCCGCACCCGCGCAGCAGTCGCCACCTGCCCGGGATGCGGGCGCAGCGCGTGCACCTCCGGCGCGAACGCCCCGAGCCGCCCGGCGAAGGCATCCAGGGTCATCGCCGCGGCGAGGTCGGCGGTCTCCAGCAGGTCCTCCAGCCGCGCCAGCGCCAGCACCCCGCAGGCCAGCATCTGCGCGGTGCCGTTGTTGAGCGCCAGGCCCTCCTTGTACGACAGGGTCGCCGGCGCCAGCCCGCGCCGCGCCAGCGCCTCGCCGCCGGGCATCCGCCGCCCGTCCACGAACGCCTCGCCGCCGCCGAGCAGCACGATCGCCAGGTGCGACAGCGGCGCGAGGTCGCCGGAGGCGCCGACCGAGCCCAGCTGCGGCACCACCGGTACGATCCCGGCGTTGAGCATGGCCGCCAGCGCCTGCAGGGTCTGCACGCGGATGCCGGAATGCCCGCGCAGCAGGGTGTTGATGCGGATGCACAGCATCGCGCGCACCACCTCCGGCGCGAACGGTTCGCCGACGCAGACCGCGTGGGTCAGGATCAGGTTGTCCTGCAGCTCGATGTGCGGCGAACGCCCGGACGGCGCCGCGCCCGGCAGCTCGTCGCGCAGTGGATGCGCGCCCAGCAGCTTGTCGGCATTGCTGCCGAAGCCGGTGGAGACGCCGTAGATCGGCTCCTGGCGGGCCACCTGCGCGGCGAGGAAGTCGGCCGCGTGCGCCACCTTCGCCAGCGCCTCCGGCGCCAGTGCGACCGGCGCCCCGTGCGCCACCGCGAGCAGCTGCGCGCAGCTCAGCGAGCGGCCGTCGAGCAGGACCGGCGCGCTCATGCCGCCGCCCCGCCGCGCAGGCGCGCGGGCAGGGCCTGCGCCAGCTCCGCCAGCGGCAGGTCGTACTGCTCGCCGCGGCGCAGGTCCTTGACCGCCACCACGCCGCGCGCGGCCTCCTCCGCGCCGCGCAGCAGCACGCAGCGGATGCCGGCCTTGTCGGCATACTCCAGCTGCTTCTTGAGCTTGCGCGGCTCCAGCTGGGTCTCCACGTTCAGCCCGGCCGCGCGCAGCTGCTGCGACAGCGCGAGCATGTCCGCCAGGTCGGCATCGTCCAGCAGCGCCACCAGCACGTCCACGCTGCTGTCGGCCGCGGCCAGCAGGCCGGCCTCGCGCAGCTGGTAGAACAGCCGGGTCAGGCCGATCGAGATGCCCACGCCCGGCAGCTTCGATTTGGTGTAGTGCCCGGCCAGGTTCTCGTAGCGGCCGCCCGAGCAGATCGAGCCGATCTGCGGGTAGGCGTCCAGAGTGGTCTCGTAGACCACGCCGGTGTAGTAGTCCAGCCCGCGCGCGATCGACAGGTTCAGCGCGTAGCGCGCGTCCGGCACCCCGAGCGCCGCCAGCTGCGCGAAGATCGCGCGCAGCTCGGCGCGGCCTTCCTCGAACAGCGGCGTGCCCGGGCCGAGCGCTTCCAACGCGGCCAGCGCGCCGGCCTGGCCGCGCGCGCGCACCTGCGAGAAGGCCATCAGCCGGTCGACCACCTCCGCGGACAGCCCGAAGCCCTCGCCGGCGAGGGTCGCGCGCACCGCCTCGCCGCCGCGCTTGTCCAGCTTGTCCAGCTCGCGCAGCACCAGCAGCTGCGCCTCGCCCGCGATCCCCAGGCCCTCGAACCAGCCGCGCAGCAGCTTGCGGTGGTTGAGCTGGATGGTGAACTCGCCGATCGCCAGCTGCCCGAACACCGCCGCGATCACCGCCGGGATCTCGGCATCGAAGCGCGGCGACAGGGTGTCCTTGCCGATCACGTCGATGTCGCACTGGTAGAACTCGCGGAAACGCCCGCGCTGGGCGCGCTCGCCGCGGTACACGCGCTGCATCTGGTAGCGCCGGAACGGGAATGCGAGCGCGTGCTCGTGCTCGGCGACGTAGCGCGCCAGCGGCACGGTCAGATCGAAGCGCAGTGCCAGCTCCGGCAGGCCGGCCGCCGGCTTCTCCAGCGCCCCGGTCGACTGCACGAAATAGACCTGGCGCTCGGTCTCGCCGCCGGACTTGGTCAGCAGTACCTCCGACAGCTCCATCACCGGCGTCTCCACCGGCAGGAAGCCGAACCGCTCGAAGGTCCGACGGATGGTGTCGAGCATGCGCTGGAAGGCGATCTGCTCGCGGGGCAACAGTTCCATGACCCCGGGCGGGGTGCGTGGCTTGATCAAGGCGGAAGGCTCCGGCGCGGGAAGCCGCCAGTGTACCCGGCAGGCGCGCGCGGCCCCATGCCCCCCTTGCTCGACGCCCGGCATGTGCCTAGAATGTGCGGCTCAGCCGTCGGGGTGTAGCTCAGCCTGGTAGAGCGCTACGTTCGGGACGTAGAAGTCGCAGGTTCAAATCCTGTCTCCCCGACCATCCTTCCCGCGAAGACCGCCCACCCGGGCGGTCTTCGTCGTTTCGCCCCCCGGCACACGCCCCGGGCTGGCCTGCGCGGCCCGCGGCCTGCGTAGTCCCGGGCATGCCTGCACAGCCCGGGGCCGAGGCGCCCCACTCCGCCCCGCGCGACCCGCTGCCACCCGCGCCGCCGGGCGCGACCATGCTGCGGCCACTGGTGCTGCGGCTGGTCCTGCCGCTGGCAGTGGTCGTGCTGGCGCTGTTCGCGCTGCTGGCCTGGCAAACCCTGACCCTGCAGCCAGCGGGTCCGGCGCGCAACGCGGAGCTGGCGCGGATCGCGCTGTTCCTGGGGGCCGGGCTGCTGCTGGTGCTGGCCTCCGGGCTGGTCATCGTGCAGCGCGCCACCCGCCCGCTGCAGCAGCTGGTGGCCGCGATCGAGCGCCTCGGTCGCGGCGAGGAAGTCCGCCTGCCGCTGGACCGCGCGCCGCTGCTGCGGCGCCTGCAGCAGGGCGTGAACCAGGCCTCGCAGGCGCTGGCCGACAGCCGCAACCGGATGGCGAGCGAACTCGGGCGCGCGCTGCTCGAGCTCGAGGACCGCAACGCGCGGCTGCAGGCCGCGCAGCAGGCGCGCGCGCGGTTCCTCGCCGCGGCCAGCCACGACCTGCGCCAGCCGCTGTACGCCCTGACCCTGTTCTCCTCCACCCTGCGCGCGGGCGAGACCGACCCGGCGCGGTTGGCACAGGTGCGCCGGGTCGAGGAGTGCGTGGCCGCGCTCGACCAGATGTTCGGTGAACTGCTGGACCTCTCGCGGCTGGAAGCCGGCGCATTGCAGCCGCAGCTGACGAACCTGCCCCTGGACGAGGTGTTCGCCGAGGTCAGCCGCACCTTCCGCGCCGTCGCCGAAGAGCGCGGCCTGCGCCTCAGCGTGCGCAAGACCGACGCCTGGGTGCGCTGCGACCGCACCATGCTGGCGCGCATGCTCAACAACCTGGTCAGCAATGCCCTGCGCTACACCGACGCCGGCGGCGTGTTGGTCGGAGCGCGCGCACGCGGCGCGCGGGTGCGGATCGACGTATGGGACACCGGCCGCGGCATCGCGCCCGAGCACCAGCAGCAGGTGTTCGAGGAGTTCTACCGGGTCGCCGCGCCGGTGGCAGGCGGCGAGCAGGCGCGCGGCCTGGGCCTGGGCCTGGCCACCGTGCGCCGGCTGGCGGCGCTGGTCGATGGCCGCCTGCGGCTGGCCTCGCGCCTCGGCCGCGGCACCTGCATCAGCCTGGAGCTGCCCGCGGCCGCGGCCGGCACGGCCGGTCCCGACGCCGGGGACGCCGCGCTGCCGCTGGACGTCAGCGGCCTGCGCGTGCTGGTGGTGGACGACGATCCGCACATCCTCGAAGGACTGCGCCTGCTGCTGCGGGACTGGGGCTGCCATACCGCGACTGCTGACGACGAGGCCGGCGCCCTGGCCGCGCTGCAGGCCTGGGAGCGGCCGCCGGACCTGGCGATCTGCGACCTGCGCCTGCGCGAGGGTCGCAGCGGCATCGACGTGCTGCGCGCGGTCGCCCGCCACTACCGCCAGGACCCGGCGCGGCCGCGCTTCGCGCGCCTGCTGGTCACCGGCGAGACCCGCCCGGACCGCCTCGCGGAGATCGCCGCGCAGCGCATCCCGGTGCTGTTTAAGCCGGTCTCACCGCAGAAGCTGCGCGAGGCCATGCTCGCCAGCCTGCTCGTGCACCGCCCGCCGCCGCGCTGAGCCCCCGCCATGACCGACTTCGCCTACGACCTGCTCGACTACCCGGCGCACGTGCATCCGCAGATGCACCCGGCGCGGCTGGCCGCGATCGCGCGCCTGCATGGGCTGCCGGCGGCCTCCCCGGCCGACTGCGACCTGCTCGAGGTCGGTTGCGGCGACGGCCTGCAGCTGCTGACGCTGGCGCTGGCCTATCCGCGCTCGCGCTTCACCGGGATCGACCTGTCGCAGGCGGCGATCGCCCGCGGCGAGGCGATGCGCCGGCGGCTCGGACTCGACAACCTGCGCCTGCTGGCCGCCGACTTCACCGCCTGGGCGCCGGATCCGCGCGGCTACGACTACATCACCGCGCACGGATTCTGGTCGTGGGTGCCCGAATCGGTGCGGCGCCACCTGCTGGCGACCTGCGCCGCCCACCTGCGCCCGCACGCGGTGGCCTACATCAGCTACAACGCCCTGCCCGGCTGCCACCTTCGGCGGATCTTGCGCGACCTGCTGCTGTACGGGACCCGCCACCTGGCGGACCCGCACGCGCGGCTGGCGCATGCCCAGGCGCTGCTGCGCTGGCTGGCGGAGGACGTGCTGCGCCAGCGCGAGGGCTATGCCGGGGTGGTGCTGCGCGAGGCGCACGACCTGCTGGCGCGCACCGATACAGCCGTCATCTTCCACGACGATCTGGCGGACACCAACGACCCGATCCAGTTCAGCGACTTCATGGCCCAGGCCGAGGCCCATGGCCTCGCCTTCCTCGCCGAGGCCGACTACCACGAGAGCGATCCGCGGATCCTGCCCGACCCGGCGGCGCGGACGCGGCTGCAAGCCCTGGCCGGCGGCGACCGCCTGCGCCGCGAGCAGTACCTCGATTTCCTCAAGGGCCGGCGCTTCCGGCAGACGCTGCTGTGCCACGCCGGCGCCGGCGCACGCGCCGAGCCCGATGCGGCGGCCCTGCTCGGGCTTCACGCTGTGGGCGAGCTACGGCTGGAGCCGCTGCAAGCGGAGGCCGATCCGCTGGCAGCGCAGGTGCCGCTGCGCGGGCTGGGGCCCGACGGTGCCGAGCTGGTGGTGGACCATCCGCTGACCAAGGCCGTGCTGCAGCAACTGGCCGCGGCCTGGCCGCAGCCGCGTCCGGTGGCCGACCTGCTGGCCACGGCGGCCGCGCGCCTGCACGTGCTGTCCACCGCCGACGACACTGCCGCTGCGCTGACGGCGCTGCTGGCCGGTTTCCAGACCGGGCTACTGCAGTTGCTATGCGATCCGCCGGCGTTCGCCACCACGCCCGGGGAACGCCCCTGCACCAGCCCGCTCGTGCGCCTGCAGCTGGAGGCCGGGGCGGACCTGGTGGCCAGCCTGCGCCCGGCGATGGTACGCCTGGACAGCCGCCTGACCTGCGAACTGCTGACGCTGTTGGACGGCCAGCGCGACCATGCCGCCCTGCTGCGCGACCTCGCCGCGCGCATGGCGGCCTTGCCCGCAGACACGCCCGATGCGCCACCGCCCGGCGACGTGGACGGTTGGCAGGCACGGCTGGCGCCGATCCTGGCCCAGGGCCTGCAGCAGGCGGCGCGGCTCGGGCTGCTGGTCGCCTGCCCCCCGGCGCCGGATCCTCAGCGCACCATGTAGGTCTGGGTGTTGAGCTGCAGGACCGCGTCGAACTGCACCTTCTCGCCCTGCGGCCCGAGCGTCATCAGCGCATCGATGCGGAAGCGCAGCGCGCGATCCAGCTCGCGCTGCGGCTCGAGGGTGACGCGCACCCGGGTCAGGCGCGGCTCGTGCAGGCCGATCGCCTGCTCCAGCGCGCGCCGGATGCGGTCGCGGTCATGCGGGCTGAGCAGGCTGTAGGAGGAAAAGTCGGGGATGCCGTAGGTCAGCGAGGAACCGCGGCATTCCTTGAACGCATCGGGGATCAGGCGCGCGCCCTCGGAGCGCGTGTTGAGCAGGGACTCGAGGTCGCGCGAGAGACCGGCGCGCACGTCCTGCAGCGAGATGCGGCGGCCGGCGTCCTCCGGCAGCGGCGCCTCCACCAGGCGGTCGATCAGGCTGCGCATGGGCGCGGATCCCGGATGCCCTCACGTGACCGGCCCGCCCGCGGCGCGGGCGGGCCGGCGTGCGCGGGACTCAGCTGGCCTTGTTGAGGGCGCGGTCGTACTGCGCCGCGACCGCGCCTTCCAGGCTGCCGTCGGCCTTCTGCGGGAAATACTCGTACTTGATCTTGGTGTAGTTGAGCGAGAATTGGTCCATCGGGATCGACGAGCTGCCGGCATTGCCGCCGGTCTGGTAGGAGCTGACCATCACGTCCTCGAGGGTGACCTTCAGGTATTCGACCTGGCCGCCCTTGCCCCCCGCTTTGCGCGCGGTGAGCACCGCCTTCTTGATGTGCTCGCCGGTGGCCGCGGCCTTGACCAGCAGCGGGCTGGACTTGTCGCACTGCTTGGTGAAGTGCAGGTCCTGGAAGTCCGCCTTGCCGGTGCCGCCGCCGCCGCCGCGGCCCATGCTGCCGGTATTGCTGCAGCCCCAAGAGAAGGACTCGATCTCGATCTTGTCCTTGTGCTTTTCGTCCTTGGACTCGCCCTTGATGCCGTCGATCTCGAGCAGGTAGTCGGTTGCCATCGTGAAGTCTCCTCAAGGTTGGGAAGGGAAAGGGGTCCGCGGCGCGCGCTCAGCGCGCCGACTTGGGCAGTTCGGCGACCAGCCGCAGCGAGACGCTCAGCTCGTCCAGTTGGTAGTGCGGGCGCAGGAAGGCGACCGACTTGTAGGCGCCCGGCTTGCCCGGCACCTCGGCGACCTCGATCCTGGCCTCGCGCAGCGGGTACTGGGCCTTGGCCTCCTGCGAGGCGTTGTCGTCCAGCAGCACGTACTGCGAGATCCAGTTGTTGAGGAACAGCTCGACGCTGGACTTGCTGGCGAAGCTGCCGATCTTGTCGCGCATCATCGACTTGAGGTAATGCGCGATCCGGCTGACCGCGAAGATGTACTGCAGCTGCGAGGACAGCCGCGCGTTCGCGTTGGCCGCGTCGGTGTTGTATTCCTTGGGCTTCTGCGCCGACTGGGTGGAGAAGAACGCCGCGTAGTCGGTGCCCTTGCAGTGCACCAGCGGGATCAGCCCGAGGTCGGCCAGCTCCTTCTCGCGGCGGTCGGTGATCGCGATCTCGGTCGGGCACTTGAGCGCCACCTCGCCATCGTCGGTGGCGAAGGTGTGGGTGGGCAGGCCCTCGACCAGGCCGCCGCCCTCCACCCCGCGGATCGCCGCGCACCAGCCGTACTTGGCGAATGCGTCGGTCACCCGCGCGCCGAGCGCGTAGGCCGCGTTCATCCACAGGTACTTGTTGTGCTCGGTCCCGTCGGTGCGCTCGGTGAAGTTGAAGGCCTCCACCGGCGCGGTGTCCGGGCCGTACGGCAGGCGCCCGAGCACGTGCGGCATGGTCAGGCCGACGTAGCGGGAGTCCTCCGACGCACGGAAGCTCTTCCATTTCGCGTACTCGACGGTGTCGAAGATCTTGGCCAGGTCGCGCGGACCGGACAACTCGGTGAAATCGTCGAAGCCGAGCAGCTCGGGCGAGGCCGCGCTCAGGAACGGCGCGTGCGCCGCGGCGCACACGTGCGAGATCTCCTCCAGCAGGTACATGTCCTCCGGGTGGCGGCCGAACTCGAAGTCGCCGATCAGGGTCGCGAACGGGGCGCCGCCGAAGGTGCCGTACTCCTCCTCGTAGAGCTTCTTGAACAGCGTGCTCTGGTCGAAGTCGGCCGCGTTCTTGAAGTCCTTGACCAGCTCCTTCTTGGTCGCGTTGAACACCTTGATCTTGAGCGTGGTGCTGGTCTCGGAGTTGTCCACCAGGTACTTCAGGCCGCGCCAGCTGCCCTCCAGCTGCTGGAACTCCGGTGCATGCATCACCGCCGACAGCTGATCGGACAGGATCCGGTCGATCTCGGCGATGCGCGCGTCGAGCGCGGTGATCGCGTCCTGGGACACGGTCATCGCGCCTTCGCTGACCTGGGCGACCAGTTCGGCGATCAGGTCGCGGGCACGGCTGCGCTCGCTGTCGGAGCGCGCGACCTTGCTCTGGGTCAGGATCTGGTCGAGCAGCCCGCCTTCGGCGGCCTCGGCGACGGCGGCACCCGCCGCCTGGGTCTGGGTATTGGCCATGGTCATTCGCTCGCTGGTGGTCTGGGCGGGCCGGCGCACGGCGGCGACGGCGGTCACTGCGCGGGGCTCACTCGTCGGACTTGGGGCCGATCTCGCGGCTGAGCTGCGCGATCTTGTCGGTGTTCTGCAGGACCTCGTTGAGCAGGTCCTCGAACTTGTCGTTGCCGGCGGCCTTGTTGCGCAGGTCGGCGAGCTTCTGGCGGGCCTCGAGCAGCTTGCGCAGCGGCTCGATCTGGTTCACCACGCGCTCGGGCGAGAAATCCTCCAGGCTGCGGAAATTGAGCTCGACCGCCAGCTTGGAGCCGTCGTCGGCGAGCTTGTTCTCCACCTGCATCTGCACCCGCGGCTTCATGCCCTTGAGCACGTCGTCGAAGTTGTCCTTGTCGACGTTGACGAACTTGCGGTCCTTCAGCTTGCCCAGCGGCTCGGCCGGCTGCCCGCTGAAGTTGCCGATCACCCCGGCGACGAACGGTAGCTCCTTCTTCTCGATGGCATCGCCGACCTCGACGTCGTAGGTGAGCTGCACGCGCGGGGCGCGCACGCGGTCGAGCTTGTGCTGGGTGCTTTCCTTCTTGGCCATGGCGGTCCCCGTCTGCGAGTGGCCGGGCGGCATGCCCGGGATGTGCCAGCGAGTCTAGGAAGCGCCCCGGGCGGGCAACATCCGTCGGACGGCCAGAGTTGGACATATGCCGTTCGACGGGCGGGGGCGCGCTCAGTAGTTCGGCGACAGCCCGACCCGCTCGCGGATCGACGACAGCGTGGTCTCGTCGCGCACCACCTCCGCCAGCCACTGCTCCAGCGGCATGTCGGCCCACGCCACCGCGCGCTCGAGCAGGTAGGCCACCGGGCTGTGCGGCTCAGTGCGGCGGAAGAACGCGGCGATCTGCCCGATCGCCGCCAGCGCGGCCTGCTTGGAGGCCAGCGCGCCGCCGCCGAGATCGAGCGCGAGGCCGCCTGCCGCCGCGGCGGCGACCGGCGCGCCCATGCCAGTGGCGACGGGCTCGCCCTCCACCGCCGCGGCGGCCGCGCCGCCGAGGCCCTTGGCCGCCGCCAGGCGCGCGTAGATCTGCTGGATCTTCTTCAGCGCCTCGTCCAGCGGCGCCAGGTTCGGCGCCTCGCGGCCCATGCGCGCGTCCGCGCCGGCGGCCAGCTGCGCCAGCGCGTCGCGCGCGGCCTGCGCCTGCTCCGCGCGCGCCTGCACCAGCGCGTCCGGGGTGCTCGCGGCCAGCTTGGCGTCGTAGGCCTCGCCGTTGATGCGGCCTTCGTCGAGCGCGGCCTGGTAGGCCTCGGCGTTCTGGCGGCCGAGGTTGTCCACCTCGCGCGAGTCGTTCCAGCCGGCCAGGGTCAGCGGGGCCTGCGGATCGTCGTTGAGCGGGATCTGCTGCAGCGCGCGGCTGCCCCAAGTCGCGAACCAGGCCAGCTTGCCGGCGCGCTCCTCGAGGTCGCCGTCCTCGGCGCGCGGATACAGGCCGTCCCAGTACCGCTCGAGCAGCCCGGCCAGCAGCCGGAAACCGTCGTGCGCCCCTTCCAGCCCGTGCCGGTGGATGGCCGCCTCGGCCAGCCACACCGCCGCCTGCAGGTCCTTGCTGGTGCGCGTCAGCACCTCCTCGGCCAGACGCTGCGCCTCGCGCCAGTCGGCGACCTTGGGCTCGGTCTGCCAGTCGCCCTGCGGCAGGTTGGGATCGTCCGCGCGGCGCGCCTCGCGGATGCGGTCGAACTGGTCGGAGAAGCTGGCATCGCTGCCGGCGGGGTCGCCGCCGGGGATCGGGGCGAGCAATTCGTCGAGGTCGATGGCCATGGCGGGCCTCCTGTGGCGGTCATTCGAGGATCTGGCTGGGCACCTCGGCGCGCGCGCCGCGCGCGCCGAGGAACTGTTGCAACTGGTCGGACGGAGCGACCTGCAGGAATACGCGCGCGCCGCGGAAGCCCATCTGCGCCAGCCGCGGGCGCAGCTCGGCCCATTGCGCCGGGCTGTAGCTGGCGCGGAAGTCCTCCAACGCGAAGGCATGCGCGCCGGAGGCGAAATCGGACACCAGCCGGGCGAAGCCGTCGGCGCCCTCGTAGATCGCGGTCAGCACCACCGGCGGCACCGCCGCGGCATGCATCTGGCTGGTGGCCGGATCGAACTCCTGTTCCGGCCCGCCCTCCGGCGCGGGCGGCGCGACCGCGATCCGGATCCGCGCCTGGGTGCAACTGGACGGCGACCAGAACACCTGCGCGGTGGCATCCGCCAGCGATTCGCCGGCGGAACTGGCGCGGAACACGCGCTCGCGGCAGTCCACCTCCAGCACGGTACCCGCCTCCGCCTCGTCCAGCGCGCCGAGATCACTCTTGCGGGTGAAGGTGAAGCTGCCGGCCGGGAACGGCGGGCCGTCGGCCAGCACCGGCAGGAACTTGCGCTCGGAGGCGACCATGCCCTGGTAGGCCGGGGTGAGCGGCATCGCCACCCCGGCGACCTTGACCGGCAGCCGCTCCTTCTCGGTGATGAAGGGCTTGAGCCAGTCGTTGACGAACGCGCCGAGCTTGCCCTGCGGCCCGTACAGCGCGGCCACCTGCTCCTGCGCCGGCAGTGCGGACAGCGGGCCGGCCACGCTCTCGCGCCAGCGCGCCTGGACGAATTCGCCGGCGCGGTGCACGGTCAGGAACAGCAGCAACCGTGCCGGCCCCTGCACGATCGACCATGCGGCCAGATCGTCGCCCTTGAACGCGGTGGCGTACTTCTCGTCCGGCTTGTCCACCGACTCCAGCAGCAGGGTGTAATCCGAGGCCGGCGGCTTGTCCGCCTTGCCCTTGCCGGCGAACAGCTCGGAGGCGAGCTGGTAGGCGTCCTCGCCGGAGCCTTCGGCCTGTAGTCGCAGGTAGGCACGCGCGAACACCGGCGCCTGCGGTGCCAGCACCCGTGCCTGGGTGTCGTGCATCGCCAGCAGCCAGGCCGGCGCCTGCAACTTTTCCCCGCCGAAGCGGACGCTGCCGGCCAGGAACCGCCCGAACGGGCGCCACGAGGCCAGCCAGCTCGCCTTCATCTCCGCCCAGGCCGCCGCCCAGCGCGACGCGAGCGGCCAGTCGATCGGCAGCTCGTACAGGTCGCGCCGGGCATCACGAAAAAAACGCGCGTACGGGTCCTCCGGCCCGTTGGCGCGCGCCAAGAGCTCCGGGTAGCGCCCGCGCCAGAGTCCGCGCCCGTCCTGGAAGCGCGCCTGGAAGCTCGCCCAGGCGCGGAAGTAGTCGCGGAAATAGCCCTCGCGCAGGGCCTCCACCCGCGCCTGCGCCGCCGGATCCGCGCCGCGCAGGCTCTCCAGCAGCGGTGCGACCACGCCCTCCCACTGCGCGCGGCTGTAGGCGGCCGGGATCCGCGCGGCACTGGCGGCATCGCCGCCCACCACCGCACCGGCCGGCAGCCAGTAGGTGCCCAAGTCGCGCCCGGGGCCGCGCGCGTCCGCCCATTTGCGCAGGTCCTCCGCGCTCGGGCGGTACTGCGCCAGCAGCCGGCTCAGCAGGCCCTCCAGGCGCGCCTGCTCGGCGTCAAGCACGTTTTTTTTTTGCCAGCGCAGGTAGCCCAGGTAGGTCGCGATCAGCGCCTCCGCGTTGTCACGGTCGCGGCGGGTGTCGTGGTCGGCGCTGGTGAACGGCGCGAACAGGCGCGAGCGCGCATCGAAGCTGACGTTGTTGGGCTGCTCGCGCTCGCGGCAGACCGGGGCATCGCTGCGGCAGTCGCGCAGCAGGCGCAGGCGCTGGGTGATCGCCAGCAGGTGTTCGATGCCGGCGCGGCGGCGCTCGATGTCGGTCGCCAGCATCTGGTCGGCCGGGGCCAGGATCAGGTTAGCGAAGTCGTCGGTCACCCGCTTCTGCAGCGCGGCGATGTCCGCGTCGGCGCGGCGGATGCCGAAGCTGAGCAGGGTCTGGCGCGCGGCGGCCTCCAGCTCGACGATGGTGCGCCCGCAGCTGGCCACCCAGGCCACCCGCCCGCTGGAGGTGCGGTCGGCGACTTCGGCGCAGGCGCTGCGGGTCTGCGCCAACAGCGCGCCGTCGTCGCGCCGCGCGGCCTTGAGGCCATAGGCCAGCGAGGCCGACAGCCCGAGCATCGCCAGCACCCCGAGCCCGGCGACCGCCAGCCGCCCGGCGCTGCCGCGCAGGCTGGCCCCGGCCAGCGGCTGGTCGCTCGGCAGGAAGCGGGTGAACAGGTCGGCCACGAACGCACCGCCGCGGTGCGCGGCATCCGCGCCGCCGACGAAATACAGCCCGCGCCAGCGCGGGGTGCGCTGGAAGGGGTTGTCCTCCAGCATCTGCGTGACCAACAGCGCCAGCCCGCCGCCGCAGCGGCGCAGCGACTCGAAGAACTCGAACACCGCACGCCGCTGTGCCGGCGCATGCTGGGCGCGCAGCGCGGTCATGCGCAGCGCATGCAAGCGCTCGGCGATCGGCTCGAACAGCTCGCCGACCCGGCCGCTGCTGGCCGCGCTCACCACTTCGTCGGCGGCCAGCCGGTGCCCCAGCGCCTGGGCGAACGCCTCCGCCGGCAGGGTCGCGCGCACCTGCGCATAACCGGGCAGGCGCTCCAGCCCGGTGATCAGAAAATACACGGGCATGCGCACCTGCAGGTGCTCCATCGCCTCGTCCACCAGCCGGCGCAGGCGGGTCGCGCTCGCCTTGAGCGCGTCCGCCGGCCCGAGCAGGGCCTGCACCGGCACTGCCACCACCACCCCGTTGACCGGCAGCTTCTCGCGCTCGTCGGCCAGCATCATCAGCGCCTGGTACCACAGCCCGCGGTCGAGCCGCGCGTTGGCATCGCACACCACCCGCGGATGCAGCTCGATCGCCAGCATCGACTTGAAGAACCACCAGCGCCAGACTTCGTCGGGCTCCATCGGGCCGGCGGCAGGCGGCGGGAACGGCGAGACCTCGGCACCGGCGCGCAGCACGCCGTCGAGCCCGGCATCCGCCTCGCCCAGGAACAGCAGCCACGGGATGCGGTACAGCGGGCTGCGCCCGCGCTCCATCTCCGGCGAGCGCGCGATGGTGCGCTTGGCCTCGGTGATCGCGGCGCGCATCTTCGCCACCGGCTCGCGCTCGTCCTCGGCGTTGCCGGGGCCGAGGTCGCCGATCCGCTTGCGCGTGCGCCCCTTCAGCGAGGCCTTGCGCTGGCCGGCGGCGAACCACCACAGCACCACCAGCGCCACCACGCACAGCCCGAGCACCTGCCAGAAGCGCATCGGCAGCAGCGGCAGCAGCGCCAGCGCGAGGTAGGCCAGCCCCGCCAGTACCAGCAGCAGCACCAGGGTGACCACGATCCAGCGCAGCCACGGCTTGCGCGCCGCGTCGGCGCCGCGCGCGTACAGGCTGCCGATGCGCGAGAACACCGAGCCGACGGAGGAGAACAGGCGTTCAACGAAGTCCAGCGGGTTCATGGGGTGGCCTCCGGCGCCGGCGCCGCGGGGGCGGAGCAGGCCTGCAGCGCGGCCTGCTTGCGCGCCGGGTCGCTTTCCGGCTCGGTCTGCATGAACAGGTAGGCGGCGACCAGCTTCGGATTGCCGCGCTGGGCCTCGAGCGTGCGCCGCAGCAGCGGCAGGTAGTCCTGCGCGGCCTGCACCTCCTCCGGCGCCTGCAGATCCAGCGGGGTCGGCGAGGCGATCACCGTGATCAGCTCCTGCCCGAACGGCGGGCAGACCGTCCAGGTGCGCTGGCTGGTGGCGCCGACCTCGAACTCCTCGCCGGCGCGCAGCACGCGCCCGCTGTTGGGCTCGCCGGCGTTGGGGTAGATGTGGGCGACATCGCCGTTGACGGTGAAGTAGTCCACGTACAGGTAGCCCTCGTAGCCGGCCTGGCGCAGCTTGACGATCACGTTCTCGCCCTCGATGAAGCGGTCGGAGTGGCCGGTGGTCGGGGTGATCGCCAGCCCAAAGCCGCCGTCTACGTTGCGCGCCTGGTAGGGCTCGAGCAGCTTGACCACCTCGCAATGCGGCCAGATCCGCAGCTGCACGTCGGCCTGCACCGCCTTCACGCCCTCCAGCGCGGACAGCTTCTGCTTGACCGCCGGCACGTCGTCGGCGCGCGAGACGTAGCCCGACACCCGCAGCCGGCCGGCGTCGTCGTCGACCGCATCGAGCTTGAGGTCGGCGCAGGGGAAGCCGGCCAGCACCTGCTGCGCCGGTACCCGCAGGTCCGGCCTGGGCGCCGCCAGCAGGATCCAGACGAGGTAGGCCAGCGGGATCAGCACCGCGACCAGCGCGCCGAGCGCCAGCAGCAGGCGGTCCCACTGGCGCGGCAGGCGCGGGCCGGGTGGATCCGGCACGGAATACGGCTGCGGGGTGATCTTCTCTTCGCGCAGGGTGTGGATCGGTGCCGGCGCGACCGGCAGCTGGCGGCCGTGCAGTTCCTTCAGCTTGCCCAACTCGCCGCTGTCGCCGGTCTCGTAGTAGTACTGGCCGACGAACCCGCACAGCAGCGCGTGGTAGTAGACCTCGCGCACCTCGTCCTGATCCTGGCGCAGCGCCGCCAGGTGGGTGAAGAACTCGTTACCGGCGTTGTTGGTGTTGAACAGCGTCACCTGCAGCGGCGGCGTGCCGGATACCAGCCAGCCCGGGTTGCGGGCCATGATCTCGTCGATCCAGGCGACCACCGCGAACGCGGCCGAATCGACCTGCTCCGGGCGCTTGCCGTCGGCCAGCGCGGCCGCCTTGGCGCGCTCGATCAGCTCGCGCGCGCGCGCCACCACCGCGGCGGCGGGCTCGCCGGGGTCCCCGGCCGCGACCTTCTCGTCCAGCGCCAGCCCGAACGAGAACACCGGAAGGAAGTGCTGCAGCAGGCGGGCCATGCGCTCAGTCCTGGGTGGCGACCGGGAACAGCTTGATCACGGTCGAGTCCGCCGGCAGGTCGCAGAACACCGCGATGTTGCGCGCGTTCCTGATCATCTGCCAGAACGGATGGGTGGTGTCGACGAGGAAGTAGGTGGTGTTCGGGCTCTTCTGCGGCAGTTCTTCCGGCGGCACCGGCAAGAGGTCGATCTTCAGCCCGAACAGCGCGGCCGACAGCAGCCGCGGCATCTCGTCCATGGAGGCGATCTTGCCGGTGCGCGACAGCCGCGCGAACAGGTCGGCGCCCTTCTGCTCGGATTCGAACGCGAGGTAGAAGCGGGTCTTGTCGCTCTCGAACAGGTTGGCCGGCAGGTCGGCGCGGTAGAACCGGCCGTCGTAGGCCAGGGTGATGCCGACCTCGGCGCCGACCGTGAGCGCCTTGATCAGCGCCTCGGCGCGGTCGAACGCGATCCGGAAGCAGCGCCGCAGGTCGTCGTGGTCATAGTCCGGCAGCTCGCTCTCGCGCGGGTTCGCGGCGAGCCCGCCGAAGTAGCCGATGTCCTCGGAGAACACCGAGAACTCCGCCACCAGACGGCGCAGATCCTGGTACATCGCGTAGGCACCCACCGTGCCCAGCCGCGCGTGCTCCTGGAACAGCGGGATGTAGCGCGCGAAGGTCTGCATCATCACCACCCGCATCACCTCCTGCGCGCTGGTGGAGGCGGCGCGGATGCCGCGCTGGCGCTTGACCGCGGCGAAGTCCTGCCCGCGCGAGACGAGCAGGTCGCGCAGGGCGCGGGTCCAGCGCGCGAGGTTGCCGGAGGCGGCGATCGCGGTGGTCGGCGGGATATAGTCCGGCGAGGGTTTGAACCGCCCCGGCCCGGCCGGCAGCACCTCGGCGAACTTGTAGCTGTCGCCGCCGCGCACGATCGCCTCGGCGTTCTCGTCCAGCCCGCTGACGATGCTGCCCTGGTACAGCAGGTAGTCGACCGCGGCCGCCGGCGCCTGCGGGTCGTAGGGGTCGGCGACCTCCTCGCTGGCCAGCAGGTGGCGTGCCGGCAGCCGCCCGCCGTCGCGCCCGCCGAGGCCCTGCACGCTGCGCTCGCGGTTGAACACCAGCCACAGCGGGATCGGATCGCTGCTGGTCACCGTGAGCTCGACGAGGTTGCGCGGCGCAACCCGCGCGTTGCCGGGCAGGGTGTCGAGGCTGCCGCCGAGCAGGCGCTCGCCTTCGCGGGTCACCAGCGCGAAACGCTCGACATCCACTACTCCGCTGGCCAGCGCATCCTCGCGCAGGCGCAGCTCCTCGAACCCCCACGGGTAGGGCGTCAGCCGCAGGTGCAGCGCATGCCGCCCGGCTTGCTGCCAGGCATCCTGCGCCTGCAGGTGCTGCGGGCTCAGGAACGCGCCCTGCCCCCAATGGACCTGCCGTTCGCCGCTCATCGCCGTCCTCTCCGCCTCATCTCTCGCTCCTTACAGCGGCACCGGTTCCACCCGGTAGCCATCGCGGCGCAGGCGTGCGATCAACCCGTCCGGGCCGACCAGGTGCACCGCGCCCACCGCCACCAGGCAGGGCCCGTCCTGGAACAGCGTCTGCAGCTGGCCGATCCAGCGCGCGTTGCGCTCCTCCAGCAGGCAATGACGTGCACGCAGTTCGCTGGCGCGGGCGGCCTCGCCGAGGCCGTCCATGCGCTCGATGTCGGCCAGCCACGGCTCCAGCGTGCGCGCGCGGTAGTAGGCCATCGCCTTGGCCGACTCGATCCGCAGCACCCACGATGCGCGCAGGCGGTCCTGCAGCACCTGCGCCTGCTCGGCGGCCGGCACGCAGTCGAGCGCCTGCAGCTGCTGCTCCAGCGTCTCCAGGTGCTGCACGCGCTTGCCGGCGGCGGCCGCCATCCGCTGCAGGCGCGCGTCCATGGTCGCCTCGCCGGCGCGCTCCCCGCGCGCCTCCAGCAGGGCCAGCACCGACCATGGCTTCATCCGCTCCAGCTCCGGCACCGGTACCGCCGGCAGCAGGGCGCGCGCGCGCGCGAAGTCCTCGCGCCCGAGCAGTTGCGACAGCGGCTGCTGCGGCGGCAGCCAGCGGTAGCCGTCGAACGCGGGCTGCCAGGCGCTGTCGATATCGGCCTCGTTGACGAAGGTCGCGACCTCGTCGAGGGTGCGGGCCAGGGCCGCGTAGTCGAGCCCCTGCTCCTCCGGGGTGCCGAAATGGATCGTGCCCAGCAGGTAGCTGACCGGCGGCGGCGGCGGTGTTGCAGGCGCTGTTGCAGGCGATCCCCCATGCGCGGGTGGCGCGCCCGCATCGGCTGCCACGGCTGTGTCGGCGGGGACATCCGCCTGCGCCGGGGGGATGACCCGGAACAGGATTCCGCGCAGCGGCGGGGACGCGGCCGCAGATGGCAGCGTGGGCGCGGCAGCCTGCGGGGCCTGCGCCGCCGCATCCGCATCGGCTGGCGCGGGGGCGGCTGGTGTGGCCTGCGGAGCCGGCGTGGCAGCGGGCGTGCCCGGTTTGGCGGGCTGCTCCTGCGCCGCTGCGCCCGGCGGCCGCATCTGCGCCGCGGCCAGGCCCGCGAACAGCCCGGTGCTGGCCAGCAGCATGATGGCCAGGCGCAGGGCGCGTGCGGGCGTAGAGACGGGCATCGGGTTCCAGCACGAAGCGCCGGTGGGCGCGATGGCCGGCATTCTTCGGCGTGGCCCGCACGCCAGCCATATGCCGGACGCAGTAGGCCGTTGGCAGTGCAGCCTCTGCCGTTGGCCGCTGGGCATACTGTCTGCCGTGCATCCGTTGAGATGCCGCGCGCTCGCATTCGCCGCACGGGACGGCCGTGGATGCAAGCGAGGGGCGGAACGGATGGCGGACCCGGAGGATGCCAGCGGAATGAAGGTGCTGATCGCCGACGACCATCGCCTGATCATCGAGGGCGTCAAGCTCAAGCTCGCCGAACTCGACCCCGCGGTGGAGACCGTGGTGGCGATGTCCCTGGCCGAACTGGAGCAGGCGGTGGCCGCGCACGCGGACTCGCTCGACCTGGCATTGGTGGACATTGCCATGCCTGGCACCCAGGGCCACCGGCACATCGCCCAGCTGCGCCAGACCGCGCCGGCGCTGCCGCTGGTCGTGCTGTCCGGCTCGGAGGACGTGGAGCTGATGCGCGCGCTGATCGACCTCGGCGTGCTTGGCTTCATCCCCAAGGCCTATTCGCCGGACGTGATGCTGTCGGCGATCCGGCTGGTGCTGGCCGGCGGGGTCTACATCCCGCCGCTGCTGCTGGCCAGCGCCCAGGCCGGCGGCTGGCAGCCGGCCGCGCCCACCGGCCCGCCCGCGCCCGGCACTGGCGGCGCGCCGGCCTCGCTGGACGGCCTGCGCAGCCTGCTGACCGAGCGCCAGATCGACGTGATGCGCCTGCTCTCGCAGGGCAGACCGAACAAGCTGATCGCGCGCGAGCTGGGAATCAGCGAGGGCACGGTGAAGATCCACCTCGCCGCGATCTTCCGCGCGCTCAACGTGCGCAACCGGGTCGAGGCGGTGGTCGCCTCGCGCCGCCTGCAGGGGCTGTGAGCGGCTGCCGGCGCGCACCGCCCCTGCGCCCGCCATAGAGCCTCCGCGGTATTGCCGCCGCCTGCGCGCGGGCGCAGCCTGCGCGGCGACGACGGCGGCCCAAGCGGCCGCGGAGGCCCACCATGGACCCGATCCACAGCCCCAGCCCGTTGCCTGGCCTGCGCGCCTGGCTGCTCGCCCTCGGCATCGCCTGCACCAGCCTGGCCGCGGCCCAGAGCGCGCCGGAGCTGCCGACCAACCCCGAGCTCGGGCCGGCGTTTGCCACCCGCAACGCCGCCTATGCGCCGGTGCTGTTCGAGGAAATCCCCGGCTGGGAGGAGGAAAGCCTGGCCGAGACCCGCGCCAGCTTCGCCACCAATTGCCGGGCGATGCAGAAGCGGCCGGCATGGGCGCCGATCTGCAGCCGGTTCGCGCGCCTGCCGCGCGACGACGAGGCCATGCGCAAGTTCCTGCGCGAGGAGTTCTACGCCTACCAGATGCTGACCCCGACCCGCAGCGCGACCGGCAAGCTCACCGGCTACTTCGAGCCGCTGATCGCCGGCTCGCTGCGACGCGAGGGCGCCTACCGCTACCCGGTGTACGGGATGCCCGCGGACATGTACCAGGTGGAGTCGCGCACCATCGCGGGCCTGGCCAGCCGCTGGCTGAAACCGGTGGACGGCCGCCTGCTCGGCGCCGAGCCGGGGGAGCCGGGCGCGCGCGAATACCGCATCGAGCTTGGCGGGATCGCCCCCAACCCGCGCGACAAGCGCTACCGCGTGCGGATCGACGGCGGCGCGATCCGGCCGTACTACACCCGCCAGCAGATCGACGCCAGCGCGCTCGACGCCCCGGTGCTGGCGTGGGTGGCCGATCCGTTCAAGCTGTATTCGATGCAGATCCAGGGCTCGGGCAAGATCCAGCTCAAGGACGGCGGGCTGATCCGGTTGGCCTATGCCGAGCAGAACGGGCATCCATTCCTGCCCAACGCCACCCGCGGCGATGCCGACGCCATGCTGCTGGCGATCAAGGCGCGCGCGCTGATGGAGCCGGAGCCGGTGGCGATCCCCGGCGGCACCCGCGGGGTCGGCGCCAGCCGCGGCGCGCGCAGCGCGGACGATGCCGAGGTCGCGCGGATCGTGGCCGCGCTCTCCGGCGGCTCCAGCAGCGCCGGCAGCGTCGCAGCGCGCCCGCAGGGCAAGCCCAAGCGGCCCGCGCGGCCGGGCGGCAAGCGTCCGCCGCCGCCCTCCGCGCCCGCGGGTGCCACCGCGGTGGCACCGATCCAGGTCGAATCGGCGGAGGTGGAGGCCATGATCCAGCTGTTGTTGCATGCTCCGGTCGTCGCGCCGGACGCCGGCGACGTGGCGGCCACGCCGGTCACCGTGGCCGCGGCTAGCGCCGCGCCGGCAGCCGCCGGCGCAGAGGCCACGCCACCGCCGCGCCCGGAGAAATCGGCGCCGCGGCCGGCCGCTGCCAAGCTCGACATGTCCGAGTTCGAGGGCAGGACCAGCAGCGTCGCCGCCGGCCAGGCCATCGGTCCCGGCGCGGCGGTGCCGGCCACCGGCATCAACGACCCGAGCTACGTGTTCTTCCGCCGCATCGGCGACGGCCCGGAGGGCCCGATCGGTGCGCTCGGCGTGCCGCTCAGCGCCGGCCGCTCGATGGCGGTGGATCCACGCGCGACCCCGCTCGGCGCGCCGGTGTTCATCGACGGCACCCAGCCCGGCGGCAGCGCCCCGATGCGGCGGCTGGTGTTCGCCCAGGACACCGGCGGCGCGATCCGCGGCAGCGTGCGCGGCGACTTCTTCTGGGGCTTCGGCGACAAGGCCGGGCGGATGGCGCTGGCGACCAACCAGCCGGTGCGGATGTGGCTGCTGCTGCCCAAGGCGGTCGCGGGCAGCGCGGCGTCCAGCGGCATCAAGACCCGCGGCGAGGGCGGCCTGCGCGACTGCGCGGTGCCCGACGAGGAATTCTGCGTCGAGGATTGATCTCGGCAACGTCCCGCCGGAGGGCATACGCCTTCCGGCGAATGGCCGCCAGCGCATGGCCTGCCTAGCCTGTCGCGCAGCCGGACGCGCCCGATCGCGCCCTGCCTCCGCCGCGGGGACGCCATGCTCGACGAGCTGCTGCCGTACTACGAGAACGAACTGACCTACCTGCGGCGGCTGTCGCGGGAATTCGCCGCCCGCTACCCCAAGATCGCCGCGCGCCTGCAGATGGACGGCGAGGTCTGCGAGGACCCGCACGTCGAGCGCATGATCGAGTCGTTCGCGTTCCTCACCGCGCGCATCCACAAGAAGCTCGACGACGAGTTCCCGCAGATCACCGAGGCCCTGCTGTCGGTGCTCTACCCGCACTTCCTGCGTCCGGTGCCGTCGATGTCGGTGGTGCAGCTGCAGCTGGCGCCCGGCGCGGAGATCACCGCGATGCAGGAGCTGCCGCGCCACAGCCTGCTGCTGAGCCGGCCGGTGCAGGGGCTGCCGGTCCGCTATCGCACCGGCTATCCGGTCGAGGTCTGGCCGGTGCGGATCGCGGACGC
This sequence comes from Thermomonas flagellata, assembly GCF_022419185.1. GTDB lineage: Bacteria > Pseudomonadota > Gammaproteobacteria > Xanthomonadales > Xanthomonadaceae > Thermomonas > Thermomonas flagellata. The sequence goes on along the minus strand of NZ_JAJOZK010000005.1, from coordinate 118,610 downwards.
GCGCCTGGAGGCGGCCGAGCGCTCCGCGTTCGCGCTCACCCAGGGCGATACCGTCGCCACCCTGCGCCTGCGCATGGAGAGCACCGGCGCGCTGCCGCTGTCCAAGCTGCCACTGCGCCGGCTGCGCCTGTACCTGGACGGCGAAAGCCCGCTGGTGCATGCGCTGCACGAGCTGCTGCTCAACTCGGCCACCGGCCTGACCCTGCGCGCGCCGGACGACCAGCCGCAGGTGCCGCCGCTGCGGCTGCCGGCCTCGGCGCTGCGCCCGGTCGGGTTCGAGGAGGATGAGGGCCTGCTCGACTACGACCCGCGCTCGTTCCTGGGCTACCGCCTGATCCAGGAATACTTCGTGCTGCCCGAGAAGTTCCTGTTCGTGGACATCGACGGAATCGATACCGGCCGCTTCGGGCAGGCGCTGGAGATCGCGGTCGAGATTGGCGCGTTCGGCCGGCCCGAGCGCCTGGCGCGGCTGGAACAGGCGGTCGGCGCCGACACCTTCCGCCTGTTCTGCACCCCGGTGGTCAACCTGTTCAAGCAGCAGGCCGAGCCGATCCGGGTGTCGCAGGAGCGCCACGAATACCCGGTGGTGCCGGACGTGCGCCGGCCGCTCGGGCTCGAGGTCTACTCGGTGGACTGGGTGCGCAAGTCCAGCCGCAGCCCGGCCGGCACCGAGGTGGTCGAGTTCCACCCCGCCTATTCGGTGCGCCACGGCCTGCACGACGACGGCGATGGCCACTACTGGTACCTGCAGCGGCGGCCCTCGCCGCTGCCCAACGACGACGGCGCGGACGCGGTGATCAGCCTGGTCGACCGCGACATGAACCCGCGCGCGCCGGCGGTGGACACGCTCTCGCTCAGCCTGACCTGCACCAACCGCGACCTGCCCTCGCTGCTGCCGTTCGGCGGCGAGGACAGCCTGCTGCAGCCCGAGCAGGGCGGCGTGATCGCCAGCGCGCGCCTGCTCAAGAAGCCGAGCGCGACCTGGCGCGCGCCGATGCGGCTGGCCAACCAGTGGCGGCTGATCTCGCACCTGGCGCTGAATCACCTGTCGATCGTGGAGGGCGGGCGCGAGGCGCTGCTGGAGATCCTCAGCCTCTACAACTTCGCCGACTCGGCCACCGTACGCAAGCAGATCGCCGGCATCACCGACGTGCGCGGCGAGCCCTCGGTGACCCGGATCGGGCAGGCGCCGCGGCAGGCGTTCGTGCGCGGCACCGAGATCGTGCTCGAATTCGACGAGAACCAGTACGTCGGCTCCGGCGTGTACCTGCTCGCCTGCGTGCTGGATCGCTTCTTCGGCCTGTATTGCACCGCCAATTCCTACACCCGCCTGAGCGTGCGCACCCAGCAGCGCGAGGACTGGCTGGTGCGCTTCCCGCCGCGTGCCGGGAGCCTGCCGCTGGCATGAACGCCACCGCCGCCCGCAGCGACGCCACGCCGCTCCCGGATATCCCCGCCGGCGACCCGATGCAGCCGGCGCTGGTGCGCCTGCACGCGGAACCGGCCCGCTTCGGTTTCTTCCAGGCGGTGCGCCTGCTGTACCAGGCGCACGGCTTCGACGGCCGCGGCAGCGGTGCGCGCCCCGGCCCGCTGCGCTTCACCGTGCCGCCCTCGCTCGCGTTCCCGCCGGCCGAGCTGCATGCGCTGACAGAGGCCGATGGCGGGCTGCGGATGGCGGTCAACTTCATGGGCCTGACCGGCCCGTCCGGGGTGCTGCCGCGGCTGTACACCGAATGGCTGATCGCGCGCCAGGCGCAGCAGCGCGACCGCAGCGCGCAGGACTTCCTGGATCTGTTCAACCACCGCCTGGTGGCGCTGTTCTGGCTGGCCTGGGCCAAGCACCGGCCGGAGATCGGGCGCCAGTTCGGCTTCCACAACTCGGTGCTGCGCTACCTCGACTACCTGATCGGAATGGGCACGCCGGCCCTGCAGGCGCGCCTGCATCCGGGCCGGCGCGCGTCCGCCGGCAAGCGCCTGCCGGGCGCGGCGATGGCCTACTTCGCCGGGCTGATCGCGCAGCGTCCGCACGGCGAGCGCACCATCGCCCAGGTGGTGTCGGCGGTGGTGGACGCCCCGGTGCAGTCCACCGGCTGCCTCGGCACCTGGCAGCCGATCGCCCCGGCGGCGCGTACCCGGCTGGGGCAGGCCAACCACGCGCTCGGCGCCGGCGCGGTGCTCGGGCGCTGTTACTGGGACCGCCAGACCACCCTGCGCCTGACCATCGGGCCGCTCGACCGCCGCCGCTTCAACGCCCTGCTGCCGCGCGGCGCGCTGCTGGGCGACACCGTGGAACTGGCGCGCTTCCTCACCGGGCTCGCCCTGGACCTGCGCGTGCGGCTGTCGCTGCGCGCCGACCAGGTGCCGCCGCTGCGGCTGGGCGCACGCGACGGCGACCGTCCACAGTTGGGCTGGAACACCTGGCTGCGCGGCCGCCGCAGCCGCCAGCCGACCTTCGACACCGAATTCCGATTCTCTGCAATGGGAGGCCAGTCATGGCACTGAACCTGCGCGCACTGATCGCGCGATTGAACCCCACCGTACGCGGCGCGATGGAGAGCGCGGCCGGCCTGTGCATGTCGCGCGGGCAATACGAGGTCGAGGTCGAGCACCTGCTGCTCAAGCTGCTGGAGGTGGAGAACTCCGACCTGCGCCGGATCCTGCGCTACTTCGAGGTCGCGCCGGAGACGCTGGAGCGCGAGCTGGGCAAGGCGATCGACGGCTTCAAGACCGGCAACCAGCGCACCCCGGCGCTGTCCGCGCTGATCCCGCGGCTGTTCGAGGCCGCCTGGGGCTGGGCCTCGATCGAATACGGCGAGGCCCGCATCCGCAGCGGGCATGTGCTCGTCGCGCTGCTGGCGGACGCCGAGCTGCGCCGGCTGGTGGCCGCCAGCGCGCGCGCGCTGGAGAAGATCAACCTGGAGACCCTGAGCCACAACTTCCACGCCCTGTGCGACGGCTCCAGCGAGGCGCGCGAGGCGCGCGCGCTCGGCGATGCCGCCGCCCCGCCCGCCGGCGACGGCGGCGCGCCGGGGCAGGCCGGCGGCGGCGGCCGGCCGAGCAAGACCCCGAATCTCGACCAGTACTGCATCAACCTCACCCAGCGCGCGCGCGAGGGCAAGCTGGACCCGGTGCTGGGCCGCGATGCCGAGATCCGCCTGATGGTGGACGTACTCACCCGCCGCCGCCAGAACAACCCGATCCTCACCGGCGAGGCCGGGGTCGGCAAGACCGCGGTGGTCGAGGGCCTGGCGCTGCGGATCGCCGCCGACGACGTGCCGCCGCAGCTGAAGGGCGTGGAGCTGCTCTCGCTCGACCTCGGCCTGCTGCAGGCGGGCGCGAGCGTCAAGGGCGAGTTCGAGAACCGGCTCAAGGGCGTGATCGAGGAGGTCAAGTCCAGCCCGGTGCCGATCATCATGTTCATCGACGAGGCGCACACCCTGATCGGCGCCGGCGGCACCGCCGGCCAGAACGATGCCGCCAACCTGCTCAAGCCGGCGCTGGCGCGCGGCGAGATGCGCACGATCGCGGCCACCACCTGGAGCGAATACAAGAAATACTTCGAGAAGGACCCGGCGCTGACCCGCCGCTTCCAGGTGGTGAAGGTGGACGAGCCGGACGATGCCAAGGCGGTGGCGATGCTGCGCGGGGTCGGGCGCGCGATGGCGGCGCACCACAAGGTGCGCATCCTCGACGAGGCGATCGTGGAGGCGGTGAAGCTCAGCTCGCGCTTCATCCCCGGCCGCCAGCTGCCGGACAAGGCGGTGAGCGTGCTCGACACCGCCTGCGCCAAGGTCGCGATCGGCCAGAACGCCACCCCGGCGCGGATCGAGGATGCGCGCAAGCGGCTGGAGGTGCTGCGCACCGAGCAGGCGCAGCTGGAGCAGGAGCAGGCCGGCGGTGCCGACCACGGCAAGCGCCTGGCGGAGATCGCCGCCGACATCGAGGCGACCACGACCGCGCTGGCCGCCGACGAGGCGCGCTTCGCCAAGGAACAGGCGCTGGTGGCGCGCTACAACGCCGCGCTGGACCGGATCGAGGCACTGACCGCCGACGACCCCGCGCGCGCCGAGGTGCGCGCCGAGCTCGATGCCATCCGCGCCGAGCTCAAGGCCGTGCAGGGCTTCGAGCCGATGGTGCTGCCGGTGGTGGACGCCGCCGCGGTCGCGCAGATCATCGCCGGCTGGACCGGGATCCCGGTCGGGCGGATGGTGGCCGACGAGATCCAGACCGTGCTGCGCCTGAAGGAATCGCTGGAGGAACGGGTGATCGGCCAGAGCCACGCGCTGGAGGCGATCGCCCAGCGCGTGCGCACCTCGCGCGCCAACCTCGAGGATCCGGACAAGCCCAAGGGCGTGTTCCTGCTGGTGGGCACCTCCGGCGTGGGCAAGACCGAGACCGCGATCGCACTGGCCGATGCGCTGTACGGCGGCGAGCGCAGCATGATCACGATCAACATGAGCGAGTACCAGGAGGCGCACACCGTCTCCAGCCTCAAGGGCAGCCCGCCCGGCTACGTCGGCTACGGCGAGGGCGGCGTGCTGACCGAGGCGGTGCGCCGGCGCCCGTACTCGGTGGTGCTGCTGGACGAGATCGAGAAGGCGCATCCCGACGTGCTGGAGCTGTTCTTCCAGGTGTTCGACAAGGGCCGCATGGAGGACGGCGAGGGCCGCGAGATCGACTTCCGCAACACCCTGATCATCCTCACCTCGAACGCCGGTACCGACCTGGTGATGCAGGCCTGCCGCGACCGCGACCCACCGCCGACCGTCGAGGAACTGGACGGGCTGCTGCGCCCGGAGCTGAACCGGGTGTTCAAGCCGGCCTTCATCGGCCGCACCACGGTGATCCCCTACTACCCGCTCAAGGACGAGAACCTGCGCAAGATCGTGCGCTTGAAGCTGGACAAGATCGGCCGCCGCATCCGCGCCAACCACGGCGCCGCGTTCGAGTACGACGACGCGGTGGTGGACGCGATCGCCGCGCGCTGCACCGAGGTCGATTCCGGCGCCCGCAACATCGACCACATCCTCACCGGCACCGTGCTGCCGGAGGTGTCCGGGCACGTGCTGGAGCGGATGGCCGAGGGCGGTGCGATCAACGCGATCCGGATCGGCGCCGATGCCGGCGGCCGCTTCACCTACGCCGTGCACTGAACCGGGCCGCCTAGCCCGATCGCGCTAGCCCGCCGCCCGCCGCGGCCGCGGGCTAGCACTTCCGGGGAATGTCGCGCCCGCCGGCGGCGCGCCAGCATATCCGCAGCCGAAGGCGACGATGCCATGCCCGCCAGCCTGTCCACCCGCAACCGGATGTACTTCCTCACCCTGCACGAGTACGGGGAGGACGACCTGTTGATCGCGGACATGACCGGCCACGAAGCGCTCTCGCAGCTGTTCGAGTTCCGCCTGCGCCTGCTGTCCGCACGCGAGGACATCGACCCGGTGCGGATCATCGCCAAGCCCGCGATCCTGCGGGTGGAGACCTACGACAGCGCGCACATGGGCGGCGAGCGCCACTGGAACGGCGTTGTCTCCCGCTTCCAGCGCACCGGCCGCGCGGCCTCCGCCGAGGGCGAGGACCTGTACGCCTACGAGTGCGACATCGTGCCCTGGCTGTGGTTCCTGACCCAGCACGAGGACTGCCGGATCTTCCAGAACAAGGGCGTGCGCGAGATCGTCGAGACCATCTTCGAGGAGTTCGGCTACAGCGATTTCCGCTTCGACCTGCAGGAGGACCACCCGCCGCTGGAGTACTGCACCCAGTACCACGAGACCACCTTCGCCTTCCTCTCGCGCCTGCTCGAGCGCGAGGGCATCCACTACTACTTCCGCCACAACGAGGGCGAGGAAGCCCGCCACATCGTGGTGTTCACCGACCACAACCGTGGCTACCCGGCGCTGGAGCCGGCGACCCTGCCGTTCCACCACGAGGGCCACGCCGAGGACTTCGACGCCCTGCGCACCCTCGCGCTGGACCAGCAGATGCGCACGCGCAAGGTCACCCTCGGCGACTGGGACTTCGAGCGCACGCGGCTGCTGCGCGAGACCACCCCGACCGTGCTGGAGATCGGCGCCGACCGCGACCTCGAGCGCTACCGCTATCCCGGCGGGTTCGTGGACCCGGAGGTCGGCAAGTTCCGCGCGCGGGTGATCATGGAGGCCGAGGAGGCCAGCCACCTGCGCCTGCGCGGCGACAGCCAGGTGCGCACCCTCGCCCCGGGGCATACCTTCACCCTCGAGGGCCATCCGTTCGACGACTTCAACACCGAGTACGTGGTGCTCTCGGTCTGGCACCACGGGCGCAACAACCTCGGCGGCGAGGGCGATGGCGGCGGCGACTACGGCAACGAATTCACCCTGCAGCCGCGCGAGGCCGTCTGGCGCGCCCCGCTGAGCACCCCGCGCGGCTTCATCCGCGGCCCGCAGACCGCGCTGGTCACCGGCCCCAGCGGCGAGGAGATCCACGTCGACCGCCACGGGCGGATCAAGGTCCAGTTTCACTGGGACCGCCAGGGCCGCTACGACGAGCGCAGCTCGTGCTGGGTGCGGGTGGCGCAGCTGTGGGCCGGCAACGGCTACGGCACGATGTTCATCCCGCGGGTCGGGATGGAGGTGGTGGTCGACTTCCTCGAGGGCGACCCGGACCAGCCGCTGGTCACCGGCTGCGTCTACAACGGCATCAACAAGCCACCCTACGACCTGCCCGCGCACGCCACCCGCTCCACCCTCAAGACCCTGTCGAGCAAGGGCGGCGGCGGCACCAACGAACTGCGCTTCGAGGACAAGAAGGGCAGCGAGGAGGTGTTCCTGCAGGCGCAGAAGGCCCTCAACGTCCTGGTCAAGGCCAGCGAGCACCACCAGGTCGGCGGTGACCTCGACCTCAAGGTCGGGCACGACCGCAAGACCGGGGTCGGCGGCAACGAGCACCTGCACGTCAAGGGCGACCATGCCTGGGTGGTCGACGGCAAGCTCACCGCGGCCATCATGGACGGCCCGATGGAATTCCAGACCGGCGGCGAGGCCAAGTACTTGAGCCGGCAGAAGATGGACATCGGCTCCAAGCAGGAAATCGACATCCACGGCGGCCTGCAGCTGCTGCTGGAGGCGAATACGCTGGTGAGCCTGAAGGTCGGCGGCAGCGGCATCGTGATCGACCCCTCGGGGGTGGCGATCGTCGGGCCGATGGTGCGCATCAACTCGGGTGGAAGCCCCTCCTCGGCAGTGGTCGACTCGGTCGGCACCCGCCTGGTGGAGGCGCAGGGCACCCAGGCCACCCGCGACGGCCAGGTCACCAGCTCCATCCAGCAACTGCAGGCGCAGGCCCTGCGCAACGCCGCGCGGGCCGCGCAGCCGTTCTGTGCCGAATGCGAAGCGGCGCGCGCCGCACTCGAGGCCCTGCGTGCATGACCTGTCGCGCCCGCTTCCGCCGTATCGAAGGCTGCACGCGGCCCGTGCCGCGCGCGCACCGCGGCCGTGGGGAACCGCATTCAGGCAATCACGCACGCGCGCCGGGATGCGCACGCAGGCACCCGCATGGAGAGACCCACCGGTGATCCCGCCAAACCAGTTCGAGGTATTGCAGCGCAGGATCTTTTCCACCCCCGGGCGGGCGGTGTACGCGGTGATGGACGGGGCGATGGTGGACGGGCTGCCGGCGCGTCTGGCGCAGGTCGCCCCGGACGCGATGTGCCTATTCGAGGGCAGCCTGGACCCGATGCTGAGCGCCGCCGCCCCCTGGCTGCTGCACCTACAGCCGGGCACCGACGCCGCGCGCATGGTGCTGGCCGAGGGCTGGAACGGGCACTGGGGCATCGTGCTGGAGACCGACGCCAGCCACGACCTGCGCGCCGTCCGCGCACATCTGCGGCGGGTGCTGCGGGTGCGCGCCCCGGACGGCACCGCGATGCTGTTCCGCTTCTACGACCCGCGCGCGTTCCGCGCGGTGGTGCCGGTGCTGGAGCCGGCGATGCGGCGCGAGTTCTTCGGCCCGCTGCGCGGGGCTTACGTCGAGGCGCGCGCACCGGATGCGGTGCTGTACTTCAGCCGCGACGGCCAGCCCGAGCCGCAGACCCTGATGCTGGCGACAGTGGCCTGAGGACGCGCGCATGCTGGCGATCAAGCGCAAGCAGATGGCGGCGATCGGCGAGGCCCACCTGCGCCACAGCCTGGCCGACTGCGTCTCCCGCCACTTCGGCGCGCAGCTGCCACTGCCGCTGGACCAGCTCGACGCCGAGTTGGATGCGGTGATCGCCTATTGCCGCAAGGCCGGGCTGCGCAGCCAGCGCGCGATCGCGGCCTACGCCGTGGCCTGCGTGCTGTTCGGCAACCGCCGGGTGGCGCAGGACCCCTCGATCGCCGCGATCCTGGCCGACCGCGGCAGCCCGCAGCTGGACCGCGCGCTGATGATCGAGATGTGGACCGCCACGGCCTATGCCGACTACCGGCGGATGCAGGGGGCGTGACGATGTTCGACGGACTGACCTCAGGACTGTCGTCGATCGGCGCCAGCGCCGGGCAGGCGGTGCAGCAGGCGCAGCAGGCCGCCAGCGCCGCGGCCGCCAGCGCCGGCCAGGCCGCACAGGCGGCGATCGGCGAGGCCCAGACCGCGGTCGCCAATGCCGCGTCCGCGGCCGCGGGCGCCGCCAACGGCGCGATCGCGCAGGCGCAGCAGGCCGCGCAGCAGGCCGCCGCACAGGCCGGGGCCGCGGCCCAGGGCGCGCTGGCGCAGGCCAACCAGGCCCTGGACGCCGCCCGCGCCAGCGCCAACGACCTGGCGCAGAACGCACTGGCGCAGGCCAACCAGGCCCTGGACCAGGCCAGCCAGCAGGCCGGCGCCGCCGCCCAGGGCGCGCTGGCGCAGGCGCAGGGCGCGGTGGATCGTGCCCAACAGCAGGCACGCGCACTCGCGGAAGGGGCCTTGGCGCAGGCCAACCAGGCCCTCGACCAGGCGATGGCCTGCGCCGAACAGGCCGCGCAGGAGGCCATCGACCGCGCCATGGGCATGGTCGACAACGCGATGGCGCTGGTCGAGGACGGCATCGGGCGCGCGCTGGACGCCGCCAACACCGCCATCGACCAGGCGCAGGCGGCCCTGCGCGATGCCACCACCCGCGCGCTGGAGCAGCTGCGCGGCGAGGTGCTGGGGCGGGCGCGCGACGCGCTCGGCCAGGTCGCCGCGCTGCTGGACGCGCTGCCGAACGAATTCCCCAACCTGCCAGTGGACTTCCCCGCCTCAGACTGTCCGTACGTGCGCGCGCTGCAGGAGGAGCTGGCGCGGCGCGCGGCGCAGGCCAACAACGCGCTCGCCAATGCCACCGGGGCGCTGAACGACATCGCAGGCAATCTGCTCGACCAGGCCGATGCCCTGCTCGACCGCGCCGACGGGCTGGCCGACCAGGCCCTGGACGCGATGGACCGCGCGCTGGATGCGATCGACCAGGCGCAGGCCGTCGCCAACCAGGCCGCGCAGCAGGCGCTGGACACCGCGCGTGGCGCCGTCCGCCAGGCGCAGCAAACCGTGCGCGAACAGGCCGGGGCCGCGATCGCACAGGCACGCGATGCCGTCAACGGCCTGCGCACGCAGGCCAACCAGGCCGCGCAGGGCGCGATCGACCAGGCGATGGCCGCGATCGACGGTGCGCAGCAGCAGGTCGGCGAGGCCGCCCAGCAGGCGATCGACACCGCCCAGCAGGCGATCGCCCAAGCCCAGCAGCAGGCCAACCAGGCCGCGCAGCAAGGGTTGGCACAGGCCAACCAGGCCGCGCAGCAGGCGCAGCAGGCGCTCAACGGCGCCGCGCAGCAAGCCCTGGGCAGCGCGCAGCAGGCCCTGCAGTCGGCTGCGGCGAATGCCGGCGAGGCCGCGCAAGCCGCGGTCGCGCAGGCACAGGCTGCGGTCGGCGAGGCTGCCGCCGCGGCCGGCCAGGCCGCCCAGGGCGCCGTCGCCGCCGCGCAATCGGCCGCTGCCGGTGCTGCCGGCGCGATCGGCAATGCCGCGCAGTCGCTCGGAAATGCCGGACGGATGCTCGGCTGACGCACGCCGCGCGGGCGCGGTCCTGCCCCGCTCCGTGCATTCTTCGTCCAACAGTGCGCTGCCGCCGCCACCTCGCACAGGACAGGACGCGCGCGCTGACGGCACGCCAACCTCAGACGATGCGCGGGAGCGTGGGAGCGCGGACACAGGGTGCCTGCGGATACCGCCGGGATCGCGCGGGAATCATCGACGCTGCGGCCGGCACCGCTGCGGCCAGCGGCGCGGGCCGCCGGGGTGTACCGGCAGGCCTAGGGAATCAGCTCAGTCACCTGGCCCGGATTGAGCACGCTCACCAGCCCACCCCACAGGCACTGGCAGGTGCAGGTGTTGTCCACCGCCGGCAGGTTGCCGACCAGCACGGTGGCGGCGCCGGGCGTCCACGGCGTCTGCGTCATCGGGATGCAGGGCTGCGGGGTCAGCACCCCGCTGGCGGCGGAGGTCGCCGCCGCCACCTGCGGATTGGCCAGGCTCATGCACATGCCGAACGGCTGCACGTTGAGCATGGGCTTGTGGTCGAGGATGTTGGCCGCCGGCTGGTTACCCGAGAACACGCGGTTCGTCGGCAGCACCACCAGGCTGGAGGGCAGCATGCCGAAGCTGCACAGCAGCTGCGCGCCGTTGACGACCTGCAGCGGCATGGCCGCGGCTCAGCCACCAGTGGCCTGGATCTCGACCCGGCGGTTCTCCGCGCCCAGCGGATCGTCGGGATTGAGCAGTTCGCTCTTGCCCTTGCCCACCGCCCGCAGGCGCGAGGCCTCGACCCCGTTCTCGATCAGGTACTGGCGCACCGCGTTGGCGCGCCGCTCGGACAGGGCCTTGTTGTAGGCCGCCGAGCCGCTGGCATCGGTGTGGCCGACCACGGTGAAGCGGCGGCCCTCCAGCTGCGGCGAGGACAGCGCCTTGGCCAGAGTGGCCATGGTCTTGGCCGAACTCTCGGAGATCCGCGCGGAGTTGTAGTCGAAGTTGATGCGCATGTTGACCGATGCCGGCTTCGGCTTGGCCACCGGGGCGGGCGTCGGCGCCGGCGCGGTCGCCATCGCCGCTGCGCCCGGGCGCAGCGCGCGCGTCTGGCCGGGCCCTTCCGCCGGCGGATCGGCCTTCAGGCTGTTGATGATGGAATCGACCGACGGTGATTCCTGCACCGCCGGCGCCTGCTGGGCCGCGGCGATCCCGGCGGCGGACAGCAGCGCCAGCACCAGCAGCGGACGGAACGGAGCAGTCGTGTTCATGGCATGCCTCAGGTTCGGATCGGGACTTCCGACCGGTGCGCAGCGCGGCGCATCGCGGTCACAGCGGAAGTCTGCGCCGCGCGCGCCGCGAATTCGATACGCCGTTCGGTGTAGTCCACCGCCCATACACGAGGCGGCAGATAGCGCCGACGGCCTATCGCCGCCCCCGGCGCGGAGTCCTAGCCTGTGGGTCGAAACGGACATGCCTACGCACGATGGACATGCTGACTGCCGTGCTGGGGGGGGGGGCCGCGGCCGGCCTCGGCCTGCTGGCTGGCCTTACGCTGCAGGGCCGGCGCCTGCGGCAGGCACAGGCGCGCGCGCTGGCCCCGCTGCTGGCGGCAGCGCAGGACGACGACACGGCGTGTGCGCCAGCACCCGGCACCCCGGCCGCGCTGGCGGAACTGGCGCAGCGGATCGTCGAATGGCGGCGCCGGGCGCGCGACATGCAGGCGCAGCAGGAACGCATGGCCGTGGAGATGCTGCACCTGATCCAGCAGGGCGAGGGCGCACTGCGGGCGCGCCAGCGCATGCTCGACGCCACCGGCCACGACCTGCGCCAGCCGCTGCAGCGCATGCAGCTGGCGCTGGCGCGTCTGCCGCCGCCGCCCGACCCCGAGGCCGAGGCCGCACTCGCCTCGCTGCGCGAGGGCATCGCCGACATCGCCGGCGTGCTCGACGGACTGCTGCTGCTGGCACGCTGCGAAGCCGGCGCGGTGCAGCCGCAGGCCGCCGACTGCACGCTGGAGCCGCTGTTCGCCGCGCTCGTGCACCGCCACGCCGCCGCCGCGGCCCGTGCCGGCATCGGCCTGCACTGGCGCGCTGGCCGCTTCGCCGTGCACACCGACCCGGCACTGCTGGCGGACCTGCTGGAACGCCTGCTCGACAACGCGCTGCGCGCGACGCCGCCGGGCGGTCGGGTGCTGCTGGCCGCGCGCCGGCACGCCGATGGCGTGCGCATCGAGGTCCGCGACAGCGGGATCGGGATCGCGCCGGTGCACCAGCCACGGGTGTTCGACGAGTTCTTCCAGATCGGCAACCCGGAGCGCGATCCGCGCCGCGGTTACGGCCTGGGCCTGGCGATCGCGGCGCGCCTGGCAGCGCTGCTGGGCACGCGCGTGGAACTGGACTCGGCCCTGCACCGCGGCAGCCGGTTCTGGCTGGCACTGCCGCGCGCGGATGCGCAGGCGACCCGCCCGCACGCGCTGGTGTACGACCGCGATCCCGCGCGCGCCGCGGCCTTGGCCGGATTGCTGGCCTCCTGGGGCCATGCCGCGCAAGCCTGCACGTCGCCGGCGCAGTTGCAGGCCGCCCTCGCTGGTGGCGAAGCACGGCCTGCGCTGCTGCTGTGCGCGCTGGAGGACGCCGACGACCCGGCCTGGTTGCTGCTGGACCAGGAGCGACGGCACAGGCCGGCGCCGCAGATGGTCGTCCTGTGCCGGCAGCCGCGGCCGGAGCTGCTGGCACGCTGCGCCCGCCTCGGCGCGCGCCTCGGGCCGCTGCCACCGGCCCCTGCGCGCCTGCGCGCGCTGCTGGCCTCCAGCCCAGCCGTGCCTGCCTGCGCGCCGTGAGGCCCCGGCCCGGTTCCGACGCATTCGCGCATCGAACCGGGCCGGCCGGCGGATGCCGGCTCAGAACTCGTTGCAGCCGTTGCGGCGCTCGCTCTCGAAGCAGCTGCTCAGGTTCGGGCGGGTGCGCACCCGTGCCCACTCGTTGGCCAGGTCGTCGCCGGCGCTGGCCAGGCCCGGATCGTCCAGGCTGGCGTTCAGCGCACACACCGGCGCCCCCGCGATGTTGCGGTCGTAGACGTAGGTGTTCACCGGCTCGCTGACGAAGGCGGTGGGCGTCGCCGACAGCTGCGGCAGCGGGATGATCTGCAGCGCCGTGGCATTGCCCGGGGCCTGGGTGATCACGTAGTTGCGCGGGTTGCCGGTGCCGAGGATGGGATAGAACCCGATCGGCGAGAGCAACCCGGCCGGGCTGGTCCAGATCGGCGCGCTGCCGAACACGCTGGCCACGGTGTCGCCGTTGCGGAAGCCGGTGACCGTGCCCGTGAACGGCGGGTTGGCCACGCCGAGGTAGCGCACCGCCGGGTCGGCGGTGAACAGCAGGGTGGCGGGGGTGATGCTGAGTGTGCCCGGCAGCAGCACCAGCCGATAGCCGGCGGCGGAGGTGAAGCTGCCGCTGATGGGATAGGCGCCCACGTCGCTGCCGATGGTGGCGGGGGTGCCGGCGCTGCCGCTGGCGACCGCGGCCGGGCTGTCGCCCAGGATCGCGCCGGTCACGCTGAAGGTGAACACCGGATTGGGCAGGCCGTACTCGCGGCTGGCATCGTCGAAGCGGATGGTCGCCACCGGCTGCTGCACGTAGATGAAGTGGTCGTCGCCGGCCGGGATGCTGACCCCGCAACTGCCCTGGTACTGGCAGCCATACAGGTTCGGCAGCGCGCCGCTGCCGGCCAGGCCGCCACGGGTCTCGCCGACCCAGGTCTGCGCCCACACCCGCCAGTGACCGCCGGCGAGCAGGCGTGCGCCGACCGGGTTCTGCAGCGTGTTGGCGGTGACCAGGTCGATGTCGGCACCCGCCACGTCCGCACGCAGGGTGAGATCCCCCTGCAGGTTGCGCACGAACACATCGCCGCCGGCCTGCACGCCGCTGGCGGAGAGCGTGCCGAAGGCGTTGCCGCTGGCATCGAAGCCGGCGCCGGCGACCGTCCCGATCGCCAGTGCATCGCGGTCCTGGTAGCGGAAGCTGCCGCCCGCGCGCCCGGCGAGCGTGGTTGCCGCCACGTCGTTCTGGGCGGCGTCCAGCGCCACGTTGCCGCCGGCGATCGCGAGCAGGCTGTGGGCGCGCAGCGCACCGGCCGCGGTCTGGGTGATGTCGCCGCCGCTGGCGAGGGTCAGCGTGCCGCTGCCGACGTCCAGCCCGGCCTGCAGATCGATCCCGCCGCTGCCGCCCTGGTTCTGCAGGGTCAGATCGCCAGTGCGGCCGATCGCGCCCAGCACCCGGATCGCACCGGCATGCTGCTGGCTGCCGATCACCAGCCGCGGGGTCTCGATGCGCCCGAGTTCGCCGGCATCGAGCACGAACCCGCCGCTGCCCGCGCCGAGCAGGATCGCATCGCCGGTGCGCTCGGTCAGCCCGCCGCCGGCATCCACGCCTCCCGGGCGCAGGTTGATACCGAAGCTGCTGCGCAGGCGGCCGTCCAGCACCACCGCGTCGCTGCCGCCGGCATTGCCGGCGCGCAGCACCAGCAGGCCGTTGCCGGCATCCACTAGCGCGCCGTTGCCGACCCGCACCCCGGCGCCGCCGACGCCCTCCCCCGCCAGCGCGATCCCGCCGCCGTTGGTCGTGAGGTTCACCCCGTCGCCGATCACCAGCCCGCTGGAACCGGCCCCGGTCCCGCGCCCGCGCAGGTCTAGGCGGCCGCTCACCGTCGTCACCTGGCCGCTGTCCAGCGCCAGCCCCACGTCGCGCCCGATCCCGGTCAACCCGATCCCGCCCGTCGTGGTCGCCACCGCCGCCGCACCCGCAAAGCGCAGCCCGCGCCCGTTCGCCGCCTCGCCGACCACCACCACGTCGCCCGCACCGCCCTGCAGCCGGGCATCCACCAGCTCGGTGCCGATCCCGTCGTTCCCGCTCGCGCTGCCGCGCACCTCGATCGCCCCGCCGCCGCTGGCCAGCGTGCCGTCGCGCAGCGACACCCCCAGGCCCGCACCGCTGCCCACGATCCGGATCGCCCCGCCACCGCTGCTGAACCCCGGCGCCGCGTCCAGCCATACCCCCGTATCGCCGCTGCCGGTGATGGCGATTGCACCGCCGCCGCTGGCGAAGGCCGTGCCGCTGCTGCGCACCCCGGTTCCGCTACCGCTGCTGCTGCCGTCGATCCGCACCCGGCCACCGGCGCTGGTGAGGCTGGCGCCGACCAGGGCCACGCCATGGGTGAAGTCCGCCCCCTGCCCGACCAGGGTGAGGTCGCCGCCGGCGGTGTCGAGGCTGGTGCCGTCCACCCGCACCCCGGCATCGCCATCGCTCGCATCGGCCGCGGTGCTGGCCCCGCGCAGCAGCAAGCTGCCACCACCGGTGCGCACGCTGCCGCCGATCAGGCGAATGCCGCTGGAGAAATTGCTGGCGAAGCCGGAGAGCGGGTCGGACTGGCCGTACAGCCAGATATCGCCGCCGTTGCTCTCGAGGTCGGCGTTGGCGAAGCGGATGCCGGCATAGCCGCCGCTGCGGCTGGAGGCATCGGCATTGAAATACATCGCTAGGCGGCCGTTGAGGCTGGCGCCGATGCGGAAGTCACGGCCGGTGATCGCACCGTCCGCGTCCACCCGCAGGAACAGGTCGGCGACCCGGTTCTGGATGTCCACCCCGGCGGCGAAATCGACGTTGCCGGCATCCGCCGGCCCGGTGCCGGCGCGCAGGATGACATTGGTCGCGTTGGCCAGCGCGCCGTTGATCTCGTTGTCCTGCAGGCTCAGGCCGGCCGCAGGCGACGCCAGCGACCCGAGGGCGTTGCCATGCACGACAGAGAGATTGGGTGCCCACAGCGTCCAGCTGCCGGGGGTGAGCCCGCTGGCATTCACCTGCAGGCCGCGCACGTCAAAGTTTCCGGCGGTGGCGGTCAGGATGCTGCCGCCCGCAATGGTGCCACTGGCATTCAGCGCGCCGTACAGGGCGAGCGCACTGCTGGCGACGGCCAGCACGCTGCCGCCATCGCCATCCTTGGAACCGGCCCTGACCTCCGAATTGCGATCCATGCCCACTGCCTGGCCGGCGATGCGCACATTGCCGCCATCGCCGCGCAGGCTGGCCTCGGCCAGGACCTGCGAATTGGCCGTCAGCAGCACGGCGGTGTCCGCCAACAAATCGACAGCACCGCCACCGCCACTCCCGGAGGCATCGATCCTGCTGGCCACCGGGAACGGGTTGCCCGGTGCGAAGGGCGTGTCGTCCTCGTTGATCAGGATCACGGAGTTGCCGCGCAGCAGCGCATAGCCGCCGGTCTGGCCGCCGTCGCCGGTGACGTCGATGTAGCCGGCGGTGAACGGCGAGCTGGCATCGGAGAACACCCCCGGCGCCCCGAGCATGACCATCCCGCCGTCGGAGGTCAGCTCGACCCGGCCGTTGACGTTGGAGAGGGTGCGCGCGCGCAGGCTGCCGCTGACATACAGGTTGCCCCCGCTTCCGCCGGCGGTGGCGGCGGTGCGCAGCAGGATCCGGCCCGCATCCGCGGTCATGCTGCCGCGCCGGGTCTGCACGAACGCCGAGTTGATGTCCGCCGGCGCGGCCACCAGCACCTGGGTCAGGCCGTCGCCGAAATAGTCCAGTGCCACCGCGGTGCCGGCGCCGACCGCGATGGTGGCGCCGTTGGCGGTGATGCTGCCGTTGTTCACCACCGAAGGCCCGACCAGCGCCACCCCGCCGGCCCCGGCCTGGATGCTGCCGTTGTTGCGCAGGCCGGCGTTGCCGGTGTAGCCGGTGAACTGGAAGCGGCCGGTGGAGATGCCGGCGAGGAAGTCCGCATCGCTCATGGCCAGGGTCGAGGCCACCAGCCCGCCGACGTTCACCTGGGCATTGCCGCCGAACAGGATGCCGGCGGTGTTGAGCAGGAACACCCGGCCGTTGGCGCTGAGGGTGCCGTCGATCACCGACGGGCCGCCGGTGCCGACCACCCGGTTGAGCGCGACCGCGCTGGCGTTGGGCTGGTTGAACTGGACGCTGTAGCCGTTGCCGATGTCGAAGTTCAGCCAGTTGATGATCACGCCCTGGCTGGACTGGTTGATGGTGGCCTGGGTGCCGGTATAGCCGATCGTGGCGCTGCCGGAGACCACCGTGCCGCCGCCGGGCAGGTTCTGCGCCTGCGCCGTGGAGGCCGCCAAGAGCGTGAACAGGGCCAGTGCCAACCGCCGCCGGCGCAGCTGGCGGGTGGGCGCAGCGTAGACGTGGGCGCGCATGCCGATATCTCCTTCAGAACGCCTTCTGGACCGACCAGAACAGCCGCGGGTTGCGGTCGCCACCGTCGGTCAGGCCCGGGCCGGTCTGGCGCCAGGCCAGGCTGAGGTTGACCGCGTAGTTGCCGGGCTTGCCCCAGTTCAGGCCCAGCCCGTAGCCGCGCAGGCGGCGGGTATTGAACAGGTCGAACGGACGCGGATCGTGGTACACGTCGCCCTGCGCCGCGTCGTAGAACAGGAACACAGTGGCCTCGCGCCGCAGCGCCAGGCGCAGTTCGACGCTGGCCAGCCAGCCGTCGTCCACCAGCACCTCGCCGGTGGCATAGGCGCGCACGGCCTTGGGCCCGCCGAGGGAGAACTTCTCGTAGGGATCGAGGTTCTTGCTCGCGCGCTGGGTCGCGGCGCCGACGAACAGGCTGAGCCGCTGGGTGAGCCGCTGTAGGCGGGCAGCCTGCAGGGTCAGCTTGCCGAATCCGCCTTCGGTCTGGTGCCCGAACGGCGGGCGGTCGAAGCTTTCGCTGACCGGATCGCGGATGTCGAGGTCGCCGTGGTAGAGCATGAGGTTGGCGCTGCTGTAGCCGCCCCCGAGCCAGCCGTCGCGGTGTTCGAACGACAGCCCGAGCCCGGCGCCGACGATCCGCTTGCGGCTCTCGAAGGACACCGCCTCGAAGCGGTCGGTGAGGTCCTTGTGGTCGACCACCCCGCGCAGGAACAGGTTGGTGCTGCGCTGGCGGATGATCGGATAGCTGAAGGACAGGTCGGCGACATCGCCGACGCCGGTGGGCTTGAGCAGCGCGAACGGCCCGCCGAGTTCGTACTGCACCCGCGCCAGGCCCGCGCCGACGCGCAGGCCGCGGTAGCCGAGCGGGGTCTCGTAGGAGAGCCGCCCGAACGCGGTATGCATGCCCTGCGCCAGCATCAGGCGTAGGTCGAGGTTGTCGCCGCGCTCGAGCGGGCTGGCCCAGCGCAGGCTGCCAGTGGCGCGCAGGCGGCCGGAATCGCGGGTGCCGTGGTTGTCCAGTTCCAGCCCGTACTGCAGGCGCTCGCGCGGATCCACCTTGACCAAGAGGTCGGTGGTGCCGGGCGTGCTGCCGGCAGCGATCGCCGACTGCGGGCGGATGCCCGGCAGGTCCGACAGCAGCAACATCGCGCGCTCGTACTGGCGGCCGTCCAGCGGCTTGCCCGGCTGCAGCACCGCGAGCGTGCGCGCGACCCGCTCGCGCGCCAGCGGGGTGCCGGGCGCCATGTCGATGCCGACGCTGCCGAGCGCGTTCTCGCTGACCGCGATCCGCACCCGCCCGTCGACCACCTCCTGCACCGGCACGTACGCCTGTGCGAGCGCGAAGCCGCGGCGGTGGTACAGCGCGGTGATGCGCACGGCCAGCTGCTCGAGGTCGGCCAGGGTCACGCGGCTGCCGATGCGATCGGCCACCGCCGCCTGCAGCTCGGCCTCCGGCACGCCGGTGGCGCCGCTGAACTCCACGCCCCGCAGCTCGAAGCTGGCCGGCTCCGCCAGCGCCGGCTCCGGCAGCGGCTGCACCTGCTGCGCCTCGTCGGCGGTCGCGGCCAGCGCCGGGACCGGCGCGAGCAGCGCGGCAAGGCAGACGGCCAGCGGGCGGGCCTGCCACTTGCCGGGAAGGATGCGGCCAGCGCGGGGCATCATGGGGTCACCTTCAGTCGCCAGTTGCCGATCAGGTTGAACGGCGCCCAGTAGTACGGATGGGCGGTCTGCGGATCGGCCATCACCGCCAGCTGCGCGTCGCGCATCGCATCCTGCAGTTCACGTCCCTGCGCCAGATCCGCGTACAGGGTGGTCATCAGCTTCTCGGTGGCCGCGTCCGACACCGGCCACAGCGAGACCAGGAGGCTGGAGGTGCCGGCCGACAGGAACGAGCGCGTGAAGCCCAGCACCTCGTCGCCGTCGTCGACCCGGCCGAGCCCGGATTCGCAGGCCGACAGGGCCAGCAGCGCGACCCCGGACAGGTCCATGCCGATCACCTCGCGCGCCTCCAGGTAGTTCGGCTTGCCATCCTCGTCGGCCAGCAGCACCTTGGAATGCAGCGGGTCCAGGCTGTCGGCGGTGGCGTGCGCGGCGACGTGCACTAGCGGCGCGCCGGGGGCGGCCGCCAGGAAGTTGGTCTTGTTGGCGTCGGCGTTGAAATACAGGCGCGCCCCGGGGAACTGCTGCGCCAGTTCGCGCACCTCGCGTTCGGCGCCGGGCAGCGGATCGGCCACGTCCGGCGAGATGGTCGGGTTGCCGAACGCGAGCAGCCGGCGCGGCGCGCTGGGGGTGCGCCTGGCCAGGCGCGCGGCGATGCTGATCGAAGGCGCGATCGCGAGCGGATTGCGCTGGATCAGGTACTGATCGTCCAGGCGCAGCGCCTGGAACGGCAGGTAGTGCAGCGGACCGTGTGGGACGATGATCAGGCGTCGCCCCGGCTCCACGCCGAGCGGTGCCAGCAGCAGTGCGCCGATCTGCGCGCTGACCTCCGGTGCGCGCGGGTTGAGCTTGATCAGGGCGTCGCGGTAGGCATCCACCAGGCGGTTGAGGTCGGCGCGCGCCAGCGCGGCCGGGAAGCGCACCTCGCGCACGCCGTCGCGGGTCAGCACCCAGGCCACCAGCCGGTCCGGCAGGCTGTGGTAGGCGACCACCGCCTCGTCCGCGGCCAGCATCGCCTGCAGCTGGCGCGCATCCAGCGCGGCGCCGGTGTCGCCCTTGAGCTCGGCGCGCCCGGCGACCGCGTCCAGCAGCGCGCGCGCGCGGCTGCGCTCGCTGATATCGAACGCGCGCTCGGCCTCGCCGAGCTGGCCGTGCAGCGCGATCGCGCGCTCGAACACCGACTGCAGGTCGGAGAACAGGCCCATCTTGAACTCGTCGCTGCGGAACTGCGCGCGCGCGCGCTCGAAGGTGTCCAGCGCCTCGTCCAGCGCGGCCGCGGCCGCGGCCTGGTTGCCGAGCGCCGCCTCGCTCTTGGAGATGCCGTCCAGCGCCCAGGCGCGGTAGAAGGTTTCGTCGCCCTCGGCCGGGGCCTGCGCCAGCGCCCGGTACAGCTGCAGCGCCTCCGCCGGCTTGCCCTCCGCCAGCAGCAGGCGCCCGCGGGTGCGCTCCAGCTGCGCGCGCTGGCGTGCGCCCGCCGGCGTCGGGATCGCCTCCAAGGTGCGGCGCGCGCGCGGAAGGTCGCCGGCGAGGATCAGCGCGTTGGCCAGCGAGGCCTGCACCAGCGGGCGGAAGCGCTCGGAGCTCTCCTGCGCGGCCTGTTCGTACAGCGCGATCGCCTCGTCGTAGCGCTTCTGGCGGGTGCGCACGTCGCCCAGGATCTTGCGCGCCGGGCCGTTGACCTGGGTCGGGTCCTGCCCCGGGTACTTCAGCGCCAGATGCGCGAACTGTTCGGCCCGGGTCAGCTGCCCGCCGTAGCTGAAGGCGATCGCGAGGTCGCGGTAAGCCTTGCCCAGCAGATCGGTATTCCCGGTCTGCAGGGCCACGTGCAGGGCCTTGCTCGCGGCCCGGGTGCTCTCGCGGAATTCGCCCTTCTCGGCCAGTTCCACCGCCTGGCTGCAGTAGGCGTAGCCATCGAGTTTGACCGCATCGCGCTCGTACAGGGCCGCGCCCTCCGCCGCCATCGCCAGCGCGGTGTCGGCATCCTCGATGCGCGCCAGCGCGGCGAGCGCGGAGCGCGCTTCGGCGGCGACCGCCTCCTGCGCGGTGGCGGTGTCCGCAGCGGGCGTGGGCTGCACCGGTGCCGCGACCGGGGTCGCCACCTGCGCGGCCGCGGCCAGCGCGACCGGGGCGCAGCCGGCGCGCGCAGCGGGCGCGATCAGCAGGCCCGCCAGCAACAGCGCCGATGCAACGGCCGATGTGGATGGATGGCGCAGCATGGCCAGGCTCCCCGACGCAAGACACGCACGGCCATGCGGCCATGCAGACGGCGGGAGTCTAGGCAGCCCCCGCCGGGTGGCCTATTCCCGGGAAGGCATAGGGCGAACAGGCTAGGCCGGGCTGGCCGGTCGCGGCGCGGGATGGCGTGGCGCGTTCAGCCGCTCGGCGGATGCCGCACCTGGCCGTGGCCACGCACCACGAAGCGCTCGATGGTGAGCGCCTCCGCCCCCATCGGCCCGTAGGCGTGCAGGCGGGTGGTGGAGATGCCGATCTCCGCGCCCAGCCCGAGCTGGCCGCCGTCGTTGAAGCGGGTGGAGGCATTGACCATCACCGCCGAGCTGCGGGTGCCCTGCACGAAGCGCTCGGCGGCCTCGGGATCAGCGGTGGCGATCGCCTCGGTGTGGTCGGAGCCGTAGCGGGCGATGTGCGCCAGCGCCTGCTCCAGCGAATCCACCACCCGCACCGCCAGGATCAGGTCGAGGAATTCGGCGGCATAGTCGGCCTCGCTGGCCGGGCGCACCTCGGCGGCATGGGCGGCGGTGGCGGCATCGCCGCGCACCTCCACCCCGTGCGCGCGCAGCGCGGCCAGCGCCTGCGGCAGGAACGCGGGGGCGGCTTCGCGGTGCACCAGCAGGGTCTCCACCGCGTTGCACACGCCCGGGCGCGAGGTCTTGCCGTCGATCAGCAGCGCCAGCGCCTGCGCCGGATCCGCGCTGCGGTCGACGTACAGGTGGCAGACGCCCTTGTAGTGCTTGACCACCGGCACCCGCGCGTGTTCGGCCACGAACCGGATCAGGCTCTCGCCGCCGCGCGGGATCGCCAGGTCGATCAGGTCGGACAGCTGCAGCAGCTCCAGCACGTGCGCGCGCGCCGGATCCGCGAGCAGCCCGACCGCCGCCTCCGGCAGTCCGGCGCGGCGCAGCGCCGCGTGCAGGCAGGCGGCCAGCGCGGCATTGCTGGCGGCCGCCTCCGACCCGCCGCGCAGCAGCACCGCGTTGCCGGCCTTCAGGCACAGGGCGGCGGCCTCTGCGGTCACGTTCGGGCGCGCCTCGTAGATCATCGCGACCAGGCCCAGCGGGATGCGCTGGCGTTCCACCACCAGGCCGTTGGGACGCGTGTCGCGGCGGGTCACCTGGCCGACCGGATCGGGCTGCGCGGCCACCTCGCGCAGCGCCTGGGCGATGCCCTGCACCCGCGCCGGATCCAGCCGCAGGCGGTCGAGCAGCGCGCCGCCGGTCCCGGCCGCCGCCGCGCGCTGCATGTCCTGCGCGTTCGCGGCCAGGATCGCCGCCTCGGCGTCCGCCACCGCGTCCGCCATGTCCTGCAGCAGCGCGCGCCGCGCTGCCGGGACGAGCGCGGCGATCTGCGCCTGCGCCGCGCGCGCCGCCTCCGCCAGTGCTCGCACGTATCCGCTCATGGGGCCTCCGGGTCGGGCGGGGCCGCGGCGACCTGCACCAGGTCGTCGCGGTGGATCAGCACGTCGTCGTAGCGGAAGCCCAGCAGCGCCTCGATCTCGCGGCTGTGGCGCCCGGCCAGGCGCGCGCATTCGCCGGCGTTGTACTGCGCCTGCCCGCGCGCCAGCAAGCCGCCGTCCGGCCCGAGCAGCTCGACCACGTCGCCGCGCCGGAACTCGCCCTCCACCGCGCGCACCCCGCCGGGCAGCAGCGAGGCCCCGCGCGCCAGCGCGGCCGCGGCCCCGGCATCGATCCGCAGGCGCCCGGCGGCCGGCGCATGCCGCAGCCACTGCTTGCGCGCATTGATGCGCACCGGCGCGGCGCGCACCAGGGTGCCGTGCAGGCGGTCCTGCGCCAGCGCCGCCACCGCCTGCGGGTCGCGGCCGCAGAACAGCGCGGTCGGGATGCCGGCGGCCGCGGCCTTGGCGGCGGCCTCGAGCTTGGTGCGCATGCCGCCGGTGCCGAGCCGGCCGGGCGGGCCGGCCATCGCCAGCACCGCCGGCGTGACTGCGGCGACCTCGGGCACCGGCTGCACCTGCGGGTCTCGGCCGGGATGCCCGCTGTAGAGGCCGGCGATGTCGGTCGCGATCAGCAGCAGGTCGGCGCCGACCAGCGAGGCCACCGCCGCGGCCAGGTTGTCGTTGTCGCCGAGCTTGAGCTCGTCCACCGCGACGGTGTCGTTCTCGTTGATCACCGGCAGCACGCCGAGCCGCAGCAGCTCCTGCAGCGCGGTGCGCGCATTGAGGTAGCGGCGGCGGTGGCGCAGGTCGTCGTGGGTCAGCAGCACCTGCGCGACCGCGCGCGGCGACAGCGCCTGCCAGAAGCCGATCAGGGCGGCCTGCCCGAGCGCCGCCAGCGCCTGGCGCTGGACCAGGCCGTTGCCGGCCGCCGGCACCCGCGCGCGCCCGGCCGCGACCGCGCCGGAGGAGACCAGCACGACCTCGCGCCCGCGCGAGCGCGCCGCCTCCACGAACCCGGCCAGCGCGCGCGCATGCCGCGGGTCCAGCCCGTCCGCGCCGGCCAGCAGGCTGCTGCCGACCTTGAGCACGGCGCGCGACCACGGCGGCAGCGGCTGCGGCGGGAACCCCTGCATGTTCAGGCGAGCGCCTCCCAGCGCGCACGCAGCTCCGCAAGGCGCAGGTCCGCGGCCGCGCCGGGCGAGGTGCGCGCGGCCAGCGACCCTTCGGGCGTCCTGCCCTGCCCGGCCGCCTCGGCATCCGCGGCCGCGGCCTGGTAGGCCTCGCGGAACGGCACCCCGGCGATCGCCGCCTCCACCGCCACGTCGGTGGCGTACATGCCGGCATCGATCGCCGCGCGCATCCGCTCCGGCCGCCACGCGAGCTTGGCCAGCAGGTCCGGCAGCAGGGCCAGCGCCGCCAGCCCGCGGCCGAAGCCGTGCACGATCGCGCCCTTGGACGCCTGCAGGTCGCGGTGATAGCCCGACGGCAGCGACAGCAGCTGCTCGATCTCGGTGCGCGCCGCCGCCACGCTGGCATGGGCGGCGCGCAGCAGCTCGATCACGTCGGGGTTGCGCTTGTTCGGCATGATCGAACTGCCGGTGGTGTACTGCGCCGGCAGCGCCACGAACCCGAACTCGGCGCTGGTGAACAGCGACAGGTCCCAGGCGATCCGGCGCAGGTCGAGGGTGGCGCTGCCCAGCGCCTCCAGCGCGGCCAGCTCGAACTTGCCGCGCGAGAGCTGCGCATACACCGGGGACACCTGCATGCGCGCGAAGCCCAGCGCCTGCGTGGTGTGCGCGCGGTCGAGCCGCAGGTTGACGCCATAGCCGGCGGCGGTGCCGAGCGGGTTGCAGTCCACCAGCGCCAGGGTGTCGCGCGCGCGCACCGCATCGTCGATGAAGGCCTCGGCCCAGCCCGCCCACCACATCCCGGCGGAAGACACCACCGCGCGCTGCAGATGGGTATAGCCCGGCATCGGCAGGTCGTGTTCGGCCGCGGCGCGCTCCAGCGCGACCTTCGCGATCGTGCGTGCCTGCGCCATCAACCGCGCCAGCTGTTCCTTCAGCCACAGCCGGGTGGCGACCAGCACCTGGTCGTTGCGGCTGCGTCCGGTGTGGATCTTGCGGCCGGCATCGCCCAGGCGCTCGGTCAGGCGCGCCTCGATCGCGGAGTGGCCGTCCTCGTAGCGCGCGTCCAGCACGAACGCGCCGCTGCGGAAGTCCTCGGCCAGCGTGGCCAGCTCGCGCTTGAGGCTGCCCACTTCGTCCACGGTGAGGATGCCGATGCGCTGCAGGCCCTCGGCATGCGCGGCGCTGGCGGCGATGTCGTGCAGGAAGAACTCGCGGTCCAGCAGCACGTCGTCGCCGGCCAGGAAGGCCTGGAGGCCGGCATCCACCTGCACGCCGGGTTTTTGCCAAAGCAGGTCGCTCATGCCGCCTCCGGGGCCAGGGGAATGCCCGTCAGTTCTTCGAAGCCGAACGCCAGGTTGAGGTTCTGCAGCGCCTGCGTCGCCGCGCCTTTGAGCAGGTTGTCCGCGGTCGCCACCACCACCAGCCGGCGGCCGTCGGCGGACAGCGCGAACCCGCCCAGCGCGACGTGCTGGGCGCCGGCGATCCGGCTCACCCAGGGCGCCGGCTCCTGCACCCGCACCAGGCGCTCGCCGGCATAGCGGCCGCGGTAGCGCGAGAGCACCTCGTCGCGCTCGAAGGCGATCGCCAGGTGCAGGTTGCAGGTCACGGTGAGGCCGCGGAAATGCGGCGCCACGTGCGGCATGAATTCCACCGGATGCCCCAGCGCATGCGCGACCTCGCGCTCGTGCACGTGCCCGGTGAGCGCGTACGGCATCAGGTTGTCGCGCAGCAGCGCCGGATCGTTGCGCTCGGACGGGGTGGTGCCGGCGCCGGAATAGCCGGACACCCCGAAGCACTGCACCGGCCCGTCCAGCACGCCCAGCATCGGCGCGATCGCCAGCTGCATCGCGGTGGCGTAGCAGCCGGGGTTGCTGATCCGGCGCTGGCCGGCGTAGCGGGTGCGGGTCAGTTCCGGCAGCCCGTAGTACCAGCCGGGATCGAAGCGGTAGTCCGCCGACAGGTCCAGCAGCACCGCATCCGCCCCGGCATCGTCGAACTGCTGCACGATGGGGCCGGCCTTGCCGTTGGGCAGCGCCAGCACCACCGCGTCCGCGCCCAGCTCGGGCAGCGATTCGTAGGCCGGCGAGGTGTAGTGCAGCCCGCCGCGGTAGCCGGGCACGTGGTCGGCCAGGGCCCGCCCGTCCAGCTCGCGCGAGGTGACATAGGCCAGCTCGAAGGCCGGGTGCCCGGCCAGCAGGCCGATCAGTTCCGCGCCCACGTAGCCGCGCGCGCCCACGATCCCGATCCGCAAGGTCTTCATGCGCCTGCCTCCCCGCCCGGCTCTTCCAGCGTCGGCGGCCGCTGCGCGCACAGCGCCACGTAGCGCGCGATGCGGTCGAAGCCGGCCTCGCCGTACCAGTACACCTTCCACCGGGCCTGCTTGATGCAGCCGTCGGATTCGGCATCGTAGAACGCATTCACCGGGTTGCCGTGACGCGAACGCCAGAACAGCGCCGGGGTCTGCTCGCGCATCACCAGCCAGACCGCGCGGCCGAGGCCTTCGCCCTGCGCCTCGTCCAGCACCGCGAACTTGTCGAGGTACAGGCCGGCGTCCTCGCGGGTCAGGATCACCGCCGCGCGGTAGTGCTCGCTGACATAGGCCCGGTGCAGGCGGGTGGTCTGGAAATAGTCCGGCACCAGCCGGCGCCCGAAGGCCGACTCGATCAACCCGCGCAGGCGCGGCAGGTCGAAGTCGCTCCACGCCTCGCCCTGCAGCACGCGCTCGCCGCGCCGCACCAGCGTGCCCGAGCCCTTGTGGGTGAACAGCTCCTTGGCCAGCTCGGCCGGGCGCGTGATCGACACCGACGAGGCCTGCGGCAGGCCGTCCAGCAGGTCCTTGATCTGCGCGATCTTCACCCGCATGCCGCCCTCGAGCCAGGGCTGCTGCATCAGGTGGTCGTACTCGGTGGACAGGTTGATCGAATCGATGACCCTGCCGTCGGCGTCCAGCAGCCCGCCGGTGCCGGTCAGGAACACGATCTTGTACGGCTGCAGCTGCCGCACCAGCGCATTGGCGGCGAAGTCGGCATTGATGTTGAGGATCTGCCCGCCGGCGGTCTCGCCGAGGGACGCGATCACCGGGATCGAGCCGGCCTGCAGGCTGGCCTGGATCGGCGCCAGGTCCACCCGCTTGACCTCGCCCACCAGGCCGTAGCGTTCCCGATCCAGGTAGTCGGCCTCGAACACGCCCGAAACGATGCTGGTGGCGCGCGCGTCGCTGGCCTGCAGCGCCTCCACCAGCTTCAGGTTCTGCGCATGGAACACCCGGCGCACGATGGCCAGCGCCTCCGGCGAGGTGACGCGCAGGCCGTCGAGGGTCTGCTTTTCGATGCCGGCGGCGGACAGCTCCTCGTCCAGCTGCGGGCCGGCGCCGTGGATGACGATCGGGGTCAGGCCCACGTCCTGCAGGAAGGCGAGCGAGGACACCAGCGCGTCGAGGTCGTCGCGCAGCACCGCGCCGCCAACCTTGACCACCGCGAAGCGCGCCGCGTCGAGCTGCGAGAAGCGCTTGAGGTACTGGCTGATCTCCTTCGCGCTGCCCATGCTGGAGAGCAGGCGGACGATGGTCTGACGGGTCTGCGGCGCATGCACGGCATGCGGGCGGAGGGTCGGGGTCACGGTGGTTCAGGTCCCAAGCAGACGGGTAATGGAGGCGGCGTAGCGCTGCAGTTGCTCGAGCGCCACCCATTCGTCAGCGGTATGCGCCTGGGCGATGTCGCCCGGGCCGTACACGAACGCGGTCAGGCCGGCCTGCGAGAACAGCGAGGCCTCGGTCCAGAAATCGACCGCCGGGCCGATATCCAGGCCCAGACGCTCGGCGAGGTCGCGCGCGGCCAGCCGGCGCGATTCGGCCGCGGCCGGATCGCCGGCCGGCAGCGGCGGGCCGCGGAAGGTCTCCTCGTAGTGCACCGGAACGCCGCCCGGCGTTCCCTCGCGCAGCCGCGCATGCAGGGCCTCGATGGCGTGCGACGGCAGCGGGCGGAACCCGGAGCGCACCTCCGCGCTCGGCGCGATCACGTTGGCCTTGATCCCGCCCTCGACCTTGCCGATGTTGAAGCGCAGGCCGGTCAGCCCACCGAAGCGCGCGCCGGACTCGGACTCCACCAGCGCCAGCGCCGCGCAGCCCCAGCGCATGGCCTGGTGCAGCGCGTTGGCCTGCAGCGCGTGGGCACCGGAGGCGTGCCCGGCCTCGCCCTCGAACTTCAGCAGCACCGAGCTGATGCCGCGGTGGGCCAGCACCGCCTCGCAGCGGGTCGGCTCGGCGATGATCGCCTCGCGGAAGCCGTGGTCACGGGCGAGGAAGGCGGCGATGCAGCGCGCGTCGTTGGCCTCCTCGTCGCTGGAGAACAGGAATGCGGCATCGCCGTGGGTGGCGTTCGCCGCGGCCAGCAGGCCGGCCGCCGCGCCCTTGATGTCGCAGGCGCCCAGCCCGATGGCGCGCTCGCCCACCACCCGCAGGCGCAGCGGATCGGCGCTCCAGGCGTCCGAAGCCGGCACCGTGTCCAGGTGCACGTTGAACACCCGCGTCGGCGCGCCGCGCACGGCCAGCAGCGACACCGCGCCGGCGCCGTGGTCGGTCACCTCGATCCGGAAACCCGGCAGCTGCGCACGCAGGTAGTCGAAGATCCCGCCGGTGCCGATCCGCCGCGGCGGATTGCGGGTGTCGAACGCAACGAGGGCGTCGAGGTGGCGCAGGACCGCGTCGAGCATGTCAGCCACCGTGCGGCCCGCGGCCCTGCCCGCCGCTCTGCCCGCCATTGACCTCGGCCCACAGGGTGCTGCTCATGCCGAACAGCTGGATGAAGCCCTCGGCCTCGGCCACGCCCCAGTCGGCCGACTGCGCGTAGGTCGCGCCCTTGGCATGCAGCAGGTGCGGCGAACGCACCGCCACCGCATCCACCCGCCCGCCCGGGGTGCGCAGCACCACCTCGCCGCTGACCATGCGCTGGCTGCTGGCGAGGAAGGCCTCCAGGTCGGTCTTGAGCGGGTCGTGGTAGAAGCCCTCGTACACCAGTTCCACCCACTTGCGCGCCACCTCCGGCTTGAAGCGGTTCTGCTGCTTGGTCAGCACCGCTTCCTCCAGCGCGCGGTGCGCGGCCAGCAGCGCGGCCAGGCCGGGCGCCTCGTACACGATCCGGCCCTTCAGCCCGATCGTGGTGTCGCCGGTGTATATCCCGCGCCCGACCCCGTACTGGGCGAACATGGTGTTGAGCTTGGCCAGGAGCTTCTCGCCCGGCAGCGGGTTGCCGTCGAGCGCCACCGCTTCGCCCTGTTCGAAGCGCAGGGCGACCTCCAAGGGCTCGAGCGGCCAATGCTCGCGACGCGCGCACCAGCCGCGCGCGCCCTCGCCCGGCGCCTCCCAGCGGTCGATCTCGCCGCCGGACAGGGTCACCCCGAGCAGATTCTCGTTGATCGTGTAGGCCTTCTGCTTGGTGCGCACCGCGAACCCGCGCGCCTCCAGGTAGGCCTGCTCGTAGGCGCGGGTCTGGGTGTGCTCCTTCTGGATCTCGCGGATCGGCGCGACGATGCGCCAGTCGCCGCTGGCCTTGATCGCCAGGTCGAAGCGCACCTGGTCGTTGCCCATCCCGGTGCAGCCGTGCGCGACCGCATTGGTGCCGAGCGCGCGCGCGCGCGCCAGGGTCGCGTCCACGATCAGGTAGCGGTCGGACACCAGCAGCGGGTACTGGCCCTGGTAGCCCTCGCCCGCCCACACGAACGGCTTGACGAAGCCGGCCCACAGCGCCGGCCCGCCGTCCACGGTGACGTGGCTGGCCACGCCCAGTTCGGCGGCGCGCGCCTCGATGTAGGCGCGCTCCTCCGCATCCACGCCGCCGGTGTCGGCGAACACGGTGTGCACGGTCCAGCCCTGCTCCTGCAGGTAGGGCACGCAGAAGCTGGTGTCGAGGCCGCCGGAGAAGGCGAGCACGATGTCGCGGGAGTCGTTGGGGGTCGTCATGGGGGATCCGGGCGGGGAAGCGGGAAAGTGAAGAATGGGGAGACGCGGGGCGGCTCAGCGCAGCAGCGCCGCCATGATCGCCTTCTGCACGTGCAAGCGGTTCTCGGCTTCGTCGATGGCGATGCAGCGCGGGGAGTCCATCACCGCGTCGGTGGCCTTCACGTTGCGGCGCAGCGGCAGGCAGTGGCTGAACACGCCATCGTTGGTGAGCGCCATCTTGGCCTCGTCCACGATGAAGTGCTTGTACTGGTCGCGGATCGGCTTCTCGGCGGCCCAGTTGCCGAAGTACGGCAGCGCACCCCAGCTCTTGGCGTACACCACGTCGGCGCCGCGGTAGGCCGATGCGATGTCGTGGCTGATGGTGAAGCTGCCGCCGGACTCGGCCACGTTCGCCTGCGCCCAGCCCAGGTAGCGCTCGTCCAGCACGTACTCCGGGGTCGGGCACAGCAGGGTCACGTCCAGCCCGAAGCGGGTGGCGATGGTCAGCGCGGAATTGGCCACCGCGGTGTTCAGCGGCTTGGGATGGTAGGTCCAGGTCAGCACGTACTTCTTGCCGCGCAGGTCGGTGGTGCCGAAGTGCTCCTGCAGCGCCAGTACGTGCGCCAGCTCCTGGCAGGGGTGGGTGATCGTCTCCATGTTGATCACCGGCACCGTGGAGTACTTGGCGAAGGCGCGCAGCACCTTGTCCTCGCGGTCCTGCGTCCAGTCCTGGAACTTCGGGAACGCGCGCACGCCGATCAGGTCCACGTAGCGCGCCAGCACCCGTGCCACTTCCGCGATGTGCTCCTCGGCCTCGCCGTCCATCACCGTGCCGAAGTCGAACTCGATCGGCCAGGCGTCCTTGCCCGGCTGCAGCACCACCGCGTGGCCGCCGAGTTGGAACGCCCCCAGCTCGAAGCTGGTGCGGGTGCGCATCGACGGGTTGAAGAACACCAGCGCGATCGCGCGCCCCTTCATCGCATCGCCCCACTTCTCGCGCTTGAACGCGGCGGCCTGCGCCAACAGGGCGTCGAGGTCGGTGCGGCTCCAGTCCTGGGTATTGAGGAAATGCTTCATCGGCGGCGCTCGGTTGGTCACATCGGCAACGGATGCAGGAACGGAAAAACGCAAGAACCCAGCACGGGGCTGGGTTCTGGACGGTATGCACGCGCGGGCGCGGACCGGCTACCCAGCCTGGGATCGGCGGTGCGGTCGGCGCGCGCGCGAGGTCATCCCGGAGGCCATCCGGGCGGCGCAGGCGTGACGGGCGTGCAGGTGCAGGGACATGGCCACGGATGCTCGCATGCCGGCGCAGCCGGCGCAACCGGCAACTGCGGTCAGGGCACCGGGGTGACCGAGACCCGCACCCGCACCCGGTTGCCGGGATCGCGGTCCATGCGCGTGCGGAACTTGCTGCCGCGGTAGACGTAGTCGACGTCGTAGGCGATGGCGCGGCGCACTTCGCGCACCACCGGCGCCATCCGGCAGTTGCTCAGGCCGGCTTCGCGTTCCTCGCGGGTGGTGCCGCCCGACAGGCGTTGGCGCAGCGAGCTGACCATGCGCTCGAGCGGGTTCTCCTGGGTGGGCGCCGCGGCCACGCCGGGAGGCATGTCGACCACGTCGCAGACCCGCTCCATGCGGCTGGTGCGCAGCACCTGGTAGACCGGCTCGACCGACAGCACCTGCGCATAGTCGTAGCGGACGTATTCCTGCGGGATGGTTACCTCCGGCCCAGGCTCCTGCGCGCGCACCGGGAGCGCGGGCACGAGCAGGCAGCACAGGCAGGCGAGGGGTAGCGGCAGGAACGGGCGCACGCACGCAGTCTATCGACGCCCCCGCAGATTCGACTGAACCCCGGCTGTCACCGCCGGCGCTGGCTAGAATGGAGAACCCTCTGCCGGCCGCGCCGATGAGCCTGACCCTCTACAACAGCCTGACCCGCCGCGTCGAACCCTTCGTGCCGCAGGATCCCAGCGGCCCGACCATGTACCTGTGCGGGCCGACGGTCTACCACTACGTGCACATCGGCAATGCGCGCGGGCCGGTGGTGTTCGGGGTGCTGGCGGCCTTGCTGCGCCGGCGTTTCGGCCGGCTGCGCTACGCCCGCAACATCACCGACGTGGACGACAAGATCAACGCGGCGGCGCAGGAACTGGGCGTGCCGATCGCGGCGATCACCGACAAGTACACCGCCGCCTACCGCCAGGACATGGCGGCGCTGGGCGTCACCGGCGCGTTCGCACCGGACATGGAGCCGGCGGCGACCGCGCACATGCCGCAGATGATCGCGATGATTGAGCGCCTGATCGCCGACGGCCACGCCTACGCGGCCGAGGGCCACGTGCTGTTCGCGGTGGCCAGCTTCCCCGGCTACGGCAAGCTGTCGCGCCGCGACCGCGAGGAGATGCTGGCCGGCGCGCGGGTCGAGGTGGCGCCGTACAAGCGCGATCCGGGCGACTTCGTGCTGTGGAAGCCCTCCAGCGACGACCTGCCGGGTTGGGACTCGCCCTGGGGCCGCGGCCGCCCGGGCTGGCACATCGAGTGCTCGGCGATGGCCGAGGCCCACCTCGGGCAGACCATCGACATCCACGCGGGCGGCGTGGATCTGCAGTTCCCGCACCACGAGAACGAGATCGCACAGAGCGAATGCGCGCACGGCGGCCGGCCGTTCGCACGGTTCTGGCTGCACAACGGCATGCTGAACTTC
Organism: Thermomonas flagellata; assembly: GCF_022419185.1. Classification (GTDB taxonomy): domain Bacteria; phylum Pseudomonadota; class Gammaproteobacteria; order Xanthomonadales; family Xanthomonadaceae; genus Thermomonas; species Thermomonas flagellata. The sequence goes on along the minus strand of NZ_JAJOZK010000005.1, from coordinate 86,338 downwards.
GGCGGCGCCAAGATGGCCAAGTCGGTCGGCAACGTCCAGCGCGTGCACGAGCTGGTGCAGGCATACCCGCCCGAGGCCCTGCGCTACGCCCTGCTCTCCGCGCACTACCGGCAGCCGTTGGAATGGTCGGACGGCCTGATCGCGCAGTCGGTGCGCACCCTCGACCGGCTGTACGGCACCCTGCGCGACCTGGCGGACGTGGAGGCCGCGCCGGTGATCCCGGCCGGCATCGAGGCCGCGCTGTGCGACGACCTCAACACCCCGGCGGCGCTGGCCGAACTCGCCCGGCTCGCCGGCGAGGCGCGCAAGGCCGTCTCGATCGGGGAAAAAACCGCGCTCAAGGCGCAGCTGCTGGGCGCGGGCCTGGCGCTCGGCCTGCTGCAGCAGGACCCGGCGGCGTGGTTCGCGCGCGGCGCGGGCAGCGACGACGACGCCCGCATCCAGGCGCTGATCGAGGAACGCACCGCGGCCAAGCGGGCGCGCGACTTCGCCCGCGCCGATGCGATCCGCCAGCAGTTGGCCGAGGAAGGCATCCTGCTGGAGGACACCCCGCAGGGCGTGAGGTGGAAGCGCGCATGAGCGACTCGCCCTTCCCGCTCGAACCCACCGCCGCCGCCGCGCAGGCGGCGATCCGCGAGGAATTCGCGTTCTTCGGCGACTGGTCGGAGCGCTACCAGTACCTGATCGACCTCGGCCGCAAGCTGCCGCCGTTCCCGGAGGCCTGGAAGACCGAGGCCAACCGCCTGCACGGCTGCCAGTCGCGGGTGTGGGTGGTGACCGAGGGCGATGCCGCCCGGCTGGACATCCACGCCGCCAGCGATTCGGCGATCGTCTCCGGCCTGGTCTACCTCGCACTGCGGGTGTATTCGGGGCGCAGCGCGGCCGAAATCCTGGCCACCCCCGCCGACTACATCGCCGACATCGGCCTTGCCAAGCACCTCTCGCCGACCCGCAACAACGGCCTGGCGGCGCTGCTGGCGCTGATCCGGGAGCGTGCGCGCGCGGCCGCGGGATGAGCGCGGCCGCCTCGCCGCTGGCCAGCACCGGTTTCCGCCGGCTGCTGCTGTACCGCATCAGCACCCTGCTCTCCTACCAGATCGTCGCGGTCACGGTCGGCTGGCACGTGTACGAACTGACCGGCGATCCGCTCTCGCTCGGCCTGATCGGGCTGGCCGAAGTGATCCCGTTCTTCGCGGTGGCGCCGTTCGCCGGGCATTTGGTCGACCACCTGCCGCGCCGCCGGCTGGGCGCGGCGGCCTGCGCCGGGTTGGCGCTGACCGCGCTGCTGCTGGCGCTGCTGGCCGGCGGCCGGCTGCCGCTGCAGGGGCTGTGGCCGATCTATGCCGCAGTCGCGCTGGGCGGGATCGCGCGCACCTTCCTCGGGCCGGTCTACAACGCGCTGTTCGCGCGCACCCTGGCGCGCGCGCAGTTCGCGCGCGGCGCGGGCCTCGGCAGCGTGGTGTTCCAGGCTGGGCTGGTCGCCGGCCCCGCGCTCGGCGGCGCGCTGGTCGGGCTGGTCGGCAAGGCCGCGGCCTATGCCAGCGCCGCTGGCTTCGCCCTGGCCGCGGCCGCCGCGCTGCTGACGCTGCGGGTCGGCGAAGCGCCGCCCCCGGCGCAGCGCAGCCCGGTACTGGCCAGCATCGGCGAGGGCCTGCGCTTCGTGTTCGGCCACCAGATCCTGCTCGCCGCGCTGGCGCTGGACATGTTCGCGGTGCTGTTCGGCGGCGCGATCTCGCTGGCCCCGGCATTCATCCGCGACGTCCTGCACACCGGCCCGGAGGCGCTCGGCATCCTGCGCGGCGCGCCGGCCCTCGGCTCGGTGGCGGTCTCGCTGTGGCTGGCGCGGCACCCGCTGCAGGCCCATGCCGGGCGCATCCTGCTGGCTGCGGTGACCGGCTTCGGCGCGTGCATGATCGGCTTCGGCCTGAGCACGTCGTTCTGGCTGTCGGCGGCGTTCCTGCTGGTCTCCGGGATGTTCGACGGGGTCTCGGTGGTGGTGCGCTCGACCATCCTGCAACTGGCCACGCCGGACGCCCTGCGCGGGCGCGTCTCGGCGGTGAACGGGCTGTTCATCAGCTCCTCGAACGAACTGGGGGCGTTCTACTCCGGGGCAATGGCGCGCCTGCTCGGGCTGGTGCCGTCGGTGGTGGTCGGCGGCATCACCACGATCGCGGTGGTGGCCGGCACTGCCTGGCGCGCCCCGCGCCTGCGCCGGCTCGACCTGGCGCAATTGCAGTGAAGGCTGCGCACGGATGAGGCGGAAACGACGACGGCGCCTCGCGGCGCCGTCGTGATGCCAGATCGATGGCGGCGGAGTCAGTCGCCCATCTGCTTTTGCAGGTGCTCCCAGCGCTCCTGCGCATCCAAGGTGCGCTCGGCGGTCAGGCGCGCCTCCAGCCGCTCCAGACCGATCTCCTCGCCGGTGTCCACGCAGTAACCGTAGTCACCGTTGTCCAGCCGCTTCAGGGTGGAATCGATCTTGCCGATCAGCTTGCGGTAGCGGTCGCGGGTGCGCAGCTCGAGCGAGTTCTCGGTCTCTCGGGTGGCGCGTTCGGCCTCGTCGCCGACGTCGCGCACCTCCTCCTTGAGATTCTCGATCGTCTGCTTGGATTCCTCGACCAGCTCGGCGCGCCACTGCAGCAGGCGCTGGCGGAAGTACTCCAGCTGCAGCGGGTTCATGTACTCCTCGTCCGGCGAGGGCTTGTAGCCGGGCGGCAGGATCGGACGCCCGGTGGCCTCGTCGATCTGGTACGGCACCACCTTGAACTTGCCACGGGTCGCCGGCGCCGGCGCCTTGGCGAGCACCGCAACCGCGACCTTGCCTGGCTTGCGCGGGGCGGTGACCGGCGAGGCGGGATTGCCGGCCAGCGCCGTCTTCACCCCGCTCGCGGTCGGCGCCGGATCGACCGGCGCGGGCTTGCGCGCCGGCTTGTTCGCGGCCGTGGCCGCTGGCACAGGCTTGGGCGCGGGCGCCCTGGCCGGTACCGCCTTCGGCGCGGCCGGCCTGGCGACGGGCTTGGCCGCGGCCGGCTTCTTGCCCGCAGCCGGCGCCTTGGCGGCCTTGCTCGCCGCCGCCTTGCCGGCCACCGGCTTGGCGACGGCCTTCTTCGCGGGCGCCGCCTTCTTCGCGGACACCGGCTTCGCCGGCCCTTTCTTGGCCGCCTTGGCGGTTGGCTTGGCCGGCGCCGCCTTCTTCACGGCGGGCTTGGCAGTCGTCTTGGCGGCCTTCTTCGCGGGTTTCTTCGCTGCCACGTGCGCGTCTTCCTTGGGGATTCCCTTGAGCCGGGGAAGCGCGCTGTTATACCCTGCCGACCGCACAGCGGCAACCGCGCCGCTTCCCTTGCGACCTGCACGCCGCGTGATCGACCGCCTGCTCATCGCCCTGCTGCGCGGCTACAAGCGCTGGATCAGCCCGCTGCTCGGACCGCGCTGCCGGTTCGTCCCGACCTGCTCGGAATACGCGATGGAGGCGATCGCCCGCCACGGCGCCCTGCGCGGCGGCTGGCTGGCCGCGCGGCGGATCGCGCGCTGCCATCCGCTGCATCCGGGCGGGCACGATCCGGTGCCGCCGCCATGAGGCGATCGCCGCCCTGCGCTGCCGCGCGCATTGCGCTCGCGCTGCTGGCCGTGCTGCCGCTGGCGGGGATCCGGGTGTGGGCGCAGGCGGGAACCGGCGCCACCGCTGCCATCCGCGAAACCGCGGCAGGCGTGGTGTTTCCGGCCAGCGTGCCGCAGGGCGCGATGGTGATCGGCAAGGTGCCGGCCGGCAGCACGGTGACCTACCGCGGCCGCGCGCTGCGGCCGACCCGCTACGGCAGCGTGGTGTTCGGGGTCGGCCGCGACGAGCCCGGTCCGCTGGAACTGGCGGTACAGCCGCCCACCGGGCCCGCGCAGTCGGTCCGGATCGCGGTGACCCCGCGCGCATGGCCGCTCGAGCACGTCCGCGGTGCGCCGCCGGCCACGGTGAATCCCCCGCCCGCGCTCGCGCGCCGGATCGCGCAGGAGCAGGCGCGCGTGGCCGCCGCGCGCGCCCGCGACGGCGACGAGACCGGCTTCGCGGAGGCCTTCCAGTGGCCGCTGCAGGGGCGCATCAGCGGCCGCTTCGGCAACCAGAGGATCTACGACGGCACCCCGGGATCGCCGCATTCGGGCATGGACATCGCCGCCCCGGCCGGCACCCCGGTGCGCGCGCCGGCCAGCGGCGTGGTGACCTTCGCCGCGCCCGATCTCTACCTCACCGGCGGCACCCTGCTGCTCGACCATGGCCGCGGCATCAGCAGCAACTTTCTGCACCTGTCGCGGATCGACGTGCAGGTCGGCGAGGCGGTCCGCCAGGGCCAGGTGATCGGCGCGGTCGGGGCCACCGGGCGCGCGACCGGCCCGCACCTGCATTGGGGCATGAACTGGTTCGATACCCGCATCGACCCGCTGCTGGTGCTCGAACGCGGGCGCTAGCGGAAGCCACCGACGCAGCCGCCGCCCCGGCGCGGGCGTGGCCCGCGTGCCGCCACGCCGGCCGCCCTCAGGCGTTGCGCCCGGCGACGCTGGCCACCGCGTCGTGCGGATGCAGGCTCTCGAAATGCGCCACCTGCACCTGCCACGCCGCGATCCGCGCATCCGCGGCCAGCACCGCCGCGATCCGGCGTGCGGCGTCTTCGCAGAACATCAGGTTGGCGGCGTTGGCCTGGGCGAAGGCCTGCTCGTCCTCGCGCTTGACCGCGGTCTGCACCGGGGTGCCGAGCGCGGCCTCGCCGGCGTCGACCAGCGCCGCCAGCGGCAGCGCCTCGAAGCTGGGCCGCAGTTCGACCCGCACCTGCGCGCGGCTGCGCTGCGCATGCGGGGTGGCCGCCAGCCCGCGCTCGGAGGCGAGCCACGCCTGCACCGCCTCGTTCGACAGCGGGCGCACCCCGGCGAAGTCGGCGCCGAAGCGCGCGGCATTGGCCTGGCGCGACAGCGCGGCCGAGGCCGGGCAGGTGCTGGAGTATTCGAACGCGAAGCCGAGCGCGAGCTGCAGGCGCCCCTCGCGCAGCTGCGCCTCGACCTCGACCGGATAGCGCTTCCAGCCAAGGTTGCCGCTCACCAGCGCCGGCCGCTGCAGCAGGTGCTCGTAGCGGATGCGCAGGCGGGCGCGGTCGGCCAGCCCCTGCTGCGAGGCGATGCAGGCCTCCAGCAGCCGCCGCAGCGCCGGCGCCGACAGCGGCTCGCCCGCCAGCTGCTGCTGCAACAGCAGGTACAGGCGCGACATGTGGATGCCACGGGTACCGGCGCGGCCGAGGTTGACCGCCACGTCGACCCGCGCCGGGACCAGCAGCGGCGGCTCGCCGTCCTGCAGGCGCAGCGGCAGGTCCAGGCCGTCCATCCCGACCCAGTCCAGCGGCCGCGCCTCGGCGGCGGCATCGTCGGCCACGTCGGGCAGGACGGGCGCAGGCATCTTGGTGTCCATGCGCGCATTCTAGCCGCAGCGGGGTGCGCATCCCCGCAACGCTGCGGTGCGCGGGGCCTCAGCCGCGCGCCGCGCGCCACGCCCGCAGCAGCGCCGCCGGCAGCGGCACGGGCCCGGCATGCCCGAGCGCGCGGCGCCGCAGGCGCGCCTGCACCAACGCAGCGTGGATCCGTTCCGGGCGGGTGGCGGCCAGCGGCCCCGGCAAGTCCGGCAGTGCCAGCGATCCATGCTCCGCCGGCTGCAGCAGGCGACGCTCGCCGGCCAGCAGCCTGCCGGCGGCCGCGTCCGATGCCGCCGCATCCACCCCGAACAGGGCGGCGGCCACAGCGGCCTGCGCGGCCGCGCAGCCGGCGAGCAGGCGCGCGTCCTCGCCGCTGTCCGCCGACGCACGCGCCGCGGCCAGCACCGGCAGTGCCTGTGCGAGCGCGGCCCACGGCGCCGCGGCCGGCTGCAGCGCCTGCCCGAGCGGATGGCGCCGGCGCCCCTGCGCCCAGCCCTGCAGTTCTTCCGCCCACCAGCCGAGCTTGGCCGTGCCCGGGCGTGGATCGCCGCCGCCCCACGCGGCCTGCGCCAGCTGCATGCGCAGCGCCAGCCAGGCCGCCGCACGCAGGCGCTGCGACGCCGGCACGAACGCCTCCGCGACCTGCCATTCCGGCCACTGCGCGCGCCAGTCGCGCAGCGTCTCCTGCAGCGGGCCGAGGCGCTCCTGCACGGCTCAGCGCCCGAGCCAGGCCTGCACCGCGGCCGGGGCGGCGCACAGCGCGTCCGCGCCCCATTGCGCCGGCACCTCGTCGGGCAGGCGGTAGCCCCACAGCGCGACCAGCGCGGGCATCCCCGCCGCGCGCGCGGCGGCGATGTCGCGCGCATCGTCGCCGACGTACACGCAATCAGCCGCCGCCAGCCCGAGCGCCTGCGCGGCGTGCCGCAAGGGCAGCGGGTGCGGCTTGCGCTCGGCCAGGGTGTCGCCGCCGACCAGCACCGCGCAGCGGCCGTCCCAGCCGAGGCCCGAGAGCACCTGCCGTGCCAGCGCTTCGGGCTTGTTGGTGACGATGCCCCAGCGGCGGCCGGTGGCCTCGATCGCCTGCAGCAGCCCGGGCACGCCGGGGAACGGGCCGCCGTGCCGGCCCAACTCCTGCGCATAGGTGGCGAGGAACTCCTGCACCAGCGCCGCCGGCACCTCGCCGCCGAGCTCGGGGAAGGCCACCGCGCTCATCGCGCGCGCGCCGCGCGAGACGTGCGGGCGCAGCGTCGCCAGCGCCATCGGGCCCTGCCCGCGCGCCGCACGCATGCGGTTGACCGTGGCCAGCATGTCGGGCGCGCTGTCGACCAAGGTGCCGTCGAGGTCGAACAACACCGCCCGCGGGAACGGCGCGGCGCTCATTCCGGCTTGCGCGCGCAGGCCAGGTAGTTCACGTCCGGGCGGCCGCCGACCCAGGCGCGGTTGCGCAGCGGGTCGTAGCGCAGGCCGCTGACGTCCTCCAGCTCCAGCCCGGCCGCGCGCAGCCAGTGCGCCAGCTCCGACGGGCGGATGAAGTCGCGGTACTGGTGGGTGCCGCGCGGCAGCAGGCGGGCGACGTACTCGGCGCCGACGATGGCCAGCGCGAACGCGGCCGGGGTGCGGTTGAGGGTGGACAGCAGCAGGCGCCCGCCGGGCTTGAGCAGGGTCGCGCAGGCCTGCACCACCGCGCCCGGGTCGGGCACGTGCTCGAGCATCTCCATGCAGGTCACCGCGTCGAACGCCTCCGGCAGTTCCTCCGCCAGCGCCTCCACCGCGACCTGCCGGTACTCGACCTGCACTCCGGATTCCAGCCCGTGCAGGCGCGCGACCTTGAGCAGGCCCGGGGCGAGGTCGATCGCGGTGACGGCGGCGCCGGCGCGCGCCAGCGCCTCGCTGAGCAGGCCGCCGCCGCAGCCGACGTCGAGCACGCGCGCGCCGGCCAGCGGCACCCGCGCGGCGACATACCCGAGCCGCGCCGGGTTGAGCGCGTGCAGCGGCTTCTGCGGGCCGTCCGGATCCCACCAGCGCTGCGCCAGCGCCTCGAACTTGGCCAGTTCCGCCTGGCGCACGTTGGCGGTCGCCGGCGTACTCATGCCGGGCGCACCGCGGCGATGCGCGCGCGCCACTGCCGCGCGCGCGCGAGCACCGCCTCCTGGTCGATGTCGGTCAGGCGCCCGTCCGCCAGCTTGCGCCGGCCGGCGATCCACACGTCGCTGACCTGCTGGCGCCCGGCGGCGTACACCAGCTGCGAGACCACGTGGTGCAACGGCTGGGTCTCCGGCGGCGACAGGTCCACGCAGACCAGGTCGGCCTGCTTGCCCGCTTCGATCGAGCCGATCTGCTGCTCGAACCCGAGCGCGCGCGCGCCGCCGAGGGTCGCCGCGCGCAGCGCGGCGTGGGCGTCCAGCGCCGCCGCGTCCTGCGCCACCGCCTTGGCCAGCAGCGCCGCGGTGCGCAGCTCGCCGAACATGTCCAGGTCGTTGTTGCTGGCGCAGCCGTCGGTGCCGATCGCGAGGTTGACCCCCGCCCGCTGCAGCGCCGCCGCCGGGCAGAAGCCGGAGGCCAGCTTGAGGTTGGATTCCGGGCAGTGCGCCACGCTCACCCCGCGCTGCGCGCACAGGGCGATCTCGGCCTCGGTGAGCTGGGTCATGTGCACCGCGACCAGGCGGTCGTTGAGCAGGCCCAGGCGGTCGATCCGCGCCAGCGGCCGCTGCCCGTGCAAACGCAGCGAATCGGCCACCTCCTGCGCGGTCTCGTGCAGGTGCAAGTGGACCGGGATGTCGAGCTGGTCGGCCAGCATCCGGATCCGCGCGAACGCGGCGTCGCCGACGGTGTACGGCGCGTGCGGGGCGAACGCGGTCGCCACCAGCGGATCGTCGCGCCAGGCGTCGTGCACCTCGCCGGCGCGCGCGAAGTACTCGTCCTCGCTGCGCGCCCACGCGGTCGGGAAGTCGATCACCGGCAGCCCGACCCGGGCGCGGAAGCCGTGCCGGTGGTAGGTCGCCGCCTGCACGTCCGGGAAGAAGTAGTTCTCGTTGCAGCAGGTGGTGCCGCCGCGCAGCATCTCCACGATCGCCAGGGCGATGCCGTCGGCCACGAACTCCGGCCCGATCAGGGCACCCTCGATCGGCCAGATGTGCTGCTGCAGCCAGACCTGCAGCGGCAGGTCGTCGGCCACCCCGCGCAGCAGGGTCATCGGGTTGTGGACGTGGGCGTTGACCAGCCCCGGGATCAGCGCGGCGTCCGGGCGCGAGACGGTTTCCTTCGCGGCGTAGCGGGCGCGCGCCTCGGCGGTGGGCAGCACGGCCAGGATGCGCCCCGCGGAGACGGCGACGGCGTGGTCATGCAGAACCACGCCGTGCGGCTCGACCGGCACCACCCAGCCGGCCTCGATCAGGAGGTCGCAAGGCTGCGGTGCGGGCTCGGTCATGTCGTTGGGTTCCTCGCCATCACGCCCCCCGCCCGCGCCCGGCGCGGACGGGTGCGGGCATCACTTCACGCGCGAGACGTACTCGCCGCTGCGGGTGTCGACCTTGATCACCTCGTCCTGGCCGACGAACAGCGGCACGCGCACCACCGCGCCGGTCTCCAGGGTCGCCGGCTTGCCGCCGCCGCCGGAGGTGTCGCCGCGCAGGCCCGGATCGGTCTCGACGATCTTCAGCTCCACGAAGTTCGGCGGGGTCACCTGGATCGGCACCCCGTTGAACAGGGTCACGATGCACATTTCCTCGCCCTTGATCCACTTGGCGGCATCGCCGACGCCGGCCTTGTCGGCCTGGATCTGCTCGAAGGTCTCCGGGTTCATGAAGTGCCAGTACTCGCCGTCGCTGTACAGGTACTGCATGTCGGTGTCGACCACGTCCGCGGCCTCCACCGAGTCGGTCGACTTCATGGTGATTTCCTGCACCCGGCCGGTGCGGATTTGGCGGTAGCGCACGCGGGTGAAGGCCTGGCCCTTGCCCGGCTTGACGTAGTCGGTCTCGGTGATGATGCAGGGCTCGTTGTTGACCAGGATCTTCTGGCCGGCTTTGACGTCGTTCATGCCGAGGGAGGCCATGGGTACTCCTTGGGGCCACCCGCAGGGGCGGCGTACACTGGTGGATTCAGGAACGCCCCGCGCAAGGCGGGGCGTGGATGCATTCAGACGCGCCATGATACCCGCAGCCCCCACCGCGATGCAGCCTCCCGCCCCGCGCCGCTGGCAGCAGGCCTGGCGCGAGGCCGTGCGCGATCCGCGCGAACTGCTGGCGCTGCTGGGCTTGGAGCGCCTCGCCGCGGGCCTGTCCGACGCCGCCGCCGCGCAGTTCCCGCTGCGCGTACCGCGCGGCTTCGTGGCGCGGATGCGCCCGCGCGACCCGCACGACCCGCTGCTGCGCCAGGTGCTGCCGGTGCTGGACGAGGAGCGGGTGGTGCCCGGCTTCGCCCTGGACGCGGTCGGCGATGCCGCCGCGCGCCGCGGCGGCGGCGTCATCCACAAGTACCACGGCCGCGCCCTGCTGATCGCCACCGGCAGCTGCGCGGTGCACTGCCGCTACTGCTTCCGCCGCCACTATCCCTACGCCGAGGACACCGCCGCGACGGCCGGCTGGCGCGCGGCGGTGGCGCGGATTGTGGACGATCCGTCGATCCACGAGGTCATCCTCTCCGGCGGCGACCCGCTGGCGCTGGCCGACCACAAGCTGGCCGAGCTGACCGATGCGCTGCGCGCGGTCCCGCACGTGCGCCGCCTGCGCCTGCACACCCGGCTGCCGGTGGTGCTGCCCGAGCGGGTGGATGCCGGCCTGCTGGCCTGGCTGGGCGACCTGCCCTGGCCGGTCACGGTGGTGCTGCACGCCAACCACGCCCACGAGTTCGACCCCGCGGTGGATGCCGCGCTGGCGCGCCTGCGCGCGACCGGGGCCAGCCTGCTCAACCAGGCCGTGCTGCTGCGCGGGGTGAACGACGACGTGGAGGCGCTGGCGGCCCTGTGCGAACGCGGCTTCGCCGCCGGCGTGCTGCCCTACTACCTGCACCAGTTGGACCGGGTCGCGGGGGCCGCCCATTTCGAGGTGGACGATGCCCGCGCGCTGGCCCTGCACGCGGCGCTGGCGGCGCGCCTGCCCGGCTACCTGGTGCCGCGGCTGGTGCGCGAGATCCCCGGCGAACCGGGCAAGACCCCGCTGTGGCCGCCATCCCCGCGCGCGGCGGAATGATGTAGCCTGCGCGCAACGCCCACAGCCCCGCGCCCATGGTCATCGGCAAGGACACCGCCCTGCGCCTGCTTCTGGTGGACGACCAGGTCAACGAAGCCGAGGCGATCGTCAGCAGCCTGCGCAACGCCGGGATCGCGGTGCGCCCGACCCGCGCCGAGACCCTCGACGCCCTCGCCGCCGCCCTCCAGCAGGCCGGCGCGGTGGATCTGGTGCTGGCCGAATACGCCTCCCACCAGCTGCCGTTCGCAGAGGTCGCGGCGGTGGTCGCCGGCAGCGGGCGCGACGTACCCCTGCTGGCGGTCTTGGACGGCGTGAACGACGACCTGCTCGACGCGATCCAGGCCGCGGGCGCGCACGGGGTGGCCCTGCGCGGGCGCCCGCAGCAGCTGCTGCGCGCCGTGCGCGCCGCCTGGCAGGACCTCGACGCGCGCCGCTCGCAGCGCCGGCTGGAGGCGCAGCTGCGCGAGAGCGAGCGCCGCTGCGATGCCCTGATCGACTCCTCGCGCGACCCGATCGCCTACATCCACGAGGGCATGCACATCCGCGCCAACCAGGCCTACCTGGAGATGTTCGGCTTCGCCGCGTTCGAGGACATCGAGGGCATGTCGCTGCTGGACCTGGTCGCGCCCGCGCACGTGGCCGGCTTCAAGCAACTGCTCCGGCAGCTCTCGCGCGGGGAACCGCCGCCACCGCGCTACGAGCTGACCGCGCGCGACGCCGAGGGCCGCGACTTCCCGGCGGTGATGGAATTCACCCCGGCGCAGTACGAGGGCGAGCCCTGCCTGCAGGTGATCTTCCGCCGCCAGGCCGCCGAGCACGACCCGGAGTTGGCGCGCCAGCTGGAGGAGCTGCGCCAGCGCGACCCCGCGACCGGGCTCTACAACCGGCCGGCGTTCATCGCCGCGCTGGACGCGGCGGTCGCCGACGCCGCCGCGCACGGCGGCCAGCACGCGCTGCTGCTGGTCGAACCGGACCACATGGGCACCCTGCTCGACGTGATCGGGCTGGATGCCGCCGACCGCCTGCTGGCCGCGGTCGGCGCGCGCCTGCAGCAGGCCGCCCCCGACGCGATGGTGGCCCGCTTCGGCGAGCGCCAGCTGGCGCTGCTGGCCAACGGCAGCGACCATGCCGCGACCAGCGCGCTGGCCGAGCGCGTGCGCCAGGACTTCCTCGGCCACGTGCTGGAGGTCGGCGAGCATTCGCTCAATGTGACCGTCAGCCTCGGCGGCGTGCAGATCGGCGAGAAGATCGCCAGCACCAGCCAGGTGCTGGCGCGCGCCAGCCAGGGCGTGGCCGCCGCGCTGGCGGTCGGCGGCAACCGGATCGAGCTGTTCGACCCCGGCGCCATGGACCGCGCCGAACAGGCGCGGATCGCGGCCTGGGTCGCGCGCATCCGCCAGGCGATCGCAGAGGATGGCTTCGAGCCCGAGTTCCAGCCGATCATCGCCCTGCAGGGCGACGGCCGCGAGCTGTACGAGCTGACCCTACGCCTGCGCGGCAGCGACGACGCCCCGGTGGCGCCGGACGAATACCTGCCGATCGCCGAGGAGCACGGCCTGCTCGGCGCGATCGACCGCTGGGCGATCGCGCGCGCGGTGGCGCTGATCGGACAGCGGCTGGCGGGCGGCCGCCACACCCGGCTGCTGCTGGCGGTCTCGCAGGACAGCCTGCAGGACCCGTTGCTGCCCGGCTACGTCGCCGAGCGCCTGGCCGCCGCCGGGGTTCCCGGCGAGTTGCTGGTGCTGGCGATTCCCGAATCCAAGCTGTTCACCAGCCTGCGCGAGGGCCAGGAGTTCATCGCCGGGCTCGGCGCGCACGGGGTGCAGGTCGCGCTCGACCGCTTCGGGGCCGGGCTCAACTCGCTGCAGTTGCTGGCGCACGTGGCACCCGGCCTGGTGCGGCTGGACCCGCAGCTGATGGCCGACCTCGCCCGCAATCCGCAGTCGCAGCAGCAGGTGCGCAGCATCGCCGGGGCCGCCGCGCCGCAGGGCATGCGGGTGATCGCCGACCGTGTGCAGGACGCCGCCAGCATGACCCTGCTGTTCTCCGCCGGGGTCGACTACGTGCAGGGCGACTTCCTGGCCCCGCGCGGGCCCGAGATGAACTACGACTTCAGCTGAGCCGGCCGCGCCCGCGCCGCTAGGCCCGAAAACGCGACGCCCGCCGGGTGGCGGGCGTCGTGGTGCACGCGCAGCGGGGCCGCAGGCTCTCAGGCCGCCAGGCCCTCGCGCAGGGCCTCCGGGGAGGCGTTGCGCAGGGCGGCGATCCGCTCCTCCAGCGGCGGATGGCTCATCAGCAGCCGGCGCAGGCCGTGGCCGATCCCGCCGCTGATGCCGAACGCCGCCACCTGCTTGGGCAGGGTGCTCTCGCCGTAGGTCTGCGCCAGCCGCTCCAGCGCGGCGATCATCTTGTGGCGCCCGGCCAGGGCGGCGCCGCCGGCATCGGCGCGGAACTCGCGGTAGCGCGAGAACCACATCGCGATCATCGAGGCGAACAGGCCGAACACCATGTCCAGCACGAACACGCTGACGTAGTAGCCGATGCCATAGCCGTCGCGGTTGCCCAGGTAGCCGTCGATGACCCGCCCGACCACCCGCGACAGCACGATCACGAAGGTGTTGAGCACGCCCTGCAGCAAGGCCATGGTCACCATGTCGCCGTTGGCCACGTGGCTGACCTCGTGCCCGAGCACCGCCTCGGCCTCGTCGCGGTCCATCGCCCGCAGCAGGCCGGTGGACACCGCCACCAGCGCGTTGTTGCGGTCGGCGCCGGTGGCGAAGGCGTTGATCTCCGGGGCGTCGTAGATCGCCACCTCGGGCATGCCAATCCCGGCCGCCTCGGCCTGCCGGCGCACGGTGTCCACCAGCCAGCGCTCGACCTCGTTGGACGGCTGCGCGATCACGTGCGCGCCGGTGGTGCGCTTGGCCACCCACTTGGACATCAGCAGGGACACGAACGCGCCGCCGAAGCCGAACAGCGCCGCCATCACCAGCAGCCCACCGAACGCCTGCGGGTTCACCCCGAGGATCGACATGACGATACTGACCAGCGCCAGCACGGCCAGGTTGGTCGCCAGGAACAGGAACACTCGCTTGAACATCGGCCCTCGTCCTCTGCAGCTCGTCGGAGATCGTATTCGGACAGTATGGCCGGCCGGCGACGGCTTCAAGCCGCACCCGGCATGAACGGCGCCGGCTACCGCGGCCGCTTCGCGCCCTCGCCGACCGGACCGCTGCATGCCGGCTCGCTGTTGGCTGCGCTCGGCAGCTGGCTGCGGGCACGCCGCGCCGGTGGCCAATGGCGGGTGCGCATCGAGGACCTCGACCCGCCGCGCGAGGTGCCCGGCGCGGCGCAGGTGCAGCTGGCCACCCTGGCCGCGTTCGGCCTGCACCCGGACGGCGCGGTGATCCGGCAGAGCCGGCGCAGTGCCCGCTACCAGGCCGCGCTCGAGCGCCTGCTGGACGCCGGCCTCGCCTTCGAATGCCACTGCAGCCGTGCGGACCTCGCGGCCACCGGGGGCATCCACCGCGCCTGCGTGGCGCGCGCGCGGCGCCCGGACCCGGCGATCCGGCTGCGGGTCGCGGACGGCTGCACGGTGGCGTTCGAGGACGCCGTGCACGGCCGCATCGAACAGCGGGTGGATCTGGCGGTGGGCGACTTCGTGCTGCGCCGCGCTGACGGCCTATGGGCCTACCAGCTGGCGGTGGTGGTAGACGATGCCGCGCAGGGCATCACCGAGGTGGTGCGCGGCGCCGACCTGCTCGACTCCACCCCGCGCCAGATCCTGCTGCAGCGCGCGCTCGGCCTGCCCACCCCGCGCTACCTGCACCTGCCGCTGCTGGTCGGCGCGGACGGCCGCAAGCTGTCCAAGTCCGAGGGCGCGCTCGCGGTCGATCCCGCGCGGCCGCTGCCGCTGCTGCGCGCGCTGTGGGCGGCGCTGGGCCAGGCCCCGCTTCCGGCCGTGCGCCTCGAGGCCTGGCTCGCCGCGGCGCCGGCCGCGTTCCGCGCGGAGGCCATCCCGCGCGGGCCGGTGCCGGCATCCGCGGCACTGCACAACACGGACGCCACCGGCGCCCCCTAGAATCGGCCCACCCTTCCGCACGCAAGGAGCACGGCATGACGTCCCGAGTCGCACTGGTCACCGGCGGCACCGGCGGCATCGGCACCGCCATCGTCAAGCGCCTGGCGGCGATGGGCCACCGGGTCGCCACCAACTACCGCAACGAGGAGAAGGCGCGCGCCTGGCAGCAGAGGCTACGCGACGAGGGCTGCGAGGTGTTCATCGCGCGCGGCGACGTCACCTCCCCGGACGAGGCGGCGGCGATGGTGCAGGCGGTGGAGGCGGCGCTCGGGCCGGTCGAGATCCTCGTCAACAACGCCGGCATCACCCGCGACACCACCTTCCACAAGATGACCGCGCAGCAGTGGCTGGAGGTGATCAACACCAACCTCAATTCCTGCTTCAACGTCACCCGTCCGGTGATCGAGGGCATGCGCGCGCGCAAGTGGGGCCGGATCATCCAGATCAGCTCGATCAACGGCCTCAAGGGCCAGTACGGGCAGGCCAACTACGCGGCGTCCAAGGCCGGCATGCACGGCTTCACCATCTCGCTGGCGCGCGAGAACGCGCGCAACGGCATCACCGTGAACACCATCTCCCCCGGCTACATCGCCACCGACATGGTGATGGCGGTGCCGGAGGAGGTGCGCGCCAAGATCATCGCCGACATCCCGACCGGCCGCCTCGGCACCCCGGAGGAGATCGCCCACGGCGTGGCCTTCCTGGTGGACGAGCAGGCCGGCTGGATCACCGGCTCCAACCTCGACATCAACGGCGGCCACCACATGGGCTGGTGAGGCGGCCGTCGCGCCCGCCCAGCTCCGATCAGACTCAGATCACCCGGTGCCGGCGCCAGCCGCGCGGCTGCGGCGTCTCGACCACGCCGGACAGCGAGCCCTCCGCGTGCAGCATGCGCCCGTTGCCGGCGTCGATGCCGATGTGCCTCAGGTCCGGCGAGACCAGCAGATCGCCAGGCTCGGCGGTGCCGTCCAGCACCAGCGTGGTCTTGTGGTCCCACGCCGCGATCGACTTCTGAGTTGGTTGTAGCTGCGAGATCGACATGCAGTAATTGATGAAGCCGACGCAGTCGAAGTGGCGGATGTTCTCGCAGGCCTCGCCCAGCACGATGCCCTCGCCGGGGGTCGGGCGCAGGCTGGAGCCGATGATATGGCGCGGCCACAGGCGGCCCTCCAGCGGCGTCCACGCCTCCGGCGGCTGTCCGCGCAGGCCGTCCAGGTAGCGCGCCAGCGCGCGGTCGTTCGGCGGCAGCCAGCGCCCGCCGGCCCGCGCCGAACGCCCGGCGCACACGTGCAGGTCGGTGAAGTTGGAACAGGCGGCGTGCAGCCGCGGGCGCGCCGCGTCGAGCTGGGGGCGGTGCATGGTCACGCCGTCGGGGCGCAGCGGCATGCCGTCACTACAACCCGGGCGCGCCCCGGCCGCGCCCCAGAGGTAGTGCGCGCCGATGTGGCGGCGGGCCTCCTCGACCAGCGCGCGCCGGCGCATCGCGGCGACCGCATTTCTGGCCATGAACTCCAGCACCACCCAGTCCACCACGCTGCCGTCGGGGGCGCGCGCTTCCAGCCGCACCGGTCCGCTTGCCTGCGCCCGCACCTGCCACAGGCGGCTGTTGCCGGCGATGCGGCCGCGCTCGCAAGCCGCCGCGCCCTGCCGCACCACCACCTCGTATTCGCGCTGCGCCGAGGCGAGATACCCCCACAGCCCGATGTCGATCGGACCGCTGACCTGCAGCGTCTGCCCAGAGACCCGCGAACCGGCGGGCCAGACATGGAAATGCGCCATCGAAGTCTCCTACGCCCGCGTGCCGATGCCGGCGTTCGCCGGCATAAACGCAGGCCGCTTTCCGCACCGGCCAAGCCCCGGCCCGACCGCCGGACAATGCGGCCTTACCCCCGCGGGTATCCGCGCCGGATCCGCGTCGCGGCGGTCGCTTGCAACCCCTGTTGCACTGCGCCATGCTGCGGCGCACGTCCCTAGAGTGTTTGCTCGATGAGCGCGACCCGGATCATCAAGAAGTACCCGAACCGCCGCCTGTACGACACCGAGATCTCCAGCTACATCACGATCGAGGACGTGCGCCAGCTGATCGTGGACGGCGAGGCCTTCGAGGTGCGCGACGCCAAGACCGGGGAGGACCTGACCCGCCAGGTCCTGCTGCAGATCATCGCCGAGCACGAGCAGGAGGGGCAGCCGATGCTATCCACCCAACTGCTCAGCCAGCTGATCCGGTTCTACGGCGACTCCCTGCAGGGCTTCATGGGCAACTACCTGGAGCGCTCGATGCAGCTGTTCCTGGACCAGCAGCAGCAGTTCCGCCAGCAGATGGGCGGGCTGCTCGGGCAGACCCCGTGGGCGATGCTCAACCAGCTCACCGAGCGCAACATGGAGCTGTGGAAGGAGTTCCAGAAGAACCTGCTGTCCGGGATGGGCGGCGCCCCCGGCGCAGGCAGCGGCCCTCGTCCGCGCGACGCCGGGGTCGGCGGCAAGCCGCGCTGATCTGCCTGCTCAGCCGGGCGCCGGCCGCGCCCGCCGCGCCAGTTCCGCGCGCACCGCGTCCCAGTCCAGCCCGCGCGCGCGCAGCAACACCAGCAGGTGGTAGACGAGGTCGGCGGCCTCGCCGCGCAGCGCGACATCGTCCGCGGTGACCGCCGCCAGCGCGGTCTCCACGCCCTCCTCGCCGACCTTCTGCGCGATCCGCGCCAGGCCGGCATCGAGCAGGCGCCGGGTGTAGCTGCCGGCCGGCGCCTCGACCAGGCGCGCGGCGACCACCGCGTCCAGCTCCGCCACCGCATCGCCCGGCGCCGCGGGGAAGCAGCTGGTGCGCCCGGTGTGGCAGGTCGGCCCACGCGGGCGCGCCTGCACCAGCAGGGCGTCGCCGTCGCAGTCGGGCGCGATCGCGACCAGTTCCAGCACATGCCCGCTCTGCTCGCCCTTGGTCCACAGGCGACCCTTGCTGCGGCTGAAGAAGGTGACCCGCCCGCGCTCGAGGGTGGCCTGCAGCGCCTCGCGGTTCATGTAGCCGAGCATCAGCACGCGCAGGCTGGCGGCGTCCTGCACCACCGCGGGCAGCAGCCCGCCCATGCGCTCCCAGGCCAGTGCGGCCGGATCGAAGGTCGGTGATTCAGGCACGGCGCACCTCGATGCCATGGGCGGACAGGTGGTCCTTGAGATCCGGGATCGCGATCGCCCCGGTATGGAAGACGCTGGCGGCGAGCGCGGCATCGACGTCGGCCTCGCGGAACACCGCGACGAAGTGGTCGGGCGCACCGGCCCCGCCGGAGGCCACCAGCGGCACCGTGCACACCGCGCGCACCGCCTGCAGCTGGGGGATGTCGTAGCCGGCACGCACGCCGTCGCTGCCCATGCAGTTGAGGACGATCTCGCCGGCGCCGCGCTGCTGCACCTCGCGCACCCAGTCCAGGGTGCGCCGGCCCTCGCTGCGGGTGCGCGCTGGGTCGCCGGTGTAGCTGCGCACCCGCCATTCCCCGTCCGGGTCGCGCACCGAATCGATGCCGAGCACCACGCACTGGCTGCCGAACTCGGCGGCCAGCGCGTCCACCAGGCCGGGCTGCTGCAGCGCCGGGGTGTTGATCGAGACCTTGTCGGCGCCGGCGTGCAGCACCGCGCGCGCGCGCTCCACCCCGTCGATGCCGCCGGCCACGCAGAACGGGATGTCGAGCAGGTCGGAGACCCGCCGCACCCAGTCCACGTCCACCGCGCGCCCCTCCGGGCTGGCGCCGATGTCGTAGAACACCAGCTCGTCGGCGCCGGCGTCGCGGTAGCGCAGGGCGAGCTCCTCGATCGCGCCCATGTCCACGTGGTCGCGGAAGCGCACGCCCTTGACCACCCGCCCGCCGCGCACGTCCAGGCAGGGGATGATGCGCCGGCTCAGCATGCCGCCGCCTCCGCCGCCAGCACCTCGGCCAGCGCCAGCCGTCCCTCCAGCAGGGCGCGCCCGAGGATGGCCGCGCTGCAGCCGAGTGCGCGCACCGCGGCGACGTCGCCGGCGTCGCGGATGCCGCCGGAGGCCTGCAGCGCCAGCGTCGGCCAGGCCTGCCGCAGCCAGCGGTAGAGTGCGAGGTTGGGGCCGGCGAGCATGCCGTCGCGGTCGATGTCGGTGCACAGCACGTGCTGCGCGCCGTGGTCGCGGTAGAACCCGAGCAGGCCGTCGAGGGTGGCGCCGGTGGCCTCGGTCCAGCCGTGCACCGGTACCCGCCAGACGCCGTCCGCGTCGCAGCGTGCGTCCAGCGCCAGCACCAGGCGCCCGCCGCCGTGGGCGCGCAGCCAGCCGGCCACCCGCTGCGGCTCGCGCACCGCCAGCGACCCGACCACCACCCGCGCCGCGCCGGCCTCGAGCAGCGCGGCCACGTCGCCATCGCCGCGCACGCCGCCGCCGGTCTGCACGTGGAGGCCAGTGGCGGCGACGATCCGGCGCAGCAGCGGCAGCAGGGTATAGCCGCCGGCGCGCGCCGCGTCCAAGTCCACCAGGTGCAGCCAGCGCGCGCCGGCCGCGGCATAGGCCTCGGCCTGGGCCAGCGGGTCGGCTGCGTACTCGGTCTGGCGGGCGTAGTCGCCCTGCGCCAGCCGCACCACGCGGCCGGCGCGCACGTCGATCGCGGGAATGGGGGCGAAGCTCATGCCGGGCTCCAGCGCAGGAAGTTGGCGAGCAGGCGCGCACCGACCGCGCCCGAGCGCTCGGGATGGAACTGCACCCCGGCGAGGTTGGCGCGCGCCACCAGCGCCGCGAACTCGCGCCCGTGGCTGCAGGTGGCCAGCGTGTCCGCGCCGGGGTCCGCCGCGTAGCTGTGCACGAAGTAGGCCTGCTGCCCAGCCGCGATGCCGTCCAGCAGCGGATGCTCGCGCCGTGGCTGCAGCGCGTTCCAGCCCATGTGCGGCAGGCGCAGGCCGGGCGCGGCGGGCAGCCGGCGCACGCGCCCCGGCAGCCAGCCCAGGCCGTCCACCGCGCCCTCCTCGCTGTGCTCGAACAACACCTGCATGCCGATGCAGATGCCCAGCAGCGGCACCCCGCGCGCGAACACCGCCTCGCGCAGCGCCGGCACCAGCCCGTGTTCGCGCAGGATCGCCATCACCGGCGCCGCCGCGCCCACGCCCGGCAGCAGCAGGCGCTCGGCCGCCGCGATCCGCGCCGGGTCGCGGGTCAGCTCCGGGGTGGCGCCCAGCCGCTCCAGCGCCGCGCGCACCGAGCCGAGGTTGGCGCCGCCGGCATCCACCATCACCAGTGCGCTCATGCCGCCCGCCCCCGCCTCACAGCACGCCCTTGCTGCTGGGCAGCGCGCCGCCGGCCTCGCGCCGTAGCGCCTGGCGCAGGGCGCGCGCGACCGCCTTGAAGCAGGCCTCGACCTGGTGGTGCGCGTTGTCGCCGCGCACCGCCAGGTGCAGGGTGATGCCACCGGCCTGGCACAGGGAATGGAAGAAATGCGGCACCAGCTCGGTCGGCAGGTCGCCCACGCGCTCGCGCGCGAAGCCCCCCTCGAACGCGAACCACGGCCGTCCGGACAGGTCGAGCACCGCACTCGCCTGCGCCTCGTCCATCGGCAGGGTGAAGCCGTAGCGGCCGATCCCGCGCTTGTCGCCGAGCGCCTCGCGCAGGGCCTGGCCGAGCGCCAGCGCGCAGTCTTCCACGGTGTGGTGCTCGTCGATGTGGAGGTCGCCGCGGCACTGCAGGCGCAGGCCGAAGCCGCCGTGGGTGCCCAGCTGCTCCAGCATGTGGTCGAAGAAGCCGAGCCCGGTGGCCACCTGCGGCGGGCAGGCGGCGTCGAGGTCGAGTTCCACCGCGATCTCGGTCTCGCGCGTGCGCCGCTGCACGCGCGCGGTGCGCGGCGCATCCACCAGCGCGTGCGCGACCGCCGCCCAGTCCAGGCCGTCGCCGAACTGCGGGCTGGCCAGCTTGAAGCCGCGGATGCCGAGGTTGGCGGCGAACGCGAGGTCGGTGTCGCGGTCGCCCACCATCGCGCTGCGCGCCCAGTCGATCCCGCGGTCCTTGAGCAGGTGCAGGACCAGGCCGATGCCGGGCTTGCGGGTCGGTAGCTGCTCGTGCGGGAAGCTGCGGTCGATCAGCACCTCGCGGAAGCGGATGCCTTGGCTCTCGAACACCTGCAGCATCAGCGCATGCGGCCCGGCGAACGCTTCCTCCGGGAACGCCGGGGTGCCGAGGCCGTCCTGGTTGCTGACCATCACGAACTGCCAGCCGGCGTCGCGCAGGCGCAGCAGCGCCGGGATCACGCCCTGCACGAAGCGCAGCTTCGGGTAGGCGTCGATCTGGAAATCCGCCGGCTCCTCGATCAGGGTGCCGTCGCGGTCGACGAACAGGATCGGCGCCGGCGCGCTCATGCCGCCCTCCGCAGCGCCGCCAGCGCGGCGATGACCGCGTCGTTCTCGGCCGGGGTGCCGAGGCTGATCCGCAGCGCGTCGGCCAGGCGCGGGTCGGCGCGCATGTCGCGCACCACGATCCCGGCCGCCAGCAGCGCGTCGTAGGCGGCCTGCGCCTGCGCGCAGCGCACCAGCAGGAAATTGCCCTGCGAGGGATACACCCGGCGCACCGCCGGCAGCGCCGCGAGCGCCGCCGCGAGCCGGGCGCGCTCGGCGCGCGCCTGCGCCACCCGCGCCGCGGTGGCCGCCAGCGCCGCCGGCTGCAGGGCCGCCAGCGCCGCCGCGACCGCCGGCTGCGCCAGCGGATACGGCGCCTGGCAGCGCTGCAGCAGGCCGACGATTTCGCGGCTCGCCAGCACCGCGCCGATCCGCGCCGCCGCCAGCGCATGCGCCTTGGACAGGGTCCGCAGCAGCACCAGGTTGTCGTGCGCGGCCAAGAGGTCCGCCCCGGCCGCGGCGTCGGCGTACTCGGCATAGGCGCCGTCGACCACCACCAGCGCCCGGCCCTCGAGGCGCGCGGCCAGCGCGGCCAGCGCGGCCGGCTCCAGCGCCTCCCCGGTCGGGTTGCCCGGCGCGCACACGAACACCAGGCTGGCGGCGGCAGCGAGCGCGGCCTGCGCCATCGCATCGAGGTCGCTGCGCCAGCCGGCGTCGGTGTCCTCCGCCGGCACCTCCACCACCCGCGCGCCGTGCAGGCGTGCGCACACCGCGTACATGCCGAACACCGGCGGCGCGGTCACGATCGCGCCCTGCCCCGGCGCGCAGAACGCGCGCAGCAGCAGGTCGATGCCCTCGTCGCTGCCGCGGGTCGCCAGCACCTGCGCCGGCGCGACCGCGTACAGCCGCGCCAGCGCCTCGCGCAGGGCCGCCGGCTGTGGATCCGGGTAGCGGCGCAGGCCGCCGCCGGGATCCGCGCTGGAGGCCTGCGCGGATTCATTGGCGTTCAGCCACACCTGACCGCTGGCCTGGCTGCTGCGCGCGCTGCGGTAGCCGCCGAACTCGCGCAGGTCCGGGCGCAGCAGGCGCTGCGCGGTGCTCGCCGCGGTACTCATGCCTCAGCCGCCAGGCGCAGCTGGACCGCGCGCGCATGCGCGTGCAGGCCCTCGGCCTCGGCCAGGGTGACCGCGCACGGGCCGATCGTGCCGATCCCGGCGCGGCTGGCGCGCTGCACCGTCAGCGACTTCATGAAGCTCGACACCGACAGCCCGCTCCAGGCGCGCGCCGCGCCGCCGGTCGGCAGCACGTGGTTGCTGCCGCTGCAGTAGTCGCCCAGCGATTCGGGCGTGTAGTCGCCGAGGAACACGGTGCCGGCGTTGCGCACCGCCGGCAGCCAGCGCTCCGGCTCGCGCACCGACAGGATCAGGTGCTCGGGCGCGTAGTCGTTGCTCAGCTCGACCGCCTGCGCGATGTCGGCGACCCGGATCAGGCGCGAGTGCGCCAGCGCCTGGCGCGCGATCGCGGCGCGCGGCAGGGTTTCGAGTTGGCGCTCGACCTCGGCGGCGGCCGCGGCGATCAGGCCGGCGTCGTCGCTGAGCAGGATCACCTGGGAGTCGGGGCCGTGCTCGGCCTGCGACAGCAGGTCGGCGGCCACGAACGCGGGGTTGGCGCCGGCATCGGCGATCACCAGCACCTCGGACGGCCCGGCCGGCATGTCGATCGCCGGCCCGTCCGGGCGCTCGGCGGCCTGGCGCTTGGCCTCGTCCACCCAGGCGTTGCCGGGGCCGAACAGCTTCTCGCAGCGCGGCACGCTGGCGGTCCCGAAGCTCATCGCGGCGATCGCCTGCGCGCCGCCGAGCTTGAAGATGCGCGCGTTCGGCGCGTAGCTGGCGGCCACCAGCACCGCCGGGTCGGCGCTGCCGTCGCGGCGCGGCGGGGTGCACAGCACGATCTGCGCGCAGCCGGCCAGCTGCGCCGGGATCGCCAGCATCAGCGCGGTCGAGGGCAGCGGCGCGCTGCCGGCCGGCACGTACAGCCCGACCGGGCTGATCGGCCGCAGCACGCGCTCGCAGCGCACGCCGGGCGCGGTGTCGAGCGCGTAGGCGCGCGGCATGCCGGCGCGGTGGAAGGCCTCGATGCGGGCGGCGGCCTCGTCGATCGCCGCGCGCAGGGCCGGGCCGACCGCCGCGAACGCCGCACTGCGCTCCTGCGCGCCGACCTCGAACGTCTCCAGCCGCACCCCGTCGTAGTGCTCGGTCAGCACCCGCAGGGCGACGTCGCCGCGCGCGGCCACGTCGGCCATCACCTCCTCCACCCGCGCGCGCACGCCCGGCGCCAGCGCGCGGGTCGGGCGAGTCAGCAACTGCGCGCGGGCCGCCGCGTCCTGCGCATCCCAGTCGATCGTCTTCATGCCAGCATCCTCTCCACCGGCAGCACCATCAGGCTGCGCGCACCGGCACGCTTGAGTTCCTCCAGCCGCTGCCAGGTCACCACCCCATGGCAGAGGGCCTGCATCGCCAGCAGGTCCTGGCCCTCGACCGGATAGGCGGTCGGCGGTTCGGCGTCCGGCAGCAGCCGCAGCACGTCCGCCAGCGCCGCGCGCGGGGCCTGGAACATCAGCAGCTTGCTGTCGCGGATGCGCAGCACGCCGTCGATCCGGCGCAGCAGCATCTGCGCGGTCTCGGCCAGGGTCGGGTCGAGCTCCGCCTCCGGCCCGGCCAGCACCGCCTCGCTCTGCAGCAGGTCGCACACCGGGGTGAGCTGGTTGGCGGCCAGGGTCGCGCCGCTGGAGACCAGGTCGCAGACCACGTCGGCCTGGCCCAGGCGCGGGGCGATCTCGACCGAGCCCGACAGCACCACCACCTCCGCCTGCACGCCCTGGGCGTCCAGCCAGTCGCGGGTGAGTGCCGGGTACGAGGTGGCGATCCGGCGTCCCTGCAGCTGCGCCGGCCCCTGCCAGGCCCAGTCCTGCGGCACCGCCAGCGCCAGTCGGCAGCCGCCGAAGCCGAGCGCGCGCCACTCGCGCACGTTCGCGCCGCGCCCGGCGCGGCGGCGCTCGCTGGCCTGTTCCTGCAGCACGTTGCGGCCGACGATGCCGAGGTCGCACAGGCCGCTGTCGATCAGCCCGGGGATGTCGTCGTCGCGCACCAGCAAGAGATCGACCGGGGCGTTGTCGCCGTAGCAGAACAGCTTGTCCGGGCTTTCGCGCCAGGACAGGCCGCAGCTGCCGAGCAGCGCGCGCGCCGGTTCGCTGAGGCGGCCGTTCTTCTGGATGGCGATGCGCAGGCGTTCGCGCACGCCGGGAGCGGGAGGGGGGCTCATCGGGAACCTCGGTCGGAGGCAGGCAGGGTGGCCAGCGCCGCGGCATAGCCGCCGGCGCCGCGTTCGAGGGTGCGCGCGACCCGGCCGATGGTCGTCACGCTGACGCCGGTGCGGTCGTGGATCGCGCGGTAGGGCGTGCCGGCGCGCAGCAGCGGCACCACCTTCCAGCGGTCGGCGAGCGCCTCCAGTTCGGCCGGCGTGCACAGGTCCTGCAGGAAGGCCGCGACCGCAGCCGGATCGCGCAGCGCGGCCAGCACCTGCGCCAGCGCGCGCAGGCCGGCGTCGGCGTCGGGTCCGGGCGGGAGGTGGGTGCGGGTCTTCACGGTGCGGGCATGCTTCAATGTATTAACGCGCTATCACATTAACGCATTGAATGATCCTGCGCAAGTGCGCGCGCCGACGACCCGCGCACCGCGCAGGCAACGGTTCAGTTCAGGACGGGGCACCGGCCGGGACGGTCGCAGGGCGTGGCTACGACCGGCGGCGGCATGCGTTCAGCGTGCGGCGACCGCAGGCGACGGCGCGGAGGTGCAGAACCGCGCGCGGTAGGCCTCCGCTTTCGGCAGCAGCGCCTGCAACTGCTGGATGCGGGTGTCGGCGCTGGGATGGGTGGACGCGAATTCGGGCGGGCTGCGCCCGCCTGACGCCTGCGCCATGCGCTGCCAGAGCGGGATCGCCTCCGCCGGATCGAAGCAGGCGGCGGCCGCCAGCAGCAAGCCCAGTTCGTCGGCCTGGGTCTCCTGGCTGCGCGCGTAGGGCAGCGCGCTGCCGTAGCCATAGGCCGACATCACCGCCTGCAGGGTGCCCTGGTCCATGCCGCTCATCGCGCCGGCCAGCTGGCCGAGCTGCTCGAGGCGGCCGCGGGTCATGCGCTGCGCGCCGTGGCGCAGCAGCGCATGCGCGATCTCGTGCCCCATCACCACCGCCATCGCATCGGCGTTCTGCGCGACCGGGATCAGGCCGGTGTAGACCGCCATCTTGCCGCCGGGCAGGCAGAAGGCATTGGCCTGGTCGGACTGCAGCACGCTCACCTGCCAGTCGAAGCCGCGTTCGACGTGGCTGGCCGCCAGGCCGTGTTCGGCGGCCACGGCGTCGGTCACCGCCGGGACCTTCGCCACCAGCCGCTGCATGATGCCGGCGATCTGGCGCGCGGCCGGCGCGGAGGGATCCAGCGGCCGCTCCTGCTGCAGGATCTCGCGGTAGGCCTGCAGCCCGAGCGCCTTCTCGTCCTCGGGCGAGATGCTGCGGTCGATCACCGCCGCCTCGCCGGTCAGCGGGTCGATGCTGCGGTTGGAGAACCAGTACCAGGCGGCGTAGCCGGCGAACAGCACCAGCACCCACACCCGCAGCCCACCGAATCCGCGCCGCGACGCGCCCTGACCGCCCTCGGGATACTGCCGCATGTCCGCCCTCCCCGGCCCGCGCAGCGGGCCTGTGCTCACAATACACGCACCAGCCGGAAGCCGACCCGCGCATTGGTGGCATCCACCCCGCCGAACGCACGCCAGGCCGAGCGCGCCTGGCTCGGCGCGCTCGCCCAGGAGCCGCCGCGGTACAGCCGGTTGCGGCAGCCGGGATTGACCCAGGCCGCGCCGGTGGCCGGGGCCCGCCGGTAGCCGGCATGCCAGCAGTCGGCCACCCATTCGCTGACGTTGCCGTCCATGTCGTACAGGCCGAACGCATTCGGCGCGAAGCTCCCGACCGGCGCCGGCCCCCACCAGCCGTCGCCATAGTCGGGCACCGCATTGCCCCAGCGCCGGCCCTGCGGCGAGACGTCGCGCGCACCGGCGAGGTTCTCGCTGGCCGCCGGCGGGGTCGGCCGATCGCCCCACGGCCAGCGGCTGCGGCTGCCGGCGCGCAGGGCGTATTCGAACTCGGCCTCGCTCGGCAGCCGGTAGTGCGCGCCGGTCTGCTGCGACAGCCAGGCGGCGTAGGCCTCGGCGTCGCGCGCGGCGACGTGCAGCACCGGCATGTCGTCGCCCGCCGGGCGGCCGTCGTAGCCGGAGCGCCAGTCGATCCCGCTGGCGCGCACGAAATTGCCGCTGCGCGCGTCGTACACCAGCGAATGCCCGCGCTGGGTCGCGCGCGGCACGTAGCCGCTGGCCTGCACGAAGCGGCGGAACTGGCCGACCGTGACCTCGCGCCGCATCATCGCGAACCCGCGCTCGAACCGCACCGCATGCTGCGGACGCTCCAGCTCGCTGCCGGCCGGATCGTCGTCGGGCGACCCCATGCGGAACGCGCCGTGCGGCACCACCACCAGCTCCGGCCCGCGCGCGCCGTCGGCCAGGCCGTCGGTGAACACCTGCCCGGGCCGGAACAGCCCGTAATGGGTGGCCAGGTCGATGCGCTCGCGCAGCTCGAGGCTGGCCGGATGCGCGGGATCGCCGATCCGCAGCATCTGCGCGAGGTGGCCGCGGGCCACGTCGAGCCCGCGCGGATCGGCCAGCGCGATCAGGCCGGCATCGCGCAGCGCGCGCAGGCGCGCCTCGCGCGCGGCCTCCACCCGTGCCTTCGCCGCTGCGACCGCGGCGGCGCCGGCCGCGCCGCGCACCCGCGCCGCCTGTTGCAGCGCAGCGGCCGCCGCGGCGAAATCGCCGGAGGCCGCCGCGCCTTCCGCACGCGCGAGCAAGGCCTGTTCGATCGCCGCCAATCCGGCCTGCGCGCGCGCCGATCCGGGCGCCAGCGCCAGCGCCGCGCGGAAGGCCGCGAGCGCACCGCCGGGCTCGCCGGCCGCCGGATCGCCGATCTCGCCCGCCCCCAGCAAGGCCTCGCCGCGCGCGTTCCACTGCCAGGCCTGCTCGGCCGCCAGCACCCGCGCCTCCAGCGCCTCGGTCTCGGCCTGCCCGGGCCACAGGCGGCGCGCGACCACCGCGCGCTGCTGCGCCGCGCGCAACGCCGCAGGGTCGGCGTCGGCCGCCGCGAGGGCGGCGTCCGCCTGCCGCAGCAGCGCGGAGCGCGCCGCCTCCAGCAGGCGCGCATCGCCGGCGGCGGCGGGATCGGCGCGGCGCAGTGCATACAGCAGCGGCAGCGCCGAGTCGGGATGTTCGAACAGGTCGCCGGCGGCCAGCGCGCGCCGCGCCTGCGCCCGCGCGCGCGCCACCTCGCCCGGCGCGAGCACGACTTCCGGCAAGCGCCAGCTGAGCAGCTGGGCGAGCGCATCGTCACCGCTGATCTGCACCCGCCCGGGCGCTGGCGGCGCCTGGGCTTGCGCCGGCGCAGTCGCCGGCGGCGCAGGCGCCGGCCGGCAGCCGCTGGCCGCGGCTACCAGCAGCAGGAACATCGCCCAATGCGCACGCACGCCGCGTTCGTCCTCCACCGGATGCGGGCAAGGGTACGCGATCGCCCGCATAATGGGCCGATGCCCCATTGGATCGATACCCCCGCGGCGCTGCGCGCCGCCCTCGCCGCGCCGCCACCCGTGATCGGGCTGGACACCGAGTTCATCCGCGAACGCACCTACTGGCCGCAGCTGGCGCTGGTGCAGATCGCGCTGGCCGATGCCGACGATGCCATCCTGCTGGTGGATGCCCTGGCCCCCGGGATCGCGCCGGTGCTGGCCGGGTTGCTGGCGGATCCGGGCGTGCTCAAGGTCATGCACAGCCCGAGCGAGGATCTGATCGCGCTCGGCCGCGCCTGCGGCACGTCGCCGGCGCCGCTGTTCGACACCCAGCAGGCCGCGGCGCTGGCCGGCCTCGGCGCCGGCCTCGGCTACCAGAAGCTGGTGCAGGCGCTCACCGGCATCACGCTGGACAAGGGCGAGACCCGCTCCGACTGGCTGCGCCGGCCATTGAGCGCCGCCCAGCTCGACTATGCCGCCGCCGACGTCCGCCACCTGCACGCGCTGCATGCGCAGCTCGCTCAGCGCCTGCAGGCGCTCGGCCGCAGCGAGTGGGAAGCCGAGGACAGCGCCCGCCTGCTCGCCCAGGCCGGTGGCGACGGCGGCGAACGCTGGCCGCACCTGGCCCTGCGCAGCGCGCAGTTCCTCGACCAGGCCGGCCAACGGCGCCTGCTGCGCCTGCTGCGTTGGCGCGACGCGCAGGCGCGCGCGAAGGACCGCCCGCGCGGCTGGATCCTCGACAACGAACTGGCGGTCGCGCTCGCGCGCGCCGCCCCGCGCGACCGCGCGGCGCTGGACCGCGTGCTCGACGCCAGCCCCAAGGCCCCGCGCGGCCTGCGCGACGCGCTCTGGGACGCGATCGCAACGCCGCTGGCGGACGAAGCCGACGCGCCGCTGGCGCGCGCGGAGGAACGCGACCGCGAGCGCCTGCGCGCCCTGCAGGCGGCGGTGCGTGCCCGGGCCGAACAGCTCGGCCTGCCGGAGACCGTGCTGGCCCCGCGTCGGCTGCTGGAGGCCCTGCTCGACGGCCCGGCGTGGCCCCCGGCCCTGTCCGGCTGGCGACGCGCGCAGTTGGAGCCTGAGCTCGCGCCGCTGCTGGCAGTTGGCAAGCCGGCCCCGGCCTCCCTATAATGCGCGTCCCGACGGGGCCATAGCTCAGCTGGGAGAGCGCGTCGTTCGCAATGACGAGGTCGGGAGTTCGATCCTCCCTGGCTCCACCATCCCCCGAAAACCCGGCGCACGCCGGGTTTTCTTTATTCCTCCGCCGGCGTGGCCTCCGCGACACCGGCACGCTCCGCCCGCCTGACGGCCTGGCGCGTACCGCACCGCATCCGACGCCTCAGGCGAGGCGCTGTGCGATCCAGGCCCCGAGCCGGCGCATCGCGGCATCGGCCGGCGGCAGCACCGCCTC
Organism: Thermomonas flagellata; assembly: GCF_022419185.1. Taxonomy (GTDB): domain Bacteria; phylum Pseudomonadota; class Gammaproteobacteria; order Xanthomonadales; family Xanthomonadaceae; genus Thermomonas; species Thermomonas flagellata. Next base: position 57,228 of record NZ_JAJOZK010000005.1, on the reverse strand, counting down.
GAGCGCGAGGAACCCGTGGTTGACCCCGGCCACCGGCTCCAGTTCGACCGCGACCCCGGCCTCGCGCAGGCGCTGCGCATAGACCTCGGCTTCGTCGTGCAGGATGTCGTATTCGGCCGAGAAGATCAGGGTTGGCGGCAATCCTGCGAACGCAGCATCGTGCAGCGGGGCCGCATGCGCCGGGATCCCGCGTTCCGGGTGCGGCAGGTAGGCAGCCCACGAGCGCAGTCCGCCCTCGACCTGCACCACCCGGCCCGGCTCGAGCGCGACCGCGCCACTGGAGGCCACCAGCAACCCCGCAGTGGAGGCCGCGCGCAGCCAGCGCCAGCCTGCGGCCGGCATCGCTCCCAGCGCCTGCAGCATCCGCTTCATCTGCTCTACCTGCCGGGGGCGACCGGGATTGGTCGATTTCGTTATTCATTCGTACAACGAAATTTCCGGGGATGCAAGCCCCTCCCGCCAGCCGTGGCCGGCAGGCACAATCCGGGCATGCCGCGCCCAGACAGCAACCGCAACAAGCGCGCCCTGCAGCGCGAAGCCACCCGCGCCAGCATCCTCGATGCGGCCCTGATCGAGTTCTCCGAGAAGGGCTACGAAGGCGCCTCGACGCGTGAGATCGCGCGCCGCGCCGGGGTCCATCCGGCGCTGATCAAGTACCACTTCGACGGCAAGGAAAGCCTGTGGCGGAGTGCGGTGAACTTCCTGTTCGAGCGCCAGGAGCTGGAACTGAATTTCCCCAAGATGCCGCTGGACACGCCCGATGCGCGCAAGACCTATGCGGCGGAGGCGATCCGCCAGATCGTCTACTACTTCGCGCGCCACCCCGAGCATGCGCGCCTGATGGTGCAGGAGAGCTGCAGCGACACCGAGCGCTTCCGCTGGGCCGCGGACACCCACATGGACCGCATGAGCCATGCCGCCGGCGCCTTCATCGAGCACATGCAGCGGGAGGGGGTGTTCGCGCCCGGTTCGGTCACCGCGCTGGTCTACATCCTGGTCGGCGGCGCCACGCTGTTCTACATGCTGGCGCCGGAGGTGCGCCGGGTGTGGCGGACCGATCCGCAGGATCCGGCCGCGATCGAGGCGCACGCCGAGGCGATGGTGCGCCTGTTCGTGCGCTGACCGCGCAGCGTGCGGCCGGCCTCAGCGGCAGCCGCCCACCCGCACGAAGCGCAGGTGCTCGTAGTCGGAACTGGTGTCGCCGGCGGGGTTGAGCCGCTGCATGCGCAGCAGCGGGCGGCCGGACGTGCGTGCGAACAGCAGCACCGGATCCTCGTCCACCGCCTCGTCGTCCCACTTCACCACGTAGCGCCCGTCGAGCAGGCCGACCCGGCCGTGCATGCGCGGGGACTTGGCCGACCGCCACTCGACGCCGTCGCCGGCCGGGCACAGCGCGACCTCCCCGAACCAGGGATCGCGCCAGCGGCCCAGCCACGGCCGCAGTTGCGCCGGGGTGGCCGCGACCCGGCGCGCGATGTCGGGCACCGCTGCCGCGGGACTGCCGGCAGGGGCGGCGGCCGGATGCGCCAGTTCATCGGCGTAGCCGGCGACGCCGAGCGAGCGCGCCGGCGCGGTGAACAGCTTGAGCAGCACCTCGCCCAGCACGCTGCGCGCCTGGCCGGCATCGCCGTTGATCATGAACACGAAGCCGGAACGGGCATCCGGCAGCATCAGCAGCATCGAGTACATGCCGCCGAGGGTGCCGGTGTGCGAGACCGTCCACTGCCCGTCGGCATCGGCCAGGCGCAAGCCCAGCCCGTAGGCGAGCACGTGGGTGTTGTCCCAACGCCGGCGCAGCACGGGCACCGGCATGGGGGTGTGCGCGCGCAGCATCTGCGCACGCTGCTCCGGCCCCAGCCACTGCAACTGCGCGGCCTCCGGGGCCAGCCAGTTGCGCAGCCAGGCCAGCATCGCCTCAAGGTCGCAGCGGATGCCGCCGGCCGCGGCGGCGGCGCTCTCCGGCACCTGCGCCGGATCCGGCCGGGTCGGCACGTTGCGGCCGTCGCGGCGCGCATGCGGCTGCGCCACGCTGCCGGCATCGGCCAGCGCGAACGCGCCGACCCGGCAGCCGTCCAGTCCGAGCGGGGCGAACACCTCGCGCCGCAGCAGGTCCTCGTAGGACGCCCCGCCGACCGCGGCGGCGACCTCGCCGGCCACCACGTACAGCAGGTTGTCGTAGGCGTAGCCGGCGCGGAAGTCGTAGGCCAGCGGGATGTGGCGCACGCCACGCACGATGTCGGCACGGGTGAACAGGTTCGGCTCCGGCCACAGCATCAGATCGCCGCCGCCCTCGGCCAGCCCGCTGTTGTGCACCAGCAGGTCGCGCACGGTGATGTGGCGGGTGACCCAGGGATCGGCCATCGCGAACCCGGGCAGGTGGCGCACCACCGGATCCTCCCAGCGCAGGCGGCCCTGCTGCACCAGGCGCGCCAGCAGCGCGGCGGTGAACGCCTTGCTGTTGGAAGCGATCTTGAACTGGGTGTGTACGGTGATCGGATCGCCGCTGCCGACCCGGGTCTCGCCGAAGGTACCGCGGTAGAGGACCTGGCCGTCGGCCACCACCCCGACCGCGATCCCCGGCAGCTGGTAGCGCGCCACTACCTCGCGCACCGCGGCGTCGATCGCCTCCGGGCTCGGCACCGCGACCTGCGGCTGGGCCGCAGCGAACCCGGCCGCGCACAGGCAGGCGAGGCCGGCGAGCAGGCGCAGCAGGACGGGCATGGCAGCACTCAGGCAATGGGAGGGAGACGATGATGGCATCCATCGATGCCGACGGTCGCCGGACTGCGGCGGGATTGCTAGGCTTGGGCCGATCCCGGCCATCGCCTGCCCATGCCCTTGCCTGCCCGCCACCTTCCAACCCTGCGCGCCGCCCTGCTGGCGCTGCTGCTGCTCGCCACGGCACCGGGCTGGGCGCAGGCGCCGGAGCCGCGGGCGCGACGCCTGTTCGCCATCGAGGAAGCCCAGTTGAGCCCCGACTACTGGATCGCGCGCGTGGCCGAACCCGACGCGGTGCTGCTGCCGCCGCAGGCGATCGCGGCGCGCAACGCCCGCCTGCTGCGCGAGGACCCGTCGATGCACGACCTCGCCGCGCTGCCGGCGCAGATCGACGGCACCCGCGTGCGCGCATGGATCGACGCGCTGGCCAGGCTCCCGGACGCGCCGCTGTGGGACGTGCAGGGCCAGCCGGTGCCGGCGCCGACGCTGGCCGCGATCGCCGCCAACCGCGCGCTGGCGGCGATCCCGGCGGAGCAGCCGGCGCGCTTCGCGCTCGCGGTGCGGCGCGCCGACCTGCGCGCGTTCCCGACCGATCTGCGGGTGTTCAGCCGGCGCGGCGAGACCGACATCGACCGCTTCCAGGAGAGCGCGCTGTTCCCGGGCGATCCGGTGCTGGTGGCGCACGCCAGCGCCGACGGCGCCTGGCGGTTCGTGGTCAGCCCGCGCTACGCGGCCTGGGTGCGCGCGGAGGCGATCGCCGAGGGCCCGCGCGCGGTCGTGCTCGGCTACGGCGAACGCACCCCGTACCGGGTGATCGTCGGCGCCAAGCCGCGCACCGTCTTCACCCGCGAGGACCCGCGGGTGTCCGAACTGCAGCTGGACATGGGCCTGCGCCTGCCGCTGGCCGCGCTCTCCGCGGACGCCACGGTGAACAGCCAGAATCCGTACGCGGCGTGGGCGCTGGAACTGCCGGTGCGGCAGGCCGACGGCTCGCTGGGGTTCGCGCCGGCGCTACTGCAGAAAGGCCCCGACAGCGCTCCCGATTACCTGCCGCTGACCCGTGCCAACCTGCTGCGCCAGGCCTTCAAGTTCCTCGGCGAGCGCTACGGCTGGGGCCATGCCTACGATGGCCGCGACTGCAGCGGCTTCGTGTCCGAGGTGTACCGCAGCATGGGTTTGCTGCTGCCGCGCAACACCGGCGACCAGGCGCGCAGCCCGGTGTTCGCGCGCCGCGAATTCGCGCCTGACACGCCCCGCGCGCAGCGGCTGGCGGCACTGGCCGCACTGGACGTCGGCGACCTGGTCTTCGTGCCCGGCCACGTGATGATGGTGGTCGGCCAGCGCGACGGCCAGCCGTGGGTGATCCACGACATCAACGAAGGGCATGCGCTGGACCGCGACGGGCAGCTGCGCAACCTGCAGCTCAACGGGGTATCGGTGACCCCGCTGCTGCCGCTGCGCTTCGACCGCGCCCACGACTACGTGGACCGCATGACCGCGATCGTGCGCCCGGCGGCCGCGCCATGAGGCTGGCGGCGTTGGAGCTGGGGCTGCTGCGCGCGCCGCTGCGGGTGCCGTTCCGCACCGCGCTGCGCACGGTCGAACAGGTCGAGGACGTGGTGGTGCAGCTGATCGCCGACGACGGCCGCGTCGGCCACGGCAGCGCGCCGGCCACCGCCGCGATCACCGGCGAGACCCATGCCTCGATCATCGCGGCCATCCGCGACCACATCGCCCCGCGCCTGCTCGGGCGCACGCTGGACGACCTGCGCGCCTGCAGCACCGCGGTGCAGGGCGCGCTGGCCGGCAACGGCAGCGCCAAGGCCGCGGTCGAGATCGCCCTGCACGACCTGTGGGCGCAGAGGCACGGCGCCCCGCTGTTCCGCCTGCTCGGCGGCGGGCCGACCGAGCTGCGCACCGACCTCACCATCAGCGTCAACCCGCCCGAGCGCATGGCCGCCGATGCGCTGGACGCGCTGGCGCGCGGCTTCGACGCGCTCAAGCTGAAGGTCGGCGGCGACGCCGAGGCCGACATCGCGCGGGTGCGCGCGATCGCCGCCGCGGTCGCCGGGCGCGCGCGCCTGCGCCTGGACGCCAACCAGGCCTGGGGCGCGCGCGAGGCGATCCGGGTGGTGCGCGCGCTGGAGGATGCCGGGATCGCGCTCGACCTGGTCGAACAGCCGGTCCCGGCGCACGACCTCGACGGCCTGGCCCAGGTCACCGCCGCGGTGCACACCCCGGTGCTGGCCGACGAGAGCGCGTTCGGCCCGCGCGAGGTCTTGGAACTGCTGCGCCGGCGCGCGGCCGACATCGTCAACATCAAGCTGATGAAGGCCGGCGGGATCGTACCGGCGCTGCAGATCGCGGACCTGTGCGCGGCGCACGGGGTGCCGTGCATGCTCGGCTGCATGCTCGAATCCACGATCGGGGTGACCGCCGCCGCGCACGTGGCCGCCGCGCGCGCGGCGACCATCACCCGCCTCGACCTCGACGTGCCGGCGCTGTGCCGGCACGATCCGGTCGTCGGTGCGACCCGGTTCGCGGACGCGCGCATCCTGCTCGGCGACGCACCGGGGCTGGGCATCGCCGCGATCGACGGGCTGCAGCCGCTGCCGGGATGACCACGCCCGCCGCATCCGGCATCCTTGCCGCCTCGCTCACGCCCCGAAGGCCCGCCCGCATGCGTCCACGCCGGTCGCCCGCCCTGCTGCTGTCCGCCCTGCTGCCGCTGCTGCTGGCGGCGTGCGCGCCGCGCACGCCGCTGCGCCCAGAAGCCGCGCGCTGGGCGAATGCCGGCCAGCTGGTGCTGGTCACCAGCGCCGACTGGGACAGCCCGCGCGGCCAGCTGCAGCGCTTCGAGCGCGTGGAGGGCCAGTGGCGGCCGGTCGCGGCGCCGGTGCCGGTGATGCTCGGCCGCAGCGGCAGTGCCTGGGGCCTGGGGCTGCACACCGTGCCCGCCGACGGCCCGCACAAGCGCGAGGGCGACGGCCGCGCCCCGGCCGGGGTGTTCGCCCTCGGCCCGGCGTTCGGCTATGCGCCGCAGGCCGCGACCGGCCTGCCCTACCGCGCGATGGGCGCGGACGACTGGTGCATCGACGTGCCGGACTCGCCGCTCTACAACCGGATCGTCGATCGCCGCACGGCGCCGCCCGCGGCGGTCGCCGGCGCCACCGAACCGATGCGCCGCGACCTGCACGCCGATGGCGACCTGCGCTACCGCGAGGGGTTCGTGATCCTGCACAACCCGCAGGCGGTGGCCGGCGCCGGCAGCTGCATCTTCGCCCACCTGTGGCGGGCGCCGGACGAGACCACCGCCGGCTGCACCGCCATGGCGCCGGAATCGATGCAGGCGCTGCTGGCGTGGCTGGACGCGCGCCGGCACCCGGTGTTCGTGCTGCTGCCGCAGGCGCAGTACCGGACGCTGTGGGCGGCGTGGGGCCTACCGGCGCCGGCGGGGGCCGTGCCATGAGCCAGACCCTGCGCGTGCTGCTCGGGCTCCTGGCCGGGCTGGGGCTCGGCATCCTCGGCGAGTGGCTGGCGCCGGCGCTGGCCGGCCGCGCGGCGGCGCTGGTGCAGCCGTTCGGGCGGCTATGGCTGAACGCGCTGCAGATGACGGTGGTGCCGCTGGTGCTGGCGCTGGTGGTGGTCGGGGTGAACCAGGCCAGCGATGCGGCGCAGTCCGGGCGCATCGCCCGCCGCACGATCGGCCTGTTCGTGCTGCTGCTGGCGCTGGCCGGGGCGCTCACCGCCGTGCTCGCGCCGCTGGCGCTGGCGCAGGTGCGCCCGGACCCGGCGGTCGCCGCCGCCCTGCGCGGCCATGGCGCCGAACTGCCGGCCACCGGCGCCGGCGGGTGGGCCGACGCCCTGCTGGCGATCGTGCCCAGCAATGCGGTGGCGGCGGCCGCGGCCGGGGCCATGCTGCCGCTGGTCACCTTCGCCCTGTTCTTCGGCTTCGCCCTGACCCGCCTCGCGCCGGAGCCGCGCGCGCGCATGGTCGGCTTCTTCCAGGCGCTGGCCGAGGCGATGATCGTGATCGTGCGCTGGGTGCTGTGGGCAGCGCCGCTGGGCATCTTCGCGCTGGTGTTCGCGCTGGCGGCGCAGGCCGGCCTGGGCATGCTGCAGGCGCTCGGCCTGTATGTGCTGCTGGAGTGCGCGCTGTACCTGCTGGTCAGCGCGCTGCTGGTGCTGCTGGCGGTGGCCGCCGGGCGCCAGCGCCTGCGCCCCTACCTCGCGGCGCTGCTGCCGGTGCAGGCGGTCGCGGCCAGCACCCAGTCCTCGCTGGCCACCCTGCCGGCCATGCTCGACAGCGCCGAGCGCCGCCTCGCGCAGCCGCCGCGGGTGTTCGGGCTGGTGCTGCCGATGGCGGTGTCGCTGTTCCGGATCACCTCGCCGGTGCAGTACCTCGCGACCGCCTGCTTCATCGCCTGGGCACTCGGGATCGAACTGGGCGCGGCGCAGCTGGCCACCGGGGTGCTGCTGTCGGTGCTGGTCAGCATGGGCTCGGTCGGGCTGCCCGGGCAGGCGATCTTCATCGCCACCAACCTGCCGGTGACCTCGGCGATGGGCCTGCCGGTCGCGCCGCTGCTGGTGCTGATGGCGGTCGACGCGATCCCGGACGTGCTGGCGACGGTCGGCAACGTCACCGCGGACATGACCGCCAGCACCCTGATCGCCGCGCGCGAGCCGGACCCGGCGCGCGATCCCGCCCGCTAGCCCGCGCCGGTCTCAGCGCCGCGCGATCACCAGCAGGCCGCCGACGATCATCGCCGCGCCCAGCAGCATGCGCGCGGTGATGGCCTCGCGCAGCAGCAGCCAGGCCAGCAGCATCGCCACCACCACGCTGCCCTTGTCGATCAGGGCCACGGTGGCCACCTCGCCGGCCTTCAGCGCCTTGTAGTAGAAGATCCACGACAGCGCGGTGGTGACCCCGGACAGGCCCAGCCACAGCAGGTTGTTGGCGGTCAGCCCGCCCCAGTCGCGCAGCGGGACCGCGACCGCGGCGAACAGCAGCACGAACACCGCGACGTACAGGGTGCGCACGGTCAGGCCGAGCTCGCCGGAAATCCCGGCCAGGCCCAGCTTGGCGATCACCGAGGTGAACCCGGCGAACAGCATCGACACGAACGCATACAGCACCCACTTCTCCATCTTCATCGCACTCCTCGCGGGAACAGGTGGCGCGGCACCCACCAGACGAACACCATCATCCCCAGCAGCTCCACCAGCGCCTGCAGGACGATCGCCAGCGCGGCAGTCTCCCACCCCGCCGGCAGCGCGAGGGTGAAGGGCAGCACCACGAACGAGTTGCGGGTACCGAAGCTGAAGGCCAGGGTCCGCCCCTGCACCGCCGGCAGCCGCAACAGGCGGGTCAGCGCACGCGCCAGCAGCGCCGCCAGCAGCAGCCACAGCAGGTACACCGGCACCACCCGCGGCCACAGCGGCAGCGCCGCCCTTGCGGCCATGGCCTGGCTGGCCGCGATCGCCAGCACCACCAGCGCCAGCAGCGGCACCGGCCACCAGGCCAGCCGCTCGCGCCAGGACGCGCGCGCGGGCCGCGCTTCCAGCCAGCGTTCAGCAGCCGCGGCGGCCAACAGCGGCAGCAGCACCAGCAGCAGGGCCGGCCAGGCGCTGGCCGGGGCCAGGGCCGCGCCCAGCCCGGGCCCGCCCAGCCAGCCCAGCCACAGCGGCAGCAGCAGCAACTGCAGCAGCAGGTTGAGCGGGGTCACCGCGATCGCACGCGCCGGGTCGCCGCCACCGAGCTGGTTGAACGGCAGGAACCAGTCCGTGCAGGGCACCAGCAGCACCAGCAGCACCCCCAGCCGCAGCGCCGGGTCCGGCGGCAGCAGCGGCAGCAGCAGGGCCACCAGCAGCGGGGCCAGCACGAAATTGCCGAGCAGCACCGCGGCCAGGAAGCGCCCGTCGGCGAATGCGGCGCGCACGTGCAGCAACGGCACCTGCACGAAGGTGGCGAACAGCAGCAACGCCAGCAGCGGCCACAGCGCCCGTTCGAACCCGACACGCGCCGTCGGCCAGGCCTGGCCGAGGCCCAGCCCGAGCGCCAGCGCGAGCAGGTACAGCCAGGCCTGGTGGCGTTCCAGTGCCAGCCGCGCCTTGGGCCCCGGCACGCTCATTCCAGCAGCGCCGCGGTCTTGACCTGCACCCACACCGGATCGCCCGGCTGCAGGCCGAGCGCCGCCAGCGCCTGCCGGGTGACCCGCGCCAGCACCCAATCCGGCCCCACGCCCACCCGCGCCAGCGCCAGCGCGGGATGCACATCGTCCAGCACCGCCAGCAGCCGCCCCGGCAGCTGGTTGCGCACGCTGCTGTGCACCGGCGCGGTGGCCAGCGCGACGTCGCGCGCCAGCACCCGCACCCGCACCCGCCGGCCGCAGGCGAGGCCGGCGTCGCGCAGCCACAGGTCGCCGCCCGCGCACGCCACCCGCGCCAGGTGCCAGTGCGGGTCGCGCTCGGCGACCTCGCCCTGCAGCACCACCCCGGCCTCGCCGTCGGCGTCCGCGCCCGGCGCATGCCCGGCCAGCCACTGCGCCAGCGGCCCCTGCGCGCGCACCCGCCCGGCCTCCAGTTCGACCACGTGGTCGGCCAGCCGCAGCACCTCGTCCAGCGCGTGGCTGACGTACAGGATCGGGATCGCCAGCTCGTCGCGCAGGCGCTGCAGGTAGGGCAGGATCTCGCGCTTGCGCGGCGCATCCAGCGCGGCCAGCGGCTCGTCCATCAGCAGCAGGCGCGGGCCGACCGCCAGCGCGCGCGCGATCCCGACCCGCTGGCGCTCGCCGCCGGACAGCCGCTCCGGGCGCCGCTGCAGGAGGGGCTCGATGCCCAGCAGCGCGATCGCCTGTTCCAGCGGCACCCGCCCCGCGTCGCGGCTGCGGCGCTGGCCGTAGCGCAGGTTGTCGAGCACGCTCAGGTGCGGGAACAGGTTGGCGTCCTGGAACACATAGCCGAGCGGCCGCCGGTGCGGCGGCCGCCAGTGCGCGCCGTCCTGCCAGCATTCGCCGTCCACGTACAGCCGCCCGGCGCGGCTGCGCTCGAGCCCGGCCACGCAGCGCAGCAGGGTGGTCTTGCCGGAGCCGGAGTGGCCGAACAGCGCGGTCACCCCGCGCGCCGGCAGGCGCAGGTCCACGTCCAGCGCGAAGCCCGGCCAGCCGATCGCAAAGCGCGCCTCGATCGCCATCCCTAGCCCACCGCGCGGCCGCCCGGGCGACGGCTGTAGAGCGCCAGCAGCACCAGGAAGGAGAACACCAGCAGCACCGCCGCCAGCCGGTGCGCCTCGGCGTATTCCAGCGCCTCCACATGGTCGTAGATCTGCACCGAGGCGACCCGGGTGATCCCGGGCAGGTTGCCGCCGATCATCAGCACCACCCCGAATTCGCCCACGGTGTGGGCGAAGGTCAGCACCGCCGCGGTCAGGTAGCCCGGCAGCGCCAGCGGCACCGCGACCGTGAAGAAGGCATCCAGCGGCGAGGCGCGCAGGGTGGCCGCGGCCTCCAGCGGGCGCTGGCCGACGCCTTCGAATGCGGCCTGCAGCGGCTGCACCATGAACGGCAGCGAGTAGAACACCGACGCCACCACCAGCCCGGTGAAGGTGAACGGCAGCGGGGCCAGCCCCAGCGCGTGGGTCAGGCGCCCGATCGGGCCGTCCGGCCCCATCCCCAGCAGCAGGTAGAAGCCCAGCACCGACGGCGGCAGCACCAGCGGCAGCGCCACCACCGCCCCCAGCGGCCCCTTCCAGCGGCTGCGGGTGCGCGCCAGCCACCACGCCAGCGGGGTGCCCAGCACCAGCAGGATCGCGGTGACCACCAGAGCCAGGCGCAGGGTCAGCGCCAGAGCCTCGAGGTCGCTCGCGGTCAGCCACATGCGCCGGTCCTCAGCGCACCGGTTCGCCCGGCAGTACGAAGCCGTAGCGCGCCATCACCGCGCGCGCGGCCGGGCTGGCCATGTAGGCGGCGAACTGGCGCGCCGTCGGATTGTCCGCCGCGCGCCGGGTGATCACATAGCCCTGCTCGAGCGGCGCGTGCAGACGGTCCGGGATGGTCCAGTGCCCGCCCTCGCGCGCCAGCACCGGGCTGAGCGCCAGCGACAGCGCGATGATGCCGACGTCGGCATTGCCGGTCTGCACGAACTGCGCGGTCTGCGCGACGTTCTCGCCGAATACCAGCTTCGGCTGCACTCGCTCCCACAGCCCGGCGGCGCGCAGCGCCTCCTCCGCGCGCTTGCCGTAGGGCGCGTGCTTGGGATTGGCGATCGCGATCCGCCGGATCGCCGGATCGGTGAGGCTGGCCAGGGTCATCCGGCTGGCGTCGCGGCTGCGGCTCCACAGCACGATCCGGCCGAACGCGTACGGCCGCACCGGCGCCAGCGCGTGGCCGTCGCGCACCAGCGCCTGCGGGTAGGCGATGTCGGCCGAGAAGAAGAGATCGTAGGGCGCACCCTGCTGGATCTGGGTGTGGAACTTGCCGGAGGAGCCGTACACCACCTGGATGCGGTCCTGCGGGTGCGCCTTGCGGTAAGCGGCGACGATCTCGTCCAGCGCGAACTTGAGATCGGCGGCCGCGGCCACCGTGAGCGCGCCGGCGCTGGCGGCCCCGGCCAGCAGCAGGCCGGCGAGCAGACACAGCGAACGCAGCCAAAAGGAATGCACGAAGCGCATGGGCAGGCGCCGACGATGGGCGGGACAGGATATAACGGCCGGCGCCAGCCCGCCCGCGCGCCGCCGTTGCCCGCGCAACCAAAGTTGACACTGCCGCGCGCGCCCCCGCACAGTCCGCGCATGCCCATCCGCACGGCCCACGGCGCGACCATTACCACCGGTACCGGCACCCGCCGCCCGGTGCGGTCGCCCATGCCCGGATGATCCCTCCCCGCCATGGCCCCGCACCGCGAACAGCGACGGGGCCACGGCACCCGGCGCGAACGCGAGGCAGGCCCCTCCTGGAGCCGACGATGCCCGCCGCCGATGCCCCCGCCCCTCCGCCCGCCGCCGTGCCCTGCCGCGCCCACAAGTTCGGCGGCAGCTCGCTCGCCGATGCCGGGCGGATCGCCCACGTCGCCCGCCTGCTGCAGGACGCGCCGGAACCGCAACAAGTAGTGGTCGCCTCGGCGATGGCCGGGGTCACCGACGCCTTGATCGCGCTGGCCGATGCTGCGCGCAGCGGCGGCGAGTGGGCGCCCGCGCTGGAGGCGCTGCATGCCCGCCATCGCGCCGCCGCGGACTCCCTGCTCGGGCCGAGCCACCCGCTGCACGCCTGGCTGGACGCACAGTTCGCCGAGCTGGGCGAGCTGCTGCGCGCGGTCGGCCTGCTGCGCGAACCCGGGCGTGCCGCGCTGGAGCGCATCCACGGCCTCGGCGAAGTGCTGTCCTCGCGCCTGCTGCAGGCGCACCTGCAGGCGTTCGGCGCGGACTACGCCTGGCTGGATGCGCGCAGCGTGCTGCAGGTGCGCCATGGCGAGCTGGGCGCGATCGTGGATTGGGACGCCAGCCGCGCGCGCCTAGCCGCGTGGCGGCAGGCGCACTCGCAGCCGCGGGTGGTCGCCACCGGGTTCGTGGCGGCCGGGCCGGACGGCCTGCCGACCGTGCTCGGCCGCAACGGCAGCGACTACTCCGGGGCGATCTTCGCAGTCCTGTTCGAGGCCGCCGAGCTGCACATCTGGACCGACGTCGACGGCGTGCTGTCGGCCGACCCGCGGGTGGTGCCGGAGGCGGTGCCGCTGGCGGCGATGAGCTATCGCGAGGCCTGCGAGCTGGCCTATTTCGGGGCCAAGGTGATCCACCCACAGACCATGACCCCGGCGATCGCGCGCGACCTGCCGATCCTCATCCGCAACACCTTCAACCCCGGCTTCCCCGGCACCCGGATCGACGCCCGCGGCGATGCCAGCGGCCCGGTCAAGGGCCTGACCCTCAACGAGCAGCTGGCGCTGGTGAGCCTGGAGGGCGCCGGCCTGATCGGGGTGCCGGGCACCGCCGAGCGCATGTTCGCCGCGCTGCACCGGGCCGGGGTGTCGGTGGTGATGATCTCGCAGGGCAGCTCCGAGCACTCGATCTGCGCGGTGGTGCGCGCACCCGATGCGCAGGCCGCGCAGGCGGCCCTGCGCGAGGCGTTCGCGCGCGAGCTGGCCTGCGGCCAGGTGCAGGGCGTGGAGGCGCTGGCCGGGATCAGCGTGCTGGCCGCGGTCGGCGACGGCATGGCCGGCACCCCCGGGGTGGCGGCGCAGCTGTTCGGCGCGCTGGCGCGGGCGCGGGTCAACATCCGCGCGATCGCGCAGGGTGCGTCCGAGCGCAACATCTCGGTGGCGATCGCCGCCGCCGACGGTGCGCGCGCGCTGCGCGCCGCGCACGCCGCGTTCTGGCTGTCGCCGCAGACCATCGCGCTGGCGGTGATCGGCCCCGGCAAGGTCGGCGCAGCCCTGCTCGACCAGATCCAGGAGGCGCTGCCGCGCCTGCGCCGCGAGGCCAACGTGGACCTGCGCCTGCGCGCGCTGGCCGGCAGCCGGCGGATGTGGACCTTCGCCCACGGCGACGGCGCCGACTGGCGTGCGCGCATGGACCCGGCGCAGGCGCGCGCCACCGACCTGCCCGCGCTGGCCCGCCACCTGCTGGACAGCCACCTGCCGCACGCGGTGATCGTGGACTGCAGCGCCAGCGACGCGGTCGCCGCGCACTACGCCGACTGGCTGGCCGCCGGCATCCACGTGATCACCCCGAACAAGCAGGCGGGGGCCGGCCCGCTGGCGCGCTACCGCGCGATCCGCGCCGCGCAGGCGCGCAGCGGCGCGCGCTTCCGCTACGAGGCCACGGTCGGCGCCGGGCTGCCGGTGATCTCCACCCTGCGCGACCTGCTGGACACCGGCGACCAGTTGCTGGCGGTGGACGGCCTGTTCTCCGGCACCCTGGCCTGGCTGTTCAACCGCCACGACGGCCGCACCCCGTTCTCCGAACTGGTGCGGCAGGCGCACGCGCTGGGCTACACCGAGCCGGACCCGCGCGACGACCTGTCCGGCACCGACGTGGCGCGCAAGCTGGTCATCCTCGCGCGCGAGGCCGGGCTGCCGCTGTCGCTGGAGGACGTCACGGTCGAAAGCCTGGTGCCCGAGGCCCTGCGCAGCGCCGACCGCGACGGCTTCATGGCCGCGCTGGAGGCGATGGATGCACCGATGCAAGCGCGCCTGGAGACGGCGCGCGCGCAGGGCGGCGTGCTGCGCTACGTGGCGCATCTGGACGCCGACGGCCGCGCCGGGGTTGCGCTGCGCATCCTGCCGGCCGACCATGCCTTCGCCCATCTGCGACTGACCGACAACTGCGTGCAGTTCACCACCCGCCGCTACCACGCCAATCCGCTGATCGTGCAGGGGCCGGGTGCCGGCCCGGAGGTCACCGCCGCCGGGGTGTTCTCCGACCTGCTGCGGCTGTGCGCGGCGCTGGGAGCGCGCCTGTGAGCCCGCCGGCGCAGGCGCGCGCGTTCGCGCCCGGGTCGGTCGGCAACGTCGCGGTCGGATTCGACATCCTCGGCCATCCCATCGCCGGCATCGGCGACGTCGCCACGGTGCGTCGGATCGACGCCCCCGAAGTGCGGATCGCCGCGATCCGCGGCAGCGTCACCACCCTGCCGCTGCAGCCGGAGCGCAACACCGCCGGGCAGGCGCTGATCGCCCTGCGCGGCGCGCTGCGGCTGCCGTTCGGGTTCGAGCTGGAACTGGACAAGGGGCTGCCGCTCGGCTCCGGGCTGGGCGGCTCGGCCGCCTCCTGCGTGGCCGCGCTGGTCGCCGCCAACGCACTGCTGGACGCGCCGCTGCCGGTGGAGGCGCTGTATCCGTACGCGCTGGCCGGCGAAGTCGTCGCCAGCGGCGGCCTGCACGGCGACAACGTCGGCCCGATGCTGCTCGGCGGGCTGGTGCTGGCGACCGCGGCGCGGGTGACGCCGGTGCGGGTGCCGGCGGAGTGGCACGCCGCCGTGGTGCATCCGCATGCGGTGCTGGAGACCCGGCGCGCGCGCGAGGTGCTGCAGGGCGGCTATGCCCTGCGCGAGTTCGTGGCGCAGTCGGCCAACCTCGCCCAGGTGCTGCTCGGCTGCGAGCGCGGCGATCCCGAGCTGGTGCGCGCCGGCCTGCGCGACGTGCTGGTGGAGCCGCGGCGGGCGCCGCTGATCGCCGGCTTCCGTGCGGTGCAGGAGGCTGCGCTGGCGGCCGGCGCGCTCGGCGCCAGCATCTCCGGCGCCGGGCCGAGCGTGTTCGCCTGGTGCGAGCACCGCGCCGGCGCGCAGGCGGCGGCGGACGCCATGGCCGCCGCGTTCGCCGCGGCCGAGCTGGCCTGCGACGTGCACCTGACCCCGATCGCCGCGCCCGGCGCGCGGCTACTGGCATGAGGGTGTACAGCACGCGCGGACGGGCCCCGGCGGCCGGCCTGGCCGAGGCGATCGCCGCCGGGCTGGCGCCGGACGGCGGGCTGTACCTGCCGGAGGCGTGGCCGCGGCTGGACGCGGCGGCCTTCGCCGCCGACGCCGACCTGCCCGCGGTCGCCACCCGCCTGCTGGCGCCGCTGTTCGCCGGCGACGCGCTGGCCCCGGCGCTGCCGGGCATCTGCGCGCGCGCCTTCGCGGTGCCGGCGCCGCTGTGCCCGTTCGGGGCCGACGGCGATTTCCTGCTGGAGCTGTTCCACGGCCCGACCGCGGCGTTCAAGGACTATGGCGCGAGCTTCCTGGCCGGCTGCCTCACGGCCCTGCCGCGCACGCCAGCCGGACGCCCGTTGACGATCGTGGTGGCGACCTCCGGCGACACCGGCGCAGCGGTCGGCGCCGCCTTCCACGGGCAGCCGGGGCTGCGGGTGCTGATCCTGTACCCGGACGGCCGGGTATCGCCGCGCCAGGCGCACCAGCTCGGCAGCTTCGGCGGCAACGTGCGCGCGCTGCGGGTGGCGGGCAGCTTCGACGACTGCCAGCGGCTGGCCAAGGCGGTGCTGGCCGATGCCGGCCTGCGCGCCGAAGTGCCGCTGGGCTCGGCCAACAGCATCAGCCTCGGCCGCCTGCTGCCGCAGATGGCCTACTACGCGCACGCCGCGCTGGTCCACTGGCGCGCGCATGCCGCCCCGCTGCACCTGGTGGTGCCCACCGGCAACCTCGGCAACGCATTGGCCGCGCTGCTGGCGCGCCGGATCGGGCTGCCGCTGGGGCGGATCGTGCTGGCCAGCAATGCCAACAGCGTGCTGCCGGAGTTCTTCGCCGGCGGCGACTACCGCCCGCGCGCGAGCCTCGCCACCCTCGCCAACGCCATGGACGTGGGCGCGCCCAGCAACTTCGAGCGGCTGCAGGCGCTGTACCCGGATCCGGCCGCGCTGCGCCGCGAGCTGACCGCCGAGGCCGTGGACGATGCCGGCATCCGCGCCGCGATCGTGCGCACCCACGCCCGCCGCGGCCAGGTCGTGTGCCCGCACACCGCCTGCGCGGCGGAGGTGCTCGACCGCCTGCGCGCGCGCGGCGAGGGCGGGCATTGGGCGGTGGTCGCGACCGCGCACCCGGCCAAGTTCCCGGAGGTGGTGGAGCCGCTGCTGGAGATGCCGGTGCCGCCGCCGCCCGCGCTCGCGGCGATGCTGGCGCGCCCAGCGCAGGCCGAGCCGCTGGCGAACGACCTGGCCGCGCTGCAGGCCCTGCTGCGGGCATGGTGAGCCTGGCGATCCGCCGGATTCCCCCGGCGATCCGTCGGCCGCGTGGTCGGATTGGCCGGCAGGCGCGGCCACTGCGATAATGGCCGCGCCAGGCCTCGTAGCTCAGCTGGATAGAGCGTCCCCCTCCTAAGGGGAAGGTCGCACGTTCGAATCGTGTCGGGGCCGCCACCGCAGCACGGGCGCACGCCGCCCCCGTCCACGGCGGCGCCGCCGCCATGCCGTTTGCCTTTCATCCCGGAGTCCGCCATGCCCCACCCCGTCCTCGCAGCCCTCGGCCTGAACGACGTCGAATCCGGCACCTACCTCGGCCACGGCGAGTGGTCGCGCACCACCGACGCCGGGGTGCTGGAACCGGTCAACCCGACCACCGGCGAGGTGCTGGCGCGGGTGCATGCGTCCTCGCGCGCCGACTACGAGTGCATCGTCGAGCGCGCCCAGGCCGCGTTCAAGGTCTGGCGCACCACCCCGGCGCCGCGCCGCGGCGAGGCGATCCGCCTGTGCGCGGACGCCCTGCGCCGGCACAAGGACGCGCTCGGCTCGCTGGTCGCGCTGGAGATGGGCAAGTCCAAGCCCGAGGGCGACGGCGAGGTGCAGGAGATGATCGACATCGGCGACTTCGCGGTCGGGCTGTCGCGCCAGCTCTACGGCCTGTCGATGCACAGCGAGCGCCCCGGCCACCGCATGTACGAGCAATGGCACCCGCTCGGGCTGGTCGGGATCATCAGCGCGTTCAACTTCCCGGTCGCGGTGTGGGCCTGGAACAGCTTCATCGCCGCGGTGTGCGGCGACATCAGCCTGTGGAAGCCCTCGCCCAAGGTGCCGCTGTCGGCGATCGCCAGCATGAAGATCTGCAACGAGGCGCTGCGCGCCGGCGGCTTCCCGGACATTTTCTTCCTGTTCAACGATGCCGGCACCGAGCTGGCCACCGCGCTGGTGGACGACCGCCGGGTGCCGCTGATCAGCTTCACCGGCAGCACCCAGGTCGGGCGCGTGGTCGGTGAGCGGGTCGCGCGCCGGCTCGGCCGCTCGCTGCTGGAGCTGGGCGGCAACAACGCGATCATCGTGGACGAGACCGCCGACCTGGCGCTGGCGATCCCGGCGATCGTGTTCGGCGCGGTCGGCACCGCCGGCCAGCGCTGCACCACCACCCGCCGCCTGCTGGTCCACGAGAGCCGCTACGACGAGGTGCTCGCACGCCTGGTCGCGGCCTACAAGCAGGTCGAGCAGAAGATCGGCGACCCCACCGACCCGCGCAACCTGATGGGCCCGCTCAACAACCGCGCCGCGGTCGACGCCTACCTGGACGCGATCGCGCAGGCGCGCGCGGCCGGCGGCAAGGTCGAGACCGGCGGCGCGGCGCTCGACCGCCCCGGCTTCTTCGTGCTGCCGACCATCATCACCGGCCTGGCCAACGATACCCCGGTGGTCCAGCACGAAACTTTCGCGCCGATCCTGTACGTGATGAAGTACAAGGAGCTGGACGAGGCCATCGCGATGCAGAACGCGGTGCCGCAGGGCCTGTCGTCGGCGATCTTCACCCAGAACCTCAAGCGCGCCGAGGCGTTCCTGTCGGCGGCCGGCAGCGACTGCGGCATCGCCAACGTCAACATCGGCACCAGCGGCGCCGAGATCGGCGGCGCGTTCGGCGGCGAGAAGGACACCGGCGGCGGCCGCGAGTCCGGCTCCGACGCGTGGAAGGCGTACATGCGCCGGCAAACGAATACCATCAACTACTCCGACGCCCTGCCGCTGGCCCAGGGCATCAAGTTCGACCTGTGAACCGCCAGCGCCTGCGAGGGGAGCCGCCGCGATGAACGCCAGCATCCGCCAGACCAGCAGCCTGGCCGTGGTCAGCCTGATCGCCGGGATCCTCGGCTGGACCCTGCTGCCGTTCCTGGGCAGCATCGCCGCGGTGATCACCGGGCACATGGCGCGCAGCGAGATCCGGCGCGCCCCGGACCGGCTCGACGGCGACGGCCTGGCGGTGGCCGGGCTGGTGCTGGGCTGGCTGTCGATCGCGCTGGCGGTGCTGGCGGTGGCCGCGGTGGTGCTGTTCTTCGGCGGACTGGCGGCCTTCCTCGCCTTCGCCGCCCACCACTGAGCGCGTGTACGGCCTGCTGCGCCCGCTGCTGTTCGCCCTCGACCCCGAGCGCGCCCATGCGCTCGGCCTCGGCGGGCTGGACCTGCTGCGGCGGACCGGGCTGGGCGGGCTGCTCGGGCAGCCGCCGGCGCCGCTGCCGACCCGCGCGTTCGGGCTGACCTTCCCCAATCCGGTCGGCCTCGCCGCCGGGCTGGACAAGAACGGCGCCCACGTGGACGCGCTGCTGGCGCTCGGCTTCGGCTTCGTCGAGGTCGGCACCGTCACCCCGCGCCCGCAGCCCGGCAACCCGCGCCCGCGCCTGTTCCGCCTGCCGCAGGCACAGGCGCTGATCAACCGCATGGGCTTCAACAACGACGGGGTGGACGCGCTGGTGCGCAACGTCGCGCGCGCGCAGCGCCGCGGCGGGCTGCTCGGCATCAACATCGGCAAGAACAAGGACACCCCGAACGACGAGGCCGCGCTCGACTACCTGCACTGCCTGCGCAAGGTGTATCCGCTGGCGGACTACGTCACCGTCAACATCTCCTCGCCCAACACCGCCGGCCTGCGCGAGCTGCAGGAGGAGCAGGCGCTGCGCCGGCTGGTCGCGATCCTGCGCGAGGAGCAGGAGCGCCTGGCCGCGCGCCACGGGCGGCGCGTGCCGGTGCTCGTCAAGATCGCGCCGGACCTGTCCGACAGCGACATCGACGCCGCCGGCCGGGTGCTCGGCGACCTCCAGGTGGACGGGGTGATCGCCACCAACACCACCACCGCGCGCCCCGGCATCGGCGGCCTGCGCCACGCCGACCAGGCCGGCGGGCTGTCCGGCGCGCCGCTGATGGGCAAGTCCACCGCGGTCCTGCGCATGCTGCGCACGCGCTTGCCCGAGCAGATCCCGCTGGTCGGGGTCGGCGGCATCCTGCACGGCGCCGACGCCGCCACCAAGCAGACCGCCGGCGCGGTGCTGGTGCAGCTCTACACCGGGCTCGTCTACCGCGGCCCGGCACTGGTCGGCGAGTGCGTGGAGGCGCTGCGCCGGCGCAAGGAGGCCCCCAGCCGCGGCCTGGTGCCGAACGCATGAGCGCAGCCGCCCCGGGCCTGCGCCTGGCGCACGAGGTGCCGCTGCGCACGCGCAACACCTTCGGCGTCGAGGCCACCGCGCCGCTGCTGGTGGAGGTGCTGGACGCGGCCGCGCTGCCGGCGGCGTTCACGCTGGCGGAACTGCGCGCGGCCCCGCCGCTGGTGCTGGGCGGCGGCAGCAACCTGCTCTTGGCCGCAACGCGCACCCCACCCCTGCTGCAGCTGCGCAGCGATGCGATCGCGCTGGTCGCGGACGACGGCACCTGCGCGCGCGTGCGCGCCGAAGCCGGCGCCGGCTGGCATGCGCTGGTGGAGTGGACCCTGGCACGCGGGCTGCGCGGGCTGGAGAACCTGGCCTTGATCCCCGGCAGCGTGGGCGCCGCGCCGATCCAGAACATCGGCGCCTATGGGGTGGAACTGGCCGAGCACGTGCACGCGGTCGAGGCCTACGACCCGGCGACCGCGCGCTGGCACCGCTTCGACCGCGCGCAGTGCCGCTTCGGCTACCGCGACAGCCTGTTCAAGCAGGCCGGCGCCGGGCTGGTGGTGACCGCGCTGGAACTGGAGTTGCGGCGCGACGCGCCGCTGCGGCTGGGCTATGCCGGAATCCGCGAGGAACTGGCCGCGCGCGGCATCCACGCGCCGGACGCGCGCGCGGTGGCAGACGCGGTGATCGCGCTGCGCCGGGGCAAGCTGCCGGATCCGGCGCAACTCGGCAATGCCGGCAGCTTCTTCAAGAACCCGCTGGTGCCCGCGGCCCAGGCCGCCGCGCTGCGCGCGGCGCATCCGCACCTGCCGCACTGGCCGGCCGCGGACGGGCGCTGCAAGCTGTCCGCGGCGTGGCTGATCGAGCAGACCGGCTGCAAGGGCACGCGCGCCGGCGATGCCGGGATCAGCGACCGCCATGCGCTGGTGCTGGTCAATCACGGTGCCGCCAGCGGCGCGCAGCTGCTCGCCCTCGCGCGCGAGGTCGCGGCCGCGGTGGCGGCACGCTTCGGCGTGGCACTGGAGCCGGAGCCGCGGATCGTCGGAGCCACGTGGTGAGCCCACGCCCGCCGGCCCCGGTGCAGCTGCGCGCGGCCGGCCTGATGCTGGCCAGCACCGTCGGGTTCGGGCTGATGGCGGTGTGCATCCGCCTGGCCTCGCGCACCGAGCCGGTGGCCGAGGTCGCGTTCTTCCGCAACCTGTTCGGGCTGCTGGCGCTGCTGCCGGTGCTGCTGTGGCCGGCGCTGCGCGCAAGCGCCCCGGTGGGCATGCACCTGCGCGCGACCCTGCGCACCCGCCAGCTCTCGCGCTATTTCGTGCGCTGCCTGATCGGCGTGGCCAGCATGTGGATGGGGTTCTGGGCGATCGCCCACCTGCCGCTGGCGCAGGCGGTGGCGCTGGCCTATTCCTCGCCGATCTTCGTGACCGTCGCGGCGGTGCTGCTGTTGGGCGAGCGCGTGCGCCTGCGCCGCTGGCTGGCGGTCGCGGCCGGCTTCCTCGGCGTGCTGGTGATCGTGCGCCCATGGTCGCACGCGTTCACCCCGGGCACCCTGGTGGCGGTGGCGGCGGCGGTGATCACCGCGATCGTGGCGATCCAGATCAAGCAGCTGGCCCGCCACGACCGCTCCGACACCATCGTGCTGTGGACCTACCTGTTCTGGGTGCCGCTGTCGCTGCTGCCGGCGCTGTGGGTCTGGCACACGCCGCAGGGCATCGCCTGGCTGTGGCTGTTGCTGGCCGGCGTGCTCGGCACCGTCGGCCAGCTGCTGTGGACGCGCGCGCTCAAGCTCGGCGAGGTCTCCGCGCTGACCCCGATCAGCTTCGTGCAGCTGGTGATCGTCGCGCTGGCCGGCTGGCTGTGGTTCGGCGAGCCGCTGGACCGTTGGACCGCATTCGGCGCGGCGATCATCTTCGCCGCCACCGCCTACATCGCGCACCGCGAGGCGGTGCTGGCACGCCAGCACCGCAGCCAGGCCCCGAGCGAGGCGGTCGAGCCGGGCAGCTGAGCCGGTGCCGGCTCACCCGGCCGAACGCGCGTCCCCGCCCTGGATGCGCCGGCGCAGCGCCGCGCGGGCCGCGTCCAGCGTGGACGGGTCGGCGCGCAGCAAGGGCAGCACGTAGCGCGCGTGCACGGCATCGGCGTCCGCGGCCCGGCGCTCGGCGCGCAGGACCGTCTCCAACCGCCACGCCGCCTCCACCGTGCGCGCATCCTCGCGTCCGCCGGCCGCCTCGGCACCGGCCAGCAGGCGCTGCAGGGCTTCGCGCTCCAACGTGCGGTCGCCGAGGGCGGCGGCATCCTGGGCACGCACGTCGTGGCCCATCAGCACCTGCGGATGGTGTGCACCGAGCACCCGTTCGGCGACCGGCATCGCCTGCGCCAGCTGCGCCAGCGACGCCCGCGACTGCCCGGCCTGGTGCAGGGTCGCGGCCAGGTTGAGCGCGATGAACAAGGTGTCCGGATGCTCCGGGCCAAGCAGCCGGCGGCGCGCGTCCAACACCTGCCGCTGCAGCGCCAGCGCCTCCGGGAACCGCTTCAGGCGGGCGTACAGGCTGGCCAGGTTCAGGCGCGCGCGCAACGTCTGCGGATGCTCCGGCCCGAGCACGCGCGCGCGCGCGGCCAGCACCGCGGTCGCGATCGGCAGGGCGGCGTCCCACTGCCCGCTGTCGATCAGCATGCTCGCCAGGTTGCCGCGCTCGGCCAGGGTGAGCGGATGCTCGGCCCCCAGGCGCCGGGTCTGCACCGCCACCAGTTCGCGCTGCAGCGCGAGCGCGCCGGCGGCATCGCCGGTCATGATCCGCATCACCGCCAGGTTGTGCAGGGTGGCCAGGGTGTCGGGCGCCTGCGCGCCGAGCAGGCGGGTGCGCCGCGGCAGCACCTGCTCCAGCACCCGGCGTCCGGCCGCAGGCTCGCCCATGCGCCCGAGCAGGATGCCGAGGTCGTTGCCGACCTGCAGGGTGACCGCGTCGTCGTCGCCGCGTAGCTCCTGTGCCTGCGCATACAGCTGCTGCAGCAGGGCGCGCGCCTGCGCGCGCTCGCCGAGCGCGGCCAGGGCGTTGGCCCGCGCCAGCTGCAGCCGCAGGCGCAGCGGGTCGCTCACCGCCAGCGCCGCGGCGCCCGCCAGCGCGGCCTCGGCGACGCGGCGCGCCGGCTCCGGCTGGGCCGCGTCGAGCAGGGCGAAGGCCTGCTCCTCGCGCGCCTTGAGCGCCTGCGGATCGCCCGCGCCGAGCGCGCGTTCGCGCGCGGCGGCGACCGCGGCGAAGCCGGCCGCGGCCGGCTGCGGCAGCCCGAGGTTCTGGCGCACCCGCGCCACCGACTCGCGCAGGTCCGCCGCCAGCAGCGGCTGGGCGGCGAACCCGCGGGCGATCGCCTGCTCCGCGCTGGCCAGCAGCTGGCGCTCGATCAGCGTGCGCGCCACGTCCGCGGCGGGCAGCGCGGCCAGGGTGCGCGCGGCGGCGGCCCGCTCCGGCGCCGGAACGGCCTCCAGCTGGCCGCGCAGGCCGGCGGCGAGTCCTGCGCCCATCGCCTCGATGTCGATGCCCTCCAGCAGCGCCTGCTGGAACGCCACCACCTGCTCCAGCTGGGCCAGCCGCTGCTCGGCCAGCGCGCGCTGCGCGCGCGCCTGCAGCAGGCCGTACACCGACAGGCCCAGGCCCGCCAGCAGCGCCGCGGCGACCAGCGCGCCGGCGCCGATCCCGAGCCGGTGGCGCTGCACGAACTTGGCCAGCAGGTAGCGCCGGCGCGGCGGCACCGCCTGCAGCGGACGGCCGTCGAGGAAGCGCTGCAGGTCCTCGGCCAGCGCCGCCGCGGACGGATAGCGCTGCTCGCGGTCGTACGCCATCGCGCGCGCCACCACCCAGTCCAGCTCGCCGCGCAGCAGCCGCCGCATGCGCGGCAGCGGCTCGTGCAGCTCGCCGGCCAACTGCGCCGCGCGCGCGGGCGGCAGGGTGGTCAGCTGCTCGGACGGCAGGCGCAGGCTGTGCGCGCGCCCGGTGACGGTCTGCCCGACGGCCGGCGGGCGCTGCCCGGTCAGCAGCTCGTTGAGCACCACCCCGAGCGCGTACACGTCGCTGCGGGTGTCGATCGCGCCGGCATCGCCCGCGGCCTGCTCCGGGCTCATGTAGTCCGGGGTGCCTGCGACCTCGCCGCCGGCGTCGGCGCGCGCCGCGGCGATCCCGAAGTCGATGATCTTCGGCTGCGGCCGCCCGTCCACTTCGTCCACCAGCAGGTTGGCCGGCTTCAGGTCGCGGTGCACCACGCCCTTCTGATGCGCGTGCTGGACCCCGGCGCAGACCCGGATGAACAGGCCCAGGCGCTGGCGCAGGTCGAGCGCATGCGTGCGGCAGTAGTCGGTAATCGGGACCCCGGCAATGAACTCCATCGCGAAGAACGGATGGCCCTCGGGCGTGGTGCCGGCATCGAAGATCTGCGCGATCGCCGGATGCCGCATCTGCGCCAATAGCTGGCGCTCGATCTCGAAATAGGCCAGATGGCGCGCGTCCAGGGTCTGCCCGCGCAGCAGCTTGAGCGCGACCGTGCGCCGCACCGGCTCCAGCTGCTCGGCGCGGTAGACCTCGCCCATGCCGCCGCGCCCGATGAGTGCCTCGATCCGGTAGCGTCCGAGGCGGGTGCCCGGCGCGAGCAGCCCCGGGCGAGCGTCCGCGAGGGCCTGCGGCCCGCGCGCCCCGAGCCATTCGGTGCGATCCTGGTCCTGCCCCTGGCCCATCCCCCACCCCGCTCCGCCAGCGCCGTCGGGCATTCTAAGCGCGCCGCCCGCGCCCGCCCGCGGACGCTACACTGCCCGGGCCCCCGACCGCGCCGCCATGCACGACCCGCACGACACCACCCAGCGCACCCTGTTCAGCCCCGGCCCGCCGCGGCCGGAACAGCGCAGCGCCTGCGTGGTGGTGATCCACGGCGAGGGCCTCGGCCGGCGCGCCGACATCGGCGCGGCCCCGGTGCTGATCGGGCGCTCGAGCGAGGCCGACCTGGTGATCGCGCACAAGAGCGTCTCGCGCAGCCACTGCCGGATCTGGTGCGCGGCGGACGGCTATCGGATCGCGGACCTCGGCGCGACCAACCCAACTCGCCTCAACGACGCGCCCTTGGCCGGCGAGTCACTGCTGGCCGACGGCGACCAGATCACGGTCGGCGAGAGCATCCTCAAGTTCATCAGCCAGGACAGCGTGGAGGCCAGCTACCACGAGGAGATCTACCAACTGGCCACCCACGACCCGCTGACCGAGCTGTGCAACCGCCGCCACTTCATCGAGCTGGCGGACAAGGAGATCCCGCGCGCGCTGCGCCATGCGCGGCCGCTGGCGCTGTGCATCGTGGACGTGGACCTGTTCAAGCCGGTCAACGACCGCCACGGGCACATCGAGGGCGACGAGGTGCTGCGCCGGATCGGGCGCGTGCTGCGCCAGCACGCGCGCCACGACGACGTGGCCGCGCGCATCGGCGGCGAGGAGTTCGCGGTACTGCTGCCCGAATGCACGCTGGAGGCCGCCTGCCAGTGGGCCGAGCGCCTGCGCGAGGCGGTCGCGCAGACGCCGTTCGCGCCCGGCGGGCAGCCGTGCCGGATCACGGTCAGCATCGGGGTCGCCGCACTCGCCGCCGAGCGCGCCAGCCGCCCGGCATTGATGGCCGCGGCCGACGCGGCGCTCTACCGCGCCAAGGACGGCGGCCGCAACCGGGTGTGCAGCGCCTGAACCGGGCGGATGCCGCTCAGCGCCGCGCGAAGCGGCGCGCGACGTAGCCGTCGATGATGCCGAGGAATTCCTCGGCGATGCGCTCGCCGCGCAGGGTCGTCGCCTTCTCGCCGTCGATGAACACCGGCGCCGCCGGGGCCTCGCCGGTGCCGGGCAGGCTGATGCCGATGTGAGCGTGGCGCGATTCGCCCGGGCCGTTGACCACGCAGCCCATCACCGCCAGGGTCAGGGTCTCGGCGCCCGGGTACTGCTGCTTCCACTCCGGCATCTTGGCGCGCACGTGCGCCTGCACCCGCTGCGCCAGCTCCTGGAAGAACGTGCTGGTGGTGCGCCCGCAGCCCGGGCAGGCGGTGACCATCGGGGTGAACGCGCGCAGCCCGAGCGACTGCAGCAGCTCCTGCGCGACCACCACCTCCTGGGTGCGCGATTCGCCCGGCGCCGGGGTCAGCGAGACCCGGATGGTGTCGCCGATGCCCTCCTGCAGCAGCACCGCCAGCGCGGCGCTGGAGGCCACGATGCCCTTGCTGCCGATCCCGGCCTCGGTCAGTCCCAGGTGCAGCGCGTAGTCGCCGCGGCGCGCCAGTTCGCGGTACACCGCGATCAGCTCCTGCACCCCGCTGACCTTGGCGCTGAGCACGATCCGCTCGCGCGGCAGGCCCAGCTCCTCGGCGCGCGCGGCCGACTCCAGCGCGGAGCGGATCAGCGCCTCGCGCAGCACCTGCCCGGCCTCCCACGGCTGGGCGCGGCGCGCGTTCTCGTCCATCAGCCGCGCCGCCAGCGCCTGGTCGAGCGAACCCCAGTTGGCGCCGATCCGCACCGGCTTACCGTGGCGGCAGGCCAGCTCGATCAACTGCGCGAACTGGGCGTCCTTCTTCTTGCCGAAGCCGACGTTGCCGGGATTGATGCGGTACTTGGCCAGCGCCTCGGCGCAGGCCGGCTCGCCGGCCAGCAGCTGGTGGCCGTTGTAGTGGAAGTCGCCGATCAGCGGCACCGGCACGCCCTGCATGTCCAGGCGCTCGCGGATGCGCGGCACCGCCGCCGCGGCCTCCGGCGTGTTCACCGTGATCCGCACCAGCTCCGACCCGGCCCGCCACAGCGCGGCGACCTGCTGCGCGGTCGCCTTGACGTCGGCGGTGTCGGTGTTGGTCATCGACTGCACCACCACCGGTGCGCCGCCGCCGAGGGCGACCGTCCCGATCCGGACCTGGCGGGTGGGATGGCGCGGCGCGGGGCCGGCGTCGGTGGGGATGTCAGCATGCATGTGCAAAGTGTAGCGGCAGGCCCGCCCCGGGCGCGCTAGCATGCCCGCCCATGCCCACGCCCGACGACCGCCCGCTCACCCCCAGCCAGCTCAACACGCTGGCCTGCGACCTGCTGGAGGGCAGCTTCCCGAACATCTGGGTCGAGGGCGAGATCGCCGATCTCAAGACGTACCCCTCCGGGCACATGTACTTCGTGCTCAAGGACGCCGCCGCCCAGGTGCGCTGCGTGCTGTTCCGCAGCCGCCGCCAGTGGCTGCGCTTCGCCCCGCGCGAGGGGCAGCTGGTGCAGGCGCGCGGCAAGGTGACGCTGTATGCGCAGCGCGGCGACTACCGGCTGGAGTGCGAGACCCTGCGCGACGCCGGCGAGGGCGCGCTGCGCCAGCGGCTGGAGGAGCTCAAGGCGCGCCTGCGCGCGGAGGGCCTGTTCGAACCGGGGCGCAAGCGCCCGCTGCCGGCGATGCCGCGCCGGATCGGGGTGCTGACCTCTGCCACCGGCGCGGTGATCCGCGACATCACCAGCGTGCTGGCGCGGCGCTTCCCGCTGGTGGCGCTGGAGCTGCTGCCGGTGCCGGTGCAGGGCGACGGCGCCGCGGCGCGCATCCGCGCCATGCTGCACCAGGCCGCGGCCAGCGGCCGCTACGACGTGCTGCTGCTGGCGCGCGGCGGCGGCGCCCAGGAGGACCTGTCGGCGTTCAACGACGAGGCGCTGGTGCGCGCGATCGTCGCCAGCCCGGTGCCGGTGGTGACCGCGATCGGGCACGAGACCGACACCACCCTCGCCGATTACGCCGCGGACCTGCGCGCGCCGACGCCCTCCGCAGCGGCAGAGCGGCTGGTGCCCGACCGCGCCGAGCTCGCGCTGCGCATCGCCGGCCACGGCCGGCGCCTGCAGCGGCTGTACCTGTATGCGCTGCAGCAGGGCACCCAGCGCTGCGACCATGCCTGGCTGCGGCTGCAGGCGCAGCATCCGCAGGCGCGCCTGGCGCTGCAGCGGCAGCGCGCCGCGCAAGCCCGGCTGCGCCTCGGACACATGCTCGACCGCCGCCTGCAGCCGGCGCATGCCGGGCTGCACCACCTGCGCTCGCGGCTGCAGGCGCAGCATCCGCTGCAGCGCCTGCAGCGGCAGCGCGCGCGCCTGCAAACGGCCATGGAGCGCCTGCGGCGGGCGCAGGAACAGGCCTTGGCGCAGGCCGGCACACGCCTGCAGCAGGCGGCATGGCGCCTACCCTCGCCACGGCAACGCCTTCAGGCGGACCGGGATGGCATCCATCTCGCCGCGCAGCGGCTGCAGCGCGCGCTCGCGCAGCGGCTGCGCGAACTCCGCCAGGGACTGGCGCTGACGGCGCCGCGCCTGCGCGCGCAGCATCCGGCACGCCTGCTGGCGCACGTGCGCACCCGGCTGGAGCGCCTGCACGGGCGCCCGCAGGCCGCGATCGCACGCCGCCTGCGCGAGGATGCCCTGCGCCTGCGCACGCTCGGGCAGACCCTGCGCGCGCTCGGCCCGCGCCCGCTGCTGGAGCGCGGCTACGCCCTGCTGCAGCACCCGGACGGGCGCCTGCTGCACGGCGTCGCCGAGGCCGCCCCCGGCACCCGCCTGGTCGCACAACTGGCGGACGGGCGCCTCGAGCTGCGGGTCGAGGCCCGCCATCCGGCGCCCTGAACCGCAGCCGCCGTCAGCCCTCCGCGGCGGCGGCCGGGCGCCCGAACAGGTAGCCCTGCGCGTAGCCGCAGCCGAGCTGGCGCAGGCCGTCGCGCTGGGCGGTGGTTTCCACGCCCTCGGCGATGGTCTCGATGCCGAGGCTGTCGGCCAGTGCGATGATCGCGCGCACCACCGCGCGGTTCTCGCTGCCGGCGCTGGCGTCCAGGCCGGCGATGAAGCTGCGGTCGATCTTGAGCGCGGCGATCGGGAAGCGGTGCAGGTAGGACAGTGCCGAGAACCCGGTGCCGAAGTCGTCCAGCTGCGCCAGCACCCCGCGCTCGCGCAGCTGCTGCAGGCTGCGGCTGGTGCGGGGCTCGTCGTCCAGCAGCGCGACCTCGGTGATCTCGATCCGCAGCCGCGCCGGGTCCACGTGCGCGTCCTCCAGCAGCCCGAGCAGGCGCGCCGCGAACCCGGGCGAACGGAAATGCCGCGGCGAGACGTTGATCGCCACGTAGCCCGGCGTGCGCCCGCGCGCCATGCCCTCGACCACGCGCGCGTACAGCAGCCAGTCCACCACCTCGATCAGGCCGCTGTCCTCGCCGACGTCGAGGAAGGCGTCCGGCGCCAGCAGCCCGCGCCGGTCGTGGCGCCAGCGCAGCAGCGCCTCGTGCCCGACCACCTCGGCGTCCGCCAGGCGCACGATCGGCTGGTAGTGCGGTTCGAACGCATCCGCGTGGATCGCGCGCCGCAGGTCGGCCTCGAGGTCGAGCGCGCGCACCGCCTGCTCGCGCATGCCGGCGTCGAACAGCACGCAGCGGTCGCGGCCCTCGCCCTTGGCGCGGTACATCGCGGCGTCGGCGTCGCGCAGCATGTCCTCGCCGCCGTGGTAGCGCGGATGCCACATGGCGATGCCGATGCTGGCGGTCGGGAACAGTTCGCGGCCGGCGATCCAGACCGGCGCCCCGAGCGCGGCCAGCACCCGCCGCCCGAGCTCCATCGCCGGCTCCGCGCCGTCGAGGTCGCAGGCCAGGATCGCGAACTCGTCGCCGCCGAGGCGCGCGACCATGTCCGCGGTGCGCACCGCGCCCACGATCCGGCGCGCGGCCTCCACCAGCAGCTCGTCGCCGACCTGGTGGCCGACGCTGTCGTTGACCAGCTTGAAGCGGTCCAGGTCGAGGAACAGCACCGCGAACCCCGCCTGCCCGCCCTCGCGCGCGCGCGCGATCGCCCCCGACAGCCGCTCCAGCAATTGCGCGCGGTTGGGCAGGCCGGTCAAAGCGTCGTGGGTCGCCTGGTGGGTGAGCTTGCGTTCGATCCGCAGGCGCTCGCCGATCTGCTGCATCAGCTCGGCATTCGCCTCGGCCAGTTCGCGGGTGCGCTCCTCGACCCGCTGCTCGAGCCCGGCATAGGCCTGGATCAGGCGCTCCTGGGCCTGCTTGCGGGCCAGGCCGTTGGCGATGTGGAACGCGACGAAGGTCAGCAGCTCCTGGTCCTGCGGGCTGAAGCTGATCTGCGGGGTATAGCTCTGCACCGCCAGCACGCCCACCACCCGGTCCTCGCGCTGCAGCGGCACCCCCAGCCAGGAGTGCGCCAGGCTGCCGTGGCTCTGCACCCGGCCGCTGGCCTCCAGCGCGCGGATGCAGGCGCGGTCGGCCAGCAGGGGCAAGCCGGTGCGCAGCACGTACTCGGTCATGCCCTTGCCGAGCGGACGCGCGCTGCGGTGCGGGTCGCGCTCGTCCACCGAGTACGGGAACTCGAGCCGGGTGCCGTCCTCGCTGAGCATGGCGATGTACAGGTTGCGCGCGTACAGCAGCCCGGCGACCACCGCATGCACCTCGGCGTAGAACTGCTCCATGCTGCGGGTGCCGAGCGAGAGCTCGGCGATCCGGAACAGGGCGCGCTGGACCTCTTGCGCGCGCTTGCGCTCGGCGATCTCGGCCTGCAGGTCCAGGTTGGCCTGGCGCAGCTCCGCGGTGCGCTCCGCGACCCGGCGTTCGAGTTCGTCGCGCGCGCGCCGGCGGTCGAGCGCGGCGAGGATGTGCTGCGCGACGTAGGCCAGCAGGGCGCGGTCGCCGTCGTCGTACACCTGCGGCTGCTCGTAGCTCTGCACCACGATGCCGCCGACCACCTGGCCGTCGCGCAGCATCGGCACGCCCAGCCAGTCCGCGCTGTCCGGGCCGTTCTGCTCGTCCCACGGGATGCCGCGCTGCTCGCGCAGCAGGCGCGATGGCCCGCGCATCGGCTCGCCGCCGCGCAGCAGGGCGAGGGTCAGGCTGGTCTCCCCGGGCGCGACCGGGATCGCCGCGTCCGGATCGTTGACGTAGGGGTCGGAACGGTCGACGAAATAGAGGAAACGCAGGCGCTCGCCGCCGTCGCGCTCGTACAGGACGATGTAGCAGTTCTCGGCATAGGTCAGGCCGCCGAGGATGGCGTGGATCCGGCGCAGCATCTCCTGCATGTCCAGCCCGGCGGAGGAGACGTCGGCGATCTCGTACAGCGCCTGCTGCAGCCGCTGCGCCCGCTGCAGCTCCTCGATCCGCGCCTGGGCGGCAGCCAGCGCCGCGCGCAGCTGCGCCGGATCGGCCTCCCCCGCCGATCCGCCGGTCGCGCGCGGCCCCGCCCCCGGCGATCGCTCTGCCCCGTTCATGCTGGTGAGCATAGCCGGTATCTACGCAAGACGAGGCAGGCGCCGGCAATCCCGGCGGGCGGCGCACCGTTGCGGAAGCAACCTCGCGCCGGCTCTGGGCAGGTGGATGCACACATGCGAGGCTGATGGCATGACGACTGAACGCCGCAGCCTCCGCCTCGGATTTGGCGGCACCACGCGCCGACTGGCCTGGGCCGGAGCTGCCCTGGTGGTCGGCGCACTGGCCTGGCGCGCCTGGCAGGCGCGCGGCCCGACCATCGTAGCGCCTGCGCCTGGCGCCGGGCGGCTCTCCGCGTCGCCTGCGCCCAACCCACGCGCCGCACCGAGCGCCGCGTCGCCCCCCGCCGCCGCGGCCAGGCCGGCACCGCCGCCGCCCGCGCGCCCCCCAGTCGCGGCCCGTGCGGACGCGGAGGACTCGGCCGCCGCGCCCCGGAAGTCGAATGACGCTGCCCAGCCAGCGCCCCCGCCAGCCGCCATCCCCATGCCGGCAGCCGCCGAGCAGGCGGATGCCCGCGCACCGGCGGAGACCCAGGAGGACGCGATCCCCGAGGACGCCCACGCGCTGCCGCCGGCCACCCTGGACGATCCGGCCCTCCGCCAGGCCTGGATGGCGCGCATCCTGGCGCTGTGGCGCGCCGGCCAGGAGGCGGAGGCGCGCGCGGGCCTGGCCGAATTCCGCCGCCGCTACCCGCAGCAGCCGCTGCCGCCGGAGCTGCAGGCACTGGCCGCACCCTCCCCCTGAACCCGCCTGCGGCTACCATGTCGGCATGACTGCTGCTGACCCGGCGCCCGCGCGGGCGCCCATCGGATCCCTGCGTGCGCTGTGGCCGTTCATCCGCCGCCACCGCCCGCTGTTCGTCGCCTGGTTGCTGGCCCTCGGGGCGTCCTCGACGGCCTCGCTGAGCCTGCCGGTCGCGTTCCGCACCATGATCGACCACGGCTTCCGCAGCGGCGCCCCCGGGCAGATCGACCGCGCCTTCCTGCTGTTGTTTGCGGTCGCGCTGGTGCTGGCGGTGGCGACCGCGGCGCGCTTCTTCTTCGTTTCCCTGCTCGGCGAGAAGGTGGTGGCCGACCTGCGCACCACGCTCTACGCGCACCTGATCGCGCTGGACGCCGAGTTCCACGACCGCACCCGCAGCGGCGAGCTGGTCTCGCGCCTGACCGCCGACGTCGAGCTGATCCGCAACCTGGTCGGCAGCGTGATGTCGATCGCCCTGCGCAGCAGCATCACCGCGATCGGCGCGCTGGTGATGCTGTTCGTCACCAGCCCGCGGCTGGCGGCGTGGGCGCTGCTCGGCATCCCGGCGGCGGTGCTGCCGGTGGTGCTCGGCGCGCGCCGCATCCGCAAGGTCGCGCGCCACAGCCAGGACAAGGTGGCCGAGGCCAACGCGCTGGCCAGCGAGACCCTGGGCGCGGTGCGCACGGTGCAGGCGCACGCGCGCGAGGCCTACGAGCGCGGCCGCTTCGCGCAGGCGGTGGCGCACGCGGTGGGCGTGGCGCGTCGGCGGATCGGCGCGCAGGCGCTGATGACCGGCACCACCATCACCCTGTTCTTCGGCGCGATCTCGCTGGTGCTGTGGTCGGGCGCGCACGACGTGATCGCCGGCCGCATGAGCGCCGGCACCCTGCTGCAGTTCGTGCTGTACGCGGTGTTCGGCGGCGGCTCGGTGGCGGCGCTGGCGGAGGTCTGGAACGAGCTGCAGAAGGCCGCCGGCGGCATGGGCCGGATCGACGACCTGCTGCGCGAGCGCGCGGCGATCACCGCGCCGGCCTCGCCGCGCGCGCTGCCGCGCCCGCTGCGCGGCGAGATCGCGTTCGAGGCGGTGACCTTCCACTACCCGCAGCATCCCGAGCGCCCCGCCCTGCGCGACTTCAGTCTGCGCATCGCGCCCGGCGAGACGGTGGCGCTGGTGGGCCCGTCCGGCGCCGGCAAGAGCACCGTGCTGGCGCTGCTGCTGCGCTTCCACGACCCCCAGGCCGGCCGCATCCTGGTGGACGGGATCGACCTGCGCGAGGTCGATCCGGTGCAGCTGCGCGAGGCGATCGGGCTGGTGCCGCAGGCGCCGGTGATCTTCGCCGCCAGCGCGCGCGACAACATCCGCTACGGCCATCTGGAGGCGAGCGACGCCGAGGTCGAGCAGGCGGCGCGGCGCGCGGAAGCCGACGAGTTCATCCGCGCCCTGCCGCAGGGCTATGCGACCGAACTGGGCGAGCGCGGCGCGCGCCTGTCCGGCGGCCAGCAGCAGCGCATCGCGATCGCGCGCGCGCTGCTCAAGGACGCCCCGGTGCTGCTGCTGGACGAGGCCACCTCGGCGCTGGACGCGCAGAGCGAACGCGCGGTGCAGGTCGCGCTGGAGCACCTGATGGCCGGGCGCACCACCCTGGTGATCGCGCACCGGCTGGCCACCGTGCTGCGCGCCGACCGCATCGTGGTGATGGACGCCGGGCAGGTGGTGGCGGAAGGCACCCACGCGCAGTTGCTGGCGCAGGGCGGGCTGTACGCCGAGCTCGCGAAACTGCAGTTCCTGGACTGACGGCGCCGTGGCGCGGGTGCTGGTCACCGGCGGTTCCGGCTTCCTCGCCGGGCAGCTGGTCGCCGCCCTGCTCGCGCGCGGCGAGGCGGTGCACGCCAGCGTGCGCGATCCGGCCGCCGGCGCGCGCCTGCAGGCGCGGCTGGCCGCCGCCGGGATCGATCCGCAGCGGCTGCGGCTGTTCACCGCGCGGCTGGAGGACGACGCCGGCTGGGACGCGGCGGTGGCCGGCTGCGACCGCGTGCTGCACGTGGCCAGCCCGTTCCCGGCGCGCCTGCCGCGCGACCCCGACGCGCTGCTGCCGGCCGCGCGCGGCGGCACCCTGCGCGTGCTGCACGCGGCCGCCCGCGCCGGCGTGCGGCGGGTGGTGCTGACCTCCTCGTTCGCCGCGGTCGGCTATGGGCATCCCGAGCGCGCCGCGCCGTTCGGCGCCCGCGACTGGTCGTCGCTCGACGGCCCCGGGATCACCGCCTATGTCCGCGCCAAGACCCTGGCCGAGCAGGCGGCGTGGACGCTGCATGCCCGCCTCGGGCAGCCGTTCGAGCTGGTGGCGGTGAACCCGGTGCTGATCGTCGGTCCGCCTCCGCCCGGGCCGCTCGCGGCCTCGCTGCGGCTGGTGCGCGGCCTGCTGCGCACGCCCCTGCCGCTGCTGCCGCGGCTGTGCTACGGCGTGGTCGACGTGCGCGACGTCGCCGACCTGCACCTGCGCGCGCTGGCGCATCCGCAGGCACCGGGCCGGCGCTTCATCGCCAGTGCCGGGGAGTTCCTGTGGCTGGCGCAGCTGGCCCGCCACGTGCGCGCCCACGCCGGCCGCCGCGGTCCGGTGCGCGAGCTCCCGGACGCGCTCGCACGCCTGCTGCTGCGGCTGGACCCGGGCCTGCGCCCGCTGGCCGGCGACCTTAGCCGCTGGCGCGGCGCCGACAGCACGCCCGCGCGGGCACTGTTGGGCTGGCAGCCGCGCGGCGTGGCGCAGGTGCTGGCCGACTGTGCCGACGGCCTGATCCGGTGGACGCCGGGGTGAGCGGGCGCGGTCAGTCCGGCAGCACCCGCGCCAGCGCGGCGTCCACGTCCACGGCCGCCGCCAGCGCGCCGTAGGTCGCACCGCCGCCGGCCGCGAGCCGGGTGCGGCACCAGTCGCCCGCCAGCGGATGCCCGGCGCGCAGCAGGATCGCGCCCTGCGCCAGCAGCGCCAGGCGCTCCACGAAGAAGCGCGCCTGCGCCTCGGCCACGCCGGCGGACAGCCGCGGTGCCAGCGCGGCGAACGCGGCGTCGAACGCCGGGTCCAGCCCGCGCGCCGCCTCCCACTCGGCCAGCAGCGCCTGCGCGGTCGCCGGCTCGCGCGCCAGCGCGCGCAGCACGTCCAGGCATTGGATGTTGCCGCTGCCCTCCCAGATCGAGTTCAGCGGCGCCTGCCGGTACAGCCGCGGCAGGCCGGATTCCTCCACGTAGCCGGCGCCGCCCAGGCACTCCTGCGCCTCGTTGGCGAAGGCCGGGGCGCGCTTGCAGATCCAGTACTTGCCGAGCGCCGTGGCGATCCGCGCGTAGGCCGCCTCCTGCGCATCGTGGCCGGCGCGGTCGACCGCGCCGGCGACCCGGAACGCGAAGGCGATCGCGGCCTCCGCCTCCAGTGCGAGGTCGGCCAGCACGCTGCGCATCAACGGCTGCTGCAGCAGCGGCCGCCCGAACGCGCGCCGGTGGCGGGCGTGGTGCAGCGCCTGCGCCAGCGCGATCCGCATCAGCCCGGCGGAGCCGAGCATGCAGTCCAGCCGGGTCAGCATCACCATCTCGAGGATGGTCGCCACCCCGCGCCCCTCCTCGCCGATCCGCTGCGCCCAGGCCTGCTCGAACTCGACCTCCGAGGACGCGTTCGACCAGTCGCCCAGCTTGTCCTTCAGCCGCCGCAGGCGCAGCGCATTGCGGCTGCCGTCCGGGCGCCAGCGCGGCAGCAGGAAGCAGGTCAGTCCGCCCGCCGCCTGCGCCAGCACCAGAAAGCCGTCCGACATCGGCGCCGAGAAGAACCACTTGTGCCCGACCAGCGCGTACTCGCCGGGCACCGCCAGCGGCTCGGCGCGGGTAGTGTTGGCGCGCACGTCGCTGCCGCCCTGCTTCTCGGTCATGCCCATGCCAAGGGTGATCCCGGGCTTGGCCGCCATCGGCCGGTCGCTGCCGTCGTAGGCGAAGGCCTGCGCCTTGTCCGCCCAATGCCGCAGCGCCGGCACCTGGCGCAGCACCGGCACCGCCGCGTGGGTCATGGTCAGCGGGCAACTGCTGCCCGGCTCGACCTGGTAATGCAGATAGCTCAGCGCCGCGCGCGCGACGTGCGCCCCCGGCTCCGGCTGCGCCCACGACAGCCCGGCCACGCCGTGTTCGATCGCCGCCTGCATGATGCGGTGGTAGGCCGGATGGAACGCGACCTGGTCGATGCGGTGGCCGTAGCGGTCGTAGGCGCACAGGCGCGGGCGGTCGCGGTGGGCCTCGTCCGCCAGCGCCGGCAGTTCGGCGCCGGCCAGCGCCCCGTAGGCCGCCAGGCGCGGCGCGAAGCCCTGCCCGCCCTCGCGCGCGACCGCCTCGCGCAGGGCCGCATCGTCGGCCCACAGATCGCGCGGGAAGAACGGCGGCGGCTGGTTGAAGACCTCGTGGGTGGCGAATGCGTCCATGGCGGCCCTCCTGGGTGCGGTGATTGCGTGCGGCGATGCCGGCGATTGTGCGGGCATCGGTGCTGCGCGCACATGAAAAAAGCCCCGCACGGGGCGGGGCTCGTGGAATCCGGAACGGGACGGCTCAGGCGACGACCTTGACCCCGGCCGCCTGCAGGCCCTTCGCCCCCTGCTGCACTTCGTAGCTGACGCGCTGGCCTTCCTGCAGGCTGCGGAAGCCCTTGGCGTCGATCGCCGAGAAATGCACGAACACGTCTGCGCTGCCGTCCTCGGGGGAGATGAACCCGAAGCCCTTGGCGTCGTTGAACCACTTCACGGTGCCGTATTGCATGGATGCCCTGACCTCTTGCGGATGCGTTGCCGACCAATGCCGCACGCGCGGCAGGCCGAGTATGCACCAACTTCCGGCACTTGCAATCAGCCCTCGCCGCCGGCGAGCAATGCGTGCAGGATCCGCGGCACCTCCTGCATGGCCGCGGCGACGTTGGCCAGCACGTCCTGCAGGGTGATCACCTCGTCCGGAGTGGGACCGGCCCCGGCCGCCCAGTTGGCGACGATCGCCAGGCAGGCGTAGTCCAGCCCCAGCTCGCGCGCCAGCCCGGCTTCCGGCATTCCGGTCATGCCGACCAGGTCGCAGCCGTCGCGGCGCATCCGCGCGATCTCGGCGCGGGTCTCCAGGCGCGGGCCCTGGGTCGTGCCGTAGCAGCCGCCGTCCACCACCGCCACCCCGGCGCACGCCGCCGCGGCCAGCACCTGCCGCCGCAGCGACGGGGTGTACGGTTCCCCGAAGTCCACGTGCAGCACTTCGCTGCCCGGCTCCTCGCAGAAGGTGGAGATGCGGCCCCAGGTGTAGTCGATGAGCTGGTCCGGGCAGGCCAGCACGCGCGGGCCGTAGCCTACGGTGATGCCGCCGACGGTGTTCAGGGCCAGCACCCGCTGCGCCCCCAGCGCCTTCAGCGCGGCGAGGTTGGCGCGGTAGTTGATGCGGTGCGGCGGCAGCGCGTGGCCTTCGCCGTGGCGGGCCAGGAAGGCCACCCGCCGGCCTGCATACAGGCCCACCCGCACCGGGCCCGAGGGCGCGCCGTAGGGCGTCACCGGCTGGTGGGTTTCGACCTCGGCCAGCTCGCCCAGCGCATACACGCCGGTGCCGCCGATCACGGCCAGTTCGATGGTCATCGTCGACTCCGTCTTCGTCGCAGGCAGACGCACGCGCCGGCCGCCATCGCAATTCCGCTAGTCCCCCAGCGCGTAGATCGCCGGCAGGTTGCGGCCCTGCTCGTGGAAGTCCATGCCGTAGCCGAACACGTAGGCGTCCGGCACTTCGACCCCGACGTGGTCGGCCGCGATCCCGGCCACGCAGCGGTCGTGGCGCTTGCGCGCGAGCACCGCCACCCGCACCTCGGCCGCGCCCTGGTCCTCGCACCACTGCTTGACCGCCAGCAGGGTGTGGCCCTCGTCGAGGATGTCGTCGGCCAGCAGCACCCGCCGCCCGCGCAGGGGCGTCGCCGGGCGGTGCAGCCAGGCCAGCCCGGAACCGGTGGTCTGGCCGCGGTAGCGGGTCGCATGCAGGTAGTCGAACTGCAGGTCCAGCCCGAGTTCGCCGAGCGCCAGCGCCAGCTGCGCCGCGAACGGCATGCCGCCGTGCATCACCGTCAGCAGCAGCGGCACCTCGCCGTCGGCATAGGCCGCGCGCAGTTCGACCGCGATCCGCGCGATCGCCTGCTCCAGCGCGACGTGGTCGTGCAGCAGGCGCGCATGCGCCAGCGCGTCGGCCAGGCGCGGCGCGCTCACGCCAGGTACCCCGCATCGTTGGCGCCGGAGGCGATCGCGGCATCCGCCCCTGGCGTCGGCACCTGCACCAGCGCGGCGCGCGCCTGTGCGTGGCGGGGATCGGCCAGCAGCGCGTCCCAGCCGAGCGGGCCGCGCCCGATCAGGCCGAGCAGCGCGGCGGTGTTCGCAGGTCGGCCTTGCAGCGCCTGCAGCGCCTCTGGCACCAGCTCCGGGTGGCAGACCGGCACCACGTCGCAGCCGGCGTCCAGGTGCGCCGCGATCCGCGCGGCCACCCCCCCGACCGGGGTCGCCGCCGCCATCCCGATGTCATCGGCGAACACCACCCCGCGGAAGCCCAGCTCGCCGCGCAGGATGTCGCCGATCCAGCGCGGCGAGTACCCGGCCGGCTCCGGCGCGACCTGCGGATAGGTGACGTGCGCCATCATCACCGCATCCGCGCCGGCGGCGATGCCGGCCGCGAACGGCACCAGGTCCTCGCGGCGCAGGGCCTCCAGCGGACGGTCGTCCACCGCGGCCTCGAAATGGGTGTCCTCGGCGACCGAGCCGTGCCCGGGGAAATGCTTGAGGGTGGCGGCCATCCCGGCCTCGTGCATGCCGGCCACGTAGGCCGCGGCGAACGCCGCGACCACCTGTGGGTCGGCGGAGAATGCACGGTTGCCGATCGCGCGGTTGCCGCGGGCCAGGTCCACCACCGGCGCGAAGCTGAGGTCGAACCCGGCGGCGCGCACCTCGCTGGCCATCAGCCAGGCGTGCTCGCGCGCCAGCGCCAGCGCCGCCTGCGGGTCGCGCCGGTACAGCGCATCGAAGCCGTGCAGCGCCGGTAGCGCGGTGTGGCCCTCGCGCAGGCGCTGCACGCGCCCGCCCTCCTGGTCCACGCACAGCAGCAGCGGGCGCGCCGCGGCGGCGCGGATCGCGGCGGTGAGTTCGGCCACCTGTTCCCGCGAAGCGACGTTGCGCGCGAACAGGATCGCGCCGGCGCAGGCAGGATGCTGCAGCCAGTCGCGCTCCTGCGCGCGCAGTTCGGTTCCGGCGATCCCGATGATCAGCATCCGGCGAGGTCCTCGGTGGCGGGCAGGTCGGCGGCCGCGCGCTCGTCCGCGCTCCAGCGCGCGTACGGGCGGTCGGCCAGGGCCAGATTGTAGTAGCGGCGCAGGTGGGTGACCTCCGGGCCGAGCCAGGGCGGGCGCGCGAACGGCGCGTCCTCCGCCTCCAGCTCGAGCTCCGCCACCACCAGCCCGGCGTTGGCGCCGAGGAATTCGTCCACCTCCCACAGCCGCCCGGCGTACTCGACATAGTGGCGGTTCTTCTCGACCAGGCCGCCGACGCACAGCGCCAGCAGCGCGCGCGCGTCCGCGACCGGGATCGGGTAGTCGAACTCCTGCCGGCGCGGGCCGGCCTCGCGCGACTTGATGTTGAGGAAGGCGGCGTCGCCCTCGATGCGCACCCGCACCGAGGCCTGCATCGCACCCGACTCCGCCTGCGCCAAGTCGTTGAGGTAGCCCTGTGCCATCGGCACCACCTCGTGCGCGGCGGCGCGCCAGGCCTCGCTGCGCGGCAGGAACTTGCGTTCGATCTCGATGCCCACGGCCTATCCCTTCCTCGGCGGATCGAACACCGCGATCGACTCGACGTGCGCGGTGTGCGGGAACATGTCCATCACCCCGGCCGCGCGCAGCGTCCAGCCGGCCGCGTTGACCAGCCAGCCGGCGTCGCGCGCCAGCGAGCCCGGATGGCAGCTGACGTACACGATGCGCTTCAGGCCCTTCAGCGGCAGCTGGCGCAGCACCTCGATCGCGCCGGCGCGCGCCGGGTCCAGCAGCAGCTTGTCGAAGCCCGCCTTCAGCCACGGCTGGCCGGCCAAGTCCTGCGCAAGGTCGGCGGCATGGAACTGGACGTTCGCCATGCCGTTGCGCGCGGCGTTGGCGCGCGCGCGCGCCACCAGCCCGGCATCGCCCTCGACCCCGACCACCGCGCCGTCGCCGGCCATCCGCGCCAGCGGCAGGGTGAAGTTGCCCAGCCCGCAGAACAGGTCCAGCACGCGCTCGCCGGGCTGCACCTCCAGCAGCTCCAGCGCGCGCGCGATCATCGCCTCGTTCAGGCGCGCATTGACCTGGATGAAGTCCAGCGGGCGGAACTCCAGGGTGACGTCCCACTGCGGCAGGCGGAACGCCAGCGCCGCGTCCTCGCCCAGCGGATGCACCGACTCCACCCCGCCCGGCTGCAGGTAGATCGCGAACCCGTGTGCCTGCCCGAACCCGGCCAGGCGCTCGCGGTCGGCCGCGGACAGCGGCTGCAGGTGGCGGAACACCAGCGCGGTGGCGGCCTCGCCGGCGATGAATTCGATCTGCGGGATGTCGCGGCGCGCATCCAGGGCATCCACCAGCGCGCCCAGCGCCTGCAGCTTGAAGCCCAACTGCGGCACCACGACGTGGCATTCGGACAGGTCGGCCACGAAGCGCGGGTCCTGCTCGCGGAAGCCGACCAGGGTCTTGTCCTTCTTCTCCACCCGGCGCACCGAGAACCGCCCCTTGCGGCGATAGCCCCAAGCCTCGCCGCGCAGCGGCGGCAGCACGGCGGCCGGCGCCACGTGGCCGATCCGCTGCAGGTTGTCCAGCAGCACCTGCTGCTTGTAGGCGATCTGGCGGTCCTCGGCCAGGTGCTGGAGCACGCAGCCGCCGCAGATGCCGAAGTGCGGGCAGCGCGGCGGCACCCGGTCGGCGGAAGGCTGCAGCACTTCCAGCGTGCGCGCCTCGTCGAAATGGCGCGAACGCGCGGTCTGCAGCGCGCGCACCGTCTCGCCCGGCAGCGCACCGGACACGAACACGGTCTTGCCGGCCTGCGCATGGCCGTCCGGCCAGCGCGCCACGCCGCGGCCGTCGTGGCTGAGGTCGAGGATCTCGAGCGTGTGCGGGGTCGGATCGAGGCGCGCCACGGCGTGCGGAGGCTGGAACGGGCGCGCATTGTCGCATCCGCGCGCGCGAAATCACCGGCGGCCGTCGCGGCCGCCGGCGCCCCCTCCGCCTCACTCGCGGCTGATGTGGATGCCCGAAGCCCCTTCCACGATCCGGATGCGGTCGCCGACCGCCAGCGGATGCTGGGGATCGACCGGCTGCACCGTCACGTACACCTCGTCGCTGCCGTCTTCCTTGTAGCTGATCTGCAGGCCGGTGCGGCGCGCCAGCTGCTGCTCGACCGCCCCGCCGGCGGCCTGCCCGAGCGCGGCGCCGACCACGCCGCCGGCAATGTGACCGCGGCCGCCGCCGAGCTGGCTGCCGGCCAGGCCGCCCAAGCCACCGCCGGCGACGATGCCGGCGCCGGTGGGGCTACCCTGCAGGGTCGCCTCGCGGATCGCCACGATCACGCCGTGGCGCTCCACCATCTTCTGCATCACCTCGCCCGGGCCATACACCGACGGCGTGGGCAGGTTCGCGCACGCGGCCAAGGCCAGCAGCGGCAGCAGGCCGAACGCGCGCAGGCAGGATGCGGTCGTGGGCATGGCGGCGGGCCTCACTGGGTGTCGCGGCGTGGCTTGACCTCGCCGGTGAGGGGATTGATGCACGTGCCCTGCTGGCCCGGCTCCATGTTGATTTGATAGCCCGGCGGGCACGGCGACGGGGTATTGGGCAGCTTGGGCACGGCCTGCTTGACGATCTGCTTCTGCGCCGGCAGCGCCGCGGGCTTGCCCGCAGAGCTCTGGACCGCTTCGTCCTCGTGCGGCCGCAACTTGCCCTTGTTCACGGAGTTCGACAGCTCGGCCCCGTTGCGCGGGCGGGCGGTTTCCTGGGCGTGCGCGAGGCTGGCGAGCGCGGTGGCGAGCATGCCGGCCAGGCAGGCCAGGCGCAGAGCATGCGAGGGGATGGAATGCACGGAAGCGGGCATGGGATCGGCTCCTGGGTGGTGGGATGCGGCCGTTTCCCCGGCCGCCCTCTTCCATCGCCGCCGGCGGCGGGTTTTTTCATCCCACCGCAGCCGCGCCCTGCCCGCGCGCTTCAGCCAATCGCAAAACGCGCGAACAGCGGGCGCTTGAGCGCGTCCAGCAGCAGCGCGAACGCCGCGCTGGCCAGGTACAGGGCCAGCAGCACCGGCCACGGCACCGCCGCCATCAGTATCCCGAAGCCGGCCAACAGGCCGACCACCACCAGGTCGCCGGCGGTCGCCGCCAGCAGCCAACGCGAGGGCCGCTGCCGCCACAGGCGCGCATCGGTGCGCAGCACGTAGATGCCGGCCTGGTTGCCGAGCACCAGCAGCAGGAACACCACCGTCTGCAGCTGCGCCTGGTCCAGCCCCTGGCGCGCGGCCCAGGCGTAGAACACGGCGGCGAACAGCAGCGAGGGCACAGCCAGCAGCGCTGCCGCCCCCATCAGCTTGCCGACCTGCCAGCGCTGCGGGCGCGGCGCTGGATGCGCGTGGTCGCCGGCGATGCTCATCGACACGAAATCGTTGGCGAACAGCATCAGCACGATCAGCAGCGGGCTGATCACGAAGTGCCCGGTCACCACCAGTCCGAGGGTCAGGAACAGCACGATCTGCAGCGTGCGCAGGACCTTGTTCAGGGTGTAGGTCAACATGCGCCGGTGCACCTTGCGCCCGGTGCGCACCACCCGCAGCACGCCGCCCAGGCCGGGATCGGTCAACACCACCCCGGCCGCGGCCTTGGCCACGTCGGTGGCGCTGGCCACGGCGATGCCCATCTCGGCCTGGCGCAGCGCCGGGGCGTCGTTGACGCCGTCGCCGGTCATCCCGACCACGTGCCCGGCCTGCTGCAGCGCGGTCACGATGTGGTGCTTGTCCTCCGGCAGCACGCGCGCGTACAGGTCGCAGCCGGCCGGGTCGGGCATCGCCCCCGGCTGCACCCGGCAGGCGCGCTCGCCGAGCCCGAGCTGCGCGGCGATCGCGCGCGCGGTGTTCTCGGCGTCGCCGGTGGCCATGCACACGCGCAGGCCGAGTCCGCGCAGCTGCGCGATCACGTCGGCCGCATCCGCGCGCAGCGGGTCGGCGAGGCCGACCACCCCGAGCAGCCGCGGCGGGGCGTCGCCGCGCGCCGCGGCCACCGCCAGCACCCGCGCGCCGTCCGCGGCCAGGCGCTGCTCGGCCTGCTCCAGCGCGGCCTGGGCGGCGGCATCCAGCCCGCACAGCGGGCCGATCACGCTGGCCGCCCCCTTCAGCGCGCGCAGGCGCACGCCGTCCGCGGCGTACTCGCCCTCGCTGCGGCGGGTCGCCGGGTCGAACGGATGGAACGCCTGCCGCGGCGGCAGCGCCGCCAGCGCGCCCTGCGCGCGCGCGGCGTCGAGGATCGCCAGGTCCAGCGGATCCTGGGTCGCCTCGTCGCTGGCGAGCGCCGCCATCCGCAGCAGGCCCGCCTCGTCCACGTCCGCCTGCAGCGGCTGCGCGCCGGCATAGCGCAGGCTGTTCTGGGTCAGGGTGCCGGTCTTGTCGGTCACCAACACGTCGATCGCTGCGGCCTCCTCGACCGCGGTCAGGCGCGTCACCAGCACCCCGTGGCGGGCCAGCCGGCGCCCGCTCAGCGCGGTGGCGAGGGTATAGGTCGCCGGCAGCGCCACCGGCACCGAGGCGACCAGCAGCATCAGCGCGAACACCAGGGTGTCCAGCCACGGCAGGCCGTGCCAGAGGGCGAAGCCGATCACCAGCAGCGCCAGCACCGCATCGAACAGCACCAGCCGCTCCACGATCGCCAGGATGGTGCGCTGCATGTGGCTGGGGGCGCTGGCGCTGCGCACCAGTTCGGCGGTGCGGCCGAAGCGGGTGCGCGCACCGGTCGCGGTGACGGTACCGGTCGCCTCGCCCTGGCGCACGATGCTGCCGGTGTAGGCGCTGGCGCCCGCGCTGGCCTCGACCGGCAGCGATTCGCCGGTGAGCGCCGCCTGGTCGAGCGCGACCACGCCGTCCACCAGCGCCACGTCGGCCGGCACGATGTCGCCGGCGCGCAGGTGGATGAGGTCGCCGGCGACCAGCTGCGCGGCCGCGATCTCCTGCCACTGGCCGTCGCGCCGCACCCGCGCACGCACCTGCAGCTGGCGCTTGAGCAGGGCCAGCGCGTCACGCGCGCGCCGCTGCTGCAAGAACGCGACCACCGCGTTGAACACCAGCAGCACCGCGATCACTCCAGCCTCCAGCCGGCGCCCGAGCACCAGCTGCAGCACGATCACTGCCTCCAGCATCCATGGCACCGGCCCCCAGAAGCGCGCCAGCAGCTGGCGCCAGGCCGGCACGGTCTGCTCGACGATGGCATTGGCGCCGTCGCGCGCTAGGCGCGCGGCGGCCTCGGCCGCGCTCAGGCCGGGGTTGTCGCCGGCGGGCGGTGGCGGCATCGGTGCGGCGGGCGCGGTCATGCGGTCTGCTCCGGCAGCGCGGCCGCCTCCAGTGCCATCATCGCCTCCTCGTCGGTCGCCAGCGCCAGCACCGGCACGCCGCTGTCGGACGCGCTGATGCGGCCGGGCCCGGCGGCATTGGCGGCCGCGTCCAGGCGCAGGCCGAGCCAGCCGAGCCGGCGCACGACCTCGGCGCGGATCGCCGGCTGGTAGGTGCCGATCCCGCCGGTGAACACCAGCGCGTCCAGCCCGCCGAGGTCGGCGGCGATCGCCCCGACGTGGCGGACCACGCTGGCCACGAACAGCTCGACCGCCAACCGCGCCGGCGCGTCCTCGGCGCCCGCCAGATCGCGCAGGTCCCCGCTGCGGCCGGACACCCCGAGCAGGCCGCTGCGGTGGTACAAGAGATCCTCGACGGCCGCCGCATCCATCC
The DNA here is from genome assembly GCF_022419185.1 of Thermomonas flagellata. Lineage (GTDB taxonomy): Bacteria > Pseudomonadota > Gammaproteobacteria > Xanthomonadales > Xanthomonadaceae > Thermomonas > Thermomonas flagellata. The sequence goes on along the minus strand of NZ_JAJOZK010000005.1, from coordinate 12,692 downwards.
CGGGTTGCCGGCACAGCAGCAGCACCAGGCCCGGATCCAGCGCGCCGCTGCGGGTCGCCATCACCAGCCCGTCCAGCGGGGTCAGGCCCATGGTGGTGGACACGCTGCGGCCGCCGCGCAGCCCGCACAGGCTGGCGCCGCTGCCGAGGTGCGCGACGACCACCGCACCGTCCGCCCGCGGGCCGAGCCAGGCCGGCAGCTGGCGCGCGATCGCCGCGTAGGACAGGCCGTGGAAGCCGTATTTGCGGAATCCCCGCGCATCCCATTCGGCGGGGATGGCATACCGGCGCGCGGCGGCGGCCTGCGCGGCGTGGAAGGCGGTATCGAAACAGGCGACGTGGCGCGCCTGCGGCAGCGCCGCCTGCGCCGCGCGCACTCCGTCCAGGCCCGGCCCCTGGTGCAGCGGCGCCAGCGCCGCCAGCGCCGCCAGCTGCGCCAGCACCGCCGGGGTGACCACGGTCGCGGCGGTGAAGGCCTCGCCGCCGTGCACGATGCGATGCACCACCGTGCGCGGCGACGGCAGGCCCTGCGCGCGCAGCCAGTCCAGCAGCCAGGCGACCTCACTGCCGATCTGCCCGCGTACACCGCCGGCGGCCAGCACCCGGCGCGCCTGCCCGGCGGCCTGCACGGACAACCGGGCACAGCCGCCCGGGGCATCGATCTCGCCGCGCAGGGTCGCCTCCGGTAGGGCGGCGCCGGCGGCCGGCACGCCACCGTCGAACAGCGCGAACTTGAGGCTCGAGGAGCCCGCGTTCAGGCACAGCAGGGTCATGCCGGCCCCGCCGCGGCCGGCGCGACGTCCTGCGCCAGCGCCCACAGCACGGCCAGCGCGGCCGAGGCCATGCGCGCGTCCGGCAGGTCGGCGCGGCTGGTCAGCACCACCGGCACGCGCGCACCGAGCACGATCCCGGCCAGCTGCGCTTCGGCCAGATATTCCAGCTGCTTGGCCAGCAGGTTGCCGGCCTCCAGATCCGGCGCGATCAGGATATCGGCCTGCCCGGCGACCGCCGAGGCGATGCCCTTGGTGCGCGCCGCGCGCAGGCTGACGGCGTTGTCGAACGCGAGCGGGCCATCGAGGATGCCGCCGGCGATCTGCCCGCGCTCGGCCATCTTGCACAGCGCCGCCGCCTCCAGGGTCGAGGGGATCTTCGGGGTGACCGTCTCCAGCGCGGACAGGATCGCCACCTTCGGCTGCGCGATCCCGAGCGCGTGCGCCAGGTCGATCGCGTTCTGCACGATGTCGCGCTTGGCCGCCAGGTCCGGCAGCACGTTGACCGCGGCATCGCTGAGCAGCAGCGGGCGCGGCCAGCCGACCACGTCGATCAGGAACACGTGGCTGACCCGGCGCTCGCCGCGCAGCCCGGACTGCGGATCGACCACCGCGTGCATCAGCGCGTCGGTGTGCAGCGAACCCTTCATCAGCGCGCGCACCCGGCCGCTGCGCGCCAGCGCCACCGCGGCGGCCGCGGCGGCCTCGGGGTCCGGCGCATCCTGCAGCGGCCAGGCCGACAGGTCGATCCCGGCCTGCGCGGCCGCCGTGCGGATCGCCGCCTCGGGGCCGATCAGCACCGGCGCGATCAGGCCGGCCTGCACCGCCTCCGCGACCCCGCCGAGGGCGACCGCGTCCACCGGATGCACCACCGCCATCGGCAGCGGGCGGCCCGCGCGCGCGCGCAGCGCCGCCTGCGCCTGCGCGACGAGCGCGCGCAGGCGCGCGCCCGGATCGCGCAGCTGCAGTTCCGGCAGGTGCGCGCGCGGCCGCCGCAGCTTCTCCAGCGGCGGGCATACCCACAACCGGCCCACGGCGAGCAGGCGGCCATCGCCGGCCTGGGCGCGCGCGGCCAGCACCACCTGCGGGCCGTCCGCCGGCTCCGCCGCGATCGTCTCCACCCGCAGCCGCAGGTGCACGTCCTCGCCGGCGGCCGGCAGCGCGCGCCACTCCAGCTCCTGCCGCAGCAGGCGCGTCCCCGGGCCCGGCAGGCGGCCGGCGGCCAGGCCGGCCAGGCGCGCGCCCAGCCACATCGCCGCCGCCTGCGTCGGCACCGCCGCGGCGCCGGCCTCCGCTGCGGGCTCACCGTCCCCGGCGAGGATCGCGAACGCCTGCGCGTCCTGTGCGCCGAAGCGGCAGGCCTCGGCCACCTCGTCGCCGACCCGCAGCTGCGCCAGCGGGCGGTTCTCGATCCAGTCCTGCGCGGCCTCCTCCATGGCGGCGGCCATGGCCTACTTCTGCTTCCAGCTGCCGTCCGCGGCCTGGTACCACCAGCCGGGACGCGCGCTGGCGATCCACTGCCGCGCGAACACTTCGCGGATCTGCGGCTCCCACTCCGGATGGCCGTTGGCCACCGCGATCTCGCGGTACAGTGCCTTGCGGTCGCGGTTGTCGTCGGCCACCGCCGCGTTCACCGCCACCCGGTCCTTGAGCGCCAGCCGCGCCGGGTCGCGCACGCTGATCAGGCCGTCGTGGGTGAAGCCGAGCGCGCCGTCGTCGAAGCCGGCGCGCAGCACGCCGTCGAAGCGCTGCTGCATGCGCGCCTGCAGGGCCTGGATCGCCGGGGTCTTGAGGGTGATGTCCGGGGTCGCCTGCGCCTGCGCGCTGCCGATCCCGAGCAGCAGCCAGGGGTCGAACCCGGGCGCGGGCCCGCGCAGGGCCATCCCGCCGCCCCCGCCCGGCTTCGGCTCCGCCGGCGGCGGCGCCGGCGCCGGGGGCGCGGCGTCGATTACCTTCTCGACGAACTCGCGCGCGGCCTCGCGCGCTTCGGCCGCGGGGAAGTACACGTTGATGGTGACGCAGGCGCTGAGCATCAGCGCCGCCACCGCCGGGAGTCCGAGCCACCGTTGCATCGCTTCCTCCGTGCGTCGTCTATTGCATGACCGGTTTGACCTCGCCGCGGGCGACCGCGCGCAGGCGCTCGACCAGGGTGGGCCAGTCCACCTCGCGATTGTGGCCCACCACGTCCAGCCGCGGCAGGCCGCTGCCTTCGACGAGGATAAAGCCGGAACCGGCGTCCGCCAGCCCGCGCATGCGGCACACGTCGTTGGCGAGCCGGCAGCCGATGCCCAGCCGGCGGTAGCCGAAGGTGTCGAACAGCGCGATCAGCCGCCCCTGCAATCCGGACGCGAAGCTGGCATCGCCGACGCTGCCGATGTCCTGCACCGCGTTCTGGCTGATGCGCTGCGGCACGCCCGGCTGCGGCGCGGTCGCGAGCCAGGCGTCGAACGCGACCGGCGTCCAGTCCACCAGGCGCAGGCCGCGCACCTGCCCGCCGAGGCGGCCGTCGATCCGGCCGAAGCCGAGCACCGAGGTCAGCCGCGCCAGATCCAGGCCCTCGAAGGTGATGTCGGTGGCCAGGCTCGGCGCGCTGCCGAACGGGCGCTCCAGCGCCAGCCCGGTGAACACCACCTCGCCGTCGAACAGCTGCATCGACAGCCCGCCGTCGAAATCGATGCGGTCGTCAGCGTAGTGCGCGTCCGGCATCGCCCCGCTGAGCCGGCCCTGGAACGGCGGCAACGCGAATGCGCGCGCGATCGCGCCGAAGTCCACGTCGTCCACCACCAGCCCGAAGCGCAGGTCCAGCCCGCGCCCGCCGCGCGGCGGCCGCAAGCGCAGGTCGTGCAGGCGCACCTCGCCATCCAGGAATGGCAGGCGCGCGTCCGCGGCCGAGCGCAGCAGGCCGTCGCCGCTGGCGAACGGCAGCCGCGCCGCGCCGAACGGCAGCCCGTACAGGCGCGCCGAATGCCATTGCAGCGCACTGTCCACCGGCGCGCCGGCGGAATAGCGCAGATCGCCGGCCAGGCCCTGCAGCGCGAAGCGGCCGCGGCCGTCCGCGAGCGCCAACTGCGCCGGCACGGCCTGCAGCTGCGCCAGCCCGGCGGCGTCCCAGTCGGCCGCGATCGCCAGCGCGCCGGACAGGCGCAGATCGCCGAGCCCGAGCACGCCCAGCCAGCCGGACAGGTAGCGCGCCGGCAACGCGCTGGCATCGGCACTGCGCGCCTGCACCTGCAGCGCGCGCAGGCGGGCATCCGGCGCCAGCGCCAGCCGCGCCTGCGCCTGCAGCGTCGCGCCGTCGTCCCAGGCCAGCCGCGGCGCCTGCCAGCCACCATCGCCAGCGCGCTGCCACTGCATGTGCAGGCCGACCGGGGTGGCCGGCAGCACCAGGTAGGCCGGGCCGGCGAGGTATTGCCCGCCCTGCAGCTGGCCGGCGACGTCCAGCCGACGCTCGGGGCCGCGTTGGCGCAGGTCGAGCCGCAGGGAGGCGCCGGCCTCCTGCGCCGCAACCGTGCCGTCGCGGGTCTCCAGCCCCAAGCCCGCCACCTGCAGCGGTCCGTGCAGATGCAGCCCGCCGGCGGCCTGGGTGTCGAGCGCGAGCCGCCCCTGCAGCCGCCCGCCGGTGAAGCGCGCCGACGGCCAGGCCTGCGCCAGCAGGGCCTGCGCCCATGCCAGCGGCACCTGCCGCACGTCCAGCTGGAACCGCTGCGGCGCGTCGCGGCGGTGCTGCACCGCCAGCGCCGTGCGCGCATCGCCGAGCCGCACGCCGACCGCCTGCGGCGCGAAGGCGACCGCCAGCGGCAGCCCGGGTCCGCGGCCGGCGCGTACCGGCCCGGCGCAGGCCCAGCCGCCGCCGCTGCGCCGCAGCGGGCAGCGCCAGTGCAGGTCGCGGTAGCGATAACCGAGATCGGGGGCCTCGACCCGCGCCGCCCATAGCTGCAACTGACCCTGCGCGGCGCCGTCCGGCCAGTCCAGGCGCACGCGCACGCCCTCGAGGGTGGCCGCCGCGGTCGCGATCCGCGCGATCCGCGCCTGCGCCGTGCGTGCCTGGGCCGCGCCCGTGGCCAGGCAGGCCGCCGCCAGCAGGGCTATGATGCGGATGCCACACATGCAGGAAGCATACCGATCCGGCGAGGGCCCGCCATGCACACCGAACTGCCGCAGCTGCTGGTGGCCGAGGACGACCCGGTCAGCGCCGCCTTCCTGTGCGACGGCGCGCGCCGGCTGCCGGCCGCGGTGCACTGCGCCGACAGCATCGCCACGGCCCTGCGGCTGGCGCGCGCGCAACGCTTCGACCTGCTGCTGCTGGACGCCAACCTGCCGGACGGGCGCGGCGAAGCCCTGCTGCAGCGCCTGCGCAGCGGCGGCGTCGAGGCGCCGGCGATCGCGCACACCGCCGCGGTCGACCCGGCGGTCGCCTCGCGCCTCTTGGCCGCTGGGTTCGAGGAGGTGCTGGCCAAGCCGCTACCGTTGGCGAGCCTGCTCGACGCCCTGCGCCGGCACCTGCCGGGCGTCGCCGCGGCGGACTGGGACGATGCCGCCGCGCAGGCCGCGCTCGGCGGCCAGGCCGGCCACGTGCAGGCCCTGCGCGGCCTGTTCCTGCAGGAGCTGCCGGGCCAGCGCGCGCGCATCCGCGGCGCCCATGCCCGCGGCGACCTGGCCGCCCTGCGCGCGGAGCTGCACCGGCTGGCCGCCAGCTGCGGCTTCGTCGGCGCGCCGCGGCTGGCCGCCGCGGTGCGCGGGCTGCAGCAGGCGCCGGCGGACCCGGCGCGGCTGCAGCGGCTGGAGGAGGCGGTGGCGGCCCTGCTCGGCTGAGTCGCGCCTCAGGGCGCGCCGAACACCAGGCAGGCGTTGGTGCCGCCGAAGCCGAAGCTGTTGGACATCACCGTGCGCAGGCGCGCCTGCCGGCTCTCGCGCACGATCGGATAGCCGGCGCAGCGCGGGTCGAGTTCGTCGATGTTGGCGGAGCCGGCGATGAAGCCCTCGCGCAGCATCAGTAGGCAATACACCGCCTCGTGCACGCTGGCCGCGCCGAGCGAATGCCCGGACAGCGCCTTGGTCGAGGACAGCGGCGGCATCGCTTCGCCGAACACTGCGCGCACCGCCTCCAGCTCGGTCACGTCGCCGAGCGGGGTCGAGGTGCCGTGGGTGTTGAGGTAGTCCACCGGCTGCTGCAGGCCCGCCAGCGCCATCCGCATGCAGCGCACCGCGCCCTCGCCGCTGGGCGCGACCATGTCGGCGCCGTCGCTGGTGACCCCGTAGCCGAGCAGCTCGGCATGGATGCGCGCGCCGCGCGCGCGCGCGTGCTCCCAGTCCTCCAGCACCAGCATGCCGCCGCCGCCGGCGATCACGAAGCCGTCGCGGCCGGCGTCGTACGGGCGCGAGGCCGCCTGCGGGCGGTCGTTGTAGCGGGTGGAGAGCGCGCCCATCGCGTCGAACATCGCGCTCATGGTCCAGTGCAGGTCCTCGCCGCCGCCGGCGAACACGATGTCCTGCGCACCATGGCGGATCAGGTCCGCGGCCGCGCCGATGCAGTGCGCCGAGGTCGCGCACGCGGCGGCGATCGAATAGCTCAGCCCGGTGATGCCGGACGCGGTGGCGAGGTTGGCCGAGACCGTCGAGCACATCGTGCGCGGCACCATGTACGGGCCGACCCGGCGCACGCCGCGGCTGCGCGCGATGTCCGCGGTCTCCACCTGCCAGTGGCTGGAGCCGCCGCCGGAGCCGGCGATCAGGCCGGTGCGCGGGTGCCGCACCTGCGCCTCGTCCAGCCCGGCATCGGCGATCGCATCGCGCATCGCCAGCCAGGCGTAGCCGGCCGCGTCGCTCATGAAGCGGCGCAGGCGGCGGTCGATCGCGGCGTCGAGGTCGACCGCGACCGCGCCGCCGACCTGGCTGCGCAGGCCGTGCGCGACCGCGTCCTCGAGCAGGCGGATGCCGCTGCGCCCCTCGCGCAGGGCCGCGCCGACGCTGGCGGCGTCGTTGCCCAGGCAGGAGGCGATGCCGAACCCGGTGATGGCGACCCGGCGCATGCTCAGAACCCCGCGGTGGAGGTGAACAGGCCCACGCGCAGGTCGCGCGCGGTGTAGATCTCGCGCCCGTCGACCAGGGTGCGGGCATCGGCCTGCGCCATCACCAGCTTGCGGTTGATGACCCGGCTGATGTCCACCTCGTAGCGCACCACCCGCGCCTCCGGCAGCACCTGCCCGCTGAACTTCACCTCGCCCACGCCGAGCGCGCGCCCGCGCCCCTGCGCGCCCAGCCAGGTCAGGAAAAACCCGGTCAGCTGCCACATCGCGTCCAGGCCCAGGCAGCCGGGCATCACCGGGTCGCCCTGGAAGTGGCAGCCGAAGAACCACAGGTCGGGGCGGATGTCGAGCTCGGCATGCACCAGCCCCTTGCCGTGCGCGCCGCCGTCGGCGCGGATCTCGGTGATGCGGTCGAACATCAGCATCGGCGGGGCCGGCAGGCGCGCGTTGTCGGCGCCGAACAGCTCACCGCGGGCGCAGGCCAACAGCTGCTCGCGGTCGAGCGAGGAAGGACGGGTCATGGGGGAGGCAGGCAGGGAAACGAAGCGGCGATGCTAGCCCGGGCAGGGCCGACATACCTATCGGTATGCAGGCGCGGCCACGGATCCGGCATGCCAGCGCGGGCATGCCCCGGATGCGTCCGGGTGAAATCGAATGTAACGGCGTTACAGCGCCAGCGCGGCGGCAAACGCCCCTACACTGCGGGCAACGAGCCACAGGACCCCCGCGTGACCGCTGCGACGCCCGCCACCCTGCTCACCATCTTCGGCGCCACCGGCGACCTCGCCCGGCGCATGCTGCTGCCCTCGCTCTACAGCCTGCAGGCCGAGGGCCTGCTGCCGGCCGGCCTGCGCATCCTCGGCAGCGCGCGCAGCGCGCTCGACCGCGCCGGCTTCGCGGCGCTGGTCGAGGCCAGCGTGTGCGAGCGCATCCCCGCCGGCGAGCGCGATCCGACCGCCCTGCGCGGCCTGCTCGAGCGGCTGGAGTACCAGCCGGCCAGTGCCGACGACGCCGCCGCGATGGCGGCGCTGGCCGCGCGCGTGCAGGCCCTGCGCAGCGGCGACGTGCTCTACCACATGAGCACCGCGCCGAAGTTCTACGGGCCGGCCTGCCAGGCGCTGGCCGCGCACGGCGTGGCCGGGCCCGGCACCCGGGTGATGCTGGAAAAGCCGATCGGCAAGGACCTGGCCAGCGCGACCGCGATCAACGACGCGGTGGCGCGCGCGTTCGACGAGGACCGCATCTACCGGGTCGACCACTACCTCGGCAAGGAGGGCGTGCAGAACCTGATCGCGCTGCGCTTCGGCAACGCGCTGTTCGAACCGCTGTGGAACGCCCGCCACATCGAGCAGGTGCAGATCACGGTCGGCGAGACGGTCGGGGTGGAGGGCCGCGGCGACTACTACGACGAGGCCGGCGCCGCCCGCGACATGCTGCAGAACCACCTGCTGCAGCTGCTGTGCCTGGTGGCGATGGAGCCGCCGGCGCGGTTCGAGCCGACCGCGGTGCGCAACGAGAAGATCAAGGTGCTGCGCTCGCTGCGCGCGATCGACGCCGGCAACGTCGCCGCCGAATCGGTGGCCGGCCAGTACACCGCCGGTGCGATCGACGGCGTCGCCGTGCCCGGCTACGCGGAGGAGCTGGGCCGCCCCAGCCGCACCGAGACCTTCGTGGCCCTGCGCGCGCTGGTGGACAACTGGCGCTGGTCGGGGGTGCCGTTCTACCTGCGCACCGGCAAGCGCCTGGCCGCGCGCAGCACCGAGATCTTCATCCAGTTCCGCAAGGTGCCCTACTCGATCTTCGGCGGGCGCGCCGCCGCCGACATGCGCCCGAACGGGCTGCTGATCCGGCTGCAGCCGGAGGAACGCATCGAGCTGCAGCTGATGAGCAAGACCCCGGGCCTGGACCGCAGCGGCCTGCGCCTGTCGCAGGTCGCGCTCGACCTCGACTTCCACCAGGAGTTCCGCAACGCGCGCCGGCGGATCGCCTACGAGCGCCTGTACCTGGACGCGCTGGAGGGCAACGGCACCCTGTTCGTGCGCCGCGACGAGGTCGAGGCGGCCTGGGCCTGGGTGGACGCCATCCTCGAGGGCTGGCGCCAGCAGGGCGAGCCGCCGCGGCCCTACCCGGCCGGGACCTGGGGCCCGGCGGCGGCGATCTCGCTGATCGAGCGCCACGGCCACAGCTGGCACGAATGAGCACGGCCATGGGCTGGCAGGAACACGCCTACCCCGATCCGGCGGCGCTGGCGCAGGCCCTGGCCGATGCCCTCGCCGGCGCCTGCCGCGCCGCGATCGCCGCGCGCGGCCAGGCCTGGCTGGCCCTCGCCGGCGGGCGCACTCCGCTGCCGGCCTACCGCCGCCTGGCCGCCGCCGGGCTCGCCGGGCCGGTGCTGGCCATCCCCGGCGACGAGCGCTGCGTGCCGCACGCCGACCCGGCATGCAACTTCAGCCAGTTGCAGCAGGCGCTGGCCGCCGACCCGCACCTCCGGGTGCGGCCGCTGACCTGTGCCGACGGCGCGCCCGCACCCTCGCTGGCGCACGCGCGCGCGCTGCTGGCCGCGCATCCGCAGCCGTTCGACGCGGTGGTGCTGGGGATGGGCGCGGACGGCCACTTCGCCTCGCTGTTCCCGGGCGCGGGCAATCTCGCCGAGGGCCTGGACCCGCAGGGCGACGCGGACGTGCTGGCGCTGCTGCCGGACCCGCTGCCGCCGGAAGCGCCCTACCCCCGCCTCAGCCTGACCCTCGCGCGCCTGCGCCGCGCCCAGGCGCTGCACCTGGTGGCCACCGGCCAGGACAAGCGCGCGGTGCTGCGCCGCGCGCAGGCCGCCGACCGCGTGGATCCGGCGCTGCCGGTGACCGCACTGCTGCACGCCGCCGGCACCGGCGCGCCCCCGCTGCACATCCACTGGAGTCCGTGATGGCCCTGCATCCCGTCGTCGAACGCGTCACCGCCCGCATCGCCGAGCGCAGCCGCGCCAGCCGCGCGGCCTACCTCGCGCGCATGGACGCCCAGCGCGAGCGCGAGCCGGCGCGGCGCGCGCTGGCCTGCGGCAACCTGGCGCACGGTTTCGCCGCCGCCGGCCCCGACCAGGACCGCCTGCGCAGCGGCCAGGGCGGCCACCTGGCGATCGTGACCGCCTACAACGACATGCTCAGCGCGCACCAGCCGATGGAGCAGTATCCGGCGCTGATCCGGATGGCGGCGCGCAACGCCGGCGGCAGCGCGCAGGTCGCCGGCGGGGTGCCGGCGATGTGCGACGGCATCACCCAGGGCCGCGCCGGGATGGAGCTGTCGCTGTTCTCGCGCGACGTGATCGCGCAGGCCACCGCGGTCGCGCTGTCGCACGCGATGTACGACGGCATGCTGCTGCTGGGCGTGTGCGACAAGATCGTGCCGGGGCTGCTGATCGGCGCGCTCAGCTTCGGGCACCTGCCGGCGATCTTCGTGCCGGCCGGGCCGATGCCCTCGGGCATCCCCAACAAGCAGAAGGCCGAGGTGCGCCAACGCTATGCCCAGGGCCTGGCCAGCCGCGACGAGCTACTGGCGGCGGAGGCCGCGTCCTACCACGCGCCCGGCACCTGCACCTTCTACGGCACCGCCAACTCCAACCAGATGCTGATGGAGGTGATGGGCCTGCACCTGCCCGGAACCGCCTTCGTGCCGCCGAACACGCCGCTGCGCGATGCGCTGACCGTGGCCGCGGCCGAGCAGGCGCTGCGCATCACCGCGCTCGGCGACGATTACCGCCCGCTGGCGCGCACCGTGGACGAGAAGGCGATCGTCAACGCGATGGTCGGCCTGGCCGCGACCGGCGGCTCCACCAACCACGCCATCCATCTGGTCGCGGTGGCGCGCGCCGCGGGGCTGCGCATCGACTGGGACGACCTCGACGAGCTCTCGCGCGCGACCCCGCTGCTGGCGCGCATCTACCCCAACGGCGCGGCCGACGTGAACGGCTTCCAGGCCGCCGGCGGGCTGGGGCTGGTGATCCGCGAACTGCTGGCGGGCGGCCTGCTGCACCCGGACATCGCCTGCGTACACGGCGGCGACCTGCACCGCCAGGCGCAGGTGCCCTACCTCGACGACCTCACCCTGCGCTGGCGCGACCCGCCGGCCGCGAGCGGCGACCCGGGCATCGTGCGCCCGCTGGCGGATCCGTTCGACGCCGAGGGCGGGCTGCGCCGGCTGCAGGGCAACCTCGGCCGCGCGATCGTGAAGATCTCCGCGGTCGCGCCGGAGCTGCGCCGGATCCAGGCGCCGGCGCGCCTGTTCGACTCCCAGGACGCGCTGCTGCAGGCCTTCCGCAAGGACCGCCTGCACGGCGACTTCGTGGCAGTGGTGCGCTGGCAGGGCCCGCGCGCGAACGGCATGCCCGAGCTGCACAAGCTCACCCCGACCCTGGCCGCGCTGCAGGACCGCGGCCAGCGCGTCGCCCTGCTCACCGACGGGCGCATGTCCGGCGCCTCCGGCAAGGTGCTGGCGGCGATCCACCTGAGCCCGGAGGCCGCGGCCGGCGGCCCGCTGGCGCGCCTGCGCGAGGGCGATCTGGTCTGCATCGATGCCGAAGCCGGCCGCGTCGATGCGCTGGTCGAGCCGGCGGAGTGGGCGGCGCGCGCGCCGGCCCGCGCCGACCTGCGCGGCAACCACCGCGACCACGGCCGCGAGCTGTTCGCCCTGATGCGACGCCACGTCGGCAGCGCCGAGGAAGGCGGCAGCGCGCTGTTCGCGGCGATGGACGCCGAACAGGCCGAGGACGCGGAGGACGCAGGCGCATGAGCGGCGCGCTGGCCCTGGTCGGCGACGTCGGCGGCACCAACGCGCGCTTCGCCCTGACCGACCTCGACGCGCCGCAGCCGGCGCTGCAGCACCTGCTGGCGCTGCCGAACGCGCAGTTCGCCAGCCTGCAGCACGCGATCGAGCACTACCTCGCGCAGGTCGGCGTGCGCCCGGCGCGCGCGGCGCTGGCGGTGGCCAGCCCGGTCGGGCAGGACGAGATCCGCCTCACCAACCGCGCCTGGTCGTTCAGCCGCAGCGAACTGCAGGCGCGCCTGGGACTGGCCGAGCTGCGCATGCTCAACGACTTCGGCGCGATCGCATGGGCGGTGCCCAGCCTCGGCGCGCAGGCGCGGATCACCCTGCACGGCGATCCCGAGGCGCCGCTGCGCGGCCCGGTGAGCGTGCTCGGTCCGGGCACCGGGCTGGGCGTGGCGCTGCTGGTCGGCGATCCGGCGCGCGGCTGGCAGGTGGTCGAGACCGAGGGCGGCCACGTCAGCTTCGCCCCGATCGGCGAGGAGGAGCGCGCGATCGACGCCTGGCTCACCGCCCAGCACGGGCGCACCTCCAACGAGCGCCTGCTCAGCGGCAAGGGCCTGTCGGAGATCGACCTGGTCCTGCGCGGCGGCGCGCGCCCCCCGGCGCCGGCGCTGCTGCCGGGCGAGGCCAGCCTGGCCCGCCCGCCCCTGCGCGACCCGGCCGAGATCGTGGCCGCGGCGCTCGACGGCCACGACCAGGCCGCGCGGCGCGCGCTGGCGCGCTTCTGCGCGGTGCTCGGCAGCGTCGCCGGCGACTGCGCCCTGATCCACGGCGCGCGCACGGTCGTGATCGCCGGCGGGATCGTGCCGCGCTTCGTGCCGTTCCTGCGCAGCAGCGCCTTCCGCGAGCGCTTCCTCGCCAAGGGCCGGTTCGCGCCCCTGCTCGAGCAGGTCGCGATCCACGTCATCACCCACCCGCAACCGGGCCTGCTCGGCGCCGCCACCGCGCTGCGGGCCCCCGCCTGAGCAACCGTCTTGGCAGTCAAGCGTGATGAAGAGTCAAGTCCCAGCTGGAGCGGTGCCTTGCAATGGCATTGAGCACGGTCAGCAGCTTGCGCATGCAAGCCACGAGGGCAACCTTCT